>JACRJB010000012.1 GCA_016215605.1 Rhodopseudomonas palustris
ACGGCCGGCACCACCATCGGCGTGCGCTCGACCGGCGGCGCGGTGCAGCTCGGCACCACGTCGAGCGGCGGCACGCAGACGTTGCGGGCGGCGCAGGGTGTGAGCTTCACCCGGTTGGCGACGACGGGCGTCGCCGGCGACGCGGGCGACGTCAACGTGACCTCCGACGCTGCTGCGATCCGCGGCGGCACGGTGGTGGCCAACGGCTCGGCGACGTTGATTGCGGCGGCGGACAACACCGGCGCGACGCTGACGGCCGCGACGGGCGACGCGGTGTTGCGCGCCGGCGGCGTGGTTCGCTGGAACACGATCCGCGCCGGCGGCCGGCTGTTCGTCGAATCGACCGGCGGTTCGATCGAGCTCGGCACCGCGCTCAGCGGCGGCAGTCAGGTGCTTCGCGCCGAGAACGACATCGTGTTCGACCGGCTCGAAGCCACCGGGACGTCCTCCGATCCGGGCAACATCGATCTGTCGGCGCGCCACGGCCAGGTGCGCGGCAACAGGCTGCTCGCCCGCGGCAATGTCGGCGTCGCCAGCAGCGCCGACATCAGCTTCGCCACGCTGCAGGGCGACACGCCGTCGCTGTCGACGCCGCGGGATATCGTGGTCGCCGAGCTGAATGTGTTCCGCTCCGTCGCGCTCGCCGCGGACAGGATCGACGTCACGGCGACCCAGTTGCCGTCGTCGCCGGCCGTGCCGCTGCGCATGACGGTGACCGGCTTCGACGGCGGCGTGGCGACCGCCGCCAACCTCACCATCAACGCACCGGTCGTCGCGATCGACCGCTACCGCGTGGTCGACTCGACGCTCACCACGACTGCGCTGTGGCTGGCGATCGCGCAGGGCTACGTGCCCGGCCAGATGCAGCTCAACGTTCCGGCCGGAAACGTGCTGCTGGCGAACCGCTCGCCCGCGCCGATCGACGGCGTGAAGCTTCAGCTGTATTCGCCGAGCGGTGCATTCTCGATGACGCAGATCGGCCCGGCGAATTTCAGCGACACGCAGGTCGTCTGGTACAACCCGACGGTCGCTTCGGTGATCACCAATTACGGCGGCGGACCGTTCGGCGGCACCAGTTTCGTTCGCAACTCGGTGATCGACATGCGGAACGGCAACGCGTTCGATCCGGCCGACGAGCATCGCAGCGGTCTGGCGACGCTGTTCCTGCTCGGGCCGCAATGGGCTCTCCGAGGCGGTCCGGTGATCCCGGTGCAGGCGACGGGTAGTGGGCCGGCCGTCAACCTCAACGCCGGGGCGGGCGGCGGCGAGACGCGGCGGCGCACCGGGCGCAAACCGCGCGACGCGGCGGCGAAGCCGCCACGCAACGCGCGCTTTGCGCTGGCGCCGCGGTAGGTCGGCGATGTCGTCCCCGCGCATTCGCAGACCGAGATCATGGGCGGCGCCGAGCGTCGCCCTCGGCCTCTTTGTGCTGTCCGCCGCCACCGCCATGGCGCAGAGCGCGATTCCGCAGATCAGCCCCGGCCTGATCGACAGCGACATCGAGCGCCAGCGCCGACGCATCGAACAGCAGGATCAGGTGCCGAAGCAACAGGGGCCTTCGGTGATCGGGCCAGCGCGCGCACCGGCGGTGATCATTCCCGGCGGCGGCCCGCGGTTCCTGCTGAAGCGCGTCGAGTTCGGCCAATCGGTCTTCATCTCGGCCGACGAGCTCGCGGTGATCGCCGCGAAATATCTCGACACGCAGGTCGACATCGCCGGGCTGCAGAGCCTGGTCGCCGACATCAACCAGATCTACACGACCCGCGGCATCGTCACCGCGATCGCGACGCTGCCGCCGCAGACCGCGACCGGCGGCGTGATCAGGATCGACCTCACCGAAGGCCGCCTGCAGAAGACCACGATCGAGGGCAATCAGCAGACCTCGGTGCGCTATCTCGAATGGAACATTCGTCCGCCGGCGGGCGAGATCCTCGACGTGCCGAAGCTCAGCAACGACGTCACCTGGTTCAACCGCACCAACGACGTGCAGATCAAAGCGCTGCTGCAGCCCGGCACCGATTTCGGCCTGACCGATCTGCAACTCGCGGTCACCGAGCCGCCGCGCAACACGCTGCAGATCTTCGCCGACAATCAGGGCGTCCAGACCACCGGCCGCGGCCAGCTCGGCGTCTATTACAAGCTGCACGGCCTCGCCGGCATCGACGACCGCCTGACGTTCTACGGCATCAAGTCGCAGGGCAATCTGAACGGCAACGTCGCCTACAACATGCCGTTCAACCCGTGGGGCGGCCGGATCGGCGCCAGCTACACCGAGGGCAAGATCAAGATCATCCGCGGCCCGTTCGAAGCTCTCGACGTCACCGGCAAATCCAATCAGTCGGCGATCAACATCGCGCAGCCGTTCATCGCCAATCAGTTCTGGCTGGTGCAGGCGATCGGCGCCTACACCTACGGCAATTCCGAGAGCGATTTCGCCAGCGTGACGGTGACCGACGGACGCTATCGCAAGGCGACCGGCGGCGCCTCGATCAACGCCTCGGGCGACAGCTACGCGATCACCTTCGCGCCGTCCTACAACAACGTGATCTGGAAGGACAAGATCTTCGGCGGCGTCCGCAATTTCGATACGGCGAGCGGCTCGCTGAACGGCGTGGCGCGGCTTCCGGCGCAGTTTTCCGTCGTCGCGCTCGCCAGCTATCAATACACCTATGCCAAGCTGCTGCCGGGCGATCAGCTGTTCTCGATCGGCGGGCCGACCACGGTGCGCGGCTTCCCGACCAACACCGCCGCCGGCGACAGCGGCTATTACTACAATCTCGAGCTGCACCGCGACATGTCGGACCTGATCAAGGGACTCGACGTCTACGCCTTCATCGACGGCGGCTCGGTGTTCTCGACCTCGCCGGCGCAGACCCGTCTCGATTCGTCCGGCGTCGGCCTGTCGTGGACGCCGGTGGCCGCGCTGACGCTGGAAGCGAGCGTCGGCGTGCCGTGGCGGCCGGTTCTGGCCTCTCAGGCCCATGCCGAGTTTTACGGGCGCGTCAGCTTCAGGCCGCTGGCCCTGATGACCGCCAAATAGCCGCGCGATCTTGCGCACAACGAAGGGGAAAGACCATGAACGCCAACCTCCGACGCTTGCCGGCCCTGGCTGCAACCGCCGCACTGATCGTCGCGATTCACGCGCCCGCTCTGGCCCAGAAGAAGGAGACGCCGGTGGCGCCGGCCGGCGCGCCGCAGATCGGCTCGTCCACCCAGGCCCAGGTCGAGGGCTTTCGGTCCGCCAGGTTCGGCATGGCCGAGGCGGACGTGAGGGCCGCGATCCTCAAGGACTTCAATCTGAAGCCCGACGCCATTCGCGAGCAGGCCAACCCCGGTGAGCGCACCAAGGTGCTGGTGATCAAGGCACCGGACGTGCTGCCGGGCGGCGGCACCGCGGAAGTCTCCTATGTGATCGGCTACCAGACCAAGAAACTGATCCAAGTCTCGGTGTCGTGGTCGAAGACGATCGACACGCAGATGACGCCGGAGCAGCTGTTCTCGAATTCGAGCGTGCTGCGCGCGCATTTCGTCGGCGAGGGATTCAAGCCCGACACCATCGCGACCAACATGCCGATCAACGGCGGGATCCTGATGTTTCGCGGCAGCGACGCCAAGGACCGGACCGTGATGATGATCTTGCAGGGGACACTGGCGCCGGGTGACGACAATCAGCGCGTGCTGACGCCCACCGGGCTGCTGCTGTTCTACATCGCGGATGCCAAGGCTCCCGATGTCTATCGTCTGCCGGCGGGATCGTTCTGATCGACGATTCCGTCCTGCGGCGCGACCCGCGTCCGTTTCCCCGGCGCGGGTCGCAGTCGCACAATGATCTCGAGGATGCGCCGCAGGCATCTTTGCCGCATCCTTCGAGGCGCGCTGCGCGCGCACCTTCAGGATGACAACTCAGGACGTGTGGCTAGGTCCTTCACTCAATTGATCGATGAAGCACTCCAGGCTCTGACCCGGTCCCGATTGGGTGGAGCGGCGCTTCGTCATTGCGCAAGGCCCTGGCTTTTCGCCCAGCTGTAGGTCTCGTCCAGCGCCTTCGAGAACATCGTCAGCATCAGGTCGATTTCGGCCTTGGAAATGATCAGCGGCGGGCAGAACGCGAACGAGTCGCCGAGATTGCGCGCGATCAGTCCGTGCTCGTGGCCGCGTCCGAACAAATAGCCGCCGACCTTGCCGACCGGATCGAATTTACGCTTCGAGGCCTTGTCGGCGACGAGTTCGACCGCTGCGATCAGGCCCTCTCCGCGCACCTCGCCGACCAGCGGATGAGACCTGAAGGCGCCGAGCTTCTCGCGCATATACGCGCCGACCTCTCTGGCATTGGCGACCAGACCGCGCTCCTCGATGATGGCGAGGTTTTCGAGCGCCACGGCGGTCGCGACCGGGTGGCCGCTGGCCGTCAGGCCGTGCGCAAAGGTCCCCAGCGCGCCGGCCTTGTCGGCGACGGCCTGATAGATCTTCTGGGAGAACAGCACGGCGCCGAGCGGCTGATAGGACGAGGTGATCTGCTTGGAGACGACCAGGATGTCGGGCTCGATGCCATAGTGATCCGATGCGAACATCGTCCCCAGCCGGCCGAAGCCGGTGATGACCTCGTCGGCGACCAGCAGCACGTCGTATTTGCGGCAGACCGCCTGGACGCGGGGCCAGTAACCGGCCGGCGGAACCAGGACGCCGCCGGCACCCATCACCGGTTCGCCGATGAACGCCGCGATCGTCTCCGGACCCTCGGCGAGGATGGTGTCCTCCAGCTCCTGGATCAGCCGATCGGTGAATTGCTGCTCGGTCTCGCCGTCACGGCCAAAGCGATAATAGTGCGGACACTCCAGATGGATCACCGGGATTTTCGGCAGGTCGAAGGCGTTGTGGTTGGCGGGCAGGCCGGTCAGGCTGCCGGACGCCACCGTGACGCCGTGATATCCGTTCTTGCGCGCGATGAACTTCTTCTTCTCCGGCCGTCCGAGGCTGTTGTTGTAGAACCAGACCAGCTTGACGACGGAGTCGTTGGCCTCGGAGCCTGAATTCGAGAACAACACGTGGGTCAATCGGCCCGGAGCCATCGCGCAGAGCTTGTCGGCGAGCCTGATGGCCGGCGAGTGCGATTTGTGCGCGAACAGATGATAGAACGGTAGCGTCGACATCTGCTTCGTCGCCGCGTCGACCAGCCGTTGCTCGCCGAATCCGACCGCGACGCTCCAGAGGCCGGCAAGCCCCTCGAGATAACGTTGCCCGTTGGTGTCGTAGACGAACACGCCTTCGCCGCGCTCGATCACGATCGGCCCTGCCTGCTCGTGCTGGCGCGGGTTGGTGTAGGGATGGAGCAGATGCTGGACGTCGAGCTCGCGAAGTTCCTTGCTGGCCGCTGTTTCGTTCATGGCGTTCTTTCAATCAGAGTTCGAGAAAGGGATTTCGCATCTGCTCCGGCGAGCGGTGTCGGTGGCAATCTCATCCAGGTCGTCAAGCGCCGCTGCTCCCCAGCGCCGATTTCACGGCTTCGGTGAAGGCGACGACCTCCGCCACTCTATCGTGTTCGTCCGGGCCCCGATATCCGGGCTGAGGAAACGCTCCGAGCGTGACGATGGCGAGCCGCTCGGCGCGGTTGATGTAGATCCGCTGCCCGGCAAAGCCGACGGCCGTCATGGCGCCGTCCGCGGCGATCCACCAAGAGTAGCCGTAGCCGGCCAGCGCGCCCGAGGCGATCTGGGGCATCAGCGCGCGATCGGCGTCCGAGAACGTATAGGCGTGGCGGTTGGCGTCGTCGTTCCAGCCGTCGGGCAGCAGGCGCTTGCCGTCCACCACGCCGTCGTCGAGCATGAATTGCGCGAAGCGGCCGAAGTCGCGCAGCGCGATGCCGGCGCGGCTGCCGCCGATCTCCAGCCCGTCCGGCGATTCCAGCGTGTAGAACGCGTCGAATTCCATGCCGCAGGGCTGCCAGATCTTGCGCGACAGGTAGTCCGCGACGGGCATGCAGATGGCGCTGCGCAGCACCGCACCGAGCAGAAACGTATCGCCGGAGTTGTAGCGCCAGTGCGTGCCGGCCTCGTGCTCGCGCGCAAGCGCCTTCAGCAAAGCGAAGACGCCGCCGGGCACGCCGTCGGCCAGCGATTTGCTGTAGCGGTTCACGTCGGATTGCTTGTCGGTGTAGTCCTCGTTCCATGCGACGCCGGACGTCATCGTCAGCAGATGCTTGACGGTGACTTCCTCGTAGGCGGAGCCGAGCAGCGAAGGAACGTATTTCGTCACGGAATCATCGAGGGAGTGGATCGCGCCATCGTACAGCGCCACGCCGACCAGGGTCGCGGTGATCGACTTCACCGTCGACATCGTGCTCCAGCGATCGGACGGCAGCAGCCCCAATCCGTATTGCTCGAGCACCACCTGTCCGTTCTTCAGCACCAGCAGGCCGCTCAGCGCGTTCCGGTCGATGAAATCCGCGATCGAACAGGCCCCGTTGGCCGTTTGGTAGCTCAGCTCCAGCTGATGGCCGTAGCGGAGCGGCCGCGGCGAGGGGCCTTTGCGGATCGGACGCGAGTTGAACAGCTTGTCGACGATCCGATAGCCGTAGGCCTGCACATTCGGAGGCCACAGCAGAAAGTCCTCCGCCTTCGGCAGGTGGGCCGTCGGCGTCGCCACGGCCCCGGCGGCGACGCGATGCTTCGGCGCGTAGCCGGGTGGCGCGGACACGTCCATTTCGAGGAGCGCCGAACTCAGCGCCTTGCCGTGGGTGTCCAGCGACAGCGACCGGGAGACGCCGCCCCCCAAAGCTTCGTCGAGCACGAAGTTGAAAGAATGGATGAGCGGCAGCTCGTAGCGCTCAACGGCGCCGTGCACGATGTCGCGGAAATGCGCTTTGACCCGCTCGGCGGTGACTTCCTCGCGGAGGTGCTGATAATGCGTCGGATCATAGGGAATCAGGGAGATGTTCGACCTGTTGCCCTTGTCTCCCGTGCGCGAGTGGGCGAGCTCTCGAAGCTTCATTCAGGCCTCCAGGATGGTGACGACGGCATTCGCCTGCTCGCGCGGGAGAAGCACCGACTGCACCGCGATCACCTCGCGGTTGAGGTGCGCGACGCCGCCGCCGCCGGCCGGACCGTTGGTGTAGAGCGACTCCACCTCGCGAGCGACGGCTTCGGCGAGCGTCTGGGTCTTGACCCTCGCCGCCACCCGCAACCGCACCTCATAGGGTTCGGCGGATCCGCCCAGGTTGTTGCCATGAAGCGAGTCGATGCCGATCAGGTCGATCTTCAGTTCATCGATGTCGACCTTGGCGAGCGCGAGGCGTTGCCGGACGATGTCGCCGGCGAGGCGCGCCTTGGCGGCGGCGCCGGCGCCCGCGTACGAGATCTGTCCTTCGCCGATGTATCCATCGCGGTAGGCGACCGAGACCTTCAAGTCCGCGGGCCGCGGCGATCCCTTGGCGCCGGTCAGGCGAACGCGGTCCTGGCCGACTTCTTCGATGCGGACCTCCGAGAAGTCGGCGATCACGTCGGGCTGATAATAGGCGCGCGGGTCGTGGATCTCGTAGATCAGTTGCTCCTTGCAGGTCGCGGCCGTCACGCAGCCGCCCGTTCCCGGCAGCTTGGTCACCACCAGCTCGCCGGCGGCGCTGACTTCGCCGATCGGAAAGCCGAGGTGGCCGAGGTCCGCCACGTCCTTGTAGCCGGGATCGGCGAAATAGCCTCCGGTGACCTGACCGGCGCATTCCAGCATGTGTCCGACCAGCGTTCCCGTCCCCAGCCTGTCCCAGTCCGTCATCGACCAGCCGAATTCGTGCACGAGCGGGCCGAGGAACAGCGCGGGGTCGGACACGCGTCCGCAGATCACGATATCGGCTTCGGCTTCGAGCGCCTCGCAGATGCCGGCAACGCCGAGATAGGCGTTGGCGGCGATCAGTTCGTTCGACCGGGTGCTGAGCGGATCCCCCGTCTCCAGAAAACGCGTCGAGGATCGTTTCACCTGCGGTAGCACGTCGTCGCCTTCGACCACCGCGATCCTGAGGCCCGAGATGTTCAATTCCTCGGCGATCGCTTTCGCCAGACGCCCGGCCGCGGCGGGGTTGACGGCGCCCATGTTGGTGACGATCCGGAAGCCCTGTTCGCGCTGGATCGGCAGCACAGCGCGCATCCGTGCCTCGAACATCGGATCGTAGCCGAGCTCGGGTGATTTCTGCTTCTGCTGCTGCGCCAGCGCGATGGTGCGCTCGGCGAGACATTCGAAGATCAGGTAATCGAGTTTGCCGCGGCGCGCCAAATCGAGTGCGGGTTCGATGCGGTCTCGTGCAAATCCCGCGCCCGCGCCGAGCCTGACGATCCGGCTTCCGTTATCCGTCGTGATCATGCCTGCTTTCCGGGTGCTGTGGGTCGAACCGATGCGAGAGAGGGCTCACTCTAGTCGCCGAGCGCCGCCGGCGAAATGCTTCGTGCGATGACGTTGCGCATGGCGAAGCTCGAATGCAGCCGGGAGACGCCGGGCAGGCGGGACAGGTGCTGCTTGTGGATGCGTTCGTAGTCCTGCATGTCGCGCGCCTGCACCTGGACGAGGTAGTCGTCATTGCCGGACATCAGGTAGCACGACACGACGTCGGGGCATTTGACGATCTCGCGCTCGAAGGCGGACAGCGCGTCCTCGCTCTGCTTGTCGAGGGTGATGTGGACCAGCACGGTCATGGTGAAGCCGAGCTCGGCGGCGTCGATGTCGGCGGAATAGCCCTTGATGACGCCGGTCTTCTCGAGCTGGACCATCCGCCTCGTGCAGGCGGTCGGCGACAGTCCGACCCGCTCCGACAGCACGACCTGACTGATCCGCGCATCCTGAACGAGATGGCGGAGGATCTTGCGATCGATGGCGTCCGTCATCGCGGCGAACTCTCGCAGGTGCAGGAATTCTCTGAAATCGGCGGCTTGTCCGAAGGATTCCGTCGTATTTGACCAGCCTAGCATGCGGATTCGCCAAGAACCACCACGGCTTTCCCGGCATTCTCCCGGCCCTGGCGGCAACCTTTGGGCGACGCAGCGGCTTCGACCGGCCGCTCGGCGGCGCTTGGCGAGGAGAATGACGGCAATGAAAGTCCTGGTCATGGGGGCCGGCGTGATCGGCGTCACCACGGCGTATTATCTCGCCAAGGCCGGGTTCGACGTCACCGTGATCGATCGTCAGCCGGGCCCCGGCCTGGAGACGAGTTTCGCCAATGCCGGCGAAGTCTCGCCGGGATATTCCTCGCCATGGGCCGGGCCGAGCGTCCCGCGTAAGGCCGTGCAATGGATGCTCGACCGCCACGGCCCGCTGGTGGTGCGGCCGCAGGCCGACCCGGCGATGTGGCGCTGGGTGTTCCAGATGCTGCGCAACTGCACCGCGAGCCGCTATGCGCTCAACAAGTCGCGCATGGTCGGAATCGCCGAATACAGCCGGGACTGCCTGCGCGCCCTGCGCGCGGATATCGGCATCAGCTACGACGATCGCAGCCAAGGCACGCTGCAGCTGTTCCGCAAGCAGTCGCAGCTCGATGCGATCGGCGGCGACGTCGAAATCCTGCGTCAATACAATGTGCCGTTCGAGGTGCTGGATCGCGCCGGCTGCATTCGCGCCGAACCCGGGCTGGCCGTGGTGCGGGAGTCCTTCGTCGGCGGGTTGCGGCTGGTCGACGACGAGACCGGCGACTGCCATCTGTTCACGCAGCGGCTGGAGGCGGCGGCTGCCGAACTGGGCGTGCAATTCATCTACGGGACGACGATCCGGGCGATCGAGGCGCAAGGCGGAGCGGTGGTGGAGGTGCGGACCTGCAAGGGCACGTTCACGGCCGATCGCTATGTCATGGCGCTCGGAAGCTTCTCGCCGTTGCTGTTGAAGCCGCTCGGCATCGACATCCCGGTCTACCCGGTCAAGGGCTATTCGATCACGGTGCCGATCGTCGATGCGGCGGCGTCGCCGCAATCCACCGTGATGGACGAAAGTTACAAGGTCGCGATCACGCGGCTCGGCGACCGCATTCGCGTCGGCGGCACCGCAGAGATCGGCGGCTATCAGACCCGGCTGCCGCGCCACCGCCGGGCGACGCTGGACCGTTCGCTGACCGATCTGTTCCCGGGCGCGGGCGATCTGTCGCAAGCAACGTTCTGGAGCGGGCTGCGTCCGATGACGCCCGACGGCCCGCCGATCATCGGGCCGACACGGCTGAGCAACCTGCACCTCAACACGGGCCATGGAACCCTCGGCTGGACCATGGCGTGCGGCGCGGCACGGGTCGCGGTGGATCAGATCCGCGGGCGCGCGCCGGAAATCGACGCGGCAGCGCTGTCGATGGCGCGCTACAACTAATCGCCACGATCGCAGCCGAGCCCAAGAGCCGTTCTGCTCTTGCTGAATTCTGAGCTGGCTCGCGCCGCAAGTACAACCTCATGGTGAGGAGGCGCGCAGCGCCGTCTCGAACCATGCGCTGCGAGCACGCGTGGCTGCATCCTTCGAGACGCCCAGCTTCGCTGGGCTCCTCAGGGTGAGGACTCAGTGCCTCTTTGGATCGCTGCATTCGCGCGCGCTGCAACCCGAGGCTTCGACGGACGTTGTCCCGACAACGACGTTGGAACACAGGGAGACCATCATGCAGCACGCGATCCGTGGAGAATTCGATACGCGGCGAGGGGCCGAACTCGCCGTCGAACGGCTGGTGCAGGAGCACGGCATCGATCGGGCCGCGATCCTCGTCACGGCGCGCGGCGAGGCCAACAGTTCCGGATCGAAGATTTCAGGCGCCGACGCGGAGACTGGAAGCGGCCACCCCGGCGTCGAGACGCAGTCGACGCCTGAATTGAACGGAGCGATCGACGTGTCGATCAACGGCAGTGCATCTGAACAGCCGGTAGTTGAGAGCGTGCTTTGAAGAAGGCCGGCGCACAGCACATCAGCAAGAGCTGAGTCTTGGCGCGAGCCGCGTGCCGGGGTCGATGAAGTCGATCGGCCGACCATCCCGCGCGTCGACGACGCTCTGCACCGACCGGCGTGGGTCCGCCGGTCTTATGCCGACTTCGGCGCTTCGGCGGCGGCGTGATCGGGAAACCGGGTGGCCAGCGCGGTCCTCAGAAACTTGAAATGTCCGATGCTCACTTCGAGCTCGCGGAGCCGTCGTTCGCCATTGGCGATATCGGCGTTCAGCTGATTTTGCAGCGCGGTGTTGGCGGGCTCGCGGTCGAGATATTCGTCGGAGTCGTTCCCGGCGGTGATCGCCGCACGGGCGATCGCATCGGTGACGCGTTGACCGAGGCCGGCGTGTTCGGCCTGGGCCGACGCGAGCGCGTCGTCGATCGACTTGGCGACCGAGGCAACGCGCGCGGCATCCGTCGCCTTGTCCCGGGTCGACGACCGGGCCTTGAACTGATTGTCGGGATTTGTTCGCGTGAACAGCTGGAACATGGTCTGCTTCTGTGAGATGGCCGCCGGCGACACAATTTCATCGGGTTTGCGGAATTGCAACAAGCCGATTTGTGGCGGAATCGTGCCGGACGTTGTCGGGTTTGCTCAACTGCTTGGCGTTTCCATCAGCACCGTTCGAGGCAAACGCGGCCAAGGTTGTTCGACGCCGAAGCCCGGCCCAAGGCCGAGCCGACGAATGCGCCCACACCTGTCTTCGGATTCCTTGGCCCGGAACGCCGTGCGATGGGCCGCGTTGGCTCAGGACGAGTCGAGGAGGGGATGATGAACAAGCCGGAGCCGAGTGACGAAGCGATTGCCGTGCTGGTGGATATCTCGCGCACGGCAGGACGCGACCTGAATGCAGGGCAGCGCCTGGAACTGGACCATCTGGTGTCGCAAGGCCTGGTCGCCGTCGCCTCCGGCGACCGCACGCGGCGCAGTTATCAACTCACTCCCGAAGGTCAAAGCGTTCTCGACCGCCGCGGCGTCGGCGCCAATGAAGCCTGAGGCGTCGCAGTGATAGGTGCGACGCACTGCGACTTGCCAACTCCCAAGGGCTCCCTCACACTTCGTCTCGATCAGTCGACTGGGCGACTGACGGGATCGGGGGACGCTTATGGGCCGACTGGGAGCGAGGCGCCGGATCGCTGCGATGCTGTTTGGCGCGGCTTTGCCGCTGGTTGCGACCGGAGCATGGGCCTACACCGCGGATCAGCAGCAGGCATGCACCGGCGACGCGATGCGATTGTGCGGTGCGTTCGTGCCGGACGTCGACCGCATCACCGTCTGCATGATCCAGAACAAGTCCCGGCTGACGCCGACCTGCCGGGCGCATTTCGGCCCGTCCCCCGTGGCGGCGCGGACCAAGTCGAAGCGCGTCAAGCGGCAGGCGCATCGCGACCGCTGACCGACCGCGCGTTTGGGTCTGGCCATCACGCAGCAGATCGATGCTCTGGAAACGATCCGTGTCTGTTCCTATCTCTCCGGGATGGAGAAACCCGTGAACGAGACTGATCACCGCGCCGAGCTCGATCGCCATATGGCGTGGTTCGAGTCGAAATTGCCGCCCAAGCCCGCGGGGTTCGTCGGCTGGCTGCGCCGGCCGTCCTCGAAGTACGTCCGCCTGCCGCTCGGCGTGCTGCTGGTCGGCGGCGGCGTGTTCAGCTTCCTGCCCGTGCTGGGGCTGTGGATGCTGCCGCTCGGACTGATCCTGATAGCGCAGGACGTCCCCGCGCTGGAGAAGCCGACGGCTCGCACCCTCGGCTGGGTCGAGCGCAAATGGGTCGAGCGGCAGCGCAAGCGGGGCGTCGATATCAAGCCGTTCGCCCCTGATCAGCAGGCGGGGCGTGCGGCCATCGAGTCCGATGCTCGCAGCGAATCGCGCGCGTAGGCGGAATATCCGTTCGACCGCAAGCAATGACTGTGACTCAAAAGCCAACCTGACGCTGCAATCGGGCGTGGCGATTCAGTTGCTCGCAATTTTATCTTCCACGAATCAGCGTCCTGATTCACCTTTGTCAACTAGAGGTCAATCGGGAGGCCATCGTATGAACGTCATCGTTTTTGCTTCGCGTAAAGGTGGTTCGGGGAAGAGCACCCTGACCGCTCACTTGGCTGCTCACGTCAACAAAGCGTCGCGTCCGTGTTTGCTGATCGACGCTGATCCGCAAGGCTCGCTCACCCTGTGGCACAAGCTGCGGGGCACCAACGAGCCGCCGCTGCGCACGGCGACCCGTTCGGTCAGCGAGATCGTCGCCTCAGCTAAGCGCGACGGCGTGGAATGGGTGTTCATCGATACGCCGCCGAATTTGTCCGCGGTGGTCGAAGACGCGATCCGCAACGCGACGATGGTGATCATTCCGGCACGTCCCGGCGTGTTCGACGTCAATGCGGTTCAGGACACGATCCAAACCTGCCGCGCCAACCGCAAGCCCTATGCGATCGTGCTGAACGGTGCGCCGGCGCTGCGCGACGAGGTGGAGAGCAGGATCGTGACCATCGCCCGCGATGCGCTGGCGAAGTTCAAGGCCCCGGTCTGGGGTGGCCAGATCACCAACCGCGCCGACCTGTTGATGGCGCTCGGGGAAGGCCAGGGCGCCCGCGAATATGCGGCAGAAGGCCGCGCCGCCTACGAGATCAACCGCCTCTGGGCCGCGATCGAACGCTCGGTCAAGGCGATCCGCGGCGCCGGTTCGGCCGGCGGGGCGATGCACAAGCAGGCCGCATAAGTCCTGACCTTCGGCGCGCGGGGATCCGCGCGTTTTCATTGTCCGGCGTTGCGGCCGCTGTGCCGCACGCTGCTATCCGGCGACATCAATCTGGAACCGACCGGATGCCCCGCGCTCCGGGCGGTCGTTGTTCTGTGCGGCCAAAAAAAACCGGGCTCACGAGGAGCCCGGCTGAGGTCGTGGCCACGTGAGGCCGACACAATCACCTTCCAAGAGGGATAACTGAGGCTCCGCACCACTGGAGGAGGGGGACATGCGTAGTGCAAACCCTCAGCATGCAGCCATTTGATCTGCGAACGCTTTGCGCAGCAAGCGGTGCGCCCGCATGTCAGTCATGCGGGGACGCGGGGGTGTTCAGCTCGGCCAGCGCTGCGCCTTGTTGACCACGAAATCGCGGAACACCTGAACCCGCGCCACGGTCTTCAACTCTTCCGGATAGACGAAGTAGGTGTCGAGCTGGATCGAGTCTTCCTCGCCGAACAATTGCACCAGCCGGTTGGGATCCTCGACCAGATAGTCCGGAAGCGCGGCGATGCCGAGGCCCTGCTGGCAGGCGCGCACCAGGCCGAGGATGTTGTTGACCTTGAAGTACGGCTCGCGCGGTCCAGAACCGTTGCGGCCGGCGTCGACCAGCCAGCTGCGGTTCTGCAGATGCTGCGGCACCTGGCTGTCGCTCAGCATGATCAGGCGGTGATTGTCGAGCTCCTCCAGCGTCCGCGGCGTGCCGAAATGCTTGATGTATTCCGGCGAGCAATAGGCGTGGAAGCCGATCGAGAACAGCTTGCGCTGGATCAGGTCGGGCTGGGTCGGCTTGCGGGTGCGGATCGCGACGTCGGCCTCGCGCATCGACAGATCGAGCTCTTCGTCGGTGACGATCAACGAGATCCGGATCTCGGGGTAGAGCGCGGTGAATTCGCCGAGCCGCGGCACCAGCCAGTGAATGCCGAGGCCCGGGGTTGTGGTGATCTTGAGATCGCCGCTCGGCCGTTCGCGGCTGTCGGTCAGCTTGGCGCGGGCCGCCTGCAGCTGCATGAACACGTCATGGGCGGTGCGAAACAGCAGGTCGCCCTGTTCGGTCAGGATCAGGCCGCGGGCGTGCCGGTGAAACAGCGACACCGACAGTTCCTGCTCCAGCGCGCTGACCTGCCGCGACACCGCCGATTGCGACAGCCCGAGCTGCTCGCCGGCATGGGTGAAGCTGCCGGCTTCGGCGGCGGCGTGGAAGACCTTCAGCTTGTCCCAATCCATATCGGTGAACCCGTCGCGGTTTCGAGCCATGTCTACTCCGCCGCCTCTCGTTCGCTGGCCCGCAGCGCCAGGAAGCGCTCGACTTCCAGCGCAGCCATGCATCCGAGGCCGGCGGCGGTCACGGCCTGGCGGTAAGTTTCGTCGGCGACGTCGCCTGCGGCGAACACGCCGGGGACCGACGTCGCGGTGGAGTTCGGCGCCACTTCGACATAGCCGGAGGGCTTCAGTCTGAGCTGATCCTTGACCAGTTCGGTCGCCGGCGCGTGGCCGATGGCGATGAAGACGCCGTCGGCGCGCAGCTCGCTGACCGCGCCGGTCTTGACGTTCTTCAGCCGGACGTGGGTGACCTTGGTCGGATTGTCGCTGCCGCAGATCTCGTCGATCGCGCTGTCCCACACCACCTTGATCTTCGGGTGCTTGAACAGGCGGTCCTGCAGGATGCGCTCGGCGCGGAAATGGTCACGGCGGTGCACGATGGTCACGCTGGAGGCGAAATTGGTCAGGAACAGCGCTTCCTCGACTGCGGTGTTGCCGCCGCCGACCACTACGACGTCCTTGCCGCGGTAGAAGAAGCCGTCGCAGGTCGCGCAGGCCGAGACGCCGAAGCCCTTGTAGGTCTGTTCCGACGGAATGCCGAGCCAGCGGGCCTGCGCGCCGGTGGCCAGGATCACGGTGTCGGCGATGTAGACGTCGCCGCTGTCGCAGGTCAGCCGGAACGGGCGTTGGCTGAGGTCGAGGTTCACCACCAGGTCGGTCACGATCTTGGTGCCGACGTGATGGGCCTGCTTCTCCATCTGCTCCATCAGCCAGGGGCCCTGGATGACGTCGGCGAAGCCCGGATAATTCTCGACATCGGTGGTGATGGTCAGCTGACCGCCGGGCTGGATGCCCTGGATCAGAATCGGCTCGAGCATGGCCCGCGCGGCATAGATCGCCGCGGTGTAGCCAGCCGGTCCCGAACCGATGATCACAACCTTGGCCTGGACTGGACTGGGCATGTTTCAGCTCCCCAAAGATAGGGCGGCGCGAAGCAGGAATGGCCTGGCAGGGGCATCGCCGTTGGGCGGAGAATTTTTCGTTCGCAACTCTATGTCATCTGGGGAGCTATGCAAGATTTGCAACACGTCTGTGCAGGATTTCCCACCGTCTTTGGCAAACGAGTTGTGATCATCGCGAAATAAAATTGCGCAAGTTTGGGCAAGTGCGTTATGAGGGGTGCGCTTTTCTGCCCCGACCGCAACACGGGATTTCGCCGCGTGTCCAAGAGCCTCGACCAGATCGACCTCAAGATTCTTCAGGAAATCCAGGAAGACGGCCGAATCACCAATGTCGAATTGGCGAAGCGGGTCGGGATCTCGCCGCCGCCCTGCCTGCGCCGGGTCCGGACGCTGGAGGAAGAGGGCTACATCCAGGGCTATCGTGGCCTGCTCGATCCGGCCCAGCTCGGCTTCGACGTCACGGTGTTCGCCTCTGTCCATCTGTCGAGCCAGGCTGAAGCCGATCTACGCGGCTTCGAGGAATTCGTCCGCAACGAGCCGCTGGTCCGGGAATGCTGGATGCTGTCCGGCGAGGTCGACTTCATCCTGAAATGCGTCGCGCCGGACATGGCGACGTTCCAGAATTTCGTCGCTCACCTCACCGCCGCGCCGCATGTGCGCAACGTCCGCACCTCGCTGGTGCTGCGAAATTCGAAATACGCCCCGGCCGTGCCGCTTGAGCTGAAGGCGGCGGCGACCTGATCGGCCGCCACCGCAGCGCCGTCAGCGCGAACGCACCGCGCGGTCGAGGCTGATCGGACCGCCGCCCGCCGTCGCGAGATACAGGCAGGCGAAGCAGAACAGGATCGCGGCCGTTCCGCCGTTCAGCAGCGGCAGCCAGACCGGCGTCTCACCCTTGAACATGTGGCCGAGGAAATAGGCGAACGCCATTTCGCCGGAGAGGATGAACGCCACCGGACGGGTGAACAAGCCGAGCATCAGCAGCGCACCGAGCACCAGTTCGAGCGTGCCGGCGGCCCCGATCAGCGACAGCGGCTCGACCTTCGCGAAGTAGGGCATGGCCGGATATTTGAACAGCTTCGCCACGCCGTATTGAAACAGCAGCAGTCCGGTGATGAAGCGAAACAGGCTCAGCACGAAGGGCTGCGCTTTGGCGGCAAAGTTATCCATGGTCGGTGGGGCTCCCTGATCGATGTCGATCGCTGATACTTGGCGCCCCGCGCCGCTGTCCATCCGCCCCGGACGGCCACACGGACAAGTGATCCCGAACTCCTCGCGCGTGATCGGTCCGTCTCCGCGCCGAAGCTGGATCAGGACAGCAAAAAGGCCGCCGGAGGCGGCCTTTGCGAGATGTCGTGTGGTGCCGATCTCGTCAGCGCCACTCGACCTTGGCGATCTCGTAGGCCTTGGCGCCGCCGGGAGCGACGACCTCGACCGAGGTGCCCTTGGTCTTGCCGATCAGCGCGCGGGCGAGCGGCGAGGTGATCGAGATCTTGCCCTTCTTGGCGTCGGCTTCGCTCTCTCCGACGATCTGCCACACCGCCTTCTTTTCGGTGTCCTCGTCGATCAACGTCACGGTGGCGCCGAACTTGATGGTGTCGCCGCTGAGCTTGCTGATGTCGATGATGTCGGCGCGCGCGAGCTTGTCCTCCAACTCGGCGATTCGGCCTTCGTTGTGCGACTGCTCTTCCTTGGCGGCGTGATACTCCGCGTTCTCGGACAAATCGCCGTGCGAGCGCGCCTCGGCGATATGCTCGATGATGCGCGGACGATCCACCGACTGGCGCTTCTTCAATTCGTCCGAGAGCGCGGCGTAGCCGCCCGCAGTCATCGGTACCTTTTCCACCATCTTGCCTTTATCCTTCAGCATTCGTCGCGGGGCGCCACTGTCTGCGCACCGCGAAGTCGTCAGCTTACATAAGAGGGGTGAGCCGCCAAAGCGGTCCCCCGAGAATACTTCCAGCCGGTACCCAGGGTCGCCGCGAAACGCCGGATAAAACAATCCAAAAGCTGGCGGGTTCCCGGCCTGCCGGCGTCGTTGCCAATCAGTTTGCCGGGCTCGCCTTGCCCGGGTGATGATCAGGTTTCGGAAAAGTAGCTCTGCAGGGTCCGGACCTCAAGGTCCCCGCCCAGATAGGCCCGAATTCCTTTTGCGGCGGCCACAGCCCCGGAAAGAGTGGTGTAATACGGGACCTTATGCAAGAGGGCAGCACGTCGCAAGGAACGGCTGTCGGCCAGTGCCTGCGGGCCTTCGGTGGTGTTGAACACCAGCTGGATCTCGCCGTTCATGATCGCGTCGACGATGTGCGGACGGCCTTCCAGCACCTTGTTGATCTTTTCCGTCGGCACGCCGTGGTCGCTGAGATAGCGCTGGGTGCCCGAGGTCGCGATCACCTTGAAGCCGACCTCGTGCAGGAGCCGCACCGCATCGACGATACGGGTCTTGTCGCTTTCGCGAACCGACACGAACACGGTGCCCTTGCGCGGCACGCGCGTGCCGCCGCCGAGCTGGCTCTTGGCGAAGGCGATCTCGAACGAGCGGTCGAGTCCCATGACTTCGCCGGTCGAGCGCATCTCCGGGCCGAGCACGGTGTCGACGCCAGGGAAGCGCGCGAACGGAAATACCGATTCCTTGACGCCGACGTGGTCGAGCTTGCGCTTTTTCAGGCCGAGATCGGCGATCTTCTCGCCGGCCATGATCCTCGCGGCGAGCTTGGCCACCGGCATGCCGATCACCTTGGCGACGAACGGCACGGTGCGCGAGGCGCGCGGGTTGACTTCGAGCACGTAGATCTCGCCGTCCTTGATCGCATATTGCACGTTCATCAGACCGACGACGTCGAGGCCGAGCGCGAGCTCGCGGGTCTGTCGTTCGAGTTCGGCAATCATCGGCGCGTCGAGGGAATGCGGCGGCAGCGAGCAGGCCGAGTCGCCGGAATGAATGCCGGCTTCCTCGATGTGCTCCATGATGCCGACGATGAAGGTGTCCTTGCCGTCGGCGAGGCAATCGACGTCGATCTCGGTGGCGTCGGACAGATAGCGATCGAACAGCAGCGGGTTGGTGCCGAGCACGGTGTTGATCTGGCCGGTCTTGTCGTTCGGGTAGCGGGCCTTGACGTCGCCCGGCACCAGCTCGGGCAGGGTGCCGAGCAGATAGTCGCTGAGCTGATTGTCCTCGCGGATGATCTGCATCGCACGGCCGCCGAGCACGTAACTCGGGCGCACCACCAGCGGCAGGCCGAGTTCGGCGGCGACCAGGCGGGCCTGCTCGACCGAATAGGCGATGCCGTTCTTCGGCTGCTTCAGCCGCAGCTTGTCGAGGATGCGCTTGAAGCGGTCGCGGTCCTCGGCGAGGTCGATCGCGTCCGGCGAGGTGCCGAGGATCGGCACGTCGGCGGCTTCCAGCGCGCGCGCGAGCTTCAGCGGGGTCTGGCCGCCGAACTGCACGATGACGCCGTGCAGCCTGCCGTTGCTGCGCTCGGTGTCGATGATCTCGAGCACGTCCTCGGCGGTCAGCGGTTCGAAGTACAGCCGGTCGGCGGTGTCGTAGTCGGTCGACACCGTTTCCGGGTTGCAGTTGACCATGATCGATTCATAGCCGGCGTCGTGCAGCGCGAAACAGGCATGGCAGCAGCAATAGTCGAACTCGATGCCCGGGCCGATCCGGTTCGGACCGCCGCCGAGAATGATCACCTTGTCCTTCGCCGAAGGCTGGCTCTCGTCCGACGCCGGCCCGGCGAACGGCGACTCGTAGGTCGAGTACATGTAGGCGGTCGGCGAGGCGAACTCGGCCGCGCAGGTGTCGATCCGCTTAAACACCGGGCGAACGTCGAGCGCGCGCCGCTTGGCCTTGACGTCGGCTTCGCTGGTGCCGGCCAGCACGGCGAGGCGGGCGTCGGAGAAGCCCATCGCCTTCAGCGTGCGCATGCCGAACGCGTGGTCCGGCAGGCCGCTGGCGCGGACCTTGTTCTCGGTGTCGACGATGCCGCGCAGTTGCGCCAGGAACCACGGATCGATCTTGCAGGAGTTGAAGATCTCGTCGTCGGACCAGCCGAGCCGCATCGCCTGCGCGACCTGCAGCAGCCGGCTCGGCGTCGGCGTGCCGAGCGCGGCGCGGATCGCGTTCTTGTCGTCGCCGCGGCCGAGGCCGTCGATCTCGATCTCGTCGAGGCCGGTGAGGCCGCTTTCGAGGCCGCGCAGCGCCTTCTGCAGGCTCTCCTGGAAGGTGCGGCCGATCGCCATCACTTCGCCGACCGACTTCATCGAGGTGGTCAGATTCTGTGAGGCGCCGGGGAATTTCTCGAACGCGAAGCGCGGGATCTTGGTGACGACGTAGTCGATGGTCGGCTCGAACGACGCCGGGGTGGCGCCGCCGGTGATGTCGTTGGCGATTTCGTCGAGCGTGTAGCCGACCGCCAGCTTGGCTGCGACCTTGGCGATCGGAAAGCCGGTGGCCTTCGACGCCAGCGCCGAGGAGCGCGACACCCGCGGGTTCATTTCGATCACGACCAGCCGGCCGTCGTCGGGGTTGACCGCGAACTGCACGTTGGAGCCGCCGGTCTCGACGCCGATCTCGCGCAGCACCGCCAGCGAGGCGTCGCGCATGATCTGGTATTCCTTGTCGGTCAGCGTCAGCGCCGGAGCCACCGTGATCGAGTCGCCGGTATGCACGCCCATCGGATCGA
>JACRJB010000015.1 GCA_016215605.1 Rhodopseudomonas palustris
CACGAGTGGTTTCGGACCAAGTCATTGTGCCCTCCATCGAATCTTTGCAAATCCGACGGAATCACAATCTGCCCGAAATCACTCGCTTAGTTTTCGGCCAGGCTCTGAGGAGCCCGGCGAAGCCGGGCGTCTCGAAGGATGGGGGCGAAACATCGCTTGCGGCGCATGGTTCGAGACGGCGCTACGCGCCTCCTCACCATGAGGTTGCACGTGTGGCAAGAGATCGGATTGCCAGCTCCGTTTCCATCAGACGCAGAACTGCACTAAGCCCCGCGCACGATCTCGCGGACCAGGTCGAGCGTCTCCTCGATCATCGCGCGGCTGACGTCGAGATGGGTGCAGGCGCGGATGCGGCCGTCCATCATCGCCAGCAGCACGCCGCGCCGGCGCAGCGCCGCGACCATCGCGTCGCCGCGGACGCCGGCGCTGTCGGGGCGGAAGAACACCAGATTGGTGTGCGGCTCCTGCACCTCGACGCCGGCGATCTGCGCCAGGCCGGCGGCCAGCGCGCGGGCGTTGGCGTGATCTTCAGCCAGCCGCTCGACGTGATGATCGAGCGCGTAGTTGCAGGCGGCGGCGATCACGCCGGACTGCCGCATCGATCCGCCGAGCCGCTGCTTCCAGCGCCACACCTCGTCGATGAAGGCGCGCGAGCCCGCCAGCGAGGCGCCGACCGGCGCGCCGAGCCCCTTGCTGAAATCGATCCACACCGAATCCCAGCCTGCGGCCATCTGGTGCGCGGCGATGCCGGTGGCGACCACCGCGTTCATCAGCCGCGCGCCGTCCATATGGGTGGCGAGCCCGGCCGCCTTGCCGGCGGCGGCGATAGCGTCGAGCGTCGCTTGCGGCCAGATCGTGCCGCCGCCGATATTCGCGGTCTGCTCGACGCTGACCATGGTCTGCGGCGGCTCGTAGCGCGAGCGCGGATGCAGCGCGGCGCGGAACGCCGCCAGCGAGAATTGGCCGCCGTCGCCGTCGAGCGGCGTGATCTGGAAGCCGCCGAGCGCGGCGTGCGTGCCGCCTTCGCGCGACAAAATGTGCGCGGTGCGGTGCGCGATGATCTCGTCGCCGGGCCGGCAGGTCGCCAGCGTCGCAGTGACGTTGCACATCGTGCCGGACGGCAGAAACACCGCGGCTTCCTTGCCGAGCAGCGCGGCGACGCGCGCGTTCAGGGCGTTCGTGGTCGGATCATCGCCGGTCTGCTCGTCGCCGACCTCGGCGCGCGCCATCGCCTCCCGCATCGCTGCGGTCGGCCGCGTCTGGGTGTCGGACAGCAGATTGATCCGCACCGGCGGCGCATTCGGATCGGGCGGGGCGGGGGTGTAGGCCATGCGGGGAGGGTAGCACGGCGACCGTGCGCCCGAAAACAGGGCCGTCTTCATGCGGTCACCGTGCCCCGGACGCTGCGCAGCGCGCCGCTGTTGCGGCGTGGTGCGCTGCAGATCCGGGGCCCCGGTTGTTGCTTTGAGAAGAAGTAACCGGGGTCCCGGATCTGCGAAGCGGCACTGCGTGCCGCATCGCGTCCGGGACACGGCTCAAACAAAAAGGCCCCGGCGAACCGGGGCCTTGATGCATCGGACTGAGCAGCAATCAGTACGAAGAAGATTCAGTGGCCGGCGCGAGAGCGCTCAGCGCGAATAGAATTCGACGATCAGATGCGGCTCCATCTGCACCGCGAACGGCACGTCGGTGAGGCCGGGGATGCGCGCGAACTTCGCGGTCATCTTGTTGTGGTCGACGTCGATGTAGTCCGGCACGTCGCGCTCGGCGAGCTGGCTGGCTTCGAGCACGATCGCGAGCTGCTTCGAGGCTTCCTTGACTTCAATGACGTCGCCGACCCGAACCTTGTAGCTCGAGATGTTGACGCGCTTGCCGTTGACCTTGATGTGGCCGTGATTGATGAACTGGCGGGCCGCGAACATCGTCGAGACGAACTTCGAGCGGTACACCACCGTGTCGAGCCGGCGTTCCAACAGGCCGATCAGGTTCTCGCCCGAATCGCCCTTGAGGCGGGTCGCCTCGACGTAGATCGAATGGAACTGGCGCTCGGAAATGTTGGCGTAGTAGCCCTTCAGCTTCTGCTTGGCGCGCAGCTGCACGCCGAAGTCGGACAGCTTGCCCTTGCGGCGCTGGCCGTGCTGGCCGGGGCCGTATTCGCGGCGGTTGACCGGGCTCTTCGGGCGGCCCCAGATGTTCTGGCCCATCCGGCGGTCGATTTTATACTTGGCTTCACTGCGCTTTGTCATCGCGTCCTCGGTTTGATCATGGATGAGGAGACGCGCCCTCCTGTGCGGCCGGAGAATTCCTGCCGCCGACAGGTCCGGCCCCAAAGCTGAAGAGGGGAGGACCACGGGTCGCGAAACGCAACGCGGGCCGAAAGGCCCGCGTTGTTGGCCGGGTTCTAGGGAGAAACCCGCCGGATGTCAATTCGGCCGGGGCGGGACAGGGGCGCCGGCGAGCGCTGCTTCGCCGGACCGCACCGACCGGTCAGGCGGCTTCGAGCGCCTGTGCGTAAGCCTGCAAGCCGCCCTCCAGCGTGTCCCGGAACCCCGGATCGGGCGATGCGGCGGTGATGTTGGCCAGGCGCACCGCTTCGGCCGCGATGGCGTCGTCCCGGCTGAGCTTGCTGTTGCCGTAGAGCCATTTCGCCACGACGGCCCAGTCCCAGAGCGGGCTGTCGGAGGTGACGCGGGCGATCGGTGCGGGAAAGTTCTTTCCTCTTTGTCCCTTGGCATATTGGGTGATCGCGGCCCGAGTGAGTCCGCTCCGCGCCGCGATGTCGGACAGGCTGACCAGCGGGTCGGGTTCGATTCGGTCGACCGTGGCGCCCGCCGCCCGCACCGACTCCAGCGCCGAAGCGATCGCTTCGCCGATCGAGGGGGCCTCCCGGGTGAAGTCGACGATGATCCGGCCTTTCTGGAACGAGATCGTCGCGTCGTCGCAGCCGGCCAGAAAGAATCGGTCGGCGAAATCCGCAGATTCGGGGTCGAGACCGGAGGCGATGACGCTGAACTCAAATGCCTTCATCGGCGTCTCCTGCGGCGTGATGCGGACATCGCGCGATCTGCCTCAGCAACTGTCGGGCGTGGTTCTCCGGGTTGCGCGGCGTCGACCAGACGAACAGCACGCACCCGTCGCGGTCGTGATGTGGGCACAGCAGCTTGGCCCAGGCATGCCCGCTGACCTTCACCCACGACCATCCTTGCTCCTCGGCAAAGCTGACGGCGGCTTCGATCTCCTTGCTCGGATGCGTCGGCCGCCCCACGATCAATGCCCCCCAAATCTGGGTGGAGCGTTAACAAATGTCAACATGGTGTCAATCTGGCGTCAATTTGTAAAAATGATAATATTATCAGTAGCTTGTAGTACGAAAACTGGTCTCGCCTACGCCCCCACCGCCCGCGCCGGGAGTTTTCCGGTGGTGGGGCAGTACATCGCCTGCAATTCGCCGGTGATGGCGGTGTTCAGCACCTGTTCGAGCCGGGTCATGATCCGGGCGACCGGGGCGGCGTCGATCAGGCGGTGGTCGAAACGGATCACCATGGTCAGGCGGTGGTCGTCGTCGAGCCGGCCGTAGCTCAGCATGTAGGGCCCGGGGCTCATCGGATAGAGGTCGCCTTCGCCGATCGCCGACACCGACGACAGGCCGAAACTGCCGAAGAAATTCGCGCGCTGGCGGGCCAGCGACAGCCCGCTCCACCACACCAGCCGCCGCACCGGCCAGGGCAGCGCGCCGATCCGCAGCAGCTTGCGGAACATCGGGACAGCGTCGACCGGGGCCGTCTGCGCCTCGCGGATGAGGCCGTCGACGCAGGCCAGCGACAATTCGTCGGGCGCCACCACCTTCTGCATCAGCACGCAGTCTTCGCCGTCGATCTCGCGGGCGATCGCGATCGCGCCGACGCTGCGCGGCAGTTCGTAGAAATGCGGCCACGGGAAATCGATCACCAGCGTCCGCAGGATCGGCTGTTCGCGCGCCACCAGCGCGAACGCCTTGGCGACGATCGCGGCGAAGCCGGGCGGCGACGGCAGCCGGGCGCGCGCATGCGCCAGCGGCGCCAGATCGAGCGTGCGCTGATAAGTAATCAGCGGCACGCCCTCCGAGGCGCGCATCAGGTCGGCGATCAGTCGCCGCCGCAGCGAGATTTTTCGGATGGTTCCGCGCACGGTCTACGGCGCCGGTGTCGCGAGGGGCTTGGTCTTGTCGACCACCCAGACCGCCATGACCTTGGCGCCCTTGTCGCCGTGAACCTTGGCGTCGTGCACGACGCCCGCGGGAATCGCGTAGGAATCGCCGGCCTTGAGATGCTTGTCGGCCTGACCGTCGATGCTCATCACCGCTTCGCCTTCCAGCAGATACCCGGTCTCGATGCCGGGATGGGTATGGCGGCCAATGCTGCCGCCCGGCGGAAGTTCCGCCAGCCCGCTGACCGTGACGTAGCCGTCGGGGAACTCGACTTTCTGCAGGGGAGTCCGTTTGATCCCGCTCTGCTGCTGGGCGACCGCGGTTCCGGCAAGGACGGCGACGGTGAGCGCGATCAGAATTCTCTTGGCCATGCGGTCTCTCCCTGCCTGAGAAACTAGCAGCAAGGGGCCACACCGAAAAGCAGTCAGGCTAAAATATGGCCGCTAAAATAAGGGGAAATGGTCGGAGACAGCCGGTGCGACCGTCCGGAAGTGAACACCATTGCGACGCCCGGTGCGTCGCCATGGCCGCTGGCGGTGCCGAGCAGCGTGACCACCCGCCGGGCGATCGCCGGCGCCGGATCGATCCAGTCGACCGGCCACGGCGCCAGTCGGACCAGCCGGTCCAGCAGCAGAGGGTAATGGGTGCAGGCGAGCACGATGGTGTCGGTGCGGCTGCCGTCGCCGGCGACGAAGCAGGGCGCGATCTCGGCGCGAATCGCCTCGTCGGACACCTCGGCGCCGCCGAGCGCGGCCTCGGCGAGCGAGGCGAGGTGTACCGAGCCGACCAGCTTGACGTCGCAGCCGCCGGCGAAATCGCGGATCAGCGCGCGGGTGTATTCCAGCCGCACGGTGCCGCTGGTGCCGAGCACCGAGACGCGCTTGGTCTTCGAGGACGCGCAGGCCGGCTTGATCGCCGGCACGGTGCCGACGAACGGCACGTCATAGCGCGCCCGCAGCGGCGCCAGCGTCATGGTCGAGGCGGTGTTGCAGGCGATCACGACGAGGTCCGGCGCGTGCGCGTCGAGCAACTCGCCCATCAGCGGCACGACGCGGCCGATCACCGCGTCCTCGCTGCGCTGGCCGTAGGGGAAGAACGCGTCGTCACCGACATAGACGTAGCGCGCATCCGGCCGCGCGCGCACGACCTCGCGCAGCACGGTCAGCCCGCCGAGGCCGGAATCGAACACCAGAATCGTCGGATGCGAAGCCACGGCGCGACCATATCGCAGCTTGGTTAGTTTTCGGTTGTCGCCGGCGCGGTGCAGGCCTGCGCGTCGGGCAGGGCGGGCCGCGACGCGGTCGCTGCGCTGCTCGAAACGGCGAGGGCGGGCCGCTCGCGGTCCCGCTCCCCGTGGCGTCGAGGATGCGCGTCGCTGTCTCAGTTCACCTGCCGGTCCTTGCCGGCCCAATACGGGTCGCGCAGGTGGCGGCGCAGGATCTTGCCCGAGGCGTTGCGCGGCAACGCCGGGATGAAGTCGATCGACTTCGGCGTCTTGTAGCCGGCGATCCGGGTGCGGGTGAAGCCGATGATGTCCTGCGCGCTGGCTTCCTTGCCGGGCTTCATCACCACCACGGCCTTGACCGCCTCGCCCCATTGATCGTCCGGCACGCCCACCACCGCGACTTCTGCGACGTCCGGATGATCGCAGATCGCGCTCTCGACTTCGGCCGGATAGATATTCTCGCCGCCGGAGATGATCATGTCCTTGATGCGGTCGTGGATGTAGACGTAGCCGTCCTCGTCCATGTAGCCGGCGTCGCCGGTGCGCAGCCAGTTGTCGCCGTCGATCGTCTTCCGCGTCGCATCCGGCAGATTCCAGTAGCCGGCCATGTTGGAGCCGGAGCGGGTGGCGATCTCGCCGACCGCGCGCGGCGGCAGCGGCTTGCCGTCCGGATCGAGGATCGCGATCTCGACGCCGGGCAGCGCCTTGCCGGCCGAGCGCATCCGCTCCAGCCCCTCGACGTGATCCTCGGGCGGCAGCGCCACGATGGTGCCGGTGGTCTCGGTCATGCCGTACATCTGCACGAAGCCGCATTTGAACACGTCGATGCATTCCTTCAGCAGCGCCGCCGGAATCGGCGAGGCGCCGTACAGCATGTATTTCAGCCGCGAGAAATCGACCTCGCGGGCGCGCGGCTGCCGCACCACGAACTGCATCGCGGCCGGCACCATGAACAGCTTGGTGATGCCGGACTGCTCGAAGAAGTCGAGCACCTTGGTCGGATCGAACTCGCGCGCGATCACGCCTTTGGCGCCGTGATAGATACTCATCATGCCCCAGCCGGAGCCGCCGATGTGGAACACCGGCATCGCGATCAGCGAGACGTCGTCGGTGGTCCAGATGTTCCAGTCCGGCGTGTTGTCGCGCCCGGCGCGGACCAGCGACAGGAAGTTGGCGTGGCTCAGCATCGCGCCCTTCGGCTTGCCGGTGGTGCCGGAGGTGTAGAGCTGGATCGCGATGTCGCTCGGCGCCACCGCGACCTGCGGGTCGGTGGCCGGTTGCGCGTCGCGCCATTTGCCGAAGTCCTGCCACTCCGGCGCGCCGCCCTCGGTGGTGATGATGTGGCGCACGCTCGGGATCTGATCCTTCAGGCCGCGGATCTGGTCGACGAATTCGGGGCCGACGAACAGGATCGCCGCCTTGCAGTCCTCGACGATGTAGGCGATCTCCGGCCCGGCGAGCCGCCAGTTCACCGGCGCGATCACCACATTGGCCTTCATCGCGCCGGCCCACAGCTCGAAATACACGTCGCTGTTCTTGCCGAGATAAGCGATCCGCTCCGTCGGCTTGACGCCGCTCGCGGCGAGCGCACGGGCGATCTGGTTGGTGTGGGCGTCGAACTGCGCGAAGCTGGTGATGCGCCCTTCGAATTCGTACAGAATCTCGTCGCCGCGGGTTCTGGCCTGGGCGCGGACGACGTCGGCCAGATTGGCCGGCTCGGCCGCCGCGTTCGGCGCCGAAGAGGCGTGCGACGCGGCTGTGCGGGTCTGCTCCTGAAGCTCGGACATGGTCACTCCCTGGGTGATTTTTTGTTAGTTACTTGTGATTGCAGAAAGTCTGCCGCGCTTTACGCGCAAACACAAGCGGGAGGGAGTGTCGCGGAGGAAGGGGGGAGCAAGGTCACCATCGTGCAGCACGCAGGTGGGCGTGTGTCCCGGGCGCGGTGCAGCGTGAAACGCTGCTCCGCCGAACCGGGACCTTTACGGATGCCGCGTTCCGTCGTGGTCCCGGATCAGCAGCGCACCACGCCGCAAGGGCGGCGTGCTGCGCAGCATCCGGGACACGAGACGAGAGGCGTCGGTCGAACTATCCCCGCTGCGCGCGGTCCTTTTCGTTCTGGGCCTTGATCGAGGCCTTGGCCTGGTCCCAGTCGGCGTTGCTCCAGTCGCGGAGCTGATAGAAATTGCCGCCCATCGCCAGGCCCTGGGCGCCGTCCATCGCGATGGTCTCGCCGTTGATCCAGTCGCAGCCGCCGGAGATCAGGAACACCGCGACGTTCTGCAGCTCTTCCATGGTGCCGACCCGGCCCATCGGATTCATCTTGATGGTGCGGGCGCCGGCTTCGTCACCGGGCTTGATCCGCTTGCTCATGCCCTCGGTCGGTATTTCGCCGGGCGCAATGGTGTTGAGGCGGATGCCGTAGCGGCCCCATTCGGTGGCGAGCGACATCGTCATGGCGTGGATCGCCGATTTGCTCATCGCCGACGGCACCACATAGGGGCTGCCGTTGCGCACCCAGGTGGTGGTGATCGACACCACGTTGCCGCGATGGCCGCCGGCGATCCAGCGCTTGCCGACCGCGTGGGTGACGTAGAACGTGCCGTGCATCACGATGTTGGCGACGGCGTCGAACCCGCGCGGCGACAGCTCCTCGGTCCGCGAGATGAAATTGCCCGCGGCGTTGTTGATCAGGTCGGTGAGCGGGCCGTCGGCCCAGATCGTCTCGACCATGTGGTCGACCGCGGCGCTGTCGCGAATGTCGACGCCGTAAGTCATCACCTTGCCGCCGTACTGATCCATCAGTTCGGTGGCGGTCTCGTCGCAGACGCCCTTGCGGCGGCCGCAGATGTGGACCTCGGCGCCGAGCTGCAGGAAGCGCGCGGCCATGGATTTGCCGAGCCCGGTGCCACCGCCGGTGACGAGGATACGACGGCCTGCGAGGAGCTGATCGGAGAACATGGGAGGTGCCCGGAAAAGTGGAAGATCGTCGTTGATTAAGCGATTGACTAATTTCCGACAACGCTTTTCTGTGGCGCCACAACACAAGCAGAGGAAATGACCCGATGAATGATCGCGTTGCGGTGTCGGTGACGGACGGCGTCGCCGACGTCCGGCTGGTGCGGGCGGACAAGATGAATGCGCTCGATGCCGCGATGTTCGAGGCGCTGGTCGCCACCACCGAGCGCCTCGCGACCGAGAAGGGCGTCCGCGTCGTGGTGCTGTCCGGCGAGGGCAAGGCGTTCTGCGCCGGCCTCGACATGGGGCGTTTTGCCGCGATGAAGGAGAGCGGCGGCAACGGAATTCCGGGTGGCGAATTTCGCGATCTCACCAAGCGCACCCACGGCCAGGCCAATGCGCCGCAGCAGGCGGTGTGGGGCTGGCGGATGCTGCCGGTTCCGGTGATCGCCGCGATTCACGGCGTCGCGTTCGGCGGCGGCTTCCAGCTTGCGCTCGGCGCCGACATCCGGCTGATGGCGCCGGATGCGCGGATGTCGATCATGGAAATCAAATGGGGCCTGGTGCCGGACATGGCCGGCACGCCGGTGCTGGCCTCGCTGGTACGCGACGAGATCCTGCGCGAGCTGACCTACACCGGGCGGATCTTCTCGGCGCAGGAGGCGCTGAGCTACGGCCTCGCCACCAGGATCGTCGACGATCCGCGCGCGGCGGCGCTGGAGATGGCCCGCGAGATCGCCGGCAAGAGCCCGGACGCGATCCGCGCCGCCAAGCGGATGATGAACAACCTCTCGGTCGATCCCGGCCCGGCGCTGCTCGCCGAAAGCGTCGAGCAGCAGAAGCTGATCGGCTCGCCCAACCAGACCGAAGCGGTGCGCGCCAATCTGGAAAAGCGCGCGCCGAATTTCGCCGACTAGGCCAACCAGAAACCGCCTCGTCATGGCGAGGAGGCGAAGCCGACGAAGCCATCCACAAGCTGCATGCTCGGCGCCGCTGGATTGCTTCGCTTCGCTCGCAATGGCGGGGATAGACCCGTGTCACCCGACTCATGGTTCGAGACGCATCGCTGCGCGATGCTCCTCGCCATGAGGGCCGCGGCCCCCAGGGCCCCTCGAACAAGAAGAAGACCATGACCGACCAACTCATCCACGGCATCATCTCCGGCGACCGCCGTCGCGGCTTCGACGAGGTCGATGCGCGCGTCGCGCTGATCGCCGGCGGGCTGCAGGCGCTCGGCGTCAAGCCGGGCGACTGCGTCTGCGTGCTGATGCGCAACGACATCGCGTTTCTCGAAGCCGCCTACGCGGTGATGACGCTCGGCGCCTACATGGTTCCGGTGAACTGGCACTTCAAACCGGAAGAGGTCGCCTATGTGCTCGGCGATTCCGGCACGCGGGTGCTGATCGGCCACGCCGATCTGTTGCACCAGTCGGCCGGCGTGGTGCCGCCGGGCGTGACGATGCTGAGCGTGCCGACGCCGCCGGAAGTGCTCTCGAACTACAAGATCGATCCCGATCATCGCGCCGCGCCCGCCGGCGCGATCGATGTCGACGGCTGGCTCGCGCGGCAGAAGCCGTATGACGGCCCCATGCAGCCGCAGCCGCAGAACATGATCTACACGTCGGGGACCACCGGCCATCCCAAGGGCGTCAAGCGGTTCATGCCGACGCCGGCGCAGGCGGCGAATGCCGAGGCGATGCGCGCCTTGATCTACGGGCTGAAGCCGGGCGCCCGCGCGCTGTGCCCAGGGCCGCTGTATCACTCCGCGCCGAACTCGTTCGGCATCCGCGCCGGCCGGCTCGGCGGCCTGCTGGTGCTGATGCCGCGGTTCGAGCCGGAGGCGTTCCTGCAACTGATCGACCGGCACCGGATCGACACCGTGTTCATGGTGCCGACGATGTTCATCCGGCTGATGAAGCTGCCGGAGGAGGTTCGCGCCAAATACGACATGTCGTCGCTGCGCCACGTCATTCACGCCGCGGCGCCGTGCCCGGCCGACATCAAGCGCGCGATGATCGACTGGTGGGGGCCGGTGATCTACGAATTCTACGGCTCGACCGAAAGCGGCGCGGTGACGTTCGCGACCTCGCAGGACGCGCTGAACAAACCCGGCACCGTCGGCAGGATCGCGCCGGGCGCCGAGCTCAAGTTCGTCGACGACGACGGCAAGGAAGTGCCGCAGGGCGAGATCGGCGAGATCTTCTCGCGCATCCCCGGCAATCCGGATTTCACCTATCACAACAAGCCGGAGAAGCGCGCCGAGATCGATCGCGGCGGCTTCATCACTTCCGGCGACATGGGCTATCTCGATCCGGACGGCTACGTCTTCATCTGCGATCGCAAGCGCGACATGGTGATCTCGGGCGGCGTCAACATCTACCCGGCGGAGATCGAGGCGGCGATCCACGCCATTCCCGGCGTGCACGATTGCGCGGTGTTCGGGATTCCCGACGCCGAATTCGGCGAGGCGCTGATGGCGATGCTGGAGCCGCAGCCCGGCGTCACGCTGGACGAAGCGGAGATCCGCGATCAGCTCAAACCCGTGCTCGCCGGCTACAAGATTCCCAAGCACATGCAGATCATGGCGCAATTGCCGCGCGAGGATTCCGGCAAGATCTTCAAGCGCCGGCTGCGCGATCCGTATTGGGCCAAGGCGGGGCGGACGATTTGATCCCGGCGCGCCGCCGACCGGGAGCGGGATGACTGATCTGCGGATCGTCATCCGGCCCCGGATTTTTCAGCTCGTGCCCCAAGTCCATCGTCATGGTGAGGAGGCGCGCAGCGCCGTCTCGAACCATGCGCCGCGAGCGACGCGCTGCTCCATCTTTCGAGACGCCCGGCATTGCCGGGCTCCGCAGGATGAGGACGCTGTGCCTCCGGGAAAGCCGGATTGCTTCGATCAATCGATGACGCGCGCTAACCCGCGACGCTGGCGCACGTCGGAGCGGCGTCGTCGGTCGGGACGTGATCGGGATCGCCGAGCGCGCTGCGCACCATCCGCGCCATATCGGCGCGGCGATACGGCTTGGCCAGCAGCCGCACGCCGGGATCGAGCCGGCCGTGATGCACGATGGCGTTTTCCGTGTAGCCGGAGGTGTACAGCACCTTGACCGGCCTGATCCGCGCGATCGCGTCGGCGACTTGCGGGCCGTTGAGGCCGCCCGGCATGATGACGTCGGTGAACAGCAGATCGAACGGCGTGCCGCGACGGGCCTCCTGCAGGGCCGCCGGCCCATCGCACACCGCGATGGTCCGATAGCCGAGGCCGTCGAGCTGGGCGATCGCGAACTTGCGCACCAGCTCGTCGTCCTCCACCAGAAGGATGGTCTCGCGGCCGCCTTCGACCGGCGCGGCGGGCACCTCGGTGTCGGCGCAGGCGTCGGCGAACGGCAGATACAGCTTGACCGTCGTGCCGTGGCCTTCCTCGCTGTACAGCTTGACGTGGCCGCCCGACTGCTTGACGAAGCCGTACACCATGCTGAGGCCCAGGCCGGTGCCCTTGCTGATGCCCTTGGTGGTGAAGAACGGTTCGAACACCTTGTCGCGCAGATTGGCGGGGATGCCGGTGCCGGTGTCGCTGACGGCGATCATCACGTAGTGGCCGGGCGGCACGTCGGGATTCTGAAGTGCGTAGCTCTGGTCCAGCATCGCCGTGCTGGTTTCGAGCAGCAGCTTGCCGCCCTTCGGCATCGCGTCGCGCGCATTCACCGCGAGGTTGAGCAGCGCCGACGACAGCAGCGACGGATCGATCTGCGCCGCCTCGAGATCCTGCTGCAACTGGACCTCGATCTCGATGTGCTCGCCGATGGTCGCGCGCAGCAGTTTCTCCGCGTCGAGAACGATCTGGTTGACGTCGACGTTGCGCGGTTGCAGCGGCTGCTTGCGGGCGAACGCCAGCAACTGCCGCGTCAGGTCGGCGCCGCGCCCGGCGGCCTGCTCGATCATCCTGGCGATGCTGACGAGGTCGGGCTTGTCCTTCAGTTCCTCGAGCAGGATTTCGGCGGTTCCGCTGATCACGGTGAGCATGTTGTTGAAGTCGTGCGCGACGCCGCCGGTGAGCTGGCCGATCGCTTCGAGTTTCTGCGCCTGATGCAGCCGGTGTTCGGTCGCCCGGATTTCGGTGACGTCGCGGAACACAACCACGGCGCCGGCTTGCACACCCGTCGCGTCCCATATCGGTCGCGCGCTTCCCATCAGATCGACGCTCTTGCCGGAACTATGCGCGCGGCAAACGACCTCGAAGCTGTCGACGGTTTCGCCGCGCATCACCCGCGCGTAGGGCCAGTCCTTGAAGGGCAGCTGCGTGGTGCCGTCCGCCGTGTAGAGGATGTAGGCGTCGGGGTTCTCGTTCATATCGAGGGAGTCGACGAGTTCCAGGTTGGCGCGATTCTGATAGACGACACGGCCGTTGCGGCCGAACAACACCACGCATTCGGCCATCGTCGTCATGATGCTGTCGAAGGTTTCCTTTTCGTGCCGGAGCGCGACGTTCGTGGCGCTGACCTCCTGCACCATCCTGTCGAACGCGCGCGCCAGCAGGCCGATCTCGCCGCCGGCGTTCACCGGCATGCGGAGCGGCTTGTCCTCGGAGAATTCGGTCACCGCCTTGGTCATCTGCGACAACGGCCTGGTCATGGTGCGGGCCAGGACGATGCCGAGCAGCACGGCGATCAGCACCGCGACCGAGCCGCCGATCACGCTCGAGTTCAGCCAGGCCGCGCCGATCGCGTCGAGAATGTTCTGCTGCGGAAGCACGGCGAGTACCGACAGCCGCACCCCGTCGGCGTGTTCCAGCGCCACGCCGAACGGAGCCCCGGTGCGATCCTCGACGATCGCGGTTTTCTGTTCGCGGCCGGCGACGGCGGCGCCGAGACTCGGGAAGTCGTCCTGGATACGAGAGGGCCGGCCCCATTCGAAGCCGAATTCGCGGCTCTTGTCGGGATGCAGCAGATAGTCGCCGCGGTCGTTGACGACGTAGACGATCACGCCTTGTCGGGCGAGGCGTGTCAGCTGTCGAAACGCGCCGCTGAGATCGATGTTGGCGACGAGCACACCGAAGCGCGTGCCGTCCTCCGCGAACAGCGGCGCCGAAACCCGCACCACCGGCGTGTGCGGTTCCGATATCACGCCGTAGTCCTGATTGAGTTCGGCCGGCGAGATCACGATTTCATCCGGCGCCGCGCGGATTCCCTGCTCGAAGAAGTCGCGTTCTCCCTTGCGCTGCAATTCGTCGTCCGGGACGACGCGAACCTCGCCGTTCGGCCGCCGTTCGACCCGGATGACCTCCCGGCCGCCGTCCGCCACGCCGATCAGGCGATACTTCATCAGGGCGGGCTTGGCTTCGAGTTCGCCGGCGAATCGATGACCGATCCGCGCGCGCCATTCCGTGAGCGTCCGTCCGCCGAGTGTCTGCAGCGAGGGATCGCGGCTGAGCGCGATGACCTCCTCGATGCCGACGATGGAGCGGAATCCCTTCACGTCGGCGCGGACGTTCTTCACCAGATTGCTCAGTTCGACGGTCTGCGAGCGGGCGCTGGCGTCGAGGCTGGCGAGATTGCGTCCGATCGCGACGGCTGCGAGATTTCGGTAGCCCAGATAGCCGACGCACCCGGCGGTCAGCAGCACCAGGGGGACGATCGCGATCATAAGCCGCGTCGACAAGGACAAGCGCCGATGCAAGTGGAAGGTCCTCCGATACGTCGATGCTAGTCCGATATCAGCCTCCCCCGCAATATTCCGAGGTGGCTGGCTCGCGATATCTGCCGGAATCGGCCGAAAACGCAGCTACCGATCAACGAATAGCGAAAGGACTACCCCGCGACGGCCTGATAATTCCCTCGGGCTCGAAATAATTCCGGGCTGTCTCAGTCGGCTGTCGGCGAATCGTGCCGCGCTGCACGCGGTATCGGCGTGCCAGGGTTCCCTGATGGATCCGGAGGAGTAGTGGTCCAGGCCGCCAGCAGCGCGGCTGACAAGATCGTTTCCTGATCGGAACGAAGTCTTCGGCAAATACGAAGCGTGGTGTTAGTTCCGTGCGGCGCGGTGTCGTTCGTGGAACCGGCGCGGCCACGCTGACGCCGTGGTGCGAGCGGCGCGCCGCGCGACGGATCCATCCGCCTGGTCGCCCGAGCGCAGACGGCACGGCACTGGTAACGAACTAACCAGCCCAGCTGGCGCGCGGCGGGTCGTCGATGTCGGCGGGGACGTGATCGTCGTGGCCGAGCGCGGCGCGCACCATCCGCGCCAGATCCGCCTTGCGATACGGTTTGGGCAGCAGCAGCACGCCCGGAGCGAGCCGGCCGTGATGCACGACGGCGTTTTCCGTGTAGCCGGATGTGTAAAGCACCTTGACCGGCCTGATCTGCGCGATCGCGTCGGCGAGTTGTGGGCCGTTGAGACCGCCCGGCATGATCACGTCGGTGAACAGCAGGTCGAACGGGGTGCCGCGCTCGGCTTCCTTCAGCGCCGCCTGGCCGTCGCTCACGGCGATCGGCCGATAGCCGAGACCCTCGAGCTGGGCCACCGCGAATTTACGCACCAGTTCGTCGTCCTCGACCAGCAGGATGGTCTCGCTGCCGCCCTCGCTCGACATCGGCGCCTGGTCGGGGTCGGCTTCGGCGTCGGCGCGCGGCAGATACAGCTTGATGGTCGTGCCGTGGCCTTCCTCGCTGTACAGCTTGATGTGGCCGTTCGACTGCTTGACGAAGCCGTACACCATGCTGAGACCGAGGCCGGTGCCGTGGCCGGCGCTCTTGGTGGTGAAGAACGGCTCGAACACCTTGTCGCGGAGGTCGGCGGGAATCCCGGTCCCGGTGTCGCTGACGGCGATCATCACGTAGCGGCCGGGCTGGATGTCCGGATTGCGGGCCGCATAGGCGTCGTCGAGCATCACGGTGGTGGTTTCGAGCAGCAGCTTGCCGCCGTTCGGCATCGCATCGCGCGCGTTGACGGACAGATTCAGCAGTGCCGAGGACAGCTGCGACGGATCGATCCGCGCCGCATCGACATCCTGCTCGAGCTGCACCGCGACCTCGATGTGTTCGCCGATCGTCGCCTTCAACAGCTGCTGGGTGTCGAGAACGATGGCGTTGACGTCGACATTGCGCGGATGCAGCGGCTGTTTGCGGGCGAAGGCGAGCAGCTGCCGCGTCAGGTCGGCGCCGCGCTCGGCTGCCTGCTCGATCATCCGGGCGATGCCGCTGAGGTCGGGGCGATCGGCGAGCCCGTCGATCAAGAGTTCGGCGGTGCCGTTGATCACCGTCAGCATGTTGTTGAAGTCGTGGGCGACGCCGCCGGTGAGCTGACCGATCGCCTCCAGCTTCTGCGCCTGATGCAGGCGGCGTTCGGCTTCCTTCAGCTTGGTGATGTCCTTGTACACCACCACTGCGCCGCGGATCTTGCCGGCGGCGTTGCGGATCGGCTGGGCGTTGCCGATCACCTCGACGCTGCGATCGGCATGGCGAACGCGTAGCACCAGTTCGATCTGGTCCACCGTCTCGCCGTGCAGCGCGCGCCAGCCGGGGCGAGCCTCGGGGGGCAGGGGCGTGACGCCGTCCTCGAGCAACGGCTCGATCGCCTCCTCCCAGGGCAGCGCCGGCAGCCCCGGCGCCGGCGAACGCAGCGTCACCGCCCCCGGGTTTTCGTAGACCACGTTGCCGCTTTGGTCGATCAGCAGGATGGCCTCGGCCATCGCGTTCATGATCGACTCGAAGGTTTCTTTCTCGCGCCGGATCTCCGCCGTGTAGTCCTGCGACTGCTGCACCATCTGCTCGAAGGCGCGCGCCAGCACGCCGATCTCGCCGCCGGCGTCGACGGGCAGATGGCCCGGTCGATCGTTGGTGAAGTCCGACACGGCGGCGGTCATCTGCGACAGCGGCTTGGTCATGGTGCGGGCCATGATGATCGCCAGCAGGGTCGCGATCAGCGCCGCTAACGCGCCGCCGATCAGGGTGGAATCCCGCCAAGCGGTCATGATGGCGTTGAGGATTCTCTGCTGCGGCACGGCCTCGACGATCGACAGCGGGACGCCGTCGGCGTGGTCCACCGCCACCGCGGTCGGCACGCCGTGGCGATCGGCGATGATCGATGTCAGCTCCCGCCGCTCGGTGATCGCGTCGGCGATGCTGGGGAAGTCGTCCTGAATGCGATCGGGTTGATTCCGCTCGAAGCCGAATCCGCGCGACTTGTCCGGGTGCAGCAGATAATCGCCGCGGTCGTTGACGACGTAGATCGCCCGGCCGCTGCGCACGAAGCTGCTCACCCGCGCGAACATCCCGCGCAGATCGATATTGGCGACGATCAGGCCGAAACGCGAGCCGTCCGCGGCGAACAACGGCGTCACGACGTGGAGTACCGGCGCCGTCGGCTTTGGCGCCGCGCCGGTGCCTCGTTCGAGCTCGACCTGTGAAACCAGAACCTCGCCGGGCTTCGCACGCATCGCCAGATCGAAGTAGGTGCGGCCGGCCTTGCTCTGCAGTTCGCTATCAGGAGCGATCCGTGGCTTGCCGCTCTGCAGATCGCGGTCGACCCGCACGATTTCGCGGCCGCCGTTCGCGGCCCCGATCACCCGGTAGTTGGAGATGTCGGGCTTGAATTCGAGTTCACCCGCCAGTCGCTGCGCGATCCGCTCGCGCAGTTCGTGCAGCGGGCGACCGCCGGCGGTTTCCGTGCCCGGTGCGCCGCTCAGCGCGATCAGCTCGTCGAGGCCGATGATGGCGCGAAACCCGTTCACGTCGGCGCGGACATTCGCCACCAGGCTCGTCAGTTCCCCGGCGCGCGAGCGGGCATTCGCGTCGAGCGTCGCCAAGGTCCGTTCGATCGCGACGGTCACCAGATTCCGATAGCCGAGATATCCCACGCTCGCGGCGGCCAGCACGACAAGGGGAACGATCGCAATTGTCAGTTGTGTCGACAAACTCAATCGTTTGGGCAATCCGGGCTCCTTTGCGCCCGAAATGCTACGCCCGCGCAGGGTCTGGTTGCAACTTCTCGGAGCAAGTAGTCGACAACATCTTGCTACGTGAAAGACGAATCGAAGTTTCAAAATCAAGATATGTGGAATTGATCGCTCCGCGACGGAATAGGGTGCTCTTGTTCCGTCATGCCTCGCGCAACGATGCGAGCAGTGTCTCGGCGGCCCGGCCACCGACGTGCTCTCTGTGACGAAGCACACAGAACGACCGGCGCGGTAATTCGAATCGCACCCGATGCAATGTCGCCGCCGCGAGCGATGGAGCGACGACGAGATCGGAGATCGCGGTGGCGTAGTCGGAGCCTTCGACGGCGGCGCGGATCGCTTCGTTGGTGGGAAGCTCCAGTCTGACGTCGAGACTGGCGGGATCGACGCCGGCGCTGGACAGCGCCGCCTCGAACATCGACCGCGTGCCGGAGCCGCGTTCGCGCAGAACCCAACCGGTGGTCGTCAGTCGGTTCGCCGACATGCGCGTCGCGCCGACCCACGGATGGCGTCGGCCGACGACGATCGCGAGGCTGTCGCCGTCGATCTGCTCGGTCGTCAGCAGCGGATCGTCGACGTCGCCCTCGACCAGACCGAGATCGACGCGGCCTTCGCGCACCGCCAGCGCGACCTGCTCGGTATTGGCGATCGACACCTGCAGCGCGATTCCCGGATAGGCGCGCCGGAACGCGAGCAGCCGCGGCGGCAGCCAGTAATTGCCGACGGTCTGGCTCGCCGCGATGCCGAGCGCGCCGCGCTTCAGCCCGGCGATCTCGTCGAGCGCCTGCGCGGCCGCCTTCGCGCGCCCGACCACGGCACGGGCTTCGCCGAGAAATTCGCGGCCCGCCTGGGTCAGCATGATGCCGCGGCCGACGCGGTCGAACAGCTTGACGTCGTAACGCGTTTCCAGCGCGGCGATCGCCGCGCTGGTGGCCGATTGGGTGAGGTTCAGTCCGCTCGCGGCGCGGGTCATGTGCTGCTGCTCGGCGACCGCGATGAAGATGCGGAGCTGTTCCAGAGTCATCCATGCCATCCTGTGAGTTTGATCAGGCTCAGCGAGAAGCCCGCGATGAACAGCGCGGCGCACAGCCCGAGCAGCGCCGGACGCAGGCCGCGCGCGGCGAGCTTGCGCAGATCGGTTTCGAGCCCCATCGCCGCCAGCGCCATCGACAGCAGGAAGGCGGTCGCCGCGACGATCCAAGCCTTGGCCTGGTGCGGGATCGCGACCAGCTGGTTGACGCCGATCATCGCCGCGAAGCCGAGCACGAACCACGGCATCGGCGGCGCCGCGGTTCCGGCGGCGGACGGCTGATGACGGAGGCGGGCGCGCGCCAGCACGCCGAGGCCGATCACCAGCGGCGCCAGCATCATCACCCGCGACAGCTTGGCGATGGTGCCGAACTCGCCGGCGTCCTGGCCGGCCTGAAAGCTCGCGGCGACGACTTGCGCGATCTCGTGGATCGAGGCGCCTGTCCACAGCCCGAAGCCGCGGGCGTCGAGGCCGGCCACGCTCTGCAGCAGCGGATACAGCACCATCGCCAGCGAGCCGAACACGGTGACGCAGGCGACCCCATAGGCGACGTCCTCGTCGGCGGCCTTGGTGACGGTGTTGGTGGCGATGATCGCGGAGGCGCCGCAGATCGAAGTGCCGGCGGCGATCAGTTCGGCGAGCTTGCGGTCGACGCCGAGCACGCGGCCGAGCCAGACCGTGAAGCTGAAAGTGGCCAGGAGGGTGGTGGCGATGATCGCCAGCCCTTCGCCGCCGACCTCGATCAGTTGCGCGGTGGTGAGCTGCAGGCCGAGCAGCACGATGGCGATGCGCAGCACGCGGCGCATGCTGAACTTGACCCCGGGCAGCGCCCATTGCGGCGTGCCGGCGACGTTGTGCGCGACGATGCCGATCAGGATCGCCAGCAGCATCGGGCTGGCGCGGCCGAGCGCCGGGAGCGTCTGCAGCGCCAGCGCTGCGGCGGCGATCATGGCGGTGAGCAGTACGCCGGGCGCGATCGCGGCCAGATGCGTGGTGATGCGGGACGGGCGGGCATGGTGCGCTCGGAGGGGCGAGGTCGGCTGGTGGTCGGTCGGGCTCATGGACGGGCTCCTTGTCGGCCCATCTCACCGTCCGTCGATCAATCATTCAAGCGGATTGTTATTCTGATATCAATCGATTTTATCGATTAAAAATCGGAATGTTGTGCCCGGCCGGGTGTGGTGCATGATCGCGGGAACCGGCGCGGCCGGGGTTTGTTGCCCATCCGCATGGCGTGCGGTCGCGCGGCTCTCGCACGCGCATGCGGCAGATCCGAGCGGAGCACGATCATGACCATGCTGGATGACGACACGGCGCCGTCGCGCAAATGGCATTCCGGGTTCGGCGGCTTCCTGCTGCGCGACTGGCCCTACATTCTGATGCTGCTGCTGTCGCTGGGCGGCGTCGCCTACACCAGCTTCACGCAGACCGAATTGTACTGGGTGCTGCTGACGCCGCTGTTCGGACTGGTCTGCGTGTTCGCGCGCTGGTCGCAGGTCGAAGGCCGCGACGAGCACGTGCATCTCGTGGTGTCGCAGGCGCTGCATTGGGCCGCGGTGCTGCTGGCGATGGAGCTGATGTCGCTGCAGGTGCTGCGCCAGGTCACCGGCATCGCCGCGCCGCTCAGCGTGCTGACGCTGCTGGCGCTCGGCACCTTCACGGCCGGGCTGCACATCCGCTCGTGGAAGGTCTGCGTGGTCGGCGCGTTGCTCGGCGTCAGCGTGCCCGCGGTGGCACTGCTGCAGCAGTCGGCGCTGCTGATCCTGATGATCGTCATCACCGGTCTGGTCGCGATTGCGGTGCCGTTCTTCTGGGCGCGGTCGCGCGAGCCGGTCGGCCCGTCGCATCCGCTGTACGAAGCGCCGGCGGCGGTGGACGAGCCGCCGCTGACCGCGCCGCCCGCCGCGCCGGTGGCGCAGACGCCGCTGTTCGAGCCGATCGTCGACGAACCGCTGGCGCCGCCGCCGCAGGACGAGCCGCCGCCGGTGAAGGTGCCGCCGGTCGCGGCCGCTGACGAATTCGATCCGGCCAACGGGCCGCTGACGATCACGCCCGGCGACCCCGACAAGCCCCGGCCGGCCGCGTCCGAGGACGAGCCGCCGCGGCCCGACAACGTCCGGCCGATGTTCGGCGGGCGCTGATCCGGCGCGCATCGCGACCAGCGGAGCGGCTGCGGCCGCCCGCATCTTGATCTTGCGTGCAGCGCAAAAAATTGCGACGTCTGAGGGTGCCGGCAACATCCTGGAGCATCGCGATGTCGTCCATGATTCTGCCAACCGAGCCCGAGGCGCTTTCGAACCGCGCCGATGACAGCGCCGCGCTGGAGGCCGAGACCCGGCTGCGCAACGACATCCGGCTGCTCGGCCGCATTCTCGGCGACACCGTGCGCGACCAGGAGGGCGCCGCGGTGTTCGATCTGGTCGAAGGTATCCGCCAGACCTCGATCCGGTTTCACCGCGACGACGACAAGACCGCGCGGCGCGAACTCGAAGCCATTCTCGACGGCATGTCGGCCTCGGACACGGTGAAGATCGTCCGCGCCTTCAGCTACTTCTCGCATCTCGCCAACATCGCCGAGGACCAGAACAACATCCGCCAGATGCGCGCCGGCTCGACCGCGGGCTCGGCGCCGCGCGCCGGCATGCTGGCGAAGACGCTGGCGCATGCGCGCGAGGAGGGAATCGGCGCGGCCGAGCTGCGCGCCTTCTTCAAGACCGCGCTGGTGAGCCCGGTGCTGACCGCGCATCCGACCGAGGTGCGACGCAAGAGCACGATGGACCGCGAGATGCAGATCGCGGCGCTGCTCGATCAGCGCGAACGGATGCAGCTGACGCCCGAGGAATGGGAGCAGAACGAGGAGCAACTGCGCCGCGCGGTGGTGACGCTGTGGAAGACCAATCTGCTGCGCCGGACCAAGCTGACGGTGCTCGACGAAGTCACCAACGGCCTGTCGTTCTACGACTATTCGTTCCTGCGCGAGGTGCCGCGGCTGCACAATGCGCTGGAGGATCAGCTCGGCGGCGGCGACGCGGCCGACGACGAGCTGGCGAGCTTCCTGCGGATGGGCAGCTGGATCGGCGGCGACCGCGACGGCAATCCGTTCGTCACCGCCGAGGTGCTGCACGGCACGCTGCAATTGCAGAGCGCACGGGCGCTGCGGTTCTATCTCGACGAACTGCACGAGCTCGGCTCCGAGCTGTCGCTGGCGTCGCATCTGGCGCCGGTCACCGAGGAGGTGCGCGCGCTCGCCGAGCGCTCGCCGGATCATTCGCCGCATCGCCGCCACGAGCCGTACCGGCTGGCGGTGTCCGGCATCTATGCGCGGCTGGCGGCGACCGCGGCGAAGCTAAAGATCGACAGCATCCGCGCGCCGGTCGGCGAGGCCGAGGCCTACGCCACCGCGCAGGACTTCAAGGCCGATCTCGACGCGCTGCATCATTCGCTGACGCGGTACAATGCCGGGGTGATCGCGCGCGGCCGGCTGCGGCAGCTGCGCCGCGCCGCCGATTGTTTCGGCTTCCACCTCGCCAGCCTCGACATGCGACAGAACTCGGCGGTGCACGAGCGCACCATCGCCGAGCTGATGAACGCGGCGCGGCCGACCAGCGCCTATCTGGAGATCGGCGAGGACGCGCGGATCGCGCTGCTCACCGCCGAGCTGCGCAGCGCCCGGCCGCTGACCTCGATCTTCGTCAAATACAGCGACGAGACCGTCGGCGAACTCGCGGTGATGCACGAAGCGGCGCGCGCCCACGCCACCTACGGCGCGGCGGCGATCCCCCAATGCATCATCTCGATGACCAAGGGCGTCTCCGACCTGCTCGAAGTCGCGGTGCTGCTCAAGGAGGTCGGGCTGATCGATCCGTCCGGCCGCAGCGCGATCAACATCGTGCCGTTGTTCGAGACCATCGAGGATCTGCAGGCGTCGTCGGCGATCATGGACCGGCTGCTCGGCATCCCGGAATATCGCCGGCTGGTCGATAGCCGCGGCGGCGTCCAGGAAGTGATGCTCGGCTATTCCGACAGCAACAAGGACGGCGGCTTCGTCACCTCGGGCTGGGAGCTGTACAAGGCCGAGATCGGGCTGATCGAGATCTTCGAACATCACGGCATCCGGTTGCGGCTGTTTCACGGCCGCGGCGGCTCGGTCGGCCGCGGCGGCGGGCCGAGCTACGACGCCATCGTGGCGCAGCCCGGCGGCGCGGTGAACGGCCAGATCCGCATCACCGAGCAGGGCGAGATCATCACCAGCAAATATTCCAACCGCGAGGTCGGCCGCAACAATCTGGAGATCCTCACCGCGGCGACGCTGGAAGCGAGCCTGCTGCAGCCCAAGCGCGTCGCGCCGCACGCCGATTATCTCGAGGCGATGGAGCAGCTCTCGGCGCTGGCGTTCAAGGCGTATCGCGGCCTGGTCTACGAGACCGACGGCTTCGTCGATTACTTCTGGGCCTCGACGGTGATCACCGAGATCGCGACGCTGAACATCGGCAGCCGCCCGGCGTCCCGCAAGAAGACCCGCGCGATCGAGGATCTGCGCGCGATCCCCTGGGTGTTCTCATGGGCGCAGTGCCGGCTGATGCTGCCGGGCTGGTACGGCTTCGGCAGCGCGGTCGAGGCCTGGGTCGCCGAGCATCCCGACAAGGGCACGGCGTTCCTGCGCCGGATGTATCAGGAGTGGCCGTTCTTCCGCACGCTGCTGTCGAACATGGACATGGTGCTGTCGAAGAGCTCGATCGGCATCGCCTCGCGCTACGCCGAGCTCGTCGCCGACAAGGAGCTCCGCGACAAGATCTTCGGCCGCATCCGGATCGAATGGCACGCCTCGGTCGACAGCCTCTTGGCGATCATGGGCCACGACCGCCTGCTACAAGGCAACCCGCTGCTCGAACGCTCGATCCGCCAGCGCTTCCCCTATCTCGACCCGCTCAACCACGTCCAGGTACAATTACTCCGCGAACACCGTACGCACGACCCCGACGAGCAGGTGCTGCGCGGCATTCAGCTGACCATCAACGGGATCTCGGCGGGGCTGCGGAATAGCGGGTAGCAGTCACACTGCACGACATATGCAACACCGGGGCGATGTTGCGTGTCTTATGCAACGCGTCCGTTGAAGCGACTTGTCGACGATCGTCGGCGTTTTGACGGCGCTGTAGAGCAGCAGCGCTGCATCCCGCGTCCTCCGCAAATCATTTCCGCACCCCATGCATCGAAAGTGCGGTAATTCTTTGCCGCACGCTGCATCCCAATACAGTTAGTCCGCTTAGTTTTGGACAGCGCTGCTCCCCAAATCAGCGCCCTGCTCGTTCCGTCATCATTCGCAACTAAGCGCCTGAACTTAAGTCAGATGGTCGTCACGGCCTCGCTGGCGTTAGCCTGATCGGCGGAAAGCAACCGCGCTGCGCGCGCAGCGATCGCATCGGATCAGCGCGCGCCGGCCGTCGTGGGGGACGTTCGATGATTTATCTGCTGACTCAATATTGGCCCTGGCTGATCGCCGCGGGGGTGGTGGGGATCGTGACGCCGCTGATCGCGAACGAGGCCGGCTGGGCGGCCGACCTCGAGAACTACTGGCTGATCCGGGTCGGCGTGGCGCTGGCCGTGCTGGTGGCGCTGGTGGTGATGCGGGTGGCGACGGGCCGGCCGGAGCTGATGCTGGAAGCGGCGGCCGGGCTGGTCGTCGCCTATCTGCTCGGCGGCATCATCGGCGGCCTGTCGGTGCAGCTGCTGCCGGTGCGGTTCGAGGGCTGGTGGGTCGGGCTGTTCGCGACCGGCCTGATCCTGCTGTTGTTCGGCATCACCACGGTGTCGAAGATCGAGCCGGATCTGCGCGAGCGCGTCGCCGAGGTGGTGAAGAGCGCCGGCGCCGATCCGCTGAATTTCGAGATCAGCGGCCGCGACGTGCTGCTGCCGGACGATCTCGGCGCGGCGCGCGCGGCGCTGGGCGAGCAGATCCGTCAGGTCAAGGGCGTGCGGCTGGTGTCGGAGGTCGAAGAGCTGAGCGGCGCGGCGCTGGCGGCCAAGACGGTCGCCAAGCTGCAGGCCGAGGCCGCCGCGAAGGCGGAGGCCGAAGCCAAGGCCAAGGCGGAAGCCGAGGCGCGTGAAGCGGTCGAGAAGGCCGCGCTCGCCAAGGAGGCCGCCGCCAAGGCCGCCAAGGAGACCGCGGCCAAGCAGGCCGCCGCCAAGGCGAAAGCCGAAGCCGAGGCCAAGGAAGCAGCGGCCAAGGCCGCCGCCGAGGCTGCCGCCAAGGAAGCCGCGGTGAAGGAAGCTGCGGCGAAGGAAGCCGCCGCCAAGGAGGCGGCTGCGAAGGCGGCGACGGCCGAGGAGGCCAGGCACGCCGCCGTCGCGGCGCCGGCTGCTGCGCCCGCCGCTGCGGCGACCCGCACCGCCGATGCCGCCGGCACCGCGTCGATCCCGTCGGTCGAGGCCTGCCAGAGCAAGCTGTCGACGCTGGTCGCCGCGCAGAAGATCAATTTCGAGCGCGGCAGCGCCGAAATCGCCCAGGCGTCGCTGCCGGTGCTGAAGCAGCTCGCGGAGGTGATCGCGCATTGTCCGGCGGTGACCATCGAGGTCGCCGGCCACACCGACGCCGCCGGCAAGAAGGCCGCCAACGAGGCGCTGTCGAAGCGCCGCGCCGAAGCGGTCGCCGACAGTCTCACCAAGGCCGGTATCGGCTCGGCCAAGCTCACCGCGGTCGGCTACGGCGCCGCCAAGCCGCTCGCCGCCAACGACAATGCAGAGCATCGCGCGATGAATCGGCGGATCGAGTTCGTGGTGAAGTAACGACGTGGTGCACCCTTCACCCTCCCCTGGAGGGGGAGGGTCGGCTTGTAGCGCGCGAAGCGCTGTGCACGCCGGGGTGGGGTGAGAAGCGGGCACGGTGGATGAACTCTTCGCCACCCCGCTCGCTGCGCGAGCGACCCTCCCCCTCCAGGGGAGGGTGATCCTCGTAGCGACTGCAACTCTCGACATGCAATTGCCTCCCCGCAATGGCGGGGAGAGATGAGCAGCCGCGCGGTGCGGCGGCGTTGCTGGAGCGATCCGTGGCCTAGCCCGAGTCGGACTAGATCGCGTCCCAGTTAAAAATGTCGGCGGAGCGGTCGAGCTTGTAGAACGAGCCTTTCAGCGCCGGCATGCCGTGTTCGGCCAGCGTCTCGCAGGTCCAGCCGCCGTCGCGGTGCACCGAGCGGATCGGGCGCGACTGGCCCATCAGGAAGATCTCGTTCATCCGCACGGCGAAGATTTGGCCGGTGACGTCCTTGGCGGCGTCGCCGAGCAGGAACACCGACAGCGGCGCGATCTTCTCCGGGCCCATCTGCTGCATCCGCGCGACGCGGGCCTTCTCGGCTTCGGTCTCGGTCGGGATGGTGCCGATCAGGCGGCTCCAGGCGAACGGCGACACGCAGTTGGAGCGGACGTTGAAGCGCTGCATGTCGAGCGCGATCGACTTCGACAGGCCGACGATGCCGAGCTTGGCGGCCGCGTAGTTGGCCTGGCCGAAATTGCCGATCAGGCCCGAGGTCGAGGTGAAGTGCACGAACGAGCCGCTCTCCTGCTCGCGGAACAGCCGGGCGGCGGCGTGCGAGACGTAGAACGAGCCCATCAAATGAACCTTGATGACCTGCTCGAAGGCGTCGATGCTCATGCGGTGGAAGATCGCGTCGCGCAGGATGCCGGCGTTGTTGACGACGCCGTCGAGCTTGCCCCAGGTATCGACCGCCTGCTTGACGATCTTGCTGGCCGGGACCGCTTCGGCGACGCTCTCGAAATTCGCGACCGCGATGCCGCCTTCCTTCTTGATCTCTTCGACGACCTGCTCGGCCGGCGAGGCGTCGGTGCCCGAGCCGTCGGCGGCGACGCCCGGATCGTTGACGACCACCTTGGCGCCTTCGCGCGCCGCGAGCAGCGCGATCTCGCGCCCGATCCCGCGCCCCGCGCCGGTGACGATGATGACTTTGCCGTCCAGTGCCTTGGCCATGTGGTGTGTCTCCTTTTTGTTTGTTGGTTGCGACTTGCCGGTCATTCCGGGGCGCGCGCAGCGCGAACCCGGAATCCCGAGATGTTCTGCGGAGGAGATTCCGGGTTCGCTGACTGCGTGAGCGCCCCGGAATGACGATTCGTTATTTTAGTTCCGCCGTCATGCGCGGGCTTGACCCGCGCATCCATCTTTTTTGGAAGATGGATTGCCGGGTCGAGCCCGGCAATGACGGCAACAACTACGCGACGTCGGTGTTACTTCTCGTTCGTAAAGATGATCGTCCCCGACGCGGCGAACATGCCGCCGACGCCGTGGCAGACCGAGATCTTGGCGTTCGGCACCTGCGCGGGCGCGATACCGCGCATCTGCCGGACGCTCTCCTGCAGCGCGTACATGCCGTACATGCCGGAGTGCATGTAGCTGAGGCCGCCGCCGTTGGTGTTGAGCGGCAGCTTGCCGCCGGGGCGGGTGTTGCCGTCGGCGATGAACTTGCCGGTCTCCTCATACGGCATGAAGCCGAGGTCGCCGAGGCCGAACAGCGGCAGATGCGCAAACGCATCGTAGATCATCAGATGGTCGACGTCGCTGTGGCTGATCCCAGCCTCGCGGAACGCGGTCGGGCCCGCCACCTTGAAGGCGCGCGAGGAGTTGAAGCTCTCCATCTGGCTGACCATCGGCGTCTCGACGCTCTCGCCGGTGCCGAGCACATAGACCGGCTTGTGCGGGAAGTCCTTGGCGCGGTCGGCCGAGGTCATGATCAGCGCGCCGCCGCCGTCGGTGACGAGGCAGCACTGCAAGAGGCGGAACGGATAGGCGATCATCCGCGAGTTCAGCACGTCGGCGACGGTGATCGGGTCCTTCATCGTCGCGCGCGGATTCTTCGCGGCCCATTCGCGCTGCACCACCGCGACCATCGCGAGCTGCTCGTGGGTGATGCCCCAGGTCTTCATGAAGCGCAGCACCGGGATCGGGAACTGGCTCGGCGGCCCGTAGATGCCGTAGGGCGCTTCGAACTGGCCCTGCAGGCTGTCGGCCTGGAACGAGCGCGGCTGCTTGCCGATCATCGACTTGCCGCTCTCGGCGTGGGTGATCAGCACGGTCTTGCACAGCCCGGCCTCGATCGCCGCGGCGGCGTGGCGGACGTGCAGCATGAACGAGCAGCCGCCGACCGAGGTGCCGTCGACCCAGGTGGGCGTGATGCCGAGATAGTGGGCGATCTGCTGCGGGCTTTCGACCGCGGTGGCGACGCCGTCGATGTCCGACGGCTTCAGCCCGGCGTCGGCCATCGCGTTGAGCGCGGCGTCGGCGTGGAGCTGGATCTGCGACATGTCGGGAATGACGCCGAGCTTGGTGGTCTCGGCGGCGCCGACGACGGCGACCTGATTGCGACGCATGCTGCTTACCCCTTCGCCGGACGGAATTGCGGAAGGGTGAGATTGTCGTCGATGGTCTGGAAGGTGACTTCCAGCTTCATGTCGAGCTCGAGCGCCTCGGGCGTCTGCGGACAGTCGAGGATGTTGCTCATCATCCGCGGGCCTTCTTCCAGCTCGACCACCGCGATCGCGTAGGGCTCGGTGAAGCCGGGCGCGAGCGGGCGGTGATTGATGACGTAGCTGTACAGCGTGCCCTTGCCGGAGGCCTTGAACACGCTGACGCCGCGCGAGCCGCATTTCGGGCAGAACGGCCGCGGCGGGAAGTAAGCGTGGTCGCAGGAATCGCAGCGCTGCAGACGCAGCTCGCCCGCTTTGGCGCCGTCCCAATAATGCTGGGTTTCCGGGGTGATCTTCGGGCGTGCGCGCGCTGGTTCGGCCATCGTCGTTGTTGTCTCCCTGAGCGTTCGGCTTGTGGGCCCATCGGTTCGCGCCTTGATGCGACATCGTCCGGCCAGCGTCAACACGCGCCCGGCGCGGGCCGGCGTGCGCGAAACGTATTCCGGCGCGCGAACAATCAGCGCTGTTGTGCATGGCCAAACGCCGGGCTCCGCGCTACAGGAGATGGAAATCAATCCTCCATTCGGGAAGACCGGCGGGTCCTGAGCGGCGCCGTCGATCGGCCCTCCAGCGGAACAGATGCCATGACCCCACACCCCACGCTCGCAGCCCTCGCGGCCGATCTCGACGCCGGCCGCACCACAGCGCGCAAGCTGGTCGACGACTGTCTCGCCCGCATCGCCGACCCGGCCGGCGAGGGCGCGCGCGCCTTCGTGCAGGTCGACCGCGACGCCGCGATCAAGGCCGCCGAGGCGATGGACGCGCTGCGCGCCATCAAGGCGGCGCCGTCGCCGTTCGCCGGCATCCCGATCTCGATCAAGGACCTGTTCGACATCGAGGGCCAGGTCACCCGCGCCGGCTCGCGTGCGCTCGACGACAATCCGCCGGCGGAGGCCGATGCGCCCGCAGTGGCGCGGCTGCGACGCGCCGGCTTCGTGGTGATCGGCCGCACCAACATGACCGAGTTCGCGTATTCCGGCATCGGCATCAATCCGCATTACGGCACGCCGAAAGCGGCCTATGGCCGCGACGTCGGCTACGTGCCGGGCGGCTCGTCCTCGGGCGCCGCGGTGTCGGTCGCCGATGGCATGGCGCATGCCGGGCTCGGCACCGACACCGGCGGCTCGTGCCGGATTCCGGCGGCGTTCAACGGCATCGTCGGCTACAAGCCGTCGCAGGCGCGCGTGCCGCGCGACGGCGCAGTGCCGCTGTCGTTCTCGCTGGACAGCATCGGCCCGCTGGCGCGCAGCGTCGCCTGCTGCGCGGTGCTCGATGCGGTGCTCGCCGACGAAGCGGTCGTGCCGCTGGCGCCGCGGCCGCTGAAGGGCCTGCGGCTGGCGGTGCCGACCACGGTGGCGCTCGACGAGCTGGATGAAACGGTGCGCACCGCGTTCGAGCGCGCGCTGAAGACGCTCGCCGGCCACGGCGCGATCATCGAGAAGATCGAGGTGCCTGAATTCAACGACGTCGCGCCGCTCAGCGCCAAGGGCGGCCTGACCGCGGCGGAGAGCTACGCCTGGCATCGCTACCTGATCGTGGCGCAGGGCGACGTCTACGACCCGCGGGTGCGCGAGCGCATTTTGCGCGGCGAAACCCAGAGCGCCGCCGAATACATTGACACGGTCGCCGCGCGCAAATCGCTGATCGCCCGCGCCTCCGCGCGGCTGGCGCCCTACGACGCGGTGGCGCTGCCGACCACCGCGATCACCGCGCCGACCATCGCCGACCTCGCCGACGACAAGGCGTTCACCAAGGCGAATCTGCTCAGCTTACGCAACTGCACGCTGATCAACATGATCGACGGCTGCGCGATCTCGCTGCCGTGCCATCAGGGCGGCGAAGCCCCGGTCGGGCTGATGCTCGCCGGCGTCAACGGCGCCGACCGCAAGCTGTTCGAGGTCGCCGCCGGCATCGAGGCGTCGGTTCGTGGTTGAGCTCGCATTCACCCTCGACGCGCAGGGCGCGCGCACGCCGCTGACGCTGTCGATCCGGCAGGCGGTGATCGCCGGCTGGACCGGCCGCGATCCGGTGGCGCGCGACAAGCACATCGCCGAGCTCGAAGAGCTCGGCATCGCGCGGCCGGCTTCGACGCCGATCTATTATCGCGTCGCGGCCGCGCGGCTGACGACGGCGACGTCGATCGAAGTGTCGGGCGGCGACTCCTCGGGCGAGGTCGAGTTCGTGCTGATCGGCCATCAGGGCCGCATTCTGATCGGCGTCGGCTCCGATCACACCGACCGCAAGGTCGAAGCCTATGGCGTCACGGTGTCGAAGCAGATGTGCGACAAGCCGGTCGCGGCCGAGCTGTGGGACTACGCCGAGATCGAACCGCATTGGGACCGCATCGTGCTGCGCTCGCACGCCACGATCGGCGGCGCGCGCGTGCTGTATCAGGAAGGCACGCTCGACCACATGCTGCCGGCGCGCGAGCTGATTTCGCGCGGCTTCGGCGCCGGCGGCCTGCCGGACGGCTGCGCGATGTTCGGCGGCACCTTCGCCGCCAAGGGCGGCATCCGCCCGGCGACGCGGTTCGAGTTCGAGATCGACGACCCGGTGCTGGGACGTGTGATCCGGCACGGCTACGACGTGGTGGAATTGCCGATCTTGGGGTGACTCTTACGACGTCATCGCCGCTTTGCACGTCATTCCGGGGCACGCGCGTAGCGCGTGAACCCGGAATCTCGATGTGTTATTCTGCCTCTCCCCGTCATTCCGGGGCGCCGCGCAGCGGCGAACCCGGAATCCATACGCCGCAGCGTCTGCTGTGGGGCACGATGGCCGTCAGATGGACGATCGGATAGGGATTATGGATTCCGGGCTCGCGAGCTTCGCTCGCGCCCCGGAATGACGAACTCAAAAGTCGTGGTGCGCGCCAATCACCCCTTCACCCCGCCAGCGCAGAACAGTTCGAGGTTCCGGGTTCGCGCTACGCGCGCCCCGGAACGACGGTGCTAGGCGGGCATCATGCGATGCCTCACGCCTTCACCTTGCCGACGCTGAACGTCGCGTTGGCGCGGGCGCAGCGGGTGCCGTCGGCGGTGACGAAGCATTGCACCACGCACAGCTTGCCGCCGAGCTTGATCACGTCGGGTTCGATCTGCAGCCATTGCCCGATCTTCGCCGAGCCGAGGAAATCGATCGCCAGCGACGCAGTCAGCAGCCGCTCGCCGCCGCCGAGCTTCAGCGCGCAGCTGTAGCCCATCGCGGCGTCGGCGAGCGCGGCGATCAGTCCGCCATGGGCGAGGCCGCGCGAATTGGTGTGCTGCTGCGCGATCCGCACGCCGAGCATCACCGCGTCGGCGGTGGTCCTGGCATACAGCGACTCCCACGGCGCGGTGAGCGGGCTCGGCCGGGTATGGCGGACGAACCCCACGGGAATATCGGACGGGGCGATCGGATCGGCATCGGTCATGGCGGCGCTCGCGTTGAGACGAGCCGTATCTGACCGCAACAGGACGCGAAGGCAACGCCGACAAAGTTTGAAGCGCGCTTTCAAAAGCTGTTTGAAGCAGGCGCGCGGATCGCGCGCCTGTCGTCCTGAGCAACGCCGCCGGGGCGCCCCGGCGCCCCGGAACGGCGATCGCAGGTGCGCTGCCGGCTCAACTCGCGCCGAACACCCGCTTGAAGATGGTGTCGACGTGCTTGAGGTGATAGCCGAGGTCGAACTGCTCCTCGATCTCGGCATCCGTCATGTAGGTCTTCATGTCCGGATCCTTCTTCAGCAGCGTCAGGAAGTCGCCTTCGCCGCGCCACACCGGCATCGCGTTGCGCTGCACGAGCTTGTAGCTGTCCTCGCGCGAGCAGCCCTTCTGGGTCAGCGCGGTGAGTAGCCGCTGCGAATGGATCAGGCCGCCGAGCCGGTCGAGATTCTTCGCCATGTTGTCCGGATACACCACCAGCTTCTCGATCACGCCGGCCAGACGATTCAGCGCGAAGTCGAGCGTGACCGTGGAGTCCGGCGCGATCATTCGCTCGGCCGAGGAATGCGAGATGTCGCGCTCGTGCCACAGCACGACGTTCTCCATCGCCGGCATCGCATAGGCGCGCACCATGCGGGCGAGGCCGGTCAGGTTCTCGGTCAGCACCGGGTTGCGCTTGTGCGGCATCGAGGACGAGCCCTTCTGGCCCTCGGAGAAGAACTCCTCGGCCTCGAGCACTTCGGTGCGCTGCAGATGCCGCAGCTCGGTGGCGAGCCGCTCCACCGACGAGGCGATCACGCCGAGCGTGGCGAAGTACATCGCGTGGCGGTCGCGCGGGATCACCTGGGTCGACACCGGCTCGACCGCGAGGCCCATCGCCTTCGCGACGTGTTCTTCGACCCGCGGATCGATATGCGCGAAGGTGCCGACCGAGCCGGAGATCGCGCAGGTCGCGACTTCCTTGCGGGCGGCGACCAGGCGGTCGCGGGCGCGGGAGAACTCGGCGTAGGCGTAGGCCATCTTCAGGCCGAACGTCACCGGCTCGGCGTGGATGCCGTGCGAACGGCCGATCGACGGCGTCATCTTGTGTTCGAACGCGCGGGTCTTCAGCGCCGCCAGTACGCGGTCGAGATCGGCCAGCAGGATGTCGGAGGCGCGCACCAGCTGCACGTTGAAGCAGGTGTCGAGCACGTCCGACGAGGTCATGCCCTGGTGCACGAAGCGCGACAGCGGCCCGACGAATGCTGCCAGATGCGTCAGGAACGCGATGACGTCGTGCTTGACCTCGCGCTCGATCTCGTCGATCCGCGCCACGTCGAATTGCGCGTCCTTGCCCTTGGCCCAGATCGTCTCCGCGGCCTCCTTCGGGATCACGCCGAGCGCCGCCTGCGCGTCCGAGGCGTGCGCCTCGATCTCGAACCAGATCTTGAAGCGGGTGAGCGGCTCCCAAATGGCAGCCATTTCCGGACGGGTGTAGCGCGGGATCATCACAGACTCTTCGTGTTGGGGGATTACGCCGCGCTTTAGCAGAGAGCGGGCGGGGAGGCGAGTCGAACGGGCGCCTGCCCACCTTTCGTTCGTCATTCCGGGGCGCTCGCGCAGTCCCTCGACGGGATGAACGCCCTCTCGTTCGTCATTCCGGGGCGCCGCGCAGCGGCGAACCCGGAATCTAAACCCCCTGGACTCGCGGTGACACAGAGCGCCGCAACCGCCGTGCCTCGCACCGAGTGCGGTGGTTGTGGATTCCGGGCTCGCGCTCCGCGCGCCCCGGAATGACGAACGGAGTCGATGATCTCGACAACATTCCTATTGTGGTTGTTGTCCGCGGCGTCCTCTCCGTGAAGAGGGCCTCGCGAGCCGGCCTCACCACATCCAGCCTACTTGTGCTTGATCAGCTTCACACGCCACACCGCGCAGGTCGACGCCATGCTGGTCACCAGCTTCGTCTTCAGTTGAAAGCTCTTCTGCGGCGCCAGCGGGTGGCTGATCTTCAAGTCGCCGCTTCCGGCGTGATAGCCGACCAGCCACAGATCCCAATGCCAGATCGAGCCGGCCGGAATGGTCGCGATCCCGTCATTCACGAACAACAACTCGCCGTGGTAGGGCGACGTCGCGTAGCACGCCATCGACATTTTCAGCTTGGGCCAGTCGCCGGTCGGAAACGGCGGGTCCGCCGACGCCGGTGAGGAGGATGCGATGATCGAGAGACTGCAGCAAATCGCGAGCGAGAGACGACGTATCATGTTACGCTCCCGTGCAAGAGTTGGCGCGCCGAGCCTGTGGCGCGAGGGCGGCGTCGTAATTGATCGGAATCAAAATTGGCGGGGCGCCGCGCCGCAGGCCGTTGGGTGACGCGCCGCGCAACGCCTCACCGTCGTCATTCCGGGGCGCTCACGAAGTGAGCGAGCCCGGAATCCATAGTCCCTGGCGCCGCTGTGACGCACTGCGCCTGCCAGGTGATGATCGTAGAGGGCGGTGGTGATGGATTCCGGGCTCGCCGCTACGCGGCGCCCCGGAACGACGAACGAGGGAGGCCCCATCCCGTCATGCGCGGGCTTGACCCGCGCATCCATCGCGCGCGAAGCGCGCCTGATAGAAGCGTTGTCGCGAAGAAGATGGATTGCCGGGTCAAGCCCGGCAATGACGGGAGCGCGTAGCCTTGATGCAGCGAAGCGAAATCGAGGGCCGACAGACCGTCAGCGCTCGCAGCTGGATGCACGTTGCCTGCGCCGCCCCGGATTGCGCTGCGCTCCATTCGGGCTACCGCTCTTGACAATAGTCCTATTATGATTATAGTCCGTGTCGTCCTGTCCGTGAGGGGCGCTTCGCGAGGCGTCGCTAAAGCGGGACAGATCGACGGGCCGGGTAACCGGTCCGGAACGATAGTTCGATGAAGCCGGCATGGTGCTGGCGGAGTCGGACGGACGCGGCGTCCTGCGCGCTGTGCCTCGCAAGCACGCGTCCGGGAGGCTTCGGGGACCCGTCCGGGCCTACTACGAGGCTCTGCGACTTGTTAGTTCGCTGGACGGGGGCAGGCGAAGGCGGCGTAATCCGCCGGATCAGTGGGGTTTCATTACCCTTGCCTGTCAACGGAAGCACGGGCCCGAAGACAGAAAGCGCCGCGGTGGGCGCGCCGGAAGGCGACGCGCGAGGGATCGCAAGCCCTCGCGACAAGCTCCACCCTCAGCGCCAACCGGCGCGCCCCCACCCCTCGCTGCGAAGCGACGGGTGCAAAGCTCGGGCTCAGCGGAGCCGCGAGACGGAATTGCCGTGGCTGTTTGACAATTGAATCGGACGTGGCGTATCGGACGTCGCGATCAGGCACATCCTTCGCCACCTTCACTCCCGTCATGCGCGGGCTTGACCCGCGCATCCATCGCGCGCGAAGCGCGCCATCACGAATTTTGCGAAGAGGATGGATTGCCGGGTCGAGCCCGGCAATGACGGTGTTGGTTACTACGAGTGTCGTTGTAGGGTGGGCAAAGAGAAGCGTGTCCACCAAAACCTTGTTGCGCTCAATGAAGCGATCGCGTGGGCACGGCGCTACGCGCCGTTGCCCACCCTGCTGGTCATTTGTTAAGTTGGACCATTTATGGGGCGTTTGAAGATTAAGGATACTCGCTCGCCTGTCAGTCCTTCGTGCATTTGAGCGAGGTCATCGAATATCATGCTCAACATCAAATTGACCTGTTCGCTTGTTAGGGTGATCACCATCCCTACGTCCACGAACGGAAACAACTTAGTAGGCGCTTGTAGTTTCAAATTTCGGTGAGTAATTGCGTTGCGATACAGCCTCAAATCACCCATTGCATCCGATTTTACATCGTGCGGCGCTATATTTAACGACTTGGCGTATGCAGAGCGAATTTGGGTATCCCAAATCGAATAAATGAAGATGATCAATGAATGAGCCAAAAGAGTCTGGTTCTCGCCGTCTGGTCGATTGCGATCTATTATTCTATCGACCGTTTCGGAGTGGTTATAAGTCGCGTCGAGGTCGTTTGGATCGTTAGTCTCGGCGGTGATAAATAGTATCGGTTGCACCCGGCTTTTCGAAGGCATTCTTGCTGCGAGCATCGCCATATCTTGGGCATGAAGTTTGAAGCCAGTGCAGGCATCGAGGTACATGCCGAAGAAGCGATCGAGCATACGGCAGTAGAGATGCAAGATCTCTAAGGGGCTAAGGGGTAATCCGTTCGCCATCGCTGGTTCATTTGTTGATCAATGGCCTGATTTTTTCTTCAGTTTAAACCACTTCCCCTCTTGCCATCGCCGCGGCGTTCCTGATCCCGTCGATATTCGCCTTGTAGCTCTCCACCGTGCCGCCCTTGAACACGGCCGAGCCCGCGACGAACGCATTCGCGCCCGCCGCTGCTAACTGGCCCGAGACCTTGTCGCTGACGCCGCCGTCGACTTCGATGTCGATCGGGCGGCCGGCGGTCATCGCGCGGATGTCCTGGATCTTGCCGATCGCCGAGGGGATGAAGGCCTGGCCGCCGAAGCCGGGATTGACCGACATCACCAGCACGAGGTCGATCAGGTCGATCACGTATTCGATCGCGGAGGCGGGCGTGCCGGGATTGAGCGAGACGCCGGCCTTCTTGCCGAGCGCGCGGATCGCCTGCAGCGAGCGATGCAGATGCGGGCCGGCTTCGGCATGCACGGTGATGATGTCGCAGCCGGCCTTGGCGAAGGCTTCGAGATAGGGATCGGCCGGCGAGATCATCAGATGCGCGTCGAACACCTTGCTGGTGTGCGGCCGCATCGCCTTGATGACGTCGGGGCCGTAGGAAATGTTCGGCACGAAATGCCCGTCCATCACGTCGAGATGGATCCAGTCGCAACCGGCCTGATCGACCGCGCGGACCTCTTCGCCCAGCCTGGAAAAATCCGCGGCGAGGATCGACGGCGCGATGACGAGGGGGCGGGGCGCGAGCTGGGACATGGGCGTTTCCGGCGTGAGAGGGATCAACCTCGCTAACACGGCGACCGGGACCTCGCAATGCGGCCCGGCAAGCCGGCCGAGCGGCCGCGGCGCGGCCGGCACGATCTGCCGGTGCGGCAGAAATTTCCGCCCGGGCGGCGTCGCAGCGCGGCGAAAATCCCAGCAATTCCAAGCCCTCGGGCGCTGGCACGGCGATTGCTAAACAGCGGCAGGGAATGCGGGTGAGTAGTTGCGGCCGCGACCAGCGGCACGAAGCGGAGTCCAGTCATGTTGCCAGCTCTTGGCGCCCTCGGTGCGCTGTCGGGATTGCTCAGTGCGCTGAACGCGACGTCGTCGTCGAGCTCGTCGTCGAAGACCTCCAGCGCCAACAACCCGTTCGAAACCTCCAGCAGTTCGAGCTCCAGCTCCACGTCCAGCAGCAACTCGCTGCTCGGCTCGTCGAGCAGCAGCAGCTCGTTTCCGTCGAGCGGCCTGTCGCCGGAGGTGCTGAAGGCGCTGCTCGCGGCGCAGCAGAACCAGACCTCGAGCACGGATTCATCGACCACCGCCACCAAAAGCCGCGATCAGGCGCTGAAGGACCTGTTCTCGCAGCTCGACACCGACGGCGACGGGTCGATCAGCAAGGCGGAATTTGAAGACAAGCTCGGCGCCGGCGGCACCAATGTCAGCAACGCCGACAAGGTGTTCGCCAGGCTCGACGCCGACGGCAACGGCTCGGTCAGCGCCAGCGAATTGAAGTCCGCGCTGAAGGGCAAGGGCCATCATCAGGGCGCCGGCGACGGATCGGGCTCCGGCGGCGCGGAGGCGCTGAGCGGCGCGACCTCGACCAGCGTCACCAATGCCGACGGCAGCGTGACGACGTCGATCACCTATGCCGACGGCTCCAAGGTGACCTCGACCTCGGCGGCGAGCAACAGCGCGTCGAGCAACGCGACCAAATCGTACAATTTCGTCGAGCAACTGATCCAGCGCCAGGCGGCGCAGCTGCAAGCCGCCGCGACCTCGTCGGTCTCGGTGAGCGCGTAGGACCCGGGTCTCCGACCTCCGAAAACGTCATTGCCGGGCTTGACCCGGTGGTCTCTCAGCTCCGTCCGAACCGGTCGCGCCACGCCGGCTGCGCGCCCTCGAACGGCAGCGCGGTGGCTTCATAGACGCCGCGCGCGATCGCCCGCGCCACCGTGTTGGCGGCGATCGCGCCGAGTTCGGTCAGGCCGGCGAGCGGATCGACCTGCTTGACGCCGGTTGCAGCGGCGAACACCACGTCGCCGTCGAGCGGCGCATGCACCGGATAGATCGCGCGGGCGAAGCCGGTCTGCGCCATCATCGCCAGCCGCTTCACCTGGGTCTTGGTCAGCGCCGCGTCGGTGACGACCGCGACCAGCGTGGTGTTTTCCGCGGTCGCCGCGGCGGCGCCCTTGATCTGGATCTTCAGATGATCGGCGGTGAATGTCGCCGGCAGGCCGCGGCCGCCGAATTCGTCGCCGACTTCGTACGGCGCCGACCAGAACCACGGACCGTCGCCGACGGCGACACTGCCGATCGCATTCACCGCGGCGATCGCGCCGACCATGACGCCGCCGGGCGTCGTCGCCGACGCCGAGCCGAGGCCGCCTTTGTAGTTCGCCGTGGTCGCGCCGAGCCCCGCGCCGACGCTGCCGAGCGCGAAGTCCTCGCTCGCCGCCGCGGCGGCCGCATAGCCGAGGTCGCGATACGGCGAGAAACGGCCCCACGCCTTGTCGCCGCCATTGAGCATGTCGAAGATCACGCCGCCGGGCACGATCGGAATCGTCGCGGTGCCGATCGCGAAGCCGCGGCCCTGTTCGGCGAGCCAGGCCTGCGCGCCGCCGCCGGAATCCAGCCCGAACGCCGAGCCGCCCGACAGCGTGAAGCCGTCGACCTGTTCGACGGTGTTGACCGGCTCCAGCAGCACGCCGTCGCGAATTCCCGGTCCGCCGCCGCGCACGTCGATCGAGGCGGTCGCCGGCATGTCGAACAGGATCGCCGTCACGCCCGAGGCGAGCTGTCGGTCGTGGGCGTGGCCGACGCGGACGCCGGCGATGTCGGTGATGAGATTCTTCACGGCAGTTCCAGAGACGGTTGGCGAGGCGGATGCGGAGCGGGGAGGTCGGCGCGCGACGCCTCCATCATCGGCCTAAACACTTCGTCGAGGCAATCCCTCACGCCGCGATCACAAGCTGCGGAACGTCGTCGCAGCGGGCCTTGCGCGGACGCCGACGGCAGGTGCATGTAGCCGCATGATCCACGACGTCTCGATCCCCGCCGCGCTGATCGCCGGCCTGGTCAGCTTCCTGTCGCCCTGCGTCCTCCCGCTGGTGCCGCCGTACCTGATCTATCTGACCGGCGCGACCATCGAACACGTCGCCGCCGACGAATCCGACCGCACCTCGAAGCGCGCGGTGATGATCTCGGCGGCGATGTTCGTGCTCGGCTTCTCCACCGTGTTCGTCGCGCTCGGCGCCAGCGCCAGCCTGGTCGGCGGCCTGATCCGGGCCTGGTCGGCCGAACTGGCGATCGTCGCCGGCATCGTCATCATCCTGATGGGGCTGCACTTCCTCGGCCTGACACGGCTCAACATCCTGATGCGCGAGGGCCGGCTGCCGATCCCCAAGCCGGTCGGCCTGTGGGGCGCCTATGTGATGGGGCTCGCGTTCGCGTTCGGCTGGACGCCGTGCATCGGCCCGATCCTCGCGGCGATCCTGTCGGTGGCGGCGGCGGAGGCGACGGTGGCCAAGGGCGCCGGCCTGCTCGCGGTGTATTCGCTGGGCCTCGGCGTGCCGTTCCTGCTCGCGGCGCTGATGATCGAGCAGTTCTCCGGCCTGTTCGCGCGGATGAAGAAGCACCTCGCGACCGTCGAGCGGGTGATGGGCGCGCTGATGATCGTCACCGGCATCGCCTTTTTGACGGGCGCGATCACCGACGTCAGCGTCTGGCTGCTGAACACCTTCCCGGCGCTGGGGAATATCGGGTAGTTCGCCGCGGTTCGGCGAGTCCTCGTCGTCTTCCCGTCCACCAGCGTCATTGCCGGGCTTGACCCGGCAATCCATCCTCTTCGCAAAAACGACGGCCTCAACGCGCCGCCTTGGTTCCCTGATGGATGCGCGGGTCAAGCCCGCGCATGACGAAGTCCAGTAGTTCGGCTAGTAGCGCGCCATATCCGTCGCGACTCGGCTTGACGCAGAAATCCAATACTTTGAAGATCAGGCTGCTCGGCACGGCTCTCTCGGAGAGTCAGTATGTCCTACTGGGTCTACATTCTCGCCAGCGCTCCAGGCGGCACGCTGTATGTCGGTGTGACAAACGATCTCGTTCGTCGCACATACGAACATCGCGAAGGACTGGTCGAAGGCTTCACCCGCAAGTACGGCATCAAGCGCCTCGTGTATTTCGAAGCGCACGACACGGCACTGGCGGCGATCCAGCGCGAGAAGAACATCAAGCACTGGCCGCGCGAGTGGAAGATCGACCTGATCGTGCGCGACAATCCGGACTGGGACGATCTCTACGATCGGATCGTTTGCTAGAGGATGGATGCGCGGGTCAAGCCCGCGCATGACGCCGAATGGGCGGAGAGGTCGACCTGTCGGTTCAGAGGCACGTCATTGCCGGGCTTGACCCGGCAATCCATCGTCTTCGCAAACGACGGCTCCAACGCGCGACCTTCGTCTCTTGATGGATGCGCGGGTCGAGCCCGCGCATGACGTTGTTGGAGGTGTGTGAGGCTTTGCCTCACATCGTAGCGCGCCCCTCACATCGCCTTGCCGGCGATCTCGGCGTAGTTGCCCTTGGCGTCCCATTTGTAGACGACGTAGTCGATCGCCTTGATGTCGCCCTTGGCGTCGAACGCCATCTTGCCGAGCACGGTGTCCCATTCGCCGGCCTTGATGGCGTCGATCACCTTCTTCGGGTCGGTGGTCTTGGCCTTGGCGACGGCCTGCGACCAGACCTGGAACGCCGCGTAGGTGTACAGCGTGTAGCCTTCCGGATCGATGCCCTTGGCCTTGAACTTCTCGACGATCTCCTTGGCGGTCGGCTTGTTGCGCGGGTCGGGGCCGAAGGTGAACAGCGTGCCTTCCGCGAGCGGGCCGGTGATCGAGGCGAATTCCTTGTCGTTCATCGCGTCGCCGGCCATCATCACCGTCTTCAGGCCCTGGTCGCGCATCTGGCGCAGGATCAGGCCGGCTTCCTGATGATAGCCGCCGATATAGACCAGATCGATGGCGTCGCGCTTCAGCCGCGACACGATCGAATTGAAGTCCTTGTCGCCCTTGTTGTAGGACTCGAACATCTTCTCGGTGAAGCCGGCCTTGTTCAGCGCCTTCTTGGTCTCGTCGGCGAGACCCTTGCCGTAGGTGGTCTTGTCGTTGAGGATCGCGACGTTCTTGCCCTTGTAGTTCTTGACGATGTAGTCGGCGGCGACCAGGCCCTGCTGATCGTCGCGACCGCAGACGCGCAGCACGTTCCACAGCTTGCGCTCGGTGAACAGCGGGTTGGTCGAGGCCGGGGTGATCTGCAGCACGTTGCCGTCGGCATAGGCTTCGGAGGCCGGGATCGACGACGACGAGCAGAAGTGGCCGGCGACGAACGGGATGCCTTCGCCGGCGATCTTTTCGGCGATCGAGCGCGCCTGCTTCGGATCGCAGCCGTCGTCGCCGGTCTGCAGCTTGAGCTGCTTGCCGAGCACGCCGCCCGCGGCGTTGAGATCGGCCACGGCCTGGTCGGCGCCGTTCTTCAACTGGCGTCCGAACGCCGACTCGCCGCCGGTCATCGGACCGGCGACCGCGACCGTGAGGTCCTGCGCCAGCGCCGTCGTCGACAGCGCCAGCGAGGCGCCGAATGCCAAACCGAGAAGCTTGAGTTTCATGGATGAGTCCCTGCGGTAAACTGTCCAGACAAACAGCCGCGCCCGAGCCGGTCGGAACGCGAGTCCTGACGGCATTGTTGGCTGATTTTCGCGACAAGTCATCGACAAAATGCGCGGTTTGCCGCAGCGCTCTGGCACATTCTGCCGCAGCCCGCCGGCGGTGTCGTCACACCTTGCGGCCGCCTTCGAGATAGGCGGCGCGGACTTCCGGCCGCGCCAGCAATTCGGCGCCGCTGCCGCTCATGGTGATCAGGCCGTTGACCAGCACGTAGCCGCGATGCGCCAGCCGCAGCGCATGGTTGGCGTTCTGCTCGACAATCAGCACGGTCAGGCCGTCCTGCCGGTTCAGGGTGCGGATCGCGTCGAAAATCTGTCGGGTGATCAGCGGCGCGAGGCCGAGCGAGGGCTCGTCGAGCAACAGCAGCCGCGGCCGGCTCATCAGTGCGCGGCCGATCGCCAGCATCTGCTGCTCGCCGCCGGAGAGCGTGCCGCCGCGCTGGCTGGTGCGCTCGCGCAAGCGCGGGAACAGCGTCAGCACCCGCTCCAGCACCGCGGCGCGCTCGGCCTCGTTGCTCTCGCCGGCATCGGCGCCCATCTGCAGATTCTCGGCGACGCTCATCCGCGGGAAGATCCGCCGGCCCTCCGGCGATTGCGCGATGCTCATCCGCGCGATCTGGTGCGTCGGCGTCTGCGTGATGTCGACGCCGTCGAACACGATGCGGCCGGTCTTGGCGCGCGGCTTGCCGAAGATCGTCATCATCAGCGTCGACTTGCCGGCGCCGTTGGCGCCGATCAGCGCGACGATCTCGCCCGGACTGATGTCGAGATCGACGCCCTTCAGCGCCTCGATCTTGCCGTAGGCGGCGCGGAGGTTTTCGATGCGGAGGAGGGGGGCAGTCATTCGCTGCACTCCGTGCCCCGGACGCGATGCGATCCGCAGGATCGCGTCGCAGAGCCGGGGCCGTAACGGCGCACGGCATTCGTGACGGTCCCGGCTCTGCGGTGCAGCGCTTGCGCGCCGCACCGCGTCCGGGACACGAGTAAAACGGCGGTCACAGCCCGAGCTCCTGCTCGACGGCTTCGACTTCTTCGTCCTCGACGCCGAGATAGGCGGCGATGACGCGCTGGTCGTCGCGGATCTGCTGCGGCGTGCCCTCGGCGATCTTGACGCCGTAGTCGAGCACGACGATGGCGTCGGAGATTTCCATCACCACGCTCATGTCGTGCTCGATCAGCAGCACCGAGGTGGCGTGATCGTCGCGGATCGACAGCAAGAGTTCGCTGAGCGCGGCGCTTTCGCGGGCGTTGAGGCCGGCGGCCGGTTCGTCGAGACACAGCAGCACCGGGTCGGTGCACATCGCGCGCGCGATCTCGAGCCGGCGCTGGTCGCCGTAAGGCAGATTGCCGGCGGCGTCGTCGGCGCGGTCCTTGAGGCCGATCCGCTCGAGCCAGAAGGTGGCCCGCTCGATCGCCTGCTTCTCGGCCGCGCGCCAGGACGGCGCGCCGATCAGGCCGAGGAAGGTCAGGCCCGAGGCCAGCATCAGCTTGTTGTGCTGCGCCACCATCAGGTTTTCCAGCGCCGTCATGCCGGCGAACAGCCGGATGTTCTGGAAGGTGCGCGCGACCTTGGCGATCTTGGTGATGCGGAAGTCGTTGAGCTTGTCGAGCCGAAAGCTCTCGCCGCCCGGATGCGTCAGGCTGATCTCGCCCGCGCTCGGCCGGTAGAACCCGGTGATGCAGTTGAACACCGTGGTCTTGCCGGCGCCGTTCGGGCCGATCAGCGCGGTGATCTTGCCGCGCTCTGCCGCGAACGACAGTTCGTTGACGGCGATGATGCCGCCGAACCGCATCGTCAGTCCGTCGACGCGCAGGATGTCGCCGTTGCCGCTCATCCGTGGCCCTCCTTGACGAGGTCGGAGGAGATCGCCTGGTTGCGCTCGAGGAACACTGTCGGGGCGCGATGGCCGATCAGGCCGCGCGGCCGCCACACCATCAGCAGCACCATCGACAGGCCGAACACCAGCATGCGGAACTGATCGAGCCCGCGGAACAGCTCGAAGCCGCCGATCAGCGTCAGCGCCGCCAGCGCGACGCCGAGCTGCGAGCCCATGCCGCCGAGCACGACGATCGCCAGCACCAGCGCGGATTCCTGGAAGGTGAAGGATTCCGGCGAGATGAAGCCCTGCCGGGTGGCGAAGAACGCACCGGCGAAGCCGCCGAACATCGCGCCGGTGGCGAAGGCCGTCAGCTTGGTCGTGGTGGTGTTGATGCCGAGCGCACGGCAGGCGACTTCGTCCTCGCGCAGCGCCTCCCAGGCGCGGCCGATCGGCAGCCGCCGCAGCCGGATCGTCGCCCAGTTGGTCAGCAGCGCCAGCGCCAGGATGAGATAGAACAGGAACACCAGTCGCTGCGACGGCGAGAACGCGATCCCCAGCTTGGCGGCGAGGCCGTTCTCGCCCGCCACCAGCGGGATGCCGAACAGCGTCGGCCGCGGAATGCCGCTGATGCCGTTCGGGCCGCCGGTCAGGCTCTGCCAGTTGATGATCACCAGACGGATGATCTCGCCGAAGGCGAGGGTGACGATGGCCAGATAGTCGCCGCGCAGCCGCAGCACCGGAAAGCCGAGCAGCACGCCCCAGAACGCGGCGAGGATGCCGGCGAGCGGCAGGCAGATCCAGAACGACAGCCCGAAATTGGTGGCGAGCAGCGCGTAGGAATAGGCGCCGACCGCATAGAACGCGACGTAGCCGAGGTCGAGCAGGCCGGCGAGGCCGACCACGATGTTGAGGCCCCAGCCCAGCATCACGTAGGTCAGCACCAGAATCCCGAGATCGAGGATGTAGCGCTGGTCGTAGAAGATCACCGGCACCAGAATGGTGAAGATCAGCAGGATCGGCGCGACGGCGCGGCCGGCGACGCTGAGTGTTTTGCGCGCGCCCTCCGGCATCAGCCGCGGCGTGTCGACCGGACCCCACCAGCGGCGCAGCAACTCGACCACGATCGAGCCGACGAACACCGCGCCGACCATGCCGGCGAGATCGCCGAATCGCGTCCAGTAGATCAGCTGCCCTTCGGGCCCGGCTTCGGTCCGCACGCCGATCATCAGTGAAAACAGAACCAGCGCCACGAGGGCGCTGATCAGGGCTTTCTTGAAGATGAAACCGACGTCGACGCCTGGTTTGGCGGCGGTTGCAGCGGCGGCGTGAGCGATCTTGGCCACGCGCGCCGCTCAGACTTTTTCGACTTCCGGCCGGCCCAGCAGGCCGGTCGGCATGAAGATCAGCACCACGATCAGGATCGAAAACGCCGCGACGTCCTTGTACTCGACCGAGAAATACGCCGACCACATCGTCTCGATCAGCCCGATCAACAGGCCGCCGAGCATGGCGCCGGGCAGCGAGCCGATGCCGCCGAGCACGGCGGCAGTGAACGCCTTGATGCCGGCGACGAAGCCCATGAAGAAGTCGACCAGCCCGTAATACAGCAGGTACATCATGCCCGCGACCGAGGCGAGCGCGGCGCCGATGACGAAGGTCATCGAGATGGTGCGGTCGACGTCGACGCCGAGCAGCGACGCCATGGTCTGGTCCTGTTCGCAGGCGCGCATGTCGCGGCCGAGCCGGGTCCGCGACACCAGCCAGGTGAAGATCGCCAGCAGCACGATGGTGGTGATCACCACCACGATCTGGACGTTGGACAGCCGGACCACGAAGCCGTCGGCGCCTTCGTGCAGCGTGTAGCCGCCGGTGATGATCGGCGGCACCGGCTTGACCCGCGCGCCCTGCGCCACCTGCGAGTAGTTCATCAGCACGAACGACATGCCGATCGCCGACAGCATCGGGGCGAGGCGGAACGAATGCCGCAGCGGCCGGTAGGCGATCCGCTCGACGGTCCAGCCGTACAGCGCGGTGATCGCCATCGACACCAGCAGCACCACCAGCAGGATCAGCGGCACGAAGGTGAGGCCGAACGACACCAGGATCAGGAAGCTGATCAGGGCGATGAAGCCGCCGATCATGAAGATGTCGCCATGGGCGAAGTTGATCATCCCGACGATGCCGTAGACCATCGTGTAGCCGATCGCGATCAGGCCGTAGATCGAGCCGAGCACGAGGCCGTTGATGAGCTGCTGGGCGAAATAGTCCATGCGCTGCCGCTGTTGTCCGACGGATCGTATCCGACGCCGGAGGGAGAACCGAGTGTTGCGAGGCCGGTGCGCCACCGTAGCGCACCCGCTCGCGCCGAAGTGCCGATGCGGCGCGTGACCCGGCAGCCGGAACGTCGCTTCGGTGCGGATTTTGTAACAGTGCGAATTGGTTACGGCAACCGCGCCGGATTGTGACCTTCGTCCCTGTGGACGACGCGGCGGGCCGGGCCTCGCCGGAGAGGGCGGCGGCGTGCGCCGGGAAGGGAAACTGTTTCGGGCATCGCGACTTGTTTCAGGCGACTTGAAGCCAACAGCCAGGGAGGAATCAGATGTCGAACAAGGACCAGCAGAAACCGACCCCCAGCCAGAAGCCCCAGCAGCAGCAACAGGGGGTGAGTTCGAAACCCGGCCAGCAGCAGCAGGAGCCGGGGCGCGACGACAGCGCCGGCAAGGGCCCGAACCAGACCGGCAAGACCTGATCGGTCGCCGATCGCCAATCCCGCTGCCGATCCTGCAAATCCCGCCGCAAGGCGGGATTTTTGTTGCCAGCAAGTTTTGTGCCCAAACGGGTGGGGCGAGCCCCCGACCGGCGTCATCCACAGGGGTTAATGAAAATTAAGGTTAACAAAGCCTTTCCATTGTCGCTCGCCGTTAACCGGGTTTAGCTCGCAGCGCCGGTCTCTGCGATGCGCGGAGGCCGTTTGCAGCGGGAACCGACGATGAAGACCAACTGGCGGATCAGCTCTGTGAACGGCGTGCTGCTCGCCGCCTATTTCATCCCGACCTGGCTGATCGTCGCCTTCAAGATCATGGTGTCGCCGATCCACGCGTATTACGACCGGCCCAACATCGCGGTCGCGATCTTCGTCGGCGACCACTTCCACCTCGCTGCCGCCGACATGGTGCGGACCGCCTGGCTGCTGGCGCTCGCCAAGCTGACGGTGGTGGCGTTCTTCGCGGTGTTCATCGCGCTGCTGACCCGGCCGTCGATTCGCAAGGCCGGCGGCTGCGACGAGGCGCTGGCGATCGCGCTGACCTTCGGCAGCGTGATCAGCTTCGCCAGCATGATCATGGCGTCGCAGGTCGGCGAAATGGAAGCGATGCGGCTGCACGCGACCGAATTGCTGCTGCTGCTCGGCACCGCGATCGTGATGCTGGTTGAGCGGCCCGTGCCGGCGGTCGCCAGAGTTGCGGAGCAGTCGGCGGTGATGCCGAACTATCCGCATGCGCCGCAGAATTCCTGATTCCTCTCCGAGCCAGCCCGCCGAGCCGAGCTCTATCGCACTGCGCAAGGCTTCTATGCTTCGCGCGGAACGACTTGCGGTTCGGCGCTACTTTTGCTTTTGCGAATAGCATGCTTTAGTTGGCGGGCAACGCCGCCGATCAAGGCGGCAGATTTCGCGGGAGGACGATCCATGGCCATGACGATGAACGGCGAAGTCCAGCTGGACGCGCCGAAAGATCTGGTGTGGACCAAGCTGAACGATCCGGAAGTGCTGAAGCAGTGCATTCCGGGCTGCGAGGAGCTCGAGAAGACCGAGGACCAGGAGGGCTTTCGCGCGGTCGCCAAGCTCAAGGTCGGGCCGGTCTCGGCGCGCTTCAAGGGCCGCGTGACGCTCAGCGATCTCGATCCGCCGAACGGCTACAAGATCACCGGCGAGGGTGAGGGCGGCGTCGCCGGCTTCGCCAAGGGCGGCGCGGTGGTCGGGCTGTCCGACAAGGACGGCGGCACGCTGCTGTCCTACGACGTCGAGGCGCATATCGGCGGCAAGCTGGCGCAGCTCGGGCAGCGGCTGATCAACGGCTCGGCGAAGAAGCTCGCCGACGAGTTCTTCGCCAATTTCTCCAAGGCGGTTCAGAACGGCAACGGCGGCGCCTGATCGCGCCGCGCAGGCATTGTCGCCGTCGTCATCACGCTCCCGTTATCAAGCGTTACCCGCGCTTGCGATGTTCCGATCGGAGGTTGCCGATCCGGATGTTGCCCCCTAAGATATCTTCAAGAAACACAACTAAAACGTGAAATGGCTGCCGTGCAATGCGGCGGTGCGAAATGAACGAGAGGGCCGATGGCCAAGATTTCACTGATCGTCAATGGCAATCCCGTGACCGCGAACGTCGACCCGCGCACGCTGCTGGTGCAGTTTCTGCGCGAACATCTGCGGCTCACCGGCACCCATGTCGGCTGTGACACCTCGCAGTGCGGCGCCTGCGTCGTCCACGTCGACGGCAAGGCGGTGAAGTCCTGCACCACGCTGGCGGTGATGGCGGACGGCCACGAGGTGACGACGATCGAGGGACTTGCGGCCGACGGCGCGCCGCTGCATCCGATGCAGGAAGCCTTCCGTGAGAATCATGGCCTGCAGTGCGGTTTCTGCACCCCGGGCATGATCATGACCGCGGTCGATCTGGTGAAGCGCAAGGGCCACGATCTGTCCGACGCCACGATTCGCGAGGAGCTCGAGGGCAATCTGTGCCGCTGCACCGGCTATCAGAACATCGTGCTGTCGATCGCGGCCGGCGCCAAGGCGATGGCGAATTCCGACCGCGCATAATGCGTCACGGACCGAGATAAGCGCAGGCTAGGGCCAGGGAAGCTCAATGTACGAATTCAAATATCATCGCCCCGCGACCGTCCGTCAGGCTGCGAATCTGCTGATCAAGAACGAGGACGCCAAGGTGATCGCCGGCGGCCACACGCTGCTGCCGGTGATGAAGCAGCGCCTCGCGGCGCCGCCGCATCTGGTCGACCTGTCGCATGTCGAGGGCCTCGACGGCATCGAGATGAAGGGCCGTTCGCTGGTGATCGGCGCCACCGCCAAGCACGCCGATGTCGCCAATTCGCCGATCGTCGGCGAGGCGATTCCGGCGCTGGCCGAGCTGGCGTCGCTGATCGGCGATCCGGCGGTGCGCCACAAGGGCACGATCGGCGGCTCGCTCGCCAACAACGACCCGACCGCGGACTATCCGGCGGCGGTGATGGCGCTCGGCGCCACCATCGTCACCAACAAGCGCAAGCTGAAGCCGGAAGAGTTCTTCCAGGGCCTTTTCACCACCGCGCTGGAGCCGGACGAGATCATCGTCAAGGTGCAGTTTCCGCTGCCGAAGAAGGCCGCCTACGTCAAATTCCGCAACCAGGCCTCGCGCTACGCGCTGGTCGGCGTGTTCGTCGCGCGGCGACCGTCGGATGTCGCCGTGGCGGTGACCGGCGCCGGCTCCGAGGGCGTGTTCCGCGTCACGGCGTTCGAGGAAGCGCTGAAGGCACGCTTCAATGCGAAGTCGCTCGACGGCATCCACGTCCCGCACGACGGGCTGAACAGCGATCTGCACGGCAGCGCCGAATATCGCGCGCATCTGATCGGCGTGCTGGCCAAGCGTGCGGTCGATGCCGCCAACGGCAAGGCGTGACCTTGCGATCGGACCGCGCATGAGCGTTACCCCATGAGCGTCACGGCGCCTCCCGCTTCGGTCGACGAGACGCTCGAAATGTTGACCAGCCGCGGCTATCTCGCCGAGCGGTCGCTGGCGACGGTGGTGTTTCTGTCGCTGCGGATGAACCGGCCGCTGTTTCTCGAAGGCGAGGCCGGCGTCGGCAAGACCGAGATCGCCAAGGTGCTGTCGGCCGCGCTCGGCCGCAGGCTGATCCGGTTGCAATGCTACGAGGGCCTCGACGTCGCCTCCGCGGTGTACGAGTGGAATTCCTCGGCGCAGATGATCGCGATCCGGCTGGCGGAGGCCTCCGGTGACACCGACCGCGCCCAGCTCTCCAGCGACATCTTCTCCGAACACTATCTGATCAAGCGGCCGCTGCTGCAGGCGCTGGAGCCCGACGTCGCCGGCCCGCCGGTGCTGCTGATCGACGAACTCGACCGCGCCGACGAGGCGTTCGAGGCCTATCTGCTGGAAGTCCTCAGCGATTTCCAGGTGACGATTCCGGAGTTCGGCACCATCAAGGCGCCGCATCCGCCGATCGTGATCGTGACCTCCAACCGCACCCGCGAGATCCACGACGCGCTGAAGCGGCGCTGCCTGTATCACTGGGTTGACTATCCGAACGCGCAGCGCGAGCTGGCGATCGTCAAGTCGCGCGTGCCCGGAATTTCCGCCAAACTCTCGCAGCAGGTGGTGAACTTCGTGCAGGCGCTGCGCGCGCAGGACTTCTACAAATCGCCCGGCGTCGCCGAGACGCTCGACTGGGCGACCGCGCTGACCGAACTCGACGCCCGCGCGCTGACCGCCGAAGTCGTCGGCGACACGCTCGGCGCGCTGCTCAAGTACCAGGACGACATCACCCGGATGCAGGGCCCCGCCCTGGACAAGGTGCTGAAGGACGCGACCAGCGAGACGTAGCAAGCTTTTGGTTCATCTTCAGCGTTGCCCCGATTGCGGCGCGCTCCCTCGCCCCGCTCTTGCGGGGAGAGGGTCGGGGTGAGGGGCGGCCCCAGGCACCGTGCTCGCGTCGCCCTCACCCCACCCCTCTCCCGCAAGCGGGAGAGGGAGCAGGCCGTGCGGGCGGCGAGGCTGTGCACTGACTAAGAGCGACATTGTGCACTGATTGAGAGTTTGTCATTCCGGGGCGCGCCCCTTGGCGCGAACCCGGAATCTGAAACGGGCAGGACGGCAGAGATTCCGGGCTCGCGCTGCGCGCGCCCCGGAATGACGAATGATAGGTCCTTGAGCGATGCAGCGTAACCCGATGACCGCGATGGATCACCTCAACCCGCCGACCGGGATGATGGCCGACAATGTCGTCGGCTTTGCGCGGGCGCTGCGCGCCGCCGGGTTGCCGGTCGGGCCGGGCGCGGTGATCGATGCGCTGGAGGCGCTGAAGCTGATCGAGATCGGCAACCGGCAGGACGTCTACGCCACGCTGGAAGCGATCTTCGTCAAGCGGCACGAGCACGCGCTGATCTTCGCCCAGGCGTTCGCGCTGTTCTTCCGCGCCGCGGAGGAATGGCAGCACATGCTGGATTCGATCCCGCTGCCGGATCACGCCAAGAAGAAGCCACCGCCGGCGTCGCGCCGGGTGCAGGAGGCGATGGCGCCGTCGACGACGCGCGACTTTCCCTCCGCCGAGGAGCAGGAAGTGCGGCTCGCGGTGTCCGACAAGGAGATTCTGCAGAAGAAGGACTTCGCGCAGATGAGCGCGGCGGAGATCGCCGAGGTGACGCGGTCGATCGCGCGGATGCGGCTGCCGCAGGCGGAGCTGCGCACCCGCCGCGTCCGGCCCGACAAGCGCGGCCTCAAGCTCGATTTGCGCCGCACTTTGCGTGCCAGTCTGCGCACCGGCGGCGACATCGTCGACATCCGCAAGCTCGGGCTGATCGACAAGCCGGCGCCGATCGTTGCGCTGCTGGATATCTCCGGCTCGATGAGCGAGTACACGCGGCTGTTTCTGCACTTCCTCCACGCCATCACCGACGACCGCAAGCGCGTCTCGACCTTCCTGTTCGGCACCCGGCTGACCAACGTCACCCGCGCCTTGCGTGCGCGCGATCCCGACGAGGCGCTGGCGAGTTGCACGTCGTCGGTCGAGGATTGGGCCGGCGGCACTCGGATCGCGACCTCGCTGCACGGCTTCAACAAGCTGTGGGCCCGCCGGGTGCTGGGGCAGGGCGCCATCGTGCTGCTGATCTCCGACGGGCTGGAGCGCGAGGCCGATTCCAAGCTCGCCTTCGAGATGGACCGCCTGCATCGCTCCTGCCGGCGGCTGATCTGGCTCAATCCGCTGTTGCGCTATGACGGTTTCGAGCCACGCGCACAGGGCATCAAAATGATGCTGCCGCACGTTGACGAATTCCGGCCGGTGCATAATTTGACCTCGATGCGGGGGCTGATCGAGGCGCTGTCCTCGGCGCCGCCGCCGCACCATTTCAGCGCGATCCGCTCGGCCGCGTAGCCAAGTCATTCGCAGAGGAGACGTCCGATGCTCGACCGCGACGAAGACATTCTCAAAGCGGCGGAAGACTGGAAGAAGGCCGGCCACGGCGTGGCGCTCGCCACCGTGGTCGAGACCTGGGGCTCGGCGCCGCGCCCCGCCGGCTCCAGCCTGGTGATCAACAACGACGGCACCTTCCTCGGCTCGGTGTCCGGCGGCTGCGTCGAAGGCGCGGTGGTGACCGAGGCGCTCGACGTGATCGAGAGCGGCGCGCCGAAGCTGCTCGAATTCGGCGTCGCCGACGAGACCGCCTGGAAGGTCGGCCTGTCCTGCGGCGGCACCATCCGGGTATTCGTCGAGAAGGTCGGTTAGTCGCAGGGGCGAGGAAGTGAGAGTCTCTCCGTCATTGCAGAGCGAAGCAAGCCAGAAGCGCGGTGCACTGAGCTGGATTGCTTCGTCGCGGAGCCTGTCCTCGGACGGCGCTGAGCGCCGATCCGGGGGCTCCTCACAATGACGGAGTTTCATTTCCAGGGCCGTTATCTTCGGCTTGGTTCTGATGTGCGATTGAAGCAAGTGGGGCCGTGACTGTGAAGTTCGAAACACTGCAGCAACTCAATGCCGAACGCGCCGCGCGCCGTCCGGCTGTGGTTATCACCGACACGGCGACCGGCGAACAGCGGCTGGTGAAGGCCGCCGAGATCGCCGCCGATCCGCTCGCCGCGGAGCTCGGCAAGCAGCTGCGCATGGGCAAGAGCGCGACCATCGAGGCAAATGGCAAGAAGCTGTTTCTCAACGTCTATGCGCCGACCGCCAGACTGGTGATCGTGGGCGCCGTGCATATCAGCCAGGCGCTGGCGCCGCTGGCGCGCTCGCTCGGCTACGACGTCACCGTGGTCGATCCGCGCACCGCCTTCGCCAGTCCGGAGCGCTTCCCCGACGTGCCGCTGATCGCCGAGTGGCCGGACGTCGCGCTGCCGCCGCTGAACATCGATCACTACACCGCCTTCGTCGCGCTCACGCACGATCCGAAGATCGACGATCCGGCGCTGCTGCATGCGTTCGCGCGCGACTGCTTCTACATCGGCGCGCTCGGCTCGAAGAAGACCCACGCCCGGCGCGTCGACCGCCTGAAGGAGCAGGGCGCCTCCGAGGCGGACGTCGCCCGCATCCACGCGCCGATCGGGCTGTCGATCGGTGCGGTGTCGCCGTCGGAGATCGCGGTGTCGATCATGGCCGAGATCACCGCGACGCTGCGGATGCCGGCGTCGTCCAAGGCGGCTGCGGCATGAAATTCGGTCCGCGCCGCCCGGCCGATGCGATCGGCGGCGTCACCGTGCATTCGCTGCGGCAGAACGGCCTGCTGCTGAAGAAGGGCACCGCGATCGGCGCGGCCGAGGTCGCCGCGCTCGAAAAAGCCTGCGTGGCCGAGATCGTCGTGGTGCAGCTCGAGCCGGGCGACGTCTCCGAAGACGTCGCCGCCGCCGACGTGGCGAAAGCCGTCGCCGGCGACGGCGTCCACGTCGAGCGCGCCTTCACCGGCCGCGCCAATCTGTTCGCGCAGCGCCCCGGCGTGCTGGTGGTCGATCGCGCCGCGGTGGATCGCGTCAACGCGGTCGACGAGGCGATCACCTTCGCGACGCTGCCGGCGTTCAAGCCGGTGGTCGAAGGCGAGATGATCGCGACCGTCAAGCTGATCCCGTTCGGCGTCGAAGGCGAGCTGCGCGACGCCGCGGTGGCGGCGGCGCAGGGCTCGGCGCTGCGGGTCGCGCCCTATGTGATCAAGCGCGTCGGCATCGTCTCGACGCAACTGCCGGGCCTCGCCAGCAAGGTGATCGACAAGACGCTGCGCGTCACCGCCGAGCGGCTGGCGCCCGCCGGTGCCGAAATCATCGCCGAGCGCCGCATCGCGCATGACGAGACTGCGTTGACAGCGGCGCTGCAGGAGTTGCTCGGGCTCGGCGCCGAGCTGGTGATCGTGTTCGGCGCCTCGGCGATCGCCGACCGCCGCGACGTGATCCCGGCGGCGATCGGCGCCATCGGCGGAAAGATCGAACATTTCGGCATGCCGGTCGATCCCGGCAACCTGTTGCTGATCGGCTCGGCCTCCGGCGTGCCGGTGCTCGGCGCGCCGGGCTGCGCGCGCTCGCCGGTCGAGAACGGCTTCGACTGGGTGCTGATGCGGCTGCTCGCCGGGCTGAAAGTCACGCGCGCCGACATCACCGGCATGGGCGTCGGCGGCTTGTTGATGGAAATCGTGACGCGGCCGCAGCCGCGGCTGCCGGTCGCCGAAGGCGGCCGCAACGTCGCGGCGATCGTGCTCGCCGCCGGCCGCTCGACCCGGATGGGCGGGCCGAACAAATTGCTCGCCGAACTCGGCGGCGTGCCGCTGGTGCGGATCGTCGCCGAACGATTGCAGGCGTCCAAGGCCGCGCGCGTCATCGTCGTCACCGGGCATCAGGCCGACAAGGTCGAGGCGGCGCTGGCCGGCCTCGACGTTGCGTTCGTCCACAATCCGGCCTTCGCCGAAGGGATCGCCTCGTCGGTGAAGGCCGGCATCGGCGCGGTCCCCCACGATGCCGACGGCGCCGCCGTCTGTCTCGGCGACATGCCGCTGATCGATGCCGAGCTGATCGACAGACTGATCGACGCGTTCGACCCCGATCGCGGCGCCCTGATCGCGGTGCCGGTGGCGGACGGCCGCCGCGGCAATCCGGTGCTGTGGTCGCGGCGTTTCTTCAGCGAGCTGATGACGCTCGACGGCGATATCGGCGCGCGGCATCTGATCGCCAAGCACGGCGAGGCGGTGGCCGAAGTGCCGGTCGACGGCCACGCTGCGTTTCTCGACATCGACACGCCCCAGGCGCTGGAAGACGCCCGCCGCGGCTGACCGCCCGGAGCGACGGATTATTCACCAAGTTGAAAGTCCTTCCCGCTTAGAGTTCCGCCGGGTTTACTCGGGGGAGGGAATCTTGCCGACATTCGCTGTCGCGCGGCGTTGCGCCGCGCTTTTTGCTGCCTTGTTGATAGTTGTTGCGGGCGCGATCGCACCGGCCCAGGCCGCCGGCGCCTTCGCGGTCGGTAAATGTGGCGCTTACGGCAAGGCCTTCGACTATCCGGCTGAAACCGCCGCCGTTGCCGCGGCGCGCAAGCAATGCTCCGGCGACTGCACCACGATCACGATGCGGCGTGCCTGCGCGGCGCTGGCGATCGACCTCTTGAATCCGTGCGGGGCGCACGGCTACGCGGTCGAGCCGAAGATCTCGTCGTCGCTCAACGAGGCGACCCGCAAATGCTACGAATACGGCGGCAAGGAATGCGTGATCCGCGCCTGGGCCTGCGACGCCAAGGGCTGACACGCCGGCCGGATTCCGCTACGGAGTCCGCATGCAGTTCGACACGAAAATTGCGTTGGTGATCCGCACCGACCTCGAAGCCTGGCAGAAGCTCAACGTCGCCGCGTTCCTGACCTCCGGAATCGCCGCGGCATTTCCGGAATGCATCGGCGAACCGTATCAGGACGGTGACGGCACGCCGTATCACGCGCTGATCGGCCAGCCGATCCTGATCTACGGCGCCGACCGTGCGGCGCTGTCCCGCGCGCTGGAGCGGGCTTTGGCCCGTAACGTCACGCCCGCCGTCTACACCGAGGACATGTTCAAGACGACACACGATGCCGCAAATCGCGAGGCGGTGCGGGCGGTGGCGCGCGCCGATCTCAATCTGGTCGGACTAGCAGTGCGCGCCGACCGCAAGGTGGTCGACAAGATCCTCGACGGCCTGAAATTCCACGCCTGACCGCCGGCGGCTGCTGCCGCCGCGAGGTCGAACTCAGTCCGGCATCGGCTGGGCGCGTTCGCCGGCGCCCGGGACGGGACGGCCGGTCTCCTTGCGCTCCTCGGCCCGGTAGTTCGCCTTGGTCGCGGCCTCGGTGAGCTGCTTCTCCGCGCCGCTGCGCTTGCGGTTGCGCATCAGCGCGTAGGCCATCGCGATCGGCAGGATCAGCAGGCCGATCCCCCACAGCCATTCGGTCGACATCATGGCGCACTCCCTTGTCGTTATCGACGACAATCCCAAGCCGCTGCGGTCGTTCCCCCGCGCGAGTTCCCGCACTGTCGCAGGCGAGCGCACGCCGTCGCGCGGGAGCAGGGGTGATGCCGTTAGCAACTTGGAAAGGGTGTCGTGGCGCGGCCGGCCGGCGTAAGGGCTCCCTTAAGCTCGGACCTCTCATGTAGCGCGGAGTTTGTGGACCCGCGGCTGCATGAATCAGATCGTCTCCGACCAGCTTTCGAAACTGCGCCGGCTGCCGGCCGCGGATGTCGGCGATCCCGAGCTGCTGAACCGGCTGGCGCAGCGGCGGTCGCTGATCGTCAACCTGTTTCTCAACTGGCTGGCCATCAGCATCGATCTGGTCGCGCTCGATCCCCGGCATCTCGAATATGCGCTGGCGTTGCGGCTGGGCGGCGTGACCGTGCTCGGCCTGATCGGGCTGGGGCTGAACCTGTGGTCCGGCAACAAGGCGCTGCAATCGGCCGTGCATGCGGCGATGATCGTGACCTTCGTCGGCACCGTGGTGACGATCGGCCAATGGGCGAACGAGCCCTATGCCGGGCGCTACATGATGGTGGCGCTGTTCCTGATCTTCTGTGCGGCGCTGCTGTCCGCGCTGCCGTGGCGCATGACGCAGATCATGACGATCTCGTCGACCGTGGTCTACGTCGCGATCACGGCGAGCGGCCTCGAGTGGCCGCCTGCGCTCGAGAACTTCGACCTGGTAGTTTGCGCGGTGGTGTGCGGCCTGCTGGCGCTGCGCGGCCGCCGCCGCAAGGACATCCAGATCGCGGAGCTCGAGGCGATCCGCCGCAACGACGCGCAGCTGCAGAACTCGCTGCGGCAGGCCAACGAGGCGCTCAGCAAGCTGTCGAACACCGACCCTCTGACCGGCGCCTTCAACCGCCGCTACCTCGACGAACTGATCGAGCACGACGCCGCTTCGATCGTGCCGTCGCTCGGGCAGGGCGTGCTGATGATCGATGTCGATCATTTCAAGCTGTTCAACGACCATGCCGGCCACGCCGCCGGCGACCGCTGCCTGCAACAGATCGTCGCCGCGATCCGCCAGAGCGTGCGTCCGTCCTGCGACATCGTGGTGCGCTACGGCGGCGAGGAGTTCGCCGTCATCCTGCCGGGAATGGATCTCCCCGATCTGCTCAACGCCGCCGACCGGCTGCGCCGCGCCGTCAGCGATCTCGGGATCCGGCACCCGGCGCGGGGGCCCGACCACGTCGTGACCGTCAGCATCGGCGCTGCGATCGCCGAGCCCGACGAGGGTCTGTCCAGCGCCATCCTGCGCGCCGACCAATCGCTGTATCGCGCCAAACGGACCGGACGGAACCGCGTCCTGGCCTGAGCGTCTCCGGCCGCCGAGAGTCGACCCCTCCAGATCGGTCACACCTCAAATCGGTACTACTGTGGGATTGAATATGACTGACCGGTCAGTCATATTGTGGCGATGCAACGCTCCCGCCAACCGTCGCGCCGGCCTCCGGCCCAATCCACCGCCACGCCCGGCAGGGCGGGCGCGAAGGCCGCTCGGCCTAGCACCGACGCGGGCGCCAGGCGGGCCGCCAACGCGGCTGCCCGGCGCGCCGCGATCATCGACGCGGCGCTCGATGAATTCACCGCGCGCGGTTTCGCGGCGACGCGGCTCGACGACGTGGCCAAACGCGCCGGCGTCGCCAAGGGCACGATCTATCTGCACTTCGCCGACAAGGAATCGCTGTTCCAAGAACTGGTACGCGCCTCCTTGGTGCCGACCATGAACCGGCTGACGGCGCCGCTGCCGGAGGGCGTGTCGGTGCGGCAGATCCTGGAAGGCTTCGCCGACGGTTTCTTTCGCGACATCGTTCAGACCCGACGCGGCGACATCGTCCGGCTGATCATCGCCGAAGGCACGCGGTTTCCGTCGCTCGCCGAATTTCACTATCGCACCGTGGTCGAGCCCGACATGGCCGGACTGCGCCGGCTGATCGAACTCGGCATCGCGCGCGGCGAGATCCGGAGCACCGCGCTGGCGCAGTTTCCGCAGCTCGTGGTCGCGCCGGCGATGCTGACGGTGATCTGGCAGGCGCTGTTCGGCCGCTTCGCCCCGCTCGACATGCAGGCGATGCTGCGGACCCAGCTCGATCTGATCTTCGGGGAGAGGACATCATGATGCGCAAGCCGATGCTGTCGCGCAGCCTGGGCGTCGTGGCGCTCGCGCTGGCTTTGTCCGGTTGCGCCGACAAGGCCGATCCCGGCTACCAGGGCTGGGTCGAGGCCGATCTGATCTTCGTCAGCCCCGACGAATCCGGCCGCATCACCAAGCTCACGGTGCGCGAGGGCGACGAGGCCAAGAAGGGCGAGCTGATCTACACGCTCGACGACGATCTGCAGCAGGCCGACCTCAATCAGAACAACGCGACGCTGGCGAATGCCCGCCAGAGCTTCGACCGCGCCCAGTCGTTGTCGAAGACCGGCTCCGGCACCCAGGCCAATCTCGACTCCGCAGTGTCGGCGCTACGTGTCGCCGAGGCCCGCGTCGAGACCTCGAAGACGCGGCTGATGCGGCGGCAGATCTACGCGCCGGTGACCGGCAACGTGCAGCAGATCTATTTCCGCGAGGGCGAGATGGTGGCGGCGCAGAAGCCGGTGCTGTCGATCCTGCCGCCCGGCAACATGAAGCTGCGGTTCTTCGTGCCGGAAGCGGCGCTGCCCAGGCTGGCGATCGGCGACAGCATCAAAGTCACGTGTGATAATTGCGCGCCGGACCTGACCGCGAAGATCTACTTCATCGCGACCACCGCCGAATACACGCCGCCGGTGATCTACAGCCTCGATGAACGCAACAAGCTGGTCTATCTGATCCAGGCGCGGCCGGAGCGGCCCGCCAGCCTGCGCGTCGGCCAGCCGGTCAGCGTGTATCTGACACCGAAGGCGGCGGCGCCGAGTCCGGCCGCAGCGGGCGGCAAGTCATGACCGACGCATCGGCCGCTCCCGACATCGCCATCGAGGTCAAGGGACTGACGAAGTCCTTCAACGGCCGCGAGGTGGTGCACGATCTGTCGATGCAGGTGAAGCGCGGCTCGATCTACGGCTTCCTCGGGCCGAACGGCTCGGGCAAGACCACGACGATCCGGATGCTGTGCGGCCTGCTGACGCCGGACAGCGGCGAGGGCACCTGCCTCGGCTACGACATCCGGCGCGACGCCGACAAGATCAAGCGCCAGGTCGGCTACATGACGCAGCGTTTCAGCCTGTATCAGGACCTCTCGGTACGCGAGAATCTCGAATTCGTGGCGCGGCTCTACGGCGTGCCGAACGCCCGCGCGGCGGCGCGCGAAATGATCGAGCGGCTCGGCCTGTCGGGCCGCGAGGAGCAACTCGCCGGCGAATTGTCGGGCGGTTGGAAGCAGCGGCTCGCGCTCGGCGCCTGCACGCTGCCCAATCCGCAATTGCTGCTGCTCGACGAGCCGACCGCCGGCGTCGACCCGAAGGCGCGGCGCGATTTCTGGAACGAGATCCACGGCCTCGCCGCCGACGGCCTCACCGTGCTGGTCTCGACCCACTACATGGACGAGGCCGAGCGCTGTCACGAGATCGCCTACATCGCCTACGGCACTCTGCTGGCGCACGGCACGGTCGACGAGGTGATCGCGCAGTCGGCGCTGGCGACCTGGGTCGTCACCGGCGACGGGCTCGGCGCGCTGGCGCACGAGCTGGCCGGCAAGCCCGGCGTCGACATGGTGGCGCCGTTCGGCACCAGCCTGCACGTCTCCGGCCGCGATCACGCCGCGCTGGAGGCGACGCTCGCGCCGTATCGCAGCGGCGGCGGCCAGCATTGGCAGCACGGCGCGCCGTCGCTCGAGGACGTGTTCATCGAATTGATGAGCCGCACCAAGGACAATTTCCAATGAGCGCGACCGATCGCGGCGCGGGCCGCATCCCGCCGGTCAAGCCGCCGCGGTTCGGCTTCCTGCGCCGCACCTATGCGATGCTGGCGAAAGAGTTGATCCAGCTCCGCCGCGACCGGCTCACCTTCGCGATGATCGTGGTGATCCCGGTGATGCAGCTGCTGCTGTTCGGCTACGCCATCAACACCACGCCGCGGCACCTGCCGACCGCAGTGCTGCTGCAGGAGGACAGCGACCTCGGCCGCTCGATCCTGAAGGCGCTGGAGAACACCGCTTATTTCAAGTTCGTCCACGAGGTGCAGAGCGTCGAGGAGTTCGACAATCTGCTGCTGTCCGGCAAGGTGCTGTTCGGCGTCGAGATCCCGCGTGGCTTCGAGCGCGCGGTACGGCGCGGCGAGAAGCCGGCGCTCTTGGTCGCCGCCGACGCCACCGATCCGGTCGCGGCCGGCTCGGCGATGTCGGCGCTCGGCCAGATCGTGCAGACCGCGCTGGAGCACGACCGCGTCGCCGGCGATCCCGGCAATCCGCCGTTCGAGATCCGCGCCCACGCCCGCTACAACCCGGCGGCGTCGTCGCGGCTGAACATCGTGCCCGGGCTGGTCGGCACCATCCTGACGATGACGATGCTGATCTTCACCGCGCTGTCGGTGACGCGCGAGATCGAGCGCGGCACGATGGAAAATTTGCTGGCGATGCCGATCACGCCGGTCGAGGTGATGCTCGGCAAGATCCTGCCCTATGTCGGGGTCGGCTTCATCCAGGCGTCGCTGATCCTCGGCATCGGCGTGCTGCTGTTCGGCGTGCCGCTGCGCGGCAGCCTGCCGATGCTGGCGGCGCTGTCGACACTGTTCATCACCACCAATCTGGCGATCGGCTACACCTTTTCGACCCTGGTGCAGAACCAGCTGCAGGCGATGCAGGCCTCGATGATGTTCTTCCTGCCGTCGATCCTGCTGTCCGGGTTCATGTTTCCGTTCGCCGGCATGCCGATTTGGGCGCAATATCTCGGCGAGTGCCTGCCGCTGACACACTATCTCCGCATCGTCCGCGCCATCATGCTGAAGGGTTCGACGTTGGAGAATCTGCGCTACGATGCGCTGGCGCTGGCGGCCCTGATGCTGATCGCGATGACGATCGCAGTGACGCGCTTCCGGCGGACGCTGGACTGACGGCGCGGCGCGGGGGCAGGACGATGCAGATGCGGTGGCGGCTGGCCGCGAAGGGGCCGCGCAAATCCTCGTTGGCGGAAGAGTTCGGTGGCGCGCTCACGCGCGAAATCCTGCGCACCGAACAGCTGCGCGTCAGGGTGGTGCTGATCACGGTGTCGCTTCTGATGGCGACGATGGTGAGCGGATATTGGCTGTTTCCGAGCAAGATCGAAGCGATCTGGCATGGCAAGTTTTCGCTCGTGCAACTGCTGGTGTCGTTCACGCCGTTCCTGGCGTTCGAGACCTATCTGGTGCTGTTGCTGCGCCGCCGGCTGGCGCAGGGCAGAGATCTCCCGGTTTGGCGACGCTATATCGGTGTGCTGGTCGAAACCAGCCTGCCGACCGTCGGCATCTATCTGCAGATGGATAGTATGGGGGCCAATCAGGCGCTCGCCTTCGCGGCGCCGCTGGGCTATTTCATCTTCATCATTCTGTCGACGCTGCGTCTGGATTTCTGGCTGTCGACCTTCACCGGCTTCGTCGCCGCGGCCGAGTTGCTCGGCATCGCGATGCTCTACCATCCGCCGGGATTTGCCGATCGTCCGTCACCGGATTTCGCCTTCCATTTCATCCGCAGTGTCATCGTGTTCACTTGCGGCGTGCTCGCCGGTGGCGTCGGCGTGCAGCTCCGCCGCCAGTTCGAGGCGTCGATCGCCGCGGCGGGCGCACGCGACCGCATCACCAGCCTGTTCGGCGAACACGTCTCGCCGCAGGTCGTCGAGCGGCTGCTGGCCGAAGGCGCGGTGGTGAACAGCGAGAGCCGCCGTGTGGTGGTGATGTTCGTCGACTTCCGTGACTTCACCCGCCATTCGCGCGCACGCGCCCCGGCCGAAGTCGTGACGCGCCTGGACGAGGCCTTCGCGGTGCTGGTCGACGTGCTGGAGAGCCACGGCGGCATCGTCAACAAGTTTCTCGGCGACGGCTTTCTGGCGCTGTTCGGCGCGCCGATCGAGGATGCTCAGGCGGCGCCGCATGCGGTGACGGCCGGCCGCGCCATGGTCGCGGCGATGGACGAGGCCAATGCCGGGCACCCCTGGCCGCTGCGGATCGGCGTCGGCATCCACGTCGGCGAGGCGGTGATCGGCACCGTCGGCTCGGCGCGGCGCAAGGAGTACACGGTGATCGGCGACACCGTGAACTTCGCCTCGCGGCTGGAAGCGCTCAACAAGGAGTTCGGCACGCAGCTGCTGATCTCCACGGCGGTCCGCCACGAAGCCGGCGAGGCGGCCGCCGACGCGGTGCTGCTCGGCAGCGTGCCGATACGCGGCTACGCCGAGCCGATGGCGGTGTGGCGGCTGGGCTGACGGCCCGCCGCCGCGTTCGCTTCGCCGCTCCCGCGCCCTGCCGGGCCGCGCTGTCGCGGATGCTGGAAGGGCCGGGTCAGGGCCGGAATTGCGTCGCCAACCGCGCGTAGCAGCCGTGGCGCCCGAAGCTGTCGCTAACCATACCGATCGCCGCCGACCATTCGAGCGCATCGGTTCGCAGTCCGCTGACGTGAACGCCGAGACGGGTCTGCCGGCTGAACTCGTCGCGCGATCCGGAGAATTCCGGCCCGAGCCAGAAGGCGTCGATCCATCGCCAGCCCGCGGCGGCGCGGAAGCCGTAGCCGCTGGCGATCGTGGTGGCGTAGTACGAGGTTGCGAGCATCAGCTCCGGCAGCGGCTGCACCCAGGCCTCCGCGGCGACGCGAAGTCCTGTATGCGGCCCGCGCCATTTGGCTTGGACATCGTCCGGGGTGAGATTGTGGCTCTCGAAATCGAGGCCGGCGAACAGCTTCAGCTCGAACTCACCGTGCTTGAATCGCCAGCCGGGCGTCAGCGCGGCGCGGAAGATCGTGGTCCGATAAGTTCGGATCGGCGTGTCGTAGCGCTCGACGCCGTTCGACATCGACAGCCGGATCACCAGGCCGTCGTCGTCGAGCCCGTTGGCCGCCCAGTGCAGGCCCGCATAGGCGGACAGGCCGTTGCGCCACACGTCGAAGCCGCCGAACAGCAGCGCCGGATCAGCCTTCGAGCCGCCGCTGAGTTGATCGATCGTCAGGGGAGCGGCAAGATCCGGTGCTGTGATGAGGGACGAGAGCAGCGCCGCCTCGGCGTCCCACAGCGCGAATTTTCCTGGTCGCGTGAACGGCGCGAACTCGTCGGACTCGAACTCATCCGGTTCGGAAATCGGAACGCCGGGCGCGCCCGGTTGACGCTCGCCCGGTCGATCGCTGGTGGGATCGTCGGCTGGGCTCGCCGCCGGGCCGGTGTCGATCTGCGCGCTCGCGCCGAGCAGCCCGGCCAGCAGGACCACGGCCACGCCGAACGCGCGCACCCAGCCAACGCAACGCACCGCTACTCATCCCGAGCACAATGACTTGGTCAAATAATCGGGGATTTAAGCAGTGGGTGCCGAGGTTGTCCAGCGCGCGGATTGCAACTGATTATTTGCGCTCGGCGTTCGGCGTCGCGATGGCCAGCTCCAGCGCGACCGCGATCTTCTTGTCGATATCGGCCATGCCGTCGACATAGGCCTCCGACAGCGACAGGCCTTCCGGCGAAGTCGGGTCGGCGCGGGCGATGGTCTCGAAATGATGGCGCAGTTTCTCCGGCGCGGGGTGAGCCTTGATCACGGCATTTGCGAAATTCAGCAAAGCCTTGATCTGGCCGTTCATGAAGTCGAGCTTGTCCATCTGCCACTACCTGTTGTGTTCGCGTCCGCAAACTCTATCAGCCGGTTACCGCTGCACGATTGATCCGGCGCAAGCGATCGGCGTGAGCGACAGCATGCCGCGGCTCGCTGCGTGACAGCGCGAGCGATCCGGATGCCCTGCGTAGCCGACGATGACGAAGACCGCGCCTCGCACCGGCGATCGTTACCCGACCAGCTTGATCAGTTCCATGGCGGCTGCCGGCGCGCGGACCTTGCCTTCGTGGATCACGTAAGCGAACACGTCGCGCTTCTGCTTCTTCGCCTTGGCGTTGCCGACGACCTTCGGCAGATCGTCGGGCTCGCCGCCCTCGGCCCAGGTCGCCAGCCGCTTCGCCCAGGCCTGCAACGCCTTCGGCGGGTAGCCGGTCGCGATGTCGTCCTTGCCCTTCTGCAGCCGGGCATAGACGAAGTCGCCGACCACGTCGGCGATCTCCGGATAGGTCGCGTGCTCGGAGTACACGACAGGAATGTTGTGCTCGCGTAACAGCGCGATGAAATCCGGCGTGCAGAAGCTGTCGTGGCGGACCTCGACGACGTGACGCAGGGGGCGACCGTCGATCGCGCGCGGCAGCAGCTCCAGGAACGCGCCGAAATCGGTCTGGTCGAATTTCTTGGTGGGGGCGAACTGCCACAGCACCGGGCCGAGCCGGTCGCCGAGCTCCAGCACGCCGGAATCGTAGAACCGCTTGATGCTGTCGCCGGCTTCGGCGAGCACCTTGCGGTTGGTCGCGAAGCGCGGGCCCTTCAGCGAAAACACGAAGCCGTCCGGCACCTCGGCGGCCCATTTGCGGAAACTTTCCGGCTTTTGTGAGCCGTAAAACGTGCCGTTGATTTCGATCGAGGTCAGCTTGGACGCGGCGTATTCCAGTTCCCGCCGCTGCGGCAGCTTGTCCGGATAGAACACGCCGCGCCACGGCTCGTAGGTCCATCCGCCGATGCCGATGCGAATGCTGCCCGCTTTGGTTTTCATGCCTGTCTCCTCTTGCGCAACCGCAACGGCGTTCCTATCTTGGTCTCAACGGCGATGCCCATGCTGTTGGCTTCTCAGCCACGCACCGGCCGCCCAACGACCACAGAATAGTAGGGAGCGCCGGATGTACGCGCACCTGTTGTTCGTGGTCGTTAACGTTTGGCCGGCGCGCCGCGCTCCTTTGACGATCGCTTCCCTCCAGCAATGTCGGGCCTTCGGGACAGTGGGTCCTGTGGGACACTGAGCGCGCGCACTCCACCCGCTTTCCGTTTTCGCTACATATTTTGTAATGGAACGCGCCTTGGCAGGGTCGGCCAGCCTCGATATACGCTGACGCCATGAATCAAGCCAGTCCAGCGGTCGCCGAGACGCGCGCGGAGCCATCCACCGCGCTGCAGCTGTCCGTGGTCGTTCCCACCTTCAACGAACGCGACAATGTCGAGGTGCTGTTCCACAAGCTGGAAACGGCGCTCGCGGGCGTGGCGTGGGAAGTCATCTTCGTCGACGACAATTCGCCCGACGGCACCTGGAACGTGGTGCGCAGCCTCGCGCTGCGCGAACCGCGGGTGCGTTGCATCCGGCGGATCGGGCGGCGCGGACTCGCCGGCGCCTGCATCGAAGGTATTCTCGCCGCCAGCGCGCCGTTCGCCGCGGTGATGGATGCGGATCTGCAGCACGACGAAACCCAGCTCGGCAAGATGCTCGGCCTGCTCGAGAGCGGCAAGGCCGATCTCGTGGTCGGCAGCCGCTACGTCGACGGCGGCAGCGCCGACAGCTTCGACAAGCAGCGCGCCGGCTTCAGCGCGCTGGCGACCGCGGTGGCGCGCAAGGTGCTGAAGGTCGACATCGCCGATCCGATGAGCGGCTTCTTCATGATCCGCCGCGATCGGTTCGAGGAGCTCGCGCCGCAGCTCTCGACCCAGGGCTTCAAGATCCTGCTCGACGTCGTCGCCAGCGGGCAGGGCCGCCTGCGCGCGATCGAGGTGCCGTACAGCTTCGGCTCGCGGCTGCACGGCGAGAGCAAGCTCGACTCGATGGTGGCGCTGGATTTCCTCGGCCTGGTGCTGGCGAAATTCAGCAACGACATCCTGTCGCTGCGCTTCATCCTGTTCGCGCTGGTCGGCTCGACCGGCGTCGTCGTGCACTTCGTCACCTTGTACCTGGTGCTGAAAGTGTTCGACCAGCCGTTCGCGGAAGCGCAGGCGGCGGCGGCGCTGGTGGCGATGACCAGCAACTTCATTCTCAACAATTTCCTGACCTATCGCGATCAGCGCCTGAAGGGCTTCGCGATCCTGCGCGGCCTGCTGCTGTTCTATCTGGTGTGCGGCGTCGGCCTGCTCGCCAATGTCGGCGTCGCCTTCGCGGTGTACAGCGAACACATCACCTGGTGGGTGGCGGGCGCTGCCGGCGCGGTGATGGGCGTGGTGTGGAACTACGCGATGTCGGGCCTGTTCGTCTGGCGCAAGCGATAGCGTTGCGATGACGACCACAGCCCGAGGTGTCGTCGGCGGCACCGCCCTGGCCGTCGCCGCGATGGTGGCGCTTCGTCTGGTCGCGGCGGCGGTGACGCCGCTGACCTTCGACGAAGCCTATTACTGGACCTGGTCCAAGCATCTCGCCGCGTCCTATTTCGATCATCCGCCGATGGTGGCGCTGGTGATCCGGCTCGGCACGCTGATCGCCGGCGACACCGAACTCGGCGTCCGGCTGATCTCGGTGCTGCTCGCGGTGCCGATGAGCTGGGCGACCTGGCGCGCCGCCGAATTGCTGTTCGGCGGCCAGCGTCTCGCCGCCAACGCGACGCTGCTGCTCAACGCCACCATGATGGTGTCGATCGGCACCGTGATCGTGACGCCGGACGCGCCGCTGCTGGCGGCGTCGTGCTTCGTGCTGTACGCGCTGGCGCAGGTGCTGGCGTCGGGCAGAGGGGCGTGGTGGCTGGCGGTCGGCGTCGCGGTCGGCGCGGCGCTGCTGTCGAAATACACCGCGCTGTTCTTCGGCCCGGCGATCCTGATCTGGCTGCTGTGGGTGCCGAAGCAGCGGCGCTGGTTGCGGACGCCGTGGCCGTATCTCGGCGGGCTGGTGGCGTTCGCGATGTTCACCCCGGTGGTGCTGTGGAACGCCGAGCACGAGTGGATCTCGTTCGTCAAGCAGCTCGGCCGCGCCCGGGTCGAGGGCTTCAACCCGGGCTACCTGCTCGAGCTGGTGCCGACCCAGTTCGTTCTGGCGACGCCGCTGGTCTACATCCTGGGTCTGATGGGACTGTACGCGCTGGCGCGCGGCGCCGGCGCGTCCGGCGCACGGGTGCTGATCAATGCGATCGTCTGGACCATCGCGCTGTATTTCGCCTGGCAGGCGACCCACGACCGGGTCGAGGGCAACTGGCTCGGCGCGCTGTATCCGGCGTTCGCGGTCGCTGCGGCGGTCGCAGTCACCGCGGTGCCGTGGCGGCCGCGGGCGCAGCGGGTCGCGGATTTTTGCATGCGCTGGGCCACGCCGGTCGGGGTGGTGATGTTCTTGGTTCTGGTGGTCCAGGCCAACACCGGCGTGCTGACCGGCTATAGCCGCGACGCCAGCGTCCGGGCGGTCGGCGTCGGCTATCCGCAGATCGCCGCGCAGATCGCGGCAATTCGCGAGCAGACCGGGGCGAGCTGCGTGCTTGCCGACGACTACGGCAACACGGCGTGGCTGGCGTTCTATCTGCCGAAGGGCACCTGCGTCGCGCAGCGCAACGAGCGCTATCGCTGGCTCGCGGCGCCGCCGCCGAGCCCGGAGCAGCTCGCCGGCAAGTTGCTGCTGGTCGGCGAGACCAACGCCGCCGCCCATCCGGCGCTGCGGGCGACGTTCAGCCGGATCGAGAAGGTCGGCGCGGTCGAGCGCAAGCGCGGGCCGCTGTTGATCGACACGCTGGAATTGGACATCCTCGACGGCGCCAAGCGCGCCGTGCTGGACAATTCGCCGCCGGTCTATTGAGGCTGGCCGGCTGCCGGTACTTTAGTCTAAACAATTGACGCAGCAAGCTGACCAGCCCGTTTTCTTTGTGCTAGAGGCTGCCGCATCCTCCGCCCAGGCGCGCGCCGCGCCGTTTCCAACGCACGAGTGACATGATGAACGACACGGTCTTGATTGTGGGAGCCGGACACGCCGGATTTCAGGTCGCCGTCTCGCTGCGCCAGGCCAAGTACAACGGTCGCATCGCGCTGATCAACGACGAGAAGCATCTGCCGTATCAGCGGCCGCCGCTGTCGAAGGCGTATCTCAAGAGCGGCGGCGATCCGAACTCGCTGATGTTCCGGCCGGAGAAGTTCTTCCAGGACCAGACCATCGAGCTGATCTCCGGTCGCGCGGTGTCGATCGACCGCGCCGCGCGCAAGCTGCTGCTGGCGTCCGGCGAGGCGATCGACTACGGCCATCTGGTGCTCGCCACCGGCGCTCGCAACCGTCAGCTCGACGTGCCGAACGCCACGCTGTCCGACGTGCTGTATCTGCGCACGCTCGACGAAAGCGAAGTGGTGCGGCAGCGGATGCCGGAGAAGAAGCACGTCGTGGTGATCGGCGCCGGCTTCATCGGACTGGAATTCGCCGCCACCGCGCGGGCCAAGGGCCTCGAGGTCGACGTCGTCGAACTGGCGCCGCGGGTGATGGCGCGCGCGGTGACGCCGGAAATCTCCAGCTACTTCCACGACCGCCACACCGCCTCGGGCATCCGCCTCCACTATGGCGTCCGCGCCACCGAGATCGAAGGCGAGGGCGGCCGGGTCACCGGCGTGGCGCTCAGCGACGGCCGCACCTTGCCGTGCGACCTGATCGTGGTCGGCGTCGGCGTGATCCCGAATGTCGAACTGGCGGCGGCGGCGGGTCTGCCGACGGCGTCCGGCATCATCGTCGACGAGCAGCTGCTCACCGAGGATCCGAACATCTCCGCGATCGGCGACTCCGCGCTGTTCAACAGCGTGCGTTTCGGCGAGGTGATGCGGGTGGAGTCGGTGCAGAACGCCACCGATCAGGCGCGCTGCGTCGCGGCGCGGCTGACCGGCTCGCCCGCGACTTACGACGGCTATCCGTGGTTCTGGTCCGACCAGGGCGACGACAAGCTGCAGATCGCCGGCCTCACCGCCGGCTTCGATCAGGTCGTGGTCCGCGGCAGCGTCGCCGAGCGCTCGTTCTCGGCGTTCTGCTACAAGGACGGCAAACTGATCGGCATCGAATCCGTCAACCGCGCCGCCGACCACGTGTTCGGCCGCAAGATCCTGCCGCTCGGCAAGTCGATCACGCCGGAACAGGCGGTGGACACGAGCTTCGACCTGAAGAAGGCGATGGCGTAGTTCGCGCCGCTACGCGCGCTACGCGGGCTCCGGCGCGTGCTCGTTGAGCTGCGCGTGCTGGTCGAGGGGCGCGAGAAAACTGGCGAAGACGTAGCCGTCGAGCACGCCGTCGCCTTCGAGGTCGACGCGCGCCCAGGCCGGATCCGTCCCGCCAGCCGTGACGACGGTGAGTTCGGTCCCCAACGCCAGCGTCTTTTCCGAACCGAAATCGATGCCGGGTCCGCCGCGTAGCTTGAGCCCGCCGCGGGCGATCACCGCGTAGCGGCCAGGTGCGAGCGCCACGGCGCTGGCGCCCGCTTCACCGGCGCCAGCCGCGCCGACACCGGCCACGTCGACACCCCGCGACGTCGTCAGATAGTCGAAGATCCGTTCGCCGTAGTATTTCTCGCCATCGAAAAAGCCCTGCTTCAATTTGCGCGCCGGATTGTAGCCGCCGGTGTTATAGGCGATCGCGACCGCGGCGAATTCGAGGTCGCTCAGGCTGGTGCGGGTCTCGAAGCCTAGCTTCTTCAGGCCGCGGCGCAATTCTCCTAGGCATTGAGCCAGCGAGTCGCCGAACTTTTCGTAGCGTCGGTCGAGGAAGTAGTCGGGGTCCTCGCGGAAGAACTGCAGGTCGCGCTGGAAGACGCCGTAGCCGTGACAGAACTTGTTGGGATTGCTGACGGCGCCGTGATAGCCGGGGATATAGGCCGCCATGTCTTCCAGCGCGGCGCGGGCGATGTCGAACATCCTGCGGCCGTTCGTTTCGGCGATGAGTGAATCCTTCGATCGCGGAAACGCTTGTCGTCCCTTGCCGGGGCCCTGATAGTCGATCGTGTCGCCGACGCAGAGCGCCAGCACGCGGTCCAGTGGCAGGGATTTCTTGCGGAGCACCGACCAGATGTAGCCGGTCTCCTGGCAGGCGATCGCGATGATCATGTCGGCATCGAACGGCGTCCCCGGCAACGCCGCGTCGATCTGGCTCCGAAACTGCTGCTTGAACCATCGAATGTCATCGGTCGTTGGCATCGCGAGCTCCGTTCACATGTGTTGCTCTTGAATCCGTTATCCGCAGCCGGCCACCGGCTAGGCGACGTCGCCGGGTTGATGACTCGAAGCGAGGGCCGCGAGAAATGGAGCGAAGACGTAACCGTCGAGCACGCCGTCGCCCTCGACGTCGACGCAGGCCCAATTCCCGCCGGGGCCTTCGAATTGCGTCACGGTCAGCTCGGTACCGAGCGCGAGGGTCTTCTCGGAGCCGAAATCAGGACCGGGGCCGCCTCGCAGCTTCAGGCCGCTGCGGGCCACGACGGCGTAGCGGCCCGGTGCCGCCGGCTCAGCGGGGACGGTCTCGGCGAGCGCTGCCGGCGTTCGCCATCCGGCCTCCGCGGCGTCTCGCAGCCATTGCGGCGCATTGATCGATTTGCCGCCGGCGCCCCATGTCAGCGTCTGATGATCGTTGATCGACGTGCCGAAGCCGACGTGGATGGTGCGCGCGCCCATGTAATCGACGCCGGCGCCGATCCCGGTTGCACCTGCCGCGGCCGCGGCGGTGATGAAAGCAAGGACTGTCGCGGGCGCTGCGTGGTCGGTGAAAGCGAGCGCCGTCCCTTGGACCACGAGCTGGAGATCCGCGGCACGCCCGCGATCGTGGCGTGTCGAACCGGTGCGGCGCGTGCCCTCGCCGAGGGTATCCTGGCCGCCGGAGGTGATGACGACGGTGTCGATCCCCGCGGATTGCGCGGCGATGGACAGCACTTTCTGCAGTTCGCTCGAGATCGGCTTGTTTCGGATGGCGCCCGGTGGAGGACCTGTAAAATTAGCCATGCGCTTGCTCGCAATGAATGTGACTACGACTGAAATTCATCGGACCGTGCACGCAAGATGCGCCACGCCGTCACGATGCATCGTTCCAAATTCAACCTGCAGCCGATGGGATTGTCGTGCCGATCGGCTCTCGCACTGATCGGCCATCGGTCAAATCAGGCAAGATCAGTTTCCAATATCGTCTCGATCACTCTAAAAAGCTGAGCGATGCTACTCCAGTTGCTCGATCGACTCAACGGCGAACTGCGGAGTCCGCCGTTCGTATCGCGCTGCATCGCAACGGCGGACTACGCCGTCGCCGCGAATTCCCGCTGCACCGCTGCGATATCGGCGAGGGTCGGCAGGCCGGCCTCGTTGCCGAGCTTCTGGATCTTGTAGGTCGAGGCGGCGCGGGCGAATTCGAAGTGCTGCTGCCAGCTCTTCTCCGGACTGTTGAGATACGAGAACACATAGGCGCCGTGAAACACGTCGCCGGCGCCGTTGGTGTCGAGCACGCGTTCGCGCGGGATCGACAGCGCCGGCAGCGTGCGCACCGTGCGGGTCTCGTCGTACCAGACCAGGCCGCGCTCGCCCTGGGTCACGCCGCCGACCCGGCAGCCGCGCGATTTCAGATAGTCGAGCATCCGGTCCGGCGTCAGGTCCATCTGCTCGCACAGCCGCTCGGCGACGATCGCGACGTCGATGAATTCCAGCAGCTCGTGGGTGTTGGTGCGCAGGCCGCCGCCGTCGAGCGAGGTCAGGATGCCGCTCTCGCGGCACAGCCTGGCGTAGTGGATCGCGGCGTCGGGCTGATGGCCGTCGACGTGCAATGCGCGGCAGTTGCCGAGGTTGAGCAGCGGGAAGGGGTGGATGTGCTCGTCGTCGCGGCAGCGCACGATCGCGCGCTTGCCGTCCTTCGGCATGATGAAGGACAGCGACGACGAGGCGACCTTGCGCGGATGGATCTCGATCCCGTACTTGGCGCTCATGTCCTGAAACATCCGCCCCAGCCAGTCATTGGCGATGGTGGCGATCAGGTCGGGGACGACGCCGAGCTTGGCGCAGCAGAACGCCGCGGTCACGGCGTTGCCGCCGAACGACACCGCGTAGTCGGACGCCACGTGCTTCTCGTCGCCGGTCGGCATGTGGTCGGTGATGAACGTGACGTCGATATAGGTCTGTCCGATGAAGAGTGCGTGCATGAGCGTCCCGTACTGCGAGCCTGACCCGGCCTGGATACAATAGCACTGCTTATCGCAGTGCATTCGCTAAAATAATTCGCAACATCCGAGGGGTTGAGAGAGGCCTTTCGCTGAAAATCCGGTCACAACGACCGGCGCTCTGCCTCGTCCGGGTCAGGGCGCCGCAGGGAGGACGAGCGTGTCGGTCTGTTCCAGTTCGGGGGGAGGCGACGTGGCCGCGCAGCCGATCGGTGCGATCGCGGACCATTGGGAGGTCGCGTGGACCGACCAGCTGTCTGCCGTCGCGGCTGCGCGCAGTCGATTCAATGCGATGTGTCTGTCAGTTCCGCTGCGGCGACGGTCCAGGGAAGGAACTGCGGGAACCGACGACACCCGGCGGAAATACCAGGTTTTCGACTTCGTCTTTGACCATATGATCCAGCCGACGCGTTGTGATCGAATCGCACTCCGCACCGCCGCGATGGCCATCGGGGTCGAGAAAGTGCGTTCGGCCAAGAACACGCGAGGATTGTTTCCATGAGCGTCAAAGAGCGCAAGCCCGAGGAGATGCCGGTCGTGAGTCCTGCAACGCCGGCGGAACGTTCGTCGATCACCGCGATCGATCATCTCGTCGTTCTGGTCAGTGATCTGCCCGCGGCGGTCGCTGCGTATCGGACGCTGCTGGCGCGCGCGCCGGCCTGGCACGGCCGTGACGACGGTTCCGAGAACGCGCTGTTCACGCTGGGCAACATGTCGCTCGAACTGATGGCCCCCGCCGGCACCGGCGGCAACGCCGATCGCATCCGCACCGTGATCAATCTGCAGGGCGAAGGGCTCGCCAGCCTGTGCTTCCGGGTGTCCGACATCGGCCGGATGCATCGCCGGCTCGACCGGCTCGCGATGCAGCCGGACCCGATCGCCGCGGTCGAAGGCCGCGACACCAGCACCGGCGCGACGCTGAGCTGGAAGCGGACCCGCGCCGCGACGGCGCTCACCCGCGGCGTCCGCTTGTTCTTCCTCGAACTCGACGCCGAGCGTCCGCTGTCCGAGCCGATCGGGCCGGCGCCGGTCACCGGGATGGATCACGTCGTAGTCTCGACTTCGGACCCGGAAAGCGCGGCGGCGCTGTACGGCGCCCGGCTCGGGCTCGACATGGCGCTCGATCGTGCGCATCAGGAATGGGGCCGGCTGATGTTCTTCCGTTGCGGCGACCTCACCGTCGAGGTGGTGCACCGGCCGGTCGCGGGCTCCGATGCCGACCACGACAAATTGTGGGGCATCAGCTGGCGGGTCGACGACATCGACGCGACGCGAGCCCGGCTGATCGAGGCCGGCATCACCGTGACCGAGCCGCGCAACGGCCGCAAGCCCGGCACCCGCGTCGTCACCGTGCGCAGCGGCACCTGCCGGATTCCGACCTTGCTGGTCCAGACGTCGCCGACGACGTAGAGCGTTTTCGAGCGAAGTGGAGACCGGTTCGCGTGAAGAAAACGCGTCAAAATAAGAATCTAGAGCTTTTTCGGTTCTGATTCTATCAGAACCGGAAAAGCTCTAGTCAGCCGCCGAGCCGGCACGGCACCCGCAGATAGCCGCGAAACCGCACACGCCCGCCGCGCGACGGCGCGCCGTCGACCGTGTAGTTCGGGAAGCGCGCCAGAAAGCGCGTCAGCGCGATCACGCCTTCGAGCCGCGCCAGCGCCATGCCGGCGCATTGATGCGGTCCGGTGGCGAAGGCGAGGTGCCGGTTCGGTGTGCGTGCGATGTCGAAGCGGTCGGGATCGGGAAACTGCGCCGGGTCGCGGTTGGCGGCGCCGATGCACAGCGTCAGCGAAGTGTTCGCCGGCATGGTGACGCCGCCGATCGTGGCCTCCGCGGTGGTGATGCGGTTGCCGAGCTGGTTCGAACTCTCGTAGCGCAGGATTTCCTCGACCGCGGTCCGCGCCAGCCCCGGCTGCGCAATCAGCCGCTGCTTTTCCGCCAGGTTGGCGTCGAGCGCGACCAGGCCGTTGCCGATCAGGTTGGTGGTGGTCTCGTGTCCGGCGTTGAGCAGGAAGATGCAGTTGTGCAGCAGTTCCTTGGCGGTGAGCTGTTCGCCGGTGCCGTCGCCCTGGATCAGCCGGGTCAGCACGTCGTGCTCCGGATCGCCCGGCGCGGCGCGGCGGCGCGCGATCAGGGTTTCGAGATAGGCGAGGAAGTCGCGGATCGCTTCGTTGCCACGCGCGAACACCTCGGCGCCGATCACCGGCTCCAGCGCGCCGAGGATCGCCAGCGACCAGTCGCGCAGCGGGCCGCGCTCGTCGTGTGGCACGCCGAGCAGATTGCCGATCACCTCGATCGGAATCGCGGCGGCGAAGTCCTCGATCAGATCGACGTCGCCCTTCGCCGCCATGGCATCGAGCAGCCGCTCGACCAGCGCGATCAAGTCCGGCTCCATCCCGGCGATCGCGCGCGGCGACAGCGCGCCGGTGATCAGCCGCCGCACCCGTGTGTGCGCCGGCGGGTCGTTGAACACCAGGCTGGTGGTGTGATGCTCGAACAGCAGCGAGTCGCCGTATTTCGGCGCGAACTCGCGTTTCTTGTCGGAGCTGAACAGCGCGGTGTTCTTGTAGACCGCGACCAGATCGTCGTAGCGGGTCAGGACATAGCCGCCGTTGCGCAGCCGCTTGACCGGCTGGTGCGTCCGCAGGGCATGATAGGTCGGGTAGGGATTGTCGTAGAACGCGGGCGTCAGCCGCTCCAGGTCGAACGCCGCCGCCAGCTCGCTTGAGGCCGTTTCCATGTCGTTCCCGTTGTTCTTGTTGGCGCGTTTATAGAGCGTCTCGGAACGAAGTGCATCTCGATGCGCGGACTGCCTCGCTGTCCAGCCCCGGTCCGGCATCCGCCTGCTGAAAATCAACCGACGACCCCCGCAAGGCCTCGAAAACGCAGCTTTTGGGTGGCTTCTACGCTCACGATTCAGTGCGTTGCAGCGAACCCAATTGACAATCCCGTAGGTGAGTGCCTACTCACGAAAATGAGCTCATTGCGAATGACGCGTGATTTGCGCCGGGAATTGATTCTGGGCGCGGCCAAACGCTGCTTTGCCCGAAACGGCTTCGCCGGAACCACGACCAAGAGCGTCGCCACTGCGGCGTCGATCTCGGAAGGGTTGCTGTTCAAGCATTTTCCGAGCAAATCGGCGCTGTATGCCGAGATTCTGGCGGAGGAGTGCGAGGCCGATCCCGCGCTGATGCATCTGCTCGACCTGCCGCCGTCGACCGAAACCCTGGTCGTGGTCGTTCGCAATATGGTCGCGCATTTCCTGCATGTTTCGGATCAGCCGGAGCATTGCGAGGCGCAGCGGCTGCGGCTGCTGGTGACCAGCCAGCTCGACGACGGCGAATTCGCCCGGCTGGTGTTCGAGAAGATCGCCGGACTGGTCGGGCCGAAATTCGCCGCGTCGCTGGAGCGCGCGGTGGCGGCGGGCGAGGCGACGCGGGTCGGACGGGAGCCGATGAACCTGTTCTGGTTCACGCACCATACGCTGGTGACGACGGCGCTGACGCGACTGTCCGCGGTGCCGTGCCTGAACTACGGAGACGCTGCCGATCTCGAGCGGCAGACGTGTGAATACATCTTGCGTGGAATCGGATTGAACAACGACGTAATTGCCGCCCATCTGGATCGCGAGTTATCGCCTGAGCAGAAGCGCGCGGAAACGACAGAGAGTGCATAAATGACGCTTGCGACCGAAACTCCGCCCGCTGCGCGGTCGGCCCCCGAGAAGCCGCGCCCCCGTCCGGTGCGGATGATCCGATGGTTCATCATCATCGGGGTTCTGCTGGCGATCCTGGTCGGCGGCCTGGTCGGCTTCAATGCCTTCCGCAGCCACATGATCGCGCAGTTCTTCGCCAACAACAAACCGCCGCCGATCACGGTGACGGTCGCGGAGGCGAAGTCCGAGGTGGTGCCGAATCTGCTGAGGGCGGTCGGCGATCTGGCGGCCGTGCATCAGGTCAACGTCACCTCCGACGTGTCGGGCCGCATCACCGACGTGCTGTTCACCGCAGGCGCGGAAGTCGAAGCCGGCGCCAAGCTGCTGCAGCTGTACGACGCGCCGGAGCAGGCCGACCTCGCCAACTACCGCGCCCAGGCCAAGGTCGCGGAGCTGTCGCTCGACCGCGCCAAGCAGCTCGCCGCGCGCCAGTTCGGCCCGCAGGCGACGGTCGATCAGGCGCAGGCCTCGTTCGATCAGGCCAATGCGGGCATCGCCCGGACCCAGGCGGTGATTTCGCAGAAGCTGGTGCGCGCGCCGTTCGACGGCGTGCTCGGCGTTCGCCGCGTCGAAGTCGGTCAGTATCTCACCGCCGGCACCCAGATCGTGACGCTGACCAACCTGTCGCAGGTCTACGCCAACTTCACCGTGACGGAGAAGGACTCCGGCACGTTGGCGGTCGGCCAGGCCGTGCGCATCCGGGTCGACGCTTATCCGGGACGCGACTTCGACGGCAAGATCACCACCATCGAGCCGCAGATCTCGTCCGACACCCGCAATATCCGGGTGCAGGCGACGCTCGACAATCCCGGGCACGTGCTCAAGCCCGGCATGTTCGCCACCACCACCGTGGTGCTGCCGGACAAGCCGGCGGTGATCACCGTGCCCGAGACCGCGGTCGACTACACGCTGTACGGCGACTCCGTCTACCTGATCCAGGAAGAGAAGGCGCAGGACGGCAAGACCAGCCTCAAGGCGGTCCGGACCTTCGTGCGCACCGGCGAACGCGTCAACGGCCGCGCCGTGATCCTGACCGGCGTCAAGCCCGGCGATCGCGTCGTCGCGGTCGGCCAGCTCAAGCTGCAGTCCGGCGCCGCGGTGGCGATCTCGACCGATCCGGCGCCGCCGCAGCCGGCGACGCCGCCGCGCTACTGATCGACCTGCCGGGTCGGCGCGTCGCGCCGCCCGCTTCTTTCGCAAGGCCCGCCGGCGACGAGCGCCGTCGGCCTCACTGATCGCACCGCAGCTGTCGCGCGCATCGCGCGAAGTTTGCGCCACGGAGCGTCCGTATGGTCATCACCGATATCTTCATCAAGCGTCCGGTGCTGTCGCTCGTCGTCAGCATGCTGATCCTGCTGATCGGCTTCCGCGCCGCGATGACGTTGCCGATCCGGCAATATCCCAAGCTGTCGAACACCGTGGTGACCATCACCACGGCGTATCCCGGCGCGTCTCCGGACCTGATGCAGGGCTTCATCACCACGCCGCTGGAGCAGGCGGTCGCCTCGGCCGAGGGCGTCGACTACATCACCTCGTCCTCGACCCAGGGCCAGAGCCTGATCACCGTCTACGTCAAGCTCAACTTCGATCCTAACCAGGCGCTCACCGAGGTGCTGGCCAAGGTCAATTCGGTCAAGTACCTGATCCCGCGCGAAGCCAACGACCCGGTGATCGTCAAATCCACCGGCCAGACCACGGCGGTGATGTATCTCGGCTTTTCCAGCAACGAGCTGTCGGGATCGGCGATCTCCGACTATCTGACGCGCGTGGTGCAGCCGGTGCTGTCGACCGTCGACGGCGTGGCCTCGGCCGACATTCTCGGCGGCCAGACCTTCGCGATGCGGATCTGGCTCGATCCGTTACGCATGGCCGGGCGCAACGTCTCTCCCTCCGACATCTCGGCGGCGATCGCCGCCAACAACTTCCAGGCGGCGGCGGGCCAGACCAAGGGCTATCTGACGGTCTCCAACATCACCACCAACACCGACCTGCAGAACGTCGATCAGTTCAAACGCATGATCGTCAAGGCGCAGGACGGCGGCTTCGTGCGATTGGAGGACGTCGCCACGGTCGAACTCGCCGCGCAGAGCACCGACTCGAGCGTGGCGTTCTCCGGCGAGCGCGCGATCTTCATCGGCGTGCAGGCGACGCCGCAGGGCAACCCGCTCAACATCGTCACCGGCGTCCGCGCGCTGTTCCCCGAGATCGAGCGCAACCTGCCGCCGTCGATGAAGATGAAGGTCGCCTACGATTCGACCAAGTTCATCCGCTCGTCGATCGACGAGGTGGAAAAGACACTGATCGAAGCGGTCGGCATCGTCATCGTGGTGATCTTCCTGTTCCTCGCGTCGTTCCGGTCGGTGATCATTCCGGTGGTGACGATCCCGCTGTCGCTGATCGGCGTCTGCACCGCGATGCTGGCGCTCGGATTCTCGATCAACCTGCTGACGCTGCTGGCGATGGTGCTGGCGATCGGTCTGGTGGTCGACGACGCCATCGTGGTGGTGGAGAACATCCATCGGCATCTGGAGGAGGGCAAGAGTCCGGTCCAGGCCTCGCTGATCGGCGCCCGCGAGATCGTCGGCCCGGTGATCTCGATGACCATCACGCTGGCGGCGGTGTACGCCCCGATCGGATTCCTCGGGGGCCTCACCGGCGCGCTGTTCCGCGAATTCGCCTTCACGCTGGCCGGCGCGGTGATCGTGTCCGGCGTCATCGCGCTGACGTTGTCGCCGATGATGTGCTCGGTGCTGCTCAAGCATCAGGAGAGCCAGGGCTGGTTCGCCCGCAAGGTCGATGCCGTGTTCGGCTCGGTGACGCGCTGGTACGGCAGGCAGCTCGACCGCTCGCTCGACTATCGCCCGATCACCGCGCTGTTCGCCGTCGTGATCCTCGGCCTGGTCGGCTTCATGTACATGAACACCGCCAAGGAACTGGCGCCCGAGGAGGACCAGGGCATCGTGTTCGCGGTGACCAAGGGGCCGAAATACGCCAACATCGACTACTCGAATTTCTATGGCGAGAAGCTCGACAAGGCCTATGCCAGCTTCCCCGAGACCGATCTGCGCTTCATCCTGAACGGCACCGCGGGCCCCAATAACGGCATCGCCGGCATGCTGCTGAAGCCGTGGGACGAGCGCACCCGCAGCGCCATGAAGCTGAAGCCGCTGGTGCAGGCCGAACTGAGCAAGATCGAGGGCGTCAACGCCTTCGCCTTCAACCTGCCGCCGCTGCCGGGCGGGCCGGGCGGTCTGCCGATCCAGATGGTGATCAATTCGACCGCCGGCTTCCGCGCCGTCTACGAGGAGATGGTCAAGCTCAAGGACGCGGCGCGCAAGAGCGGCCTGTTCATCGTCGCCGACAGCGATCTCGACTTCAACCAGCCGGTGGTGCGGGTCACGATCGACCGCACCAAGGCGAGCGACCTCGGCGTCAACATGCAGCGCCTCGGCTCGACGCTGGCGACGCTGCTCGGCGGCAACTACGTCAACCGCTTCAACCTCGAGGGCCGTTCGTATCAGGTGATCCCGCAGGTGCCGCGGATCGACCGGCTGTCGCCGCAATCGCTCGACGGCTACTATGTGGCGAGCGTCACCGGTCAGCAGATCCCGCTGTCGACGCTGGTGTCGATCGAGACCGCCACCGATCCGAACGCGCTGTCGCACTACAACCAGCTCAACTCCGCCACCTTCCAGGCGGTGCCGATGCCGGGCGTCACCGTCGGCCAGGCCGTCGACTTCCTCGAGAAACAGTCCAAGAACCTGCCGACCGGATTCGGCCACGACTATCTGGCCGACGCCCGGCAATACGTGCAGGAGGGCAACCAGCTCGCCATCACCTTCGGCTTCGCGCTGATCATCATCTTCCTGGTACTGGCGGCGCAGTTCGAAAGTCTGCGCGACCCGCTGGTGATCATGATCTCGGTGCCGATGGCGATCTCGGGGGCGTTGATCCCGCTGTTCTTCGGCGTAGCGACGATCAACATCTACACTCAGGTCGGGTTGCTGACGCTGGTCGGCCTGATTTCGAAGCACGGCATCCTGATGGTGGAGTTCGCGCGCGAACTGCAGATCAAGGAGGCGCTCGACAAGCGCACCGCGATCGAGCAGGCCGCGCGGGTGCGACTGCGGCCGATCCTGATGACCACCGCGGCGATGGTCACCGGCCTGCTGCCGCTGCTCACCGCGTCGGGCGCCGGCGCCGCCAGCCGGTTCTCGATCGGCCTGGTCGTGGTCTCCGGCATGATGATCGGCACGCTGTTCACTCTGTTCGTGCTGCCGGCGGTCTACGTCGCGATCGGCACCGACCACCGCGCGGCGGCGGAATCCGATCGCGCCAAGCAGATCGAGGATTACGAGATGGAGCACGCCTCGCCGTCGCTGAAGCCGACCTGAGCGGACTGCAATCGACGCTGCTGAAAGATGGCGGGCCGAGCGGTCCGCCATTTTTCGTTGCGGCCGACGATCGGGCGGCGACGGCGCCTCAGCCGCGGTTCACCGCATGACAGGCGACGCCGCCGATCAGCTCCGGCCGTTCGGCGCGGCAGCGGTCGAACGCTTCGGGGCAGCGCGGGTGAAAGGCGCAGCCGGTCGGCGGATCGATCGGGTTGGGGATTTCGCCCTTCACCGGAATCCGCGCGCGGCCGGACATCGCCAGATCCGGCACCGCGCCGAGCAGCATCCGCGTGTAGGGCATCCGCGGGTTGGCGAACAGCTCGCGGCCTTCGGCGATCTCGACGATGCGGCCGAGATACATCACGCCGATCCGGCTCGCCATGTGCCGCACCACCGCGAGGTTGTGGCTGATGAACAGATAGGTCAGCCCGAGCCGGTCCTGCAGATCGCGCATCAGGTTGAGGATCTGCGCCTGCACCGAGACGTCGAGCGCCGAAGTCGGCTCGTCGCAGACGATGAAGTCCGCCTCCGAGGCGAGCGCGCGGGCGATTGCGATGCGCTGGCGCTGGCCGCCGGAGAACTGGTGCGGAAATTTCAGCCCGTCGTCGGGATGCAGGCCGACGAGCTGCAGCAGCTCGCCGACGCGGCGGCGGATCTCGTCGCGGCCCTGCAGCAGATCGAAGGCGCGGATCGGCTCGGCGATGATGGCGTCGACCCGCATCCGCGGATTGAGGCTGGCATAGGGATCCTGGAAGATCATCTGGATCCGCCGCCGCAGCTTGCGCCGCGCGCCGGCCTGCGCCGCGTCGCTCATCGAGACGCCGTCGATCGTTACACTGCCCGACGTCGGCGGCAGCAGCCCGACCACCATCCGCGCCACCGTGGTCTTGCCCGAGCCGGATTCGCCGACCAGCGCGAAGGTCTCGCCGCGCGCGATCTCGAACGACACGTCGTCGACGGCCTTGAGATATTCCGGCTTGCCGCCTTCGATCACGCGGTTGAGCCACGGCTTCGAGACGTCGAACACCTGCCGCAGATGCCGGGCCTCGACCAGCGTCGGGTTCACGCGGCATGCTCCGTCGAATGCGCGTCGAACAGATGGCAGGCGACCTGCTGGGTGCCGTGCTGCAGCGGTTCGGGCCGCTCGATGCGGCAGCGCCCGAACGCGTAGTCGCAGCGCGGATGAAACGCGCAGCCCGGCGGAATCGCCGACAGCCGCGGCATCGCGCCCGGGATCTGCGCCAGCCGCGGCGCGTCGCCCGCGAGCGTCGGGATCGCGCCCATCAGGCCCTTCGCATAGGGATGCAGCGGCTCCTGCACCACGTCGCGCACCGGGCCGATCTCGGCGATCCGGCCGGAATACATCACCGCGACGCGGTCGCAGGTCTCGGCGATCACCCCCATGTCGTGGGTCACCAGCATCACCGCGGTGCCGTGGTCGCGGCCGAGCCGCTTGATCAGCGCGATGATCTGCGCCTGCACCGAGACATCGAGCGCGGTGGTCGGCTCGTCGGCGATGATCAGTTCGGGCTCGGCGCAGATCGCCAGCGCGATCACCACGCGCTGCCGCATCCCGCCGGAGAATTCGTGCGGATAGGCGTCGATGCGTTTCTCCGGCGCCGGAATGCCGACCTCGGCGAGCAGATCGATCGCGCGTTGTCGTGCGGCGGAAGGCGACAGCGGCAGATGCGTGCGGATGGTTTCGGTGAGTTGATCGCCGATCCGGTACAGCGGATTGAGGCTGGTCAGCGGGTCCTGGAAGATCACGCCGATCCGCTTGCCGCGAATCCGGCGCAGCTCTTCGGGCGGCAGATCGTCGATCCGCCGCCCCGACAGTTTGATCTCGCCGCCGGCGATCCGGCCGGGCGGATCGATCAGTCCGATCACCGCGGCGCCGGTCACCGATTTGCCGGCGCCGGACTCGCCGACCACGCCGAGCACCTCGCCGCGCGCGATCTCGAACGACACGCCGTCGATCGCGCGCAGCGTGCCGCGCCGGCTGTCGAATTCGACCCGCAGGTCGCGGACGGAGAGCACCGGTTCGGTCATGGCTGAGGCTCTCGCATCATCGCAGTTTCGGGTTGAGCGCGTCGCGCAGCCAGTCGCCGAGCAGATTGATCGCGAGGATCAACGTCGCCAGCGCGAGGCCGGGGAAGGCGATCACCCACCATTCGCCGGAGAACAGATAGTTGTTGCCGATCCGGATCAGCGTGCCGAGCGACGGCATCGTCTCCGGCATGCCGGAGCCGAGGAACGACAGCGTCGCCTCGGTGAGGATCGCCAGCGCCAGGTTGATGGTGGCGATCACCAGCACCGGTCCCATTGCGTTCGGCAGCACGTGGCGGCGCATGATGGTCCACGACGGCAGGCCGATCAGCTGTGCCGCGGCGACATAGTCCTTGGTGCGCTCGACCATCACCGAGCCGCGCACCGTGCGGGCGTATTGCACCCAGAAGCTCAAGCCGATCGACAGCACCAGCACCGCCAGCATGGTGCGCTCGTCGAGCCGGTTGGAGAGCGCCGATTTCACCACGCCGTCAATCATCAGCGCGATCAGGATCGCCGGGAAGGTGAGCTGGACGTCGGCGATCCGCATGATCACGGTGTCGATGACGCCGCCGAAATAGCCGGCGACCAGGCCGAGCACGATGCCGATCGCGGCGGCGAGGCCGACGCCGAGCACGCCGACCAGCAGCGAGATGCGCAGGCCGTACAGGATCGCGGACAGCACGTCGCGGCCCTGTTCGTCGCTGCCGAGCAGGAACGGCGCCTGACCGTCCGCGCTCCACAGCGGCGGGATCCGCGAGTTCAGCAGTTCGAGCTGCGCCGGATCGAACGGGTTCTGCACCGCGAGCAGCGGCGCGAAGATCGCCACGGCGAAGAACGCCAGCGTGACGATCGCGGCGCCGATCGCCAGCGGTGAGCGACGGAACGCGTAAAAGACATCGCTGTCGAGCGCACGCGCCGCCCAGCCGGCGCGCGGCGTCGCCGGATCGAGACCGTCGGGCGCGAGCATCTCGGTCATCGGCGCCTCGTCATGTCCGCCGCGCCGCGCCGGCGTGCAGCCGCGGATCGACCAGCGTGTAGAGGATGTCGACGATCAGATTGATGGTGACGAAGATCAGCGACACGACGAGCAGATACGCCGCCATGATCGGGATATCGACGTTCTGCACCGCCTGCACGAACAATAGCCCCATGCCGGGCCATTGGAACACCGTCTCGGTGATGATCGCGAACGCGATCACCGAGCCGAACTGCAGGCCGGCGACCGTGATCACCGGCACCAGCGTGTTCTTCAGCGCATGGCCGAAATGGATCGCGCGAGTGGTCAGCCCGCGGGCGCGGGCGAAGCGGATGTAGTCGGTGCGCAGCACTTCCAGCATCTCGGCGCGCACCAGCCGCATGATCAGCGTCATCTGGAACAGGCCGAGCGTGATCGACGGCATGATCAGCGATTTCAGGCCGGACGTGGTCAAGAGGCCGGTGGTCCACCAGCCGAGCCGAACCGTGTCGCCGCGGCCGTAGGACGGCAGCCAGCCGAGCACCACGGCGAACAGATAGATCAGCAGGATGCCGATCAGGAAGGTCGGCAGCGAGATGCCGATCAGCGACACCGCCGACAGCAGCGTGGCGAGAAACGAATTGCGGCGCAGCGCGGTGTAGACGCCGAGCAGGATGCCGAGCGTCATCGCCAGCACGGTGGCGCAGGTCGCCAGCTCCAGCGTCGCCGGCATCCGCTCCAGCAGCAGCTTGGCGACCGGCTCGCGGAAGCGATACGACATGCCGAAATCGAACCGCGCGGCGTTGATGAAATAGCGGCCGAACTGCACCAGCACCGGATCGTCGAGGCCGAGCGATTTGCGGATCTCGGCGCGCTCGGCGCTGGAAGCGTCCTGCGACACGATCTGGCTGATCGGATCGCCGGCGAAGCGGAACATCGTGAAGGAGAGCGCGCCGACCACGATCATCACGCCGATCGCCTGCAGCACCCGTCGGAGCGTGAATGCCAGCATGGCGGCTCCTCAGCGCTGCCCGGGCTTCGCGCCGGTCACTCCTGCTTGGTCGCCCAATACAGCATCACCTGGTTGTCGGCGCGTTGCGTCAGTTTCACCTTCTTCGACACGCCCCAGGCCAGCGCCTGCTGGTGCAGCGGGATGTAGGCATAGTCCTTGATGCCGATCTCGAACGCCTGCTTGATCATCTGGTCGCGCTTGGCGGTGTCGGTCTCGATCAGCACCTTGTCGGCCAGCGCGTCGAGCTCCTTGTTGCAATAGCCGCCGAGATTGGCCTCGCCGCGGGTGGCGTCGGCGGGATCGTTGCCGCAGCCCATGATGTCGTGCAGCACGTTGTGGGAGTCGCCGGAGGACGGCGTCCAGCCGAGCATGAAGAACGAGGTCTTGAAGCCGCCCGGCTTCAGCACCTTGGCGAAATACTGCGCCTTGGGCTGCGCCAACAGATCGACCTTGACGCCGATCCGCGCCAGCATGCCGACCACCGCCTGGCAGATCGCCGCGTCGTTGACGTAGCGATCGTTCGGGCAATCCATCGTCACCTCGAAGCCGTCCGGATAGCCGGCGTCGGCGAGCAGCTTCTTGGCCGCGGCGGCGTCGGGCTTGGCCCTCGTGAAGTCCTTCGACAGCGCGAACAATTGCGGCGCAATCATCAGCGCGGAGGGCGTCGACAGCCCGCGCATCACCCGCGTCTTGATCAGCTCGACGTCGACCGCCTTGTAGAAGGCCTCGCGGACGCGGGTGTCCTTGAAAGGGTTCTTGCCCTTGACGTTGGAGTACAGCAGCTCGTCGCGGTTCTGGTCCATGCCGAGGAAGATGGTGCGCAGCTCCGGCCCGGTCAGCACCGTCGCGCTGCCGCTGCTGTTGACGCGGTCGATGTCCTGGATCGGCACCGGCTCGATCACGTCGACCTCGCCGGACAGCAGCGCCGCGACGCGGGTGGCGGCGGAACCGATCGGCGTGAATACGATCTCCTTGAGATTGTGCTCCGGCTTGCCCCACCAGGTCGGGTTCGCCTTGAACACGGTCTTCACGCCGGGCTGGTGGACGTCGATGATGAACGGCCCGGTGCCGTTCTCGTGCAGCGACGCGTAGCTCGGCGTGGTGGCGGAGGCCGGCGTCGGCGCCGCCGAATTGTTCTCCTCGCACCACTTCTTGCCCATGATGAACCAGGAATCCCATTGCGAGGTCAGGATGGGATTGGGCGTGTCGAGCATCACGTCGACGGTGTGGTCGTCGACCTTGACGAACTTGGCGTCGGGCGGGACGTTGGAGAGGAAATTGGAGCCCTTGCTGCGGACGCGCTCGGCGGAGAAGATCACGTCGTCGGCGGTGAACGGATCGCCGTTGTGAAACTTGACGCCCTTGCGCAGATGAAAGCGCCAATGCCTGGGATCGAGCGTCTCCCAGCTCTCGGCCAGCGCCGGCACGATCTTGAGGTCCTTGTCGCGGGCGACGAGGCCCTCATAGATGTGCGCATGATGCGCGATCGTGGTGGATTCCTTCAGCGTGTAGGGATCGAGCGAGGTGAGATTGCCCTGGTTGGCGTAGCGCAACGTTTGGGCGGAAGCGGGCAAGGCGAGGGCGAAAAAACAGGCAGCGGCAGCGAGCAATCCCGTTCGGTTCAACATCGTCATCGCGACTCCGTCCCGTCATGCAGTGTGTTGCAGTAGCGCGGCTGTTGCACAGACACGTCATGTTGCCAGAGTTTGACGGGCACGCAAGCGGATTTGCGGTGCGGAACATTTGGGCTTTGCGGAATCGCGGGCCGGTCCTTACTTGATGGTCCATGAAGCAAGACGAAACTGATGTCCTGGTGCTGGGCGCCGGAATCGTGGGTGTCGCCGCCGCGCTGCACCTGCAGCAACGTGGCCGCGATGTGGTGCTGGTCGATCGCAATGCGGCGGCCGGCGACGAGACCAGCTACGGCAATGCCGGGCTGATCGAAGTCGCGTCGGTGTTCCCTTACATGTTTCCGCGCGATCTCGGCCATCTGCTGCGCTACGCCTTGAACCGCTCGGCGGACGTGCACTATCAACTGTCCGGGCTGCCGGAATTCATGCCGTGGCTGCTGCGTTACTTCGCGGCGTCGTCTCCCGAACGCGCGGCGAACACCGCGCGGGCCGCGCTGCCGCTGATCCGGCAGAGCCTCGTCGAACACGAGGCCCTGGTCGCCGAGGCCGGCGTGCCGGAGCTGCTGCGCAAGACCGGCTGGATCAAGCTGTTTCGCTCGGAGGCCTCGCTCGGCAAGAGCGTCGCCGATCTCGAACGCGCCAGGAGCTTCGGCGTCACCGCCGACGTGCTTGACGGCGCGTCGATCGCGGCGCGCGAGCCGAACCTGATGGGACGGTTTTCCGGCGCGATCCATTGGTTGGAGCCGGGCTTCGTTCCCGATCCCGGCGCGCTGGTGAAAGCCTATGCGGCGCTGTTCGCCCGCAAGGGCGGACGCCTGCTGCGCGGCGATGCGCGCACGCTGCAACAGCACGGCGGCGGCTGGCGGATCACCACCGACACCGGGCCGGTCACCGCGCGCGAGGCGGTGGTCGCTCTCGGGCCGTGGTCGGATCTGGTGTTCAAGCCGCTCGGCTATCGCATCCCGCTCGGCGTCAAGCGCGGCTATCACCAGCACTTCACGACTTGGGGCAACGCCGTGCTGCAGCATCCGATCCTCGACGCCGATCGCGGTTACTTGCTGGCGCCGATGAACCGCGGCATCCGTCTGACCACCGGCGCCGAGTTCGCGCGCCGCGACGCGCCGCCGAGCTCGGTGCAGATCGACCGCGCCCGCGCGATGGCCCGCGACCTGTTTCCGCTCGGCGAGGCGATCGAGCCGCAGGCCTGGATGGGCGCGCGGCCGTGTCTGCCGGACATGCTGCCGGTGATCGGCCGGGCGCCGCGTCATCCCGGGCTGTGGTTCGATTTCGGCCATCAGCATCACGGCCTGACGCTCGGCCCGGTCACCGGGCGGCTGCTCGCCGAGATGATGACCGGGCAAGATCCGCTCGCCAATCCGGCGCCGTTCGCCGCCGAACGGTTCGGTTGAGCCGGCCCTGCCGGGGCTCGGATCGCTTGCATCGCACCGCGTCTCGCGGCGATACTAGCCGGCGTGTTCAGGATGCTCCGCAGGGCGTCGCTGAGACGACCCGTCGCGTTGTGGTGCGAAGCGGATAACGATTCGCATCGAGCAACGCGCCCTTGCTGGAGTCCGGAGCGGCCATGAAAGTCAACGTCGAGATCGATTGCACCCCCGATGAAGCCCGCGCATTCTTCGGCCTGCCGAACGTGCAGCCGATGCAGAATGCGGTGATGGACAGGCTGCAGCAGCAGATGCTGTCGAACATCGAGAAGGTCTCGCCCGAGGCGTTGATGCAGAGCTGGTTCACCTTCGATCCGAAGATCGCCGAGCGCTTCCAGGACATGTTCGTGACCATGGCGGGGCTGGGCGGCACGCTGAACAAGGACAAGAAGTAGACCCTCTCGACAGGAGGCCGGATGGCGGCCGTCGACCGCGCGAGACCTCACGATCGTCTGCGTCCGCCGAGCCTCGCTCTGCTGCTGGCGGAAGCGCGCAGCCTGTTCGAGTTCAACGCCAGCCTCCTGTTGTCGCCTCTGCTGCTGCAGGCGCCCAAGGGCGACGGCCATCCGGTGCTGGTGCTGCCGGGGCTGCTGGCGAGCGACTGGTCGACCGCGCCGCTGCGGCGCTATCTGCGCGCGCTCGGCTATCAGCCGTTCGCCTGGGAGCTCGGCCGCAATTTCGGCGGCGTCTACCGGATGCGCGAGAAAGTGCGGCGGCGGCTCGCCGCGGTCCACGCCGCCTCCGGCCGCAAGGTCAGCCTGGTCGGCTGGAGCCTCGGCGGCGTCTATGCGCGCGACCTCGCGCTGCACGCACCGGAGACGATCCGCGGCATCGTCACGCTCGGCAGTCCGTTCTCCGGCGACATCACCGCGACCAATGCGCGGCGGGTGTACGAGAAGCTGTCGGGCGAGGATCTCGACGACGTCCGGCTCGAGGATCTGAAGGCGCTGGCGGGCGACATGCCGGTGCCGGCCACCTCGATCTATTCGCGCACCGACGGCATCGTGAACTGGCGCACCTCGCGGCAGCGCCCGGCGCCACACGCCGAGAACATCGAGGTGCTGCTGGCGAGCCATATCGGGCTCACCGTCAACCCCGCGGTGCTGTGGGCGATCGCCGACCGGCTGGCGCAGCCCGAAGGGGAGTTCGCGCCGTTCGACCGCTCCGGGCCGTTCGCGCTGGCCTATGCGGCGCCGGACTGATCGCGGCGCGACGCAAAACATTCGCACAGAGTCGTCATGCTGCGGGTCTCGCGCGGCAGGCTCCGCGGCAGACTCGCAGGGTGCGACAACCCGTCCTGTCGGCTCCCTGGCTGCGCCGGCGTCGTCCCGCGGGTCTTGCTGGGCTCCCCAGGATGACCTCGGCTGTATAGGATGCGCCGATCAGGAGTCCCGCCGGCAATGCCTTCATCCAACAAGCTCGACCCGATCCCGCATCCGCCGAAGCAGCCGGTGGTCGGCAACATGCTGTCGATCGACTCCAAGGCGCCGGTGCAGCATCTGGTGCGGCTCGCCAAGGAACTCGGCCCGATCTTCTGGCTCGACATGATGGGCGCGCCGATCGTGATCGTGTCGGGCTACGATCTGGTCGACGAGATCAGCGACGAGAAGCGGTTCGACAAGGCGGTGCGCGGCGCGCTGCGCCGGGTCCGCGCCGTCGGCGGCGACGGCCTGTTCACGGCGGACACAAAGGAGCCGAACTGGGGCAAGGCGCACAACATCCTGCTGACGCCGTTCGGCGGCCGGGCGATGCAGTCGTATCACCCGAGCATGGTCGACATCGCCGGGCAGCTCGTCAAAAAATGGGAGCGGCTCAACGCCGACGACGAGATCGACGTCGTCCACGACATGACCGCGCTGACGCTCGACACCATCGGGCTGTGCGGCTTCGACTATCGCTTCAACTCGTTCTATCGCCGCGACTACCACCCCTTCGTGGAATCGCTGGTGCGCTCGCTCGAGACCATCATGATGACCCGCGGCCTGCCGCTGGAAAATCTCTGGATGAAGAAGCGGCGCGACACGCTGGCCGAAGACATCGCCTTCATGAACGCGATGGTCGACGAGATCATCGCCGAGCGCCGCAAGGCCGCGGAGGCCGCCGCCGACAAGAAGGACATGCTCGGCGCGATGATGACCGGTGTCGACAAGGTCACCGGCGAGCCGCTCGACGACGTCAACATCCGCTACCAGATCAACACCTTCCTGATCGCCGGCCACGAGACCACCAGCGGGCTGCTGTCCTGCGCGATCTATGCGCTGCTGAAGCATCCCGAAGTGCTGCAGAAGGCCTATGACGAAGTCGACCGCGTGCTGGGTCCCGACACTTCGCGCGAGCCGAGCTATCAGCAGGTCAACCAGCTGACCTACATCACGCAGATCCTGAAGGAGACGCTGCGGCTGTGGCCGCCGGCGCCGGCCTACGGCGTGGCGCCGATCGCCGACGAGACCATCGGCGGAAAATATCATTTGAAGCGCGGCACCTTCACCACCGTGCTGGTGCTGGCGCTGCACCGCGACCCGAAAATCTGGGGGCCGAATCCGGATGCGTTTGATCCGGAGAATTTTTCGCGCGAGGCCGAGTCGAAGCGGCCGGCCAATGCCTGGAAGCCGTTCGGCAACGGTCAGCGCGCCTGCATCGGTCGCGGCTTCGCGATGCACGAGGCCGCATTGGCGCTCGGCATGATCCTGCAGCGCTTCAAGCTGATCGATCACACGCGATATCGGATGGTGCTGAAGGAGACGCTGACGATCAAGCCGGACGGCTTCAAGATCAAGGTGCGGTCGCGCAGCGACAGGGACCGCAGCACGCAGGCCGCGGTCAGCGCCGCGCCGCCGGCGGCCACGGCGCAGGCGGCGCCGCGCGCGAGGCCCGGCCACGACACGCCGTTGCTGGTGCTGTACGGCTCCAATCTCGGCACCGCCGAGGAGCTGGCACACCGCGTCGCCGATCTCGCCGAACTGAACGGTTTCGCGACGCGGCTCGGCGCGCTCGATCAATATGTCGGGCAGTTGCCGGAGGAGGGCGGCGTGCTGATCTTCACCGCCTCCTACAACGGCGCGCCGCCGGACAACGCCACGCAGTTCGTGCGCTGGCTGTCGGGCGATCTGCCGCAGGATGCGTTCGCCAAGCTGCGCTACGCCGTGTTCGGCTGCGGCAACCGCGACTGGACCGCGACCTATCAGGCGATCCCGCGGCTGATCGACGAGCAGCTCGCCGCGCATGGCGGCCGCAACATCTTCGTGCGCGGCGAGGGCGACGCCCGCGACGATCTCGAAGGCCAGTTCGAGGCGTGGTTCGCCAGGCTCGGCCCGCTGGCGGTGAAGGAATTCGGCATCGACGCGGCGTTCGATCGCGGCGCCGACGACGTGCCGCTGTACGCCGTCGAGCCGGTCGCGCCCGCGGCGGCGCAAGCGTTCGCAGTGGCCGGCGGCGCGTTGCCGATGCGCGTGCTGGCGAACCGCGAGCTGCAGGATTGCGCCGCCTCCGGCCGCTCGACCCGGCACATCGAGGTCGCGCTGCCGGACGGCATCAGCTTTCGCGTCGGCGACCATCTCAGCGTGATGCCGCGCAACGATCCGGCGCTGGTCGCCGCCGTCGCGCAGCGCTTCGGCTTTGCGCCGGACGACCAGATCAAATTGTCGGCGGCGCCCGGCCGCCGCGCGCAATTGCCGGTGGGCGAGGCGGTGTCGGTCGGCGGCCTGCTCGGCGACCATGTCGAGCTGCAGCAGGTCGCCACCCGCAAGCAGATCGCGACGCTGGCGGCGCACACGCGCTGTCCGCAGACGCGGCCGAAGCTGCAGGCGCTCGCCGGCGGCGACGGCGCGGCCGACGACGCCTATCGGGCCGAGGTGCTGGGCAAGCGCCGCTCGGTGTTCGATCTCCTGCAGGACCATCCCGCCTGCGAATTGCCGTTCGCCGCCTATCTCGAAATGCTGTCGCCGCTGCAGCCGCGCTACTACTCGATCTCGTCGTCGCCGGTGCGCGATCCGTCACGGGCGTCGATCACCGTGGCGGTGGTCGAAGGCCCGGCGCTGTCCGGCCGCGGCCTTTATCGCGGCGTGTGCTCGAACTGGCTCGCCGGCCGCTCCGTCGGCGACACCATCCACGCCACGGTGCGGCCGACCAAGGCCGGCTTCCGCCTGCCGGACGACGACCGCGTGCCGCTGATCATGATCGGGCCGGGCACCGGGCTCGCGCCGTTCCGCGGCTTTCTGCAGGAGCGCGCGGCGCGCAAGGCCGGCGGTGCGGTGCTCGGCCCCGCGCTGCTGTTCTTCGGCTGCCGCCATCCGGCGCAGGACTATCTCTATGCCGACGAGCTGCAGGGCTTCGCCGCCGACGGCGTCGTCGAGCTGCACACCGCGTTCTCGCGGGCCGGCGCGCCCAAGACCTATGTGCAGCATCTGATCGCCGCGCAGAAGGATCGCGTCGCGGCGATGATCGCGCAGGGCGCGATCATCTATGTCTGCGGCGACGGCGGCCGGATGGAGCCGGACGTCAAGGCGGCGCTGTGCGCGATTCATCGCGAGCGCAGCGGCGTCGATGCCGCCGCCGCGGCGGCCTGGATCGCCGATCTCGGCGCCCTCAATCGCTACGTGCTCGACGTCTGGGCGAGCGTCTAACGCAACGAGGAGAACACAATGGCCGACAAGGACAACGATCCGTCCGCCGCGTGGCAGGCCATGTTCGGCGAGATGAGCAAGGGGTTCACCGCGCTCGCCAGTCAGGCGATGGCCTCGCCGGAGATCGCCAAGGTGGTGGGTCAGGTCGGCGGCGCCACCGCGGAGGCGCAGAAGCAGTTCGGCGAGATGATCGAGAACTATCTGGCGGGCCTCAATCTGCCGACGCGGGCGCAGATGGACGAGTTCGGCGCGCGCCTGACGGCGATCGAAGCGCGGCTCGATCAGCTCAGCGCGGCGATCAATCCGGGGCGCGACGCCGAGGGCGGGGCCGCGGGGGCGAAGCCGCCCCGCACGAAATAGGGACAACGGCCTCGGAACGAGTTGCATCTTCAGATGGCGCGACGTGCGCGATACACGCGTTAACGGGTTGGTATCGAAATATTTTCTCTTTCTATCACAACAGCTTGCACCACAACGCAATTGTTGCATCGCAACATTTTGTTGCAATGCAACATAGTCTGTGCCATATTGGGGATGCCCGGGCCGCAACAGGACGGGCGAGACCATAGCTCACACACCGAGGATGGAGACACCCGATGACTGAGACGTACACCGAGACCCACCAGGCCGCGTTCGACAACGTCAAGCAGGCGTTCGCGCCGGTCACCGACGCGTTCAAGAATTTCCAGAACCTGGAAGTTCCGGAAGCCACCCGCGACTTCGTCAAGCGCGCCGCCGGCACCGCCAAGGAAAAGGCCGCCGACTTCCACGCCGGTTCGGAGAAGGTCACCTCCGCGATCGAGGAAGCCGTCGCCAATTCGGTCAGCGAAGCCGCCAAGATCAGCCGCAACATCCAGCAGGCGATCTATTCCGACACCCAGGCGTTCTTCTCCGGCATCGACAAGCTGGCGTCGGCGAAGTCGCTCAACGAAGCGGTGCAGATCCAGTCCGATCTGGTTCGCTCGCACGGCGAAGTGCTGGTGTCGCGCGCCAAGTCGGCGACCGAATATCTCGGCAAGCTCGCCGCCGACAGCGCCAAGTCGGCCCAGGACAATCTGAGCAAGACCTTCAGCAAGCCGCTCTGACCGGCCCGACCTGAAACTCACCGACGTCCTCAGGCCCGCTCACGCGGGCCTATTTTTTTGACTCGGTGGGAACGGATGCACGCGCGACGTGCGACATACCAACCTAGCGTTCGTCATTCGGGGCGCGCGGGTCGGACGTGACGTAGTTCAGACAGCAACTCACACCGTCATTCCGGGGCGCGAACGCAGTTCGCGAACCCGGAATCCCGAGATGTTCTGCATTCCGGATTTCAAGTATCCAGCGCGGCGCTTCGGAAGTCAGGGGCCCTGAACTTCGAGATTCCGGGTTCGCCGCTGCGCGGCGCCCCGGAATGACGGTTTGCTAAGCCCGCCGCGCCACGGGCGGTCGTTCGGTCTTCTTGCGCGACGCTGGGCGCTCGGGCCGGGCGTCGTCGTCGGTGATCGCGTCCATCGCCTGTTCGGCGCCGGCGACCATCAGCGTCGTCACCATCCTGGCGTAGGTCTCGCGCGACAGGCCCTTGCCTTCGCGGAACCACAGATAGTGCCAGTTCAGCATGCCGAACAGCGACATCGTCAGCGGCTTCAGCAGTTGCGGCCGCGCCGCCGCCGCCGGGATCGCCGCGCTGATCGCGTCCGACATCAGGCTGACCAGCTTGCGCTCCAGCGCCTTCAATTCGTCCTGCTGCTCGGGCGGCAACAACTTCAAGCTCGAGATCTGCACCTGATGCTCGGCGTCGGCGCCGCGATAGGCTTCGAGCAGCGCCGACGCGATCGCGAACAGCCGGTCGCCGGCATCGCCGTCCGACTGCGCCGCGGCTTCGACCACGCCGACGAGATGCTGCAGATGATCGGCGAGCAGATCGAACAGCACCGAATCCTTGGAGCGGTAGTAGTGATACATCAGCGCCTTGGAGACGCCGCAGGCCTCCGCGATCATGGTGATCGAGGTTCCGGTGTAGCCGTGCTCGGCGAACAGTTTCGCGGAACGGCTGAGGATGCCGAGGCGTTTCTGATCGTAATCGTTCGCTCGCGTGCGAGCCATGTGATGCTCAGCCCTGCTTGATGCGGTTCGGCCCGCCTGCCGCAGCGCGTCACAGCCGGCCGCGGATGATCCGGTTCCGACACTTGCATTGACCGTCCAATTGGTCAATTATATTTCCAACACGGCCGGGCTGCAGCTCCGGCCAGCGAGGAAACGCCGAGGTCAGCCATGTACACACAGGCGCTCAACACCACCGAAGCCGAGGATCGCAGCCTCGAGGACGCCGGCCGCGCCGCGCGGTTCCAGGCGCGCATCGACGCCGAAGAGCGGATCGAGCCCAACGACTGGATGCCGGCCGCCTATCGCAAGACGCTGACCCGGCAGATCTCGCAGCACGCCCATTCCGAGATCGTCGGCATGCTGCCGGAAGGCAACTGGATCACCCGCGCGCCGACGCTGCGCCGCAAGGCGGCGCTGCTCGCCAAGGTGCAGGACGAGTGCGGCCACGGCTTGTATCTCTACGCCGCCGCCGAGACGCTCGGTAGCTCGCGCGAAGAGCTGGTCGATCAGATGCTGAGCGGCAAGGCGAAGTACTCGTCGATCTTCAACTACCCGACGCTGAGCTGGGCGGATATCGGCGCGATCGGTTGGCTGGTCGATGGCGCCGCGATCATGAACCAGATCCCGCTGTGCCGCTGCTCCTACGGCCCCTATGCGCGGGCGATGATCCGGGTCTGCAAGGAGGAATCGTTCCACCAGCGCCAGGGCTACGAGATCATGCTGACGCTGTGCCGCGGCTCGGCCGAGCAGAAGGCGATGGCGCAGGATGCGCTGAACCGCTGGTGGTGGCCGTGCCTGATGATGTTCGGCCCGCCCGACGGCGACAGCCAGCACAGCGACACCTCGACCAAGTGGAAGATCAAGCGCTTCTCCAACGACGAGCTGCGCCAGAAATTCGTCGATGCCACCGTGCCGCAGGCGCACTATCTCGGCCTGACGCTGCCCGATCCCGATCTGAAGAAGAACGAGGCGACCGGGCACTGGGACTACGGCACGATCGACTGGGACGAGTTCAAGCAGGTGCTCGCCGGCAACGGCCCGTGCAACCGCGACCGTCTCGCCGCGCGCCGCAAGGCGCACGAGGAGGGCGCGTGGGTCCGCGAAGCCGCCGCCGCCTACGCCGAGAAGCGCAACAAGAAGCTCGCGGCGTAAACGCCCGCGCTAACCTCTCCCCGCTTGCGGGGAGAGGGAGAGCAGGAGGGAACGAGATATGACCACGCCCAACACGCAGCTGTGGGAAGTCTTCATCCGCAGCCGCAACGGCCTCGCGCACAAGCACGTCGGCTCGCTGCACGCCGCCGACGCGACGCTGGCGCTACAGGCCGCCCGCGACGTCTACACCCGCCGCGGCGAAGGCCTGTCGATCTGGGTGGTGCCGTCGAGCGCCATCACGGCGAGCGACCGGAGCGAGGCCGGGATGCTGTTCGAGCCCGCCGAGAGCAAGATCTATCGCCACCCGACGTTCTACGACGTGCCGGACGAAGTCGGGCATATGTAGTGAGCAGGCTTCGCCCGCCGCACCACGAGACGTCATCCTGAGGTGCCGCCGCGCAGCGGCGGCCTCGAAGGATGAGCCACAAGCCTCTCCCCGTCATTGCGAGGAGCGCAGCGACGAAGCAATCCAGCGCCGTGCACTGAGCTTCTGGATTGCTTCGCTTCGCTCGCAATGACGGGGATAGGTCGACAGTTCAGTTCAACGCATCGAGCTCGGCAGCCATGTCCACCACCATCACCGACTCCCCGCTGTTCACCTACGCCCTTCGCCGCGCCGACGATGCGTTGATCCTCGGCCATCGGCTGTCCGAATGGTGCGGGCATGCGCCGATGCTGGAAGAGGACATGGCGCTGTCGAACATCGCGCTCGACCTGATCGGGCAGGCGCGCGAGCTCTACAGCTACGCCGGCGCGGTCGAGGGCAAAGGCCGCGGCGAGGATCAGCTCGCCTACTTGCGCGAGGAGCGCGACTACCGGAACCTGCTGCTGGTCGAGCAGCCGAACGGCGACTTCGCCCGCACCCTCGCGCGGCAGTTCTATTACTCCGCCTTCGCCGATCCGTATTGGCGGGCGATGATGCGCTCGTCCGATCCGACGCTGGCGGCGATCGCCGCCAAGTCGGAGAAGGAAAGCGCCTATCACCTCCGCCACGCCTCCGAATGGATGATCCGGCTCGGCGACGGCACCCCCGAAAGCCATCGCCGTGCCCAGGATGCGGTTGATGCGCTGTGGGCGTTCGCCGGCGAGCTGTTCGACGCCGACGCCGGCGAACAACGGCTGATCGAGGCCGGCGTCGCGATCGATCCGGCCAGCCTGCGCGACATTTGGCAGAGCACGATCAGTTCCGTGCTCAGCGAAGCCACGCTGACGTTGCCGACCGGCACATGGGTGCAGCGCGGCGGCCGCAGCGGCCGGCACAGCGAGCATCTCGGCCGGCTGCTCACCGAGCTGCAATACATGCAGCGGACCTATCCGGGCCAGACATGGTGACGCTGGCGGGCAGCGACGCGGAGCTGCGCGCCCGCGCGTGGGACGCTGCTGCGACGGTGGTCGATCCGGAAATTCCGGTGCTGACCATCGCCGATCTCGGCGTGCTGCGCGAGGTGAGCGTCGAACAAGGCCGCGTCGAAGTCACGATCACGCCGACCTATTCCGGCTGCCCGGCGATGAACATGATCACGCTGGAGATCGAGACCGCGCTGGCCCGCGCCGGCATCGCCGATGCGCGGGTCAAGACCGTGTTGGCGCCGGCCTGGACCACCGACTGGATGAGCGCGGACGGCCGCGCCAAGCTGAAGGATTACGGCATCGCGCCGCCGCTCGCGCCGAGCGGCCGCCGCGCGCTGTTCGGTGCGTTGGAAATCGCGTGCCCGCAATGCGGCTCGGTCGACACCGAGCAGCTGTCCGAATTCGGCTCGACCTCCTGCAAGGCGCTGTGGCGCTGCAAGAGCTGCCGCGAGCCGTTCGATTACTTCAAGTGTCATTGAGCGCCGCCATGAATATCTCCGCCATCATTCCACGCTTTCATCCGCTGACCATCGCCGATCTGCGCCGCGAGGGCCGCGACGCCATCTCGCTGGCGTTCAGCATCCCGCCGGAGCTGGCCGACGCTTATCGCTTCGCGCCCGGCCAGTATCTGACGCTGCGCACCACGATGGACGGCGAGGAGGTGCGACGGTCCTATTCGATCTGCTCGGGCCCGGACGACGGCGAGCTGCGCATCGCGGTGAAGAAGGTCGACGGCGGCGCCTTCTCGGTGTGGGCGACCGAAGAGCTGAAAGCCGGCGACACGCTCGAGGTGATGACGCCGACCGGCCGGTTCGGCGCCGCGCATACCGCAAGCGAGGCACGGACTTACGTCGGCTTCGCCGCCGGCAGCGGCATCACGCCGATTCTGTCGCTGATCAAGGCGGTGCTGACGCGCGATCCGGACAGCCGGTTCTTCCTGTTCTACGGCAACCGCACCACCGAGCAGATCCTTTTTCGCGACACGCTCGAGGCGCTGAAGGACCGCTATCTGCAGCGCTTCGCGGTGTTTCATGTGCTGTCGCAGGAAGAGCAGGACGTGCCGGTGATGCAGGGCCGGCTCGATCGCGACAAGGTGCGGCTGCTCCTCACCGCGATGCTGCCGGCGGCGAGCGTCGATCATGTCTTCGTCTGTGGCCCGACCGGGATGAGCGACGACGTCGAGGCGGCGTGCCGCGACCTCCGCATCGCCGAGGACCGCATCCATGTCGAGCGTTTCGTCTCCGGCCTGGGCGGCAAGCCGCGACCGAAGGCGGTGGTGGCGCCCGGCGCACCGCCGAAGGCGATCGCGTCGCTGATCATCGACGGCAAGCGCCGCGAAGTCCCGGTCGCCGAGGGGGAGGCCATCCTCGACGCCGCTCTCCGCGCCGGCGTCGATCTGCCGTTCGCCTGCAAAGGCGGCATGTGCTCCACCTGCCGCGCCAAACTGGTCGAAGGCGAAGCGCCGATGGAGCTGAACTACTCGCTGGAGCCGTGGGAGCTGAAGGCCGGATTCGTGCTGACGTGCCAGGCCAAGCCGACGACGGCAAGGGTGGTGGTGGATTACGATCACCTGTGAGGCGTCGTCTAACGAGTGACTCAAAGTTCGTCATTCCGGGGCGCGCGTGCGCGAGCCCGGAATCCATACGCACGGGCCTCTCGATGAGTTGAATAGTCAGATCGACGCGTACTGTGCCGAGCTACGAGCACAGGGGATATGGATTCCGGGCTCACTCGCTGCGCGAGTGCCCCGGAATGACGAACGAGAGGATGTTGGTGTTGCGTCGGCCGCAACCGCGTCATTGCGAGCCAACGGGTCGGCGCAAAGCGCCGCCCGATGACAGGCTCCGCGAAGCAATCCAGAGGCGCAGTGCACGGCGCTGGATTGCTTCGTCGGCTGCGCCTCCTCGCAATGACGCTGAGAGTTCGTCATTCCGGGGCGCGCGAAGCGCGAGCCCGGAATCCATACGCACGGGACTCTCGATGAGGTCGCTGAGCCGGATCAACGCGTACTGTGCCTAGCTACGAGCACAGGGGATATGGATTCCGGGCTCACTCGCTGCGCGAGTGCCCCGGAATGACGAACGAGAGGATGTTGGTGTTGCGCCGGCCGCAACCGCGTCATTGCGAGCCAACGGGTCGGCGCAAAGCGCCGCCGATGACAGGCTCCGCGAAGCAATCCAGAGGCGCCGTGCACGGAGCTGGATTGCTTCGTCGGCTGCGCCTCCTCGCAATGACGAAAAAGAGAGGCCCGTGTTCCGCACGCGATGCAGCGCGGAGCGCTGCTTCGCAGATGCGGGACCCCGGTTGCTGCGAGACCGCGTGTTCCGATCAGAAACCTGCCGCGTGTTGCGACCAGACATCGGACGACTTGCGGCGCGGCTTAGCTTCCGGCGCGGCCTAACCGGGGCCCCGGATCGGCGCCGCGGCGTTGCACGCCGCGGCTTGTCCGGGGAACGGGGCGCAGACTTCCGGAAGACGGCGAACTATCCCTTCGGCCGCTTGTCGTACACCCGCTTGGCTTTGCCGAGCGAGCGCTCCAGCGTATCCGGCGGGACGACTTTCACATTCGTCGAAATCCCGATCGTGTTCTTGATATAGGCGGCGACGCGCTCGGCGTGCGGCACCAGGCCGGCGCCGTCCCAGCTCTCCGGCCGCGCTTCGGCCAGCACGGTCATCTCGTCCATCCGCCCCTCGCGGGTCAGTTCGATGATGAAGTGGCCGCCGCACCAGTCGGTGGCGAGCAGGACTTCCTCGATTTGGGTGGGAAACACGTTGACGCCGCGCAAAATGATCATGTCGTCGGAGCGGCCGGTGATCTTCTCCATCCGCCGCATGCCGGGCCGCGCCGTGCCCGGCAGCAACCGCGTCAGGTCGCGGGTGCGATAGCGGATGACGGGGAAGGCTTCCTTGGTCAGCGAGGTGAACACCAGCTCGCCCTGTTCGCCGTCGGGCAGCACCGCGCCGGTCGTGGGATCGATCACTTCGGGCAGGAAGTGATCCTCCCAGATGTGCAGGCCGTCCTTGGTCTCGACGCATTCCTGCGCGACGCCGGGACCGATCACTTCCGAGAGCCCATAGATGTCGGTCGCGTCCATGTCGAACGCCTGCTCGATCTCGGCGCGCATCGCGTTGGTCCACGGCTCGGCGCCGAACACGCCGTATTTCAGCGACGACGCGCGCGGGTCGAGGCCCTGGCGCTTGAACTCGTCGAGGATCGCCAGCATGTAGCTCGGCGTCACCGTGATGACGTCCGGCTTGAAGTCGTTGATCAGCTGCACCTGCCGCTCGGTCATGCCGCCGGAGACCGGGACCACGGTGCAGCCGAGCCGCTCGCCGCCGTAATGCGCGCCGAGCCCGCCGGTGAACAGGCCGTAGCCATAGGCGTTGTGCAGGATCATGCCGCGCCGCGCACCGGCGGCGCGCAGCGAGCGCGCCATCACGGTCGCCCAGGTGTCGATGTCCTTCAGCGTGTAGCCGACCACGATCGGCTTGCCGGTGGTGCCCGACGAGGCGTGGACGCGCGCCAGCTGTTCGCGCGGCACCGCGAACATGCTGAACGGGTAGTTGTCGCGCAGATCGGTCTTCGAGGTGGTCGGGAATTTGGCGATGTCGGCCAGTTCGCGGAAGTCCGAGGGATGCACGCCGGCGCGGTCGAACGCGGCCTTGTAGTGCGCGACGTTGTCGTAGGCGTGCTTCAGCGTCCAGGCGAGGCGCCTGGTCTGCAGCGCGACGATTTCGTCGCGCGAGGCGCGCTCGGCATCGTCGAGCTCGGCGCTGTAGCCGGACGGCGCCCGCAATTGATGAATGCTCGCAGCCATCGCTCTGTCCTCTCTCAGCGTTGATCGGGTGATTGTGGCGGCACCAGCGTTCCGCCGATCGACCGCGAATGGCCGCGGAATTCGGCGATCACGATTCCGGCGGCGGTGACGCGGACGTCGTAGATGCCGGAGCGGCCGGCGCGATTGATCTCCTGCGCGCTCGCGACCAGCCGGGCGCCGAGCTTGCCGGGGCGGATGAAGCTGATCTGGCCCTGCGCCGCGACGGTGTTCTCGTTGCGCGAGTTGCACGCATAGGCGAACGTCGAGTCGGCCAGCGTGAAGATGAAGCCGCCGTGGCAGATGCCGTGGCCGTTGACCATCTCGGTGGTGACGGTCATCGCCAGCGTCGCGCGGCCGACGCCGATCTCGACGATCTCCATGCCGAGCGCCTTGCTGGCGTGGTCGTTGGTCCACATCGCGTCGGCGCAGGCGCGCGCGAGCGCGTCGGGGGAGAGGTCGGCCGGGGCGGCAGAGGGGGCGTCGGTCACGACGCGCTCCAGCCGGCGCGGCCCGGCGCGGCAATGCGGCGTAGCGCCCGATCGCCGATCAGGTCATCGATCACGTTTCTCTCCCTTCCGTCGCGGGCTTTCGAAAGCCTCTTGAATTAAACGATCGGTCAGTCAATTATTAGCCCAAGCCATCATCGTGTCAACGGTCGCCGCGCGCGTCAAACCGCGCGGCGCCGCGGGCCGAACAGCAAAATCGGGGAGACGCCATGACCACCACGCTGCAAAGCCTCGCGCGCGACGCCTGGGTGACGCCGGAGAGCGGCCTCGTCGACATTCCGAGCGCGATCGACGGCCGCGTGGTGGCGCGCGCCTCCAGCGCCGGGCTCGACTTTGCGGCGATCGTGCGCCACGCCCGCGAGGTCGGCGGGCCGGGCCTGCGCGCGCTGAGTTTTCACCAGCGCGCCGACCGGCTGAAGGCGCTGGGCGCGTATCTGACCGAGCGCAAGGAAACGCTGTACGCGCTCGCGGCGGACACCGGCGCCAACCGCCGCGACAATGCGATCGACATCGACGGCGGGCTGGTCACACTCGCGGCGTTCGCCTCGCGCGGCCGCCGCGAATTGCCCGATACGCCGTTCATCGTCGAAGGCGAGGTGGAGGCGCTGTCGAAGCGCGGCAGCTTTGTCGGCCAGCACATCCTGACGCCGATGCACGGCGTCGCTGTGCATATCAACGCCTTCAATTTCCCGTGCTGGGGCCTACTGGAGAAGATGGCGCCGGCACTGCTCGCCGGCGTGCCGGTGATCGCCAAACCGGCGACCGCGACCGCCTACGTCACCGAAGCGTTGGTCAAGCTGATCGACGAATCCAAGCTGCTGCCGCAAGGCGCGCTGCAGCTGATCTGCGGTGGGCTCGGCGATCTGCTCGATCATCTGACCGGCCAGGACCTGATCGCCTTTACCGGTTCGCTGGAGACCAGCGAGAAGCTGCGGGCGCATCCGAACGTCGCGCGCCACAGCATCCGCTTCATCGCCGAGCGCGACTCGCTCAACGCCGCGGTGCTCGGCCCGGACATCACGCCGGCCGAGCCGGAGTTCGATCTGTTCGTCCGCGAGATCGTGCGCGAGATGACCGCCAAGGCCGGGCAGAAATGCACCGCGATCCGCCGCGTGCTGGTGCCGCGCGCGCAAGAGGCCGCGGTGATCGACGCGCTGAAAGCGAAGCTCGCCGAGGTCAGGCTCGGCGATCCGCGCACCGACGACAAGGCGATGGGCCCGCTGGTCAGCCGCGGCCAGCGCGACGCGGTGCGCGCCGCGATCGCAACGCTGCAGACCGAGGCCGAGATCGTGTTCGGCGATCCGGCCATCTGCGCGGGCGAGGGCATCGATACCCAGGCCGGTGCGTATCTCTCGCCTGTTCTGCTGCGCGCCCGCGAGCCGATGGCCGCGCGAAAACTGCACGACACCGAAGCGTTCGGTCCGGTCGCGACCGTGCTGGCCTATGACGACGTCGATCAGGCGATCGAGCTGGTGCGTCGCGGCGAGGGCAGTCTCGTCGCCTCGCTGTTCACCTATGACGACGCGGTCGCCGCGCAGATGATCCTCGGCGTCGCGCCGTTCCACGGCCGGTTGCTGATCGTCGACCGCGACGATGCCGCGGAATCGACCGGCCACGGCACGCCGCTGCCGGCGCTGCTGCATGGCGGCCCGGGTCGCGCCGGCGGCGGCGAAGAACTCGGCGGTCTGCGCAGCGTGCATCACTACATGCAGCGCACCGCGATCCAGGCGTCGCCGCGCCGGCTGGCCAAGCTCACCGGCGTCTGGGGCCGCGGCGCGCCGGCGCCGGCCGCCGACGTGCATCCGTTCAAGCTGAACTACAACGAACTCGAAATCGGCCAGAGCATCGAGACCGCGAGCCGGCCGATCACGCTCGACGACATCGAGCACTTCGCGCACTTCACCGGCGATACGTTCTACGCCCACATGGACGAGGTCGCCGCCAAGGCCAATCCGTTCTTCCCCGGCCGCGTCGCGCACGGCTATCTGATCCTGGCCTTCGCCGCCGGCCTGTTCGTCGATCCCGCGCCGGGCCCGCTGCTCGCCAATTACGGCCTCGACAATCTGCGCTTTCTCAAGCCGGTGTCGCCGGACGACACCATCAAGGTGAAGCTGACGGTGAAGCAAAAGTCACCGGCGCGCCGCCCCGAATACGGCGAGGTGCGCTGGGACGTCGAGGTCGTCAACCAGAACAACGAGCCGGTCGCACGTTATGATCTGCTGACGATGAGCGCACGGGCGACGTAGCACGCGGCGGCGCATCGTCGTTAACAGCGATCGGCCAAGAGCCGTGTCGTCCGTTGAGATGTGAGGTTGCGCTCACCCCTCTCGTTCGTCATTCCGGGGCGCGCGTAGCGCGAACCCGGAATCCATACGCCCTGTGCACGCGTTCAAGCCGAACATTGTTGGTGGCCTTCATATCTCGCATTCCTGTGGTGATGGATTCTGGGCTCGCCGCTGCGCGGCGCCCCGGAATGACAAAAGAGAGGTCTTTCCGGATGATCGTCAGTTTCGTGTCCCGCACGCGGTGCAGCGCGCAGCGCTGCGCCGCAGATGCGGGACCCCGGTTTCTGAATGCAAGGCAGTGACCGTCGTGAGGGCGCTAACCGGGGTCCCGGATCTGCGCAGCGGCACTGCGTGCCGCAGCGCGTCCGGGACACGGGCCATGATTGGCGCTTGACAATAATCCTATTATGATTATAGTCCGCGTTGTCCTGTCCGTGAGGGGCGCTTCGCGAGGCGTCGTTGAGCGGGACAGATCGACGGGTTGGGTAACCAGCCCGGAACGATGTTTCGACGAAGCCGGCATGGCGCTGGGTGAGTCGGACGGACGCGGCGTCCTGCGCGTCGTGGCTCGCACCCACGCGTCCGGGAGGCAGAAGGTCGCCGTCCGCCGCTACTACGAGCGGCTGC
>JACRJB010000014.1 GCA_016215605.1 Rhodopseudomonas palustris
CCCGCCACATACCTCGCAAACCGTACTTCACTGCCGCCGTCGAAATCGAGACTCATTTGGCGCCTCCATCTGCCAAAATCTGAATCTCAATAGATACTTGAGTCCCGCCTCACAGGCCCGCGACCTTGTGACTCAGTACAACTAACCCATCCTACAAGTCCCAACCTCGCGAGGTGACTACTTGATCGCCTGCTGCGCCCGCAGCGTCGCTTCGATCGCGGTCAGCACCCGCGCCAGCCGTTCGGCCCATTCGGCCTGGCCGGCTTCGTCGATGATCTGGTCCTGGCGGATTTCGATGCCCGAATTGATCAGGCCGCGGGCCTCGCCGTGCACCGGAATCGCGTAGTCGGTGCCGTCGCTCACCGCATAAGGCTGGTTGTCGCCGACCACCAGGCCGTCCTCGCGGCGCAGTTCGGCGAGCAGCAGCGGCGGCAGCACCTTGTCGTGCTGATACAGCGTGCCGATGTGCCAGGGCCGCGCCATGCCGTGATACACCGGCGTGAACGAATGCAGCGCCAGCAGCAGTGTCGGCCGGCCGGCGGCGAGGCGTTCGCTGATCGTGGCGTCGATGCGGGTGTGATACGGATCGAAGATCAGCCGCCGCCGCTCCTCGGCCTGCTCGCGTGTCAGCCCGTCATTGCCGGGGATCGTGGTGGTCTCGCTGACCAGCGGGATCGAGCTTTCCGCGCTCGGCGGCCGGTTGCAGTCGATCACGAGGCGCGAATAGCGCTGCGCGATCAGATGCGCCTGAAGCGCGTCCGACAGCCGTTCGGCGACGCCGGCGATGCCGATGTCCCAGGCGATGTGGCGGCTCAGTTCGGCTTCGGGCAGGCCGAGATCGCCGAGCTGCGGCGGGATCTTGCGGCCGTAATGGTCGCAAACCAGCAGAAATGGCGATGCTCCCGCCTGATTTCGCTCGATCACCGGAACCTCTCCGGGCTCGAGGCGTAGGGATTCATCACGCGCGCCGTTCATCTGTGAAGTGCCCATCAAATCAGCAGTCCGCCCCCAGGGTTGCTGGTATCGTCTCGGCGCCGCAAAGTCGAGATCCATCCATTGCACATGCCGTTACTGACGATCACTCACCGCACCGAATATCACTACGCCCACCCGGTCGCCTTCGGCGAACACCGGGTGATGCTGCGGCCGCGCGACGGCCACGATTTGCGGATGCTGCAGGGCGCGCTGGTGATCACGCCGCCGCCGGCCTCGCTGCGCTGGATCCACGACGTGTTCGGCAACAGCGTCGCAATCGCGACCTTCGATCAGCGCGCCACCACGCTGACGTTCGATTCCACCGCCACCGTCGAGCATCATCCCAGCGACGAATTCGCCCTGACGCCGGACGATCGGGCGTTCTTCTATCCGTTCCTGTACGAAGAGGAGGAGTTTCCCGACCTCGAGCCGTTCATCCGCCCTGCTTACGGCGATCCGGACGGCGAGCTGTCGGCCTGGGCGCGCAGCTTCCTCGACGACCAGGGGAAGACCCCCACCTTCAAGATCCTCAGCGGCCTGACCCACGGCATCCGCGGCGGGTTCAGCTATCGCAAGCGCCACGCCCACGGCACCCAGCATCCGCTCGACACGCTGCAGACCGGCTCCGGCACCTGCCGCGATTTCGCGCTGCTGATGATCGAGGCGCTGCGCCGGCTCGGCATCGCGGCGCGCTTCGTCTCCGGCTATCTGTTCGTGCATGGCGACCGCGAGCACGGCTATGTCGGCGGCGGCTCGACCCATGCCTGGGTGCAGGTCTATCTGCCGAGCGCCGGCTGGATCGAGTTCGATCCGACCAACGGCATCATTGGCAACCGCGATCTGGTGCGGGTGGCGGTGGCGCGCGATCCGTATCAGGCGATCCCGCTGCACGGCGCCTATTTCGGCGGGGCCGACGCATTCCTGCGGATGGATGTCAGCATCAACGTCGTCTCGGCCGGCGACGATGGGCCGCGCGAGCCGAGCGCCGCGGCGCATGGCTGAGGCGGATCCGATGCTCGACCGCCTGTTCGTCTACGGCACGCTGATGCGCGGCTTCGACAATCCAATGGCGCGCTTGTTGTCGGAAGGGGCGGAGTGTCTCGGCGCGGCGACGATCCTCGGCCGGCTGTACCGGATCCGGCATTATCCAGGCCTGGTCGAGCCGCGCAATCCCGCCGATGTGGTTTACGGCGAAGTGTTCCGGATGCGGCAGCCGCGCGAGTTGCTGCTGCGGCTCGACGACTACGAGAGTTGCACCGAGGCCTATCCCGAACCGAGGGAATACCGGCGCGAGATCGCGGACGTCACGCTGCACAGCGGCGCGGCGGTCTCGGCCTACGTCTACATCTACAATTGGGATGTCGCGGGGCTGCCGCACATCGCCTCGGGACGCTTTCAGCCGGACAGCGCCGGCTGAAGCTGCGTCGGCGGACTTAGCGGTTCAGGTGCAGTTCGATATGCGCGTTGCCGGCGAGCGGCAGCAGCGTCAGCCAGTCCGGGTTGCCGGGCTCGGTCAGGCAGAAGCTCGGGAAATCGTAGACATCGACCGCGGCGGTCGCGATGTCGAGTTCGTGGCCGCAATCGTCGCATTTCCAGGAGTGGATCGCGTAGACGCCGTCGACGGTCTCCACGCCGAGCGACGTCATTTCCACATTGCAACAGTTACAATTCGCCATGGTTGTGGCTCCTTATTGGTCGACCGCGCACGGTTCCGTTGCCGGAACGGCGCAAGAGCCCTGAACCTTGGTGAATCGCTCTCCCCCGACTCCCGCGCATCGCGCGCGGGTGCGGCACTTCAATCCCGCTTATGCGGTGCAGCAATGAGGCAGATCAAACCTGCCGCAGTTGCGAATTGGGGTTTATTTAACTGCTAATTCTCGCCCCGCAATGCGGAATGTTGAGTGGCTGATGCGCGGGTGCCGCTTGCTCTCTGCGCGCAAGCCAGTGCGTGAAAGCAAGCCAGTGCGTGAAAGGAGGCTAAGACCCGATAGAAGGATCTTTGGCTGCTTTCTTTCGATTGGCAACACGCTTGCGGACTTCCTTAATAGGAGGTTCGAGCGGCAGTTGCTCCGGCAGCGTGCCGCCGCTCTTCTCTACGGTCCTGCGGACGCGTTGCGCCACCTCCAGGTTGGTGCGGATCGCGGCCTGCTCGCCCTTAACCTGCGACTTATCGATGACGTCGGCCGCAAGGTTCATTTGGAAGTCGTGCATAGACAGCTCGAGAAGTCCAGCACGATCAAGGAGCTGGTCCTTTAACCCTAACCCCTTCAGGCTCTTCACGTCCTTAAGACTCATGCCGTAAAGCCCACGAAATCGCTGGTCGTGGAAGACGCCTTGCATCTGACTGCGAACGCCTGCGCTCTTGGCGACCCCGCTCACGAGCTTAACGGATTGAGTGACCTTCTCGCGAAGTTCGATGCGCTTTTCGTCTTCTGACCGCTCTTCCTCCAGTTCATGCTGCCTCGTCTGAACGACGAAGTAGGCCTGCGCTGCGGCAATCTCATGTTTTGCCGGATCGCCGTTCATGGCGATGAGATAGCAGGCCGCCCGCGAGAGGAAGTAATCTTCGACCTGCCGCTGTGATCCGCTTCCGAGGCTGACCATTTTGTGGGTCGGCCCAAAATGGTGTGACGGGTCGATGTTGTTGTTGCGCAGGGCATCGCGTGCGCGGTCCATCAACGCCTCAAATTCCCGCCATGTGGGATATCCGAGCGTTTCGTGGATTTCGCGAGCGAGCCAATACTCCACCCCTTCGGGGCTGGCGTGCTTCAGCCGCTCCAGCAGGTCCATCGTCTGCTTGTATGCGGGGGAATTGGTAAGCTCTCCTGACATATGTCGCATCCTTGTATGTCGCCGCCCCATTTCATAACATATGCCCCACACAGGAGTCGAACGATGGACGAGCGAAAAGTCATCCTGGAACGTCTCAGGAAGAAAGAACAGGAAATTCAATCTCTTGAAGAGCGGCTTCGATCCGCGAAGGTTTACGTTCAAGCGCTGCAAGATGTACTAAAAGCGACAGAAAAGAGCCCGCCGTCCCATACAGTAACCGAAGCGACGCTGAAACCTGGCAGCGCTGTTGCTCGTGTTCGCGACCAAATCTTAGCGGCTAAGATCCCTATACATATCAATATGTTAATTGAGGGGTTGGGAAGAGATGTGACGAAGGCTAGCCGCGCTTCACTCGTGAGTTCCTTGGCTGCTTATGTGCGGAAGGGGGAGATATTTACCCGCCCCGCACCTAATACCTTTGGACTGTTGGAGCTCGGTCACACGGAAGAGAACACGATGTCGTCAGCCCCACAGCCGCCCGAGGGCTTCGGCAGAATTGTCCAAACTGCCAGTCAGCACCGTCGAGAGATCGAGGCGCGTAACATGAATGACGAAGAAGATTCGCCCTTCTGAAATGAATATTCTTGCCTAACGCAGAGCACGTGATCGCCACGGCGGGCTGTGGATATCTAGTATAACGCGATCGGGTTCGTCCTTATATGTCAAAGCCTACAGACCCGGGACGGTTAGCGCCCCGGGTGATGCCAGGTTGTCCATGCGCTTCACGCCGCAATTTCTCGACGAGCTGAAAGCCCGGCTGACGGTGTCGGAGGTGGTCGGCCGCCGGGTCAAGCTGAAGAAGGCGGGGCGGGAGTGGAAGGGGCTGTCGCCGTTCCAGCAGGAGAAGACCCCGTCGTTCTTCGTCAATGACGAGAAGCAGGCGTGGTTCGACTTCTCGTCCGGCAAGAACGGCTCGATCTTCGACTTCGTCATGCAGACCGACGGGGTGGATTTCCCCGAGGCGGTCGAGCGGCTGGCGGCGATGGCCGGCCTGCCGCTGCCCGCCGCGACCCCGGACGCCGCGCGCCAGGAGCAGCGCCGCCGCTCGCTGTACGACGTGATGGAGCTGGCGGCGGTGTATTTCGCCGACAATCTCGCCTCGCGCGCCGGCGCCCGCGCCCGCGGCTATCTGACCGATCGCGGCATGCTGCCGTCGACCCAGGTCAAGTTTCGCCTCGGCTACGCCTCGCCGGATCGCTTCGCGCTGAAGGAGCATCTCGGCAAGCTCGGCGTCTCGGTCGAGAGCATGGTCGAGGCCGGGCTGCTGTCGGCCGGCGACGACATCCCGGTGCCGTTCGACAAATTCCGCGACCGGGTGATGTTTCCGATCACCGACATCCGCGGCCGGGTGATCGCGTTCGGCGGCCGCGCGCTGGAGAAGGACGTCGCGGCGAAGTATCTGAACTCGCCCGAGACGCCGCTGTTTCACAAGGGCGACAACCTCTACAACTACGCGACGGCGCGCAAAGCCGCGCACGACGGCGCCTCCGTGATCGTCGTCGAAGGCTATGTCGACGTCATCGCGATGGTCACCTCGGGCTTCAACGCCACCGTCGCGCCGCTCGGCACCGCGCTGACCGAGAACCAACTGCAGCTGCTGTGGAAGATGGCCGACGAGCCGATCCTGTGTTTCGATGGCGACCGCGCCGGCCAGAAGGCGGCGTATCGCGCTGCCGATCTGGCGCTGCCGCATCTCAAGCCCGGCAAGAGCCTGCGCTTCGCGCTGCTGCCGGAAGGCCAGGACCCCGACGATCTCGCCCGCGCTGGCGGACGGCTGGCGATCGAGGAGGTGATCGGCATCGCCCGTCCGCTCGCCGATCTATTGTGGTCGCGCGAGGCCGAGGGCGGCAGCTTCGGCACGCCGGAGCGGCGCGCGGCGCTGGAGGCGCGGATCAACGAGCTGGCGAACGGCATCCGCGACGAGGTGGTGCGGCGCTATTATCGCCAGGACTGGGCCGAGCGGCTGCGCGCGGCGTTCGCGCCCGCTGGCGGCTTCGGAGGAGGCTTCCGCGGTGGTGGCGGCGGCTATCGCGGCGGCGCTGATTCGGGCCGCCGGTTTCCGCCGCGCGGAGGTTTTCCACAGGGCGGCGGCCGTTTCGCGCCGCAGCCCCGGCAGGCCGGCCTCAGTTCTCCACCGCTCGGGCGGGGGCCGTATCAGGTCGCCAGCCCCGATCTGGCGTCGAGCCCGATCATGCGCGGCCAGCGCAGTGCGCTGTCGCGGCGCGAGGCGCTGATCCTGCAATCGCTGCTCAACCACCCCTGGTTGCTGCACGACCACCTCGAAGAGGTCGCGGCGCTGGAATTCGCCCATCCGGAGGCGCACCGGCTGCGGGCGGCGATCATCGCCGCCTTCGCCGCCGACCACCACCATGGCGACGATCCGGCCGGGCAATCCGAAAAGCTCCGCGCCGACCTCGCCAAGGCCGGTTTATCCGAGCAATTACAACGACTTGAGCGCGCGATCACGACCCAGGCGGTGTGGGGCGCCGGGCCCGCGGCGGCGCCTGAGGACGTTCTTTCGACGTGGCAGCAACTCGTTGCCTTGCATCGACAATCACACTCCTTACTTAGAGAACTGAAGGATGCCGAGCTGGCTTTGGGTGAAGACGGCAGCGAGGCCAACGTCGCCTGGTTGAGGGACGTCAAGGCGCGGCTCTCGGAAGTGGAAGGGACTGAGGCGCTGATCGAGGGGTTCGGGCAGTCGTCCGGCCGGTTCCATCGGAGCGTCTGACCGAGGTTCGGGACGGGCCATTCGGCGAGATCCGCGATAAAGACTCGCCAAATCCCCGTCCAGGCTGCAAAAACAGGGTTAGTAAGGGCTTAACGGCATTCCGGTAGAAGGCCTTCGGGCGACCATTTTGGGAAACCAGCAAGCGGGATCGTGACGGGTGGCGCAGGCGAGCGCCGCCCTTTGCGTGTCTCACCCGGCAAGGCAAGTTTTTGATGACGGCGCGGCGACGCGATCGTCATGCGCGCGTTCAGGAGCAGTGAATGGCCAGCAAGGCGAAGACGGTTCAGTTGAAAGACAAGGAAAAGGACGACAAGGCCGACGCGCCGGAGAAGGACTCCGCCGACGCTCCCTCGCCGCTCCTCGACCTGTCGGACGCGGCCGTCAAGAAGATGATCAAGCAGGCCAAGAAGCGCGGCTTCGTGACCTTCGATCAGCTCAACGAAGTGCTGCCGTCCGACACCACCTCGCCGGAGCAGATCGAGGACATCATGTCGATGCTGTCCGATATGGGCATCAACGTGTCCGAGGCGGAAGAAAGCGACAGCGAGGACGAGGAAGCCAAGGACGAGGCCGAGGAAGAGCCCGATAACGACCTCGTCGAGGTCACCGCGAAGGCGGTTACCGAGACCAAGAAGTCCGAGCCCGGCGAGCGCACCGACGATCCCGTCCGGATGTATCTGCGCGAGATGGGCACCGTCGAGCTGCTGTCGCGCGAGGGCGAAATCGCCATCGCCAAGCGGATCGAGGCCGGCCGCGAGGCGATGATCGCAGGGCTGTGCGAAAGCCCGCTGACCTTCCAGGCGATCATCATCTGGCGCGACGAGCTCAACGAAGGAAAGATCTTCCTTCGCGACATCATCGATCTCGAAGCCACCTATGCGGGCCCCGACGCCAAGGCCAACATGAACCCGGCGATGGCCGGCGGCGAGGGCGGCGAAGAGGCTTCGGCCGAAGGCGAAAGCGGGGCGCCCGCGCATGTCGCGCCGCCGGCCGCGCCGCCGCAGCCGACCCCGTTCCGTCCGGCGCAGCGCGGCGCGCCCGCCGAGGCTCCGGCCGAGGGCGGCGCTGAAGGCGCCGCCGAAGGCGACATGGACGACGACGAGTTCGAGAACCAGATGTCGCTCGCCGCGATCGAGGCAGAGCTCAAGCCGAAGGTGGTCGAGACTTTCGACAAGATCGCCGACAACTACAAGAAGCTGCGCAAGCTGCAGGAGCAGGACATCGCCAACCAGCTGCAGAACGAGCAGCTGTCGCCCTCTCAAGAACGCAAGTACAAGAAGCTCAAGGACGAGATCATCGTCGAGGTGAAGTCGCTGCGGCTCAACCAGGCCCGCATCGATTCGCTGGTCGAGCAGCTCTACGACATCAACAAGAAGCTGGTGTCGTTCGAAGGCCGGCTGCTGCGCCTCGGCGACAGCCACGGCGTCGCGCGCGACGACTTCCTGCGCAACTATCAGGGCTCGGAGCTCGATCCGCGCTGGCTCAACCGCGTCTCGAAACTGTCCGCCAAGGGCTGGAAGAACTTCGTCCACCACGAGAAGGACCGGATCAAGGAGCTGCGCCAGGAGATCCAGTCGATGGCCGCATTGACCGGCCTCGAGATCGGCGAATTCCGCAAGATCGTGCACAGTGTGCAGAAGGGCGAGCGCGAAGCCCGTCAGGCCAAGAAGGAAATGGTCGAGGCGAATTTGCGTCTCGTGATCTCGATCGCCAAGAAATACACCAACCGCGGCCTGCAGTTCCTCGATCTCATTCAAGAGGGCAACATCGGCCTGATGAAGGCGGTCGACAAGTTCGAGTATCGCCGCGGCTACAAGTTCTCGACCTACGCGACGTGGTGGATCCGGCAGGCGATTACGCGCAGCATCGCCGACCAGGCCCGCACCATCCGCATTCCGGTGCACATGATCGAGACGATCAACAAGATCGTGCGTACTTCGCGCCAGATGCTCAACGAGATCGGCCGCGAGCCGACCCCGGAAGAACTCGCCGAGAAGCTCGGCATGCCGCTGGAGAAGGTGCGGAAAGTCCTCAAGATCGCCAAGGAGCCGCTGTCGCTCGAAACCCCGGTGGGCGACGAAGAGGACAGCCATCTCGGCGACTTCATCGAGGACAAGAACGCGGTGCTGCCGATCGACGCCGCGATCCAGTCGAACCTGCGCGAAACCACCACGCGCGTGCTCGCCTCGCTGACCCCGCGCGAAGAACGCGTGCTGCGCATGCGCTTCGGCATCGGCATGAACACCGACCACACGCTGGAAGAAGTCGGCCAGCAGTTCTCGGTGACGAGAGAGCGCATCCGCCAGATCGAAGCCAAGGCGCTGCGCAAGCTGAAGCATCCGTCAAGGTCGCGGAAGCTGCGATCGTTCCTCGACAACTAACAACCCGGACCGTGTCCGGCGAAGCCGTTTGGCGAAGCCGGATGCGGAGCTTCTTTGGATAACTGAGGCGATCAATCTGTCCTCACTGTCGTTGCCGGGCTTGACCCGGCAACCCATCCCTCTTCAAGATGGACGCCGGGCTCGAGTCCGCACCTGACGCCGGCAAGCGAGACGAGGCGACGATGTCGAAACCGGTGATCTTCACCGTGTCCGCCGTCTGGGACGCCGACGCCGGCGTCTGGAGCGGCCATTGCGACGAGATTCCGGCCGCGGCCGATGCGCCGACGCTCGACGAACTGCTCGCCAAGATGGAAGCCATCACGCTGGATCTGCTGCCGGACAATCATCCCGGCGTCGATCCGGCGGCGGTGTTTTTGCAGATCACCGCCTTGCGTGAAGCGCTGTCGGCGGCCTGATGGCGCCGCAGTTCGACCGCGAACTGAGAGAGCTGCTGCGCGCCGCCGGCTGCGCGATGGTCCGGCAGGGCAAGGGAAGCCACGAGATCTGGCACAGCCCCATCACCGATCGCAATTTCGCCGTGCCGATCGGCATCCCCAGCCGTCACACCGCGAACGCCATCCTGCGCCAGGCCGGGCTGCCGAAAGCGTTTTGAGCGGCGGCTTCGAGTCGAAGCTTTCAAGCCCTGTAGCCCGGACGAAGCGAAGCGCAATCCGGGACAAACAGCAGGCTCCGGATTTCGCTGCGCTCCATCCGGCCCACATGCGCTGCGAGGCTCACCCTCCCCTGGAGGGGGAGGGTCGCTCGCGGAGCGAGCGGGGTGGCGAACCGTTCATCCGCACTGCCCGCGGACCCCCACCCCCGACCCTCCCCGCAAGGGGGAGGGGAGACGCGCCGGCCGAACCTGCGGTGCTATTCCGCCGCGCCCGCGTAGCGCGCGATCTTGATCTCGCCGGAGCGCTTGCGCGCCTGCGCGATGTCGAAGCTGTTCTGCATGCGCATCAAGGTGTCCATCGACACGCCGAACGCCTTTTCGATCCGCAGCGCCATCTCGGACGAGAGCGAGGCGCGCTCGTTCAGCACGGCTGACAGCGCCTGGCGGGTGACACCGAGAACCTTGGCGGCCTCGGTGACCGACAGATCGAGCGGGTCGATGATCTCGTGCTTGACGAAGCCGCCGGGGTGGACCGGGCTTTTCATCCGAACATCCGTGTTCGCGCGCGTCGTCCGTTTCATGCAAGCATCCTAGTGATAATCCTCGTAGTCGAGGTCGATGATCTCGATCCCGTCCTTGTCGATCCGGAAGGTCAGCCGCCAGTTCTTGGTGACGAACAGACTCCATGTCCCCTTGCGATCGCCGCTGAGCTTGTGCGCCTTCCAGCTCGGCACGGTTCGGAGTTCGTCCTCCCGCTCCATGTCCTGCAGAAACGAAATCATGCGGCGCAGCTTGTCCGCGATGGCCGCCTGAATCCCTCCGGCGTCGTCCTCTTCGATGAGGCGCCGGAGCCCTTTGTGCAGGACATTCCGAATTCTCACGGACCGCAAGATACCGGATGGTGGCGTCGTCTGTAAATTGACGCTTTACATGCCGAGCAGCCTCCCATCTCGTCGTCCCCGCGCAGGCGGGGACCCATACCCCCTGGCCTGACGGTCGAACGACGGCTTCGGATCAAGGCGTCGGCTCATCCGCCCTGCGAGCGATATCCGCTCCGCGCCCATCCCCCGCCGCAGCGCGCCCCCTCTCCCGCTTGCGGGAGAGGGCCGGGGTGAGGGCGACACGAGCACTGAATCCGCAAGTATAAGAGAAGGGCCGCTGGATGACCGCCGCTTGTGGCTGCGCTTCACCGACGAAAGCGAAGACGTGCGCGATCTGGCGGATATCCTGAACGCCGACGGCCCGATGCCGGCGCTGCTCCGCGATCCCGCCACCTTCGCCCGCGCCTTCGTCGAGATGGGCGCGCCGACCTGGCCCAACGGCTTCGACCTCGACCCGATCCAGCTCACTATCAAACTCCGGGACGCGGGCGAACTGTCCCGCGTGGCGGCGGAGTGAGGGTTGTAGGGGAAGCTGTAAGCCGTCATTGCGGTGACGACGCCTTTCGGAAAATCCGCTCCACAGGCTTAATGTAGGGCCGGGCATTCCCAGTCACTGTAGGTCGACTAGTACGTTGTGATGGCTTTGATCGTTCTGAGAACTTCCTATACTTACCGTCGATTTATCCCGATGTTATACAAATCGATCTTTGAGCTGAACTAATTTATGGGCGAAGCGGCTATGCGACAGAATCCGATCTTATTTGTTAATGTTGGTTGGATGGTCAATTATCGAGGCCCGGCCGATGATGATCCGACATTAGGGGGGCACGGGTATCTGAAAACACACAAAATCGGATACGAGGCATGGAATTTTATGCCCTATCGCGGAGTAATGTATGGCTACATTCCTGGATCAAGGCAGGTCAATTTAAGGACGTTGGGATCTTCCGCTTCATTCGCATCATTGCAGGGAGTGACGGTGGTCTGGATCGCCAGAAGTCCCCAGAATGGGATAACATATATTGTCGGTTGGTACTTGAGTGCAACAGTACATGCTAAAGAGAATCCAATTTCCCTAAAGAGGGGGAATATTCAGATCAGTTATTGGATAGAGACGGACCCGGCCAATGCTATTTTGCTTCCTGTAGAGCGGCGGCTGTTTATCGTGCCGACGGAGAAGAAGGTAGGAAACCTAGGTCAGAGTCCAATATGGTATGGGGGGACTGACCAATTTAGAGAGCGTGTCCGTAAATACATAGTCAGCGGCCGACCTGGTGTCAGCAAAGAGCGTGGTTCGCCAAAGCAGAATGACGCCGAGGCGCGGAAGAAAATCGAGTTGGCCGCTGTAAGGCACGCCGTGCATTTTTATCGCTCCGAAGAAGGTGGGGGGCGGAATGTCAGGTCTGTTGAAAAGGATGGTGTCGGCTGGGACCTGACAGTCACCGACGTAAATGGCCATTGTTTGTTAGTAGAGGTGAAAGGTCTCAGCGGGAGGCAGGTCGCCGTCGAGCTTACACCCAATGAATATCAAAAGATGAGATCGACAGAGCATCGAGAAAGCTATGTGATTTATGTCGTTTCGGAGGCAGGCACCTCAGGGGAGAAATCTCACGTATTCTATTATGATCGAGAGAGTAGCTGCGGCGGAGACCTGGTGTGGCGGGCGAGTGATGGTCGTAAACTAAAAATAGATGAGCGGCTAGCTGCTCGTCTTTCGTGTATTTAAGTTGAGCTTTGGCTCTCTGGGTGGTGTTAGTGCGGCATGGGAATCCGAAGGGCCGTAGCGTGGGTTAGGCGAAGCCGTAACTCGCCGCTCCGATCGCAGCGGATTACGCGTTCGGCTAATCCGTCCTATGGGTTATTTCGTGCCTAGGCTTGGGGCAGTTCGGGGCGGCTTTCTGAAATGAAGAAGCAAATTCGTTGGATGACATACAATCAGCGAGTCTCTGCCGATATTGAAAGCGCATTTAGAAGTCCGGATGCGCAAGAGTTTTTCTGCAAAGAATTTGTGGATAGCCTTGCTGTGCCGATAAAGCAGCAGGAAGAGTGGATCATCAAATTGCTTACAATTCAATTCACTCTAGTTGTTTTCCTGCTCGTCGGATTTGTCTCTGAAGACGTGACGTTCCATGTTCTTGGAGTCGATCTAAAGAATATTGTTGGTTTGCGGGAGGTTCTGCTTGCACTGTCGGTGACTGCGGCAATGTTTGCTATGTTGCTTTTGAGCGCTCGGGATACTGCAATTCATATGATAACGGAAATTCAGAAGCGAAAGTCGCCCGAGGCTTTTCGGCATTTTGCAGCGTTTGCGGCTCCAAGGGCTTTCAATTTTCGTGTGTATCTTCCCAGGGAGTTTGACGATTGGATATTCGAGCGTATTCCAAGAGGAGTTTACGCGTTCATTTTCTTTCCTCTTTTAGCTTCTGTGTTTGGTAGCTTGATCGCTGTATCGTTTGTTGTCCAATGGATAATTATCACTGAGGTTTGGAAGGCCCCTATGCTAGGCGCATGGTCATACGCTGCAATCGGATATGCAATAGCGGTCTATCTTTTGAATTGTGTCATACTCTTGCGGAGATCATTGCCGTTTCCGTACTACGACAGCAGTGAGCTGAAGCGATTGGGTGCTCGCGCCTTGGATATGCCGAGGTTTAAGTGATCGTCGCTCTTGACAATTATCCTATATTGCATATATTCCTATCCATCCCGCCTCACCAAACGAGGGGCGGCTCGCGATCGTCACTAGTCGCGGGGCGGGGTGCGGTGGACGCGGCAGCGTCGGCGCGGAGGGAGGCGGTTGGGGGCCGCGAGGCAGGGAGTCCGCAGGGCTCGGCCTCGGGGCCTATGGAGCCGCCGAACGACGCGCGGACGACGACGCTGTGCGGTGCGGGCCGGGGCGGAGATGCGCCCCATCTGCATCGCCTTTGCGCGCCGGCCCAAGTCGTGTGGTCCTGACGCCCGTCGCTGGCGTCAAGGGACGGAGCGCCTGCACGCCGACCGGCCGCAGGAGTCGAAGGTCCGGACGCTTGCGTCCGCTCCGCTCAGTCCCGACGGTGACGAACCCAAGCGTATCAATCGCCACCGGGGAGAGCACGAAGCAAGCCGGAAGCCCACCGCGTGCGGAACGCCGGACGTCTCGGTGCTTTCGTGGTTTCTAACTCATGCGCTTTTTACTTTTGCGCATGAGGCTGCGGACGCATCGTGCGTCCGGCGTTCCGCGCGCCCTCGTTTGTGGCGCGGCGAAGGGGCAGGTCGCCCGTTCGCACCAACCCCCTCGGCGCCCCCGCGCCGTTCAAACAACAGGGGCGATGCCGCATGTCTGCACCCCACTCAAAGGCGCCAGGCCGGGATGATGACGTCGCTCCGCGCGCAGGCGCGCCGGGCGAACGCCGCGCCGACCTGCGCGGCGCTTTCGTCGCGGCGAGTCTCGCGGAGCGGGGCCGGCGCGGCCGCCCGGCGGGCGCGCGCCGAATGGCCGCAAGCCGGCGCGCGGGCCGCTGCCGCCTGTCCTTTTGCCACGGTTTCCGCCATAAAGTCGGCTTCCTCATGCCGAATCCCGCGGAGCCGACCCTGCATCGTCTGAAAGTCTGGGACATCATCCACGCCACGCGGCGGCTGCGCTCGCTCGGCTGGCTCGGCGATCTGGCGGGGGTGGGCTTCGCGGCGGCGGCGCTGGCGCTGCGCTTCGCCTTCGATGCGGCGCTGCCGGCCGGCTTCCCCTATCTCACCTTCTTCCCCGCGGTGGTGCTGACGGCGTTCTTCTTCGGCCTGCGCCCGGGCATCGTCTGCGCGGCGCTGAGCGGGCTGGCGGCGTGGTACTTCTTCATCCCGCCGTTCTACGATTTCGACCTGTCGCCGCCGACGGCGATCGCGCTCGGCTTCTACGTGTTCATCGTCGCGGTCGACATCGCGCTGATCCACATCATGCATCTGGCCGCGGCAAGGCTGCGCGCCGACGCCGAGGAGACCGCGCTGCTGTACGAACGGCAGCGGACGATGTTCCAGGAGCTGCAGCACCGCGTCGCCAACAACATGCAGTTCGTCTCTGCGATGCTGCGGCTTTATTCCAAGCGCGCCGGCCAGGATCCGGCCGCGATGCTGACCGCGCTCGACGACGCCCGCGTCCGGCTCGACACCATGTCGCGGCTGCACCGGCATCTGTACGATCCGGTCAACGTCACCCGCCCGGTCGGCGAGTTCTTCCAGGAGCTGTGCGCCAACCTCGCCGAGGCCGCCGGCGCCAAGGACGTCCGCTTCAGCATCGACATGCCGCCGGTGCAGTTCGGCCTCGACCAGCTGACGCCGCTGTCGCTGATCGCGGTCGAAGTCATCACCAACGCGCTGAAGCACGCCTTCCCGGACGGCCGCGGCGCCATCGCGCTGCGGCTGGTGCAGCACGGCGACCACATGGTGTTCACCATCGCCGACGACGGCCGCGGCATGGCGACGGCCGCGACGCCCGAGCACAGCAGGAGCCTCGGCCTGAAGATCGTCCACAGCCTCGCCGCCCAGCTCGGCGGCCGCATCGTCTACGAGACCGGGCCGGGCACCACGGCCCGGGTGGAATTCGACCGGATCGGATGAGCCGTGGCGGCGGCGCGCAGCTCGTGCACGAGAGCGTAAACCATTAGTGAAGCCTTCAGATTTTGATCGTATTCGATGGTTCCGGCGCAGCCGCGATCGGCGGTCGCCCGCAACGACGGTCTGTTTCGGCGGGGATGACACGAAGCACGATGCACGCGCTCTGGAATCAGATTGCGACCAGTCTCAAGACTCGGTTTCTGGTTGTGACGATCTGCGTGTTCAGCCTGGTCGCCCTGCCGGCCTATGTCGCGTTCGAGTTTCTGACCCGCAAGACCGTCGTCGCGCTCGGCACGCTGTTCGCCGAGAAGCAGGTGCTGTTCGACCGCTACCGCGGCCTCGAGGCGCTGATCCGCGAGGTCTCGCTGGCCGAGACGGTCGCCCGCTCGCCGGCGGTTCGCGCCTGGGCCCGCGACGAGGCCGATCCCGACAAGACCGTGCGCGGGCTGGCCGAACTCGAGCACTACCGGCTGTCGTTTCACGACAAGAGCTATTTCTTCGTCGTGCACGAGTCGGGCAATTACTACTTCAACGATGCGGCCAACAACTACAACGGCAACCAGCTCCGCTATCAGGTCAAGCGCGACAATTCGCGCGACGGCTGGTACTTCAAGACGATCGCGGCCGGTCAGGCCTGCCAGCTCAACGTCGACCGCGACGACAATCTCGCCGTCACCAAAGTCTGGATCAATTGCGTCATCACTGACCAAGGCCGCATTCTCGGCGTGATCGGCACCGGCGTCGACCTCAGCGAATTCATCCGCGAGGTGGTGGCGCTGCCGCAGATCGGCATCACCAGCATGTTCGTCGATCGCGCCGGGGCCATCCAGGCGCACCGCGATCCGGGGATGGTCGATTTCCACAGCCTCACCAAGGACACCAAGACCAAGAAGACGATCTTCCAGCAGGTCGACAAACCGGCCGACGCCGGCGAACTCGCCGCGATGATGCAGCGCGTCTCCGCCGGCCCCGCGGCGGTCGAATCGCGCTTCATGGACATCGGCGGGCGCGAGTACCTGGTCGGCGTCGGCTATCTCGATCGGCTGGGCTGGTTCAACGTGACGCTGATGGACATCGACGCCATCATCGATCGTCGCCTGTTCACCCCGATCGCGCTGCTGCTGATCGTGATGATGACCGCTGCGGTCGCGCTCGTCACCATCCTGTTCCGGCGCGTCGTGCTCGATCGGCTGGCGACCGTCGAGGCAGCCGCGCGGCGCGTCGAAGCCGGCGACTTCGACAATATCGTGGTCGATCGCGGCAGCGATGAAATCGGCCGGCTGTCGCGGACATTGTCCGGCATGGCGCACGCCGTGCGCGACCACACGCGCATTCTCGAAGATTTGGTCGACGAGCGGACCGAGAAGCTGCGGCATCTCGCCAATATCGATCTGCTGACAGAGATTCCCAACCGGCGGGGTTTCACCCAGGTGTTCGAGCGGTGGCTGGCCGAGTCCCCCTTGGTGCCGAGGTCGGCCGGGCTGCTGCTGATCGATCTGGACGACTTCAAGGACGTCAACGATGCGTTCGGCCATCTGGCCGGCGATCGTCTGCTGTGCGAAACCGCGCGGCGGTTGGCGCCGCTGCTGACCGCGAGCGATACCTGCGCCCGCTGGGGAGGCGACGAGTTCGTCGCGCTGGTCGAGGACTGCGACCAGGACGGCCTGCGGCTGCTGTGCGAGCGAATGGTCGCCGCGATGAATGCCACGCCGATCCGCTCCGACGATGGTCGGGACATTGCGCTGACGGTCAGCATCGGCGCCTGCCGGGTCGTCTCGGGCAGCTCGATCGACGCCGCCTTTGCGGAGGCGGATGCGGCGCTCTACGCCGCCAAGCGCGCCGGCCGCAACCGGTTCGTGATGTCCGACGCCGGCGCCGGGGCCGCGCTCGACGCGGTGATGAAGGCCCGGGCCTGAGCTGCAGCGCGGCGGGCGCCGCATCGCGTCCGATGTGCACGGCGCGGCTGGGCCGGCGCCGATCGCCGCGTGTCCGTCTCAAACCGGACGTCGCCGGCCGCGGAATCGCGCTAGCATGGCGGCCATTCGTGACGCCATCCTTTCACCAGCCCGATTTCCAGGAGCGCCCCATGGCCCAGATGCTCGCGCCTCTCTCGATCAACGACTCCGACACGCCGGTCGCCTCGGGCGGCTTCGGGCCGTGGTCCGGCGGCGTGGCGCAGGCGATCAATCCGTGGCGCTTCATCACCACGCTGATGGGCAATCAGTTCAGCCTGTTCAGCATCAATCTCGGCCGCTCCAGCGCGCCGCAGACGGAAACCGCGATCCTCGACGAGGTCGGCTCCTACGGCCGCCAGATCGGCCGGATCGGCGAGGCGCTCGAAGTGCTGGTGAAGGAGTTTCCGCGCGAGGGCCTGAGCGAGCAGGCCGCCGCCGCGCTGGAGGATTTCTCGGCGCAGATGCGCGAGATCAGGAAGATCAAGCAGCGCGCCGCGTAGTACATTCTTCGTCATGGCCGGGGTCATTGTTTAGCCCGGGGACATGGCCATCCACGTCTTTGGTCCGGGCCCAGCTTGCAGGACGTGGATGCCCGTGCCGAGCGCGGCCATGACGGATCGAAACGCCAGCGAGCCGCGCAGCGCTGCCGTCCGCTTACTTGCCCTCGACGAACGCCTTGAACGCGTCCGCGTAGTCCTTGTGCCAGCGCGACAGCGCCGGGCGATTCTCGATGATGTCGCCGGCCGCCCAGGCGATGCGGCGTTCGTCGAGGTCGCGCGGCACGTCGTTGTCCGGGCACAGAATGTAGAAGTCGCGCTCCGCCAGCCGCGCCAGCATGAAGTCGATGGTCTCGTCCGGCGTCCAGGCACCGGCCGGCTTCTCGCTGCGGCCGCGCGCCGTCAGCGCGGTGAACACGAAGCCGGGGATCAGCAGATGCGCGGTGACCGCGCAGCCGGCGGTGTTGCGCAGCTCGTGCGCCAGCGCCTCGGTGAACGCCTTCACGCCGGCCTTCGAGACGTTGTAGGCGGGATTGCCGGGCGGCGTGGTGATGCCCTGTTTGGAGCCGGTGTTGATGATCAGCCCGGGCCGCCCGCGCGCGATCATGCCGGGCGCGAAGATCTGCGTGCCGTGGATGACGCCCCACAGATTGACGCCGATGATCCGCTCGTAGGCGTCGCGCGGGCCGAGCGCCGAACTGTTCGGCTCGATGCCGGCATTGTTCATCAGCACGTCGACGCCGCCGAACCGGGCGATCACCGCGGCCTGCAACGCCTCGAGCTGCTCCGGCCGCGACACGTCGGTCTGCAGCGCCAGCACCTCGCCCGCGGCGGCGTTGGCCAGCAGCTCCTCGGCGCGCGCCAGATGATCGGCGCCGATATCGGCGATCGCCACCTTCATCCCCGCCTGCAGGAAGCGCTTGGCGGCAGCGAACCCGATTCCCGACGCGCCGCCGGTGATGACCGCGACATTGTCCTTGGCGATGGCGGGATGCGACACGGCAGTCTCCTCGGGCATGTGGCGATGCTCGGGAGATAGGCGCGAGCGAAGGCGGTGCAAGCGCGGGCGATGCATCATCGCCGATCGGAGCGCGAGAAAGTCAGCAGTGAATTGAAGGACTTTCGACGTCATTGCGAGCGAAGCGAAGCAATCCAGGAGCTGCGGAACGCGTCAAGTTGGGATTGCTTCGTCGCTTCGCTCCTCGCAATGACGGAGAGACGGCGTGAAGGATGGGCCACGCGTGGCAGCGGCCGCGCAGACCATCTCATGGTTCGAGATGCCCGGCTGCGCTGCGCTACGCCGGGCTCCTCACCATGAGGGGCTGTGTGTGCCGCCAAGGAGTCTGGCGAAGCGCTGTCCGCTCTGCCTCAAGGTCCGCTCCGCGTCAGCGAAAGAGGCAGCCCCGCTTCGCCTCAGCGCTTCTGCACGAACACCGTGCCGGCGGAATAGCCGGCGCCGAACGAGCAGATCAGGCCGAGATCGCCTTGCGCGAGATCGTCCGAGTTCTTGTGGAAGGCGATGATCGAGCCGGCCGACGAGGTGTTGGCGTAGCTGTCGAGAATGATCACGTTTTCCTGCGGGGTCGGATCGCGCCCCAGCACCTTGCGGCCGATGATCTCGTTCATGTTGATGTTGGCCTGGTGCAGCCACATCCGCTTCAGGCCGTGCGGGTCGATGCCGAGCTCGCCGGCGTGGTCGATGATCATTTCGGAGACCATCGGCACCACTTCCTTGAACACCTTGCGGCCCTGCTGCACGAACAGCTTGTCGGCGAGGTCGCGGCCTTCCGGCCAGGCGCGGTTCAGGAAGCCGGAATTGTTGCGGATGTTGTTGGAGAACTGCGTCTTCAGCCGCGTGCCGAGGATCGCCCAGCCGTCCCTGGCCTCGTCGGCCCGCTCGACGATCACCGCGGTGGCGACGTCGCCGAAGATGAAATGGCTGTCGCGGTCGCGGAAATTCAGGTGCCCCGAGCAGATCTCCGGATTGACCATCAGCACCGCGTCGGCCGAGCCGGTGGCGATGAAATCCGCCGCGGTCTTGATGCCGAAGGTCGCCGACGAGCAGGCGACGTTGATGTCGAAGCCGAAGCCGCCGATGCCGAGCGCGTCCTGCACCTCGACCGCCATCGCCGGGTAGGCGCGCTGCATGTTGGAGCAGGCGCACAGCACCGCGCCGATCCGCTCGCGCGGCTTGCCCCAGCGCTCCAGCGCCTGTTCGGCGGCCTTCACGGCGATCTCGGCGAGGATCGAGATCTGATCGTTCGGCCGCTCCGGGATCACCGGCCGCATCAGCTCGGGGTCGAGGATGCCGGGCTTCGCCACCACGTAGCGCGACTTGATGCCGGAGGCCTTCTCGATGAATTCCGCGGAGGACGGCTGCAGCGGCTCGACCGAGCCGGCGGCGATCGCGGCGGCGTTGGCGGCGTTGAAGTTCGCCACATAGGCGTTGAAGGCCTCGACAAGTTCCGCATTTGAAATGCTGTCGGGCGGGGTGTAGAGGCCGGTCGCGGCAATGACGGCAGGGCGCACGGAAGGCTCCGGTCGGAATGGCTGAGTGAGGACCGCCGGCCGTTGGCGATCCGCCGCGCCCCGCGGTATCCGACGCCGATTGACCGGCGTCTGCTTTGACGTCGGACAAACAGCGCGCGGCGGCCGGATCGTCCCTTGGTCGGGAGCCCCGAGCCGCCGGTGCGGGGCGCGTCGGCGAGCGGCCGGCGCGGGCGAATGCGGTATGAAACGGGCCGCGGCAAAACACAAGGACCATCGCCCGGCGCGGCGCGCCGGCCGGCTCAGGCGCAAAGGACGATCGCAATGCAACACGGAGATTTGCTGCAGCCGCTGCCCGCGGCCGGCCCGGACGAAGCGCTCGATACGCTGCTGGCGCGCGGCGGCGTCCGCATCGAGCGCATCGTCTCTTTCGGCCAGTCCAGCCCCGAGGGCTTCTGGTACGACCAGGCCGAGGACGAATTCGTGGTGCTGCTGTCGGGCGCCGCAACGCTCCGCTTCGACGACGGCCGCGACGTCGCGCTGACCCGGGGCGCCTGGGTCGACATTCCCGCCCATTGCCGCCACCGCGTCGAGGCGACTGCGGCGGGCGCGCCGACGGTGTGGCTGACCGTGTTCTGGCCGGCGGCGGCCGACGAGGCCGAAGCGGATGGGACCGGCGAAGCGGCCTCTTGACAATAATCCTATTATGATTATAGTCCGCATCGTCCTGTCCGTGAGGGGCGCTTCGCGAGGCGTCGTACAAGCGGGACAGATCGGCGGGCCGGGAAACCGGTCAGCACGATAGTTCGACGAAGCCGGCATGGCGCTGGCGAAGTCGGACGGACGCGGCGTCCTGCGCGTTGCGGTTCGCACCCGCACGTCCGGGAGGCAGAGGTCACCGTCCGCCGCTACTACGAGCGGCTGCCGCTTTCGTGGCTGGACGGGCGCAGCAAGGCCGGGGAGATCCCGCTCCGCTGTGTTCCCGGAAGAACGGTCCCGATGCCCAAAATCGCCGCGGTGGGCGCGCCGGAAGGCGTTGCGCGACGGTCCGCAAAGCCATCGCGAACCTCACCACCTTTGCGCCGACCGGCGCGCCCCCACCCCTCGCTGCGATAGCGACGGGTGCAAACCTCGGGCTCGGTGGAGCCGCGAGAACGAAGAGCCGTGGCTGTTTGATAATCGAATCGGAAATCGTGGAGAGGCGGTGCGCTTGCCACCTCCACTCTCGTCATGCGCGGGCTTGACCCGCCTGCGGGGCCGAAGCCCCTTCTGCGCGGCGAAGGCCCGCGGATCCATCGCGCGCGAAGCGCGCTGAACGAAGATCATCTTGCGAACAAGATGGATTGCCGGGTCAAGCCCGGCAATGACGGCGCTGCCCGCGAAAGCGGACGACCCGTTATCGCAGAGCGTTGATCGTGCGGACAGGGCTACGCCGTCCGGAACGATCACGCCCGCTGTCGATTAGCCGAGCAGGGCGGGGCGCAACGAAATCGGATACGGAGTTCATCCATGGCAGGCCAACTCGATGGCAAGCGCGTGCTCATTCTCGCCACAAACGGCTTCGAACAGTCGGAACTCGAAGTCCCGCGCGACCGGCTGAAATCAGCCGGCGCGCAGGTCGATATCGTGTCGCCGGAGCAGGGCGAGATCAAAGGCTGGAGCGGCAAGGATTGGGGCCGGCCGGTCAAGGTCGACAAGGCGCTCGGAGCGGTGAAGGCCGACGACTACGACGCGATCGTGCTGCCGGGCGGCCAGATCAATCCGGATCTGCTCCGCGTCGATGCCGACGCGCTGAAGCTGATCAAGGCGTTCTTCGACGCCGGCAAGACGGTCGCCGCGGTGTGCCACGCGCCGTGGCTGCTGATCGAGACCGGGATCGCCAAGGGCCGCAAGATGACGTCGTACCATTCGATCAAGCAGGACGTGATCAATGCCGGCGCCAAGTGGGAAGACTCCGCCGTCGTCACCGACAACGGCGTAATCACCTCGCGCAATCCGGGCGACCTCGAGGCGTTCTCGGCGAAGATCATCGAGGAAATCCGCGAAGGCCGGCACCAGCGCCGCGCGGCCTGATCGGCAATTCTTCTCTCCACGTCGTCATGGCCGGGCTCGTCCCGGCCATTGACGTCTCAGCGGGTCCAAAACGAAATGCCCGCGACAGGCGCGGGCATGATGGTCGACAGATTACGCGTGAGCCATCGCGCGGCCCGCGCCGCTGTCAGTAGCGCGGCTCGCTCTGCCGCCGCGCCGACCGCATCGATCGTTCGGCGCGCACCGGGATCGGCTCGGCGCCGGGGGTCAGCTGCAGCGGCGTGCGCTTGCCGCCGCGGTCGCCGCCGCGCAGGTCGGTACCCATCGCCATGATGGCGGAGCCCATCGCGGCGCTGCCGAAAGTGATGACGAAGCCGAACAGCAGCAGGCCGAGCGCGGTGCCGGGCGAACTGTCGGCGAAGATCAGCTCGCGCAGATGGCCAGGATTGATCCACAAAAGCCCGCCGAGCAGCAGCGTCGCCAGGCAGACGCCCGCCGCCAGATTGATCGCCAGCAGCCGGAACAGCGGCTGTCGCAGAAGCGCGCGGGACATGATGCGGTCCTCTTCCTCGACAGGCCGGTCGGTCGATCCGTCGGCGCGCCCGTCGTTCATCCGCCGATCATCTTTCCTGCCGTCAATATGGCGCGCCGGCGGGCGCCTCGCAACCGCAGGGCAGAAATGCTAGATTCGCCGTATTGTCATCGCAATACGCATCAATACGCAGCCTCGCTCCGCCGCCCGCTTCAGCCCCTGCCGTTTTGGAGAATGGTTTCAAATGTCCAACCTGCGCCTTGCCCTCCTGACCTGCGCCGTCGGCGGCGCGCTGTTCGCGGCCGCGCCCGCACAGGCCGCGCGCTGCGGCGGCGACTTCAACAGCTTCGTCTCCAGCATGTCGGCCGAAGCCTCGCAGGCCGGGATCTCGCAGGACGTGATTTCGCAGGCGCTCGGCGGCGTCACCCCGGACCCGGCCGTATTGGCGTTCGATCGCCGCCAGCGCGGCACCTTCAACAAGACCTTCGAGCAATATGTCTCGACGCGAGTTGGCGCCGGCCGGATCAAGAGCGGCCGCGCGATGCTGCAGCGTCACGCCTCGCTGCTGTCGCGGATCGAGCGCCAGTTCGGCGTGCCGCCGCAGATCCTGGTGGCGATCTGGGGGCTGGAGTCGGATTTCGGCAAGGGCGACATGGGCAAGCTGCCGGTGTTTCGCGTGCTGGCGACGATGGCGCATGACTGCCGCCGCACCGAGCTGTTCCAGGGCGAATTGCTGGCGGCGCTGAAGATCGTGCAGCGCGGCGACCTGCCGCTGCGCGACATGGTCGGCGCCTATGCGGGCGAGCTCGGCCAGACCCAATTCCTGCCGTCGTCCTACATCAAATACGGCGTCGATTTCGACGGCAACGGCCACGTCGACCTGCGCCACAGCGTGCCCGACGTGCTGGCCTCGACCGCCAATCTGTTGAAGACCAACGGCTGGCGCGCCGGCGGCTCCTACGAGGAAGGCACGCCGAATTTCGAGGCGATGCGCGAATGGAATCGCGCGCTGGTGTATCGCAAGACGATCGCGTACTTCGCCGATCAGCTGATCGGGCAGTAACGCATTGCCCCCGCGAAGCGGCCACGCTTCGCGGGACGACGCCGCGTCCTGTCGCGACGCTCGCCGCTTTACAGCGCGGTCGAGCTGGAGCCGGCCTTCACCACCTTCTTGATCTGGTCGAGGGTGAAGGTCTGGCCGCCGATCGACAGCAGCGGCGGCGTCTGGCTGACGTCGACCGAGTCGATGGTGCCCTGGATCTGGGTGGAGACCGTGGCGGTCTGGCCGGCGGCGTCGGTCGCGACCACGGACAGCTTGTAGTCGCCCGCCGGCCATTGCGTGCCGTCGTTGCCGCGGCCGTCCCAGGTGAAGCCCTGGTTCTTGCCGGCGTTGAGGGTGAACTTGCCGGAATACACGGTCTGCCCGGTCGAGCTCTGGATCGACACCTGCGCCGACACCGGCTTTTCGGTCGACAGCGACCAGCCCGCGGTCTTGCCGTCGAAATGCGAGCTGCTGCCGTCGACCACCGCATTGGCGCCGATGAAGTTCATCGCCTGCGTGGTCTGCGAGGTGGTCTGCAGCTTGAGCAGCGACGCCAACGTCTCGTTGCCCTTGAGCTGCTGCTCGACGCCGGCGAACTGCACCAGTTGCTGGGTGAACTGATTGGTGTCGAGCGGATCCATCGGGTTCTGGTTCTTCAACTGCGTGGTCAGCAGCGTCAGAAACGTCTGGAAGTTGTCGGCGATCCCGGCCGTCTTGCCGGACGAGCTCGAGCTGTTCGCCGTGTAGTTCGGATTCGGGGCGGAGACGGGTGCCGCGGCAGTGGTTGCATCGACTGACATGATGACGATCCCTCAGATCCTGATATCGACGCCGCTGCTGGCACCCAGCATGCGGCCGTAGCTGCGTCCGGCTGTCACCGCCGGCGGCAGCTCTTCTTCACTGATCACCAGCCGCTGCGCCTGACGGCCGCTCTCCTGCTGTTGGCCCTGCTGCTGACCCGACGACGATTGATCGCGCAGGCTGAACTGCAGCCCGCTGTCGCCGGTCTTCAGCCCGGCATTGTCGAGCGCGCGCTGCAACTGGGTCTGGTCCTGCCGCAGCATCGCCAGCGTCTCGGGCTTCTCGACCGTGAGATGCGACGTCACCTGGCCGTGGCGGTCGACATCGATGCGGACGTCGATGCGGCCGAGCTCGGCGGGGTCGAGCCGGATCTCGAACCGGCTCGCGCCGCCGTTCGCCCGCGCCGCGATGGTGACGGCGAGGTCCTGCATCGCGACCGGCACATTGGTCGCGAGCGCCGCGGTGAGCTGTGGCGCGGCGGCGGTCTGCTGGGTCGTGGTCGAAGCCTGCGGCGCCTGCAGGTTCGGCACCTGCGTCTGCGGCAGCGAACTCGTGTCGGTCGCGGTCTGCGTCGTCGCGTCGGCGGCATGATGGCTCGCCGCCGGCTTCGAGGGCGTGTTCGCCGGGTCGACGGCCGTGCCGGTCGCCTCGGTGGTCTTGGCTTGCTCGCCTTGCGCCGGATGCAGCTTGGCCGTGCCGGCCTGCGGCTGACCCGGTGCGGCGGTCGCGGCGGAAGCGTCGGACGCAGCGTCCTTGGTGGTGGCGTCCGGATCGGTTTGCACCGCGGCCTTGGTGCCGGTCTTGCCGGCCTGGGGCTGCGCCGTCAGCGCCGCGAGCTTGGGATCAATCGCGGTGATGCCGGTGGCGGTGCCTGTCTCGGCGACGGCTTCGGCCGGCTGACCGGTGGCCGCGAGATCGGCCACGGCGGTCTGGGCCTTCAGCGCCGCGGCGGCCGCGATGGTGAGCGGTCCGCTGCCGGCCGCTGCGGCATCCGCAATGGTCTCGGCCGCGGTTCCGGTGGGGTCGGCCGCAGGATCGATCGTGGCGGTCGCGACGGTAACGGGCGCAACCACAGGCGGCGTGGTCGGCGCGGTTGCGGTCTGGCCCTGAGCGGTGGCGTCGGCGGCGTCCTTGCCGTCACCGGATTTGCCGTCATCGGCCGATTTTGCGTCCTTGCTCTTGTCGGTCTTGTCGGTTTTGCCGTCGCCGCCGGATTTCGACGTCGCCGCGTCCTTGGTTCGATCGGCGCCGTTGCGGGCCGGCGGGTCGTTTCGGCTGTCGGCATTCGCGGCGCGCCGGCCGTCGTCGGTCCGATCGCTGGCGCGGCTCTGGTCGGCGGCGTCGTTGCGGCGCGGGCTGGCGGTGCGGTCGTCGGTCGCGGGCCGCGGGTCGGGCGTGGGCGCGGGCTGGGCTGCCGGCGATGTCCGCCGTATTGCTGTCGACCAGAGACGCGAAATTGTCGGTCGACGACGACCGGTCCTGGCGCGCCGTCGATCGCTGCGCCGGAGCCGACGGGGTCGAGACGATATCCGAAGTGGCATTCAACACGGGCAAGCTCTCACACTGATCCATACCCGTCTCAGCAAGGACCGGGCCAGCGGCGGCCCCGGGAAATTCGAACGTTATTGCAATGGATTAGGGGCGGCGGCCGGAAACGCCGCCGGGCCCGTGCCGCGGCGTTTCTGCCCGTCCCGGCAAGAATTGCCCTGAGCTGCCGGCAAATCCCGGGTCCGCGCATTGCGCCCCCGAAAGCCGGCCTATATTAAAGGCTGGCATCAGGATGGTTTGCGGAATCTGGCTTCGCCGCTTCCCGAACAGGCGGAAGGAATGGTCGCGACGGCTACGTCCGCGATCGCAGCGTATGACTGACAGCATGCTCAACAGCCTGGATCTGCCCGGCCGGCCGCAGGACACCCGCGTGGTGGTGGCGATGTCGGGCGGCGTCGATTCCTCGGCGACCGCCGCGCTGCTGAAGTCGCAGGGCTACGACGTCGTCGGCATCACGCTGCAGCTCTACGATCACGGCGCCGCCACCCATCGCAAGGGCGCCTGCTGCGCCGGCCAGGACATTCACGACGCCCGCGCGGTCGCCGAGCGGATCGGCATTCCGCATTACGTGCTCGACTACGAAAGCCGCTTCCGCGAGTCGGTGATCGACAGTTTCGCCGACAGCTACGCGCTCGGCGAAACCCCGGTGCCGTGCATCGAGTGCAACCGCTCGGTCAAGTTTCGCGATCTGCTGGCGACGGCGCGCGAGCTCGGCGCCTCCGCGCTCGCCACCGGCCACTACGTCTCGTCGCGCCGCCTCGCCGACGGCTCGCGCGCGTTGATATGCGCCGCCGATCGTGACCGCGACCAGAGCTACTTCCTGTTCGCGACCACCCGCGAGCAGCTCGATTTCCTGCGCTTCCCGCTCGGCGACATGACCAAGCCGCAGACCCGCGATCTGGCGCGGCAGTTCGGCCTCAGCGTCGCCGACAAGCACGACAGCCAGGACATCTGTTTCGTGCCGACCGGCCGCTACACCGACGTGGTCGAGCGGCTGAAGCCGAACGCGATGGAGCCCGGCGAGATCGTCGATCTCAATGGCCGCGTGCTCGGCAGCCACCCCGGCATCGTGCATTTCACCGTCGGCCAGCGCCGCGGCCTCGGCATCGCCTCGCGCGCGCCGCGGTATGTGCTGCGGCTCGACGCTGCGAGCCGGCGCGTCGTGGTCGGTCCGCGCGAAGCGCTGCGGATGGAGCGGATCGTTCTGCGCGACGTCAACTGGATCGGCGAGGGCGCGCTCGACCAGGCGGTCGGCGACGGTCTGGAATTGTTCGTGCGGGTGCGTTCGACCCGCGCGCCGCAGCCGGCCTGGCTGCGCGCCGTGAACGGCGGCTACGAAGTCGAACTGGTCGCCGGTGAAGAGGGCGTGTCGCCCGGCCAGGCCTGCGTGTTCTACGACGCGGCGGAGGGCCAGGCCCGCGTGCTCGGCGGCGGCTTCATCAAGAGCGCCGCGCCGCGATCGATCGTGGAGCCGGCGCATGACGACGCGGCGTCGCCGGCGCTGGCGGCGATGCGCGGATAAGGATTTTCGGGGCGGGCTATGGCAAACGATATCGACCGCGCAGGCGTCGCCAAGGCGTATGCGCGCTGGGCGCCGATCTACGACATGGTGTTCGGCAAGGTGTTCGACAGTGGCCGGCAGTCGACCATCGCGGTGGCCGATGCGATCGGCGGCCGGGTGCTCGACGTCGGCGTCGGCACCGGGCTGTCGCTGTCGGACTATTCGCCGACCACCAAGCTGTGCGGCGTCGACATTTCCGAGCCGATGCTGCGCCGGGCGCACGAGCGCGTGCGCACCCTGAACCTCACCAATGTCGAGACGCTGGCGGTGATGGACGCCAAGAACCTGGCGTTCCCGGAGCACTTCTTCGACGCGGTCGTGGCGCAATACGTCATCACCGCGGTGCCCGACCCGGAAGCGACGCTCGACGATTTCGTCCGTGTGCTGAAGCCCGGCGGCGAGCTGATCCTGGTCAACCACATCGGCGCCGAGAGCGGGCCGCGCAAGCTGTTCGAATTGGCGTTCTCGCCGATCGCGCGGCGGCTCGGCTGGCGTCCGGAATTCCCATGGGCGCGGCTGGTGAACTGGGCCGCACGGCACGGCGGCGTGGAACTCGCCGAGCGGCGGCCGATGCCGCCGATGGGGCACTTCTCGCTGATCCGCTACCGCAAGCTCTGACGCCCTCGGAACTGAGCGGCGGCCGGCACGTTGGTCCGCATGACCAGGATCATTGCGCTCACATTCGGCTGTGTGTTGATGGCGGCGGCCCCCGCGCTGGCGCAGGCGCCGCCGAAATCGCCGTCGACGGCAACCACGCCGTCCCAGACCGGCTGCCCGCCCGGCGCCGCAACGGTTCATCCGCCCGGCACCTCGGCGTCCGGCGCAACGACCGGCCAGACATCGGAACCGCTCGGCGACAAGCTTGCGCGCTCCGATGGCGTGCTGTGCCCACCGACCGGGGTCGACCCCGAGATCCGTGCGCCGACACCCGACACCGGCACGATGCGAGTGATTCCGCCCCCTGGCTCGCCGGGCGGCGATCAGAATGTGCAGCCGAAATAGTCGTGGTGAGATGATTTCGCGGTGCGGTCGCGGTTGCTTGACACGAGCGTGCGCGGCTTCTTATATGCCGCGCGTTCGCACGGTCCCTGCTTTGGGCAGCCGGAGCGGGCGCCGTGGCGGGGTAGCTCAGCTGGTTAGAGCACGGGAATCATAATCCTGGGGTCGGGGGTTCGAGTCCCTCTCCCGCTACCAACAACCACCCCCCGGGGGGGGGTAGACTGGATCGCTCTCTCGCGACCGCGTTCCCCGAAAATCCTGGAAGTGATCGACACTGGCGGATGAATGCTGCGCCAGAGGGAAGTCTCATTGAGACGTGACGATCGTCGAACCACGGCGTTTCTGCCCTTCGGTCCCATGCGCCACCGTTGCCGGCATCGTTGAAGTAGACGAGATTGTGTAGCAGCGCTCCGCCCACGACCTCGGGGCGCCGAAGATCTCTCCCGGGAAACGCTGATGGCGGCCGGAATATCGATCGATCGGCGCGCGTTGAAATTGTTGGCATGGTCTTCCCAGTCATACGTGCTGCTGATGCGCCGGCGCCAGCGAGAGGTTGTCGAGGATTGCGTCGCGGCCGAGTACCTGCTCGGATTCACCGTTGACGATACGGTCAGTGCGACGATTGTTGCGCGCGGGATCGCCGTTGAGGCGCGGGCCTGCGGGAAGTTGCGCAAGCGGCGCTCGTCGGAGAGACGCAAGGCGAAAGGTTCGAGGCGGTTCGGCCGAAGGTCACAGTTGAAGCCTTCGACGACCTCGACGGGTCGCAAGGCCGCGCTTGCCGCCGCCGCCCCACGCCCTGCGTCGGCGCCGGCCTAAGCCATCCGAGTGGCTCAAACCGCGTTGTCCTTCCGCCCGAGCGGAGGGGCGTAGATTCCGCAGAGGATGTTGACTTTGTCATAACATTCGGCAAATGTCCTAACTTAACCGGTATTTTAAAACCGGAGCCAGGGAGGACCACATGGTCTATGAACCGACCAGAAGAACACTTCTGCGTAGCGGCGCGGCGATCGCTGCGCTTTCATCCGCCCCTGCCTTGATCGGCCGGGCGTTGGCCCAGGACGCGGACCTCGCGCCCTACAAGGCCGCCAAGATCGATTGGCAGCAATTCAAGGGTGAGCAGATCACCGTGGCGGTGATCCCCGCCAGCTACTTCGAGAACCTGATCACGCTGGCGCCGCAGTTCAAGGAACTGACCGGCATCGACGTGCGCTTCGAGAAGATTCCGCCGGCGCAGATCCGGCAGAAGAGCGTGATCGACCTCACCTCGAAGACCGGCACCTACGCGACGCATGCCGCCGATCCGATGTACTTCGCGCTGTATGCCGCCAACAAATGGGTCGAGCCGCTCGATACGTATCTGGCCGACAAATCGCTGACCGACGCCGACTGGTTCAAACTCGACGACGTCATTCCGGCCTGGCGCAGCGCCGACAGCGTCGGTGGCAAGCTCTACGGCATGCCGTATGACGGCGAAGTCACCATCCAGGTCTATCGCAAGGACCTGTTCGCGGCGAAGGGCCTCAAGCCGGCCGAGACGCTCGAACAGTACATGTCGAACGCCGCGGCGCTGAACGCGCCGAGCGATCGCGTCTGGGGCGCGGCGCTGCGCGGCGTCGCCGGCGCGGGCCAGAACATGTACATCTATCCCTCGATTTTCCGCGAGTTCGGCGGCGACTGGATGAAGGGCGGCAAGCTCACCGTCAACGGCCCCGAAGCCGAAGCGGCGCTCGCCTGGTACGTCGATCTGATGCGCAAATACGCGCCGACGGCGGCGGCGAACTGGAACTGGCCGGACATCGCCGACGCGTTCTCGCAGGGCACGGTCGCGAGCTACATCGACGCGCATTCGTCCGCCTCGGTGATCAACAATCCGGACAAGTCCAAGGTGATCGGCAAGGTCGCCTACGCGCGCTGGCCCACGGGCCCGGGCGGCAAGCGCACCACCTCGATCTGGAATTGGGGTTTCCCGATCAATGCGGCGCTGCCGGACAAAAAGAAGAAGGCGACCTGGCTGTTCATCCAGTGGGCCGCCAGCGCCGAGACCCAGGCGCGCACCGCGCATCGCTTCGCCGGCCCGGCCAAGCGCTCCGGCGTCAATCGCAGTTCGATCTGGCGCGATCCCGACTACGTCAAGCTGATGAACGGCTTCGGTGACAATTTCGTCGAGGCGACGATGCAATCGCTCGAGCAGGACACCGATGTCGATTGGCGTCCGCGCGTGCCGCAATGGCCGGCGATCGGCGACACCATGGCGACCGCGATCCAGGCCGCCTTGTCGGGGCAGGCGACCGTCAAGGCGGCGCTCGACGACGCGCAGAAGCGGATCGAACCGATGATGCGCGGCTGAGACGATGACGACGACCGACATCGCGAGCGCGCCCGTGGGCGGCGGCTACGATCGTTTGCTGGCGCGACGGGAGCGGAGGTTCGCCTCCGCTCTGCTGGCGCCGGCCTTCGTCGCGCTGACGGCGACGACGACGTTTCCGCTGCTGTATCTGGTCTGGACCAGCGCTCACCGCGTCGATCTCGCGATGCCGTTCACCAACGGTTACGTCGGACTCGAGAACTACGCCGTGCTGCTCGCCGACGACCGGTTCTGGTCGTCGCTGCTGGTCAGCCTGGTCTACACCGGCTCCACCGTGGTGCTGCAGGTCGTCATCGGTCTCGCGCTGGCGCTGCTGGTGATGGACATGAAGCGCGGCCAGGGCTGGTTCCGGCTGATCGCGATCCTGCCGGTGGTGCTGTCGCCGGCGGTGGTCGGCATGATCTGGCGCACCTTCATGCTGGCGCCGGAATTCGGCATCATCGATTTTCTCGCCATCAACGCCGGGCTCGGCAGCCAGAATTGGCTCGGTGAGCCGAAGCTGGCGATGCTGTCGGTGATCGCGATCCACACCTGGCAGTGGACGCCGTTCGCCTTCATGGTGCTGCTGGCCTCGCTCGCGTCGCTGCCCGACGACATCTACGAGGCGGCGCGGCTCGACCGTGCCTCGGCGTGGCAGCGCTTTTATCGCATCACGCTGCCGCTGCTGCGGCCTGCTATCGTCATGGTGATCATCATGCGGACGATGGTGGCGCTGACGGCGTTCGCGGCGATCTTCACCGTCACCGCCGGCGGGCCCGGCACCGCCACCGAGATCCTCAACCTCTACGCCTATCGCAAGTCGTTCACCGAGCTGTCGTTCGGCTACGGCTCGGCGCTGGCGGTGGCGCTGCTGATCGTCACCGTGCTGATCTCGGGCGTGCTGTTCGCGCTGCGGAGGGCGAAATGACCGGCAAGCGCCTTCGCATCATCGCCGTGATGGCGGTGTCGCTGATCTTCCTGCTGGCGTGGGCGTTCCCGATCCTTTGGAGCGTGCTGAACTCGCTGAAGACCGATCAGGACGTGCTCGCCTATCCGCCCAAGCTGCTGTTCGCGCCGACGCTCGACGCCTATCGCGACGTGCTGTTCGGCTCCAGCTCGATCCTGCCCAATCTCGTCTCCAGCATGATCATCTCGGTCGGCACCACGATCATCACCATGGTGATGGCGGTGCCGGCGGCTTACGCGCTGGCGCGGCTGCGCTTCCGCGGCAAGAAGGCGGCCGGATTCTACGTGCTGGTGACGCAGATGTTGCCGCCCGTCGGCATCATCATTCCGTATTTCATGATCCTGCGAAACATCGGCTGGATCGACACGTATCAGGGCATCATCCTGATCTATCTGTCGTTCTCGCTGCCGTTCGCGATCTGGCTGCTGGTCTCGTATTTCGAGGACATCCCGTTCGAGATGGAAGAGGCCGCCTATCTGGACGGCGCGTCGCGCATGAAGACGCTGTGGCGCATCATCATCCCGCAGGTCCGCGGCGGCATCGCCGTCACCGTGGTGTTCGTGTTCCTCAATGCCTGGAACGAGTTTCTGTTCGCCGTCGTGCTGAGCGGCAACACCGTGCGGCCGGTGACGGTCGCGATGTTCAATTTCGTCTCGGTCGAGCAGACGCTGTGGACCAAGCTCGCCGCGGTGTCGGTGCTGGCGATGCTGCCGGTCATCATCCTCGGGGTGGTGGCGCAGAAGCACATCGTCAAGGGGCTGACGGTCGGAGCGGTCAAGGGAGGAGGGCGGCGATGAGCGGCCGTGGTCAGGTCAGTTTTCGGAACATCGCGCGCACCTACGGCAACTTTGCCGCGCTGAAGGGCGTCGATTTCGACATCCGGGAGGGCGAGTTCTTCGCGCTGCTCGGCCCGTCGGGCTCCGGCAAGAGCACCACGCTGCGTATTCTCGCCGGGCTCGACGCGCCGACCGCCGGTCAGGTGCTGATCGACGGCCAGGACGTCACCGCGGTCGACGCGCGCGACCGCGACATCGCCATGGTGTTCCAGAGCTACGCGCTGTATCCGCACATGACGGTGGCGCAGAACATCGCATTTCCGCTGGAGATGTCGGGTCACAGCAAGGCCGAGATCGGTCCGGCCGTCCACGACGCCGCGCGAAAAGTGAAGATCGAGCATCTGCTCGACCGCAAGCCGGGGCAGCTCTCCGGCGGCCAGCAGCAGCGCGTTGCGCTGGCGCGCGCGATCGTGCGCAAGGCCAAGCTGTTCCTACTCGACGAGCCGCTGTCGAACCTCGACGCCAAGCTGCGGTTGGAAACCCGCGCCGAGCTGAAGAAGCTGCAGCGTGCGCTCGGCGTCACCGCGGTCTACGTCACCCACGACCAGGAAGAGGCGATGACGCTGGCCGACCGCATGGCGGTGTTCATGGGCGGCGAAATCCAGCAGATCGGCACGCCGGCCGAAGTGTTCGCCAAACCGAATTCCATCGACATCGCCGGGTTCATCGGCAATCCGCCGATGAACCTGATCCCGGCGCGCTACGTCGACGGCGACGTCACCATCGGCGGTCACCGGCTCAAGACCGACTCGACGCTGACCGGTGAGCGCGACGTGGTCGTCGGGCTGCGTCCAGGGGCGCTGCGGGCCGCAAGCGACGGCGTCCCGGCGCGCGTCGATCTGATCGAGGATCTCGGCGACACGGCGATCCTCGACCTCGATTGCGCCGGCACGCTGCTGCGCATGCGCGTGTCGGACATCGAAATCCCGAACGAAGGTGACACCATCAAGGTGACGGCGCGGCCGCAGGACGTCCATCTGTTCGATCCCGCGACCAAAGCCCGTCTGTAACGCCATGTCGGTGACGCCTCGCACCAAGACCAAGCCGCGCAACGGCGCCGTCGCGGCGCCGGCGTCGGATACGCCGCTGCACATCCAGATCCGCGAGGCGATCCGCAGCAAGGTGAAGGATGGCGAACTGATCGACGCGACCGGCCGACTGATGACGGAGGCCGAACTCGGCGCTCATTTCGGCGTCAGCCGCATCACCATCCGCAACGCCATCACGCCACTGGTCGCCGAAGGCATGTTCGACCGCTCGCGCGGCCGCGGCACCTTCCTGCGCTCGAACCAGCCGGAGAATTGGGTCGGCCGGCTGATGGGTTTCTCCGAAACCATCCGCGACGCCGGCTACACCGCGGGCGCCCGCGTGCTGGAGCAGGGCATGACCAACCGGCACGACGCCGCCGTCCGCAGCGAACTGCGCGAGCGCGCCGTCTGGCAGTTGAAGCGGCTGCGGCTCGCCGACCAGACGCCGATCGCCATCGAACACGCGTTCTACCCGCCCGATATCGGCCTCGAACTCGAAAAACGCGATCTCACCGACATCCTGATGTACCGGGTGTTCGAACAAGAGCTCGGCCTCGCGATCAAGGACGCGCGCCAGACCATCGGCGCCGATCTCGCCGACGCCGCCGGCGCCAAGCTGCTCGGCGTCAAGCCGGGCGCACCGCTGCTGTCGATCGAGCGCGTCACCTTCGGCGAGGACGGCCGCGCGCTGGAACTGCTGCGCGCCGTCTATCTGCCCGACTATTTCCGCCTCAGCATCAGCTTGACGCGGCGACAGACCTGACAACCCAAATCCAACAACCAACGAGAAAAGACGCTATGGCGAACGGTGCGAAGTCTCAACAGGGCCCCAACATCCTGCTGATCCTCAACGACGACATGGGGTTCTCGGACATCGGCTGCTACGGCGGCGAAATCGAAACGCCGAATCTCGACCGGCTGGCGGCGAACGGCTTGCGCTATTCGCAGTTCTACAACACCGCGCGCTGCAGCCCGTCGCGCGCGTCGCTGCTCACCGGCCTGCATCCGCACCAGACCGGCATCGGCATCCTGACCTACAGCAACGGTCCGGAAGGCTACGCCGGCAACCTCAACAAGAGCTGCGTCACCATCGCCGAGGTGCTCAAGCAGGCCAAGTACAGGACGTATCTGAGCGGCAAATGGCACATCGCGGCCAGCCTGACCGAGCCGACCGACGCCTGGCCGCTGCAGCGCGGCTTCGAGCACTTCTACGGCACGATCATCGGCGCCGGCAGCTTCTATCACCCGAACACGCTGACGCGCGGCAACGACAATGTCGAGCACGAGGCCGTCAACGATCCGTCGTTCTTCTACACCGATGCGATCAGCGACCAGGCGGTCGCCTACATCCGCCAGCATCACCAGAAGCACGCGGCGCAGCCGTTCTTCCAATACCTCGCCTACACGGCACCGCACTGGCCGCTGCACGCTCACGACGAAGACATCGCCAAGTACAAGGGCCGCTTCGACGCCGGCTGGGACAAGCTGCGCGAAGAGCGGCTGAAGCGCCTGGTCGAGAACGGCCTGATCCATCCGAACTGGCGGCTGACCGACCGCGATCCGAGCCAGCCGCCGTTCACCGAGGCCGAGCACCGCGACTGGACGCTGCGCTGCATGGAGGTCTATGCGGCGCAGATCGACCGCATGGATCAGGGCATCGGCCGCGTCATCGCGGCGCTGGAGGAGACCGGCCAGCTCGACAACACGCTGATCATCTTCCTGTCGGACAACGGCGCCTGCGCGGAGGACATTCCGGAAGGCGTCACCGCCAAGGAGCTGGTCGACGAGCTGATGATCGCACAGGCGAAGACGCGCGACGGCCGGCCGGTGAAGTTCGGCAACGATCCGTCGCTGATGCCCGGCGGCGAGGACACCTATCAGAGCTACGGCACTGCCTGGGCCAATCTGTCGAACGCACCGTTCCGGCTGTACAAGCACTGGGTGCACGAAGGCGGCATTGCCACGCCGTTCATCGTGCACTGGCCGCGCGGCATCACCGAGAAGGGCGGGCTGCGGCACAATCCGAGCCAATTGCCGGACGTGATGGCGACGATCCTGGACGTCTCCGGCGCGCCGTATCCGACCGAGTACAACGGCAACAAGATTTTGCCGTGCGAGGGCACCAGCCTGGTGCCGTCCTTCGCCTCCGCCTACGACGAGCGCGGCCCGCTGTTCTGGGAGCACGAAGGCAACGCCGCGGTGCGTGTCGGCAAATGGAAGCTGGTGCGCAAATATCCCGGCCCCTGGGAGCTCTACGATATGGAGACCGACCGCACCGAAATGCACGATCTCGCGGGCCAGCATCCGGAGCGGGTGCAGGACATGGCGGCGCAATATCAGGCATGGGCCGATCGCTGCGGCGTGATCCCGCGCGAAAAGATCCTCGAACTGATGAAGGCCGAGGGCGGCAACGCGTTCTGGGAAGAAGAAAAGCAAAACTAGCCGCGCCACGACTGCAAGGCGCAGAGGCGTCGCGCGAACACTGCAAGGAAGCGGCCGATGGCCGAGAGCCGAACGGGGTGTTGTAGCAAGGGTCGCGCCGGCGATACGCCGGCGGCCTCGCGCGACGCCCCGTCAGATGTGATCATGCCGAGCCCCGAGCCGGTCAAGCGGCGCTGGAGTGCGCCGCTCGGCGGCAGTTTCCGGATGGGCTCGGAAGACCGGCGCTTTGCCGACGACGGCGAGGGGCCGGTGCGAAGCGTGACGCTGTCGCCGTTCCGCATCGCCTGCTACACGGTCAGCAATCTGCAGTTCGGCGATTTCGTCCGCGCCACCGGCTACACCACCGACGCCGAGCGCTACGGCTGGAGCTTCGTGTTCGAAGGCCTGCTGTCCGCCGACAGGCGCGGCACGCTCGGCCGACGCGTGCAGGAAACGCCGTGGTGGCTGCCGATCGCCCACGCTTACTGGGCGCAGCCCGAAGGGCCGGACAGCAGCGTGCTCGGCCGGCTCGATCATCCGGTCGTGCACGTCTCCTGGAACGACGCCAAAGCGTATTGCCGCTGGTCGGGGACACGGCTGCCGAGCGAGGCGGAGTGGGAGTTCGCCGCGCGCGGCGGTCTCGACCAGGCCACCTTCGCCTGGGGGGACGAACTGACGCCGAACGGCGAGCATCGCTGCAACATTTGGCAGGGCCGCTTCCCGGATCTGAACACGCAGGACGACGGCTATCTCGGTACTGCGCCGGTGCATGCCTTTCCGCCCAACGGCCATGGCCTCTACAACGTCGCCGGCAATGTCTGGGAGTGGTGCGAGGACACGTTCTCGCCGCGCTATCACCAGGTGACTTCGCCGACCGATCCACGACATTCCGAGCCGGCGCCCAACCGTTCGATGCGCGGCGGCTCGTTCCTGTGCCACGAGTCGTATTGCAACCGCTACCGCGTCGGCGCGCGTAGTTCCAACACGCCGGATAGTTCGGCCAGCAACATCGGCTTTCGCGTCGTGGATGGGCCGCTGACCGGAGCCCCCCGATGACGATCGTGCCGCCGCCGAACGTTGCGCATCAGGCGCCGGCTGGGGGACCGCGGCTGCTGCCCATGGCGTTGCGCAACTTCGTGCGCAATCGCGAGACCGGGCTGGTGCTCGTCGCCATCGTGGTCGGGCTGCTCAGCGGTCTCCTGGTCGCGGCGATATCGACGCTCAGCCAGCTCGCGCACGCGCTGCTGTTCGACATTCCGTTCGACAGCCATCTCAGCGCCACCGGCGTCATCTCCTGGCAACGCACCGTGCTGGTGCCGACGATCGGCGGCGCGGTGCTGGCGGTGATCGCTCTGATCTTCGCGCGCCGGGTCAAGGGCCAGCAGCTCGCCGACGCCATCGAAGCCAACGCGCTGTATGGCGGCCGCGTCTCGTTCCGCGGCAGCATGCTGATTTCGATCCAGACGCTGCTGTCGAACGGCTTCGGCGGCTCGGTCGGCCTCGAGGCCGGCTACACGCAGATTTGCGCCACGTTCGGCTCGCATATCGGCCAGCGGCTCGCGGCGCGGCGCAACGACATGCGGCTCCTGGTGGCGTGCGGCGCCGCCGGCGCGATCAGCGCGGCCTTCTCGGCGCCGCTCGCCGGCGCGTTCTACGCGTTCGAGGTCGTGCTCGGCGCCTACACGGCGGCCAGCCTGATTCCGGTGATCGCCAGCGCGGTGACGGCGTGGCTTGTGGCGCGCCATCTGACGCACACCTCGTTCCTGATGGTGCCAGGATTTCCCTCGCCGGTGTCGGTGGAGATGATCGGCCAGACCGCGCTGATCGGCGTGATCTGCGCTTTCGCCAGCATCCTGGTGATGCTCGCCGTGGCGTTCTCCGAGCGCTGCTTCCAGCGACTATCAATCTTCAACGGCATGTTGCGGCCGGTGGTCGGCGGCGCGCTGCTGGGCGCCCTTGCGCTGCTGACGCCGACCGTGCTCGGCGCGGGCCACGGCGCGATGCAGATCCTGCTGGTGAGCAACCCGGCCTGGCTGCTGCTCGCCACCACCATCATCTTCAAGATGATGGCCTCGGCGATCTCGCTCGGCTCCGGCTTTCGCGGCGGCCTGTTCTTCGCGTCGCTGCTGCTCGGGGCGCTGATCGGCCAGCTCTACAGCGTGGTGATGAGCGTTCCGTTTCCGACGCTGGCGTTGCAGCCCGGCACGGCGGCGATCGCGGCGCTGGCGGCGTTCGGCACCGGTGTGATCGGCGCGCCGTTCAGCATGGTGTGTCTGGCGTTGGAAATCACCGGCGATTTCTCCGTCACGGTCGGCGCCGTGGTCGCCTCGACGGTGTGTGCGCTGATCGTGCGGGAGCTGTTCGGCTACAGCTTTGCCACCTGGCGCTTCCATTTGCGCGGCGAGGCGATCCGCGGCCCGCAGGATGTCGGCTGGACCCGGCAGCTCAGCGCCGCGTCGCTGATGCGCGCCGATTTCGAGCACGCGCTGTCGACGGAAACGATCGGCGAGGCGCAGAAGCTGTTCTCGCCGGCGCGCGTCCGCCAGCTCGTGCTGCGCGATCCCAACGGCCGCTACGCGGGGCTCGTCACCTCCGCGAATCTGCATTCGGTCACCAGCCAGACCGACCTGCAGCTCGACACGCTGGCGCAGCAGCGCGACGAATATCTGCTGCCCGGGATGTCGATCCGCGAGATCCTGACGGCGTTCGAACGCAGCGAGGCCGACGTGATGGCGGTGGTCGATCGGCCGGATCACCTGGTGGCGATCGGCACGGTGAGTGAGGCCCATGTGCTGCGCACCTACGGCGAGGAGCTGGAGCGCCGAAATCAGGAACTGTTCTTCCGGCAATAGCCGCTACGGCCGCAGATCCATCTCGATCCGGAGTGGAGAAGACCCCCGACGCCGATTTGCTGCGGGAGATGATCGGCTTTGCCGCCCAGCGGCTGATGGAAGCTGGAGGTCGGCAGCCTGACCGGCGCCGGCTACGGCGAGAAGACGTCGGAGCGGTTGGCGCAGCGCAACGGCTACCGTGACCGCGACTGGGAGACCCGGGCCGGCACTGTCGAGCTGCGGATCCCGAAGCTGCGTAAGGGCAGCTATTTTCCGGGCTTCCTGGAGCCGCGCCGGATGGCCGAGAAGGCGCTGACCGCAGTGATCCAGGAGGCCTATGTGCACGGCGTCTCGACCCGCTCGGTCGACGATCTGGTCAAGGCGATGGGGATGAGCGGCATCTCCAAGAGTCAGGTGTCGCGGCTGTGCGAGGAGATCGACGACAAGGTGAAGGCCTTCTCGACGATGCCGAAACCGACGTGCTGGCCTTTATGAGCTTCCCGCCGGCGCATCGCACCAAGCTGCACTCGACCAACCCGATCGAACGCCTCAACGGCGAGATCAAGCGGCGCACCGAGGTGGTCGGCATCTTCCCCAACGAGGACGCCATCGTCCGCTTGGTCGGAGCCATCCGGCTCGAACAGAACGACGAATGGGCCGTCCAACGTGCCCGCTACATGACGCTGGAGACCATCGCCCCGATCGGCGATGATCCCGCCGTCAGCCTCCCGGCCTTCGCCAACTGACCGGCCCGGACCCTACCGGCCATCGCGGTGACCCACCGTCAGATACACCACGCAAAGGGACACGATCCCACGGCGTCGTATGGGCCTCTTCGTTACCACGCCACCCCGAGTGTAACGAGCGGTTCGGATTCGCCGTTTGACCGATCCTCCGAGATAAGAGATAGGCTTCAGGCGGCCAGGCTGCGGTTATGCGCGGTTTCGATGGACGTCACATCTCGGAAGATCGGTGCGATGAAGGCGCGACGTGCAACGACCAAGATCGGCACGCGGGATCCCCTCGCCACCAAGGCGAAGATCCTCGACGCCGCCACCCGCGAGTTCGCGATGCGGGGGTACGACGGCGCGCGGGTCGGCGAGGTCGTCAAGCGCGCGCGCTGCAACATCAACCTCGTCTATCATTACTTCGGCAACAAGGAGAAGCTGTTCATCGCCGTGATGGAGCGGGCGTATTCGCGCATCCGCCTGCATCACAAGGACATGGAGCTGCGCAACGCGGACCCGCAGGATGCGATGCGCGGCTTGATCGTCTCGACTTTCCGGATGTTCGTCGATTCGCCGGAGACCATCGGATTGCTCGTCTCGGAGAACATTCACCGGGCGCGGCACATCAAGAATTCGCCGCTGATCGTCAGCATGTACGACGCGCTGCTGGATTTCATGCGTGAGACGCTGGATCGCGGCGTCGCGACCGGAGTGTTTCGTTCCGGCGTGGACCCGACCGATTTGTTCATTTCGATCAATGCCGAAGGCTATTTCTATTTGTCGAACCGGCACACGCTCGGCGTTATTCTGCACCAGGATTTCATGACCGAGGCCCGCCTTCGCCAGCGCGAGGCGTTCATCACCGACGTCATCATGGGCTTTCTCCGGCCCTGAAGTTCTCCGCAACCGCTCTCGGTCGCGCCTGTGCAGGCAGGGCAAGCGCGCTTGACAGACCCGTAGCAAACTACTAAGTGAACGCTTAATTAGAAAATACGGAGGACACCAGGATGGGCGACGTCTTGCAGGCGCACGATCTCCCCGCGACCATTGCGACCGAGGAGAGTCTCGAGGAGCTGCTGTCGCGGCCGCCGGTCTGGCTGTCCGGTCTGCTGGCGCAGGTCCCTGGCGACATCATGGTTCTGGGCGTCGGCGGCAAGGTTGGGCCGACGCTGGCGCGCATGGCGAAGCGGGCGGCGCCGGGCAAGCGCATCATCGGCGTCGCGCGGTTCTCCGAAAAGGGCCTGCGAGAGAGGCTCGAAAGCTGGGGCATCGAGACGATCTCCTGCGATCTGCTCGACCGTGAAGCCCTCAACGCGCTGCCGGACACGGCCAACATCATCTACATGGCGGGCAAGAAGTTCGGCACCGACGTCGATCCCAGCTTCTCCTGGGCGATGAACACGCACGTGCCCGCGATGGTCGCCGAGCGCTTCCACGCCGCGCGCATCGTCGCGTTCTCCACCTTGTGCGTGTATCCGTTTGCGCCGATTGGTGGCGGCGGATGGAGCGAGGACGTGCAACCCGGTGCGACCGGCGACTACGCGACCAGTTGCACGGGCCGCGAGCGGATGTTCTCGTACTTCTCCCGCCGCCACAACACGCCCGGCCGGCTGATCCGGCTGAACTACGCGATCGACATGCGTTACGGCGTGCTCCACGACATCGCCCGCTGGGTGCTGGACGGAACGCCGATCCCGATCGGTACGGCCTATGCTTCGGTGATCTGGCAGGGCGACAGCAACGCGCAGATTCTCGGCGCGCTGGCGCACGTGACGACGCCCACCACTCCGCTCAATGTCGGCGGTCCGGAGCATATGAGCGTCCGCCTCGCGGCCGAAGAGTTCGGCCGCATCTTCGGCAAGAAGCCGGTCTATGAAGGCGAAGAGACCGCGACGGGCTGGTACAACACCACGCTGGCCGCACAGCGCCTCTACGGCTACCCGACCGTGTCGCTGGCGCGGATGATCGACTGGGTCGCCGACTGGATGCAGCGCGATATGCCGTCCCATCACAAGCCGACGCACTACGAAGAGCGTAACGGCCAGTTCTGAACGGCGCGATCGTCCGCTTCCGTGCGCGTCGACATCGACGCGCGCGAACCCTCAATGGTGGATCTCGACATGAGCCATGCGACTGCATCGGGCGTCGGCCTGATGGCCTTCTGGGCCGATATCGATCCCGACTATGTGCTGCGCTATCAGCAGTGGCACAATTGCGAGCACATTCCGGAGCGCGTCTCGATTCCCGGCTTTCGCGAAGGGCGTCGCTATCGCACGATCAGCGACGCGCCGCACTTCCTGATGTTCTACGAAACCGACGCCACCAGCGTGCTGGCGTCCGCGGCCTATATGGCGGCGCTGAACACGCCGACCGACTGGACCCGCGAGGCGCTGACCCATTTCCGCAATCCGGTGCGCAGCATCTACACGCGTCTCGCCGCCGCCGGGCAAGCCGGACCGTTCACATCCCCCTATGTCGTCTCGCTGCGGTTCGATCTGCCGGAGGGCGGCGAGGACGATTATGCGGGCGCCTGGATCGCGGCCGTTGGCCAAAGCCACGGCGTCTCGCGGGCGCGGCTATGGCGCGCGGACGCAGCGGTCAGCAACATCGCGACCTCGGAGCGGAAAATCTACGGCGGCGGACCGGGCAAGCAGGCCTATCTGGCCCTGATCGAGCTGGAACTGCCGCCGGATCAGCTTCCCGATCCGGTCGCCGCCGGCGATGCGGCCTGTGCGGTGCGACGCGCCGACGAGGAGCGCGGCAGCTACTGGCTCGAGATCGCGCACCGGTCGCCGACCGCGCACAACGACGGGAATTGACATGAAGCTCGTGCGGTTCGGACAAGCCGGCAAAGAACAACCGGGCGTCGTCGATCAGGCGGGCGCGGTGCGCAGCCTTTCGGGTATCATTGACGATATCGACGGCGCCGCGGTCTCGCCCGAGGGATTGGCGAAGCTCAAGGCGCTCGATCCGGCGACCTTGCCGCTGGCGCCCGAGGGTGTGCGTCTCGGTCCGTGCGTGGGCCGGGTCGGCAAGCTGGTCGGGATCGGACTGAACTACTCCGACCACGCCGCCGAAGCCGGCTTGCCGGTGCCGACCGAGCCGATCGTCTTCATGAAAGCGACCAGCTCGATCTCGGGCCCCTACGACGACGTCGAAATTCCCGCCGACGCGATCAAGACCGACTGGGAGGTCGAACTGGCCTTCGTGATCGGCACGCGCGCCAAGAACGTCTCCGAAGCCGACGCGCTGCGTCATGTGGCTGGCTATTGCATCGTCAACGACGTCTCCGAACGCGCGTGGCAGACCGAGCGGCAGGGGCAGTGGACCAAGGGAAAGAGTCACGACACTTTCTCGCCGATGGGACCGTGGCTCGTCACCGCCGACGAGATCGCCGATTCCAGCGCGCTCGGGATGCGGCTCGAGGTCAACGGCGTCACCCGGCAGAACGGCTCGACCCGGACGATGATCTTCAACGTGCCGTATCTGGTCAGCTATCTCAGCCGGTTCATGACGCTGCACCCGGGCGACGTGGTCACCACCGGGACGCCGCCCGGCGTCGGCCTCGGCATGAAGCCGCCGCTGTATCTCAAGCCGGGCGACGTGATGCGGCTGGAGATCGACGGGCTCGGACATCAACGGCAGGCCGTCGTTCTGGAAGGTGGCTAGCGCAATGGCGAGCAGTCGCGAGGCTGCTTCCATCGGCCGGTTCGACTACATCATCGTCGGCGCCGGATCCGGCGGCTGCGTCCTCGCCAATCGGCTGAGCGCCATCCCGAACGCCCGCGTCTTGCTGCTCGAAGCCGGCGGTAGTGACAATCGTCTCTGGGTCCACGTCCCCGTCGGCTATCTCTACACGATGGGCAATCGGGCGGTGGACTGGTGTTTCAAGACCGAGCCCGAGCCCGGCCTGAACGGCCGCTCGCTCGACTATCCCCGCGGCAAAGTGCTCGGCGGCTGCTCGTCGATCAACGGCATGATCTATATGCGCGGCCAGGCGCGGGATTACGACGTCTGGCGGCAGATGGGCAATCCGGGGTGGGGGTGGGACGATGTCCTGCCCTATTTCCTGAAATCCGAACGGCACTACGGACCCGCGGATGCGTATCACGGCGTGGCGGGAGAGCTGCGCGTCGAGCAGCAGCGGCTGCAATGGCCGGTGCTCGACGCCGTTCGCGAAGCCGCTGCCGAACTGGGCATTCCTCCGACCAGCGATTTCAACCGTGGCGACAACGAGGGCGCCGGGTACTTCGCGGTGAATCAGCGCAACGGCATCCGCTGGAACGCCCGCAAGGCGTTTCTCGATCCGGTGAGGAACCGCACTACGCTGCGCATCGAGACCGGCGCCGAAGTCGAGCGCATCCTGATCGACGAGGGGATGGCGACCGGGATCGTCTTCAGCAAAAGCGGGCAGACGTTTCGCGCCGAGGTGTCGGGTGAAATCGTGCTGGCGGCCGGGGCGATCGGCACGCCGAAGCTGCTGGAGCTGTCCGGCGTAGGCGCAGGCGCCGTGCTGTCGCAATACGGCATCGCGGTGAAACACGAACTTCCGGGTGTCGGCGAAAATCTGCAGGATCATCTGCAGATCCGTACCGTGTTCGGCGTCACCGGCGCCCGGACGCTCAACGATGTGTCGGCGGGGTGGCTGGGCAAGCTGCGGATCGCGGCCGACTACGCGCTACGGCGTCGCGGGCCGATGGCGATGGCGCCGAGCCAGCTCGGCATCTTCACGCGGTCGTCGCCGCACTACGACCGCGCCAATATCGAGTATCACGTCCAGCCGCTGTCGCTCGACGCCTTCGGTCAGCCGTTGCACCGGTTTCCGGCGCTGACCGTCTCGGTGTGCAACCTGCGGCCGGAGAGCCGCGGTGCCACCCATATCCGTAGCAACGTGGCGCGCGAGCCGCCGAAAATCCAGCCGAACTATCTGTCCACCGAGAGTGACCGCGTCGTCGCCGTGGACAGTATCCGGCACGCCCGCAAGCTGATGGCGACGGAGCGCCTGCGCGGCTATCGCCCCATCGAACTGAAGCCCGGGCCATCGATCACGACCGAGGAGCAGCTCGCGCGCGCCGCCGGCGACATCGCCACCACGATCTTTCATCCGGTGGCGACGGCACGGATGGGGCGCGACGCGAGGGCGGTGGTCGCGCCGGACCTGACGGTCCACGGCATCGCCGGCCTGAGCATCGCCGATGCCTCGGTGATGCCGACGATCCCTTCGGGAAATACACATGCGGCCGTCACCATGATCGCCGAGAAGGCGGCCGATCTGATCCGGGCGCGGCGACGTGATTAGCAGCGTCGCCGATACCAATTCCGCGACGCGCCGCGAGTGGGCGCGACGAACGACCGCCGCTGACGGGCGTGAAAAGTGTTTTTCCCCGATGTCCGCCCTTGACAGCCATCGATCTCGACGGCTCAATGTAACGGCGTTACCTACAGAGAGTAACGAAGGATTGGGAGGCGTCGATGCGGCCGGAATCGAGCAGGGACATCTGTCGCCGTCCTGCCGTGCACGCGGCAGCGTCGACGGCCGGGACCCCCGGTTTGTCAGGCTTTCAGCTTCACGGCGCAGCGGACTTTCGACGTTACGAACCGCCCCTGCGTATCCGGCCGCGGCTGCCCATTCGAGCCGGTCGCTTTGCGCGTGCGGGGGAGATGGTTTGATGGCCGGGACGCCTGCCGATCCGAAGCGCAATGCCGCGAAGCCCGTGGAGACGACCGTCCTCGCGGTAGAGCGCGCGTTGCAGACCATCCAGCTGCTGTCGGGAGCCGCCGACGGACTCAGTCTGGCGGAAATCTCTCGCGAGCTGATCGTCAACAAGGCGATCGCGTCGCGGCTGCTCGAAACCCTCGAACACGCCGGCTATGTCTGGCGCGACGACGTCGCGCAGCGCTATCACCTGACCTACCGGATCAGCAATCTCGGCCTGCGTCAGCTGCAGCAATCGGGTCTGCTCGGCCAGTGCACCAGCGTGCTGGAAGATCTCGCCGAACGCACCGGCGAACTGGTTCGTCTGTCGGTGGTCGAGCGTGGCGAGAAGATCACCTGGGTCTATGCGGTCGTGGGCACGCGCCGCACGCTGCGCATCGATCCGAACTTCAACTTCGAAGTGAGCCTGCACAGCCACGCCACCGGCAAGGCCTGGCTGATGACTCTGCCGTTCGAGCGGGCCGCGCAGCTGGTCGAGCAGGCCGGCATGTCACCGCTGACGCCGCACACCACCGTCGACTATCAGTTGCTGCGCAAGGAACTCGACACCGCCAGTCGTCGCGGCTTCGCGATCACCTTCGAGGAAAACGAGATCGGCGTCGGCGCCGTCGCCGCGCCGATCATGTCGCCACGACTGTCCGGCACCACCGAATGCGTCGGCGTGGTGTCGGTGGCGGCACCCACCAATCGCATGACGCGGACGCAGATCGAAGCTTGCGGCCCGCTGGCCGCGGAAGTCGCGTCCCGCCTCGCGTTGATGTGGCCGCTCGATGAACGCGCCCCGTTGCGACTGCAACGGCCGGCATGACCGAACGACAGGAGATCGACATGACACGCTTCACTGACTTCGTGCCGCACGGCGTCATCCCCGCAGTGCTGCTTCCATTTCACGAGGATTTCTCGATCGACGAGCAGAGCTTCCGCAGCCACCTGCGCGACGTCGCTGCCGTCGAGGGCCTGGCTGCCGTGACGGTGAACGCGCATTCGACCGAAGTGGCCTCGTGCACGGCGGACGAGCAAGTCCGCGTCATGGAGATCGCCGGCGAGGAAGTCGGCGGTCGTCTGCCGATCGTTCACGGCGTCTGGGCCGACGGCAGTCTCGAGGCGGCGCGGATCGCGAAGCGCGCGCAGGCTGGCGGAGCGTCGGCGCTGCTGGTGTTTCCGCCGGCGCCGTTCACGCTGGGCCAGAACGCCGACATGGCGGTGGCCCATTTCAAGACCATCGCGGCGGCGTCCGATCTTCCGATCATCCTGTTCCAGTATCCGCTGGCGACCGGGCAGGGCTATCCGATGGCGACGCTGACGCGTCTGCTGGACGAAGTTCCGAGCATTCGCGCGATCAAGGATTGGACTCAGAACGTCCAGCAGCACGAAGCCCAGGTGCGCGCGCTGCAGTCGCGCAGTCGGCCGGTCAACGTGCTGTCCACCAACAGCGCCTGGCTGTTCAGTTCGCTGGTGCTCGGCTGCAATGGCCTGCTGTCCGGCAGCGGCAGCGTGATCGCCGATCTGCAAGCGCGGCTGTTCCGCGCCGTCAACGCCGACGATCTGGCCGAAGCGCGCCGGCTCAACGACCAGATCAACCCGATCGCGAGCGTGTTCTACGCCGAGCCGTTCGTCGACATGCACAACCGCATGAAGGAGGCGCTGGTGCTGCTCGGGCTGCAGCCGCGGGCGGTGGTCCGGCCTCCGCTGGTCAAGATCAAGGAGCCGGAGATCGCGCGGATTCGGCAGGCGCTGATCACGGCGGGGCTGCTCGATGCGTCGGGTCGACGACGCGAGGCCGCCTGACACCAAACGCACGGCGGCGACGCGGACGTCAGATCCGTGCGCCGAACACAAAATCAAAAAACAATCATCGGGATAGGAAACGAAATGACACATCGAAAGTCCATGCTCACCGTCGCCCTGGCGTCGGCGTCCGTGGCGCTCGCGTCCGCGGCCGCCATCGCCCAGGAGAAACCGCCCGTCAAGATCGGCTTCGTCACCGAACTGACCGGCGCCTGGAGCTTCTTCGGCACCAGCTGCGTCGCCGGCCTGAAGGTCGCCGAGAAGCAACTCAATCCACCGGGTAAGCGCAAGATCGAGTTCGTGATCGCCGACGATCAGACCAGCCCGGCCCAGGCCGTGGCGGCGTCGCGCAGCCTCGACGTGCAGGACAAGGTGCTGGCGCTGAGCGGACCGACCAGCTCCGACACCGGCCTCGCCGTGTACGGCTATGCCGAGCAGAACAAGGTGCCGTTCGTGGTGCCGGTGGCGGCGTTCCCGCAACTGACCAAGCCGGGCACCCGCTACACCTTCCGGCTCGAGCCCGACGCGGTCGGTTGGGGCTACGCGATCTCCAAGTTCGTCGAGAAGCAGAAGCCGGGCGGAAAGATCGCGATGATCTATTCCGACTACGCGCTGATGCGGGCGATCACCGCCGGCATCAAGTATCAGGGGCCGCGGTCGGGCCTGAAGATCGTCGCCGATATCGTGTTCCCGCAAGGCTCGAACGACGCGACCGTGCAGGCCGCACAGATCCTCGCGGCGGCGCCCGATTACGTCGTCGTCAGCGGCGCCGGCGGCTTCGACAACACCATCACCAACCAGTTGCTCGACCTCGGCATCAAGCCGGAGCAGATCATCCATCCGTTCGGCATCACCACGCAGGTGATGAACTGGGGCAAGCGGAGCGTCGGATCGTATTACGGCACGTTCTTCGACTCCAATCTCGACTCGCTGACGGCCGAGGGTAAGGCCTTCGTCGCGGACTTCACCGCGCAGTACGATCGCCCGCCGTCGTACGGCGAGAACTTCTGCTACGTCACCGCCAACGTCATTCGCGAGGTCATCGACGCCAACCCGGAAGCCGCCGACGACCGCGAGAAGTTCCGCGACGCGATGTCGGCGTTGAAGACCAAGGAGAAGACCTCGGGCGTTCCGATCGAGTTCGACAAGAACGGCGCCCGCATGGAGTACATGTACTTCATGCAGATGACCGATGTGGCGGCGAAGACCTACAAGGCGAAGCAGGCCTTCTACATCGAATGGGATCCGGAAGTCATCCCCGTCTACACGTTGATCAAGTGACCTATCCGGGCCGCCGGACTCCGGCGGCCCGCCTCACGCGGGAGTGGCGCACTTGTCCGACGTAAATCTGATCATCCTTCTTTCGACGATATCGACCGGGCTGATCCTCGGCTCGATCTTCGCGCTCGTCGCCGTCGGCGTGACGATCGTCTACGGTTCGATCTGGATGCCGAATGCCGCGAACGGCCAGTTCTTCGTGCTGGCCGCGCTGCTCGGCTGGACGATGACGGTGAGCTGGGGAATCCATCCGGCGATCGCCGCGCTTCTGGTAATCGGCATCAGCGTGCCGCTGTCCTACGCGCTGGAATACGTTCTGGTGCGCCGGTTCTACGACGTGCCGAACCGTAACATCTCGTATTTCGTGCTCAGCCTCGGAATCACCCAGATCCTGACCGGCATCTTCTCGTTCACCTATGGACGCTGGAGCGATCAGTTTCAGCTGCCGCCGCTGGTCGGCGGCATCACCTTCGTCGGGCCGCTTCCCGTCGCCAACAACCGGCTGGTCGTGCTGGCGCTGGCGCTCGCGATCCTGGCCTCGCTGTTCGCGCTACTGCGCTACCATCGCTACGGCCGTGCGATCCGGGCCGTGTTCCAGAACCGCGACGCGGCGGCGCTGCGCGGTGTCAACGTCAAGGCCAGCTACAGCCTGTCCTTCGCGCTCGGCAATGCCGTGATCTTCGCCGGCGGCATCCTGTTCGCGCTGGCCTACAGCTTCGATCTCACCGTGGCGTGGACGATGTCGATCACCGCCTTCGCCATCATGATCATCGGCGGTCCGGGCTCGGTGCTGGGCGCGCTGATCGTCGGGATGGTGTTCGGCTTCACCCAGGCGGCGGTGAGCACGGTGGCGAGTCCGACCATTGCGGCGTTTTCCTATCTCGGAGCGATGTTGTTGATCCTGCTGTTCAAACCGTCGGGGCTGTTCGCGCGATGACAACGGTCGCAGAAACCAAGGATCCCTCGCCCCGGTCGATCGGGCACGGCCTGCCGCTCGCTTGCTTCGCGGCGGTCGCCTTCGCGACGCCGTTCCTGTTGTCCGGCAATCGCTATCTGGCGTTCGTCGCCGGCGTGACGATGATCCACATCCTGTGGGCCTCCGGCATGAACCTACTGTACGGCTACACTGGACTGATGCCGCTGATGTTCGCCGGCCTCGCCGGCATCAGCGCCTATATGGTCGTCGGACTGACCGCGGCCGGCTGGTCATTCTGGCTGGCGCTGCCGGTCGGGGCACTGGCGGCGTCGATCGCCGGAACCATCCTGGGGCTGCCGTCGCTGCGCCTGAAGGGGTTCTATTTCACCCTGTGTTCGCTGGTGATCCAGACCGTCGTGACGCTGGCCTTCGTGTACTTCTCCGGTCTGACCAACGGCGACACCGGAATCTCGCAGATTCCGCTGCCGTCGTTTGCCGGCACGCCGTTGTCGGGCCTCGCCTACGATCTGGTTCTGGCGGCTTCGGCGGTGATCGGGGTCGTCATCCTGATGGTCATCGTCCAATCGACGCTGGGACGGCGACTGATCGCGATCCGCGAGGACGACGAGCTCGCCGGCATGCTGGGGATCAACGTCACCGGCTACAAGATGATCGCCTTCTTCATCGGCTCGCTGTTCGCCGGCATCGGCGGCGCGCTCTACGCCCCCTATATCGGCTTCATCTCGCCGCGATCGTTCGACGTACTGATCAGCATGAACATCTGGCTGATGGTCGCGTTCGGCGGCCGCGGCACGATCTGGGGGCCGGTGATCGGAGCGGTCCTGCTGGCGCCGCTGTCGTTCCTGCTGCAAGAATACTACACGGTGAAGGACGTGCTCTACGGCCTGCTCATCATCGTGGTGATCGTCGCGATGCCGGGCGGAATCGCCGGCGGCTTCAAGCGGAAGCGACGGGAGGCCGCGGCGCCCGTCGACGTGGCGGCATCGCGCAGGAGCGTGAAATGAAGGACATCCTGCTCGACGTGAAGGCCGTCTCGAAGCGGTTCGGCGGTGTCGCCGCGCTCAAGGGGATCGATCTCATCCAGCATCGCGGCGAGACGCTGGGCATGATCGGACCGAACGGCTCCGGCAAGACGACCTTCGTCAATGTCATCTCCGGCCACACCAAGCCGAACGCCGGCTCCGTGTCGTTCGACGGCCATTCGCTGTCCGGGAGCAATCCGTTTCAGATCGCGAAGTCCGGGCTGACGCGGACCTATCAGGCGGTGCGGGTGTTCGGCGAGTTGACGGTCCGCGAGAACGTCGCCACGGCGCTGGTCGATGCGCGCGACGCGGCGTCGCCGGACGCCGTCGCGGAGATCGCCGACTGGCTGCGCATCAGCCACCGGTTCGACGCCCGCGCCGGTTCGCTGACCCTGATGGAACAGCGTCAGGTCGAATTGCTGATGCGCCTGGTTCAAAAGCCGAAGCTGATGATGCTCGACGAGCCGGTGGGTGGCCTGTCGTCCGCCGAAGTGCGCATCATGATCGGCGTGCTGTCGGAGCTGAAGGGCCGCTGCACGATCTTCGTGATCGAGCACACCATGAAGGTGATCCGCGAACTCGCCGACAAGGTCGTCGTGCTGATGGCGGGCGAGAAGCTTGCCGAAGGGCCGCCGGCGCAGATTCTGTCGGACCAGCGCGTCATCGATCAATATCTCGGGACAGCCGATGCTTGAAATTGAAGATCTGACGGTGCGTTACGGGCCGTTCCTCGCGGTCGATCATCTCGCGGTGAGTGTCGGCAAGGGAGAAATCGTCGGCGTCGTCGGGCCGAACGGAGCCGGCAAGTCGTCGATCGTGAAGGCGATCGGCGGGCTGGTCGAGCCGACCTCGGGACGTCTGACCTTCGACGGCAACGATCTGCAGTCGGTGCCCACGCACAAGCGCATCGCGCTCGGCATTTCGATCGTCCCCGAAGGCCGCGGGTTGTTTCCGCGGATGTCGGTCGAGGAGAATCTCGTCATCGCCGGCGATCCGCTCGGCGACAGCAAGCGAGTGCTGCGCAACATCGAGCGTTGCTACGAGCTGTTTCCGATCCTCAAGGAGCGGCGATGGCAGGCCGCCGGCACGCTGTCCGGCGGCCAGCAACAGATGGTGGCCGTGTCGATGGGCCTGATGTCCGATCCGCGCCTGCTGGTGCTCGACGAACCGTCGCTCGGGCTGGCGCCGATCGTCATCGGCGAGATCGGGCGGGCGCTGAGGTTGCTGGGACAGCAAGGTCTCACGGTGGCGCTGTTCGAGCAGAATGCGAAGCTCACCTGTAGCGTCGCGGAGCGCATCTACATTCTCGCCAGCGGCGCGGTGCGGCACCACGACCGGGCCGAAGATCTGCTGCAGAATCCGGAAATCATGGACCATCTGATGTAGCGCGCGCTGCATCACATACGCGTGCGGCGGCGACACGATGATCGATCGGATCACGTGGCGTCGCGCTGACCTGAAAGGCATGGCTATGCGAATCGGCGTTGCGGGGCTCGGGCGGATGGGCAGTGCGATCGCCCAGCGGCTGATCGAGGTCGGGCATGAGGTGTCGGTGTGGAATCGGTCGATCGAAAAGGCGAGGCCTCTGGCCGATCTCGGCGCCGACATCGCGTCGTCACAGAAGGACCTCGCGCAGCGCGTCGATACGATCATCACGGTGCTGACGGACGCCGACGCGATCGCTCGCGTCTTCGGCGGTGAGGACGGCCTGCTCGCCGGCCCGGTCGACGGCAAGCTGTTCATCGAGATGAGCACGGTGCAGCCTGCCACCGAGCAGGCTTTGGCGGAGCGGGTGCTGGCGCGCGGCGCGGCGCTGCTCGAATGTCCGGTCGGCGGCACCGTCGGTCCGGCGCTGAGCGGCAAGCTGCTCGGCTTTGCCGGCGGCAATCAGGCGGATTTCGACAGGGCCAAGCCGGTCCTGGATCAGCTGTGCCGCCGGGTCGAGCTGATGGGCCCGGTCGGGGCGGGATCCAGCATGAAGCTGGCGGTGAATCTGCCGCTGGCCGTGTTCTGGCAGAGCTTCGGCGAGGCCTACGCGTTGTGCCGTCATCTCGGGCGCGATCCGGGCTGGATGGTCGAGTACTTCGCCGAGACGTCGGGCGCGCCCAATGTCCTTCGCGCACGCGGAACGGCTGTGGCCCGCGCGCTGCAATCGCAGGATCCAGGCTCGGCGACGTTCGACTGTGATTCCATCCGCAAGGATCTGCGCACCATGGTCGCCGAGGCCCGGACGTTGGGCTTCGAGCTGCCGCTGGCGCAGCGCACGCTGGCGGTGTTCGACCAGGCCAGCGAAGCAGGATGGGGCGGCCGCGATTGCACCGAGCTTCCGGCGTTCTGGTCGACCGCGCGTCCGGTCTAACACAGTCGTATGGAGTGACAGCGATGAAGCCGATTCCCACGATCGACGGACACCATCACGTCTGGCGGCTGAAGGATCTCACTTGGCTGTCGGGACCGCAGGTGCCGCGAATCTTCGGACCCTATGAGCCGATCTGCCGGGACTATACGATCGACGAGTTTCGCAGCGACATCGCCGACAGCAACGTCGTCAAATCCGTCTATGTGCAGACCAACTGGCCGGCCGGGCAGAGCCTCGAAGAGGCGCAATGGGTACAGTCGGTCGCCGACGCCACCGGGTGGCCGCACGCCAACGTGGCCCATGCGGACCTGGCGGATCCGGATGTCGGCGACCTGCTGAACAAACTGCACAGCCTGCCGCTGACCCGCGGCATCCGGCAGCAACTGCATTGGCACAGCAATCCGCAGTACAGTTTCGCGCCGCGCCCCGATGTCATGAACGACAGCGCCTGGCGGCGCGGCCTCGGGCTGGCGACGGATCTGGGGCTGCTGTTCGAACTTCAGGTCTTCACCAGCCAGATGGCCGACAGCGTCCGCCTCGCCCGGGCGTTTCCCGACACGATCTTCGTGCTGGAGCACGCCGGGATGCTCGAAGACACGTCGCCGGAGGGTTGGCAGACATGGCGGGACGGGATGTCGGCTCTCGCCGACTGCCCGAACGTCAACGTCAAGCTCTCCGGCCTCGGCACGTTCGAGCACGCCTATCGCTACGAGACCGTTGCGCCGATCATCAAGGAAACGGTGGGCCTGTTCGGCGCGAAGCGCTGCCTTTTCGGAAGCAATTTCCCGATCGAGAAGTTGTGGACCGACTACGCCAGTCTTTACGCCACCTTCCGGAAGGCCATCGATTATCTGCCGGAACCAGAGCAGCAGGATGTGTTGTTCAACACCGCGGCTCGGCTGTACCGGATCTAGTTCACACCGGCTGAACGGCGCAGAACTCGCGATTGAAATGGACCAGCGGCTTTCTGTCGGGCTGCAATCGCGAGTTTTTGACCTCGAAGAAGAAAACGCTGTGCTGGCCCAGTTCCGTTTCACGTATGACTTCGCAATCGAGCACGGCGAGCGCATCGACGAGGGCGGGGACGCCGCTCGCCAGCTCCGTCCAGTCGTGCGAGTCGAAGCGATCAGGTCCCCTCAGCGCCGGCGACCCGAATCGCTCGGCGAGACCGGCGTGGTCGTCCGACAGGATGTTGACGCTGACGCGGCGCGTGACACTGATGATGCCGCGGGTGCCCGCGCCGCGGTTCACGCAGGCAATCAGCGATGGCGGATCGATCGTCAGCGAGCAAACCGCTGTCATGGTCAGACCGTGCCATTCGCCATTGTCGCTGGTGGCCACGATGCAGACGCCGCCGGCCAGGAGCCGCATGCTCTGCTTGAACAAGTCGGACGACATCGGGGTCTCGGAGTTCATGTCGTGTCCTCGGAGGTTTGATCAGCCGCAGCGCGTCGATCGCAAAGCTGTCTCTCGATCGAGGACCGAGATACGATTCCCTGCGACGCGCCGCGCATCGTCGTCCGTCGACGTCGCGAGCCGTCAGGCGAACGGTGCCGCCCGCGGGTTCTCGCCGAGATCTCCGGTCAGTTTGAACTGGCCCATCATTCCCGAGACGGTGTCGAAATCGATCACCGCGTGATGGCACGCCGTGCTGATGTCCCGGAAGGCCCGATACACCGGGTTGCCTTCGTACAGCCCGTGCGCGCCGGACGCGGCGTAGAGGCGATCGATCGCGCGGCGGCACAATTCGACCACATAGGCGGAGTCCCAGCGCATCTGAATGCGGTCCGCGGCCGACATCGGCGCCTGATCGATCTTCATCAGGGTGTCGAAGCGGTCGCACATCTCGGTGAGCAGGCGTCGTGCCGCGGCGATCTCCGCGCTCGACTCCGCCACTCGCTTCTGCATCGACTGATTGGCGGCCTTGACGACGCCGTAGGGCGACACGCGCTTGGCGGTCGCATCGATGAAGGCCTTCAGGCCGCCCTCGGCCATGCCGAGCACGGAGCCGGACAACATCGCGGGCAGGCCGGAATAGACCGACAGCCGATAGGTCGGCGCCTTGGCGTGCGGGCTGAGGCCGAGGAACGTCGGCTGGGTCGGAACCTGGCGATGATCCGGGATGAAGGCGTCGGTCACGACGAGATCCTTCGAGCCGGTGCCGCGCATCCCCAGCGTGTGCCAGGTATCGACGATCTCGACGTCCGCACGCGGCACCATGACGTGATGGATCAAGTAATCGTCCGGTCCGGGGTCGGCCCGGCGGGCGCCGACGATGAACCACGGCGAATGATCGGATCCGCTGCCGAACTGCCAGCGTCCGGTGAGGCGCCAGCCGCCGTCGACGCGGGTCAGCGTGCCCGCCGGCGCCAGCGAGCCGGCGACCAGATTGTCGGCGTCGCCTTCATAGACTTCGCGCTGACATTCCTCCGGGAACCGCCCGATGATGTAGTCGTGCGCCACGCACACCATCAGCACCCAGCTCGCCGCCGAACAGACCTTGCCGATCTCCGCACAAGCCCAGATGTGTGCGCTCGGCGACATTTCGTAGCCGCCGAACTGCTTCGGCGTGATCATACGGGCGAGACCGGATTCGCGCAGGGCGTTGGCGGCGTCGTCGCTGAGCCGGCGCAGCTTGTCGCTCTCGTCCGTCGTCGCGGCAATCCGGGGCAGGATGGAACGCACGGCTTCCTTGTAGTCGAACACGGAGTCGGTCGCGCTGTGCGACGGAACCTTCTGCATGGCGGCTGCGCTGTTCATCCCAGTTCTCCTGATGGGCCATCGACGAAGTAAGTCATCACTCTGCTATCGATCGGCGTCACGATTAGTTTGCGATGCGTAACGATGTCGATCGACTTGATGTAAGTCAAATTCATAGTCATAATCGTCCGTATGAGCCGGATGAATGAACATCTCGATCTCAATCTGTTGCGCGTGTTCCTGGCGATCTGGGACCTGCGCAGCCTCACCGCCGCGGGTGATCGGCTCGGTCTGACCCAGCCCGCGATCAGTCATGCGCTGCGGCGCTTGCGCGAGCGGTTCGGCGATCCGCTGTTCGTCAGAGTGGCGAACCGCATGCTGCCGACCGATGCCGCGGTGCGATTGCACGAGCCGCTCGATCAGGCCTTCGAGTTGCTCAATCGGACGCTGCAGAGCGGTGTCGTGTTCGATCCGCGGGCGACCGAGCGCACCTTCCGGGTCGCGATGTCGGACATTGCGGAGGTGTACATTCTGCCGCGCCTGATCAGCGAATTGTCGCGGATCTCGCCGTTCGTCCGCGTCCACGTCGTTCCGCTGTTGCCGGACAGCGTCGTGAGTTCGATGCGGTCTGGAGAGATCGACCTCGCGATCGGCGCCATCAGTTCGCCGGAGAAGGACCTGATCAGTATCGACACCTTCAACGACCGCTACATCTGCCTGGTGCGCGCCAATCATCCGGTCGCCAAGTCCCGGTTGACGCGGGCGAATTTCTCGAAGCTGCGGTTCTTCTTCGCACGAACCACGTCGTCGGTGTATCAGCTGGCCGAGCAATGGCTAGCGGACGAGGACGCCCGGCCGCGGATCGCCGTGCGCGGGCATTTCACCACGGCCCCGGAAATCATCCGCCATTCCGACCTGGCTGCGATCTTCCCGAGATTGCTGGCGCTGGATCTGCATCGGGCCCGAGATTTCCGCCTGCTCGATCTTCCGTTCGACCTGCCGCCGATCGAGGTTCGGGTGCACAGTCATTCGCGGTTCGCGAACGACACCGGCATCAACTGGATGTGCCAGACCAGCGCCGCCATCCTCAGCCATGAAGGCGACAGTGGCCGAATGAAAGCGGATCGGCGCTAAGCGGCGCGCGGTCGGCGCGGCGCAAGCGCCGATCCGTCTGCGTCACTTCGTCCGGGGATCGAAGCGCGTCGAGAACGACTCCGGCGGCACCGTGTCGAGATAGCCTCCGCCCATGACGCTGTTCGCCATCTCGGCGAAGCGCTTCAGGGTCGCGATCGTGGCGTCGTCCCACTTGGTGGTGTAGTCCGCGAGCACCCGCTGGCGAAGCAGCTCGACTGCGGCTGGCTCCAGCCCGTACTTCTTGCCGTAGGCTTCGAACACTTCGGGATGGGTCTTCACGTAATCGAGCGCTTCGAGCCACGCCCGCGTGAAGTTGGTCAGCGTTTCGGGCTCGGCCTTGATGAAGTCGTCGTTGGTCGAATAGCCGATCCAGAGAAAATCGTCGCCGGTGCCGGCCTTGTAGGCGTCGGCGAGATTGCCGATCGACCGGTACTTGCCGGATCCCTCGAGCTTGGCGGCGAGCGGATCGAACATCACGGCGGCGTCGATCTCGCCCTTGTCGAGCAGCGCCGGCAGGAGGCCCGGGCCGGCGAACTGCAGGTCGCCGGTCTTGCCCGGATCGAAATTGTGGAATTTGGATGTGATCACGCGAAACAGCACGGTCGCTGTGCCGGCCGCGCCGGCGAACGAGCCGACCTTCTTGCCCTTCAGGTCGGCGATGGTCTTGATCGGGGAGGCCGTCGGCACGATGACGTCGACGGTCGCACCGCGCCCGACCGGGAAGATCATCGTCACCGGCATGCCCTTGCCGCGGAACTGGGCGATCGCCGTCCAGCCGCCGAAGCCGACATCGACATCCTTGCCGCGGATCGCCGTGAACAGCCCGTCCAACGTCGGATAGGCGCGATATTCGGCGGCAATGCCGTATTTCTTGTCGATCCCCTGATCGATCATCGCGCGCGACCCGATCTCGTTGAGGGATTGTGCGAGATCGCCGATCCGCACTTTGACTTGCGCGGTCGCAGCGCTGGTCGTCGCAAACAGAACGGCGGCGAAGAACCCTAGACGGATCAGCATACTCGCTCCAATCGATTGACGGTTTCAGAGATTCATGCGGGCGGCGGTGTGACGGTCGAGGTCGTCGACCAGGTTTGAATGTGGCTTGGGCACGGCGACCGGTGCAGGTTCGCGTCCCATGCCGTCGCCGAACGCCTTGATGACGTCGCGGCTGAGTTCGAACACGGCCGAGTCGTCGTAGCTGCGCGGCCGCGCGATCGGCACCGGCATCTCCTGCTGGAACGCGCCGCCAGACATCACGAGAATGCGGTCGGCGAGGAAGCAGGCCTCGTAGGCGTTGTGCGTGACGAACACGATGGTCTTGCGGGTTTCCTCCCAGATCGTCAGCAGATCGGTGCGAATGCGCCGGGCCGTGATCTCGTCGAGCCCCGAGAACGGCTCGTCCATCAGCAGGATGCCTGGCTCGACACAAAGCGCACGCACCAAGGCCAGCCGCTGGGCCATGCCGCCCGAGATTTGATGCGGATAGTAGGTCCGATAGTCGGACAGGCCGGTCATGGCGAGATAGCGGGATTTCAACTGGTCCCAGCGTTCGGTGGGAACGCGGCAGCTCGCGAGCGCGAAGTCGAGATTACCTTCTGCGGTCAACCACGGCAGCAGCCGCGGTTCCTGAAACAGATAGCCGATCCGGCCGCTGCTGACGCTTGCCCGGCCCTCATAGACCTTGTCCAGGCCGGCGAGGACGTTGAGCAATGTCGACTTGCCGCAACCGGACGGCCCGAGAATGCAGAGGAATTCGCCGACCCCGACCTCGAGGTCGAGATTCTTCAGCACCGTGTGGGTCGCGCCGTCCCGCCCCTTGAAGGTCTTGCGCAGCGACGCGACGTGAATGGCCGGCTTCATACCGCGACCTCCGGGCGCCAGGCGAAGATCCGGCGTTCGATCGGTTTCAGGATCACGAGCTCGATCAGCAGCATGATGATGGTGAACAGCAGCGTCCAGGCGAGCACCTGGCGCATGTCCGCGAGTTGATACCAATAGAACAGTTTGAACCCGACGCCGTTCGGACGGCCGATCAGTTCGACCAGAACCGTGATCTTCCAGATGATGCCGAGGCCGAACCGCGCCGACGCCATCACGTAAGGATAGATCTGCGGCAACAGCACGCGGCGCACGATGACCGGCCGCGAGGCCTCGAAGATGCGCGCCATCGCGACCAGCTTGGTATCGACGTTCTTCACGCCTTCCCAGATGTTGATCGTGATCGAGGGCGCAGCGGTGACGGCGATGGCGATGATCGCGGCGCCCTCGTTCAGCCCGAACCACATGAAGGCCATGATGGCGTAGCACAGGCTGGGGACGGTCAGCCCGATCATCACCCAGACATCGAGCACGGCCTCGGCGCGCCGGTTCAGCCCCATCAGCACGCCGATCGGAACGCCGAGCAGCAGCGCCAGCACGAGGCCGCCCACGACGCGCAGCATCGTCATGGCGACGTCCGTCTCGACGCGTCCGCCGGCGATCTCGCCCCACAGCACCTTCGCGGTCTCGAGCGGGCCGGGGAAGATCTCCGGCGGCAGCGTCAGGGACAGCAGTCCCCAGACGATCACCGCCACCACCAGCGACACCACTTTAAGCATGGTTGGACATCCCCATCAGCCGAGCTTCCGGAAGCGTGATCCCCGCACTGGCTGCGCAGCGGCGCGCGACGCGGTCGACCTCGGCCAGCAGAGCAGTCTCGTCGACCGTCAGCACCTTGCGATCCCGCATGACGACGCGGCCGTCGATCACGGCATCACGCACATCGGCGCCGCGTGCGCTGTAGACCAGCGCCTTTTCCGGATCGAACAGCGGCGCGAGATGCGGCTGCCGAGCCTCCACGGTGATCAGGTCGGCGCGCTTGCCGACTTCGATCGATCCGGTTTCCGGCAGCCCGATCGCGCGCGCGCCTTCCACCGTCGCCATCCGCAGCGCGCGCGCCGCGGTGAGGGCGCGCGGATCGTTGGCGGCGGTCTTGGCGGTTGCGCAGGCGTATTTCATGCTCTCGAACAGATCCTGGCCGCAATTCGCCGCCGCACCGTTGGTGGCGAGGCCGCAGGTGATGCCCGCGGTGAGGAAGTCCCTGATCGGCGGGAATCCAGTGCCCCAGAACAGTCGCGTCGGCGGATCGAACAGCACGGCGGTGCCGCTCTGCGCGAGCAATTCGATCTCGCGCGGCGACACGTCCGAGCAGGCGATCGCCTGCACGTCGGGGCCGAGACAGCCGACTTCGTCGAGCAATTCGACCTGGCGGATTGCGCGACCGAAATGGCGCGCGATCATGTTGTTGAACTCGGGCGACTCGGCGACGTGCATGTGTAGGGCGAGGCCGTTGTCGCGGGCGATCCGGCGCGTCTCGCGAAAGCCGGTCTCGTCGACGACCCATGGCAGCAGCGGGCCGATCGACAGCCGCAGACGGCCGTCTTCGCCGCCGTGCCAGCGCGCGGCGAGGCGGCCGACGCGCTCCGCCTGTTCGGCGGTCGTCTCGCAAAACCGCGGGTCGAAACTTCGTGCCTCGGTCGCACGCGCGACGGTGCCGCGAATGCCGCTGTCGCGCAGCGCGCGGAAGGCGGAGTCTTCGGGGTCGGCCGTCGCCTGCGGCGGCATGAAGATGTTTTCAACGAGACTGGTATTGCCGTTCTTGATGTTCTCGACGCAGCCGAGCAACTCCGCGACGTACAGCGCCTCTGCGTCCATCGCCGCCATCATCGGCATGATTAGATCGAGCCAATCGAGCAGGCGCCGCTCCGGACCAATGGTGCGGCCGAACGCCATGCACAGATGCGTATGGGAGTTGACCAACCCGGGGAGAACGATCCTGCCCGTGGCGTCGATGACGAGATCGCATGGCGGACCGGGATCGTCGCTGCACGTCCCGACGGCGACGATATCGCGCCCCTCGATCACGACCCGACTATCCTCGATGATCCGGTCGGCGGGATCCATCGTCAGCATCAGGCCGTGTTCGATCGCGATGCGCGTCATCGGCGCGGGCAGCCCGCCGGCTGCTCCCTGAAGTGCCTCGATGCGCAGAGGCCGATCAAGGAATCGACCGTCTGATTTGAACGAGCGCGACGCCGCGTCTCGTCACTGGATTGCGCGCCATCGCTGAATCTGAAGCGTCCATTCTCAAAAAATGGCCGCGTCATTGACTTAAGTCAAATTCATGGAAATAATTCTCCAAATGAATTTGGCTCATGCGAGCAGTCCGGCTGCACCGGAATTTTGCTGCCTGCTGATTATTAGTTCAACCGACGATCAATACGGATGCGTTCGCGGCCGAGCGGAGGGTCGAGCGCACTGTTCGGCCTCGCCGGGCGGCAATACGTCGCAGGAAGGTCGCAGATCAGAACGTTGTTAGCAATTGTCCTTGATCGGTCGCGCAGGATGTGCCGGCAGCGCATGCTGAGAGTGGAGCGCGATTGAGCCTCAATGGTCGCAGGCTCGTTCTGATGGAGAGCGTGATCGCGATGGCGGCTCGATGCGGTGGGACTCAGACTGCTGGCGTCGTCCTCGGTACAGCGCCAAACATCATTCGTGTTGGACGTCGGGGGGCGTTCGTCGAACCTGTGGCCGCGACGTCGTTGGCGGACCGGAGACGGCGCCTCGTATGAAGCGTCGGACATGGTCGACGATGACGGGGTCGAGTTCGGTCGGCACCGGCGTTCCGTACACGTATTTCCGAATGGCGATGTAGAAGATTTGGCCGTGCAGACCCCAGATCGCCTCCTGCTCGAGTTCGGTGATCTTCGCACGTGACGGCGCGTCGGGATTGTTCAGTCGTCGCAACTCTCTGCAAACCGGGATCACCAGCTTGTCGCGGATGATGGTGAGATAGCGTCCGGTGATGTCGTAGGAGCGGAGGCCTGAAAACACGAAGATCCGCACCCATTCGTAGTTGAAGATGCGCTCGACATATTCGAGATAGAACTGGATCAGCCGATCTTCCAGCGGCCGCGCGCGGTCCGCGATCAGCGCTTCCCACTGCGGATTCCATCGGCTGACATAGACGTGGTCGTAGACCTTCTCGATCAGAGCTTCCTTGCTCGGAAAGTGCCGGTAGATCGCCGAATGCGTGATGCCGATGCGTTTGGCGAGTTCGCGCGTCTGCCCCTCGAAGCCGTGCTCGGCGAAGAACGCGATGGCCGCGTCGAGGATCGCCTTTTCCCGATCGGCCGATTTCATGTTCTTGCGCGCCGGCGTGCGGCGTGCGGCGGGCTTCGACGTGGTTTTCTGCAGCATGGAACGAGGCACCCCGGGCCGCCGCATCGATTCGGGCGGCCGTTGATTTGAGACCAGATGGTAATTTTGTTGACAGGCAATTCAACTCCCCCCATGCTTGAGACCAATTGGTCACAAAAGCGACCGAGGTCTCGGGGAGGCGACGCTGAAGGCGAGCAACTTCGCATACGTCCGCGCGCGGTCGATCAGCGATGCCGTGGCGGCGTTCCGTGGCTGCGGCGGCGAAGCGCGCTATCTCGCCGGCGGCCAGAGCCTGCTCGCGGCGATGAATCTGCGGTTGCTGGCGCCCGACCTCCTGATCGACATCTCCCAGATCGACGAACTGCGCGGGATCGAGCGACGCGGCGACGACCTGCGGATCGGCGCGCTGACACGTCATGCCGAGGTGCTGACCTCGCCGCTGGTGGCGGAGCACGTTCCGCTGCTCGCCGCCGCGGCGCCGTGGGTCGCGCATCCGGCGATCCGCAACAAGGGCACGTTCGGCGGCTCGATCGCCTTCGCCGATCCCGCGTCGGAATTTCCCGCGGTCGCGCTGGCACTGAATGCGCGGATCGAACTCGACAACGGCGAGCAGCGCCGCCTCGTCGCAGCCGAAGACTTCTTTCGGGACCTGTACGAGACCGCCGCCGCCCCCGTCGAGATCGTCAGCGCGGTGTATTTCCCGGCCGCCGGCGCGAATGATCGCTTCGCCTTCGACGAGCTGGCGCGTCGTCGCGGCGACTACGCCATCGTCGGCACGGCGATCGCTGCGCGTTTTTCCAGTGAGGCGGTCGACAGCATTCGGATTGCGTTGTTCTCTGTCGGCGCGACGCCGGTCCTGGCGCGCGATGCCGCCGCCGTGCTCGAGCGAACACGGCTCGGCGACGACGATATTGCGGCAGCGCAACGCGCACTCGCCGGGGAATTGTCGCCGAGCGAGGATGCGCAGGTCTCGTCGGAGACCCGGCTGCATCTCGCATCGGTGTTGCTGAAGCGACAACTGCACAAGCTGCGGGAGGGCGCGCGATGACTGCGGTCGCGATCTCGCTCACCGTCAACGGCGAGGCAGTCGCCGCGCTGGTCGAGCCGCGGCTGTCGCTCGCCGATTTTCTGCGGCATCAGCTGCGTCTGACCGGCACCCATGTCGGCTGCGAGATGGGCGCATGCGGGGCCTGCCTGGTGCTGCAGAATGGCCGCGCGGTGCATGGCTGTCTCAGTCTCGCGGTGCAGGCCGATGGGGCCGAGATCGTCACGGTCGAAGGCCTGTCCGAAAGCGGCGCGATCGCCGATCTGCAGGCGGCGTTTCATCGTCGCAACGCGCTGCAATGCGGGTTCTGCACGCCGGGCATGCTGATGACCGCGCAGGAACTGCTGCAGCACAATGCCGAACCATCGCGCGAGCAGATCCGCGATGCGTTGTCGGGCAATTACTGCCGCTGCACCGGCTACGAAGCGATCGTCGACGCGATCGAGGCCACCGCGCAGGCGCGTCAGACCGCGGAGAGCGCGGCATGAATACGCCGCTTTCCCAAATCGATCGCCCCAACAGCTACATCGGAAAGGCGCTGCCGCGGCCGAACGCCAAGCGCTTGCTCGCCGGCCGTGGCCGCTTCGTCGACGACATCCAGCTGCCGCGGATGCTGCACGCGGCTTTCGTGCGCAGCCCGCACGCGCATGCGGCGATCGCCGCGATCGACATCTCCGAGGCGGCTGGCATGCCGGGCGTTCGCAGGGTCGCGACCGGCGCCGATCTCGCGTCACTGTGCGAGCCGTGGGTCGGCACGCTGCGGCACTTCAAGGGCATGAAATCGCCGCCGCAGACACCGCTGGCGCTGGATCGCGTGCTGTGGGTCGGCCAGCCGGTGGTGGCGATCCTCGCCGATACGCGAGCGCAGGCGGAAGACGCCGCCGAGCGGGTCAACGTCGACTACAACGAGCGCGATGCCGTGGTTGGTCTCGACGCCGCGCTGGCGCCGGGCGGGCCGGTGCTGCACGAGGCGCTCGGCGACAATCTGGCGTTTCAAACGACGATCGCGAACGGCGATGTCGATGACGCCTTCGCGCAGGCGCATGCCGTGGTCGAGGTCGATCTCACCTTCGGCCGCCATACGCCGGTGACACTGGAGCCACGCTCGATCGTGGCCGATTTCGAACCCGGCGAGCGCGCCCTGACCGTGCATCACTCGACACAGACGCCGTATCAGTTTCAGGATCTGTTTGCGCGCCATTTCCGGCTCGACGAATCCCGCGTCCGCGTCATCGCGCCGGACATCGGCGGCTCGTTCGGGATGAAGCTGCACGTCTATCCGGAAGACATGGCGGTGGTGGCGCTCAGCATGCTGGTTGCGCGCCCGGTGAAATACATCGCCGATCGCAGCGAGTCGTTCTCCAACGACATTCACCTGCGCGATCACCGGCTGTACGCCGAGCTGGCGCTGGCGCAGGATGGCCGCTTCCTCGGCATGCGGGTGCGGGACGACACCGCGATCGGCGCGTATTCCGCATACCCGCGGACCAGCGCGGTGGAAGGCAACCAGGTCGTCCGGCTGATGGGTGCGCCCTACAAGATCAGCGACTACAAGGCCGATCTGCGGGTGATCTTCCAGAACAAGACACAGACCAGCCAGTACCGCGGCGTCGGCCATCCGATCGCCTGCGCCGCGACCGAGCGGCTGGTCGATCGCGCGGCGCAGAAGCTCGGGCTCGATCCGTTCGAGATCCGCCGGCTCAACTACGTCACCGACGACATGTACCCGCACACGACCGCGAGCGGCTATCGCTTCGAGCGGCTGTCGCTCGATCAATGCCTGACCAAGCTGCACGCGCTGATCGACTATCCGGCGCTGCGCGCCGAGCAGGAGCGGCTGCGGGAGCAGGGCGTGTATCGCGGCATCGGACTGGCGACCTATGTGGAGATCACCAATCCGTCGCCGGCGTTCTACGGCGTCGGCGGTGCACATATTTCGGCGCAGGACGGCTGTGTGCTGAAGCTGACGCCGTCCGGCGAGGTGCAGTGCGCGATCAGCGTCACCGAGCAAGGGCAGGGCACCGAGACCATCATCGGCCAGATCGTCGCCGACGAACTCGGCGTCGATCGCGAACGGGTGAAGGTGCTGACCGGCGACACCGAGACGACGCCGCATGGCGGCGCGACCTGGGCCTGCCGCGGCGCCGGCATCGGCGGCGAAACCGCGCTGCAGGCCGCGCGCAAACTCAAGGCCAATGTGTTGAAGATCGGCGCCGCCATTCTGCAATCGGCGCCGGAGCAACTCGCGATCTCGGACGGTCGCCTGATCGAGCGCGACAGCGGTGTGGTGCGGATGCCGCTCGGCGAGCTCGCGGCGCTGGTGTACTTCCGCTCGGACACGCTGCCGCCGGACCTGAAGACCGACCTGACTGTGGCGCATCACTATGCGCCCCAGGGCTTTCCGTTCGCCTTCACCAACGGCATTCATGCCAGCCTGGTCGAGGTCGACGTCGAAACCGGCTTCATCAAGCTGCTGAAGCATTGGGTGGTCGAGGATTGCGGCCGAGTCATCAATCCACTGCTGGTCGAGGAGCAGGTTCGCGGCGGCACCATCCAGGGCATCGGCGCGGCGCTGTTCGAAGAGTGCCTGTATGGCGAGGACGGGCAGTTGCTGAACGGATCGATGGCCGACTATCTGGTGCCGATGGCGTGCGAGATGCCGGATATCGTCGTCGCCCATGTCGAGACGCCGACGAAGGACACCGAGCTGGGCGCCAAGGGTTGCGGCGAGGCCGGCACGTCCGCCGCTTCGGGCGCAGTGCTGAACGCGGTCAACGACGCGCTCGCGCCGCTCGGTCGGTCGATCTCGCAAATTCCGATGACGCCGCAGCGGATGCTGCGCGCCCTCGGCGTGGTGTGAAGCATGACGGACAACGACAACGACAATAAGTCGATCGGGAGGGAAACCATGACGCAAACGACGAAGCAGGGTCTTTCGCGGCGGAGCTTGATCAAGGGTACCGCCTCTGTGGCGGCGCTGGGCGTGCTCGGCGCACCGCGGATCGCACGGGCCGACGAAGGTCCGATCAAGATCGGCTTTCCCGTGCCGATCACCGGACCGTTCGGCGCCGAGGCCAAGGATCAGGTCAAGAGCGCCGAACTGGCGGTGAAGCAGTTCAACGCCGCCGGCGGCCTCAACGGCCGGCTCGCCGAGCTGCTGGTTCGTGACGACAAGCTCAATCCCGGCGAAGCCGCGACGCGAACGCTGGAGTTGATCGAAAAGGACAAGGCGCATTTCATCGTCGGGGCGCTGTCGAGCGCCGTGCAGCTCTCGGTCAACGAGGTGACGCGGGCGCGGGGGGTGATCTACATCTCGATCAGCCAGTCGGACACCATCAACGAGGCCAAGGATTTCTCGCGCTTCACCTTCCACGAAGCGCTGAATCCGCAGATGACCGCTGGCGCGGTGGCGCGGCATGCTTTCAAAAAGGGCCAGAAGGTCGCCTATCTCGCGGCCGACTACGCCTACGGTCACGAGATGCTCGCCGCGTTCAAGCGCACGGCGGCGCCGATCGGCGTCGAGACGGTGGGCGAGGTGCTGCATCCGTTCGGCGCCCCGGACTATTCGGCATTCATGCCGCGCCTGATGTCGATGAAGGCCGACATCCTGTGCATCTGCAATTTCGGCCGCGACCAGGCCAATTCGATCAAGCAGGCGGTGGATTTCGGCCTGAAGGGGCCATCGAAGATCGTCGTTCCCGTGCTGCTGCACAATCAGCGACTGGCGTCGAGCCCGGACGTGTTCGAGGGTGTGGTCGGCGGCGCCAATTACTACTGGGGCATCGAAGATCACAACGCCTCGGCCAAGACCTTCAACGACGCCTTCCGCGCCGCCTATAACGGTGCGATTCCGACCGATTACGGCACTTACGGCTACACCGCGGTGCGCTCGTTGCTGATGGCCGTGAAGGAAGCAGGCGGCACCGACACCGACAAGGTCATCACGGCGCTGGAAGGCCTGAAATACGACGTCGCCAAGGGCCCGCAGAGCTATCGCAAGTGCGATCACCAGTCGGTGCAGTCGGTATTCGTGATCGAGTCGAAGAAGAAGTCGGAAATGAAGACCGATGCCGATCTGTTCAAGGTGCTGGCGACCGAAGCGGGCGACCCCGCGACGCTGCGCTCCTGCGAACAACTCGGTCACAAGCCGTCCTGACGGACGGCTTTGACCAACACGCGCGTCATTGCGACGAGCAAAGCGACGAAGGAATCCAGCCCAGGGCTCGGCGCTGGATGGCTTCGTCGGCTCGCCGCATCGCAATGACGAACTGAAAGAGGCCGGGGACGCCATGGACCTTCAACTGATCTCCCTGCAATTGTTCTCCGGCATCGCGCTCGGCGCGATCCTGATCATGCTGGCGCTCGGGCTGTCGATCATTTTCGGCATCCTCGGCGTGGTCAATTTCGCCCATGGCAGCTTCTTCATGGTCGGCGCTTATGCCGGGGTCTTCTTCCTCGGCTACACCGGCAATTTCTGGTGGGCGCTGTTGCTGGCGCCTCTGGTGGTCGGGGTGCTCGGGCTCGGCGTCGAGCGATTGCTGATCCGGCCGTTGTACGGCCGGCCGGTCGACGATCCGATCCTGCTCACCTTCGGCCTCAGCTACGTTCTGGTCGAAGGCGTCCGCATCCTGTTCGGCACAGACGGCGTGCCGTTCGACACCCCCGCGGCTCTGCGCGGCGTCACCAACATCGGCATCGGCTATTTCCCGACCTACCGGCTGTTCGTCATCGGCGTGGTCGCGGTGGTGCTCGTGGCGTTGTGGCTGGTGCTGGAGAAGACCAAGGTCGGGCTGATCGTCCGTGCCGGCGCGCGTGATCCGCAGATCATGCGCGTGCTCGGCGTCGACATCCAGAAACTCTGGCTGGTCGTGTTCGGCATCGGCATCGGGCTCGCCGCGCTTGGCGGCGTGCTGGCGGCGCCGATGCGGACGGTCAATCCGGAGATGGGAAATTTCGTGCTGTCGGAGGCGTTCGTGGTCACCGTGATCGGCGGCATGGGCTCGCTGCTCGGCTCGGTGGTGGCGGGCCTGCTGGTCGGCATCGTGGTCAACATGACGTCGCTGGTCGCGCCCGAGATGGCGACGATCGCGATGTTCGCCTTCATGGCGCTGGTGCTGCTGGTGCGGCCGCACGGGCTGTTCGGCAAACCGGGCTTCGGGACCTGAGCCATGGAAATGGCCGCGTCGAAACCGATGACGAAGATCGCGACCGCTCCGGCCGCCGCGCCGCGCCGCGAGCGGCTCGGTCGCTGGCGGGTGCCGCTGTCGATCGCGGTGCTGTGCGTGCTGCCGTGGCTGCTGCCGTCGAAGGCGCTGGCGGTGAACGTGCTGATCTACGGCCTGTACGCGATGGGCTACAATCTGCTGTTCGGATACACCGGCCTGTTGTCGTTCGGCCACGCCGCCTTGTTCGGCACCGGCGCTTACGTCACCGGCATTGCGATCGGTCAATTCGGCACCAATTGGTTCTTGGGCATGCTGGCCGGCGTGATCGCCGCGGGTCTGATGGCGGCGGCGATGGGCGCGCTGTCGACCCGCACACGCGGCATCTATTTCGCGATGGTGACGCTGGCGCTGGCGCAACTCGTCTACTACGTCGCGCTGCAGGCGTCGTCCTGGACCGGCGGCGAGAACGGCCTGCGCGGTTTCACGGTCTCCAAGGTCGGGATCGGACCGCTCAGCGTCGATTTTCTCAATCCGATCGTCAAATACTATGTCGTTCTCGCCTTCGTCGCGCTCGCGATTTGGACGCTGTCGCGTATTCTCAACTCGCCGTTCGGCGGCGTCGTCGAGGCGATCCGCGAAAACGAAACCCGCGCCAAGGCCTGCGGCTACGACGTCGTGCGCACGCGGCTGTTGGCCTTCGTTCTGTCCGGACTGTTTTGCGGCCTCGCCGGCACGCTGTCGGCGCTGCATCTGGCGATCGTGCCGCTCGACAGCCTCGGCTACATGATGTCCGGCCAGGCGGTGATGATGACCATGCTGGGCGGGGTGGGCACCTTCTTCGGCCCGTTCATCGGCGCGCTGGCCTTCCTGGTGATGGAAGACGTGCTGTCGCTGTGGACCGCGCACTGGCAGTTGTTCCTCGGCGCGATCTTCGTCGCGCTGGTGCTGTACATGCCGAAGGGCATTTGGGGGACAGGTCTCGTCTGGTTCGAACGCTGGAGGGGGCGATGAGCAACGACGATCTGCTGCAGGTCGACGATCTCGGCCGTTCGTTCGGTGGTTTCGTCGCGCTGAAGGGCATCACCGCAAGCTTCGGCCGCAACCGCGTGACCGCGATCATTGGCCCGAACGGCGCGGGCAAGAGCACGTTCTTCAATATTCTTTCCGGCGCCCTGAAGCCGTCGACCGGATCGATGCGGTTTCGCGGTAACGACCTCGCCAGGCTGCCACAGCACCGTTTCGTGCATCTCGGCATCGCGCGCTCGTATCAGATCACCAGCATCTTCCCGCAACTGACCGCGCATGAAAACGTGCGGATCGGCGCGCAGGCGTTCGCGTCCCGCTACAACATCTGGACGCCGCGGGCGTCGTATCACGACGTCTCCGAGCGGGCCGAGCAGGCGCTGGCCGATGTCGGTCTGAGCGCCGCGCGTAACCGGATCGCCGCGACGCTGGCGCATGGCGAGCAACGCGCGCTGGAGATCGCGATCGCGCTGGTCGCCGACCCGAAACTGCTGCTGCTCGACGAGCCGACCGCCGGGATGGGACCGGAGGAGACGCGCGCGATGGTGGCGCTGATCGAGCGGCTCGCCGCGGATCGCACCATTCTGCTGGTCGAGCACAAGATGAAGATGGTGCTCGGCCTGTGCGACCGCATTCTGGTGCTGCATCACGGCCGGCTGATCGCCGACGGCACGCCGGCGGACATTCAAAACGACGCCAACGTCCGCAGCGTCTATCTCGGACAGAGTCTGGGCTATGCTTGAGATCCGCGACTTGAATGCCTGGTATGGCCCGAGCCATGTCGTCCACGGCGTGAGTTTTGCCGTGCGTCAGGGCGAAGTGCTGGCGCTGATCGGCCGCAACGGCGCCGGCAAGACCACCACCATCAAATCAGTGATGGGGCTGCTCGATAAGGTCGGCGGGTCGGTGCGATTCGCCGGGCAGGAACTGCTGCCGTTGCCGGCCCACGCCCGCTTCCGGATGGGGCTGGCCTATGTCCCCGAGGACCGGCGTATCGTGCCGGATCTCACCGTGCGGGAAAATCTGCGGCTCGGCCTGCTGCAGGCGGACTCGTCGATCAAAGAGTCCAGCGCGACCGATCAGATCGCCGAGACCTTTCCACGGCTGAAGGAGCGGCTCGGTCAGATCGCGGTGACGATGTCGGGCGGCGAGCAGCAGATGCTGGCGATCGCGCGAGCGATGATCGCACGGCCGAAGATGATCCTGCTGGATGAACCTTCGGAAGGCATCATGCCGGTGCTGGTCGAGGAGATGGGACGGCTGTTCCGCGCGCTGCGCGATCAGGGCACCACGCTGCTGCTCGTCGAGCAGAACGTCGAATGGGCGCTCAACATTGCCGATCGCGCTGTGATCATCGATCAGGGCGAGGTCGTGTTCCAGGCCGATGCGGCGACGCTGGCGGGGGATCGCGAGATCCAGGAGCGATATTGCGCGGTCTGACGGCGGCTCTTTCAAAAGATCCGCGAGCGGCTAGGCTCTCAGCGCTGCAAGGATGGGGCGCAGGTACTCCAGCAGCTTCGGCGGATTTTCCGTCATCGGGAAGTGCCCGAGTTCGGGCATCTCCGTCACTGTCGCGCCGTCGATCCATTCAGCAAGTGCGGTTGCGTCGCTGACGGTGGCGGAAAAGTCGTAGTGGCCGATCAGGAAGTGCACCGGGGTCCGGCGTCCGTCGATGCGACGGGCGATCGGTTCGCCGTCGAACTCGTCCGAATAGAACGCCAGGTCACCGTCGTAGATGCCCGGCGCGCTCTGCGAATAGATCCAGGCGGCGCGGCGGCGATCCTCGGCGGGGCTCGATGGACTCATCAATCCGCGTACATAAGCGGCGGAATGCCAGCCGCCATTGACCTGCGCGTGGGTGAGAAACCGGTTGCGCCGGCCGCGCGGCCGCAGCGGCGCTTCGAGCGCGATCACCGCGGTGACGAGGTCCGGCCGCTCGGCGGCAAGCGCCAGCGCAATGCCGGCGCCCATCGAACAGCCGATCAGGCCGACCGGCTGACCGATGACCTGTTCGATGAAGCTCACGCACCAATCGAGATAGGTCGCCTGATCGAGCCGGTAGACGCCGCCGTCCCAGCCGGCGGGAGGCATCGAACGGCCGTGATGCGGCAGATCGAACCCCGTCAGCGTCCAGGAACGGCCGAGTTCGGGATCGCACATCACTCCGTGAAACTGTCGCGTGTCGGCGCCGGCCGTGTGCAGACACAACAACGGTGCACCCTGACCTGCGGTCTCGGCGTAGATGTCCGCGATCTGGCCATCGGCGCTGCGAACGCGATGATAGCGTCCGGTGAGCCGCGACAGATCAACCGCCACGCGCGCAAACGGGGGCTTTGCGAGGTTGGCAAACACCGCTTCGAGAAATGCGCGGGCCTGCGCGATCGCGAGGTCATCGCCCGTCACGGCGAAGTTCGGATTGCGCAATTGGATCGATGAGAACGAGTGATAGGTCGGCGGCGGACAGGGCGCCAGCACCTCACCCCAAGCGCTCGCCGGCCCGGTCAGCTTAATGTCGGCGGGCGTGCCGGCCGCGGCAAGCACGGGCACGCCGGCGCGGCAGTGCACCGTGATGGTCGCATCATCGATTCCGAACGCGATCGCCAAATCGAGCCCGCGCGCGAATGACGCCGCTTCGGGCGCCGCGATCGCCTGCGTCAGCCGTTCGCGCAACAGATCGATCAGGGCCATGGATGTGGTCTGCTAGTGCTTTGCCGTCAGAAAGCGGCCGATCTCGACATGATCGGCGGTCGGTCCGAGTTCCTGCATGGCGGCGTCCCACAGCGCCGCGACCTCGTCGGCCAGCGGCGCGCTGACGCCGATCTGATGTGCCAGCTCGTCGGCGGTGCGGATGTCCTTGGCCATCAGCGCCAGCGAGAAACCCGTGGTGTATTTCTCCGGGATGACGAATTGCTTGAGCTTGTTCTCGGTCGAGTTGTTGCGTCCCGTCGATGCGTTCAGCACGTCGACGAGAACCTCGGGTTCGATGCCGAAGCGGCCGCCGATCGCCACGGCTTCGACCGCGGCGGCGAGGCCGGCGGCGGAGACGTAGTTGTTCAGCGCCTTGGCGGCGTGGCCGGAGCCGAGCGGGCCGGTGCGAAAGATCGACTTGCCCATCGCCTTCAGCACCGGTTCGGCACGATCGATGCTGGCGCCGTCGCCGCCGGCCATGATCGCCAGCGATCCGTCGATGGCGCGTTTCACGCCGCCCGACACCGGCGCGTCGATGAAGGCGACGCCGGCCGCGATCAGCTCTTCGCCGAGGGTGCGTGTGCCCATCGGGGCCGACGAGCTCATGTCGATCACCACCGTGCCGGGCTTGAGGCGGTCTTTGATGCCGTCGATCGCGGCCCGTACGATTTTGCCGTCGGGCAGCAGGGTGATCACCGCGGCCGCGCCGTGGACGGCGTCGACGGCAGTCGCGGTCGCGGTGCCGCCGGTCTCGACGTATTTGTTGCGGGCCTCGGCAAACGTATCGAAGCCGACGACCTGATAGCCGGCATGCACCAGGCACGCCGCCATCGGGCGGCCCATATTGCCGAGCCCGATCACGGCGATCCTGGCGGGCGGATGGATGGCGGCTGACTGGGTCACGGGCGTTTCCTCGTTATATCGTTTTATCGTTGGGTCGGACGTATTGGACGGCGGATTGCGCCGTCAGGATTCGGCGCGACCGAGTGCGTCGAGCGCGATCGCGGCGGCATTCTTGATGTGCTGCACGCAGGCCTGTTCGGCGCCGTCCTCGTCACCGGACTCGATGGCGAGCAGGATGGTCTCGATTTCAGCGAGGCTGCGGCCGATGCGGTTGGGCTGGGTCATCGATGTCATGCGCAGCACCGTCACCCGGTTCAGCAACATTTTGAGAAAGCGCTCGACGAACACGTTGCCGCATCCTTCGAGCAGTGCGGCGTAGAACTCGGTCTTTGCGGCCAACAGATCGCTGCGATCTTCCTGGCCGGCAACGGCGCCCATCTGTTCGAATTGCTTGCGCAGCCGGCCGATGATCACGGGATCGCGCCGCCGCGCGCATTCACGGCCGGCATAGCCTTCGAGCAGCGCACGCAGATCGTACAGCTGCGCGGCTTCTTCAGCGGTGATGGTGCTGACGATCGGGCCGCGGTGCGGGATCGTTGTGACCAGCCCTTCGGCCTCGAGTTGCCGCAGCGCCTCGCGGATCGAGGTGCGGCCGACGCCGGTCTGTTCGCACAGCTCGCGTTCGATCAGCCGCTGGCCCGGCTTGAACACGCCGCTGCCGATCGCCGAACGCAGCCGATTTTCGACCAGCAATCTCAGGCTGGTCGATTCCCGCGAGACATTGAGGTCCGATTCAATCTTCGCCATGTGGCAGAATTGACCGACTATCAGACAATCTGTCAAGCCGCTTGACCGATCGTCTGTTTTGTGGCGAGTTTGGCTCAAGCAAAAGAAACACAACGGGAGGAAAGCGTCATGTCGAAGATTTCGCGCAACCGTGCCGGACTGAGCCGACGAACCTTGCTCGCGGGCGCCGCGTCGGTGCTGGCCAGCCCGATGGTGATCTCGTCGGCCCGTGCGCAGGCAAAGCCGGTCAATGTCGGCGTCATCCTGCCGCTGTCGGGCGCCAACGCGCAGTTCGGCATCAATTCCCGCAACGGCATCGAACTGGTCGCCGATGAAATCAACGCGGCCGGCGGCATCAAGGCGCTCGGCGGCGCGAAGATCAATCTGATCGTCGCGGACGCGACCTCGACGCCGACCACGGCGGGCACCGTCGCGCAGCGTCTGATCACCCAGAACGAAGTCACCGCCATTCTCGGCGCGTTCGCCTCGTCGCTGACCATCGCGATTTCGGAAGTCACCGAACGGCGCGATATCCCGTTGCTGACCATGTCGTTCGCCGACCAGATCACCGGGCGCGGCTTCAAGAACATCTTCCAGGTCGTCGCCAAGGCGTCGGCGATCGGCAAGGCACAGCTCGACTATTCCGTCGCTCTGGCCCAGGCGGCTGGCAGCAAGATCGACAAGATCGCGATCATGTACGAAGACACCGCCTACGGCACGGCGCAGGCCGGCGGCCTTCGGGCCGCAGCCAAGGCGGCCAACATCGAGATCGCAATGGATGACGCCTATCCGCTGGGCATCACCGACACCACGCCGCTGATCAACAAGCTGCGGGCCTCGGGCGCCCAGGCGGTTTTCCCGGTCTCTTATCTCAACGACAGCCTGCTGCTGATCCGCACCATGCGGCAGCAGCGCATCACCATCCCGGCCATCGGCGGCGCCGCCGGCTACGTCATTCCGGATTTCGAGAAGGGCCTCGGCGAATTTGCCGAAAACGTGCTGTCGATCGCGCCCGCCAATTACGATCTGGCGCCGGATCTCACCGAGCGATTCCGCAAACGCTATGGCTACTTCATGGTGCACGAGGCGCTGGAGCACGCGGTCGCGCTCGACGTGCTGGTGCAGGCGATCGAGAAGGTGAAATCGGCCAAGGCCGAGGACGTCGCCGCCGGGCTGCGCGGCGCCAAGTTCACTGGTGGTTGGACCAAGGCGATGACCGGCGGCGCTGTCGAATTCGACAGCACGGGCCTCAACGTCTTGTCCGTTCCGGTGATGGTGCAGTGGCGAAACAAGGAACTGGTCACCGTGTGGCCGAAGGATGTCGCCAAGGGCAGTGCGGTCTGGAAGTCCTGATCGGACGATCGTAGTGGCTTTTCTGCAGGCAATCATCGACGGGCTGCTGGTGGGCGGCGTCTATGCCGTCATCTCCATCGGCCTGACGCTGGTCTACGGCGTGATGGGCATCGTGAATTTCGCGCAGGCGGAATTCGTGATGATCGGCATGTTCGTGTCCTGGTTCGCGTGGGCCTATCTCGGCCTCGATCCGGTGCTGGCCGCGCCGCTGTCGTTCGCGGTGGCGTTCGGCATCGGCTGGCTGGTGCAGGGGCAACTGATCGCGCGTGTGCTGAAGGCGCCGTCGGTGGCGCAGATCTTTCTCACCGTCGGCTTGCTGATTGTGCTGGAAAACGGGTCGCTGTTGCTGTTCGGCTCGCAGTTTCGTTCGGTGACGACCTCGTATCAGACGCAGTCGCTGTCGCTCGGGGCGCTGTTCATCAGTGTGCCGTATCTGATCGCCTTCGGAATGTCGCTGCTGTGCGGCGTCGCGCTGTGGTGGTTCATGCGCACGTCGTGGTTCGGCCGGGCGATGCGGGCCACTGCGCAAAATCCGATGGCCGCGCAACTGATGGGGATCGACACCGCGCTGATGTACAAGATCGCGTTCGCGCTCGGCGTCGGGCTGACCGCGTTCGGCGGCGCCGTGATCCTGCCTTACGTCACGGTGTTCCCGGGCGTCGGCGGCCAGTTCGTCGTGCTGATGTTCACCGTCGTGGTGCTCGGCGGTCTCGGCAGCGTCGCGGGTGCGGTCGTCGGCGGCTTGGCGGTCGGCGTGATCCAGGCGCTGTCGTCGCTGGTGTTTCCGATCCAGCTGCAGAATCTCGTGCTGTTCATCGTCTTCATCGTCGTGCTCGCGGTCCGCCCGCAAGGTCTGGTGGGGGCAAGCCGATGAAGCGCTGGATCGCGATTGCGGCGGTCATCGCGGTGGCCGCCGTACTGCCACTGCTGCTCAACCCGACCGGATACTGGATCCGCATCCTGACCTTCACGCTGTTGTTCGCAGCGATGGCGCAGGTCTGGAACATCATCGGCGGGCTCGCCAATCAGACGTCGCTCGGCCATGCGGCGTTCTTCGGCATCGGCGCCTACACCTCGACGATCCTGTTGCTGAAGTTCGGTCTCAGCCCGTGGATCGGGATGTTCGCCGGCGGCCTGCTCGGCGGGATCGCGGCCCTGATCATCGCTGTGCCGACGATGCGCCTGCAGGGCCATTACTTCGCGCTGGCGACGCTGGCGTTCGGTGAAGTCATGCGCGTTATCGCCAACGTCTGGACGCCGCTCACCGGCGGGCCCGGTGGGCTCTCCGTACCCTTCATGCCACCCAGCGTGGCGGCGTATTCTTTCAAGCAGCTGTTGCCGCACGCCTACATTGCGCTGATCGCCTTGATCGTCGTGACCTTCATTTTCGAGGCGATCCGCCGCGGCGCGATGGGCTATCGGCTGCGCGCCATCAAGGAAAACGCGGCCGCGGCCGAAGTGATCGGCATCGACACCACCAAGGTGAAGCTGCAGACCGCGGTGATCTCCGGCGTGCTGATGGCGATGCTCGGCACACTTTACGCTCAGGTCGCGGTGTTCTTCGATCCGGACACGGTGTTCAGCGCGGCGTCGATCTCGATCCGGGTGGCGCTGATCGCGATCCTCGGCGGCGTCGGCACCGCGATCGGTCCGATCCTCGGAGCGCTGTTCATCATCCCGGTCGAGGAACTGATGAACGATCTGTTCTCCGCGAGCGCTGCCGGACTATCGCAGTTGATCTTCGGCGTGATTCTGATCGCCGTCATTCTGTGGCGGCCGCGCGGATTCATCACGGTTTTCGACGCGATGGTGGCGCGGCTGTCGGGCAGGGCAGGTTCATGACGATTCTCGATGTGCGTGGCCTCTCCAAACGCTTCGGCGGTCTTCAGGCGCTGTCCGATGTGACCTTCTCGGTGCCGAAAGGCCAGATCGTCGGCCTGATCGGGCCGAACGGCGCCGGCAAGACCACGTTCTTCAGCACGTTGGTCGGGCTGATCCGCCCGGACAGCGGCAGTGTCACGCTCGACGGCACCAGCCTGGTCGGCCTCAAGCCGCACAAGGTCGCTGCGCTGGGGATGACCAAGACCTTCCAGAACGTGGCACTGTTCGCCGAAAGCTCGGTGCTCGACAACGTTCTCACCGCGGGCTTGCTGCGCCACGATGTCGAGACCGCGCGCGCCGAGGCGTTGCGCTGCCTCGATCGTGTCGGCCTCCGGTCGGTCGCGCACAAGCTGGCCGGCAATCTGTCGTTTCCCGAGCGCGCGCGGGTCGAGCTGGCGCGGGCGCTATGTACCGGCCCCAAGGTGTTGCTGCTCGACGAGGTGATGGCCGCGCTGAATCCGGTCGAGATGCAGGAGATCATGGATCTGATCCGTTCGCTGCGCGACGACGGCATCACCCTGCTGGTGGTCGAGCATCACATGCGGGCGATCATGACGATCTGCGATCGCATCGTGGTGCTGAACTTCGGACGTCTGCTGGCGGATGGCACGCCGGAGCAGGTCGCCAACGACCCGCAGGTGGTGGAAGCCTATCTCGGCCGCTCGATGGAGGCGCGGGCATGAGTGAGTCAGCTCTGCTGCTCGAGATCGCGGGCCTCAACGCCGGCTATGGCGAGATCGAGGTGCTGCACGGCATCGACCTGCAGGTGCGCGACGGCGAGTTCGTCTGCATCATCGGAGCCAATACCGCCGGCAAGAGCACCATCCTGCGTGCTATCTCGCGGCTGGTCCCGCACGTCACCGGCACATTGCGCTTCGCCGGCGCCGATCTCGCCGGTCGGGCGTCGCACGAGATTCCGGCGCTCGGGATTGCCCACGTGCCGGAAGGCCGTCACGTGTTCGCCGACATGACGGTTGAGGAGAACCTGTTGCTCGGCGCGTTCACGTTGCGCCACCAGCCGGACCTTCCGGCGCGCATGGACGGCGTGTTCGAATTGTTCCCGCGGCTGCGCGAGCGGCGCGCCCAGCTCGCCGGCACCTTGTCCGGAGGCGAGCAGCAGATGGTGGCGGTCGGCCGCGCCTTGATGCTGCAGCCGCGGCTGCTGCTGCTCGACGAACCCAGCCACGGCCTTGCGCCGAAGGTGGTCGAGGAGATGCACGACGCATTCACAACGATTCATCGCCGCGGCACGTCGATCCTGCTGGTGGAGCAGAATGTCGGGCTGGCGCTCGATGTCGCGACGCGCGGCTACGTGCTCGAGAGCGGCCGTATCGCACTGCAGGGCTCGTCCGCAGAACTGAATCAAAATCCTGCCGTTCGCGCCGCCTATCTGGGTATATGACCCGACCGGCCTGCGCTGTCGACGCAGGCCAATCAAACTGGAAGGACGACCTCATGAGCTATGATCAGACAATCACCCTCGGCGGCATGTTCGACATCGGGCTTTCGGCGCGACGCGAAGTGCTGGGCGCCGCCTATGTCGACAAGTCGATGCAGTCGACCAACGACTTCATGATGGCGTTCCAGCACATCACCACCGAATGGTGCTGGGGCTACGCGTGGAATCGGCCCGGCCTCGATCGCAAGACCCGCAGCATGCTCAATTTGGCGATGCTGACAGCGCTGAATCGCGCGCCGGAGATCAAGCTGCACACCCGCGGCGCGATCACCAACGGCGTCACCGTCGAGGAGATCAAGGAAGTGCTGCTGCACGCTACCGTGTATTGCGGCATCCCCGCCGGCCTCGACGCGTTCAAGGCCGCCAACGAGGTCCTCAAGGAAATGGGCAAGGTGGAGTAGCGACGACGTCGCTACCCCGCCAGCGCGAATTGGTGTGAGACGTTCTTGGTGATCGTGTAGCACCCAAGCCCTTCGGTGCCGCCTTCGCGGCCGTAGCCGCTGTCCTTGACGCCGCCGAACGGGGTTTCGGCGGTCGATGCCACAAAGTGATTGATGGTGAGATTGCCGGTTTCGACCTCGTTCGACAGCCGTTGCACGTTGTCGGCCGATCGCGTGAAGGCGTAGGCGGCGAGGCCGAACGGCAGGGCGTTGGCCTTGGCGATCGCCTCGTCGAGGTCGCGCACCGGATTGACCAGCGCCAACGGGCCGAACGGCTCCTCGTTCATCGCCAGCGCATCGTCGGGAAGATCGGCCAGCACCGTCAGCGGATAGTAATAGCCGCGGTTGCCGATCCGCTGTCCGCCGGCCATCACGCGGGCGCCGCGCGATTTGGCATCCGCCACCAACCGCTCCATCGCTTCGATCCGGCGAACATTCGCCAGCGGTCCGAGCTGGGTCGTCCGATCCAGTCCGTTGCCGATCTTCAACTGCGCGGCGCGCTCCGCGAACGTGGTGGCGAAGCGCTCGTAGAGTGATTCATGGACAAAGAACCGCGTCGGTGCGACGCACACCTGACCGGCGTTGCGCGACTTGGCGACCGCCGACGCGGCGGCGGTCGCGACCGGATCGACGTCGTCGCAAACGATCACCGGCCCGTGGCCGCCGAGCTCCATGATCGCCGGCTTCATCGCGCGGCCCGCCATTGCGGCCAGATGCTTGCCGACCGGCACCGAGCCGGTGAAGGTGATCAGGCGGATCGTCGGATGCGGCACCAGATGATCGGAGATCGCCGCAGGATCGCCGTACACCAGGTTGAGCACGCCCGGCGGCAGGCCGGCGTCGTGGAAGGCGCGGACCAGTTGCAGCGCGCCGGCCGGTGTTTCTTCCGATGCTTTCAGGATGATCGAGCAGCCCGACGCCAGTGCGCCGGCGACTTTGCGCGCCGGTGAACTCATCGGAAAATTCCACGGCGAGAACGCCGCGACCGGGCCGATCGGCTGGCGATACACGGTGTGCTGCAGTCCGGGGCCGGCCGGAATGACGCGGCCATACAGCCGCATGCCTTCGGTCGCGTCCCATTCGATGATGTCGCAGCCGCGCAGGATTTCCAAGCGCGCCTGATCGAGCGGCTTGCCTTGCTCGAGCGTCATCGCCACCGCCATCTGATCGACGCGTTCGCGGATCAGCGCGGCGGCACGCAGGATGATCTGCGCCCGCGCGTTCGGGGCCGTCTTGCGCCACAGCGCGAAGCCGCGCGCCGCTGCGTCGAGCGCGTCGTCGAGATCGGCGATCGTCGCGTGCGGCACGGTGCCGAGCACGCTTTCGTCTGCAGGATTGATGATCGGGGCGCCTGGCCTGCGGAGCCAGTGCCCGCCGACATAGAGCTCGATCCCTGGATAGGTCATTGCCACGTCCGCTTGCTGATGAAGCGCGGGCGATGCTGCCCGCTTGCGTCCCATCAAATCATATGTTCATATAATAGAACAAGCGTTCTGCTGGACAGAATGACACGAAGTTGGATCGTGAGCCGGCATCGTTCAGCGCCGATCCAACAAAACAAAAAGCAGCGGGGAGAGAGATGACAGCGAAGCACAAGCCGCCACCGCCCACACGGCGCACAGTACTGGCGATGATGGTCAGCGGCGCGGCTCTGGCGCCGTCATGGCTGCATGCGGCGGAGCCGTACCCGAGTCGGCTGATCAAGCTGCTGGTGCCGTTTCCCGCCGGCAGCGCCACCGCTGTCGAAGGGCGCTATCTCGCCGACAAGGTCGGCGCGCTGCTCCATCAGAAGATCATCGTCGAGAACAAGCCGGGCGCGAACGGCAACCTCGGAGCCGCCGAGGCCGCACGTGCCGCGCCGGACGGCTACGCGCTGTATCTCGCGACCAATTCGACCCATTCGGCCAATGTGCATCTCTATCGCAAGATGCCGTTCGACCCGGTCGCGGACTTCACGCCCATCGCGCGGTTGACGCGCAATCCGCTGGTGATGGTGGTCGGCAAGGACTTCCCCGCCAAGACGCTGGCGGAGTTCATCGCCTACGCCAAGGCCAATCCCGGCAAGCTCAGCTACGGCACCGGCAACACCGGCAGCATGGCCGCCGTCCAACTCATCAAGTCGATGGCCGGGATCGATGCGGTGCGCGTGTCGTATCCGGGCACGCCGCAGGCGATCACCGATCTGCTCGGCGGGCGCATCGAATTCGTCATCACCGACATCGCGGTGACGCGCGAATTCGTCCAGAGCGGCAGCCTCCGCGCGCTCGGTGTGACCACGGCTCAGCGCGTCGGATCGCTGCCGGACGTGCCGACGATCGCCGAGGCAGGCCTGCCCGGCTACGACTTTGCTTCCTGGAGCGGTCTGTTCGCGCCCAAGAACACGCCGGACGACATCGTGCAAACGCTCAACAAGGCGTTCGTCAGCGTGATGGCGACGCCGGAGTCGCAGAAATTCTTCGCCGACATCGGCCTCGAGCCGGACACCAGCACGCCGCAAGGCCTCGCCGATCACGTCAAGGCGCAGACCGAACTGTGGGGCCGTATCATCAAGGAGTCCGGCCTTGAAAAAATCTGATCCGGTGAGCGAGGCGTTTACGCGTCTGCCGGCGATGCTGGAGCAGGGCGCTGCGCTGATCCAGCGCGGCCGGCTGCTCGACGTCGATTGTCTGCTGGGCTCGACCGAGCAGGCCTTTCACGTGGCGATCCGCGGCGGACGTATCGTGGACTTGGCGCCGGCGCCGGTGTTGATGCGGGTCTGGACCTTCGCATACCGGGCGACGCCGGAGGCGTGGACGGCGTATTGGCAGCCGATGCCGGCCGCCGGCTGGCACGATCTGTTGGCGCTCACCAAGCGCGGCGCCGCGACGCTCGAAGGCGACATCAAGCCGTTCATGACGCATCTGCAGTACTTCAAGGATCTGCTGGCGCTGCCGCGCACGGGGGCTGCGCGATGACCGGCCGGATCGAGCCAATGGTCGGCCGCTACGTGCACGTCGAGATCGACGGCACGGCGCACCGGATCTATTTCGAGGAAGCGGGCCGGGGCATTCCGCTGGTCTGCCTGCACACCGCGGGCTCGGACGGACGGCAGTGGCGCCATCTGCTCGCCGACGAAGAGTTCGCCAAGGACTTTCGCATCATCGCTTTCGACCTGCCGTGGCACGGCAAGTCGAACCCGCCGGCGGATTGGAACGGTACCGAGTATCAGCTGACGACCGCGCGCTATACCGAGACGATCCGCGCCTTCTGCGCCGCACTCGACCTCGAGCGGCCCGTCGTGATGGGCTGCTCGATCGGCGGCCGCATCGTGCTCAATCTGGCGATTGATCACGCGCGCGAGTTCAGGGCGCTGATCGGCCTCGAAGCGGCGGACTTCCAGGCGCCCTGGTACGATACGAGCTGGTTGAACCGCCCGGACGTTCATGGCGGCGAGGTCTGCGCGGCCCTGGTGTCCGGTCTGGTCGCGCCGCAGAGTCCGGCCGAGACGCGTATGGAGACGCTGTGGGCCTACAAGCAAGGCGGTCCCGGCGTGTTCAAGGGCGACCTGTATTTCTATCGCGTCGATGGCGATCTGCGCGGCCGCACCGGCGCGATCGATACCAGCGTGTGCCCGCTCTATCTGCTCACCGGCGAATACGACTTCTCCTGCATGCCAGAGGACACACTGCGGACCGCAGCCGGCATCGTCGGCGCGCAGGTGACCGTCATGGAGCAACTCGGTCATTTTCCGATGAGTGAAAACCCAGCGCAGTTCCGGAGCTACATCGCGCCGGTGCTCGAGACCATCAAACAACAAAAGACATCCTGAGGAGGAACCCGATGACGGCCAAGGCACTTACGAGAAGCTTGCTTGTTTCAACCGCATTGTTGTTGGCGGCGCATGCCGCTGCCGCCGCAGAGACCATCAAGATCGGCGTGCTCAACGATCAGTCCGGCGTGTTTGCCGACAATGGCGGCACCGGCTCGGTGGCGGCGGCGAAGCTCGCGGTCGAGGATTTCGGCGGCGAATTGTTGGGTCAGAAGATCGAGGTGGTCACCGCCGATCACCAGAACAAGCCGGATATCGCCGCGTCGACGGCGCGTCGCTGGATCGACAACGAGGGGGTCGACATGATCGCCGACGGCGCTGCGTCGTCGGCCGGCTTCGCGATCCTCGAGGTCGCGCGGCAGAAGAACAAGATCTTCGTGATCAGCGGTCCGGGATCGTCCGACTTCACCGGCAAGGCCTGCTCCCCGGTGAGTTTCCATTTCAATTACGATACATATGCCCTGTCCAAGATGACCAGCGAGGCCGTGACCAAGGCCGGTGGCAACAGCTGGTATTTCATCTCGGCGGACTACGCCTTCGGTCACGCTTTGCAGCGTGACGCCACGAAGTTCATCGAGGCCGCCGGCGGCAAGGTGCTCGGCGCCTCGGCGCACCCGCTGGGAACCACCGACATGGCTTCCTTCCTGCTGCAGGCGCAGGGATCCAAGGCCAAGGTCGTGGGTCTCGCGACGTCGGGCGCCGACGTCCAGACCGCGATCAAGCAGGCCGGGGAATTCGGCATCGTCGAGAGCGGCCAGCAGCTCGCCGGTCTGCTCGTGTTCATCACCGACGTCAACGCGCTCGGCCTCAAGGTGGCGCAGGGGCTGCAGGTGACGACGTCGTTCTATTGGGACCTCAACGATGACACGCGCGCCTGGGCCAAGCGCTATTTCGCGGCGACCGGCGGCAAGCCGCCGAGCATGGTGCAGGCCGGTGTCTACAGCGGCGTGCATCACTATCTCGCCGCCGTGAAGGCCGCGGGCACCAAGGACCCGACGGTCGTCGCCAAGAAGATGCACGAAATGAAGGTCAACGACATGTACAACAAGGACGTCGCCGTCCGGCCGGACGGGCGCGTCTTGCACACGATGTACCTGGTTCAGGTGAAGAAGCCGGACGAATCGAAGTACAAATACGACTACTACAAGGTTCTGAAGACCTCGCCCGGTGCGGAGGCGTTCCGCCCGATGAGCGAGGGCAATTGCCCGCTGGTGCAGAACTGACAACGGTCCATGGCGGGCGCGTCGTCTCGACGCGCCCGCGGTTTTTGAATTGGGAATGAAAAGGAACTTGCAATGGCGGCGATCGGATTCATCGGACTGGGTGTCATGGGCGAGCCGATGTGCCGCAATCTGGCGCGGAAGTCCGGCTCCCCGGTGCTCGGTTTCGATCGGGCGGACGAGCCGCTGCAGCGGCTGGCCGAGGTCGGCGTCAAGCGCGCCGCCTCGCTCGCGGATCTTGCCCGCGATGCCGATGTGATCTTCATGGCCCTGCCCAGCGGCAAGCACGTGCAGGCCGTGTGCGACGGCGATGACGGGCTGCTGCGGCATGCCGAAGCGCGCCACACCATCGTCGATCTCGGCACCTCGCCGGTTCAGGCGAGCCGGGAACTTGCGGAGCGCTTCGCCGCCAAGGGCGCGGCGTTCGCCGATGCGCCGATCGCGCGGACCCGGCAGGCGGCAGAAGACGGCACGCTCAGCGTGATGGTCGGCGCCGATACGGCGACCTTCGCGAGGCTGCAGCCGCTGATCGCGACCTTTGCTACCGACATCACCCATTGCGGCGACGTCGGCGCCGGCCAGGTGGTGAAGATCCTCAACAATATGGTGCTGATGCAGACTGTGGTCGCGCTCGGCGAGGCGCTGGAGACCGCCCGGCGCGCGGGTCTTGACGGCAAGCTGCTGTTCGAGACGCTGGCCAAAGGGTCGGCGGACAGCTTCGCGTTGCGCAATCACGGCATGAAGGCGATGCTGCCGGACGCCTTTCCGGAGCGTTCGTTCTCGACCGCCTATGCCCGCAAGGACATCGCCTACGCACTGGATCTCGCCAAATCGGTCGATATCCGGTTGCCGGGAGCCGAACTGGCCGATCGGCTGCTTGGCGAAGCGATCGACGCCGGCTTTGGCGACCTGTATTGGCCGGTGCTGGCGCGGGTCATCAAGGCGTCGCGCACGGCATGAACGGAACTGCGATGGCGAAATCCACGACCACGTCCAATGCAGCCGTTGGCCCTTCCTCGCGCGAAGCCGGCGAGGGGGTTGCGGCGGTGGAGCGAGCCCTGTCGATCGTGGCGGCGCTCGAGTCCTCGGATCAGGCCATGAGCCTCGCCGAACTCGCCCTGCGCACCAAGCTCTATAAGAGCACCATCCTGCGGTTGCTGGGTTCGCTGCTTGCGACCGGCTACGTGACGCGGCTGTCGGACGGCAGCTACGATCTCGGCCCCGCCGCATTTCGGCTCGGCCTCGCCTTCACCCGCAAGAATGCGCTCGGCCATCACGTGCTGCCGGCGCTGCAGGAACTGGTCGATCGCGGCACCGAAAGCGCGTCGTTTCACGTCCGACAGGATGCCGAGAACCGCCTCTGCCTGTTCCGGGTGAATTCGCGCCACGCCACGCTGGACCGGGTCGAGGCGGGCCACAGCTACGCACTGCAGCGCGGTGCCGCCGGACACATCATCCTGGCCTATGACGGCCAGAAGGGTGCGCGTTACGACGCGATCCGTGGCGACGGATTCGATGTCTCGCTGGGCGAGCGCGATCCGAGTTGCGCCGCGGTGGCTGCGCCGGTGTTCGGCCCGCGCGGTGTGCTGATCGGCGTGATCTCGCTGTCCGGGCCTCGCGAGCGCTTCGGCAAGACCGAAATCGCAGAAATGAAACGTGTGCTTGGGCCGGTCGCGGAAAAGCTGACCGACAGTCTCGGGGGCGCATGGCCTGCTTTCCGGCGCTGACGATGAAGCTGGCGTTGCCGCTAACCGCAAGGTGGTCCCGCTGATGCAGGCCTCTTCATCCATTCCCGACGTGCTGGTGATCGGTGGCGGCAACGCGGCGCTGTGCGCGGCGCTGATGGCGCGCGAGGCGGGAGCGTCGGTATTGCTGCTGGAATCCGCGCCACGTGAATGGCGCGGCGGCAATTCGATGCATGTGCGCAATCTGCGCTGCATGCACGACGCGCCGCAGGACGTGCTGGTCGACGCCTATCCGGAAGAGGAATACTGGCAGGACCTGCTCAAGGTCACTGGCGGCTTGACCGACGAGGCGCTGGCGCGGCTGGTGATCAGGCATTCGTCGCGCTGCCGGCCGTGGATGCGCCGGCACGGCGTTCGGTTTCAGCCGCCGCTGTCGGGCGCGCTGCATGTCGCACGTACCAACGCTTTCTTCATGGGCGGCGGCAAGGCGCTGGTGAACGCGTACTATCGCAGCGCCGAGGGGCTCGGCGTTCGGGTGCGTTACGACACTCCGGTGAGCAGCCTCGAACTGGACGGCGGCCGGTTCGTTGCCGCCATTGCAGAGAGCGGTGAGCGCATCGTGGCCAGGAGTTGCGTCCTCGCCTGCGGCGGCTTCGAATCCAATTTGGAATGGCAGCGTGAGGCCTGGGGCCAGAACGAGCGCGGTGAATGGCCGGCGGAGAACTTCCTGATCCGCGGCACGCGTTTCAATCAAGGCGTGATGCTGAAGTTCATGATCGAGGCCGGCGCGGATTCGATCGGCGACCCGACCCAGGCACACTGCGTCGCGATCGACGCGCGGGCGCCGCTGTATGACGGTGGCATCTGCACCCGGATCGACTGCGTCTCGCTCGGCGTCGTCGTCAACCGCGAGGCGCGGCGGTTCTACGACGAGGGCGAGGATTTCTGGCCGAAACGCTACGCCATCTGGGGCCGGCTGGTGGCGCAGCAGCCCGGCCAGATCGCGTGGTCGATCATCGACGCCAAGGCGATCGGTCGTTTTATGCCGCCGGTGTTCGAAGGCACCCGCGCCGACACGCTGCCCGAGCTTGCCGGTCAGATCGGGCTGGATCCTGAGGTGTTTGTCGAGACGCTGTCGACCTACAACGCCGCCTGCCGTCCCGGGACGTTCGATCACACTGCGCTCGACGATTGTCGCACCGACGGCCTTGCGCCGGCGAAGACGCATTGGGCGAGGCCGATCGACACGCCGCCGTTCACCGCCTATCCGCTGCGCCCGGGCATCACCTTCACCTATCTCGGCATGAAGACCGACGCGACCGCCGCCGTGCGGTTCGGCGGTGCGCCGAGCGACAATCTCTTCGCGGCCGGCGAACTGGTGGCCGGCAACGTGCTCGGCAAAGGCTACACCGCCGGCGTCGGCATGAGCATAGGTACGGCGTTTGGTCGAATCGCCGGCGTCAATGCCGCTCGCGCTGTGGGCTTCCGGCACCCGACCTTTGAGGAGGAATTCGCCCATGCGGCCGCTCGCTGATCCCGCCGTGCCGCTCGATCGTGGGGCATGCGAGAGCTTCGGCCTGACCGACATGCTCGGCGCCGACGAGGGCGAGGTCGCGCGGGTGATGCAGATCTGCAATGCCTGTCGCTATTGCGAAGGCTTCTGCGCCGTGTTCCCCGCGATGACGCGGCGGCTCGAGTTCAACGAGGCCGATACGCACTATCTCGCCAATCTCTGCCACAACTGCGGGGCGTGCCTGCACGCTTGCCAATATGCTCCGCCGCATCAATTCGCCGTCAACGTGCCTCAGGCGATGGCTCGGGTGCGGGTACGCACCTACAAGGATTACGCTTGGCCGCGGGCATTCGGTCGTCTCTACGATCGCGCCGGCCTGACCGTGGCGTTGGCGCTGGCCGGTGGTCTGGCGCTGTTCCTGGTTCTCGCCGTAATGCTGACTGGGAGCCTGACGCACGCGCCGCTTGCCGGCAATTTCTACGCGGTGTTCCCGCACAATCTGCTGGCGGTGCTGTTCAGCGCGGCGTTCTTCTACGCCGTGCTTGCGCTCGGTATCGGCGTGGTGAAATTCTGGCGGCAGATCTCGCCGGCGCGCAGCGGCGACACTGCCGAGGCGGCCCGCGCACGGATGCCGGCCGCGGCGGAGGCGCTCTCCGACGTGGCGCGGATGCGCTATCTCGGCGGTGGTCATGGCGACGGCTGCAACGAGGAGAGCGACCGCTTCACGCTGTGGCGCCGGCGATTTCACCAGATCACGTTGTACGGCTTTCTGGTGTGCTTCGCCGCCACCTGCGTCGCATCGGTCTATCACTACGCGCTCGGCTTGCACGCGCCCTACGGCCTTCTCAGCGCGCCGGTCATTCTGGGGGCGGTCGGCGGCCTCGGGCTGATCGTCGGGCCGATCGGGCTGTTCTGGCTCAACCTGCGGCGCGATCCGCAGCATGGCGATCCGGCTCAGCATTCCATGGATCGCGGCTTCATCGCACTGCTGCTGCTGGTCAGTGCCACCGGCTTCGCGCTGCTGCTGCTGCGCGACACGCAGTGGATGGCGCTCTGGCTGGCGATTCATCTCGGCACCGTGCTGGCGCTGTTCCTGACGTTGCCCTACGGCAAATTCGCCCACGGCATCTTTCGCTCCGCCGCCCTCCTGAAGTTCAACATTGAAAAGCGGATGCCGAACCGACTCGGCGTCGGCGGGGAGTAGGAAAGACTGGCGAGGTGGCGTGACGCGCTGTATCTGATGTCGCCACAACAAGATGACGCCCGTCGAGGGCGCGCGGTGTCAGGGGAGGAAAACCATGGTCAACCGGTTCATCGGAGCGGCCGTTCCGTCGAGCGGCATGATCCCGCAATATGAAGTGTTCGCGTTGCGCTACGCGACCATGCGCAACCGCGAGATCTTCCAGAACTTCATGTTCCCCGACGTACACGAGCAGGCGAGCGACCTCGATTACTTTGTCTGGGTGATCCGTGGCGAAGGCCGGACCATCCTGGTCGATACCGGTTTCGGCGAGGTCGCGGCACAGGAGCGCAATCGGAAGCTGACGATCGACCCGATCGAGGCGTTGCGTCGCTTCGGGGTCGATCCGGGCGAGATCGAGGATGTCGTGATCACGCATCTTCACTACGACCATGCCGGCAATCTCGACGGCTTTCCGAATGCCCGCTTTCACGTTCAGGATCGCGAGGTCGCTTACGCCACCGGACGCTGCATGTGTCATCGCGCGCTGCGGCATCCGTTCTCGGTGACGGACGTGACCGCGCTGGTGCGTCACGTGTACGGTGGCCGCGTGACCTTTCACGACGGCGATGACGAACTGGCGCCCGGCATCAGCCTCCATTTGATCGGCGGTCATTCCAACGGGCTTCAGGTGGTGCGCGTCGAGACCGCGCGCGGACCCATCGTGCTGGCCTCCGATGCTGCCCACTTCTACGACAATTTCCTCAAGGAAAATCCCTTTCCCATCGTCAGCAATGTCGGTGAGATGTGCGAGGGATGGATCGAGCTGAAGCGGCTCTCCGGCGATACCGACAGGATCGTTCCCGGGCACGATCCATTGGTGGCTGCGCTGTATCCGCCTGTGCCGGGGCAGGTCGACGCCTTCATGCTGCATGCGCCGCCGCGGCGGCCGGCCCCGTCGAAGTAGTCACCTCGTCGCGGACGAAGGCCGGCCTCGACGCCTTGACCATTGGGCGAGAAGCCGCAATTGGGGCTGGGCCAACGCCGCGGCATCGCGACGTCGTCGTCCTGCACTTCGCAGGCCGTGCAGCGGCTGGTTGGGGCGCCTCAAGGCGCTCGTCGAGCGGCGTCGGCCCTTTAGTCGATCTGGGTGTCACCACGGGGGCGTGAGATCGCTGTTCTTTGCAAGCCGACCTGAGGCAGCATCCCGTACCGGGATGCCAAGGTCGGTCTTGCGCATTTCGCGCATCTGCATCATTTCTCGGTTGCTCAGCTTTGTTTCAGAGGATAGTTCTGAAAGATATGGCCTTGCACGAAGACACTTTACGAAGCTGGCGCGTCGGCGTGTTGTTCTCGCAGACCGGCGTGACGTCCGCGGTCGAGCGCTCTCAACTCAATGCGACGCTGCTGGCGATCGAGGAAATCAACGCCGCCGGGGGCGTGCTGGACCGTCCGGTCGAGCCGGTGATCTACGATCCGGCGTCGAATCCCAAGCTGTTTCGCAGTCTCGCCGAGCGACTGCTGCAATCGGACCGGGTCCGACTGCTGTTCGGTTGCTACATGACCAGCACCCGCAAGGCGATCCTCCCGGTCGTCGAGGCGTATCGCGGCCTGCTGTTCTATCCGACGCTGTATGAGGGGTTCGAGTATTCCCGGAACTGCATCTACACCGGTGCCGCGCCGAACCAGAATTCGATCCAACTCGCCAAATATCTGCTGTCGGCGTACGGCAATCGGTTCTTTTTCGTCGGGTCGAACTACATCTACCCCTACGAATCCAATCGCCTGATGGCGGATTTCGTGGCGCAGGACCGCGGCAAGATTCTCGACGAGCTCTACGTGCCGCTGCAGGTGCAAGCGAAGGATTTCGAGCGCGTCATCGCCAAGATCAAGAAGGCCTCTCCGGACGTGATCTTCTCGACTGTGGTCGGCAGTGGCACCGCGATGTTCTATCAGGCCTACCGCGAAGCGGGATTCGATCCCGCCAAGATGCCGATCGCCAGCCTGAGCACCAGCGAAGCCGAGCTCGCGGAAATGTCGGCGGAAGCCGCCGAGGGCCACATCACCGCGGCGCCGTTCTTCGAAACGCTGTCGACGCCATCGGCGCGGCGTTTCGTGAGCAATTTCAAGCGGCGCTTCGGGCCAGATGCGCCGGTGACGGCGGCGGCGGAGGCGGCCTATTTCCAGGTGCATCTGGCGATGCGGGCGGTCGCCAAATGCGGCTCGGACGATCCGGAACGGGTGTTGCCGGAACTCCGCGATTCCGAATTCGACGCCCCCCAGGGGCGAGTTCGGATCGACAAGGAAAACAACCACACTTATCTCTGGCCGCGCATCGCCCGCGTTGACGGCCAAGGTCGGTTTCGCGCCGTGTGGAATCCGGGCGTCCGGATCAAGCCCGATCCGTATTGCGTGGTGCAAAGCCTGGACGACTGGTCCGCGGACGAACTTCACGCCTCGGTCACGTAAGCCTCGGACACGGAGCTGAAGGGTGACCATTCAAATTCTCCGGGACCTGCGTGGCTTACGCGTCCATGTGGTGCATCCCGCGGATGTCGAGCGCGTGCAGCTCGTCGAGCATCTGCGCCGCATCGGCTGCATGGTGGAGTCGCAATGGCCGGTGCCGTCGGCCTGGCCTGACGGCACCGACGTCGTCATTCTGGCGATCGAGCACGATGTCCGCGCCGAGATTCACAAGCTGCTGAAATCCGACGGCGCGACTCGGCCGACGCTGATCGCCGTCGTCAGCTATGAAGATCCGTCGACACTACAACTTGTGCTAGAAGCCGGCGCCGTGGCGGTGATCGAGCGTCCGATCCGGCCGTTCGGTCTGCTCACGAATCTGACGATCGCGCGCAGCCTCTGGTTGGAACGACGCGAGACGACCAAGCGAATCCGCAAGCTCGAGCGCAAACTGTCTGGCATTCAGCGCATTCAAAAAGCCAAGGCGATTCTGATGGATGGTCAGGGCTTGAACGAGGCCGAAGCCTACGAGAGCATCCGCCGCCAAGCGATGTCGAAGCGTCTGTCGATGGACGATATGGCAGCAGCTATCATCCACGCAAATGAGCTCTTGCAGTACCGCGCAAAAGATGATTAGTCTTTAATCGTCGCTGAGGCATTGCCTGTTAGTGACGCAGCCGCACCATCGATGAAGCTGGTTCGGCACTAGGCTGTGTAGCCCGAAGGGTCCGCGAGGACCTCTCGGGCTTTTTTGTTTTTGCGGCTGGCGTGGCCGGCGAACGTCGTTCGACCGGCTGTGCGACAGGCGGATTAGAGAATCTTTGGGTCGAAACAACGCGCTCGGGCGCGAACGACGAGTCATGCCTGAGGAAAGGGAGCAGTATGGCAATCGATCGGCGTAAATTCATTAAGGGCGGCTTGCTCGCCACGGGTGCAGCTATCACCTCGCCCGCCGTGTTCTCGACCGGGGCGCAGGCTGCGGGCGAAATCAAGGTCGGTGTGTTGTTCAGCCTCACCGGCGGTCTGTCGATCGTCGAGAAGTCGCTGCACGACGCCACCATGATGGCGATCAGCGAGATCAACGCCGCCGGCGGCGTCAAGGGCATGAAGATCACCGCGATCGCCGAGGACGGTGCGTCCGACCCCAAGACCTATAACGAGAAGGCCTCCAAGCTGGTCATCCAGGACCGCGTGCCGACCGTGTTCGGCTCCTACACGTCGGCCAGCCGCAAGGCGGTGCTGCCGGTGTTCGAGAAGCGCAACAATCTCTATTTCTACCCGACCTATTACGAAGGCTTCGAGTGCTCGAAGAACGTAGTCTACACCGGCGCCGTGCCGAACCAGCAGCTCTCGAACTTCATCCCGTGGATCATCAAGACGCTCGGCAAGAAGAAGTTCTTCATCGTCGGATCGAACTACATCTATCCGCGTGAGATGGCCAAGGTCTCGAAGATCCTGATCGAGAAGAACGGCGGCGAATGGATCGCCGACGAATATCTCGAGCTCGGCCATTCCGAATGGGGGTCGATGGTCAACAAGATCAAGAACTCCGGCTGCGACGTCGTGTTGTCGAACGTCGTCGGGGATTCGGTGATCGCGTTCTATCGCGAGTTCAAGAATCAGGGCCTGACCCACGACAAGCTGCCGATTTGCGCGACCGTGACTTCGGAGATCGAGATCGCGGCGATGGGACCGGAATACGCGGTCGGCAGCTACACCTCGTTCCCGTATTTCCAGGCGATCGACACCGACCGCAACAAGGCGTTCATCGAGCGTTACCGCGCCTTCGTCAAAGACCCGAAGGCGGTGACTCACCACGCGCTCGAATCGTCCTACTTCCAGGTGTTCCTGTGGAAGCAGGCTGTCGAGAAGGCCACCGAAATCACGCCGACTGCGATCCGCGAAGCGGTGAAGGGGCAAGAGTTCGACGCGCCGAACGGCCACGTCAAGATCGATCCGCAGAACCTGCATTGCTACCTGACACCCCGCATCGCGCAGTGGGGGGCCGACGGCCAGGGCAAGATCATCGACGCCTACAAGGAGCCGGTGATGCCACTTCCCTATGTGGCCTATGGCGAGACCGAGTCGAACCTGTTCTGCACCGCCAAGGGTCTCGACACCGCCAAGCTGAAGATCTGACACCTGTAAGACTGCGCCGCCGCGCGACGGGCGCGGCGGCCTTCCTCCACGGGAGTTGCGATGCTGGACGTCCTGTTCATCGGACTGAGCCTCGGCTCGGTGCTGCTTCTGGTCGCACTGGGCTTGGCGATCACCTATGGCGCCATGGGCGTCATCAACATGGCCCACGGCGAGATGGTGATGATCGGCGCCTATGTCACGGTGCTGTCCGGCATCTGGCTCGGCACCAATATTTTCGTAGCGATTCCGCTCGCATTCATCGTCACGGCGTTGCTCGGACTTCTGATCGAGCGTGTCGTGGTGCGCAAGCTCTACGGCCGGCTGCTCGACACGCTGCTCGCGACCTGGGGCATCGCCATCCTGATCCAGCAGGCGGTCCGGCTCGAATTCGGACTCTCGTTCTTCGGCATTCACATCCAGGGTCTCGGCCCCGGCCTGCAGAACGTGTCTGTGCCCGCCATTCTGCAGGGCACGTTCATGATCGGCGGCGCCGAGATCAACCGTTATCGCACCTTCATCATCGTCGTCACGACGATCCTGGCGCTGCTGACCTGGTTGATCATGTACCGGACAGCGATCGGCACCCAGGTCCGCGCGATCATCCGCAATCCGAAGATGGCGGCGGCCTGCGGCATCAATGTCGAACGCGTCAATGCGCTGACTTTCGCCTTCGGCTCCGGCCTTGCCGGCATCGCCGGCGTGATGATGTCGGGCTTCAAGACAGTGTTCCCGGACATGGGGACGTCGATGGTGGTCGACGGCTTCCTCGTCGTCGTGATGGGTGGCGTCGGCAGCCTGCTCGGGTCGGTGCTGTCCGCGGGCATTCTCGGTGAGATCAACGGCCTCGTCGCCGCGGCCACCAACGACATTCTCGCCCGCGCCGTGGTGTTCGGCATCGTGATTGCGATCATCATCCTCAAGCCGAAGGGGCTGTTCGCCCTGAAGGGACGCTGACGATGGTTTCGAACCGCACCGTCACCTGGGCCGCCTACGCCGCCTTCATCGTGCTGATCATGGCGGCGCCGCTGTTCATGGACCCGTTCTGGCTGAACCGCGTCGCCAAATATCTCGTCTACGGCATGCTCGGCATCGCGATCGCACTGTCCTGGGGCTACGCCGGCATCCTCAATCTCGGCCAGGGCCTGTTCTTCGGTGCCGGCGCCTACATGCTGGCGATGTCGCTCAAGCTGGCGAGCCCGACCAGCCTGCAGCAGGGCTCGGACAAGCCGGTGCCCGACTTCATGCTGTGGAACGCCGAACCGGGCGCACAGACCGATCTTTGCTGTATCAACAAGGCGTCGTTTCTCTGGATTCCGTTCAAGAGCGAGTGGTTCGGCGTGGCGATGGGAATCGCACTGCCGGTGCTGATCGCGGGCCTGATCGGCACCATCGTGTTCCGCAAGCGTATCTCCGGCGTGTTCGTCTCGATCATCACGCTGGCTTTGGTGTTGCTGGTGCGGCTGGTGGTGATCGACGCGCAGCCGATCACCAACGGCTTCAACGGCCTTACCGACCTCGGCTGGCTGACCATCGGCGGCTTCGAATTCGATCCCTATGTGGTGCCGACCTATTATCTGATCGCGGTGTCGCTGTCGGTCGTGCTGATCGCGACGCGGCTGCTGGTCGAGACCCGCGCCGGCCTGATTCTGCAGGCGATCCGCGATGACGAGAACCGGGCGCGCTATCTCGGCTTCGACGTGCCGACCTATCAGACGTTCTTCTTTGCGGTGTCGGCGGCGATCGCAGGCTTCGCCGGCATGCTCTACGTCGTCATTTCGGAGTTCGCCTCGCCGACCTTCATGGATCTCGCGTTCTCGATCACCATGGTGGTGTGGGCGGCAGTCGGCGGTCGAAAGTCGATCCTCGGCGCTTGCATCGGTGCGATCCTGATCAACACCATCTCGGCCACGGTCAGCGAGACCGAAGGTTTCGCCGAGGCGTGGAAGGCGATCATCGGGCTGATCTTTGTGCTGGTCGTGCTGTATCTGCCCCATGGCATCGCCGGGTTGGCGCACGATCTGATCGATCGCTTGCGGCGTCGCAAGCCGAAATCGCCATCTCGCCAGGTCGATACGACCGGCGTTTCGCAACTCGCGGAGTAAAGCGATGGATCGAGTCGCACTCACCATCGACGGCCTCGGAGTCGATTTCGAAGGCTTCAAGGCGGTCAACAACGTCTCGCTGACGATCGGCGACGGCGAGTTGCGGGTCGTGCTCGGTGCCAACGGCGCCGGCAAAACGACCCTGATGGACCTGATTTCGGGCAAGACCCAAAGCACGACGGGGCGGGTGTTCCTCGACGACACCGAAATCACCAATTGGCCGGAGCACAAGATCGCGCGCGCGGGGATCGGGCGGAAGTTTCAGATTCCCAGCGTGTTCAAGGAACTCAGCGTCCGCCGCAACCTCGAAGTCGCTAGCTGCAAGAACCCCGGCGTGTTCGCCAATCTCGGCTTCGGCTTCAACGCCGATACCAAACGTCGGGTCGCCGAGGTGCTGGACCTGATCGGGCTGACCGAGGAGGCCGACCAGATCGCGGCGTATCTGAGCCACGGCCAGACGCAATGGCTGGAACTCGGCCTGCTGATCATTCAGGACCCCAAGGTGATCCTGCTCGACGAGCCGACCGCCGGCATGACACAGGCGGAGACCCACAAGACCTCGCAGATCGTCAATAATCTGAAGGGACGGCACACCATCATCGTGGTCGAACACGACATGGCGTTCGTGCGCGAGATCGCGGAGCGTATCACCGTGCTGCATCTCGGCCAGGTGCTGGCCGAGGGCAGTGTCGCGGAGATCGAAACCGATCCGCGGGTCAAGGAAGCCTATCTCGGCGCGCAGGGGATCACCTGATGCTGACCTTCACCAACGTCAACAGTTTCTACGATCGCAGCCATATCCTGCACGACATCAGTCTCGAGATTCCGAGCGGCAAGATCACCGCCATTCTCGGTCGCAACGGCACCGGCAAGACCACGCTTTTGAAGACGCTGATGGGACTGACCGATCGCAGCGAAGGCCAGATCCGGCTCGACAGCGCCGATCTCGCCACGATGCCGACCTTTCGCCGCGCCCGGGCCGGGATCGCCTATGTGCCACAGGGCCGCGAGATCATTCCCGACTTCAGCATTCGCAACAACATCCTGATGGGTGCGTTCGCGCGCAACGACGGCAAGCGCGAGATCCCGTCGCTGGTGGCCGAGCTGTTTCCGTATCTGATGCAGAATCTCGACCGCAACGGCGGCGTGCTTTCCGGCGGCCAGCAGCAGCAGCTGGCGATCGCGCGGGCGCTCGCGGCCGACCCGAAGATCATTCTGCTCGACGAACCGAACGAAGGGATTCAGCCGTCGATCGTCCAGGAGATCGAAGCGATCATCGTCAAACTGAATCGGGAGCTCGGACTGACCGTGCTTCTGGTCGAACAGAATATTTCGTTCGTCCGGCGCGCCGCGCAGCGGTTCGCCATGATGGAGAAAGGACGCGTCGTCGAGTCCGGCGCCATCGAACAGCTCTCCGACGACATGGTGCATCGCCACATGGCGGTGTGAGCATGTCGTCGTCAACCGGCCCAACGCCGCGCCGGCAATCTGCCTGAAACAGAAGTTTGCTCAGCAAAGGGAGTGCGACATGCATCATGGTGATATCTCGTCCAGCAACGACACGGTCGGCGTCGCCGTCGTAAACTACAAGATGCCCCGGCTGCATACCAAGGCCGAGGTGCTCGCCAATGCGAAGAAGATCGCCGACATGATCGTCGGCATGAAGGTCGGCCTGCCGGGCATGGATCTGGTGATCTTCCCGGAATATTCGACCCACGGCATCATGTACGACTCCAAGGAGATGTACGAAACCGCCTCGACCGTGCCGGGCGACGAGACCGAGATCTTCGCCGAAGCCTGCCGCAAGGCGAAGGTGTGGGGCGTGTTCTCGCTGACCGGCGAGCGCCACGAAGAGCATCCGAACAAGGCGCCGTACAACACGCTGATCCTGATGAACGACAAGGGCGAGATCGTTCAGAAGTATCGAAAGATCATGCCCTGGGTTCCGATCGAAGGTTGGTATCCCGGCAATTGCACCTACGTCTCCGAAGGCCCGAAGGGCCTCAAGGTGTCGCTGATCATCTGCGACGACGGCAACTACCCCGAGATCTGGCGGGATTGCGCGATGAAGGGCGCCGAGCTGATCGTCCGCTGCCAGGGCTACATGTATCCGGCCAAGGACCAGCAGGTGATCATGGCCAAGGCGATGGCCTGGGCCAACAACGTCTACGTCGCGGTCGCCAACGCGGCGGGATTCGACGGCGTCTACTCTTACTTCGGCCATTCGGCGATCGTCGGCTTCGACGGCCGCACGCTCGGCGAGTGCGGCGAGGAAGAGTACGGCATCCAGTACGCCCAGCTCTCCAAGTCGCTGATCCGCGACGCCCGCAAGACCGGTCAGTCCAACAACCATCTCTTCAAACTGCTGCATCGCGGCTACACCGGCATGATCAATTCCGGTGACGGCGACAAGGGTGTGGCGGCGTGCCCCTACGACTTCTACGCCAAGTGGATCTCAGATCCCGAGGGGACGCGGGAGATGGTCGAGTCGTTCACGCGCGACACCATCGGCACCGAGGAGTGTCCGATCGAAGGCATTCCGAACAAGAAGGTCGTGCATCGATAGGGCCAGCACGAGGCGTCGCCCGCGGAAGTCACCGCGGGCGACGGAATCCGGAATGGAAGGGAATGCAATGCTGCGGATCGATCATGTGCTCGGAAGTCGTCTCGATCCGGACATTTCCGAAGGTCTGCATCGACTCGAACATCGCGGCGGCGTGGATGTCGTCAGCATTCCGGTTGCCGATCTGGCGCGCCGGCGATTGCTGGCGACCACGCGCGGCGGTCAGGAACTGGCAATCGCGTTGCCGCGGAACGAGAAGCTGTTCGACGGTGCCGTTCTGTTCATCGACGACGAGCGCGCGATCGTCGTGCACGCGGGAACCGAGCGATGGCTTCGCCTGGCGCCGCGCTCGATCGCCGATGCGATCGAGCTCGGCTATCAGGCGGGCAATCTGCATTGGCGGGTCCGGTTCGAAGGCGAGGCGTTGTTTGTCGCGATGGAAGGACGCGCCGAGGACTACATGGCGCGGCTCGATGAATTGATCGGCAGCCGGCGCATCGGGGTGGCGATCGTCGACCAGGAGAGCGGCGAGGATAGCGATAAGCGCACGTCGGCAGCCACGCACGACCATGCGCACCCCCACAGCCACGGCCACGATCATTGATGATGCAATCCGCCCTTCTTGCGATCTGGCAGGCCGACAGCGGTTTCCCGAACGGCTCGTTTGCGTTTTCCTATGGCATGGAGGCGATTGCTGCGCTGCGCGGCAGATTCTCGGCGCAGGCGCTCACCGACCTGATCGAATCGGTGCTCCGGCTGCGCTGGGCGACATTCGACCGGTTGTTGCTGCTGCGCGCCTTCCGCGCTGGCGACGATCTGGCGGAGCTCCACACACTTGATCGGACCTGCGAGGCCATGACGTTGATCGAGTCGCTTCGGCTCGGCACGCGCCGCAACGGCGGCTCGTTCGTCGCCGCGCATGCGCGGCTCGGCAACCCGACCGCCGCAAGGCTGCGCGATGCGATTGCCGCGGGCGATTGTCTCGGTCATCTGCCGGTGATGCAGGGCGCAATCTGGCGCTCCCTGCAATTCGACGAGCCGTCGGCACAGCTGGCCTCGGGCTACGTCACGGCGTCCGGCATGATCGCTGCGGCGGTGCGGCTGGGTGCGATCGGCGCGCTGCAGGCGCAGTCCGCCCTGCAGAGCTCGCTGCCGATCATCGAACAACTCGTCATCGAGGCCGACGACGCGGCCGAGCTGTCGAGCTTTCTTCCCTTCATCGACATCGCCGCCGCCCGCCATACGCGGGCTGATCTGCGGCTCTTCGTGAACTGAGAGGCCCTCATGCTGCTCACCCCGACCGAACTCGAACGTCTGACGATTTTCAATGCCGCCGAGCTGGCGCGCCGCCGCCGCGCGCGCGGGCTGAAGCTGAACTATCCGGAAGCGGTCGCGCTGATCACCGATGACATCCTCGAAGGCGCCCGCGACGGCCGGATGGTGGCCGATCTGATCGGCTACGGCTCGACCATTCTCACCACCGACGACGTGTTGCCGGGCATCGCCGCGATGATCGACATGATCCAGGTCGAGTGCGTGTTTCCGGACGGCACCAAGCTCGTCACCGTGCACGAGCCGATCCGCCCCGCGCCGGGCAGCGCGGCCGATCCCGAACATCCGGGCCTGATCACCGCCGCGGAAGGCTCGCTCGAACTCAACGCCGGCCGGCGGCGGCTGACGCTCACCGCGGTCAACACCGGCGATCGGCCGATCCAGGTCGGCTCGCACTATCATTTCTTCGAGGTCAACCGCGCGCTCGAATTCGATCGCGGCGCGGCCTTCAACATGCGGCTAGATATTCCGGCCGGGACCGCCGTGCGGTTCGAGCCGGGTGCTTCGAAGGAGGTCACGCTGGTCGAGTTCGGCGGCAGCGGCGAACTGACCGGGCTCAACAATCTCACTGCGGGCCGCGGCTCGGATCCGCGCGTGCGCGAAGCGGCGTTGGCGCGTGCCAAGGCGCGCGGCTTCAGGGGAGCTTGACATGGTGAAGATCCAGAAGCGCGACTACGCCGCGCTGTACGGCCCGACCACCGGCGACAGCGTCCGGCTCGGCGACACCGCGCTGCAGGCCGTGGTCGAGAAGGACTACGCGGTGTACGGCGACGAGTGTCTGCACGGCGGCGGCAAGACGCTGCGCGACGGCATCGGCATGGCCGGCATCACCAGCGCCGAAGGCGCGCTCGATTTCCTGCTGTGCAACGTGTTGGTGATCGATCCGGTGCTCGGCATCGTCAAGGGCGATCTCGGCATCCGCCACGGTCGCATCGTCGGCCTCGGCAAGGCCGGCAATCCGGCGATCATGGACGGCGTCGATCCGCGGCTGATCGTGTCGACCGGCACGACGGTGCGCGATTGCGAAGGCATGATCGCGACGCCGGGCGCGATCGACGTCCATGTGCATTTCGACAGCGCCGGCCTGGTCGAGCACGCGCTCGCCTCGGGCATCACCACGATGATCGGCGGCTCGCTCGGCCCGATCACGGTCGGGATCGATTCCGGCGGGCCGTTCAACACCGGCAAGATGCTGCAGGCCGCCGAAGCCTGGCCGATGAATTTCGGCTTCCTCGGCCGCGGTAATGCGCACGTCGCGGCGCCGATGGTCGAGCAGCTCGAAACCGGCGTGATGGGGCTGAAGCTGCACGAGGACTGGGGCTCGATGCCGGCGGCGATCGACTGCTGTCTGCGCGTCGCCGACGAATACGACTTCCAGGTCCAGATCCACACCGACACGCTGAACGAGTCGGGCTTCGTCGAGGATACGCTGCAGGCGATCGGCGGCCGTACTATCCACATGTATCACACCGAGGGCGCCGGCGGCGGCCACGCGCCGGACATCATCCGCGTCGCCGGCGAGATGCACTGCCTGCCGTCGTCGACCAATCCGACCAATCCCTACACGGTCAACACCTTCGACGAACATCTCGACATGACGATGGTGTGCCACCATCTCAATCCGGCGATCCCCGAGGACGTGGCCTTTGCCGAAAGCCGCATCCGCGCCCAGACCATCGCGGCCGAAGACGTGCTGCACGACATCGGTGCGATCTCGATGCTCGGCTCCGACAGCCAGGGTATGGGCCGCATCCACGAAGTGATCTGCCGGACCTGGCAGCTCGCCTCCAAGATGAAGCAGCAGCGCGGCGCACTGCCGGACGATCAGCCGGGCATGGGCGACAATGCCCGCATCAAGCGCTACATCGCCAAATACACGATCAACGCCGCCAAGACCTTCGGCATCGCCGATCACATCGGCTCGCTGGAAGACGGCAAGCTGGCCGACATCGTGGTGTGGAAGCCGGCGTTCTTCGGCATCAAGCCGGAGCTGGTGATCAAGGGCGGCTTCATCGCCTGGGGCGCGATGGGCGACAGCGCCGCGTCGCTGATGACCTGCGAGCCGATCCTGATGCGGCCGCAATGGGGTTCGTTCGGCCGCGCGCCGTCTGCGCTGTCGGCCTGCTTCGTGCATCCGCTGGCGATCGATGGCGGCATCGGCGGCCGGCTCGGCCTGTCGAAATCGCTGCTGCCGGTGAAGGGTACGCGCAAGCTCAGCAAGCGCGACATGCTGCACAACGATGCCTGTCCGCGGATCACCGTCAATCCGGATACGTTCGACGTCTTCGTCGACGGCGAACTCGCCACCTGCGAGCCCGCGACCGAGCTGCCGCTGGCGCGGCGCTACATGTTGAGGTGATACATGGGATTGCAGCAGACGCCGTCGGCGACGAGTGGCGGGGCCAAGCCGTCGGTCGCCGCGCGCATCGGCATCGGCGGGCCGGTCGGCTCCGGCAAGACCGCGCTGATCGAAGCGCTGATCCCGGTGCTGCAGCGTCGCGGTGTCGATTTCGCCGTCGTTACGAACGACCTCGTCACTAAGGAGGACGCCGAGCGGCTGCGGCGATCTGGCTTGATCGATCCGGCGCGGGTGTCGGCGGTCGAAGCCGGCGCCTGTCCGCACACCGTGATCCGCGAAGACCCGACGTTGAACATCGCGGCGGGCGACGAGCTGGAGGCGAAGTTTCCGGGGCTCGAACTGATTCTGTTCGAATCCGGCGGCGACAACCTCGCCTCGACGTTTTCGCTCGATCTGGTCGACTGGTGGATCTTCGTCATCGACGTCGCCGGCGGCGACGATATACCGCGCAAGCGGGGGCCGGGTGTGATCAAGTGCGACCTGCTGGTGGTCAACAAGGTCGATCTTGCACCGCATGTCGGCGTCGTGCTCGACTCCATGCTGACCGAGGCGGAGCGGGTTCGCGGCGGGCGACCGGTGATCGCCACCAATGCGCGGTCGGGTTTGGGGATCGAGGCGGTGGCCGATGCAATTAGTTCCGCCGTCCTGTTTCAAGCCTGAGCCGTCCCGCGTTTCCGCCGCGCACCTCACGGCCGAGTTCGCCGGTGGCCGGACGATCCTGCGCCGGCAGCAGGTCGGCTACCCGTGGCATCTGACCCGCGGCTTCTATCTGGACGGCGCGCGCCCGGATCTGCTGACGCTGTATCTGCAGTCGGCCGCCGGCGGCATGTACGGCGCGGACGATCTGCAGTTCGACGTCACGGTCGGCGACGGCGCCGCGCTGCATCTGACGACGCAATCGGCGACCGTGGTGCATCCGGGCCGAGATCGCCCCGCCGCGTTGCGCCAGCGCATCCGGGTCGGAGCGTGCGGCTTCGCGGCGCTCACCAGCGATCCTTATATTCTGTTTCCCGACGCTGAACTGATGCTGTCGACGACCGCCGTGGTCGAGCAGAACGGCGTGCTGCTGATCGCCGATGGATTTTCGACGCATTGCCCGCCGCGGTCCACCGGCGTGTTTCGCCGCTTCGCGAGCGAGCTGCGGATCGAGCGGCCCGACGGCCGGCTGCTGATACTGGACCGCGGCGCCTTGCGTGGCAGCGATCTGTCGGGCGACTTCGATGCGCTCGGTGGTGCACGCGCGGCAGCATCTGTCGTGCTGATCGCGGCGCCGGAGCAGTTGCCGCCTGCCGAAGAGATCGAGGCAGAAGCCGATCGCGCCGGCTGCTTCGCCGGCGTCTCGATGGCGCCGAACGAGGCGGGGCTGGTGCTGCGGATGACGGCGCCCGACGCCGGCGGCCTGACACGCGGCATCACCGCTGCATTTCATGTTGTCACCCGCCATCTGCTCTGTGCCGAGCTGGCGCCGCGGCGCAAGTAATCAGCGGCGGGCGAGGCGGAAGTACAGCTCGGACAAACGGCTCGGCAGATCCTCGACGCGGTGGACCAGCATGGTGTTGCCGCGGCCGAAGATCCGGGAAGCGGCCGTGATGCCGGCACTGCCGAGCACGACGCCAAAACTGTCGATGCCGCGCGCATGCAGATTCATTACGGCGCGCCGCGCGTCTTCGATCAGATCGGCGGGATCGTCGACGTCGATATCCGACGGTTCGCCGTCGGTGAGCACCAGCACCAGCTTGCGGAAGCTGGTGGCCGGGGCGATCACCGCGCCGGCATGACGCAGCGCGGTGCCGAGCCGGGTCGAGTAGCCGGAGGCCAGCCCGTCGAGCCGCGCCATGCTGTCGGCACCGTAGCTCTCGCCGAACGCTTTCACCGTGGTCAGCTTGACGTCGTCGCGTCCGTCCGAGGCGAAGGCGAGCAGGCCGAACGGATCCTGCAGCGCCTGCATGGCCTCGGCGAGAACAGCGACGGCGAGACGCTCGACATCGAGCACGGTGGCTCCCGACGCGAGCCGGTCGCTGGTCGATTGCGAGGTGTCGATCAGCAGCAGCGTCGCGAGATCGCGATGCTTGGAGGTCGAGGAGCGGAACACGCGCGGGTCGGGATCCTGCCCGGTGCGCAGCGCCAGCCCGGCATCGATCACCGCGTCGAGATCGAGATCGTGGCCGTCGTGCTGACGATTGAGCCGGACCGAACGGCCGACGCGCAGCCCGCGCACCAGTTGCGCAACGCGGCCGCGCAGTACGTCGGCACGATCGAGCGCTTCAGTAATGCGTTTCGGATCGCCGCGCACGGCGGCGACTTCGCGCACCGTCGTCCATTCCGGACGTTCGATGCCGTGGCGGCGATCCCATTCCGGATAGGTCGCCAGCACGGTGCCGCGTTGATCCGGGGCAACTGAGCGAGCTTTGCCGGCCTCGCTGTCGGGCGCCTGGTTTTCCTGCCGCGGCGCGTCGTCGGATTCCTGTTGTTCAATGCGGGCGGCATCGACGAACATCTCCAGTACTTCGGCGTTCGCCTGCGGCGGCTCGTCGAAATCCCACAGGCCGAGATTGTCGTCGCGATACACCGGCTCGACCACATAGGTCTTGGCGTTGAACTGCACCCGCATCTGGCCGAGATCGTTGCCGAGCAGCATGCCGATCTCGCGCGAGATCGCCGGATCTTCCAGTCGCGGCGAGCTCTGCCCGAACAGCGCGCGGCCCTTGGCGACGAAGCCGTCGTCATCTGCGTAGTCCGGATCGAACAGCGTACGAGACAGCCGTGCCAGCAGCGCCGGCGCGGTGGCGATGCCCGCGGGCTTCGCGGTGTGATACGGCGCCCACAGCCGGCGCAGGCCGGGGAGTTGGCGCATCGCCAGCGTCTCGATGCGGGCGTCCTCGATCAGGCCGACCAGCACGATCTGCAGCGGCTTCAGCTTGCCGACGATGAAGCGGTCGCTGCCAAGGACGAGGTGGGCGTGCGCATGAGCGGCCGCGGCGCGATACAGCGACCACGCGGCGTCGCCCTCGAAGCCGCGATACACGTCCGGCAGCCGGATCAGCGGCCCGGCGATCGAGGCCCGCCGCGGAATCGCCGTGTCGGCCGGCGGCAGGCTGCGCAGCAGCGGCACCCGGCCCAACAGCGCGGTGACGAACGTCTTGAGATGCCGCTCGGTCTCGGCGAAATCGACGCCGCCGAACTCCCGGCTGACCAGCCGCCGCGTCAATTCGTGCTGCAGCGTGAAGTAGTCGAGCCGAACCGCTTTGTTGCCCGCGGCAAGCTTCAGGCCGGCAGCGATGAAGTTCTCGAACGCATCGATCGAGCCGGGCGCAAGGATGGTCGACATCCGCAGCGCCATCGGCTCGATCACCTCGGGCGCCTCGCGGGATAGGCCGCGCAGCGCGCTCCACCAGCGCGTCAGCATCGGCTCCGAGGCGAAGGCATTGCGGGCGATCGGCAGCGACTTCAGGCTGAGCGCGGCTGCGCGCGCGCCGGCGTTGCGGCAGATCTCCGTAGCGGCGTCTGCGGCCTCCAGCAGCGGAGCGATGCCCGCGGCCGTGTCACTCCGGCTGACATCCCAATAGGCGATCAGCCCTGTCGGGCCGATATTGACGTTGGCCAAAGCGAGTACCGCGGCGGCCCAGGCGTCGAGATCGTCCGTGCTCCATCGCTTACTCAGCTCTTTCCACGTCGCCTCGAACGGTGCCCGCAACGCATCGCGCTGGCGCATCATCTGGCGCAGCGTCTGCGTCGCAGATGTCGCCTGCACCGGGCTGAGCGGGGCGGCCGTGCTCACGGCATGCACGCGTCGATCGCGGCCCGCAGCGCGGCGCGCACGTCGGGATTGTCGGTGATCGGCAGGACGATGCTCGATTGCACGGCGGTGGCGAGCGGCAAGCCGCCGCGCACCAGCCGGCCGGCATGGATCAGCATCCGGGTCGAGGCGCCTTCGTCGAGGCCGTGGCCCTGCAGATTGCGCGAGCGCTGGCCGATCGCCACCAGGATATCGGCGAGCGCCGCATCGGCGCCGCTCTCGCGGGTGACGATCGCGCTCTCGATCTGCGGCGGCGGGTAGGAGAAGTCGATCGCCAGGAAGCGCTGCTTGGTGGATTCCTTGAGATCCTTGACGGCGCTCTGATAGCCCGGGTTGTAGGAGATCGTCAGCTGGAAGTCGGCGTGTGCCGGCACGATCTCGTTGTGCTTCTCCAGCGGCAGCACCCGCCGCGCGTCGGTCAGCGGATGGATCACGACGGTGGTGTCCTGCCGGGCTTCGACGATCTCGTCGAGATAGCAGATCGCGCCCTGGCGCACCGCCTGGGTCAGCGGGCCGTCGTGCCAGACGGTGCCTTCGGGCTCGAGCAGATAGCGGCCGGCGAGGTCGGCGGCGGTCATGTCCTCGTGCGCCGCCACGGTGATCAGCGGCCTGCCGAGCCGCCAGGCCATGTGCTCGACGAACCGCGTCTTGCCGCAGCCGGTCGGCCCCTTGAGCATGACGGGCAGCCGCTCGTCATAAGCCGCGCGAAAAATCTCGATCTCTTCGCCGTGCGGCTGATAATAAGGCTCGGATGTGATCCGGTACGCGTCCAGGCTCATGCAATCCTCCGGTGTGTGAACGAAGGACGGACGCCGCGGAATGGAGATCGGAACATGCGGCAGCCACCGTCCCTGCAAAAGGGATCATGGCAATCACTGCCGCTCCGGCGCGCTGCTGCCTCGAAGCACGCTTGATAGCTGACAATAGCCCGAAACCGGCCGAGCGCAAGGGTGAAGCCCGGCAAGGATCGCCGGCTCAAATGCACAACCTCATGGTGAGGAGGCGCGTAGCGCCGTCTCGAACCATGGGCCGCGGGCGAATGCGCGGCCCCATCCTTCGAGACGCCCGGCTTTGCCGGGCTCCTCAGGATGAGGACTCAGTGCAGTTTGGACAGGGCCGTACTGCCTCAACTCAACGATGAAGCGCTCTAACCCGTACGACCGCTACCACATCGTCTCGGCGGCGCGCTGCGGCCAGGCGCGGTCGTAGGCGTCGCCGCCGACCCGGCCCTCGGTCATCGACGCCAGGATCTGGCCCGGCGTCGGCAGGGTCGCAGGATCGATGTGCTTGTCGGGATTCCACAGTTCGGAGCGGATCAGCGCCCGGCCGCACTGGAAGTAGATCTCCTCGACCGTCATCACCATCACGCTGCGCGGCGCCTTGCCCTCGACACGAAACGTCTCCAGCAGCGCCGCGTCGGCGCTGATCCGCGCGCGGCCGTTGATACGCAGCGCGTTGAGCGAGCCCGGGATCAGCAGCATCAAGGCGACGCGCGGATCGCGGACGATGTTGCGCAGCGAGTCGATGCGGTTGTTGCCGCGCCGGTCGGGTAGCATCAGCGTGGTGTCGTCGTGGATGTGGATGAAGCCGGGCAGGTCTCCGCGCGGCGAGCAGTCGAGGCCTTCCGGACCGACGGTCGCCAGCGCCGCGAACGGCGAGCGCTCGATCAGCGTGCGATAGGCAGAGGTGACGCGGTGCGCGACCTTTTCGGTCGAGGCGTCGTTCGGCACGCCGTAGAGCGCTTCGAGTTCGGCGACGGAGCTGATGGCCGGGAACGTCATGGCACTACTTTCCTTCCAGCCTCGGGTGCGCCGCGAATGATCGCCAGCAGTTCGCCGGCGTGATCGTCGGGGCTCGCGATATTCATGATGGTGAAGTCGGCGATCTCGCCGCCGACGGTGCGTCCGATCCGGTCCGAGCTCATCGCATCGCTGCTCCGTGCCCGCAGCGCGATGCGCCGCGCCAGCACGTCGGGCGGCGCCGTGATCTGGACCACCACGGCGTTGGCATAGGCCTGCCGCGCCTGCGCGATCACCGTGCGCGAGACGTTCGCCACCACGGTGCGGCCGGCGCGGATGTCGTTGTCGATGGTGCGCAGCACGCCGTAGGAGTGGCCGTGCGCCTGCCAGTGCAGCGCGAATTCGCCCGCCGCGATCATGGCGCGAAACGCCTCGGGCGTGCTCTGCAGATTGTCCTCGGCGGGCGAGGGCTCGCGCGTCACCACGCGCCGCGCGAAGGTGACGCCGCTTTCGCCGAGGCAGGCGATCCTGGCGATGCCGAGCAGCGTATCCTTGCCGGCGCCGCTCGGCCCGACGACCAGCACCAGCCGGCCCGGTCCGATCCGGCTTTGCTGTGCGGCGATCGGCGCGAGTTCGGTCATGCCACCCGGTGTCCTTCGCGCCAGACGCTGCGCACCGCCGGCACGTCGTGCGCTACATGGACGCGGATCAGATCGGCGCGCTTGCCGACCGCGATCTCGCCGCGATCCGGCAGGCCGACCGCTTCGGCCGGCGCCTTGGTGACGGTGCGCACCGCGGCCGGCAGATCGATCGCCGGCGCCCGCAGCGGCAGCTGCAGCGCCGCCATCAGCAGGCTCGACGGGATGTAGTCCGACGACAGGATGTCCAACAGGCCCTCGCGCGCCAAATCGATCGCCGCGATATTGCCGGAGTGCGAGCCGCCGCGCACCACGTTGGGCGCGCCCATCAGGATGTCGATGCCGGCGTCGTGCAGGCTGCGTGCGGCCTCCAGCGTGGTCGGGAATTCGGCGACCGCCACCTTGTCGCGGATCGCCTCGACGACGTTCTCCTCGGTGGTGTCGTCGTGGCTCGCCAGCGGGATCGCATGCTGATGCGCCAGCGCGACGATCGCGCGCATATTGGCGTCGGCGTAATTCTCCTTGCAGTACACCCGCCGCGCGAACATCACGTCGAGCTCGGCGTCGGTCATGCCGGCGCCCTTGCCGCGATAGTAATCGCGCAGCTTCTCCTCGTCGCGGAACTGGCGTTGCCCGGGCGTATGGTCCATCAGCGACATCAGCCGGATATCGGGCCGGTCGATCAACTGCTTGGCTTCCTCGACCACGTTGGGCATCGGAATCTCGCAGCGCAGATGCAGGAAATGATCGGCGCGCAGCAGATTGGCGTCGCGCGCGGCCGAGATCGCACCGGCCAGCACGATCGCCTGGCCGTCGACGTCCTCGGCGCCTTCCTCGCGCCACACCCGCAGCGAGTCCAGCACGGTGGTGATGCCGCAGGTCGCGAGCTGTCCATCGTACGAGACCACGGCAGCCACCGGATTCCACTGCACCTTCGGGCGCGGCATGTAGTGCGCTTCGAGGTGATCAGTGTGCAGTTCGATCAGGCCGGGGATCAGCAGATCACCGCCCATGTCGAGGCCGCCGGTGGGTACGCCGCTGTCGCCGATCTCGGCGATGCGGCCGTCCGCGACCGCCAGCCAGCCGTGCTCGATCACCCGGTCGGCCAGCACGATGCGGGCGTTGCGAAGGATGAAATCGGAATTCGTCGTCATCTCGGTCTCTCTCGTCAGGCGGCCGCGGCAAAGCCGGTGACGTCGATCAGGCGATCGGCGATCCGGGCACGCACCTCGTCGTCGTGCACGATAGCGATCATCGCGACGCCGTCGCGTTTCTTCTCGGCGACCAGATCCATCACCACTTCGCGGTTGGCTGCGTCCAGCGACGCGGTCGGCTCGTCCAGCAGCAGGATCGGAAAATGCGCGATGAAGCCACGCGCGATATTGACGCGCTGCTGCTCGCCGCCCGAAAAGGTCGCGGGCGGCAGCGTCCACAACCGTTCGGCGATGTTCAGCCGCTTCAGCAATTCGCCGGCGCGCGCGCGGGCTTCCTCTTTCGCCATGCCGTTGGCGAGCAGCGGCTCGGCGACGACGTCGATCGCCGCGACGCGCGGCACCGCGCGCAGGAACTGGCTGACATAGCCGATCGTGCAGCGGCGCAGCTCCAGCACCTGGCGCGGTTCGGCGCTGGCGAGGTCGATGGTCGCGCCGCGATGCAGGATGTCGATCCGTCCGCCGTCGCAGCGATAATTGCCGAAGATCATCTTCAGGATCGACGACTTGCCGGCGCCGGACGGGCCGGCCAGCACGACGCATTCGCCGGCGCCGACCTCGAACGACACGCCGCGCACCACCGGCAGGCGCAGGCCGCCCTGCAGGTGCATCACGAACGACTTCTGGGCATTGCTGAGTTGGATCATCGCGGTCATGGGCGGGCTCATGCGGGCAGGATCGAGGCGACGAGGAGCTGGGTGTAGGGCTCGTGCGGATCGTCGAGCACCTGGTCGGTCAGACCGGTTTCGATCACGCGGCCACCCTGCATCACCATCACCCGATGCGACAACAGCCGCGCCACCGCGAGATCGTGCGTCACGACGACGGCGGCGAGGCCGAGTTCGGTGACGAGGCCGCGCAAGAGATCGAGTAGCCGCGCCTGCACCGAGACGTCGAGGCCGCCGGTCGGCTCGTCCATGAACATCAGCCGCGGCTCGGTGACGAGATTGCGCGCGATCTGCAGCCGTTGCCGCATGCCGCCCGAATAGGTGCGCGGCGCGTCGTCGATGCGGTCCTGCGCGATCTCGACGCGCGACAGCCAGGACGACGCGGTGTCGCGGATCTGGCCGTAGTGATTCCAGCCGACCGCCATCAGCCGTTCGCCGACATTGGCGCCGGCCGACACCGCCATGCGCAGGCCCTGCGCCGGGTCCTGATGCACGTAGCCCCAATCGGTGCGGAACAGAAACCGCCGCTCCGCTTCGCCGAGCGCGGCGAGGTCGCGCAGCACGCCGTCACGCATCCGGTAGGAGACGGTGCCGGTGCTCGGCGCGAGCTGCGCCGACAGCATCTGCAGTAGCGTCGACTTGCCCGAGCCGGATTCGCCGACGATCGCCAGCACTTCGCCGGGATACAGCTTGAACGAGATGTCGCGGCAGGCCTGCAGCCGGCCGTAGGATTTCGACAGACGCTCGGCGACGAGCAGCGGCTGATCGGCCGGGATGGCGGTGCGGTCAAGCATCGGCGTGCTCCTGATGCGGCGCGCTTTCGCTGCCGCGATGGCCTTGCGCCTGACGGGTCTCACAATAGTCGGTGTCGGAACAGACGAACATCCGCCCGCCGCGATCGTCGATGACGATCTCGTCGAGATAGGAGTCGTTCGAGCCGCACAGCGCGCAGGGCGCATCCTGCCGATAGCGCGTGAACGGGTGATCCTCGAAATCGAGCGACACCACCTGCGTATAAGGCGGGATCGCGTAGATCCGCTTCTCGCGGCCGGCGCCGAACAATTGCAGCGCCGCGCAATCGTCCATTTTCGGATTGTCGAATTTCGGCGTCGGCGACGGGTCCATCACGTAGCGCGCATTGACCTTCACCGGATAGGCGTAGGACGTGGCGATGTGGCCGAATTTGGCGATGTCCTCGTACAGCTTGACGTGCATCAGCCCGTATTCGGCGAGCGCGTGCATCCGCCGCGTCTCGGTCTCGCGCGGTTCGAGGAAGCGCAGCGGCTCCGGGATCGGCACCTGATACACCAGCACCTGGCCCTCGTGCAGCGGCGCCTCGGGGATGCGATGCCGCGTCTGGATCACGGTCGCGTCGCTCGTGTTTGTGGTGGTGGCGACACCCGCGGTCTTGGCGAAGAACTTGCGGATCGAGATCGCGTTGGTGGTGTCGTCGCTGCCCTGGTCGATCACCTTGAGCACGTCGGTGCGGCCGAGGATCGCCGCGGTCACCTGCACGCCGCCGGTGCCCCAGCCGTAAGGCATCGGCATCTCGCGGCTGGCGAACGGCACCTGATAGCCGGGGATCGCGATCGCCTTGAGGATCGCGCGGCGGATCATCCGCTTGGTCTGTTCGTCGAGATAGGCGAAGTTGTAGTCGGGCGCGTTCATTCCGCTGCCTCCGGCAGTGCATCGGGTTGTTCGGCGGCATCGGCGAAGTCCTGACGCAGCCGGCGGATCAGTCCGAGTTCGGACTGGAAGTCGACATAGTGCGGCAGCTTCAGATGCTCGACGAAGCCGGTGGATTGCACATTGTCGGAATGCGACAGCACGAACTCCTCGTCCTGTGCCGGCGCCAGCGCTTCCTCGCCGAGTTCGCGCGCGCGTAGCGCACGATCGACCAGCGCCATCGCCATCGTCTTGCGTTCGCTCTGGCCGAAGGCGAGGCCGTAGCCGCGGGTGAAGCAGGGCGGTTCGGTGGCCGAGCCCTTGAACTGATTCACCATCTGGCATTCCGTCAGCGCGATGCTGCCGAGCGGCACCGCAAAGCCGGCGTCTTCAGCCACGAACTCGAGCTCGACTTCGCCGAACCTGATCTCGCCGGCGAACGGATGGCTGCGGCCGTAACCGCGCTGTGTCGAATAGCCGAGTGCGAGCAGGAAGCCTTCGTCGCCGCGCGCCAGATTCTGCAGCCGCAGATCGCGGTCCGCCGGAAAGCTCAGCGGCTCGCGGGTGAGATCGCCGACCGGCGCGCCCGGCTCCGGCTTCGATGTCGGCTCGATCAGGCCGTCACGGCCGAGAATGTCGGTGACGCGCGGCGTCGCCTCGGTGGGCGCGGGCGCGCTCGCCGGCTGCTCCGGCTCGCCGCCGGCGGCGAGTTGCGGATCGAGCAGACGATGCGTGTAGTCGAAGGTCGGGCCGAGGATCTGGCCGCCCGGGACATCCTTGAAGGTCGACGACACCCGGCGCCGCACCGCCATCACGCCGGTGTCGAGCGGCTCGGTGGCGCCGAACCGCGGCAGCGTGGCGCGGAAGGCGCGCAGCAGAAAGATCGCTTCGATCATGTCGCCGCGCGCCTGCTTGATCGCCAGCGCGGCCAGTTCGCGATCATACAGCGAGCCTTCGGCCATCACCCGGTCGACGCCGAGCGCGAGCTGTTCGGAGATCTGTGCCAGCGTGACTTCGGGCACGTCACGATCGCCGCGGCGTTCGTGGGCCAGCAGCCGGTGCGCATTGTCGATGGCGCGCTCGCCACCTTTGACGGCGACATACATCAGTTGCCTCCCTGCAGGGCGAGCCGCGTGGTGCGCGGGATCGCGACGATCGCGTCGCCCGCCGCGAGGATGAAATCGAGGCCGCGCGGAAACAGCGGCGTCAGCGCGTCGCGCTGCGTGAGCAGTTCGGCCGGCAGCGCTGCGTGCAGCACGGCCGTGCCGCGAATGCCCGGGCCGCTCAGATCGAACGCGGGGCCGTCGTCGAGGCTGCCGAGTTGCAGGATCAGCGTGGTCGAGCGATCCGGATAGTCGTTGCTACCGAGCGCGAAGCGCTCGAGCGGGGGCATCGCGCCGGGATCGGCGATCAGCGCGAACGCGGCGGCGTCCGGCTCGCTCACCAGCGGCGCCGAGGTGTGGAAGCGCAGCCACTGCGTCACCGCCGCGACGCGCGTGGCCTCGTCGAGCCACAGCGGCGTGTCGTGATCGAACAGCGTCAGTGCGATCGCAGCCGTCGCCGCGGTGAGCGGGGCGGGGACCTGCTGCAGACCGGTGTCGAGTCGCTGCACCGTGCCGGGCCGCGCCATCGCCTGCATCACCGCGCGGAACGTCGTTTGCGCCGACGTCACCTTGTCGGCGAAACCTGCGGAGAGTTCGAACGCCGTGCTCATGATCAGCCCTCGCCTCGCACCATCGTGTAGAAATCGACCTTAGTGGCGGCGGTCTGCTCGGCCTTGCGCCGCCGTTCCGCAGCCTGCTCGGCGCGCAGCGGCGCCAGCACATTGGTTTCAATCGCCGCCGCGGTGTCGCGGCGCTGGATCAGCGCGTCGCACAGCGCGATCAGCCGCGCCTTCTCTCTGTCTCGCCCGAGCGTGTAGCCGAAGCCGCATTCGCCGCTGGCGAGCCGCACCGCTGCGCGCGTCACCGTCGCTTCGCCGAGATTGAACGGCGCGCCGTCGCCGCCGACGCGGCCGCGCACCATCACCAGGCCGTTCTCCGGCTCGCGCAGAGCTTCGCTCGGCGGCAGATCGATCGCGGCGAGGCGCGTCGCGATGTCGTCGGTGCGGGCATGAACCAGCACGGCCATTGCGGCCTGCCGGGTCTGCGTGGTGGTGTCGAAGGGCGTCGCCATCTTGCCTCTAGCTTGCCTGAAGTTGTCTGTGATATTAGACAACTTCATACCGGCGCGCCATGACCTTTTGATGACGAGGTCGTGAAATGCTAGACTGGCCCGGAGCGTCGGAGCGAAGGACAAGATGTCGACACTGCAGCCGGATTCCGGCGTCACCTTGTGGCGCAAGGTGGCGGACTCGATCGAGCGCGAGATCGCCCAGGGCGGCTATCCGGCCGGCGAGAAGCTGCCGGGCGAGGTCGAACTGGCGCAGTCGCACCGCGTCAATCGCCACACCGTGCGCCGCGCGCTGGCGGCGCTGGCGGAGCGTGGGCTGGTGCGGGCCGAGCGCGGCAGCGGCACCTATGTGGAAACGGCGCGGATCGCCTATCCGCTGCGGTCACGCACGCGGTTTTCCGAAATCGTCGGCGCCGGTGGCCGCGAGCCGCGTGGGCAATTGCTGTCTGCTCATCGCGAAGAGGCGACGCGCGAACTCGCGCGCGAACTGGGTCTTCCGGTCGGCGCGCCGCTGATCCGGATCGATGGGCTGCGGCTCGCCGACCGGGCGCCGATCTGCGTCGGCAGCACCTGGATGTCGGCCGAGCGTTTTCCCGATGCGGAGGAGCTGTATCGCCGCTTCGGCTCGATGACCAAGCTGCTGGCGCAGCACGGCATCCGCGACTATCGCCGCGCCTCGACCCGGATCACCGCGGCGATCGCCGACGCCGGCGACGCCGCGCGACTCGACCTCGGCATCGGCCGCCCGGTGCTGATCGTTGAAGGCCTCGACGTCGACGCCAAAGGCGCCCCGCTGCTGTCGATCCGCGCGCGGTTTGCGGCGGAGCGCGTGCAGTTCGTGGTGGATACGGAGTAGTCGGCGCCTACGCGATCGCTCGCTTCCCGATGATCGCGAACCGCAGCCGCGTCGAGATCCAGTCGATCGCGGCGACCGCGACCAGGATCATCAGGATCAGGAACGACACCTTCTGCCATTCCAGCACGCGGATCTGCTCGGCGAGTTGCAGGCCGATGCCGCCGGCGCCGACGATGCCGATGATGGTGGCCGAGCGGGTGTTGGACTCGATGAAGTACAGCACCTGGCCGGCGATCACCGGCAGCACCTGCGGCATCAGGCCGAAGCGGATCTCGTGCAGCGCCGATCCGCCTGAGGCACGGACGCCTTCGACCTGCTTGCGGTCGGCGGTCTCGATCGCTTCGGAGAACAGCTTGCCGAAGGCGCCGAAGTCCGACACCGCGATCGCCAGCACGCCGGCGAACGGGCCGAGCCCGACCACGTTGATCCAGACCAGCGCCCAGATCAGCGTATCGATGCCGCGTACGCCGTCGAGGAAGCGGCGCACCGGGAAGCGGATCAGCTGCGTCGGGATGATGTTGCGCGCGGCGAGCAGGCTGACCGGCAGCGCCATCAGCGCCGCCAGCGTGGTGCCGAGCAGCGCGATCGACAGCGTCTCGCCCATCGCCGAGAGATAAGCGGGGAGCGACGAGCCGGGATCCGGCGGGATCATCAGCAGCGCGAACCAGCCGAGCTGGCTCAGCCCGGCCATGATCCGCTGCGGCGAGAAGTCCAGTTCGATCAGGCCGTAGATGAACAGCGCGAGCGCCGCCAGCGCGATCGTCGGGACGCCGAGCCGTGCCGCGGCGGGGCGTTCGAATAGATGCGGATGACGCGCCTTCAGGTCGGCGAGGTCGGTTTCGGTCTGCGCGGTCATGCCCGGCCTCCGGTCAGGCGGCCGCGGATCCAGCCGGTCGAGATGTCGATGACGAACACGGTGACGATGATCAGCAGCAGGATCGCGCTGACGTCCGAATAATAGAACTTGCGGATCGACACGATCAGTTCCTGGCCGATGCCGCCGGCGCCGACGAAGCCCATCACCGAGGCGCCGCGGACGTTGATCTCGAACCGCAGCAGCGCGTAGCTGGCGAAGCCGGAGATCACCTGCGGCAGCACGGCGAAGCGCATGCAGGCGACCCAGCCGGCGCCGGTGGAGCGCACGCCCTCGACCGGCTTCATGTCGACGTTCTCGACGATCTCCGAGAACAGCTTGCCGAGCGCGCCGGTGGAGTGGATCGCGATCGCCAGCACGCCGGCCATCGGGCCGAGCCCGAACGCGATCACGAACACCAGCGCGAACACGATGTCCGGCACGGTGCGGCAGATTTCGAGAAAGCGCCGGATCACGAACAGCAGCCAGGGCAGCGGCGCGGTGTTGCGGGCGGCGAAGAAGTTCAGCAGCAGCGCCAGCACGGCGCCGGCCAGGGTGCCGACATAGCTGATCAGCAGCGTTTCGCCGAGCAACCCGAGCCATTTCTGCCAGCCCCAGAACCATTCGGCCGGGTCGGTCCACACCCGCGCGCCGCTGTCGAGCCGGAAGATACGATCGAAATAGCTGAAGAAATTGCCGATCTTGCCGAAGAAGGTGCCGAGATCGACCTCGGCGCCGACCGCCGCGACGGCGAGCGCGGCGACGGCGATGGTGAAGCCGAGGATGGTGCGCCATCGCCGCCGCGCGATCGAAGCGTTGTAGGCCGCGTTCAGCGCGTCGAGCTGAGACTCGGGAAGCAGCGATACGGCCAGGGCCATGCGGTGAGGGCTCTCGATGCGCAAAAAACAAGGCCGGATCCCGAAGGATCCGGCCCGTGGGACGAGATGAAACTCAGGACGCCTTCTTCTTACGCAGGGCGTCGACGAACTTGATCAGCTCGATGGTGCCGTCCCAATCCTTGGTGGTGGCGGCGTGGAAGCCCTTCTTCTGACCGTCCGAGAGACGATCGAACGCGGCCTTGTCCTTGGTCGGCGCGTCCATGAAGGCCTTGGCGATCGCCGCCTTGAGGTCTTCCGGCAGGTCGGAATTGTAGGCGTAGGGGCCGTTGATGATCGGCGCCGACTTGTGGATGATGCGGAAGTCGTCCTTCTTCATCGCGCTGCCGTCGGAATTCTTCAGCATGCCCTTGTGCAGCATCTGCTGCAGCGTCGAGTCGTCGTCGTTGGTCCACTGGTTGGCGGCGACGTCGACGGTGCCCTGCGCCAGCGCCAGCACGGCGTTCTCGTGGCTGCCGGTGAACACCACCTTGCCGAAATAGGCCTCGGCGTCCGAGATGCCCATCTTGTCGAGTTCGAAGCGCGGCACGTTGTTGCCGGAGGTCGAGTTCGGATCGACCAGGCCGAGGTTCTTGCCCTTGAGGCCGTCGATCGACGTGTAGGGGCTCGCCGCCTTGACGAAGAACACCGAGTAGTAGCCGGTCGAGCCGTCGGCGTTAATGTCGTTGGCAAAGGCGTCGGTCTTGACGCCGGTGAGGCGGGCGCGGGCGAACGAGGCCGAGCCGTAGCTGGCGATCTGGATGTTGCCGGCGCGCTGACCCTCGATCACCGCGGCGTAGTCGTTGGCGATGCGCAGGTTGACCTTCACGCCGAGTTCCTTCGACAGGTACGCGACGAACGGTGTCCAGCGCTCGGTGACGCCCGAGGCGTTCTCGGCGGGCACGACCGCGAAGGTCAGCTCCGGATACTTCGCCTTGTAGTCCTGCGCCAGCGCGGTGGAGCCCGTGAACGCCAGCGTGGCGGCGGCGAGCAGAATGGATCGGCGATCGATGGTCATCGTGACATCCCTGTCGGTTGATGTGTTTGTTGAACCCGCGTGTGCCGCGGGCCTCCGTTCGGGCGCGCGTGCGGCGTTAGGCCGCGACGGTGCCGAGTTCGGGCATCAGGCCCTTCGCCGGGGCGTGAACCGGCGCGGCGCCCATCACCTCGTTGGCTTCGAGGTCGTACAGTTCGCGGGCGATGCCGTCGGTCAGCGCCGCCGGCACGTCGTCGAACACGATGCGGCCGCCCGCCATGCCGATCAGGCGATCGCAGTAGCTGCGGGCGAGATCGAGCGAGTGCAGATTGCACATCACGGTGATGCCGAAGTGCTTGTTGATGCGCAGCAGGGCGTCCATCACCACCTTGGTGTTGCGCGGGTCGAGCGAGGCGATCGGCTCGTCGGCGAGGATCAGGTCGGGCTCCTGCACCAGCGCGCGGGCGATCGCGACGCGTTGCTGCTGACCGCCGGAGAGCTGATCGGCGCGCTGCGCGGCGAGCGGCGCGATATCGAACTGATCGAGCGCCGACATCGCCAGCGCGCGGTCTTTTTCCGGCCAGGCCTGCGCCAGCGAGCGCCAGGCGGGCACATGAGCGAGGCGGCCCATCAGCACGTTGGTCATGACGTCGAGCCGGCCGACCAGATTGAATTGCTGGAAGATCATCGCCGAGCGGGCGCGCCACAGGCGCAGTTCGCGGCCCTGCAGCGCGGTGACGTCGGTCCCCTCGAACAGGATGCGGCCTTCGGTCGGATCGGCGAGGCGGTTGAGCATCCGCAGCAGCGTCGACTTGCCGGCGCCGGAGCGGCCGATCACGCCGACAAAGCTGCCGCGCTCGACCGAGAACGACGCGTTGTCCACGGCGGCCTTGCTGCCGAAGCAACAGGTGAGTCCTTCAACAACCAGCATGCGCGGCTCCCGGGAATGGTTGCTCTATCGCTAACGCTGGTATTTTGCAGGCATATGACAGTCGCGTAGTTTGCGACTTGTGCACAGGTAACAACTGTCATCGCGACGTCACGACGCCGTCATCGAGTGCGCCGAAGAACCTTGTCCCCACCTCTCGAGTGACGGAACTCATGGTCGCAAAATCGCTCTCGGTCGAACCCACCGTCGATCCCTCGGCGCGTCTGCACGACACCAAACTCGGCGCCTATTGCGAGGTCGGCGCGCGCACCATCCTGCACGAAGTGACGATGGACGACTATTCCTACGTGGTGAACGACTCGCAGATCACCTACACGAGCATCGGCAAGTTCTGCTCGATCGCGGCGATGACGCGGGTCAACCCCGGCAACCACCCGATGCAGCGCGCCACGCAGGCGCACTTCACCTATCGGGCCAGCGCCTACTTTCCCGGTGAAGAAGACGACGCCGAATTCTTCGCCTGGCGCCGCGCGCATCACGTCAGCATCGGCCACGACGTCTGGATCGGCCATGGCGCCATCGTGCTGCCGGGCCGCAACATCGGCACCGGCGCGGTGATCGCGGCCGGCGCCATCGTGACGCGCGACGTGCCGGCCTACACCATCGTGGCGGGCAATCCGGCGCGCGTGATCAAGCGCAGGTTTTCCGAGGAGGTCGCCGAGCGCCTGCTGAATCTGGCATGGTGGGACTGGGATCACGAGACGCTGCGCCGCGCGTTGCCGGATTTCCGCAAGTTGCCGGTCGAGGCGTTTCTCGATCACTACGAAGCCACTGTGCCCGCCTGACGCGCCGCAACGGGAGAACGAGATGACCGATATCCTGATCGAAGGCGGCCGGGTGCTGCTGCAGGACGAACTGGCCGAGACGTCGCTGTCGGTGGTCGGCGGGATGATCGATGGCGCGGGGTCGGGCAGCGCGCATGCCGCGATGCGGATCGATGCGGCCGGTCTGCTGGTGCTGCCGGGCATCGTCGATCTGCATGGCGACGCTTTCGAGCGGCAGATGATGCCGCGGCCCGGCGTCGACTTTCCGATCGACGTGGCGCTGGCGGACAGCGACCGGCAGGCGATCGCCAACGGCATCACCACGATGTTCCACGCCGTCACCTGGTCGTGGGAGCCGGGCCTGCGCAGCGCCGCCAATGCCCGCCGTATGCTCGACGCCATCGATCTGACGCGGCCGCGGCTCGCGGTCGACACCCGCATCCATCTGCGCCACGAGACCTTCAACCTCGACGCCGTCGACGAGATCGCGCAGTGGATCGGCGAGCGCCGCGTCGATTTGTTCGCCTTCAACGATCATATGGACTCGACGCTGGCGAATCTGTCGAAGCCGCACAAGCGCAATCGGATGGTCGAGCGAACCGGCCTGACCGATGCGGAGTTCGACCGGCTGGTCGAGCGCGTCGCCTCGCGCACGGCGGAGGTGCCCGCCGCCATTGCGCGACTCGCCGCCTGCGCCCGCGACGCCGGCCTGCCGATGCTGTCGCACGACGACGATACGCCGCAGATGCGCCAGGACTATCGTTCGCTCGGCGTCCGCATCGCCGAATTCCCGACCACCGAGGAGACCGCGCGCGACGCCGCGGCGGCCGGCGATTTCATCGTGTTCGGCGCGCCCAACGTGGTGCGCGGCGGCAGCCACACCGGCTGGACCAAGGCGGCCGACATGATCGCCAAGGGGCTGTGTTCGGTGCTGGCGTCGGACTATTACTATCCGGCCCCGCTACTCGCGGCGTTCCGGCTGGTGCATGACGGCATCCTGCGGCTGCCGCAGGCCTGGAAGCTGATCTCGGAGGGGCCGGCGCGTGCCGCGGGCCTGACCGATCGCGGAGCGCTCGGCGCCGGCAAGCGCGCCGACATCCTGATCGTCGACGATCGCGTCGCGCTGCGGCCGCGGCTGGTCGCGGCGATCGCGGGCGGGCGCCTCGTTCATATCGACGAGCCGGAGCGCTTCGTGATGTCGCATCGGTTGCGGCCCGCGGCAGTTGCGGCGGCCTGACACGAGGGTATGCTGCTGACGATGTCGAACTTTCCCCGCTACGCCATCTATTATCTGCCGCCGCCCGGCAGCGCGCTCGACCGGTTCGGCGCGGCGCTGTTGGGCTACGATGTCGTCTCGGGCGCGGACGTGCCGTTTCCCGCCGAGATGCTGAGCGCCGTCCCGGACTGGGCCGAACTGACCACCGATCCGCGCAAATACGGCTTCCATGCCACGCTGAAGGCGCCGACCGCGCTGGCGCCCGGGCTCACCGAGGCGGAGCTGCTGTGGGCCTGCGCCACCTTCGCCGAAACGCCGCGCGCGATCCCGGTGATCAAGCCGGCGGTGCAGGCGATCGGCAGCTTCATCGCGCTGATGCCGGCGGCCCCTTCGGAAGAGCTGGCACAGCTCGCCGCCGACTGCGTGCGCAGCTTCGACAGTTTCCGCGCGCCGCTCTCCGCCGAAGACCGCGCACGCCGCAAGCCGGCGCAGCTCACGCCGCGGCAGGTGCAGTATCTCGATCAGTGGGGCTATCCCTACGTCATGGAGGAATTCCGCTTCCACATGACGCTGACCGGATCGCTGCCACACGATCGGCAGCAGGAGTTGGTCGGCCGGCTGCGCGAGCAGTTCGCCGCGCTGGACCTTCACACGCTGTCGATCGACCGCATCGCGGTCTGCCGGCACGACAGCGCCGGCGAGCGGTTCCGCAGCATCGGCCAGTTTCAACTCCGGCCGATGCTGTAGAGGGCGCGCGAGCTCAGCTCACGCGGCGTTCGCGGTTGTCCCAATAGGGCTGGCGCAGTTCGCGCTTCAGGATCTTGCCGGCGCCGGACAGCGGCAGCGGCGTCTCGGTGATCTCGACGCTGCGCGGGCATTTGTAGCCGGCGATCAGCGCCTTGCAGTGCGCGATCAGCTCGTCGGCCGTGACGCTGGCGCCGGCCTTGGTGACGACGACGGCGTGGACCTGCTCGCCCCAGGCGTCGTGCGGAATGCCGATCACCGCGCATTGCGCCACCGCCGGATGCTGCGCGACCGCGTTCTCGACCTCGACCGAGTACACGTTCTCGCCGCCCGAGATGATCATGTCCTTGACGCGGTCGACGACGAACACGAAGCCGTGCTCGTCCATGTAGCCGCCGTCGCCGGTGTGCATCCAGCCGCCGGCCAGGGCGCGTGCGGTTTCTTCCGGACGCTCCCAATAGCCCATCATCATGTTGTCGCCGCGCACGCAGATCTCGCCGACCGTGCCAGTGGGCACCGGCTTGTCGTCGGCATCGACGATCCGCACCTCGCAGCCGAGCGTGGCGCGGCCGGCGGCGCGCTGGCGGCCCTTGGCCTTGCCTTCGCCGATATGCTCCTTCCAATGCAGCAGCGTGGCGATCGGCGACAATTCGGTCATGCCGTAGGCCTGGGTGAACTGCACGTGCGGCAGCGCGGCGCTGGCGCGCGCCAGCACGGCCTCGCTGATCGGCGAGGCGCCGTAGACGATGTTCTTCAGCGACGACAGATCGTAATTCTTCAGCGCCGGGTGATCGACCAGCATCTGGATCATGGTCGGCACCAGCAGCACGTCGGTGACGCGCTCGGTCTGCATCGCCTGCATCACGCCTTCGGGCGTGAACGACGGGATCATCACGTTGGAGCCGCCGGACAGCAGCAGCGAATACATCGCGGCGCCGTTGGCGAGGTGGAACATCGGCGCGGCGTGCAGATACACCGAAGTGCCGGGAAACAGCCCTTCGCCGAGCGCGTTGAGCGCGTTGGCCATCAGATTGCCGTGGCTCAGCATCACGCCCTTAGAGCGGCCGGTGGTGCCGCCGGTGTAGAAGATGCCGGCGAGATCGTCGCCCTTGCGCATCGCGTCCGGGATCGGCTCGTGCGCCGAGATGACGTCCTCGTAGCTGCGCATCCCCTCCGGCACGCCGCCGTCGTCGGCATAGATCATTGCCATCCCGGGGATGGCTTTCGCCAGCGCGGCGCCGGTCGCCGCGAACGCCTTGTCGACCACCAGCGCGACGGCGCGGCAGTCGCGCAGCGCGTCCTCGTTCTCCAGCGCGCTCCAGCGGATGTTGAGCGGCACGATCACGCCACCGCACCAGCCCGCGGCCAGATACATTTCGAGATAGCGGTCGGAATTCATCGACAGAATGGCGACGCGTTCGCCTTCGCCGACGCCGAGCGCGCGCAGCCCGCCCGCGAGCCGCGCGACGCGGTCACCGACTTCGCCCCAGTTGCGCTTGCGCCCATTGAACACGGTGGCGAGGCCGTTCGCGTTGATCTGCAGCGCCCGCCGCAGGCCGTGAGTGATGTTCATTCAGTCCTCCCTTGAGATGTTTCTTCTTGGATTATTTTGTCCTGCGTGGGGTGGGCGCCTTGGTGGTGCTCTTCTTGGTCTTGGTAGCTGGTTTCTTCGGCCGCGGCTTGTTCGATCTTGCGGTTGCAAGGCCTTCGGTCAGGCGCTCGGCGAAATCGTCGGCGATCGCGTCCGGCGTCAGCGCGCCGCCGCGCTGGTACCAGTGCCCGATCCAGTTCAGCGAGCCGGCGATCGCGAACGCCGCCATCTTCGGATCGCACGGTTTGATCGAGCCGTCGGCGATGCCTTCGGTGATGTAGCGGCGAAACGTCTGGTCGATGCCGCGCTTGGCGGCGCGCACGATCTTGGCGTTGGCCGGGCTGAGGTCGCGCGGATCGAACCGCACCAGGCTGGCGCCGAAATCGGTCGCCATCGTCTCCGCATAGGAGTGCACCAGCGCGCGCAGCTTGCCGAGGCCGGCCTGCCGGCTGCCGTCGATCGCCGCGATGAAGCCGTCGACCTGCTCCTGCCCCAGCGCCCAGCATTCGAACAGAATGTCCTCCTTGCTGCGGAAGTAGTTGTACAGCGCCGGCTTGGTGATGTTCAGCCGCTCCGCCACTTCGTTGAGCGTGGCGCGATGATAGCCCTGCTCGAGAAACAATTGCACGGCCGTGCGCAGCACCGCCTCGCGCTTTTCGTCGCGGGCGCGGCGGCGGTTCTCGAACGGCATCCAGGGCGAGGTCTGATCGGTAGCGGGGCGTCCGTCCATCGTGCATCCGTGAAGCGGCGCCGATTGACTCCGGCGCCGACGGCTTATATTACTCATGGGTAAGAAAAAGTCCAACGAGTAAGATTGGGAGAGAAGCAGATGGCGTCACCCGTCTACGTTGCCGGCGTCGGCATGATTCCGTTCATGAAGCCGGGCGCCAGCGAGCCCTATCACCTGATGGGCGCCGAGGCGGCGCGCCGCGCCCTCAGCGACGCCGGCATCGGCTACGACGCCATCGAGCAGGCCTTCGTCGGCTACGTCTACGGCGACTCCACCTGCGGCCAGCGGGCGCTGTATCAGGTCGGCATGACCGGCGTGCCGATCGTCAACGTCAACAACAACTGCTCGACCGGCTCGACCGCGCTGTATCTGGCGCGGCAGGCGATCGCCTCGGGCGCGGCGGATTGCGTGCTGGCGCTCGGCTTCGAGCAGATGAAGCCCGGCGCGCTCGGCTCGGTGTTCATGGATCGTCCGAGTGCGTTCGAAGATTTCGACGCGGCCGCCGATCGCCTGATCGATGCGCCCGGCATTCCGCTGGCGCTGCGCTACTTCGGCGGCGCCGGCCTCAGCCACATGCAGAAGCACGGCACGCCGCTGTCGTCCTTCGCCAAGGTGCGCGCCAAGGCGAGTCGTCACGCCGCAAAGAATCCGCTGGCGCTGTTCCGCAAGGAAGTCAGCGCCGACGACGTGCTGAACGACCAGGTGATCTGGCCCGGCGTGATGACGCGGCTGATGGCCTGTCCGCCGACCTGCGGCGGCGCGGCCGCCGTGCTGGTGTCGGAAGCCTTCGCCAAGAAGCACGGCCTCGACACCAAGGTCCGGATCGCCGCGCAGGCGATGACCACCGACACGACCTCGACCTTCGGCGCCGGCGACATGATGCAGGTCGTCGGCTACGACATGGCGCGCACGGCGGCCAACAAGGTCTACGAGCAGGCCGGCGTCGGCCCCAAAGATATCGACGTCGTCGAGCTGCACGACTGCTTCGCCCATAACGAGCTGATCACCTACGAGGCGCTTGGCCTCTGCCCTGAGGGCGGCGCCGAGAAGTTCATCGACGACGGCGACAATACGTATGGCGGCAAATTCGTCACCAACCCGTCGGGCGGCCTGCTGTCGAAGGGCCATCCGCTCGGCGCCACCGGCCTCGCGCAGTGCTACGAACTGACGCGGCAGCTGCGCGGCACCGCGGAAGCCACGCAGGTCGAGGGCGCCAAGCGGGCGCTGCAGCACAATCTCGGCCTCGGCGGCGCCTGCGTCGTCACGCTGTACGAACGCGCCTGAGCGTCGTCATGGTCGATCAATCCGCTGTCGGTCACCGGTTCACCCCGGTGACGGCCCAGGTCGAGCCGGGCCGTCTGCGCTACTTCTTCGAAACGCTCGGTGAAACCAACTCCGTGTATCGCGACGCCGCCGCAGCCAAGGCCGCCGGCTACAAGGGCATCCCGATCCCGCCGACCTATCTGTTCTGTCTGGAGATGCTCGACAACGAGAAGCCGTTCGAATTCTTGACGGCGCTCGACATCGATCTCGGCAAAGTGCTGCACGGCGAGCAGAGCTTCACCTATCACGCCCCGGTCGTGGTCGGCGATACGCTGACCTTCAGCTCGCGCGTCGCCGGCGTCGCCGACAAGAAGGGCGGCGCGATGACGCTGATCGTGGTCGAGACCGCGGTCACCAATCAGGACGGCGTCCATGTGGCCGATACGGCCCGGACGATCGTCGTACGCAACGGGTGAGCGCGATGACCGATACCAAGACAGCGGCGGTCGGCGACCGCGTCGTGCACAAGCAGTTTCCGGCGATCAGCCGGCATCGGCTGGCGCTGTATTGCGGCGCCTCGGGCGACCACAATCCGATCCACGTCGACATCGACTTCGCCAAGGCGTCGGGATTTCCCGACGCGTTCAGCCACGGCATGCTGGTGATGGGCTATCTCGGACAGGCGCTGAGCGACGCGTTTCCGCCGAGCCGGATCCGCAGCTTCTCGACTCGCTTCGCGGCGATCACGCAAGTCGGCGCCGAGCTGACCTGCGAAGGCACCGTCGCCGAGCTGTTCGAAGCCGGCAGCGAACGCCGCGCCCGCATCGCGCTCACCACTAAGGACCAGCACGGCGAAACCAAGCTCGCCGGCGAGGCGGTGGTGGCTCTTTAGCACTCACCTATCCGTCATGGCCGGGCTTGTCCCGGCCATCCACGTCTTTGCTGTCGTTGACCGCCGTAAGGCGTGGATGCCCGGGACGAGCCCGGGCATGACAATCCACTCCTAAGAACCCGAAGGAAATCAGATGTCCAAACTGCAAGGCAAGGTGGCGCTGGTCACCGGATCGGGCCGCGGCATCGGCCGCGCCATCGCGCTGAAGCTCGCGTCCGAAGGCGCGCGCGTCGTCGTCAACGATCTCGACGTCGAACCGGGCGACGCCGTCGCCGCCGAGATCAAGGCGATGGGCAGCGACGCCATCGCCATCAATGGCAGCGTGTCGGAGCCCGGCTTCGCCGATCGCTTCGTCGGCGCTGCGGTCGAGCAGTTCGGCGGTCTCGACATCATCGTCAACAATGCCGGCTACACCTGGGACTCGACCATCCAGAAGATGACCGACGAGCAGTTCCAGGCGATGCTCGACGTACATCTGGTGGCGCCGTTCCGCATCCTGCGCGCCGCCGCCGAGCCGATCCGTATCTTCGCCAAGAAGGAAGCCGAGGCCGGCCGCGAAGTGTTCCGCAAGGTCGTCAACATCTCGTCGATCGCTGGGCTCTACGGCAACGCCGGGCAGGCCAGCTATTCGTCGGCGAAAGCCTCGCTGGTCGGGCTGACGCGGACGCTGTGCAAGGAATGGGGCCGCTACAAGGTCAACGTCAATTGCGTCGCGTTCGGCCTGATCAACACCCGCCTCACCCAGCCGATCGAGACGCAGCAGAAGACCATCGACGTCGCCGGCCGCGACATCAAGGTCGGCGTGCAGCCGCAATTGCTCGACGCCATGGCGCGGATGATCCCGCTCGGCCGCGGCGGCACGCCCGAAGAGGCGGCCGACGCCGTCTATCTGTTCTGCAGCCCGGAATCAAACTACATCAGTGGGCAGGTCGTCGTGTGCGGCGGCGGACTTATTCTGTAGCGAGGAAAAATGCAGTATCGATCGCCCTGGATGACCGAAGAGCTGGAGGCGTTCCGCCACCAGTTCCGCAAGTTCTTGGAAAAAGACCTGGCGCCGCACGCCGAGAAATGGCGCAAGCAGAAGATGGTCGATCGCTCGGCCTGGCTGAAGCTCGGCGAGATGGGCGCGCTGGTGCCGAGCGTGCCGGAGGCCTATGGCGGGCTCGGTGCGAGCTTCGCCTATGACGCGGCGATCTACGAGGACATGGAGGCGATCGTGCCGGAGGCGCTGTCCGGCGTCACCGTGTCGAGCGGCATCGTCGCGCATTACATCCTGAACTACGGCTCGGAAGACCAGAAGCAGCGCTGGCTGCCGGCGATGGCGCGCGGCGAACTGATCGGCGGCATCGCGATGACCGAGCCCGGCACCGGGTCGGATCTGCAGGCGGTGCGCACCACGGCCAAGCTCGACGGCGACAACTACGTCATCAACGGCCAGAAAACCTTCATCACCAACGGTCAGAACGCCGACCTGATCATCGTGGTGGCGCGCACCGGCGGGCCCGGTGCCAAGGGCCTGTCGCTGATCGCGATGGAGACCAAGGACAATCCCGGCTTCAAGCGCGGCCGCAACCTCGACAAGATCGGCCTGCACGCCTCCGACACCTCGGAGCTGTTCTTCGAAAACGCGATCGCGCCGAAGGAGAACCTGCTCGGCGGCGAAGAAGGCAAGGGCTTCGTCCAGTTGATGCAGCAGCTGCCGCAAGAGCGGCTGATCATCGCGGTCGGCGCCGTCGCGGCGATGGAGCGTGCGGTTAAGCTGACCACCGACTACACCCGTGAGCGCAAGGCGTTCGGACAACCGATTCTCGATTTCCAGAACACCGCGTTCAAGCTCGCGGAGCGCAAGACCGAAGCGTTCATCGCCCGCGTGTTCGTCGATTTCTGCATCGAGCGGCTGATCGCCGGCGATCTGGATGCGGTGACGGCGTCGATGGCGAAATGGTGGACCACGCAGAAGCAGGTCGAGACCGTCGACGAGTGCCTGCAACTGCACGGCGGCTACGGCTATATGCAGGAATATCCGATCGGCCGGATGTTCGTGGATTCGCGCATCCAGAAGATCTACGGCGGCACCAATGAGGTGATGAAGCTGCTGATCGCGCGGTCGCTGTAAGGCGCGCACGAGACGCGGGCAGGGAGGACGAGTATGGCGTGGGTGAAGTCGGAGACGCGCGGCGCGGTCGCGGTGCTGACGCTCGATAATCCCGAGCAGTACAACGCGATGCGTCCCGGCCTGCTCGCCGATCTCAATGCAGCGCTCGACGCCGCGCTGGCGGATGCGGCGGTGCGGGCGATCGTGCTCACCGGCGCCGGCAAGGGCTTCTGCGCCGGCGCGCAGCTCGGCGGTGCAACGTTCGACGCCGGCGCCAATGTCGCGCCGTGGATGCGCGCCGAGCTGAGCCCGCTGCTGGAGAAGATGCGCGGTGCGAATAAGCCGATCGTCGTCGCCGTCAACGGCCCGGCGGCCGGCGCCGGCGTCGGCCTCGCGCTCGCCGGCGATATCGTGCTGGCGGCGCGCTCGGCGAAGTTCGTGCTGAGTTTCGTCAAGCTCGGCGCCGCGCTCGACGCGGGGACCTCGCTGTTCCTGCAGCGCTCGATCGGCGTCGCGCGGGCCCGTGCGCTCGCCTTGCTCGGCCGGCCGCTGAGTGCCGAGCAGGCGGCGGAGTGGGGCCTGATCTTTCAGACCGTCGACGACGCCGCGCTGATGACCGAGGCGATGGCGATCGCCGAGCAGCTCGCGAATGGTCCGCCGATCAGCATCGGCCTGATCAAGCAGCAGATCGAACGCGCCTGGGATGCGTCATTGGCCCTGACGCTCGACGACGAAGCCGAGCGTCAGGGCCAGGCCTTCGTCACCGCCGACCTCCGCGAAGGCGCCGCCGCCTTCGTCGAAAAACGCGCGGCGCGGTTCACGGGGCGGTAGAGGCGCTCTGCTTTTGATGCACTCAGAGCTCGCAACTCATTCCGCCGTCATCCTGAGGTGCCCGCCGGGCCGCGCATGTGCGCGGCGCGGAGGGCCTCGAAGGATGGGCCGCGCGCACCTTGGCCGCATCCTTCGAGGCGCGCTGCGCGCGCACCTCAGGATGACGACTCAACCTTTGAGAAGGCTGCCTCGCTTCTCTCAGACGATGAAGCGCTAGCGACTTCTCACGCGTCCGCCTTCTCCCGCGCGAGAAACCGTTCGCGCAGTGTCGGCTTGTGTACCTTGCCGGTGGCGTTGCGGGGCAGGGCTTCGACGAAGATCACGCGCTGCGGGCATTTGAAGCGGGCCAGCCGCTCGCGGCAATGCGCGTGCAGCGTCGTCTCGGCCAGCTCGTGGCCGCTCTTCACCGCGACGATCGCGACGCCGGTCTCGCCCCATTGCGGGTCCGGCTGACCGATCACCGCGGCCTCGGCGATTTCCGGCAACTGATACAACACGTCCTCGACCTCGGCCGGATAGACGTTCTCGCCGCCCGAGATGTACATGTCCTTGGTGCGATCGACGATGTAGTAGAAGCCTTCGTCGTCGACGCGCGCCGCATCGCCGGTGTGTAGCCAGCCGTCGGTGAAGCTGGTGCGGTTGGCGTCGGGACGATTCCAATAACCGGGCGTGATGTTCGGGCCCTTCACCCAGAGTTCGCCCATCTCGCCGGGCGCGACCGTCTCGCCGTCCGGCCCGACGATCTTCAGCTCCGCGTGCAGCACCGGCTTGCCGGCCGAGCCGGCTTTGCGCGCGGCGTCGTCGGCGTCGAGCATCAGCACGGCCGGGCTGGTCTCGGTCATGCCGTAGCCCTGCATCAGCACGCAGCCGCGGTCCTGCCAGATCTTCAGCAGCGGCACCGGCATCGGCGCGCCGCCGACGCCGGCGACCTGCAGCCGCGACAAATCGGTAGCGGCGAAGGCCGGGTGCTGGCACATGAACTGATAGATCGACGGCACGCCGAAGAAATGCGTCAGGCCGATACTTGCATCGCCGATCAGCCGCAGCGTTTCGGCGGGATCGAACGCACGCATCAGCATCACCGTGCCGCCGGCGTGCAGCACCGGGTTGGTGTAGCAGTTCAGCCCGCCGGTGTGGAACAGCGGCATCACGCAGAGAAACACCGTTCGCTGCGAGATGAAGGTCGGGATGCCGAGATTGACCGCGTTGATGAAGGTCATGCCATGGGTGATCATGGCGCCCTTGGGTTTGCCGGTGGTGCCCGACGTGTACATGATGGTCGAGACGTCATCGAGCGTCACGGCTTCGGTGCGGCCGAGCCGCGGCGCGGCGTCGATCGCCGCTTCGTACGGCGCGCCGAACTGCAGCAGATGCGGGACGCTGCATTGGCCCTGAAGCTCGCCGGACATCGCGGCGAAGTCGTTGTCGTGCGCCAGCACGCGCGGCGCGGCGTCGCCGACGATGAAGGCGAGTTCGTGTACCGTCAGCCGCACGTTCAGCGGCACGAAGATCGCCCCGAGCCGGAAGCAGGCGAACTGCACTTCGAGCGTGTCGGTGGTGTTGGCGGCCAGCACCGCGACGCGGTCGCCGCGGCCGACGCCGAGCGTGTCGAGGTGTGAGGCCAGCCGATCGATCCGGTCGTCGAGCGCCCGGTAGGTCAGCCGGCGCTGGGTGGCGAGATCGACCACCGCGAGCCGGTCGGGTCGAACTTCGGCGTGGTGGGTGATCCAGTCGAAGTAACCAAAGCTCATGTCGTCCTCCCCCATCGTCGCCGGCTCTTCTGGCCGGCTGGCACGATCGAGTGAAGTCGCGGTTCGAAAGGAAGTCAATCGGGCCGACTTGTGCGGTGCAGCGCGCCGATGAGCGTCGGCGATCGGATCGAGTTGACGCAAGCTGTGATGACCCACGACCGGCCGTATTGTCCGCGACGCGGAAGAGCAACGATCAGTTCGACTCCAGGCTGGTCGTCGCTGGCAGTGGAAAGGTAATCCTGTAGAGAATTGTTGCGCCGCTTCAACGCGGGATTGTGGAAAACGATGAGGTCGCTGGCGTTTGCTTTGGAGGAGCAGATACTTTGAGCAAGTGAGTCGGAGTATTGGTTGTGTCGGTGCATGTGGCGATCCTGAAGGTTCTGTCGAGTTATCCCGACGGCCTTGCTGCACCCGCGGCCTTGAACGCTGATCTGGCCATTCTGTCCGGCAGTCAGGACTGGACGTTGCGCATGCGGAAGCTGGCTGCGCGCCTGCCCGGGCTCGATATCTTCAGTCAGAAGCTCGTTGTCCGCGGGGCGTATGGTTGGCAGCTCACCGCCGCGGGTCGAGCGGTGCTCGATCTGCTCGAAGATCGCAGAGACAGTGGCAGCACGCTTCGCGACGCCGAGGCTGGCGAGGCGCAGGCAGCGGACCAAATCGGAAGCGACGAACTTCAGCCTGATCCGGCTTTGCAGCCGAGGCCGCAGCTGACGCTGATCCAGGGTGGCAGAACTCATCCACGCGACCCTCGGCTTTCGCCCGGCAGTGTCGCCATGAAGGGCGCCGTGTCACGGCCCTGAGCTGCGGGTCACCCGAGCCCGTGTGCCTCGGACTGAATCAAGTCTTGTCCTTCGACAGATGAGCTCCCAATTCGTCGAGCGCGTGGGGCGACGGCGGCGCATTGCGAAATTCGCGAATGGCCTGCGCCAGCTCCTGATCCGACATCGGTTTGATGGGTTGTTGCAGGCGGCCTTTGGCGAGAGCATCGGCGATCAGATCGAGATGTTCGCTTGGGCCATCGAAGAACCTGCGAATTCTCTCGAGGAATTCCCGGTAGGGCAATGATTCGTTCCCTGGATCGTGGTCACCGAGCCCCGGGCCTGCCCTTGCAGGTCCACTGAACTGCCGAAGTCCGGTCCCGACGTCCGCCGATCCGGTTGCTCCGATGAAACTCGCCGCCGAGCGGGGAGTTTAGTCGTCGGACGATCGATCGACGTATCATTTGATCGGAATTGGTTCGAAGGAGGCGGGTTTGGAAAGAATTCATCGGATCCTGATCGACAAGCTCAAGGAGCATTCGCGGATCGGCCACGAGGATATGGTTGCAATTCAGGCCCTCAGCTTCACGATCCGAGAACTCGGCCGCAACGAGGATTTCATCCGCCAGGGCGATGCGCCGAAAGTCTCAGCGCTCGTGGTCGAGGGCATGGTCGGTCGCTATCATTTGCTGCCGAACGGCCGGCGGCAATATTTGTCGTTTCACATGGCCGGCGACATGCCCGACTCGCAGACGCTGTTTCTCGATAGGATGGATCACGCCGTTTGCGCCATCAGCCCGGCGGTGGTCGCATCGATTCCGCACAAGCAACTGACACGGATGTTTGAATTGCGGCCGCAGGTCGGCTTTGCGATCTGGCGCGAAACGCTGATCGATGCGGCGATCTTCCGCGAAGCCATCACCAACAACAGTGCGCGCGACATGGCTGCACGAATGGCGCATCTGTTCTGCGAGCTGTTCTACCGCGCCGACGCGTCACGCCTGACCCGCGGCAACGTGATGGCGCTGCCGATCGGGCTGGCACAGCTCGGCGAGACGCTGGGCATGGCGATTGCCACCGTCAACCGGACGCTCGCCGAGCTGCGTGCCGCGCGGACGATCGAATTTCGCGGCGGCGAGCTCGAGGTGCTGGATTGGCCACGCCTGGTCGAGATCGGCCAGTTCGATCCGAGCTATCTTCACCTCAAGAAAGCACCCGCCTTCACGCCCGGCGAATGATCGCGGGGCGCGACGCGCGAAGGTCGGGACCGGAGCGCTTGGGGGTTACGAGGCCTTCGCGGCCGTCCAGTTCGGGAACGGGTCGGGCAAAGTCCGCCAAGCGTCGGGCGTGAACTGCGCCGGGTCGCCGACCAGGCAGGCGTCGAGCTGCCGGCGCAACGCGGCCTCGTCCATGTCGCCGGTGCCGATGAACACGATCTCCTGGCGGCGATCGCCCCAGACCGGATCGAAATAGGGCTGCATCGCTTCGCGCCACGACTCCTGATCCGGCCATCGTGTCTTGGGCACCGCCGACCACCACAGACCGCGCTTCGAGGTCCGGACCATCGCCCCGGCCTGCGCCAGCTCGCCGACGAAATGCGGCCGGGTGGCGAGCCAGAAGAAGCCCTTGGCGCGGATCACGCCGGGCCAGTTGCGGTTGCAGAAGCCCTGGAATCGCGCCGGGTGAAACGGTCGCCGTGCGCGATAGACGAACGAGCGGACACCGTATTCCTCCGTCTCCGGCACGTGATCCTTGAAGCCGTTCAGTTCCTTGAACCACAACGGATGCTGATGCGCCCGATCGAAATCGAACAGGCCGGTGTGCAGCACCGACTGCAGCGGGACATCTCCGAAATCGGTCTCGATGATCTGCGCGTCTGAATTCAGCGAACGGATGATCGCGCGTGCGGACTCACGGCGGGCGGGGGAGGTGGCCGAGACCTTGTTCAGCACGATGACGTCGGCGAATTCGATCTGCTCGACCAGCAGGTCGACCAGCGTGCGCTCATCCTCGTCGCCGGCGACCTCGCCGCGGTCGCGCAAAAATTCCTGGCTCGAATAGTTGGCGAGCAGGCTGGCCGCGTCGACCACGGTCACCATGGTGTCGAGCCGGGCGATGTCGGACAGGCTGTCGCCGTTCTCGTCGCGGAATTCGAACGTGGTCGCGATCGGAAGCGGCTCGGCGATGCCGGTGGATTCGATCACCAGGGCGTCGAACCGTCCGCTTTCCGCCAGCTTGCGTACCTCGACCAGCAGGTCTTCCCGCAGCGTGCAACAGATGCAGCCATTGGTCATCTCCACCAGCGATTCTTCCGACCGGGTCAGACCGCCATCCTGCCGCACCAGCTCGGCGTCGATGTTCACCTCGCTCATATCGTTCAAAATGACCGCGATGCGCTGGCCTTCACGATTGGTCAGCATGCGGTTGAGCAAGGTGGTCTTTCCAGCGCCGAGAAAGCCGGACAGCACAGTGACCGGAAGCAGCGATTCAGCCATGACGAGCATCCTGAGGTGGGATTTGCGAATGTGATCTAAGGTCGTTATGTTATAACATAACATTCGCATCCAGCAACCCAGCAACCGGACCTTGGACAATTCGGCCATTGTTCCATTTGCGCGGGCGGCATCGCTGCGGCGCAAACTCGCATCGGCCCGCGCCCAATCGCATGTCGTCGACCATTGAGAGGCTGTCAGTTCTCAAGTAAGGCTTGAACCAGACGACGATTTGTAACGGTCCGTCGCGTCGGGCGCTGAATGCGATTGCGGGCGCCATGACCGGCGACGGACATTTTCACGGACATAGTCATGCCTGCATATCGATCCCGAACGACCACTCACGGCCGCAACATGGCCGGCGCGCGCGGCCTTTGGCGCGCCACCGGCATGAAGGATTCCGATTTCGGCAAGCCGATCATCGCCGTCGTCAACTCGTTCACCCAGTTCGTGCCGGGCCACGTGCATCTCAAGGACCTCGGTCAGCTCGTCGCACGCGAGATCGAGGCGGCCGGCGGCGTCGCCAAGGAGTTCAACACCATTGCGGTCGACGACGGCATCGCGATGGGCCATGACGGCATGCTGTACAGCCTGCCGTCGCGCGAACTGATCGCCGACAGCGTCGAATACATGGTCAACGCGCATTGCGCCGACGCGATGGTGTGTATTTCAAATTGCGACAAGATCACGCCCGGCATGCTGATGGCCGCGATGCGGCTCAACATCCCTGCGGTGTTCGTCTCCGGCGGGCCGATGGAAGCCGGCAAGGTGGTGCTGAAGGGCAAGACCCACGCGGTCGACCTGATCGACGCGATGGTTGCGGCTGCCGACAGCAGCATGACCGACGAAGACGTGCAGACGATGGAGCGTTCGGCGTGCCCGACCTGCGGCTCGTGCTCCGGCATGTTCACCGCCAATTCGATGAACTGCCTCGCCGAGGCGCTCGGCCTGGCGCTGCCCGGCAACGGCTCCGTGCTCGCCACGCACGCCGATCGTAAGCGGCTGTTCGTCGAGGCCGGTCACACCATCGTCGATCTGGCGAGGCGCTACTACGAGGGCGACGACGAGTCGGTTCTGCCGCGCAAGATCGCCAGCTTCGAGGCGTTCGAGAACGCCATGACGCTCGACATCGCGATGGGCGGCTCGACCAACACCGTGCTGCATCTGCTCGCTGCGGCGCGCGAGGCCGAACTCGACTTCTCGATGAAGGACATCGACCGGTTGTCGCGCAAGGTGCCGTGCCTCAGCAAGATCGCCCCGTCGGTGTCCGACGTTCACATGGAGGACGTGCATCGCGCCGGCGGCATCATGGCAATCCTGGGTGAGCTCGATCGCGGTGGCCTGATCCACAATTCCTGCCCGACGGTGCATTCCGAGACGCTCGGCGCCGCGCTGGCGCGCTGGGACATCCGCCAGAGCAACAGCGAAGCCGTCCGCACCTTCTACCGCGCCGCGCCGGGCGGCGTGCCGACCCAGACGGCGTTCAGCCAGGATCGGCGCTACGACGACCTCGACCTCGACCGGCAGAAGGGCGTGATCCGCGATGTCGAGCACGCCTTCAGCAAGGATGGCGGCCTCGCCGTGCTGTACGGCAACATCGCGCAGGACGGCTGCATTGTGAAAACGGCGGGCGTCGACGCCTCGATCCTGACCTTCTCGGGTCCGGTGAAGGTGTTCGAAAGCCAGGACGACGCGGTGTCGGCGATCCTGACCAACAAGATCGTCGCCGGCGACGTCGTGGTGATCCGCTACGAAGGTCCGCGCGGCGGTCCGGGCATGCAGGAAATGCTGTATCCGACCAGCTATCTGAAATCGAAGGGCCTCGGCAAAGCCTGCGCGCTGATCACCGACGGCCGGTTCTCGGGCGGCACCTCGGGCCTGTCGATCGGCCACGTCTCGCCGGAAGCGGCGGAAGGCGGCCTGATCGGTCTGGTACGTAACGGCGACCGGATCTCGATCGACATCCCGAACCGCACGATCACACTCGACGTCTCGGACGCCGAGCTGGCGAAGCGCGGTCAGGAGGAAGAGGCCAAGGGTGACAAAGCCTGGCAGCCGGTCGATCGCACCCGCAAGGTCTCGGCCGCCCTGCAGGCCTACGCGGCGCTGACCACCAGCGCGGCCAACGGCGCGGTCCGCGACGTCAATCGCCGGCTCGGCAAGGGCAAGTAGCACGCGCCTGGCGTGGCGCCGCCACGTGCGGTCCGCAGTCTGATAATAAAGAACGAGCGCCGCGATGGGGCTCGTTTCATTTTGGGCCTGACGTCATCGCTGTTGAACTTTGGACGCCGGGTGGCGGGACGCCTTGGTGGGACGAGCGGCGTTGCTAACCCGATTTTCTCAGCCCGGTCGGCTGGCGGCGCCGGAGCTGATAGGCGCGCAAGGCTTCGCCGAACGCCAGGAAAATAGCGCGGTTGATCGGGTTGTGCTGCGGGTCGTATTCCGCATGCCACTGCACGCCGAGCGCGAAGCCCGGCGCCCCGTCGATACAGATCGCCTCGATCGTGCCGTCCTCGGCGATGCCTTCGATCACGATCCGCCCGCCGGGGTCGAGGATGCCCTGGCCGTGCAGCGAGTTGACCCGGATCAGGTCGCGGCCGAGCAGCCGCGCGAACACGCCCTCCGGCTTGAGCTGGACGTCGTGGCGATCCGCGAACACCACGGTCGCGTCGGGGTGGATTTCGCCGGTCTCGAGTCGCGGCATGCGGTGGTTGATGCGGCCCGGCAGTTCGCGGATCTCCGGATGCAGCGATCCGCCGAACGCCACGTTCATTTCCTGCAGGCCGCGGCAGATGCCGAGCAGGGGGATGCCGCGGTCGACGCAGGTGCGGACCAGCTGCAACGCCAGCCCATCGCGGGCTTCGTCGTAAGGCTCGTGGCGCGGGTGGGGTTCGGCGTTGAAATGGGTCGGATGAACGTTGGCGCGTCCGCCGGTGAGCAAGATACCGTCCACGACTTCGAGCAGTTCCTCGATATCGGTGATTTCGGAGCATCCGGCGAACATCAGCGGCAGGGCGTTGGCAACCTCCGACACCGCGCGCAGGTTGCGCTCGCCGACGTGCTGAACGGCAAATCGATTGTCGACGAGATGGGCGTTGCCGATCACGCCGACCACCGCTCTGCGCGTCATTCGATTCCTCCTTGACATTCTTTTGGACCATACATCCAAAAGGGGAAAAATCGAGTGCGAGGATCATCCGGATTCGACTGACAGCCCTGCGCTGGCGCGAATCCAGACCTCCAGACCGAGCAGCAACAGGCCATGGACACAGTCTCGTCGCGAGGGTCGGCTGAACTGCGCGATGCTAGGTCCGAACTGATCGCCGCCGCGGCCGCCCCTGTGAACATCCATTCATCCCGGATCGACCGATGAGCGCGCCCTCGCGGCCCGAGGTCAAGGCGGCTGCCGCGCAATCCAGCGCTTCGCCTTCTTCCGGCCGTTGGCTGTTTCCCGCCGGCCTGCGCAATTTCGTCCGCAATCGGGAAATCGGTCTGGTGATCGTCGCGGCGATGATCGGGCTGGCGTCGGGTCTGCTGGTGGCGGCGATCGCGACGCTGAGCGAACTCGCCCATTCCGTGTTGTTCGATATCCCGTTCGAGTCCCGGCTGAGCGCGACCGGAGTGATCTCCTGGCAGCGGACGCTGCTGGTGCCGATCGCCGGGGCGATCGTGCTGGCGCTGATCAGCATCTACTATGTCGGCCGCTTCAAGGGTCAGCTCGCCGACGCGATCGAGGCCAATGCGCTGTACGGCGGCCGGGTGTCGATGCGCGGCAGCCTGCTGATCTCGATCCAGACCCTGCTGTCGAACGGCTTCGGCGCGTCCGTCGGGCTCGAAGCCGGATACACGCAGATCTGCGCCGCGTTCAGTTCTCATATCGGACAGCGGTTGGCGGCGCGCCGCGCCGACATGCGGCTGCTGGTGGCGTGCGGCGCCGCCGGTGCGATCAGCGCGGCGTTCTCGGCGCCGCTGGCCGGCGCGTTCTTCGCCTTCGAGGTGGTGCTCGGCGCCTACACTGCAGCCAGCCTGGTGCCGGTGATCGCCAGCGCCGTGGCGGCCTGGCTGGTGACCCGGCATCTCGCGCATCAGCAATTCCTGATGGTGCCGGGGGTGCCGACGCCGGTGTCGGTCGAGATGATCGGCCAGGTCATGGTCGTCGGCATTCTCTGTGCGTTCTTCAGCATCGTGGTGATGCTCGCGGTGGCGTTCGCAGAGCGGATGCTGCAGCGGATCACCTGGCTGCGCGGGGCGGTTCGGTTCGTCGTCGGCGCGGCGATGCTGGGGGGCCTTGGGCTGTTGACGCCGACCGTGCTCGGTTCCGGCCACGGCGCGATGCAGATCCTGCTGGTCAGCAATCCGACCTGGCTGATGCTGACGACCACGATCCTGCTCAAGACCGCGGCGTCGGCGATCTCACTCGGCGCCGGCTTTCGCGGCGGCCTGTTCTTCGCTTCGCTGATGCTGGGCTCGATGATCGGCCAGCTTTACAGCACGGTGCTGAGCGGGCCTTTCCCCAGCCTCGCGCTGCAGCCGGGGACCGCGGCGGTGGCAGGCATGGCGGCGCTCGGCACCGGCGTGCTCGGCGCGCCGTTCAGCATGATCTGTCTCGCGCTCGAACTCACCGGCGATTTCTCCGTGACGGTCGGCGCCGTGGTCGCGGCCTCGATCAGCGCGATGATCGTGCGCGAATTGTTCGGCTACAGCTTCGCCACCTGGCGTTTCCATCTGCGCGGCGAGGCGATCCGCGGGCCGCAGGATATCGGCTGGGTTCGGCAGATCAGCGCGGCGACTTTGATGCGTTCGGACTTTGAATCAGCGCCGGCCGGCCTGCCGATTGTCGAGGCGCAGAAGCTGTTTCCGCCGGGCCGGATCAAGCAAGTGGTCTTGAGGCAAACCGATGGCAGGTACGGCGGAATAGTGGAGGCCCCGGAGTTGCACGGGACCGCCCATCCCGGCGACCAGAGTCTCGATCGCCTCGCGCATCAGCGCCACGAGTTCCTGCTGCCGGACGTCACCGTGCGCGACATCCTCGCCGCGTTCGATCGCAGCGAGGCCGACGTGCTGGCGGTGGTGAACAACGCCGATGAGCGGGTGACCATCGGTCTCGTCAGCGAGGCGCATGTGCTGCGCACCTTCGCCACCGAACTCGAACGGCGCAATCAGGAAGTGTTCTTCCGCTGATCGCGGTTCGGCTCAGGGACGCAGGTCCATGTCGATCCGGATGAAATCGCCCCGATAGGTGACTTCCGCGAGGTAGATCACGCCGCGATCGGCGGTGGTGAACACCCGGCGGACTTCCGCGACCGGCGAGTTCAGAGGCACCTTCAACAGCTTCGCCACTTCGATGTCGGCGGTGCCGATCGTCAGGGTTTGGCGGGCGGTCGCGATCTTGAGCCCAGGCATCTCCTTCATCACCTGGATCACGGTCTGCTTGCGGAATTTCGCCGGGGCGCGCTTGAAGATCTTCTCGTCCAGGTAGATCAGGATCACGCAATACGGCTGGCCGTCGCGCGAGTGCACCCGGCGCATGAAGACGTAGCGATCCGCGGCCTTGCCGTCGCTGGGCTGCAACGGCGCCTCCGTCAGGCTTTCGTTGATGTTGATGATCTGCGGAGAGGTGTCGCGATAGACCTCGGCAAGTTCGGCGACCGAGGTCTCGACCTTGAGCCAGCGATCCTGCTTCACCGAGCCGGTGATGAAAGTGCCGCGGCCCTGTTGCGCTTCGAGAAGGCCGTCCCGCGCCAACAGCTCGACCGCCTGCCGGATCGTCACCCGGGACACGCCGAACTCTTCGGCCAGCGCTTCGTTCGCCGGCAGCCGCATGCCGCGCGACCAGATCTGGCGCGCGATCCGCTGCCGGAAGATGTCGGCGATCTGCGCGTATTTCGGCACGTGGCTGTCGGTGCTCAGGTCCATGCCGTGAGCTTGGCGATCCGGGTTGCGAGGCGCCTTGATCCTGCTCATGACGCGATCAGGGCGGCGCCCTTTTCCCCGATCATCAGGCTCGCGGCGTTGGTATTGGCCGAGGTGATCAGCGGCATCACCGAGGCGTCGACCACGCGCAGCCGCTCGACGCCGCGCACGCGCAGGCGCGGATCGACCACCGCGCCGTCGTCGGAGCCCATCCGGCAGGTGCCGCAGGCGTGGAACACCGTGCCGCCGGTGCTGCGCGCGAATTCCCACAGTCCGGCGGCGTCGTTGACGGCCGCGCCCGGCACCACGTCGAGGTCCCAGCGATCGCGGAACGAAGGCTGCCGATAGATGTCGCGGAGAATCTCGAGGCCTGCGACGATCGTCTTGCGATCGATCTCACGCTCGAAATAATTCGGCACGATGGTGGGCTGCTCGAACGGATCGGTCGAGCGCACCGTGAGATGGCCACGCGATTCGGCGTGACATTGCCACACCGAGGCGGTGAAGCCCGAGTAGCTGTGCAGCGGCTCGCCGGGCTTGTCGACCGACAGCGGCATCACGTTGAACTGCACGTCGGGGCGGCCATTCCGTGCGTGGCGCGTACAGGCCGCGCCGCCGACCTGTCCGGCGCCGGCGGTGAGCGGCCCGTTGCCCGCGAGCAGCCATTGCAGGCCCATCTTGGCCAGGCCGACCGGGCTGCGCACCTGATCGTTCAGCGAATGCTTCTGCTTCAGCCGCACGATCATCCGCGCCTGATAGTGATCCTGCAGGTTGCGCCCCACCTCGGGCGACTCGGCCACTAGCTTGATGCCGAGGCCGCGCAGCAGCGCTGCGGGCCCGATGCCGGAGAGCTGCAGCAGTTGCGGCGATTGCAGCGCGCCGGCCGACAGGATCACTTCGCTCTCGGCGCGTGCCTGGACGGTTTGTCCGTCCTTGATCCATTCGACGCCGGTGGCGGTGGTGCCGTCGAACAGCACCCGGCTCGCTTGCGCCCCGGTTACGATCGTGAGGTTGGCGCGGTGCCTGATCGGATGCAGGAAGGCCGAGGCCGAACTGCTGCGCCAGCGCCGTCCGATGCCGAGCTGGTACGCGCCGACGCCGTAGGTCGTCTCGGCGTTGAAATCCGGATTGCGCGGCAGGCCGAAGTCGACGCCGGCCTGTACCCACGCCGCCGCCGCTTCGCTGCCGGTGCGCAGATCCGAGACTTCGAATTCGCCGAAGCCGCCGTGAAACTGGCTGTCGCCACCGCGATAGCGTTCGTAGCGCCGGAAATAGGGGAGCAGATCGCGATAGTTCCAGCCGGTCGCGCCGAGCCGCTCCCAATCGTCGAAGCCGTCGGCCTGACCGCGAATGAAGATCAGCCCGTTGATCGACGACGATCCGCCCAGCACCCGGCCGCGCGGCCAGACGATGGCGCGCCCGCCGGAGCCTTCGCCGGGCTCTGTGATGAATTTGCGCGAGAAGCGGTCGTCGTAGATCGAGCGATAGTAGCCGACCGGCAGCTTCAGCCAGATGTTGCGATCCGATCCGCCGGCCTCCAGCAGCAGCACGCGACAGGCCGGATCGGCGGACAGCCGATTGGCGACGACGCAGCCCGCCGAACCGGCGCCGACGATGATGTAGTCGTAACCCTGCGCCATCATGGCCGTGTCCTCAAGCGGTGCGATAGCGTTCGATCGAGGCCAGATCCGGCACAAAGCCGAGGCCCGCATCCTCGCCGAGCGAGACGCGGCCGTCGGCGATCGCGGCGACCGGCCCACAAAACTCTTCGCGCAGCGGATTGTCGTTGGCGTCGACCTCCAGCAGGCCGTCGCCGCCGATGCCGGCCAGCACATGAGCCGAAGCGAGCAGGCCGATGCCGCCGCCGAGATAGTGCGGACAGAATCGCTTGCCGGCGGCGAGAATTTCGCGGGCGATCGGAGCGCAGGCGGAGATCCCGCCCCATTTGGCAATGTCGGGCTGGATCACGCCGAGCGTATCGTCGGCCAGCGCCTGGCGAAACGCATCGCGGCCTGCGAAGTTTTCACCTGCGGCGAGCGGCATTCCGGCGACGTCGTGCAACTTCTGCCAGTCCGGCCAAGGGCAATCGGCGCGGATCGGTTCTTCCAGCCAGGCAAGGCCGTAGTCGCGCAGGCTTGGTGCGATCTCGCACGCTTGTTGCAGCGTCCATGCCTGATTGGCGTCGACGGCGAGCATGCCATCGCCGATCAGCGCGCGCAGCGACGCGAGATTGGCGCAATCGGTCTGCGTCCCGAAACCGATCTTCAGCTTCAGGGCGCGGTGGCCGCGGGCGAGCGCGGCCTCGGCCATCCGACGCGTCCCGGTCGGATTGAGGCCGCTGGCGTAAACCTTGATCGTCGCGTTCGCGCCGCCGAGCAACCGCCACAGCGGAGTCCGATGTCGTCTGGCGAAAATATCCCACAGCGCGAGATCGATCCCGGCAATCGCCTGCGCGAACGGACCCTGCTCGCCGGACTGCAGCGCCAGCACCGAGGTGCGCTGCGTCGCCATCGCCCACAGCTCGGAGGGATGTTGCGCCTTGCCGCCGCCGAGCATCGGCGCCAGGATCTCGTTGACGATGCGGGTGCGATGTTCCGCGCCGGTCGACGGAAAATTCGCCCACACCTCGCCGAAGCCGACGACACCGTCTTCATCCGTCGCCTTCACGAACACGGCAGGGCGATCGAGCATGCGGCCGAACGAGGTCACCACCGGCGCCTCGAGCGGATAGCGATAGCACCGCGCCTCGATGCTGCGGACGACAAGAGCCGACGCTGTCATGCGATCATCCGAATTCGACCCCGTCCGATCGCGCGTCGTCGGGGTCCACTTGTATGGTCATCCTATTCATAGTATGACCTCGCCGCCGGATGATCAACACAGATTGACGCAGGGCTGGGATGGACCGCAACAAGGGCACGCGCTTTTTGCTGGCATTGACGCCGTGGATCGGCGTCATCGCCGTCTGGTACGCGGTGCGCTGGAGCGGTCTGGTCAATCCGGCGCTGATCCCGGCGCCGCACCGGGTGGCAGCGAGGTTCGTCGAGCTCCTGATGAACGAGGGGCTGCTGTGGGACGTGTTCGCCTCGACCCGCCGCGTGCTGATCGGCGTCGTTCTTGGAATCTCCGCGGCGGTGCCGGTCGGGTTCCTGCTCGGCTGGTATCGCAACGTCCGCACGCTCGCCAATCCGATGATCAACTTCTTCCGCGCGTTGCCGCCGATCGCGCTGATTCCGTTGGTGATCGTGTATTTCGGCGTCGACGAGGTCGCCAAGATGGTGATCCTGTTCTACGCCTCGTTCTTCGCCGGGGTGATCGTGATGTACGAGGGGGTGTCGCAGATCACGCCGCTGTATATCCGGGTGGCGCAGACGCTCGGCGCCAGCGAATGGGAGATCTTCCGCAAGGTCATCATCCCGCTCACCGTGCCGCACATCCTGACCGCGCTGCGGGTCGCGCTCGGCGTCGCCTGGGCGACGCTGGTGGCGTCCGAACTGATCGCGGCGCAGCGTGGCTTGGGCGCGCTGATCCAGAACGCGTCGACCTATTTCCTGCTCGACGTGATCTATGTCGGCATCATCTGCATCGGCTGTATCGCGCTGATCATGGACACGATCCTGCGTCGATTCAGCGCGCGGCTGTTGGTCTGGCAGGAAAGGGCCTCGGCATGAGCGACCAGATGCCCCTCAAGACCCATCGCGCCCGCTTCGACAACGTCTCGTTGTCGTTCGACACGCCGAAGGGCAGGCTGCAGGTCGTCGACAATGTCAGCTACGACATCAACGATGGCGATTTCGTCGCGGTGATCGGCCCATCCGGCTGTGGTAAGACCACGATGATGAGCATGCTGGCCGGCTTCATGAAGCCGACCACCGGCCGCGTGCTGTTCGACGGCGCGCCCGTAAAGGGGCCGGGGCCGGAGCGCGGCGTGATCTTTCAGGAATACGGCGTGTTCCCCTGGCTCACGGTGCGCGAGAACATCGCCTTCGGCCTCGGGCTTCAGGCCAATCGGGAGATGGCGGCGGAGCGTGACGCGGTCTGCGACCATTATCTGTCGATGATGGGGCTGACCGATTTCGCCGGTGCGTTTCCGAAGCATCTGTCGGGTGGCATGCGGCAGCGGCTGGCGATCGCGCGGGCCTATGCGGTGAAGCCGCAGTTCCTGCTGATGGACGAGCCGTTCGGTGCGCTCGATGCGCAGACCCGTTCCAACATGCAGAACCTGCTGCTGGAGGTGCTGCACTCCGAGAAGAAGACCGTCATGCTGATCACCCACTCGGTCGAGGAGGCGATCTACATGGCGTCGAGGATCGTGGTGGTGACGGCGCGGCCGGCGCGGATCAAACAGATCATCGAAGTGCCGTTCGCCTATCCGCGCGAGGAGTCGATTCAGGAAAGGCCTGAATACGGTGAGTTGCGCAGCCACATCCGGGATTTGGTGATGAGCGAATATCGCGCGCAGCAGGCGCAGACCGCGAGGGCGTCGTTTTCCGAATAAGCCGACACAATAACCACAGGGAGGATCGATCATGGACCGCAGACAATTTCTCGCCTCGACGGCCGGCCTCGCGCTGAGCGGCGTCGCCGCCCCGGCCATCGCGCAGAGCAGGACCAAGGTGCGGGTCGGCTATCTGCACACCGTCGCGGTCGATGGCCAGATCTGGACCGGCATGGATCGCGGCTCGTTCGAGAAGCAGGGGCTCGATTTCGAACTGCGGCAGTTCAACACCGGGCTCGAGATCTTCCAGGCGCTGATCGGCGGCAGCATCGACGTGCTGGCGACCGGCGCGGCGATCGCGAGCTTTCCGGCGCGCGGCCAGGGCAAGGTGTTCCTGCTCAACGATATCGAAGTCGCCACGGCGCAATTGTGGGTGCGGCCCGACATGGGCGTGAAGAGCTTCGCCGACCTCAAGGGCAAGCGGATCGCCACCACCGCTGGCACCACCGCTCACGTCTTCCTCGACACGGCGCTGCGCGCCAACAAGATCGACCCGAAGGAAGTCGAACTGCTCAACCAGTCGATGCCGGCGGCGGTGACCTCGTTCATCTCCGGCGCGGTGCCGGCGGTGGCGCTGTGGGTGCCGTTCAACATCACGGTGCGCGACAAACTGCCCGGTGCGGTCAAGCTCTCCGACGCTTCGGCTTATTATCCGCAGGCTGCCATCATCGGCGGCTGGACCGCCAGCAACGACTATTACGACGGCAACAAGGAAACGCTGATCAAGATCATCAAGGGCTGGGCCGACGCCAACGACTACATCGTCGCCAACAGCACCGAGGCGATCGAAGCCCTGCAGAAGAAGCACTACAGCCAGGTGCCGCTGTCGGACATCATGGAGGCGTTCAAGGCGCAGAAGATGTTCTCGTCGCGCGACTGGGTCAAATACTATTCCGACGGCACCGTCGCGAAATGGCTGCAGCAATCGACCAACTTCTTCATGACCAACGCCAACGTCAAGGACTTCACGCCCGTCGAGAAGTACTTCGACCCGAGCCTGTATCTGAAAGCGATCGGTTGAGCGCGCGGCGGCGCTCGCCCGTCCGAGTTGGTGTCGATAGACCGAATGGAGTGATGGCATCGCATCGCCGCGCGCGCTTGGAACCGCGCTGCGCGCCGATCAGCCATGCCATTGAGTCGGCCGGTTGTCTCCCCATCTCTCGAGGTGCGCCCGCGGTTGGGCGCTCTACGGAGAAAATGATGCCGCACCACGACAACATCGCCCTATCGGGCGTGATCCAGCACGTCTTTGCTCATCGCTTCACGCTCGAAGCGCAAGGCGAAACCCATCTCGCAGATCTCGGCCCGAAGGGGGCGGAAGCGTTTCCGCTTCGCGCAGGACTTCAAGTGAAGTTGGAGGGCGAGCGTCGTCCTTCAGAGATCAAGGTGACGCGGATCGCTGCGCAAGGCCGCGACGCCGTGCTGATCCACCACAAGAAGCCGCACCATGCGCCGGGGCATCACCACCCCGACGTGCCGGCCAATCCGGACCGCGTGCTCGCGGCCGTCAAGGAGGCCGGCTGGACGCCGAAGGGCGAGCCGCAGCGCAAGCCGAAGCATTTCGAAGTGCTGGCGCGCCAGGGGCGGGGTCCGTGGACGGAACTGCACGTCGATTTCGAGGGGACGATCTACAAGCAGAAGCCTGCCGACCCGGCGAAATGGTCGATCCAGGCTTGAGCGATCCGGGGGCTGCGCCAATGCGCGGCCCCCGCGACTTCGTCAGTTTGCGGCCACCGACTCGGCCATGAAGGCGCGCCAGCCGCCGAACTCCGTGATGTCGCGCGCGCCGTCGAGCGCGGCGGGTTCGACCAGGAAGCCCTTGACCTGGGCGCCGTCCGCCAACGTGATCGTGCCGATCGACAGGGGTTGCGGAATCGAAGCGACGAACCGTCCGAACGCGGCCGGCGACAGCGACCAGACTTCCAGAGCAATCGCCGCACCCGCGCCGGGCGCGACGCGCAGCATGCCGGGCTTCGGCGGCGTCGTGCCCTTCAGCGCAAACAGCTTGTAGTCCGGCGCGGTGCTGGTTGCGCAAACCAGCCTTCCGTCGAGCAATGTCAGTTCGCCATTCAACGCCATGCCGCTCAGATGTGCGCCGACGACCGCAATCTGAATCTGACCGGTGCCTGCAGTCGCCTCCAGCTCGTTGAGCGGCGGCTGTGATTGGCCGGTCGCGCCCATCGGCAGCTCGGTGTCGGCGTGGAACAGCCGGCCGAGGCTGGCGAGCTGGGCGTCGCGGCCGCCCGGCGCGAGCAGGGTGATGCCGAACGGAATGCCGTCGATGCGGATCGAGGCCGGGATCGCGAGGCCGCAGAGGTCGAGCAGATTGACGAAATTGGTGTAGGTGCCGAGCCGGCTGTTGAGCGCGATCGGATCGGCGAGCACCTGCTCGACCGTGTAGGCGGTCGGCGCGGTCGGCAGCACCAGTGCGTCGAAGCCGGCAAATAACTGGTCGGCGATCTTGCGCAGCGCCTGCAGCCGGTACAGCGCGGCGAAGGTGTCCGCGGCGGTGATCGCCTTGCCGCCGAGCGTGATCTCGCGCGTCACCGGATGCACGGCGTCGGGAGTGGAGTCGATCAGCTCGCGAATGGCGAGATAGCGTTCGGCGACCCACGGTCCTTCGTAGAGCAGCCGCGCGGTCTCGTAGAGCGGCGCGACATCGACTTCGATCAGCTCCGCGCCGAGCTTGGTCCAGCGCTGCAGCGCATCGGCATAGGCCTGCTCGGCCTGCGCATCGCCGAAGAATTGCAACTGATCGGGCCGCGGCACGCCGATCCGCGGTTTCGCGGGCAGCGCCGTCATCGCCGCGAGCGGACGGTCGCGCGAATAGGGATCGGTGGCGTCGGGAACGCCCATCACCCGCAGCGCGGTGACCGCGTCGTCGACGGTCAGCGCGAACACCGAGATGCAATCGAGGGTGCGGCAGGCGGGGACGAGGCCGGTGGTCGAGATCAGGCCGAGGCTCGGCTTCAGTCCGACGATGTTGTTGAGCATCGCCGGGACACGGCCGGAGCCGGCGGTGTCGGTGCCGAGCGACAGCGGCACCAGACCGGCGCCGACCGCGACCGCCGATCCGGAACTCGAACCGCCCGGCACCAGATCGGCGCGCATCGCGTTGCGCGGGATGCCGTAGGGCGAGCGCACGCCGACGAGGCCGGTGGCGAACTGGTCGAGATTGGTCTTGCCGATCACGATCGCGCCGGCGGCGCGCAGCTTAGCCACCGCGGTGGAATCTTGCGCCGGCTGATAGGCGAAGGCCGGACAGGCCGCGGTGGTCGGCAGCCCGGCGACGTCGATGTTGTCCTTGACCGCGACCGGCACGCCGTAGAGCGGCAGCGCCGGGTCGCGCGCGGCGAGCGCGACCGCTTCGGCGATGGCGTCGGCCTCGTCGCGCAGCGTGATGAACAGCGCGGGGTCGGCATGAGCACGGATCCGCGCGTAGCAGCGCGCGATCGTCTGCGCGGGCGTCGCGGTGCCGGCGCGATGCGCGGCGAGGATGTCGACGATGGTTTCAGTCACGCAAGGCTCCACTCACACCGAGACGGCGTAGATTTCGTATTCGTCGCGCACCAGTTCGATGTGGCCGCGCATCGCGGCCGCCGCACCGGCGCGATCGCCGCGCATGATCGCGACGACGACGCGGTCGTGCTCGGCGTGCGATTTCGCCAGCCGGCCGAGATTGCGGAACTGCGCGCGGCGGAACGGCTGCACCCGGACCCGCGTCGCCAGCGTGATCTCGGCGATGTAGTCGTTGTGCGAGCCGGCGTAGATCGCGTTGTGGAAGCGTTCGTTGACGTCGTGGAAGCGTTCCGGATTGCCCTGATGGCTCAGCATCCGCAGTTCCTCGTGGATCGCTTCGAGGTCGCGGCGCTCGAGCGGCGACATCCGCTCGGCCGCGAAGCCGGCGCACATCGCCTCCAGTTCGGCCATCGCCTCGAACATTCCCGCCAGCCGCTCGAACGAGGGCTTCGCCACCACCGCGCCGTGATGCGGCCGCGACTGGACGAGCCCACTCGTCACCAATTGCCGCAGCGCCTCGCGGACCGGCGTGCGGGAGACCTCGAAGCGGTTGGCGATCTCGGTTTCGTCGAGCGGCGCACCGGGCGGCAACGCGCCGCGCACGATTTCGTCGGCGAGCTGGCGGCGCAGTTCTTCGGCGCGGGTGATCTTCGGCGGCGCGAGCGGCGGACGGCTGCGGCGCACGCTCGGCTTCGCTTGCGGTGGCGCCGCCGGCCCGTCGCCGCCGCGCGGCGTGGTGATGTCGTCGAAGGTCATGTCGCGGCCCGCGGTTCGTCGATGACGCTGACATGGGCGGCGACGATGCGCCAGCCTTCCGGGAAGCGCACCCAGGTCTGCATCTGGCGGCCGACCTTTCCCGGCGCGTTGTCGCGATAGAACAGCGTCGAGGCGACCGCGGTGTCGCGGCCATAGGCGGTGATCACCGTGCGCGCCGTCTTGCGCATCAGCCCGACCGGCGAGCGCGCCGCGCGAAATCCCTGGATCTCGTCGTAGCCGTAGAGATTCTCGCCGATGCCGTAGCGCAGCGTCCGCGGGTCGTTGCGGAACAGTTCGCCGAGCGTGGCGACGTCGTTGGTCACCAGTGCGGTTTCGTAGCGGGCGAAGGCTTCGCCGACTTCGGCGAGCACGTCGGGCAGGTCGATATCCATCTCAAACATCCTTCGGGCGCGGCGCGCGGGCGACGCCGGCTTGCTCCAGCGCATGGGCGACGCGCATCGCGAGGTCTTCACGCCACGGCGCGGCGATGATCTGGACGCCGATCGGCATCGGCTCCAGCGGGATCGGCACCGCGACCACCGGCAGGCCGATGAACGAGATCGGCTGGGTGTGGATGCCGATATTGGCGCGCACCGGCAGCTCGACGCCGTCCAGCACGAACGTCTGCTGTCCGAGTTTCGGCGCGACGCAGGGTGTCGCCGGCGCGATGATCACGTCGACCTCCTTGAACAGCTCGAGCACCCGGGCGCGATACCAGCGGCGGAATTTTTGCGCGCGATCGACCAGCGGCGCGGGGATCATTGCGCCGGCGATCAGCCGGTCGCGCACGGCGGGATCGAAATCGTTTGGCCGGGTGCGCAGCCGATCGAGGTGCAGCGACGCGCCCTCGGTGGTGGTGATGACATAGGCCGCCGCACGAGCCCGCGCCGCTTCGGGCAGTTCGACGGTCTTGCTGACGGCGAGCGCCGAGCCGACGCGATCGATCGCCTCGCGCGCTTCGGGAAACAGGTTCTGCGCGAAGTAACCACCGGCGCGGGCGATGCGCAGGCCGTCGAGGCCTTGCGCCAGCGAGGCGTGTACCGGTTCGAGCGGCCGCGTCGCACAGCCCGCATCGGCTTCGTCGGGGCCCTGCATCGCGTCGTAAGCGAGCGCCAGATCGGCGGTGCTGCGTGCGAACGGGCCGAGATGGTCGAAGCTCGCGACGAACGGGAAGGAGCGGGCGCGCGACAGCCGGCCGTAGGTCGGCTTCAGTCCGAAGATGCCGCAGAACGACGACGGCACGCGGATCGAGCCGTTGGTGTCCGAGCCGAGCGCGAGCGGCACTTCGCCGCCGCCGACCGCGGCGCCCGAGCCGCCGGACGAGCCGCCGGTCATCCGGGTCGGATCGTGCGGGTTGCGCGACGGGCCGTCGTGGATGTTCTCGCCGGTGAAGTCGTAGGCGTATTCGCCCATGTTGAGCGCGCCGATCAGCACCGCACCGGCGGCCTCCAGACGCTCGATCAGCGTGGCGTCGCGCTTCGCAGGGGCGAGGTCGCGATTGATCTTGGAGCCGGCGCGGGTCGGCAGCCCCTCGACATCGAACAGGTTCTTCACGGCGAACGGCACGCCGGCGAGCGGCCCGAGTTTGTCGCCGCGGGCGATCGCCGCGTCGATCGCGCGGGCGCGGCCGCGGGCGCGCTCGGCGACGATGTCGGTGAAGGCGTTGAGCGTCGCGTCGCGCTGCTTGACACGAGCCAGCGCCGCCTCGGTGGCGTCGAGGGCGGTCATCGTCTTCGCCTTGACGGCAGCGGCAATCTCGGCGGCGGTCATCCAGTCGCTGGACATATCGGAGGTCACATCAGGCACTGAAAACGCTCGCAGGTTCGGTCTCGTCGGGCAGCGCGAACTCGTCGACCTGCCGCGCCAGCTTCAGCGACACGTCGAGATTGGCGCGCACCGCGGGCTTCCAAGCCGGGTCGATCGTCAGGCCGAGGGCTGAGCCGACGGCATCGATGTAGTTATCAAGAGAGTCGGTCAAAGCGGGCCTCGTCAAGATCATTGGCGTTCGTCATTCCGGGGCGCGCGTAGCGCGAACCCGGAATCCATAACCACTGCCAGGGAATATGGATTCCGGGCTCGCGCCAAGAGGCGCGCCCCGGAATGACGGGGAAATGCAGTGCTCAATTCCATCACGTCACCGGGAGCGGCGGATGCGGGATCGCCGTCAGCAATTCGCGGGTGTAGGCGTCTTGCGGAGCGCCGAGGACTTGTTCGGAGGTTCCCTGCTCGACGATTCGTCCCGCGCGCATCACGATGACACGATCGCACAGCAGCCGCACCACGTTGAGATCGTGCGAGACGAACAGGTAGCTCATCCCCATCGATTGTTTCAGATCTTGCAGCAGGTTCAGCACCACGGCCTGCACCGAGACGTCGAGCGCGGCGGTCGGCTCGTCGAGGATGATCAGCTTCGGCTTCAGCGCGATCGCGCGGGCGATGCCGACGCGCGCCTTCTGGCCGCCGGAGAGCTGATGCGGAAAGCGGTCGAGCAGATCGAGCGGCAGGCCGACCTGCAGGGCCAAGTCCTCGCATCGCGCGCGCAGCGCGTCGCGGCCCTTGATGTCGCCGAGCTGCAGGATCGGATCGGCGATCGCGCGCGCGGCGGTGAAGCGCGGATTGAGGCTGTCGGTCGGATCCTGAAACACCATCTGGATCGCCTTGCGCTGCGGCAGCCGGGCAAAGGCATGCGGCAGGATCGCGCCGATCTCCTCGCCGTCGAAGGTGATCCGGCCGGAGGTCTGGTCCAGCAGCCGCATCACCATCATCGACGTGGTCGACTTGCCACAGCCGGATTCGCCGACCAGGCCGACGCTCTCGCCATGGCCGACGTCGAAGCTGATGCCGTCGACGGCCCGAAACGCGTCGGGTTCGACCGGTGGGGTTCGCGAGAACAGTCTGCCGAGCACCGCAGTCGCGCCCTGGCGGGGATATTCCTTCACCAGCTTCTCGACGCGGAGGAGGGGCGATGGATGCTTTGCTACAGCTTCGCCCGCGCCACTCGCCTCATCGTCACCCCCGGGCTTGACCCGGGGGGGCATCTGTTTCGAAGAAGCTTCTTGCGAAGCTGGATGGATCGCCGGGTCAAGCCCGGCGATGACGGATGTTGGTGTGGCTGGCGCCGTGCCTCGATCGTCCTCCGGCAGCAAGTCCCGGAGTCCGACGCCGAGCCGCGGCGTCGCGCGCATCAGTTTCTGAGTGTAGGGGTGCTGCGGGTTCGCGAAGATGTCGGCGGCGAGGGCGGTTTCGACGACGCGGCCCTTTTCCATCACCACCACGCGGTCGCAATAAGCCGCGGCGAGGCCGAGGTCGTGGGTGATCAGGATGGTCGACAGGCCGCGGCTCCTGGTCAGCTCGACGATCAGATCCATCACCGCCTTCTGGGTGGTGACGTCGAGCCCGGTGGTCGGCTCGTCGGCGATCAGCAGTTGCGGATTGCAGGCCAGCGCCAGCGCGATCACGACGCGCTGGCACATGCCGCCGGACAGCTGGAACGGATAGGCATGATAGCGCTCGCGCGGCCGCGCGATCTTCACCGCCTCCAGCGCCGCGATCGCCTTCTCGCCGCGGTCGGACGACGTCGACTGGACGTGCTGGCGCAGCACGTCCTCTATCTGATCGCCGACCTTGCGGATCGGGTTCAGCGCGGCGCGCGGGTTCTGGAAGATCATCGAGATTTCGCGGCCGCGCAGGTCGCGCATCTGGTCTTCGGTCGCGGCCTTGATGTCGATGCCGCCGAACATCACGGAGCCGTCGGCGATCCGACCGGCGCGGTCGAGAATTCGCATCACCGCATAGGACGTCACCGATTTGCCGGAGCCGGATTCGCCGACGATCGCCAGCGTCTCGCCCTTGCCGACACTGATGTCGACATGCTGCACCGCCTTGACGATGCCCCGCCGGGTGGCGAATTCGACGGTGAGGTCGCGGACGTCGAGGAGAGGCTGAGTGGTCATCGGACTCTCCGCATATCGTTCCGTCGTCCCCGCGAAGGCGGGGACCCATACCCCCTGGCGTCGCGATCGGAAGAAGGTGTCGACTTCGCAGAACAATCTCGCTGCGGCGTATGGATCCCCGCCTTCGCGGGGATGACGAACGTAAGCTCGGGATTGTTCATCCTCACGTCCTCCGCTGCGGATCGAAGATGTCGCGCAGGCCGTCGCCGAGCAGGTTGAAGCAAAACACCGCGGTCATCAGCGCGAGGCCGGGGAACAGCGCGATCCACCATTCGCCCGACACCATGAAGCTGGCGCCCTCGGCGACCATGATGCCCCATTCGGCAGTCGGCGGGCGGACGCCGAGGCCGATGAAGGACAGGCCGGCGGCGTTGAGGATGGCGTAGCCCATCGTCAGCGACATCTGCACGATCATGATCGGCATGATGTTCGGCAGGATGTGCACCAGCAGGATCCGCATCTCGCTGTTGCCCGACAGCCGCGCCGCCATCACGAAGCCGGCGTCGCGGCGGACATTGGCTTCGGCGCGGGCGACGCGGGCGTAGAGCGGGAAGTTGACGATCGCGGTGGCGATGATGATGTTCTGCACGGTGTTGCCTAGCGCCGCGACGATGCCCATCGCCAGCACGAACAGCGGGAACGCCATGATGGTGTCGGCGATGCGGCCGACGATGCGGTCGGTCCAGCCGCCGAAGTAGCCGGCGGCGATGCCGGCGAGCCCGCCCATCAGGAAGACCAGCGCAACGGACGCGACCGCGATGAAGACGTCGAGCCGCGTGGCGACCACGACGCGGCTGAAGATGTCGCGGCCGAGCTGGTCGGTGCCGAACCAGTGCGCCGCCGAGGGCGGCTTCAGTGCCTGCGCGGTGTCGCTGGCGAGCGGATCGTAGGGCACGATGTAGGGCCCGAACAAAGCGGCGAACACGATCACCACCAGCAGCCCGAAGGCGAAGGCGGTGACGCGGTTGTCGCCGAGCACGTAGCGGGTGTGCGCGATCATCTCGCCGAGCCCGGAGCGGCGCGCGGGCTTGGCCGGTGGGGCGGATTCGCTGATCGGAGGCGCGACGCTGCTCATGCTCATCATCCTTCCAGCCGCACGCGCGGATCGATCACGCCGTACAGGATGTCGATCAGCAGATTCAGCAGCACATACATCACCGCCATGGTGAGCACGAAGCCCTGCACCGGCGCGAAGTCCGAGGCGATCAGCGCCTCGACCGCGTAGGAGCCGATGCCGGGCCAGGCGAACACCTTCTCGACGAGCACATTGGCGCCGAGCAGGAACGAGAACACCATGCTCAGTGTAGTGAGCACCGGCAGCATCGCGTTGCGAAAGGCGTAGGTCATCGTCACCTTGGTCGGCGACAGGCCGCTGGCGCGCGCCGTGCGGACGAAGTCCGACGACAGGATCGCCAGCATCGAGGCCCGGGTCATGCGGGCGATCGGCGCCAGCGAGAAGATCGCCAGCGTCGCCGCCGGCAGCAGCAGCTGGCTCAATGCCGAGCGGAAGGTCTCGAGATCGCGCGCGAGCAGGCTGTCGATCAGATAGAAGCCGGTGACGGTCGTCGGCGCCGAGTAGAACACGTCGAGCCGGCCGAGCGGAGCGGGCGACCAGCCGAGCTTGAAGTAAAACACATAGACCAGCAGCAGGCCGGTGAAGAACACCGGCAGCGACACGCCGGCCGTGGTTGTCACGCGGCAGAGGTGGTCGATCCACGACCCCGGCCGGGTCGCCGCCATGATGCCGAGCGGGATCGCGATGACCACGGCGAGTGCGAGCCCCAGCAACGTCAGTTCGGCGGAGGCGGGCAGGCGGTTGCGGATTTCGGTCGCGACCGGCTGGCCGGTCGTCAGCGATTGGCCGAGATCGCCCTGGGCGAGCTCGGTGGTGTAGCGGACGAACTGCTCGGCCAGCGATTTGTCGAGCCCGAGCTTCTTGCGGATCTGCTCGATCGCTTCCTTGCTGGCGGCGGGCCCGGCGAAATACGCCGCCGGATCGCCGGGCAGCGCCCGGGTCAGCAGGAAGGTGACGATCACCACCCCGATCAGACTCGGGATCGCGAACATCAGGCGCTTGCCGATCATGGTGAGCATGAGGTGATACCCTCTACGGTCCGTTCGGTGCGAAAGGTCGCCGCATGTCGCGGCTCACTCCCCTCCCCCTTGCGGGGAGGGGTCGGGGGTGGGGGTCCGCGAGCACTGGGCCCGCGTCGCCCTCACCCCGCCCTCTCCCGCAAGCGGGAGAGGGAGAAGAGCGCTCACGCTCAGCCCTTCACCATCGTCCGGTAGTCGAGCCGGCGGTGGAACCAGTAGGCGAAGCCGCTGATGTTCTTTTGCATCGCGACGTTGAGATAGGGCTGGTACAGCGGGACGCGCGGGATGTCCTTGAACGCCAGATCGACGAAGCCCTTGACGTCGTTGTCGTAGGTCGGGATGTCGCCGGTCGCGGCGGCGATGCGGGCGCTTTCGATCAGCTTGTCCATCTCCGGTGAGTCGTAGGCCATGGTGTTGAAGATCGACTTGCCCGAGTGGTAGCACCAATAGAAGAAGTACTCGGGGTAATCGAGCCAGCCGGAGAAGATGTTGACGTAGAGCGGCATCACCTTCTTGTTCAGCTCGGTGCGCCAGTTGGCGCCGGGGATCTTGTTGATGGTGCAGCGGATGCCGATCTGCGCCAGGCTTTCCTGAATCAGGATGCACATCGGCTCGTTGACGCCGGCGAAGCCGAGGTCGAACGACAGCGTGGTATCGAAGCCGTCGGCGTGGCCGGCCTCCGCCATCAGCGCCTTGGCCTTGGCGATGTCGGTGTTGTACTTGGTCGGCTGCGGCCATTTCACTTCGGTCGCCTTGTCGGCGGCGGCGCCGAACATCGGGTTGGCGAGGCCGAACATCACCGCATCGATGATCTTCTGATACGGCACCGCATAGGCGACCGCTTCGCGCACCTTGGGATTGTTGAACGGCGGATTGCTGACGTTCATGCCGAGATACTGGATGCCGTTGCTGATCGGCAGCGAGACGACGTTGATCTTGCCGTCCCGCTTCATCTCGGCGAAGTCCTGGTTCGGCAGCTCGTAGGAGATGTCGGCGTCGCCGCGTTCCAACAGGGCGCGGCGGTTGCCGGCCTGCGGCACCATGCGCCAGATCACGCGCTTGATCTTCGGCAGCGGGCCGCCGACCCATTTGTCGTTGCGCTCCATGATCACTTCGGTGCCGGCGGTCCACTTCACCACCCGATAGGCGCCGGAGCCGGCGGTGTTCTGCTTGGTGTATTCGAGGCCCCACGGATCCTTCTCGCTGGCGTTCTTCTTCACCAGCTCGGAATTGACGACGCAGGGCACGATCACCGCGAGATCCGGGATCGTCAGCTTGTCTTTCTTGAGGAAATCGACCCGCACGGTGTGGTCGTCGACCACGACGAACTGCTCCGGCTTGGTCAGTGAGCCGGCGCTCATCTGGAAGGTCGGGAAGCCGCCGACGCTGACGGCGCGGTCGAGCGACCACTTGACGTCCTTGGCGGTGACCGGCGTGCCGTCCTGGAAGGTGGCGTTCTTCTTCAGCTTGAAGGTCGCCGACATGTCGCCGACCACCATGTCTTCGGCGAGCTCGCCCTTGAACTTGTCCTTGTCGTAATACGGGACGCCGCCGGGGCCTTCCTTCATCTCGTGGGTGATCAGCCGGTCGTAACAGTTCCAAGACACCTCGTAGCCGGGCACGTTGGTGCCGACGCCGTGGATGTCGAGATTGTTCGGGCCGCTCTCCGAGACGACCAGCAGGGATTCGGAACGGGCGTCGGCCTTGGCGGCCGACCAGATCGCGGGCGCCGGAACCATGGCGCCGGCGGCAAGGGCGGTGGCGGATTTGAGAAAGTCGCGACGTTTCATGCAAGGCGCTCCAGGGCACGAGGGGCAGGCTCTGGAACCAGGGTTCGCAAGCTTCGTGCCAGCGGCCATCGCGCGTGCGATTTTGAGCTAAGTTGATGTTATGTCTACTTCTTCGAGCGAAGCGATGCGTCCGGCGCGAAATCCGCAATGTCACTCATTGCATACAAAGCATGGTCATTTGCTTAAATTATAAGCATTAATGAGAGGCTGCGACAGAGGGCGGCGATCGTCGCGCTGCATCCTCTGGCTTCCGGCCAGCGCTCATATCCGACGGTCGAAGCTACGGCCAGACACGCGAACGGCGGCGAGGAGGGCTCCCCGCCGCCGTTCGAAAGGTGCTGCATTTGGCAGTCGCAGATCAGTTCATCTTCGCCGTCTCGCTGCGCGGCGCAGCGGCGTAGATGACCTTGTCGGCGGCCGGCTTGGATTCGATCGCGACCGTCGGGCGCAGCAGCGGCCGATGGCTACGATAGACTTCGAACGCGTACCAGGCGGCGACGGCCAGTGCGATCAGGCCGACCTGACTGGCCGGCAGGATCAGCGACAAGGCGATCAGCGCCACCGCGATGGTGCCCGCCTTCACGACGCTTTCGCTGTCGGTGAACATCGCGTTGAAGCGTTCCCAGTTCTCCCCCTTCCAGAACGGCGCGGTGAAGCGGTCGAGACCGAACCGGGTCCACGCACCGCCGAAGCCGAGTTTGCGTGCCCACATCAAGTACAAGGAGCCCGCAAAGGCGAGCAGCGAAATCACGGCGCCGACCGGACCGGCCGCGTAGCCGATCACCACGACGAGCGCGGCAGTGAATGCAATGATCCGGTATTGCATCGGGTTACCCTTTCACCTGCTTTGCAGGTGCCTTTCCAATTGATTCGTTTGGCGGCATGAGCCGAGCAGAGTATGTGCTGAAATCTGTGAATTCACCGCAAAAATATTGACTGCTAATCGTTCGCGTGCCTAGCACTTTAGCTAAAGGTAATAGGATGTGGTAATCGCGGCGTTCAGCGCGAGGATGCGGCGACCTGTCGCGCTCACCGCTACAATGTCCCGGCCAGACTGGATTTTATTCGAATGGAGGGCGAGCCGCGCCAGCGGCTCAGCGGTCGCTGCTCGCCGCCGCGGCATGTGTTCGCAGCGGCACGCTTTCCGCGGCCGCGATCTTGGCGTCCCTTAAGCGCTTGGCGTCGCGGCTGGCCATGAACGGCATGCCGAGCTTGCGCGCCTTCACCTGCACGGACGATCGCGCGCGTTTCAGCGCGGCCGCCGCCCGCACGGCGGAGGCGCCGCTGGAGATCAGTTCCTTCAGGCGCTCGACCTGCTCATCGTCCCAGGGTCTGCAGGCATTGGATTTTGCGGACATCGGCATCGTCGACTTCCCTTGGTGTGAGCCCCGGTGCGGATGCAATCATCCGTCGGACCGGGCTGCGATCTGTTGCTATGCGTTCATTTCCAGCGGATCGGTCCAGCGCGGGCTCGAGGGCATCTGGTTTCCGATCAAGTGACCCGGTGGCGCTGCCCGCCGCTTGGGAGTTCTGCCGAACGTCCCGGACCTGCAATCTCCTCAACCAATCGCGCGTGCCCCGAAAAGTTCCATTGCGAGCTGCGGCACCTGCCCGCAGCGAAATGCAAGACTGTCGCAAACCTGTCATCCGCCGCCGATAGGTGGAGCGCGTGCAAGTGCGAAGGTCGTTTGGCTTCGCGATGCCTGCTCACCGGGAGAGATCATGAAGGTTGCTCGTTTCGCCGCGGCGTTGCTCGCGCTGTCGCTGCTCGCCATCGCCCAGCCCGCGAGGGCTGCGGACGTGATCTGCTACAATTGTCCGCCGCAATGGGCGGACTGGGCGTCGATGCTGAAATCGATCAAGGCCGACCTCGGCTACGACATCCCGTTCGACAACAAGAATTCCGGCCAGGCGCTGTCGCAATTGCTGGCCGAGAAGAGCAATCCGGTCGCCGATATCGGTTATTTCGGCGTCAATTTCGGGATGAAGGCGAAAGCCCAGGGCGTCACCCAGCCGTACAAGCCGCAGCACTGGAACGAGGTGCCCGCCGGCCTCAAGGATCCGGACGGTGAGTGGACCGCGATCCATTCCGGTACGCTCGGCCTGTTCGTCAATGTCGACGCGCTCGGCGGCAAGCCGGTCCCGGCGTGCTGGAAGGACCTGCTGAAGCCCGACTACAAGGGCATGGTCGGCTATCTCGATCCGCCGTCGGCGGCGGTCGGCTACGTCGGCGCTGTCGCGGTCAATCTCGCGCTCGGCGGCAGCGACGCCGACTTCTCGCCCGCGATCGCGTTCTTCAAGGGACTGCACGCCAACGATGCGATCGTGCCGAAGCAAACTTCCTACGCGCGCGTGGTGTCGGGTGAAATCCCGATCCTGCTCGACTACGATTTCAACGCCTATCGGGCCAAATACACCGAGAAGGGCAAGTTCGCCTTCGTGATTCCGTGCGAAGGCTCGGTGGTGTTTCCCTACGTCGTCAGCCTGACCAAGGGCGCGCCGAACGCCGAGAAGGCCAAGAAGGTGATGGACTATCTGCTGTCCGACAAGGGCCAGGCGATTTGGACCAATGCCTATCTGCGCCCGGCGCGGCCGATCGAGCTGCCCGAGGCGGTGAAGTCGAAATTCCTGCCCGACAGCGACTATGCGCGCGCCAAGAGCGTCGACTGGGCCAAGATGGAAGCGGCGCAGAAGGCGTTCACCGAGCGCTATCTGGCCGAGGTGCGGTGAGGGATATGCTCTCACAGACAAGCCCGTCATGCCCGGCCTTGTGCCGGGCATCCACGGCTTGCAGCGCCAATCGGGAAGAAAGACGTGGATGGCCGGGACGAGCCCGGCCATGACGAACTAATGTCGCAACGATCGTTCTCGCTGGTCTGCCTGGCGCCGCTGGCGGTGCTGACCGCGGCGTTCTTCGTGCTGCCGATGGCCCGTCTGGTGGTCGTCGGCGCCGAAGGACCGCAGGGCCTAGCCGGCTATCTGGCGATCGTGCTCGAGCCGCGCTACCGCGCCACGCTGATCAACACCGTGCTGCTGGCGAGCGCGACCACGCTGGCGACGCTGGTGATCGCCACGGTCGCGGCGATCTTCCTGCAGCGGCATCGTCTCCCTGGCCGCGCGGTGCTGGTCGCGATGCTGACGTTTCCGCTGGCGTTTCCCGGCGTGGTGATCGGCTTCCTGATCATCCTGCTCGCCGGGCGTCAGGGCCTGATCGGCGACGTCACGCGTCTGCTGACCGGAAGCAAGGTGGTGTTCGCCTATTCGATCTGGGGGCTGTTCCTCGGCTATCTGTACTTCTCGATCCCGCGCGTGATCCTCACCATCATGGCGGCGGTGCAGAAGCTCGATCCCGGCCTCGAGGAAGCCGCGCGCTCGCTCGGCGCCAGCCCCTGGGCGGTACAGCGCGACGTCGTGCTGCCGGCGCTGGGGCCCGCCTTCGTCGCCTCAGGCGCGATCGCGTTCGCCACCGCGATGGGGGCGTTCGGCACGGCCTTCACGCTGGCGACCAATATCGACGTGTTGCCGATGCTGATCTACACCGAGTTCACGCTGGCGGCGAACTTCGCCACCGCGGCGTCGCTGTCGGTCGGGCTCGGGCTGATCTCCTGGGCGATGCTGGCGCTGGCGCGCTCGCTCAGCGGCGGCACGGTCGCGGCGACCGGATAGTGCCATGCGCGATCGCCTGATCTTCACCGCCCAATTGCTGTTCACGTTGCTGGTCGCGGCGTTCCTGGTGGTGCCGGCGTTGCTGTCGATCTCGGCGGGCGTCACCGTCAACTACTTCCGCGGCATCTCGTCCGGCGTGACCCTGCAATGGGTCGTGCAGGTGTGGGACCTTTATGCCGACACGATCCTGCTGTCGTTCGTGATTGCGTTTGCGACGCTGGCGGTAACCCTGATCGTCGGCGTGCCCGCGGCCTATGCGCTGCACGTGCGGGGCGGCCGGCTGTCGCGGCTGATCGAGGAGGTCATCACGCTGCCGCTGGCGATCCCCGGCCTCGCCATCGCGCTGGCGTTGCTGCTGACCTATGGCGGCTTCGGCACGTTCCGCCGCTCCTGGCTGTTCATCCTCGCCGGTCATGTCGTCTTCACCATGCCGTTCATGGTGCGCTCGGTGATGGCGGTGTTCGCCACCATCGACGTCCGCACCCTCGACGAAGGCGCGGCCTCGCTCGGCGCAGCGCCGTGGCGGCGGTTCGTCGATGTCATCGTGCCGAATGCGATGCCTGGCATCGTGGCCGGCTCGCTGATGGTGGTGACGCTGTCGCTCGGCGAATTCAACCTGACCTGGATGCTGCACACGCCGCTGACCAAGACGCTGCCGGTCGGGCTCGCCGACGCCTACGCCTCGATGCGGCTCGAAGTGGCGTCGGCCTACACGCTGATCTTCTTCATCATGATCGTCCCGCTGCTGGTGGCGATGCAATTGCTGGCCGAACGGGAGCCGAAATCATGAAGGCGGATACCGGACACGGCGTATCGGTGCGGGTCGAGGCCTGCGGCAAGACCTTCGCCGACGGCACGCGGGCGCTGGAGCCCGCGACGCTCGACATTGCGCGCGGCGAGACGCTGGTGCTGCTCGGCCCGTCCGGCTGCGGCAAGACCACGATGCTGCGCATCATCGCCGGGCTCGAACAGCCCGACGCCGGAGGCCGCGTGCTGTTCGACGCCGCCGACATGACGGCGGTGCCGATCGAGCAGCGCAATGTCGGCATGGTGTTTCAATCCTACGCGCTGTTTCCGAACATGACGGTCGCCGACAACATCGGCTACGGCCTCAAAATCCGCGGTGTGCCGCAGCGGGAGCGCGCGGCGCGGGTCGCGGAGCTGGTCGCGCTCACCAACATCACCGGCCTGGAAAACCGCCGGATCGATCAGCTCTCCGGCGGCCAGCGTCAGCGCGTGGCCTTGGCGCGGGCGGTGGCGATCCGGCCCGGCATCCTGCTGCTCGACGAACCGCTCACCGCGCTCGACGCCGCTCTGCGCGACCGGTTGCGCGGCGAGCTCGACCGGCTGCTGCGCTCGCTCGGCATCACCACGATCTACGTCACCCACGATCAGTCCGAGGCGATGGAGCTCGGCGACCGGATCGTGGTGATGAGCAAGGGCACGATCGCGCAGATCGGCGCACCGCGCGACATCTACTTTCGCCCGGAAAGCCGTTTCGTCGCCGAATTCGTCGGCGCCGCGAACATCCTCGAAGCCGAGATCAGCGACGGGCATCTGCGGTTGCCGGGCGGGCGGCTGGCGCTGGCCGAGAGCGGTACGCGGCCGCGTGCGGTGGCGATGATCAGGCCGGAGACCATCACCATCGTCGCGCCCGACGCCGCGACGCTGACGGGCATCGTCGACAGCGTCAGCTTCATCGGCGATCGCCAGCGCGTCGTGGTTCGGGGCGCGGCCGACAGGCCGCTCGCGATCGACGCATCGAACGCGGCGGCAATCCGGGCCGGCGACCGGATCGGGCTCGCGGTGGCGCCGGAATCGATCCGGTTGCTGCCCGACGGCTCATGACACGATGGACGAGGGGACGATGGCACAGCAACTGATTTTGAACGCTCCGATTTTGATCGCACAGATTTCCGATCTGCATATCAAGGCGCCGGGCAGCCTCGCTTACGGCAAGGTCGATACCGCCAAGGCGCTCGAGCGCTGCGTCGCGACGCTGAATGCGCTCGCGCCGCGCCCCGACCTCGTGGTGATTTCCGGCGATCTCGCCGATACGCCGACTCAGGAGGAGTACGCCCACCTCGCGCGGCTGCTGGAGCCGCTGCAGATTCCGTTTGTGGTCGTGCCTGGAAACCATGACTCGCGCGAGTTGATGCGCACTGCCTTCGCGCAGCCGCTATTCCCGGCGGACGGCGCGCTCAATCAGGTCCAGCCGGTCGGCGACATCGACATCGTCTTGCTGGACTCCAGCGTTCCCGGCCAGCCGCACGGCGAACTCGACGCCGAAACTCTGCAATGGCTCGACGCCGTGCTGTCGTCGTCCGACCAGCGTCCGGCGTTGCTGTTTCTGCATCACCCACCGTTCCGGACCGGCATCTGGCACATGGACCGGCAGAACCTGCGCAACGCGGCAGAGTTCGCCTCGATCGTCGAGCGCTATCCCTGGGTCCGGCTGGTCGCGTCTGGCCACGTCCATCGCGCGACGCTGACGCTGTTCGCCGGGATCCCGGCCACGATCTGCCCCGCGCCCAACCACGCGGTCGCGCTCGACCTCGGCGAAATACTGGAGCCGTCGTTCCAGGTCGAGCCCCCGGCGTTTCATCTCCATGCCTGGTATGCGGGCGAAGGCTTCGGCGATCTCGTCACTCATCAGGTGCCGATCGGGGCCTTCGACGGGCCGCATCCGTTCTTCGGCCCGGATGGCCGATTGTTGTGAGTTCCGTCCCGGGAGTGCACCCGAGAACCTGATTTGTTCGAGAACTGCACTGGTACATTCACCGATTTGAGTATTTTCCGGAACGAACGGCCGCCAGAACCTTTGAATGACCTCAGCACGAGGTCAAGGATGTCAGAGTTGGTGAGCAGAAAGCCGGTCGTTCTCGTCGTGGAAGACGACGCGCTGCTGCGGATGAACGCGGTCGACATCATCGAAGATGCCGGATTCGAGGTGCTGGACGCGAGTAACGCCGACGATGCCATCGCTATTCTCGAAAGCCGCGACGACATTCGCGTCGTCTTCACCGATATCCAGATTCCAGGGTCGATGGACGGGCTGAAACTGGCACGCGCCGTGCGCGGCCGCTGGCCGCCGATCAAGATCGTCGCCACCTCGGGCCGGGTCAGGGTGTCCGGTGACGATCTGCCGGATGGCGGCCGGTTCTTGGCCAAGCCCTACACGTCCGGTCAGGTGATGACGGTTCTGCGCGAACTCACCGCCTGACGGCATGGTTCGTGGAATCATCGTTTTGCGTTGCAGCGAAAGTCGCGCTTTCCAAAATTTAATCTATCCTGTTCTAAACCATGGTCTTTCCGCGTTAGTGTAACGCCCCAAATTGAGTCTTCGAGTAACGGGCCGCAACGGATCGTCGATGAAGCGACCTCTGACAGTGTTCCTGGCGCTGAGCGCGGTGGCTGCCGCCGCGTATTTCACGTTCAGCCATTGGGCGATCAGGCACGAGACCCTGTCGTTCTACGACGAGACGCGCAAACGCCCGATCGCCGTCGACCTCGCGGTGCGGCGCGATGCCGAGATGAAGGCGGAAGCCGGCCTGTCGATGTTGCCGGTCGCGATCGTCAGCCACGGCAACACCGTCAAGAACACCGAGTACTCGTTCCTCGCCAACGTGCTCGCCGCGCGGGGCTATCTGGTCGCCAGCATCCAGCACGACCTGCCGACCGACGCGCCGCTGATGACGCAGCAGGGCTCGCTCTATGTCGGCCGGCTGGCGGTCTACGAGCGCGGCGAGAAGAACATCTTCTTCGCCATCAACCAGCTCAAGAAGATCGTGCCGAGCGCCGATTACGACCATCTCACGCTGGTCGGCCACTCCAATGGCGGCGACATTTCGATGTTCTTCGCCCAGCAGCACCCCGAACTGGTGCGGCGGGTGGTGACCCTCGACAATCTGCGCGTGCCCTTCGTCACCTCCGGCTTCGCCAAGATACTGTCGTTCCGGTCCAAGGATCCGCACTTCAAGACCGATCCCGGGGTTCTGCCGGACCCTAAGATCGCCCAACAGGCCGGCATCGAAATCGTCGACACCGGCGCCCAGCACACCGAAATGAGCGACCGCGGCCCGGACAGCGTCAAGGCGCGGATCCAGGCGACGCTCGATCAGTTTCTCGCCGAGGACGCCAACAGCAAGATCGGTCCGGTCGACACAAGACGGCTGAACAGCGATCCGCGGGCGATGGGGCCGTAGCGGCCGCTACACCGCGCGACGATCCAGGGCGAAGTGATCGAGCTGGCGCGGTCGCTGGCCGTCGAGCAGCCGTCCGATCAGGCGGCTTGCCAGATAGCTGAAGGTGATGCCGTTGCCGCCGTAGCCATAGGCGGCGAAAATGCGTGCTTGTCCCGGCACCGGCCCGATCAGCGGTAGCCCGTCCACGGTGGTGCTGAACGCGCCCGACCAGATGTATTCGGCGAACGGCTGCGCCTGCGGCCACAGCAGATGCAGCTTGTCGAGCAGGATCTTCGCCTTTGCCGGCATCAGCGCGTCGCGCGCCTCCGGATCGACGACCTGATCGTCGTCCTCGCCGCCGATGATGATCCGGTGCTCCGCCGTGGTGCGCGCATAGAGATAGTCGGTCGAGGCCTCCCAGATCAGCGCGTTGTCGCGCCACAGCCGGTCCGCCGCCTGGGGCGGCGTCGCCACCACCCAGCTCGATGCGGTCTTGTGCAGGTCCGACTGGACGATGTCCGGCATGGTGTAGCCGGTGGCGAGCACGACGTTTCCCGCATCGATCGTGTAGCCATGATCGGTGGCGACCATCACCCGTCCGCCGCCGCTGTCGTAAGCGGTCGCCGCGGCGTCGAACAGCACGGCGCCGCGCGCCGCAGCAGCGGTGAGCAGCGCGTGCGACAGCAACAGCGGATCGACCTCGGCGGAGCCGGGCGACACGATCGCGGCCTCGCGGTCGAAGCCGTATTCGCTGCGCAATGTCTTGTAGTCGAGATAGGCCCCCGGCAGGCCGGCGCGCTTGCGGATCTCGTGTTCGGCCAGCAAGTCGCGCGCGCCACGGTCGCCGGCCGCCAGATACACCGTGTCGCGCGCCTGCAGCGCGCTGGCAAAGCGCAGCGAATGGGCCAGCCGGTACAGCCCGGCGACGGCCGCGAGGCTCAGACGATACACCTCCGCGGCATTCTCGAACCCGTAGAATTCCGCCAGTTCGACCAACGACCGATCGATCTCCCATTCCAGCATCGCGGTCGACGCGGCCGTGCTGCCGAAGCCGGGGCGTTCGCGATCGATGATGCAGAGGCTGCGCCCGGGCCGCGCCAGATGTTCCGCCATCATCGAGCCGGTGATGCCGGCGCCGACGATCAGCACGTCGACGGAAATGTTCTGCGCCAGCGGCTGACGGATCGGCCGTTGCAGGCCGGCCGCCCACGGCGCCACGCCGCCATGCAGTTCGCTCTGCCGTGTGGCATGGAAATCGTCCATCGCGGTCATCCTTGCGGGTTGGAAGCGGGCCTGTTGCGACCAGGCCCTGCCGTTTGCTCCCGACCTTGTGGGAACCGGTCGGCGTCCGGCACCTAACCGGCCCGCCGGCGAAGGGTTCCCGAGATGGACCCCGGCTTTGACCGGGCGGCCTTGACGGCCGGGGCGGGGCAGGCGAGGGATCGCGTCCCGATCCGGGGCGTCCTTGATCATGGTGGGGAGTGCGAAATGGCTGCCGAGGTGAGCCCGTTGGCGGGCAAGACCGTCGATCCGAACAATCTGGTCAACGTGCCTCGTTTGGTGACGGCGTATTTCGCCGGCAAGCCTGATCCGAAAGTCGCATCCGAGCGCGTTGCGTTCGGGACCTCCGGCCACCGCGGTTCGGCGCTCAACAATGCTTTCAACGAGAACCATATCCTGGCAGTGAGCCAGGCGGTCTGCGACCATCGCGCCGGCGCCGGCATCACCGGGCCGTTGTTCATCGGCATCGACACCCACGCGCTGGCCGAGCCGGCGCTGGTCAGCGCACTTGAAGTGTTTGCGGCAAACGGCGTCGAGGTGGTGATCGACCAGCGCGGCGGCTACACGCCGACGCCGGTGATCTCACACGCGATCCTCACCCACAATCGCGGCCGCGACAGCGGCCTCGCCGACGGCGTGGTGGTGACGCCGTCGCACAATCCGCCGGAGGACGGCGGCTTCAAATACAATCCGCCCAACGGCGGCCCGGCCGACACCGACGTCACCGCGGTCATCGAGAAGGCCGCCAACGCGCTGCTCGAAGGCGGCTTGAACGGCGTCAAGCGGATCCCCTATGCGCGCGCCCTCAAGGCGGCGAACGTGCATCGGCGCGACTACATCACGCCTTATGTCGAGGATCTCGCCCATGTCGTCGACATGGAGGCGATCCGCTCCGCCGGCGTGAAGCTCGGCATCGACCCGCTCGGCGGCGCCGCGGTGCATTACTGGCAGCCGATCATCGAGCGCTACAAGATCGACGCCAAGGTCGTCAGCGACGCGGTCGATCCGACCTTCCGATTCATGACCGTGGACTGGGACGGCAAGGTGCGGATGGATTGCTCCTCGCCCTATGCGATGGCGCGGCTGATCGGGATGCGCGACGATTTCGACGTCGCCTTCGCCAACGACACCGATGCCGACCGCCACGGCATCGTCACCCGCTCCAGCGGGTTGATGAACCCCAATCATTATCTCTCGGTCGCGATTTCCTATCTGTTCGCGCACCGGCCGGAGTGGGGGGCGAACGCCGCGATCGGCAAGACCGCGGTGTCGAGTGCGATGATCGATCGTGTCGCCAAGAAGATCGGCCGCCAGGTGGTCGAGACGCCGGTCGGCTTCAAATGGTTCGTCGACGGGCTGATCGGCGGCAGCTTCGGCTTCGCCGGCGAGGAAAGCGCGGGCGCATCGTTCCTGCGCCGTGACGGCACGGTGTGGAGCACGGACAAGGACGGCCTGATCCTCGGCCTGCTCGCGGCCGAGATCACCGCCGTCAGCAAGGCCGATCCGGGTGAGATCTATCAGCGCCTGACCGCAGAGCTCGGCGCGCCGTTCTACGCGCGCATCGACGCTCCGGCCAACGCCGCGCAGAAGGCCCTGTTCAAGACGCTGACCGCCGAGAAGCTCGGCATCAAGCAGCTCGCCGGCGAGCCGGTCACCGCGACGCTGACCAAGGCGCCGGGCAACAATCAGTCGATCGGCGGCGTCAAGGTGACGACGGCAAACGGCTGGTTCGCCGCGCGGCCGTCGGGCACCGAGGACGTCTACAAGATCTACGCCGAGAGTTTCGTCAGCGCCGAGCATCTTCGACGCATTCAAGACGAAGCTCAGGCCGCTCTGAGTGCGATGTTCGCCGCAGGTTGACGCGCGACAACGTCGGAACCTTAATCCCGGCGGATGGTCGCCGAGCAACAGTGTTCGCTGTTGTCCGTCATTGCGAGTGCAGCGAAGCAATCCAGTGCCGTGCCTGGCGTCCTGGATTGCTTCGTCGGCTTCGCCTCCTCGCAATGACGGCGATCGAATTACACGCGCGAACGCCGAAGGGCCTCACTTGACCGGCTGGACTGAATTCATCGCCGCCTTCATCGTGTTCCTGCTCAGTCACGCGATCCCGGCGCGGCCGGCGGTGCGGGCGAAGCTGGTCGGCGCGCTCGGTGAAACCGGTTTCCTTGTCGCCTACAGCGTCGAGTCGCTGATCGTGCTGAGCTGGCTGATCGTCGCGACCGGGCGGGCGCCGTTCATCGAGCTGTGGCCGTTCGAGCGATGGCAGATGTGGGCGCCGAATCTGGCGCTGCCGCTCGCCTGCCAGCTCGCCGCCTTCGGCATTGGTGCGGCCAATCCGCTGTCGTTCGGCGGCGATCCCCGCAAGCGCTTCGATCCGGAGCAGCCGGGCATCGTCGGCATCGTCCGGCATCCGCTGCTGTGGGCGATCGCGCTGTGGGCCGCCGCGCATGCGGTGCCGAACGGCGACCTGGCTCATGTGCTGATGTTCGGCTTTTTCGCGCTGATCGCGTTGGCCGGCATGGCGGTGATCGATCGCCGCCGGCGCCGTCAGCTCGGTGTGGAGACCTGGAGGCGGCTCGCCGCCCGCACCTCGTTCTGGCCATTTGCGGCGCTCGTCACTGGACGTTTCAAGCCGCGCTCGTGGCGGATCAGCCTGCTGCGCGTCGCGATCGGCCTTGCCGCGTGGCTGACGCTGCTACTGCTGCATCCCGTGGTGATCGGCGTCTCGCCACTGCCCTGACGTTTCGTCATTGCGAGGAGCCCCCGGATCGGCGCTTCGCGCCGTCCGAGGACAGGCTCCGCGACGAAGCAATCCAGCGCAGAGCACTGGACCTCTGGATTGCTTCGCTTCGCTCGCCATGACGATCTGAGAAACAATCCACTGGGAACCATCTGCCAATCGTTCGCGAGTTTGCTCTGGCACAACTTCGCGCCGGCCGGCTGCTCCTACACCGATCGAACGCTGGCGACAGATCGCCGCGCAGAGCCGGTGAATGCCATGAGCAGCACGACAGTCGAATCCTCCGCAGCCCCGAAGCGCAAGCCCGTGCCGCGTTATCGTTCGCACAGCGGCTGGACTGTGCTGTCCGCCGGCTTCCGGCCGTTCTTTCTGTTCGGTGCGATCTTCGCGGCCGTCGCGGTGGCGTTGTGGCTGCCGGTGTATCACGGTGAACTGACGCTGCAGACGGCGTTCGCGCCGCGCGACTGGCACGTCCACGAGATGCTCTACGGCTATCTGCCGGCGGTGATCACCGGCTTTCGGCTCACTGCAATTCCAAACTGGACCGGCCGGCTGCCGCTGCAGGGCAAGCCGCTGCTGGTGCTGGTGCTGGCCTGGTTCGCCGGGCGGCTGAGCGTGGCCTTTTCGGCGGACACCGGCTGGCTGGCGGCGCTGCTGGTCGATGCGAGCTTCATGACGCTGGTCGCGCTGGCCGCCGCGCGCGAGATCGCCGCCGGGCGAAACTGGCGCAATCTCAACGTCGTCGCGTTGCTGTCGCTGCTGCTCGCCGGCAATATCGCCTTCCATCTCGAAGCGCATTTCAACGGCGGCGCCGACTACGGCATCCGTGCCGGCATCGCGGTGGTGATCCTGCTGATCTCGCTGATCGGCGGACGGATCACGCCGAGCTTCACCCGCAACTGGCTGGTGCGCGAAAATCCGGGCCGGTTGCCGCAGCCGTTCAACAAGCTCGACATGGCGATCGTTGCGTTCAGTGCGTTGACGCTGCTGCTGTGGGTGGTCCTGCCCGTCGGCGCGGCCACCGGCACGGTCCTGCTGATCGCCGGCGTTCTGCATCTCGTCCGGCTGGCGCGCTGGGCCGGCGATCGCACGTTGCGCGACCGGCTGCTGCTGGTGCTGCACGTCGGGTATCTGTTCGTGCCGATCGGCTTTCTGCTCACCGCCTGTGCGGCGTTCGGCCTGGTCGCTCCCAGCGCAGGCATCCATGCCTGGATGGTCGGCGGCGCCGGCATCATGACGCTCGCGGTGATGACGCGCGCTTCGCTCGGCCACACCGGGCAGGAGCTGAAGGCGTCGGTGCCGACCCAGGCGGTCTACCTCGCCGCCTTGATCGCGGTGACGGCGCGGGTGGCCGCGGCGCTCTTGCCGGCCTGGAGCGATCAGCTGCTGCACGTCTCGGCGCTGGCCTGGTCGGCCGCGTTCCTCGGTTTCGCGGTGAGCTACGGCCCGACGCTGCTCGCCCGCGGCAAGCCGCACTGACTTCGCCGCTGTTGATAGCTCAATTCACTTCGCAGGAGATCGAACATGACCGATGCCGCCGCCGTGCCCGAACGCGTTCTCGACGTCCGGGAGATCCCGCCCTATCAGCGCCACGAGATCATTCCGCGGCTGTTCGACATTCTGCAGCCGGGGCAGGGCATGCAGATCGTCGTCGATCACGATCCCCGCCCGCTGCGCGCCTTCTTCGAGCAGGTCCACGGCGACGATTGCCAGTGGAGCTATCTGGAGCAGGGCCCGGACGTCTGGCGCGTGGAGCTGAGGCGGGCTGCTTAGCTCCGCTCTCCTTTCTTTGCACCTTGGCACGTCATTCCGGGATGCGCGCCGACAGGCGCGCGGACCCGGAATCCCGAGCTGATGGAGGAGGGCGCAGAACATCTCCAGATTCCGGGTTCGCTCGCTGCGCGAGCGCCCCGGAATGACGTTCGATCAAACGTGAGTCCAGCTATGGATCCGCCAGCCAGCCCATGCTGAGTGCGAAGCGCACCACTTCGACGCGGTTGTGGAAGCCGAGCTTGGCCATGCCGCGCGCCTTGTAGGTCTCGACGCTCTTGGCGCCGATCTGCAGCTTGGCGGCGATCGTCTTGTTGCTGTGGCCGACGGCGGCGAGCCGCAGCACTTCGATCTCGCGGGTCGAGAGTTCGGACACCGCGCTGTGCTCGTCGCCGTTGTGAACGTGCGGCGCGGAGCGGCCGATGGCGCGGCCGGCGATCGCCGGATCGAGATAGATGCCGCCGCTGCCGACGGCGTGGATGCCGCGGATCAGCTCCTCGGTGGCGGAGCGCTTCAGCACGTAGCCGGAGACGCCGAGGTCGAGCAATTGGCGCAAGTAAGCGCCGTCCTCGTGCACGGTCAGCACCAGCACCCGGCACTCGGGGCAGGCGGCGAGAAATTTCCGCGCCACTTCGATGCCGTTGAGCCCGGGCATCGACAGATCGAGCACCGCGACGTCGGGGCGGAGTTCGGTGGCGCGGCGCAGCGCGTTCGGGCCGTCGCTGGCTTCGCCGACGACCTCGATGGCGGGATCGCCGGCGACGAGAGCCTTCATGCCGCTGAGCACGACCGGATGATCGTCGGCGAGGAAGACGCGCAATCTGGGGGGGGCCTGCTGGTCCATCGGATGTGCTTCCATGTTTTACAACGGAATTCGAGCGAACAGAGCGGTGCCCTGGCCGGGCGCGGATTCGATTTCGAGCGAGCCGCGGACCAGCGTCAGCCGCTCGCGGATGCCGAGCAGGCCGAGCCGCTCGGGCGGACGATCGGCGTCGGGATTGACGAAGCCACGGCCGTCGTCTTCGACCACCATCGTCACCTGCTGGTCCGACAGCCGCAGGATGACGCTGACATGGGTCGCGGCGGCGTGGCGGACGATGTTGGTCAGAGCTTCCTGCAGCACGCGATACAGCGTGGTCTCGATCGCCGGCGCCAGCCGGCGGTCGCCGAGCGACATGTGCAGATCGAACTGCACCTGCGCGGTCTCGCTCCAGGCGTCGAGCAGATGCTGGATCGCGGTCTGGATGCCGAGATCGTCGAGCGCGGTCGGCCGGATCTCCCACGCCAGCCGGTTGACCTGCTGGCCGATGTCGGCGGTGAGGCTGCGCATGCCGCCGATGCGGCTCTGCAGTTCGCCGTTGTCGGGCGCGACCTGGGCGAGATTTTCGAAGCCGAGCTGCAGCAGCGTCAGCGATTGGCCGAGCGTGTCGTGGAGTTCGCGCGCGATCCGCAGCCGTTCGGCTTCCTGATCTTCGACCGTCCGGCGCAGCACCTGCGACAGGTCGGCTTCGACCGAGACGCGCCGGCGGGTCTCCTCTTGCAATGTCTGCGCGACGTCGTGCGACCGGCGTAGCCCGAGTTCGACTTCCCGCATCAACTGTTCCTGCAGCAGCCGTGCCGACCGCCGCTCGCGGGCGATGCCGTCGATCCGCCGCAGCACCACTTCGAGCAGCGACAGCCGCAGCCGGTGCGCGGCTTCGATCTCGGAGCTGCGCCACGGCTCGGCATGCAGCCGCACCGATTCCTGCCACGCGGCGAAGCTGCGGCGCGGCGTCAGAAATTCGCCGCCGGCGCCGACGCTGACCGGCTTGTTGGGATTGCCGGCCCAGGTCACGGTGCGGACCACTTCGGGCCGAAACCACAGCACGTAGTCGCGCGGCGACTTCGACAGCGACAGCGCGAGCAGGCCGCTGGCGCTGTCGGCGAAGGCTTTCGCCGGCGGATAGATCAGCGGCAGGCCGTCGGTGTGGAACACACCGTCATTGGCGGTGGCCGTCAGCCAGCCGATCAGCGCTTCGGTCTGCGCCGCATCGGGCGTGATCCCGAGACCGGTGAACTGGCCGTCGATCCACAGCGCCACCCCGGTCGCCGGAATGAAGTCGAGCAGATTGGGATGAAACCGGATCAGGCCTTCGGCGAGATCGGATTCCTGGCTCATCCGCGTCACCAGCTCTTCGTGGATCCGCGTACTGCGCAGCCGCGCCTCGAGCTGTTCGGCGGCGACCTTGGCCTCGAGTTGTGACGACGCCATCTCGGCGAACAGCTCGCACGCCTCGCGCATCCGATAGGGCAGAGAGCGCGGCGAGCTGTGATGGCACGCGATCAGGCCCCACAGCCGGCCGTGCTGAATGATCGACAGCGACATCGACGCCACCACGCCCATATGCGCGAGATACAGCCGGTGCGCCGGCGACACGCTGCGGATCACGCTCTGGCTGAGATCGAGCGGCAGGCCGCTGTGCGGATCGACCGCCGGCAGGATCGGCGCCGGCGCGTAGCGGGCGTCCGGGATCGCGCGGATCCAGTTGGTGAGATACAGCGCGCGCGCCTGCTTGGGGATGTCGGATTCCGGATAGCGCAGTCCGAGAAAGCTCTCGATGCCGGGCGCGCGCGACTCGGCCTTCACCTCGCCGCTGCCGTCCGCCGTGAAGCGGTAGATCATCACCCGCTCGAAACCGGTGACGGCGCGCACCTCGGCGGCGACCGCTTCGCAGAACGCCTGCACCGTCTCGGCGCGCCGCACATGGCGGATCATCGACTGCACCAGCGCCAGCGAATTCTCCGGCGCCGGCTCGCGGCGCGGATCCAGTTCCAGCACCAGCAGCCCCGAAGCCTGATGCACCACCACGTCGACCGGCGTGCCGTCGGGGGCGGTCAACGCGAAAGCATGCAGCGGCCGCTCGATCTTGCGATCGGGGCCGAGCAAGGCACGCAGCCGCGCGATCTGGTCGGCGGAGAAGATCCCGGTGACGCAGCGGCCCGGCAGCGATCCGGCCGGCGCACCCAGCAGCGCAGCGCTGTCGCCACCGGCGTGGACGACGCGCAGATCATCCGGAGCCAGCGCCAGCAGGGCGCCATGCGGCTGAATCGAACCGGGCAGGTGGATCGCCTCACGGTCGCACCCGGACTGGCTGGATGCGTCGAAATCGGCGAAAATCAACTCTGCCGAATTGTCAATGCCAGACTGCATCACATTCTACTCAATTTTCCGTGTCCGGGAGTCGGCGGACCCGTTTGAGGATGTCCGGTATGACACGGACACCCGGCAGTGTCATGTTAAATTGACAAAGATGTGTGTCAGGATCATCTTACAATCACTCGGATGTGATCGATAGGGTGTTGAGCCCGGCGACACCCGAGCCTGGACGAGCCCCCGCATCGGCCCGCGTCCCAGCGCCAAGTCGCTTGGGGTTGATGGCGACGGAATGGTGATGAGGCGAACAGGGAAAGTTGCTGAGACCAAACGAACTCTGTTCGGCGTAGCAGCGAAACGACCTACGTGCAGGTTCAGCACGAAACTGATCGAAAGTCTCTTAGGAGGTTTTTACTATGGCAGACGATCCGAACAAGGTCTGGCCGACTGGCCTGACGATCGCGGAATCGGAAGAGCTCCACAAGCACGTCATCGACGGTACGCGCATCTTCGGCGCGATCGCGATCGTTGCGCACTTCCTGGCGTATGTTTACTCGCCCTGGCTGCACTAAGGAGTATCTCAGATGAATCAAGGTCGCATTTGGACTGTCGTGAAGCCGACCGTCGGCCTGCCGCTCCTGCTCGGCAGCGTCACCGTGATCGCCCTCCTCGTTCACTACGCCGTGCTGTCGCACACCACCTGGTTCCCGAAGTACTGGAACGGTAAGACTGCGGCGATCGAGAGCTCGGTCACCATCGGCTGATTGCAGCTTCATCGAAGCTGTTGTGGCTGGACCGGGATCCAAGGGTCCCGGTCGCTTGCTTTGTAGCCGCGCTGAATTCACGACGGCGGTTTGATCTGCCGCAGTTCCTCTCCGGCCGCAAAGTGGTGCTGTTCGTTCGGGTTCGGTGACCGTCGCCGACCGCTTGCAAGCTGGATTTGCTGGACGATGAACACAGTCAGCCGAAATATGATGAAAGTCTGGGCCTCGCTTGGCCCGCGCTTTTTGCCTTTCGCGGATGCGGCGACGCCGGATCTGCCGCTGTCGCGGTTGTTGCGGCTGTCGCTGTTTCAGGTCGCGGTCGGCATGTCGCTGGTGCTGCTGGTCGGCACCTTGAACCGCGTGATGATCGTCGAGCTCAGCGTGCCGGCGTCGATCGTCGGCGTGATGGTCTCGCTGCCTTTGATCTTTGCGCCGTTCCGGGCGCTGATCGGCTTCAAATCCGACGTCCACAAATCGGTGCTGGGCTGGCGCCGCGTCCCGTTCCTGTACAAGGGCACGCTGGTGCAGTTCGGCGGCCTGGCGATCCTGCCGTTCGCACTGCTGGTGCTGTCCGGCGGCGGCGAGGCCGGCCATGCGCCGGTGTGGATCGGACAGTTCGGCGCGGCCCTCGCATTCCTGCTGATCGGCGCCGGCGTCCACACCACCCAGACCGTCGGCCTCGCGCTCGCCACCGACCTCGCCTCGCCGGAGTCGCGGCCGAAGGTGGTCGGCCTGATGTACACCATGCTGATGTTCGGCATGATCGCCGCGGCGATCATCTTCGGCATTCTGCTCGCCGACTTCTCGCCCGGCCGGCTGATCCAGGTGATCCAGGGCTCGGCCGTGGTCACCATCGTGCTCAACGGCATCGCGGTCTGGAAGCAGGAAGCCCGGCGCAGCTCGGGCGCCACCCAGGCGACCGCGCATCCCGGCGCGCCGCAGGCCAGCTTCCGCGAGTCCTGGGACGTCTTCATCCAGGGCGACAACGCGCTGCGCCGGCTGATCGCGGTCGGTTTCGGCACCATGGCGTTCAGCATGGAAGACGTGCTGCTCGAACCTTACGGCGGCCAGATCCTGCATCTGTCGGTCGGCGACACCACCAAGCTCACCGCCGCGCTCGCGGTCGGCGGCCTGCTCGGCTTCGGCCTCGCCTCGCGGGTGCTGAGCCGCGGCGCCGATCCGTTCCGGATGGCGAGCGCCGGCGCGCTGGTCGGGATCCCGGCGTTCCTGGCGGTGATCTTCGCCGCCGAACTGCACGGCGCGGCCTCGGCGCTGACCTTCGGCTGCGGCACGCTGCTGATCGGCTTCGGCGCCGGCCTGTTCGGCCACGGCACGCTGACCGCCACCATGAACGCCGCGCCGAAGGATCAGGCCGGCCTCGCGCTCGGCGCCTGGGGCGCGGTGCAGGCCTCGGCGGCCGGCGTCGCGATCGCGCTCGGCGGCATCCTGCGCGACGTGGTGAGCGCGCTCGCCCCGCAGCTCGGCCCGGCCGCCGGCTACAATGTCGTGTACGGCGTCGAGCTGGTGCTGCTGCTCGCGACGCTGGTGACGATGGTCCCGCTGATCAGGCGACGGGACACCCTACTGATGCAGGGCCAGCCCTCGCGGCCCTGAGACTGAAACGGAGCCAACATGACGCAAATCATCACCCGGTTGTACGATTCCAGCAGCAAGCTCGCTGCGCTGGAAGCCGACCTGAAGAAGAGCAACTACACCTATTCGGTCGTCACCGGCTATCAGGCGGGCAAGGCCAGCTCGGTCGACGACATCGTCGCGGCGATGGGCAAGGCCTATGTGTCGCGCGGCGACGCCCGGACCTATGCGGACTACGTCAAGAAGGGCGCCGTCGTGGTCGCGGTGCAGGCCGAGTTCGGCTTCGCCGCCAAGGCCGAGGCGATCCTCGACAGCTACGGCCCGAACAAGATCAGCGTGCAATCGTCGTCGTCCTCGGCGCTCGAGATGAGCGAGGCGACGCCGTTCTCGAACATGATCCACGCCAGGGCGCTGCTCGACACCTCGGGCAAGTACAAATCCTATTCCGGCGACTGGCTGCTCGTCGACAGCGACAAGACGTTCTCCGGAACGCCGCTGGTGATCAGCAGCAAGGGCCCGTACCAGTCGTTCTCCGGAACGCCGCTGCTGCTCGACAGAAGCGGCCCCTACAAGTCCTTTTCCGGGACTCCTCTGTTGCTGGACACCAGCGGCCCGTACAAATCCTATTCGGGCGAGCCGCTGTTGCTCAACAATCCGACCATCTTCTCCTCCTGGCTGGGCCTGCCAGTGCTCTCCAAGTAAAAGGAATTTGACCATGAGCGACTACAAAGGACACTCCGGTACTCCGCTGATTCTCGAACAGAAGGGCGAGTACGAAGGCTATTCCGGCACGCCGCTGCTGCTGAAGCAGGACGGCGAATACAAGAGCTTCTCCGGCACGCCGCTGATCCTCGAGCAGAAGGGCGAGTACCAGAGCTTCTCGGGCACCCCGCTGCTGCTGAAGCAGGAGGGCGAGTACCAGTCGTTCTCCGGCACGCCGCTGCTGCTCAAGCAGGACGGCGAATACAAGTCCTTCTCCGGCTATCCGCTGCTGCTCAACTTCTGAGCCGACCGCGACTTCAGGCCACAATGCGCCGCGGGCAGCAATGCCCGCGGCGTTTTGCGTGTCGGCCCGCTTCCCGATCCGTCGCAAGAAAATGCTGGGCAAAGCGCGGCGCAGGCGTCAATCTGGTTCCAACGACAAAAGAAACGTCCGAGGAAACATGAACCAGCCTGCCGAATCCGTCGCCGCGCGCGACGACCGTTCCGCATTCGCCCAATCATCGCCCGACCATGTCGACGTGCTGATCGTCGGCGCCGGCATCTCCGGGATCGGCGGCGCCTATCATTTGACGACGCAATGCCCGGGCACCAGCTTCATCGTGCTCGAGACGCAGGACAGCTTCGGCGGCACCTGGCTGACGCATCGCTATCCCGGCATCCGTTCCGACAGCGATCTCTACACTTTCGGCTACCGGTTCAAGCCCTGGACCGGCAAGCCGATCGCGACCGCCGCTGAAATCCGCGAATATCTCGGCGAGGTGATCGACGACAACGATCTCGACCGCCACATTCGTTACCGCCACCGCATCGTGTCGGCGGAGTGGTCGAGCGCGGAGAAGCGCTGGACCATCGCGGCGGAGCGCACCGACACCGGCGAGGCCGTCACCGTCACGGCGAATTTCCTCTGGATGTGCCAGGGCTATTATCGCCACAGCGAAGGCTACACGCCCGAATGGGAGGGCATGGCCGACTTCAAGGGCCGCATCGTCCACCCGCAGACCTGGCCGGAGGATATCGACGTCACCGGCAAGAAGGTCGTCGTGATCGGTTCCGGCGCCACCGCCGCGACGCTGGTGCCGTCGATCGCGCCGCGTTGCGACCACGTCACCGTGCTGCAGCGCTCGCCGACCTATTTCATTCCGGGCCGCAACAAGATCGAAATCGCCGACACGTTGCGCGAGCTCGGCATTTCGGAGGATTGGATCCACGAGATCGTCCGCCGCAAGATCCTGTTCGATCAGGCCGCCTTCACCCGCCGCTCGATGTCCGAGCCCGACGTGGTGCGGCAGGAACTGCTCGCCGGCGTGCGCGCGCATCTCGGCCCGGACTACAATCTCGATCCGCACTTCACGCCGACCTATCGGCCGTGGCGCCAGCGCATCGCCTTCGTGCCGGACGGCGACCTGTTCAAGGGCATCGCTTCCGGCAAGGCGTCGGTGGTCACCGACGAGATCGAGCGATTCACCGAGACCGGCATCAAGCTCAAATCGGGTGAGACGCTGGAGGCCGACATCGTCGTTACCGCCACCGGCTTCAATCTCAATGTGCTCGGCGACATCGCGTTCAGCATCGACGGCGCGCCGCTCGACTTCGCCGATACCGTCACCTATCGCGGCATGATGTTCACCAGCGTCCCGAACATGGTCTGGGTGTTCGGCTATTTCCGCGCGAGCTGGACGCTGCGCGCCGATCTGGTGGCCGATTTCGTCTGCCGCCTGCTCGACCATATGAAGCAGCACGGCTATCGCAGCGTCGTGCCGGCGCTGCGTCCGGAGGACACCGGCATGGAACTGTTGCCGTGGATCGATCCGGAAAACTTCAATCCGGGCTACCTGATGCGCGGGATGAGTCTGCTGCCGAAGCGCGGCGCCAAGCCGGAGTGGCAGCACAGCCAGGACTATTGGACCGAGAAGGACGAACTGCCCAAGATCGACCTCACCGATTCCGCCTTCGTCTACGGTTCCTGACAGTTACGGTTCCTGCCGCGCCGTTAACCGCTTGGTAACGAAGAGGAACGGTATCGCGCACAGCGGCCGCGAGGCGCGTCAACAGCGTGGGGTCACGACACCGTGACTCCGCGAAAGGAAAGCGGCCTCAGGCGGTTCCATCGCCTGTGACATTGCGCCGCCACGTCTTGATGTTGTGCTGCACCAATTCAATCTTAATTTCTGTTCATCAGTCGTCATAGCGCCGTGATTGCGGGCGAGCAGCTGCGCGTCGGTGCATGCGACGCCGCAGATTGGCGGCAATGGAATGTTTCAAGAGGTCATTCGAAATGCGGGGATCGGTCAGTTTTGCCTTCACGGCGATAGCGCTCGCGTGTCTCGCCCCGGTACTGGCCGGCTGTAACGAACCGAAGGTGGCGAATGCCGCCACGCCGGAAAAGCCGGAAGTCGGAACGATCACCATCAAGGCTCATGCGCGCGCCATCGTTCGCGAATTGCCGGGCCGCATCGCGCCGATCCGCGTGGCCGACGTGCGCCCGCGGGTGTCAGGCATCGTGGTGCATCGTCCGTTCCAGCAGGGCAGCGAGGTCAAGTCCGGCGATCCGCTGTACGTGATCGATCCGCGCCCGTTCGAAGTCGAGCTGAAGGCGGCTGAAGCCGCGCTCGCCAAGGCCCACGCCGCCCGCGAGCAGGCGACCCTGCAGGCCAATCGTGTGTCGATGCTGGCCAAGGAACAGGCCGCCTCCAAGGCCCAGAACGAAGTCGCGGCCAGCAATTCCCGGCAGGCCGAGGCCGAGGTCGCGGCGCGCGAGGCCGAGGTCGCCCGTGCCAAGCTCAATCTCGAATACGCCACGGTGCGCGCGCCGATCAGCGGCCGGATCGGCGCCGCGCTGGTCAGCGAAGGCGCGCTCGTGGTGCAGAACGATTCCAACAGCCTCGCCACCATTCAGCAGCTCGATCGCGTCTATGCCGACTTCACCCAGCCGGTCGCCGAAATGGTCCGGCTGCGCCGCGCGTTCGAATCCGGCGAACTCGATCAGATCGCCCCCGACGCCGCGCGCGCCCGCCTGGTGCTCGACGACGGCACGGTCTACCCGCTGCCCGGCAAGCTGTTGTTCTCGGAGTCCAAGGTAGATGCCTATACAGGGCAGGTGACGCTGCGCGCCGAGTTCGACAATCCGAACCGTGAATTGCTCCCCGGCATGTATGTCCGCGTCCGGATCGAGCAGGGCTTCGACGCCGACGCCATCTCGGTGCCGGAGCAGGCGATCCAGCGCAACGGCGGCGGCGGCAGCGAGGTCTTCGTCGTCAAGGAGGACAATCGCGTCGCGGTGCAGCCGGTCCGCGTCGGGTCGCAGCAGGACGGCCAGTGGCTGGTGCTCGACGGCCTCAAGCCGGGCGCCCGCGTCGTGGTCGAGGGCTTCCAGAAATTCGCGGCCGGCGACGCCGTGGTTCCGGTGAGCACCGAGGAGACCAAGGCGGCGACCGCGGCACCGCCGGCGCCGGACAGCCCGAAGAAGGTGCAATAAGCACCGATGCCCGCATTTTTTATCGACAGGCCGATCTTCGCCTGGGTCGTCGCGCTGTTCATCTGCCTGCTCGGCGCGATCTCGATTCCGTTCCTGCCGATCGCGCAGTACCCGATCATCGCGCCGCCGTCGATTTCGGTGTCGACGCAATATCCCGGCGCCTCGCCGGAGAATCTCTACAACAGCGTCACCCGGCTGATCGAAGAAGAGCTCAACGGCGCTAACGGCATTCTCAATTTCGAATCGACCAGCGACTCGCTCGGTCAGGTCGAGATCATCGCCAACTTCCAGCCCGGCACCGACACCGAGATGGCGTCGGTCAACGTGCAGAACCGCATCAAGCGCATCGAGGCGCGGCTGCCGCGCGCGGTGCTGCAGCAGGGCATCCTGGTCGAGGAAGCCTCCAGCGCGGTGCTGCAGATCATCACGCTGAGTTCGACCGACGGCACGCTCGACGAAGTCGGCCTCGGCGACTTCATGATCCGCAACGTGCTCGGCGAAATCCGCCGCATTCCCGGCGTCGGCCGCGCCACGCTGTATTCGACCGAGCGCGCGCTGCGGATCTGGATCGATCCCGACAAGCTGGTCGGCTACAATCTCACCGCCGACGAGGTCACCAAGGCGATCGAGGCGCAGAACGCCCAGGTCGCCTCCGGCGCCGTCGGCGCCGAGCCGAGCGCCAAGGGCCAGAAGATCTCGGTGCTGGTGCTGGTCAAGGGCCAGCTCTCCTCCGCCGACGAGTTCGGCGCGATCGTGCTGCGCGCCAATCCCGACGGTTCGACAGTGCGGCTGCGCGACGTCGCCCGGATCGAGATCGGCGGCTTCTCCTATCAGTTCAACACCCGCCTCAACGGCAAGCCGGTCGCCGGTCTGTCGGTGCTGATGTCGCCGACCGGCAACGCGCTGGCGACCGCGAGCGCGGTCGAAGCCAAGATGAAGGAGCTGTCGCGCTTCTTCCCGGCCAATATCAAATACGAGATCCCCTACAACATCACGCCGGTGGTCGAAGCCTCGATCACCAAGGTGGTGCATACGCTGCTCGAGGCGGTGGCGCTGGTGTTCGTGGTGATGTTCCTGTTCCTGCAGAACATCCGCTACACCATCATCCCGACCATCGTGGTGCCGGTGGCGCTGCTCGGCACCTGCGTGTCGCTGTTGCTGTTCGGCTATTCGATCAACATGCTGACGATGTTCGGCATGGTGCTGGCGATCGGCATCCTGGTCGACGACGCGATCGTCGTGGTGGAAAACGTCGAACGCATCATGGCCGAGGAGGGGCTGCCACCGAAGGAAGCCACCCGCAAGGCGATGACCCAGATCACCAGCGCCATCGTCGGCATCACGCTGGTGCTGATCGCGGTGTTCGTGCCGATGGCGTTCTTCCCCGGTTCGGTCGGCATCATCTACCGGCAGTTCTCGGTGACGATGGTGTCGGCGATCGCGTTCTCGGCGCTGATGGCGCTGTCGCTGACGCCGGCGCTGTGCGCCACGCTGCTCAAGCCGGTGGTCAAGGGCCACGCCCATGCCGAGCGCGGCTTCTTCGGCCGTTTCAACCGCATTCTCGACGGCACCCGCGAGCGTTATTCGCGGATCGTGCGGTGGAATCTCGGGCGGGCCGGCCGACTGATGATTCTCTACGCCGTGCTGGTCGCCGTGCTCGGCTGGGGGATCGTCCGGATGCCGGGCGGCTTCCTGCCGATCGACGACCAGGGCTTCGTCACTGTCGACCTGCAGACGCCGTCCGACTCGTCCTACAACCGGACCTTCGACGTCATCAACAAGGTCGAGGACTATCTGCTGAAGCGCGACGGCGTCGAGAACATCACCTTCCTCACCGGCTTCAGCTTCCTCGGTCAGGGCATGAACGCGGCGCAGGCCTTCGTCACCCTGAAGGACTGGTCCGAGCGCGACGACAAGTCGTCCGCGGCGGCGATCGTCCAGGACGCCAACAAGGCGCTCGGGACCGTGCGCGATGCCCGCATCGCGGCGCAGCAGCCGCCGCCGATCGACAACCTCGGCAACTCGTCGGGCTTCAGCTTCCGGCTGCAGGATCGCGGCCAGAAGGGCTACCCGGCGCTCGTCCAGGCCAGCCAGCAACTGGTCGCGGCCGCCAATGCCAGCCCGATCCTGCAGAACGTCTACGTCGAAGGCCTGCCGCCGGCGCCGGTGATCAATCTGGTGATCGACCGCGAGAAGGCGAGCGCGTTCGGCGTCACCTTCCAGGACATCAACAACACCATCTCGACCAATCTCGGCTCGGCCTATGTCAACGACTTCCCGAACCGCGGTCGGATGCAGCGCGTGATCGTGCAGGCCGAGATCGCCGACCGCATGAAGGCCGACGACATCCTGACCTACAATGTCAAGAACAGCCGCGGCCAGCTGGTGCCGCTGTCGTCTTTCGCCACCATCGAATGGTCGAAGGGCCCGACCCAGATCGTCGGCTTCAATTACTATCCGGCGATCCGCATGAGCGGCGAGGCGCGCCCCGGCTTCACCACCGGCGATGCGATCGCCGAGATGGAGCGGCTCGCCGGGCAGCTGCCGCGCGGCTTCGGCTACGATTGGACCGGCCAGTCGCTGCAGGAGAAGCTGTCGGGCTCGCAGGCGCCGTTCCTGCTCGGGCTGTCGGCGCTGGTGGTGTTCCTCGTGCTCGCCGCGCTTTACGAGAGCTGGACGATTCCGGTCGCGGTGCTGCTCACCGTGCCGCTCGGCATCGTCGGCGCGGTCATCGCGGCGATGATGCGGTCGCTGCCGAACGACGTGTACTTCACGGTCGGTCTGATCACGATCATCGGGCTGGCGGCCAAGGACGCCATCCTGATCGTCGAATTCGCCAAGGATTTGCGCAAGGAAGGCAAGTCGCTGCGCGATGCGACGATGGAGGCGTGCCATCTGCGGTTCCGGCCGATTCTGATGACCGGCCTCGCCTTCGTCTCCGGCGTGTTGCCGATGGCGATCGCGACCGGCGCCGGCGCCAAGAGCCAGCAGGCGCTCGGAACCAGCGTGATGGGCGGCATGATCGCGGTGGTCGTGCTGGCGCTGCTTATGGTTCCGGTGTTCTTCGTCGTGGTGCAGCGCGCGTTTGCGGGCGACCGATCCGACGATCCGGTCGTCGCGAAGCACGACGTGCCGATGCACCCGCAACTGCCGAAGGACGCCGTGTAGCCGGCTGCGGATTCCGCCGCGCGGCCGGAGGAACCTTTCTGAAAAGCTCTCGTTGGTTGTCGACAGGTAGCAGCAACTACTCATCGACACACCCTCTGGAGGAATTTCATGAACGGAGATCAACCCATTAGCTGGCTGATGTTTTTCACGCTGGCCGCCGGCATCGTGATCGTCGGATTCGTGTTTCTCAATTTCATCAAGTCGCGGTCCAATCGCGCCGTGGCGGCTGATACGCTCGAAGGCAACGGCACCGGCCGCGGCGCAGCGCCCGACGGCGCCCTGCCGGAACTGATCGGCGTCACCGTGTTCGCGCTGGTCGCGATGGGCCTGCTGGCCACCGGCGTCAGCTCGCGTAACGACATGCAGACCGCGCAGGTGTCGCCCCCGGCGGCGAGTGGCCAGGCCACCGGCGCGCCGAGCGGCAACACCACCGGCATGGCGCAGGACAAGAATGTCCAGAACGAGCCGAAGCGCTATCAGCCGGCCAATCCGGCCACCGATCAGCGCGTTGCGCCGACCGGCTCCGACGCGGGCGTCGGCAATTCGCCGGGCAGCACCGGAACGGTCACCAAGTAACCAGTCAGTAATGGGCTGAAATGAAATCGGGGGCCCAGCGGCCCCCGATTTTTGGTGTCTGCGCCAGGATCGCGATCACGAGTGGGCCGCCTCATAGGCCGCGTTCTGCTGTTGCATCAGCTCGATCTTCTCGCGGATCTTGTTGCGCTGCGCCGTCAGCGTGCCGACGATCGCCGGTGCGCTGGCCGAGGCCTGCAGCGCCTCGTCGTATTTCGCCAGGTTTCGCTTCTCGCCGTCGATCAGGCCGGGCAGCACGCTGCCGTCGAGGCCGTCGAACAGCGAGCGCACGCTCATGATGGTCTTGTGCACCACGCTCATGAACGAGCCGGTGTCGTCGGTTTCCTCGCCGGCATTGATCAGCAGGCCGCCGAGTTCTTCGGAATTGGCGTGATGCAGCGTGATCATGTCACGAAACAGCGACGTCAATCCTTTGCCTTCGGCGTCTTCGAGCGCTTCTTCGTATCCGTTGCGGGCGTCGATGGCGCTGGTATGCAGCGTCTTGAGGTGGTCGAGAATGTTGCTGTCCAAGTGAGCCTCCCTGCTCGTTCCAGGATCGAGCGACCGGCCACAGGCGAGCCGCCTCCTGGCCCGCTAACTTGGAGCGGATGGACGGGTTCCCTTGGAGAGTAGGTGGATCATCAGCAGCGACGCAGTACGCGGGCCCGCGTCAAACGGGCGCGACCAAGCGGCAGTTTCGACTGAGGCGACTACTTGCGCTGCTCGGACGGGTCGGGTTCGAGTCCGTAAGGTTTCACCAGCGCCCAGACGTGCGCCGGTACCATGTTCTTGATTTTCTGTTTGTAGTCGCGGCGCAGATGCAACACGGTCTCCGCTGCCTTCATCTCGACCCGGGCGCGGGCGAACTCCAGGCCGCGCGGTCCGACCTTCGGCATCAGCCAGCCCATGAACGGCCGCAGCCAGTTCGGCATGCCGCGCACCGGCAGGCCTCCGGCGGCGAGTTCGGTGTTCTTGATGAAGCCCTTCACCGGCGCGGTGCGATTGCCGGCGCTGGTCGGCTCGTTCAGCTTCACCTCGTCGCCGAGCAGCTTCAGCAGTTCCTCGCCGCGCTCGTTGCGCACCAGCAGCCATTGCTCACCACGTCCGGCCATGTAACCGACGGTGATGTCGGCGAGCGTGTTGGTGTAGTCGACGCAGGTGCGGCAGGTGATCGGGAAGAAGTCCGGCTTCAGCTTCGAGATCGGCAGCAACAGGAACGGGATCGCCTTCACGCGGCCATCGGTGAAGCGCAGCTCGACATGATAGTCGGCGCGGAATTCGAGATAGGTGATGGTCTCGGGCTGGTCGGACAGCAGGTCGAGGAATTCGTGGAAATTTTCGGTCGTTGTGTTGTCCGAGCAGGGCGTCCCGATCACGTAGAGGCGCTCGAAGCCGAGCGTGCGCTCCAGCGCGCGCAGCGCGTGGACCTGGCACGGGATGCCGATCACCGCGATCCGCTTGTAGCCGGCGGCGCGGGCCGGCTCCAGCAGCGCCAGCGATGGGGCGTAGCCCATCCGCATGCCGCGGCACTGCGCCATGCCTTCGGGCTTGGTGACCAGCACCGGCATCGGCTTCCATTTGTCGGCCGGGTCCTGCGCCATCGTCAGCACCGCGTCGACCGCCCCGGTCTCGAGCAGGCGCTCGCCGATCCTGGTGGTGATGCCGGTCCATTGCGCGTTTTCGCGCGGCTGCTTCATCGCCGCCTGCAGCATGCTCCGGAACGGACCGAAGAAGAATTCGTCCGGCTTCGATGGATCGCGGTTGCGGCCGTGGACCTGCCGTTCCATCGCCGGATAGTTCGGTTTGATGAACTGGCAGGCGTGCCCGCATTGCTTGGGATCGCTCATCCGCGATACGCCGCAATCGGTGCACAGCTCGCGCGGCGCGGGATCGTTCAGCACCGGCGACCAGACTGGCGCGTGAGCTTCGAGCTGAACTACCATCCGCGCGTTCCTGGGCCGCCTTTGAACGGGCCGACCACTTGCGAAGTGATCCAGCCGCCGTAGAAGTCGCCGTCCTGCGGCTGCACGCGCTCGTCGCCGACGAAACACTCGTCGACCCGCGAGGCGTAGAAGGCGAGATGGCCGGCGATCGGCGCGAACGCCGGAGAGGGCGTGGGATAGCTCCAGGCTGCGTTCTCGGAGCGACGACCGCCGGCCTCGATCGACCAGTAGCTGGCTTCGCCCTTGAATTCGCACCAGGACGAGCCCGGCGCCGGCCGCATCACGTCCATCCGGATATCGGCCTGCGGAATGTAGTAGACCGGCGGGTGACTGGTCTCGAGCACGCGATATCCCGAATTGCTGTCGGCGATCGTTTCGCCGCCGAACACCACGCGCAGCCGCGCGGCAACGGGTTCCAGTCGCGGTGGGCGCGGATAGTCCCACACCGATTCCTGGCCGCTCGCGGGCTCGATGCGCCTGGGTCCGAACATCGTTCGAATTCTCTATTCGGCGGCGGCGACCGTCGCCATTCGCCATAAGTCAGAACGTTTGCGGCCGCTCTCGGCTCGACCGATCAATAGAGCCAAAGCCGCGCCACGGATAGATCTGCATCAAACGCCCGGCCGATCGCGACCAGCCCGATCCGCCGCAGCCGTGCGCTGTTCAGCGGCGTGTCGATGCGGTGAGGCACGAACCGCGCGAACGGCAGATGCAGGACGGTCCATTGCGGCGTCGCAGCGAAGGCTTCGCGATAGGATTGTTGCGGGCGAACCATGTCGGTGGTGCGCAGATGGACGCCGTAGCTCTCGCGATTGCCGGACACTTCGAGGCCTATGCCGGTGAAGCCGCTGGCGTCGTAGGCGCCGCCGTCCGGGGCGAGGTCCATCGCGATCTGGATGAAGCCGCCATTGTTCTCCGTCGACACCGCGCCGCGCATCCGCGCCGCCGGACGGCCATCGATTTCGGTCGCCTGCAGCGTGCCCTGCGACACGCCGCCCATCACCGTGTCGGTGACGAGGCGCCAGCGTCGCTCGCCGCCTGCCGGCCAGAGTTCGATGTCCATCAGCGGATCACCATCGGGAACGTCACCGCGATCGCCCAGGCGAACAGGATGGCATTGGCCAGCGCGCCCGGCAAAGGATGATTGGTCGCCTTGTAGGTCCAGTTGCTGATCAGGCCGAAGGCGATGAACAGCAGCAGGATGGCCGGCACGATGATGATCAGGAAGAACAGCTTGTGCAGATTGAGCGCGACCGCCGCGGCGAGCGAGGCGAGGAAGCAGAACTTCGCCAGCGCATAGGCGCCGCGCCGGCCGCCTGCGCCATGCGCCATCCATTCCGCGGTGAGAAAATACGGAACCGTGCCGCAGGCGACTGCGGCGATCAGATGCAGCCGCGGTTCGATCGGCATGAAGGAAAACGCGTAGGTGTCGAGCGGCAGGCCGAAGCCGATGATGTTGTAGCCGATCGCCGCCGCCGCGGCGATCGCCAGCGCCGCGTTCGACACCCGCGGATGTGCGGGATCTGGCAGCGAGTCGAGCCTCTCCAGGCCGCGCTGGTGATGCGGCACGGCATGCGCATGCGTGGGCGCCGCGCCGCCGCGCCACCGGATCAGCAGCAGGATCGCCGCGGTGAGCGCGCCGTACACCAGGAAGTGCAGCGTCAGATAATCGCCGAGCAGGATGATCAGGAAATCCGTCGGCGCCTTCCACAGGATCAGTGGCGTCAGCACCGCCGGCACGATCGCAGCGATCAGCAGCGGCCTCCAGGTCAGGCTCGCGCCCATCGGCACCTGCGCGGCCTGCGGCAGCAGCTTCGACAGCGGCCACGCCAGCGCGATCAGGCCGCCGAACAGCAGCGCCAGCCAGATCGGGCGGCGGTCGATCCAGCCTGAGCTCTGCCGGCCGAACGACTCGTTCATCCATTGCAGCGCTTCGCGCATGCTGTCCTGGCTGTACAGCACGCCGATATGTTCGACGCCCGACGACAGCGCCAGCCGCCGCGCCGTGCCCGCTTTGAACTCGCCATAGGTCCGGCCGGCGACCGCGCCGCCGCCGGTGGACAGATTGACGATGCGCAGGCCCTCGTCGATCAGCATCTCCGGCTCGAGCGCGCCGACGATCACCAACAGGTTGCGCGGGCTGGTCGCCGTGGCGACCTTCGAGAACACCGACACCGCGATGGTCGCGTCGACGTCGGGATGCGCCACGCCGTAGCGCACCACGATGTCGGAGGCCATCGAATGACCGAGCACCGCGGCGCGGCCGTCGCTCTGCGGCAAGGCGCGGGCGTAGTCGGTGACGCGGCCGAGCTCGTCGACCAGCACGCCGGTGATCTTCGTCGGCTCGTCGACGTCGCCGACCATCGTCACCGGATTGCGACCGTGGCCGGTGCAGTCGAACGTCACCGCGATGTAGCCGTTGCGCGCCAGGGTCTGGGCGAACGGCTGCATCAATTGCTGCGAGCCGGCGAAGCCGTGCGCGATCACCACCACCGGTGCCCGCGTCACCGACGGCTGCCGGACCACCGTGACGGGCGTCTGACCGACGCTGGCGTGGCTGACGATCAGATCGCCGGTGGCGCGGTGCAATTGCCACAGCGCGGCGACGATGGCGATCACCGCGGCGATGGCGACGACGATGCGGGCGGGCGTCGCCCTGCCGCGGCCGCTCATTAATCCTCACCCGCGATGTGTTTCCTGCGGATGTTGCGGACCGTCCACCAGATCAGGAAGGCGGCGATCGGCACGAAGCCGGCGGTGACGACGCTCGGATCGATCCTGATCTGGCCGCTGTCGTAGAGCCCCTTCACCAGATAGCCGAACAGCCCGACCACGTAGTAGGTGATCGCCGCGGTGGACAGGCCTTCCACCGTAGTCTGCAGCCGGAGCTGCAGCCGCGTCCGCGCGTTCATCGATTTCAGCAGCTCCTGGTTTTGCTGCTCGAGCTCGACGTCGACGCGGGTGCGCAGCAGATTGGCGGCGCGGGCGAGCTTCAGCGACAGGTCCGACTGCCGCGCCTCGGTGGTGGCGCAGGTGCGCATCGCGGGCTTCATCCGGCGGGCGAGGAACGACGACCAGGTCGGCAGCCCGCCGACCTTGCGCTCGCCGAGCGTCGCCAGCCGGCCGGTCATGATCTCCTCATAGGCGCGGCTGGCGCTGAACCGGCCGAGGCTGGCGGCGGCGCCGGCTTCGACCTCGGCGGCGAGTTCGGTGAGTTCCTGCAGCAGCCGGTTGTTGATGGCGAGATCGGCCGCCTTGCGCATCTCGGCGGTGACTTCGGCGAGGCGGCGCTCGCCGTTGCTGATCGACGGGCTCAGCCGCTGCGCCTCCGGCAGGCCGAGCAGCGCCAGCGTGCGATAGGTCTCGATTTCCAGCACGCGCTGCACCAGCGCGCCGGCGCGTTCCGGCGCCATGCCGCGATCGATCACCAGCACCCGCACGAAGCCCGACGGGCCGGCCTGAAAATCCGTCGCATACACCGCCGCGCCGTCGGAATTCTCCGCGACCGCGAGGCTGGCGCGATCGAACAGACGCTCCGGCGCGGTGCGTGGCGGATCGTCGGGCAACAGATGCAGGTCGACGGCGACCAGGAGTGGCCCCGGCTGCGGCAGCAGCCGCATCGGCGAGGCGAGCGACGAGGCGTCGGGGTGAAACGGCGTCGCGGTCGGGTCGGCGGTGAATTCCCAGGTGTAGGTGGTGAATTCGGAATGCTGTTCCCAGCGCAGCATCGTCGTGCCGAACGAGGCGCGGTGATGCTTTTCGCCCGGCGGCGGCGGCTGCAGCCCGCGCGATTCGCAGAAGCTGGTCATCGCCGCGCGGTCCGCCTTGGCCTTGTCGCCGGACGTGTCGAACGCGAAGTGCAGCACTCGCGACGGCACGGCGAGTGCGGTGAACGGCCGCGCATGGACCTCGCCGAGCACGACCGCCCGCAAAGGATGCGGCGAAAGTCTAGCATCGCCGTCACCGATCAGAACTTCTGCCGTCATCGCGCTTTTGACCTTGCTCAACATTGCATTGGTTGACTTGAGTAGCATTGCGGCGCGATGGACTGAAGCTGAAAGGTTTTGCCCGAGCGGGCAATGTGAGGCCGTCGCTGGCTGCGGAATTGTTCGAAATCAACGACCTCGGCGCCCCGTCGGGGTCTTACGAAAAATCCGGTAGTCATCTGTTTGCAATCTGGCTCGGACTGGTATGGTTCGACCGTAAGTCGCCGCGGCCCTTCGCGGTCGTCGAATGGAGCGTGTGGTGAAAATTCCAGTCCGCATTGGGACGCGCAAGAGCGTAATGGCGCTTGCCCAGACCGAGGACATTGCCGCCCAGTTGCGCGCGGCCGCGAGCGAACTCGATCCCCAGATCGTGAAATTCGAGACCGTCGGCGACAGCGACCAGGTCAGCAAGCTGCTGCCGCACGGCGGCAAGGGCGGCGCCTTCGTCGCCGAGATCCGCGCCGCGATGCTGCGCGGCGATCTGCATTGCGCAATGCACTCGCTCAAGGACATGCCGGCCAACGAAGAGACCCCCGGCCTGATCGTCGCCGCCACGCTGGCGCGCGATCCGGCCAACGACTCGCTGGTGCTGCGCAAGGGCCTGACGCTCGACGAACTGAAGAAGACCCGAGGCAAGGGCTACACCATCGGCACCAACGCGGTGCGCCGCGCCGCCTACGCCAAGCGGCTGTTCCCCGAGGTCAACGTGATCCATTTCCGCGGCGCCGCCGATACGCGGATCCGCAAGCTCGACAATGGCGAGAAGCAGCGGCTGCCCGACGGCGGCGAGGTCGGTCCGGCCGACGCCTTGATCATGGCCCGGTCGGGACTGGAGCGGGTCGGCTTCGTCGACCGCATCGTCCACGACTTCACCCCGCAGGAGATGCTGCCGTCGGCCGGGCAGGGCATCGTCGCGGTCGAATGCCCGATCCACGACTGGCAGACCCGCAAATATCTGGCGCTGATCGACGATCCGAAGGCGCGGCTGTTCTGCGAGGCCGAGCGTGAGGTGCTGTGGGTTCTGAACGGCCACTGCAATTCGCCGATGGCGGCGTATTCGACCATCGACGGTTCGGAGATGACGCTGAGCGCTTCGGTGCTCGACGAAGCCGGTGGCCAGTTCATCGAAGCGACGCGCACGGGTCCCGCCAATCGGCCCCGCGAACTCGGTCGTGCGGTCGGTCTTGATCTGCTCGACAAGGGCGCCGCCGCGATCATTGAAAAAACGCGGCCGGAGTAACCCATCCCATGGCGACCGTATTCCCGTTCTCCGCCATCGTCGGCCAGGAAGAGATGAAGCTCGCGCTGCTGATCGCGGCGATCGATCAGAAGGTCGGCGGCGTGCTGGCGTTCGGCGATCGCGGCGCCGGCAAGTCCACCGCGGTGCGCGCGCTGGCCGCGCTGCTGCCGAAGATGAAGGTCGTGGTCGGCTGCCGCTACAATTGCGATCCCGATCTGCCCGAGCGCTTCTGCGAGGAGTGCAAGGAGAAAGCCAAGCACGGCAAGGTCAAGACCGCGCAGGTGCCGGTGCCGGTGGTCGATCTGCCGCTCGGCGCCACCGAAGACCGCGTCGTCGGCGCGCTCGATCTCGAACGCGCGCTGGCCAAGGGCGAGAAGGCGTTCGAGCCGGGCCTGCTGGCGCGGGCGCATCGCGGCTTCCTGTACATCGACGAAGCCAATCTGCTCGAGGATCATCTGGTCGATCTGCTGCTCGACGTCGCCGCCTCCGGCGAGAACGTGGTCGAGCGCGAAGGCCTCTCGATCCGCCATCCGGCGCGGTTCGTGCTGGTCGGCACCGGCAACCCTGAAGAAGGCGAGCTGCGTCCGCAATTGCTCGATCGCTTCGGCATGTCGGTGGAAGTGAAGACGCCCGACACGCTGCCGGAGCGCATCGAAGTGGTGCGCCGCCGCGACGCGTTCGAAAGCGATTCCGCGGGCTTCCTCGAAGCCTGGTCGAAGGAAGAAGCCAAGCTGCGCCGCAAGATCACCCAGGCCAAGGATCGGCTGCCCGACGTCAGCGTGCCCGATGCGGCGCTGGAGCGCGCCGCCAAGCTGTGCATGACGCTCGGCACCGACGGTCTGCGCGGCGAGTTGACGCTGATGCGCGCCGCCCGCGCGCTGGCGGCGCTGGAGCACGACAAGATCGTCACCGACGATCATCTGAAGCGGATCGCGCCGTCGGCGCTGCGGCATCGGCTGCGCCGCAATCCTCTGGACGACGCCGGATCGAGCGTTCGTGTCGATCGGGCGATCGCTGAAATCTTCGGATGAGCATCTCGCTCGCATGGTCCGATGCGGTGACCGCGGCGCAGTTGTTCGCGGTGGACCCGGTCGGCACCGGCGGCGTGCTGCTGCGCTCGCGTGCGGGCCCGGTGCGCGACCGCTGGCTGGCGACGCTGCGCGCCGCGCTGCCGCCTGACCGGCCGTATCGCAATCTGCCGCTGCATATCGCCGACGGCCGCCTGCTCGGCGGTCTCGATCTGTCCGCGACGCTGCTCGCCGGCCGCCCGGTCGCCGAGCGTGGTCTGCTGGCGGAAGCCGACGGCGGCGTGCTGGTGGTGGCGATGGCCGAGCGGATGCAGTCCTCGACCAACGTGTATCTGACCGCGGCGATGGACGCGCAGGAGACCGCGGTCGAGCGTGACGGCCTGTCGCTGCGGATGCCGGCGCGGTTCGGCGTCGTGGCGCTGGACGAAGGCCTCGAGGACGAGTTCGCCCCCGCCGGCCTGCGCGACCGGCTCGGCTTCCATCTCGATCTGGATCAGTTCGCCTGGCGCGACACCGAGGATTTCCCGGTCGAGCTCGACGACATCCTGGCGGCGCGTGCGCGCCTTCCCTCGATCAAGGTCGAGAGCGCGCAGATCGAAGCGATCTGCACCGCGGCGGCCGCGCTCGGCATCATCTCGCTGCGGGCACCGCTGCTGGCGCTCCGCGCGGCGCGGGCGAGCGCGGCGCTGTTCGACCGCGTCGCGATCGAGCAGGACGACATCACGCTGGCGGCGCGCCTGGTGCTGGCGCCGCGCGCCACCGTGTTTCCACAAGCCGATCAGCCGGATCAGGCCGAGCCGCCACCGCCCGAGCCGCCGCCGGAAGACAATTCCGAAGAGAACAACGATCAGGAACAGCAGACCCCGGACATCGACAAGGCGCTCGACGAGGTGATCCTCGCCGCGGTGAAAGCCGCGATGCCGCCCGGCGTGCTCGAAGCGCTGCGCGCCTCCGCCGGCCGCTCGCGCGCGCGCTCCGCCGGCAAGGCCGGCGAGCTGCAGAAGTCGAAGAAGCGCGGACGCCCGACCGGCAGCGTGCGCGGCGAATTGCGCGACGGCTCCAAGCTCAACGTCATCGAGACGCTGCGCGCCGCGGCGCCGTGGCAGCCGCTGCGACGGCGCCAGGCCGAAGTCATGGGCGGCGGCAGGCCGCGCATCCTGGTCGAGAAGGACGATTTCCGGATCGCGCGCTTCAAGCAGCGCACCGAGACCATCACCATCTTCGTGGTCGACGCTTCGGGTTCAGCCGCGCTGCATCGGCTGGCCGAAGCCAAGGGCGCGGTCGAGCTGTTACTTGCGGATTGCTATGTGCGCCGCGATCAGGTGGCGATGATCGCGTTCCGCGGTTCGATCGCCGAGATATTGCTGCCGCCGACGCGGTCGCTGGCGCGCGCCAAGCGCAGCCTTGCCGGCCTGCCGGGCGGCGGCGGCACGCCGCTCGCGGCCGGGCTCGATGCCGCGTTCATGCTGGCGGACTCGATCAAGCGAAAAGGTCAGACGCCGACCGTGATCGTGCTCACCGACGGCCGCGCCAATATCGCGCGCGACGGCGCGCCGGGGCGGCCCAAAGCCGAGGAAGACGCCAATGCCTCGGCGCGGCAATTCCGCGTTGCCGCGATCAATTCGGTGGTAATCGACATGTCGCCGCGGCCGGGCCCGCAGGCTGCTGCCTTCGCCAAGGAAATGGACGCACGTTATTTGCCGCTGCCGCATGCCGACGCCACCGTGCTGGCGCAGGCGGTCACTGCCGCGACCCGCGCGGCCTGATCGACAGCGGCGTCCGTTGGGCCGGTCAGGCGTCGAGCACGTAGGTCTCGCTGTCGCCCTCGGTGGGCCGATTGGCGTCGATCCATTGTTCGGACGGCCTCTCCGACGCCAGCCGCTCGACGCGTGCTTCGGCGGTCGAATTCCGTCCCGGCGGCCGGGCGATCCGCCATTCCAGTTCGCTGCGATTCTGCAGCTCGCTGAACTTCACCGCGAAACCGTCGCTGCGATGGCGGATGACGCGGACGACGCAGCCGCCGACCGCGAGCGGCGTGCCGATCTCGGGCTGAACGTCCGCCGACACCGCGACTCCCGAAATCGACATGTCGATGACGAAGCAGGTGTGCATGGTGCCGTCGGCGAAGATCAGGCTGGAATGCGGGCAGGCGGGGACGATTCGGGCCTGTTGCCGGGCGTCGACGACCGCCGGATCGTTCAGCTTCTTTTCCAGCCAGCTCAACTGGTTCGACAGCCGTTCGCGCATCGCGCGGGTCACCGCCAGTTCGAGCAGGAAGCCGCCCGGCACGGTGTCGCTGATGTGGCCGTCGAGCTTGCCGAAATCGCTGAAATAGGACGAGATCGAATCCCCGACCCGGCCGACCACCGGCACGTCGACGATCATCCGGAACGGTGAGACCCGGCTGGTGCGGCAGGCGAAGTTTCGCGGCTTGCCGTTCTGGTCGTACCAGTTGGCCAGCGAGTAGTTGCCGCCGACGGCGATATTCACGGCGCGCTGTTTGAGAAATGCCCGCACGGACACGATCGGAACTCCTCCGGTCTGAGCTGCTGTCCTAACTAGACTGCGGAGAATTACGAAGGCCAGCCATTTTGCGAATGATTTCCGGGCTGGTTATCGAAGCATGACGCGCGCGGGCCGTTGTCGATGTGACTTGTCATCAAGTTGAATCGGCCCGCAGGATCGATGCCCGCGCGTTGGGCATCGGGAGCCGGACTGATCGCGACCGTTCAATTCGATTCAAACCGGCACGAAAAAAGCCGGCGCTTTCGCGCCGGCTTGGATCGTTGATCGAAAGGAGATCTCAGCCTTTGAAGGCGCGGACCCGCTTCACCATTTGCTCGACATGCGCGACCGGGGCGTCGGGCGTGATGCCGTGGCCGAGATTGAAGATGTGCCGGCCGGCCGAGTAGTTGCTCAGCACGTCGTCGACGCCTTGATCCAGCGCCGAACCGCCCGCGATCAGCAGCAGCGGATCGAGATTGCCCTGCACCGCGACCTTGGTCTGGACCTGCTCGCGCACCAGCTTCGGCTCAGCGGTCCAGTCGATGCTCACGGCGTCGACGCCGGTGCGCTCGACGAAGGCCGGCAGCAACGCGCCGGCGCCGCGCGGGAAGCCGATGATCTTGGTGCCGGGCTTCACCTTGCGGATGCCCTCGACGATCCGGCGGGTCGGCTCGATCGACCACTTCTCGAATTCGCGCGGCGGCAGGATGCCGGCCCAGGTGTCGAAGATCTGCAGCACGTCGGCGCCGGCCTCGAGCTGCTTCAGCAGATACTGGATCGAGCTCTCGACCAGCACGTCGATGATCTTGGCGAACGCGCCGGGGTGCTGGTACGCCATCAGCCGCGCCGGATGCTGGTCCGAGGTGCCCTGACCGGCGACCATGTAGGTCGCGACCGTGAACGGTGCGCCGCAGAACCCGATCAGCGTGGTTTCCGGCGCCAGCTCGCTGCGCACGATCCGCAGCGCCTCGAACACCGCTTCGAGCTTGGACAGGTCGATCGCGCCGTTCAGCGTGCCGACCAGGTCCGGCGAATTCAACGGATCGAGCCGGGGGCCTTCACCGACCTCGAAGCGGACGGCGCGGCCGAGCGCGTAAGGCACCACCAGAATGTCCGAAAAGATGATCGCGGCGTCGAAACCGAACCGCCGGATCGGCTGCAACGTCACCTCGGCGGCGAGCTTGGCGTTGAAGCACAGATCGAGGAAGCTCCCGGCTTCGGCGCGGGTCGCGCGGTATTCCGGCAGGTAACGGCCGGCCTGCCGCATCATCCACATCGGGGGAGAGGCCTGACGGTTGCCCGAAAGCACCTCCATGAACGGTTTCGTCACCAGTTTCTGTGTCAAGAGAGATACCCATTGTTATACGACAAGCGTTCTTGACGGTCTGATACACTGCGCACACCGTCTTGACCACGTCGAGATGCGGCCGGAGCTGCCGCGAACAGGAATTTCGAGATGAACGCAACCGCACCCACCCCCGGATCGTCCCCGACGCGCCGCGAAGGCCCGGATCTTCCTGCACCGGTCTCCGGAGAGCGCCACGACATCGACAGCTTCGGCGGTCGGCTGACCTATTGGGCCGCGTCGCCTGCAGCCCCGACGTCGGAGCCGCCGATGCTTCTCGTCCACAGCATCAATGCGGCGGGATCGGCCTACGAGATGAAACCGATCTACGAGCACTACGCCAGGAGCCGCCCGGTCTACGCGATCGAGTTGCCGGGCTTTGGTCATTCGTCGCGCGCCAAGCGTCAATACACAATTCGGATGATGACGGATGCGATACATTCCGTAGTCGCCGAAATTCAGAAGCGGCACGACGACAAGCCGTTCGACGCGATCGCGCTGTCGCTCGGCTGTGAGTTTCTCGCCCGCGCCGCCGACGAGACGCCGAAGGTTTTCCGCAGTGTGGCGTTGGTGAGTCCGACCGGCTTCGATCGCCGGCAGGTGCGCTGGGTCAAGGGTTCGCGGGCGATTCCGTGGCTGCACGCGTTCTTCGAAAACCCGCTGTGGAGCGAGAGCGTATTCGGCCTGCTGACGAAGAAATCGGTGATCGCCTGGTTCCTGCGCAAGACCTTCGGATCGCCGAACATCGATCAGGGCCTGCTCGACTACGACTATCTGACGACGCATCAGCCCGGCGCGCAGCATGCGCCTTATTACTTCGTCTCGGGCTATCTGTTCAGCCAGGACGTGCTGCGGATCTATCAGGATCTGAAGATGCCGGCGTGGCTGTCGCACGGCGTGCGCGGCGACTTCGTCGACTACGGCAACAAGAGCACGGTGGAAGGGCGGCCGAACTGGACGGTGACGATCTTCCAGACCGGGGCGATGCCGCATTTCGAAATGCCGGGCGAATTCCTCCGCACCTACGACGAATTCCTCGCCCGGGTCGCGAGCCAGCCGGCCTGAGGCGGAGGCGATGTCCGATCTCGTCTGGAGCCGGGACGGCGCCGATTGGCCGCACCGCGAGGCCAGCCGGTTCGTCGAGGCCGGCGGTTTCCGCTGGCATGTCCAGCAGATGGGGCCGCCGGACGCGCCGGCGATTCTGCTGATCCACGGCACCGGGGCGGCGTCGCATTCCTGGCGCGGCCTCGCGCCGCTGCTGGCGCAGCATTTTCGCGTGGTTGCGCCGGATCTGCCCGGCCACGGCTTCACCCAGTCGCCGAGGGCGCACCGGCTGTCGTTGCCGGGCATGGCCGGCGATCTCGCCGCGCTGTTGCGGGTGCTCGGCGTGTCGCCGGACATCGTGGTCGGACATTCCGCGGGCGCCGCGATCGCCACGCGGATGTGCCTCGACGGCACGATCGCGCCGCGGCTGCTGATCAGCCTCAACGGCGCATTTCTGCCCTATGGCGGGCCGGCCGCGAACTTCTTCTCGCCGCTGGCCAAGATGCTGGTGCTCAATCCGTTCGTGCCGAGCCTGTTCGCCTGGCAGGCCGGACACCGCGGTGCGGTCGAGCGGCTGATCGGCAATACCGGCTCGACCATCGATGCGGTGGGGCTGAAGCTGTACGGCAAGCTGGTCGGGAATTCCGCCCATGTCGCCGCGGCGCTGCGGATGATGGCGAACTGGGATCTTGAGCCGCTGTTGAAAGGGCTGCCCGATCTGAAGCCGCAGCTGGTGCTGGTCGCCGCCGACGGCGACCGCGCGATTCCCCCGTCGGTGGCCCGTAAGGTCCAGGAAATTCAGCCGAAAGCGGTGATCGAGCGGATTCCGCGGCTCGGCCATCTGGCCCACGAGGAGCAGCCGCAGCTGATCGCGGACCTGATCGAGCGATATTCGCGACTGACGCCCCGAAATGTCGAATAGATCAAAGACAGCGGTGTAAGGTTCGCATTACACATTTGGACTGGTTCGGCTGTCAATTTTTCGTTACAGTGGTGCCCATGCTCGATCCCGGTCCCAAATCCGCTCCTCGTCCTTCGAATGATCGCGCACCGCATGCGGTGGTGATCGGCTCCGGCTTCGGCGGTCTGGCCGCCGCGATCCGGCTCGGCGCCAAAGGGTATCGAGTAACCGTTCTCGAGAAGCTCGATCAGCCCGGCGGCCGTGCTTACGTCCATCGCCAGGACGGCTTCACCTTCGACGCCGGCCCGACCATTGTGACGGCGCCGTATCTGTTCGAGGAGCTGTGGAAGCTGTGCGGCAAGCGGATGTCCGACGACGTCACGCTGAAGCCGATGTCGCCGTTCTATCGCATCCGTTTCGACGACGGCACGCATTTCGACTACTCCGACGACCGCAACGCGGTGCTGGATCAGATCGCGAAATTCTGCCCCGACGACGTGCCGGCCTACGACCGCTTCATGGCGGCGTCGCAGGCGATCTTCAAGGTCGGTTTCGAGCAGCTCGGCGATCAGCCGTTTAGCCACTTCACCGACATGCTGAAGATCGCGCCGGCGATGGTCATGCTGGAGAGCTATCGCAGCGTCTACGGCATGGTCGCCAAGCATTTCAAGGATCCGAAGCTGCGCCAGGTGTTCAGCTTCCACCCGCTGCTGATCGGCGGCAACCCGTTCATGTCGAGCTCGGTGTACTGCCTGATCACCTATCTCGAAAAGCAGTGGGGCGTGCATTCGGCGATGGGCGGCACCGGCAGCCTGGTCACCGGGCTGGCGAAGCTGATCGAAGGCCAGGGCAACGAAATCCGCTACAATCAGGACGTCCGCCAGATCGTGGTCGAGAACGGCGCCGCCTGCGGCGTCAAGCTCGCCGACGGCGAAGTGATCAAGGCCGACATCGTGGTGTCCAACGCCGATTCGGCCTCGACCTATCGCTATCTGCTGGCGCCGGAGACGCGCAAGCGCTGGACCGACGCCAAGATCGAACGCTCGCGTTATTCCATGAGCCTGTTCGTCTGGTACTTCGGCACGAAGCGGCGCTACGACGACGTCAAGCACCACACCATCCTGCTCGGGCCGCGCTACCGCGAGCTGATCGCCGACATCTTCAGCCGCAAGATCGTCGCCGACGATTTCAGCCTGTATCTGCATCGCCCGACCGCGACAGATCCGTCGCTGGCGCCGCCCGGCTGCGATACGTTCTACGTGCTGTCGCCGGTGCCGAATCTGCTCGGCGACATCGACTGGCACAGCAAGGCCGAGACCTATCGCGCCTCGATCGCCAAGATGCTCGGCGCGACCGTGCTGCCCGATCTCGAAAACCAGGTGGTGACCTCGAAGATCACCACGCCGCTGGATTTCCAGGACCGGCTGTCGTCGTTCCGCGGCGCCGCGTTCGGGCTCGAGCCGGTGTTGTGGCAGAGCGCCTGGTTCAGGCCGCACAACAAAAGCGAAGACGTCAAGAATTTGTATCTCGTCGGTGCGGGGACACATCCCGGCGCCGGCATGCCCGGGGTGTTGTCCTCGGCGCGTGTGCTCGATTCCCTGGTCCCCGAGGCCGACAGTCTGGTGACATCATGAGTGTGCAATCCGATCTGCTGGCCCAGTCCGACATGCTCGCATGTCGGGAGATGATCAAGGAAGGCTCGCGCACCTTCCACGCGGCCTCCAAGGTGCTGCCGCGGCGGATCAGCGATCCGGCGATCGCGCTCTACGCGTTCTGCCGCGTCGCCGACGACGCCGTCGATCTCGGCCTCGATCGCACCGCCGCGGTCGAAGTGCTGAAGGACCGGCTCGACCGCGCCTGCCGCGGCCTGCCACGGGCCTATCCGTCGGACCGCGCCTTCGCCGACGTGATTGCACGGTTCTCGATTCCGCCGGCGATTCCCGAGGCGCTGATCGAAGGCCTGGAATGGGATTCGCAGGGCCGCCGCTTCGAAACGCTGTCGGATCTCTACGGCTATGCGGCCCGCGTCGCCGGCACCGTCGGCGTGATGATGACGCTGGTGATGGGGCAGCGCCGGCCCGATATCGTCGCCCGCGCCTGCGATCTCGGCTGCGCCATGCAGCTCACCAACATCGCCCGCGACATCGGCGAGGACGCCCGCAACGGCCGCATCTACATGCCGCTGTCGTGGATGCGCGAGGCCGGCCTCGATCCGGAGACCTGGCTCGCCGATCCGAAATTCACGCCGGAGATCGCCGGCATCGTCAAGCGGCTGATCGACACCGCGGACGCATTGTACGATCGCGCCACGCTCGGCATCGCCAATCTGCCGCGTTCGTGCCGCCCCGGCATCTTCGCCGCGCGCGCGCTCTACGCCGAGATCGGCCGCGAGGTCGAACGCTCCGGGCTCGATTCGGTGTCGTCGCGCGCGGTGGTGTCGACCGGCCGCAAGCTCGCCGTGCTGGCGCGGATGCTGGCGTTCCAGGAAACCGAATGGGCGCCGGCGAAGTATCTGCCGGCGAAATTCGGCGACATGGAAGAGACCCGCTTCCTGGTCGACGCCGTGATCGCCCATCCGGTCCGCGATCTGCCGTCGATCCCGCGCGTCAAGCCGATCGAGCAGAAGGTCGCCTGGCTGGTCGACCTGTTCACCCGCCTCGAACGCCGCGACCAAATGCTGCAACGTAGCCGGGTGTAGTTCGGTCTCGTTGCTACCCTGACTCCGTCATGCCCGGGCGTCGTCCCGGGCATCCACGACCAGCGCCCGCGCCGTGCCCGGCCCCGTGGATGGCCGGGACGAAGCCCGGCCATGACGCCGTGTGAGACGTGGGGCCGCGACCCATCCCGTGGCCCATGGTTCGAGACGCCCCGCGTCGCCCTATGGGCGTCGCTGGGCTCCTCACCATGAGGGGGTACTTGCGGCTGTCCACGTCGCGGTACTCCGACATGCTTCATCCTCATCCTGAGGAGGCCGCGTAGCGGCCGTCTCGAAGGATGGGCCGCGCGCACACCCGCGCCCGCCTCAACCGCCACCCATTTGCAAAAACTCTCGAAGCCGCCACACTGGCATGATACCGATGCTGACGAGCGCAACGGATCACCAGCATGACGATCGACACCGACCTCGACACTGTCACCACCAGCCGCGTCGAAGCGCAGCGGACGCAGGCGCGCGCCTGGTTCGAGGGCCTGCGCGATCGGATCTGCGCCGAGATCGAGACGTTGGAACGCGAGGCGCCGGCCGAGCTGTTTCCCGGCACGCCGGCGACGTTCACCTACAAGCCGTGGCAGCGCAAGACGGGCGCCGGCGGCGGTGTCGGCGGCTTTCTGTCGAACGGCCGGCTGTTCGAAAAGATCGGCATTCACACCTCGTCGGCCAACGGCCGGCTGACGCCGGAGATGGCGAAGAATCTTCCCGGCGACGGCGTCACGCTCGACTACGTCTCGACCAGCATCAGCCTGATCATGCATCCGCGCAGCCCGCGGGTGCCGACCGTGCACATGAACACGCGCTTTCTGTCGACCTCGCAGGGCTGGTTCGGCGGCGGCGCGGATCTGACGCCGATGCTGCCGGAGCAGCGCAGCCAGGACGCCGAGGACGCGGTGATCTTTCACGCCGCAATGAAAGCGGCCTGCGACGCGCACGACCCGAGCTACTACGCCAAGTTCAAGCCCTGGGCCGACACCTATTTCTTCCTGCCGCATCGCGGCACCGCGCGCGGCGTCGGTGGCATCTTCTACGATCACCTCAACAGCGGCGATTTCGACCGCGACTTCGCCTTCACCCGCGACGTCGGCGCAGCATTGCTCGACATCTATCCGAAGATCGTCCGCAAGCGCATGATCGAGCCGTGGACCGAGCAAGAGCGCGCGCAGCAGCTCGCCTGCCGCGGACTCTATGTCGAGTTCAACCTCTTGTACGACAAGGGCACGATGTTCGGCCTGCAGACCGGCGGCAACACCGAAACCATCATGAGCTCGATGCCGCCGCTGGTCAGCTGGAGCTGACCGAAGCGCGATGCTCGGTCCGGATGTTTGCCGGACCGGTTTGCTGATGGAACTGTCGATCCCACCCTCGCTGTCGGGAGAGATGCCGTGGAGGAGTATTACGGACTGATCGAACTGGTGCTGGTGTTCGCCTGTCTGGCGATCGGCTGGTTCGTGCTCGAACGCCAGGGCAAACGCCTCGACCGCGCCCGCGCCGAACGCGACAAGGAGCAGTCCCCATGACCAGCGACAGCGCCTTCAACTACTTCGAAATCCTGATGCTCGGAATGTTCGCCGCGAGCTGGCTGGTGCTGGAATGGCAAGGCAAGCGGCTGGACCGCAAGCGGGAAGCGGAGAAGGCGTCGAACACGGCCCACCCAGACAAGCACTGAATCCGTCATGGCCGGGCTTCGTCCCGGCCATCCACGAAAACGCGCCGCCCCTCACTTCCGCCGCGGCATCCGGAACGGAAGCATCGCCTGCACCACCGGCATGTTGAAGCGGTCGAGGGACAGGCTTTCGTGCATCAGCGTCACCGGTTCGCCGAGCAGCGTGGTGGCGATCATCGAGCGGGCGTAGAACGGGGTATCTTCGAGGGTGCGGATCACCCTGGCGTCCGCTTCGCTGCGGGCGCTGCGGCTGACTTTCCAGCCGGTGCGGGCGAGCGGCAAGAGCGGCGGCGGGGTGAAGCGCTCCATGTTGCCCTGGGCATCGAACGTCATCGCCAGGTCGACGCGGCTGCCGTCGCGGCGCTCGGCTTCGTACAGGATCGCGGTCTTGTCGCGCAGTGCGCCGCGCGCCCATTCCCAATGTCGGAAGCCCGTCTCGATCGGCGCATCGCCGGCATTGGTGTCGAGATAGGCTTCGCCCGTCCACGACAGGTTCGGCTGATCCAGCGTCACCTCGATCCGCGAGCGCGGCGCGATCGGCCACCAGCGGTGATTGCCGTCTTCGTTGAGCACGAAGCAGGTCTTGGTCAGCGCCTGCGGGACGACGCGGACGCGGCCCCTGATCCGGCCCGGAATCGGTGCGCTCATCTCGTTGATGTTGATGGTCAGCGCCTTGCCGTCCCAGCCGAGGTCGCTCGGCCCGATCAGGAACGAATGCAGGTTGCGCGCGACCTTGCCGCGCGCGCGCTCGGTCATGGTCCAGCGCTTGCCGGCGCTGTGATACAGCGCCACGTTGAGCGCGCAATGATCGAGCGGGTCGGCGGCGGCGCCGCGCCGCGCGAATTTGTAGTAGGGCGAGAACACGCTGCCGATGAAGGCGATGATGGTCAGGCCTTCGCGGCCGTCGTCGCTGATCGCGTCGACATACCACCAGGCGTAGCCGTTGGGCGGAACGTCGAGGTTGAATCCGGCGCGGCGTTCGTCGGTCTCGTTGGGCCAGGCAATCATCGATTCGTGTGCTTCGTCCTTGCGCGATTGAATCGCGCGTCGTTCAGGTGGCGGCCGGCCGCAGCATCGGCTTCAGGCCCTGCAACTCGGCCTCGAGATCGGCCAGCAGGCTCGCCGCCGCGGCGCGGCCGGACAGGCCGGCCATCGGCACGCCGGGGCCGGGATGGGTGCTGCCGCCGGCCAGATACAGGCCCGGAATTTTCGTCCGCGCGCCGGGGCGTTCGAACGAGGCGGTCCAGCCGTGCGAGGCGCGGCCGTACAGCGCGCCGCCGGTCGCGGGAAACAGCCGGTTGAAATCGGCCGGCGTCGTCACCGTGGTTTTGTCAGGCTGCTGCCGGATGCGCAAGCCGCAGCGCTCCAGTACGGCGAAGGTCCGTTCGGCGCAGCGCGCGATCTCGGCCTCGTCGAACGGCTTGCGGTCGCCGATCGGCGGCGCGTTGACCAGCACCAGCAGCTCTTCTTCGCCGCCGTCGCCGAGCCGCGCCTCGTCGTCGATGCGGTCCTGACCGCAGACATAGACGGTGGGTTCGCTCGGCACTTCGCCGCGCTCGAAGATGTCCGTGAACTCGCGCGCGTAGTCGCGCGAGAAGAACACCGAATGCCGGCTCAGCGGAAAGCCCTCGGTCTTCGCCACCATGCTCCAGGTCATCGCCGACAGCGACCGCAGCTTCGGCGCCAGCGGCGGCACCGCGCGCTGCACCGAGGCGCCGAACAGCCCGCCGGGCAGGGCGCCGACGTCGGCATTGACGATCACCGATTGCGCGTCGATGCGTTCGCCGCTGGCCAGGATCACCCCGGCGGCGCGGCCGCCCGAGACCATGATCTCGCGCACCTCCTGCTCGTAGCGGATCGTCGCGCCGAGCGACGCCGCGCAATCGGCCAGCGCCCGCGCCAGCGCATGCATGCCGCCTTCGATGATCCAGACGCCCTGCTGCTCGACATGCGCGACCAGCATCAGCGTCGCGGGGGCCTGATACGGCGACGATCCGCAATAGGTCGCATAGCGCCCGAACAATTGCCGCAGCCGCGGGTCCTTGAAGTAATCGCCGAGCGCATTCCACATCGTCGTGAACGGGCGGATCTTGCGCAGCTCGAGCAGGCCGCCGATTCCGTTCGCGGTGGCGAGGCCGGGCAGGCTCGGCGCGGTGGCGCGCAGGAACGGCTGTTCGAGGATCTGATAGATCCGCCGGCTGTCGGCGCAGAATTGCCGGTAGCGCTTCGCCTCGGCGGGGCCGGCGAACACGCCGATCGCATCCGCCGACTGCGCCTCGTCGGCGAACAGATCGAGCCGCGTGGCCTCGTTCCAGGCATGGCGCGCCAGCACCGACAGCGGCCGCAGCCGGACGTGATCGGCGAAGGTGAGGCCCGCGCTGGCGAACAGCTCCTCGAACACCCAGCGCATGGTGAAGACGGTCGGGCCGCTGTCGATCCGCGCCTGGCCGATGCCGACCTCGCGGATCTTGCCGCCGGGCGCGGCTGCGCGCTCGACCACGGTGACGTCGAAGCCGCGCGCAGACAAAGCGAGCGCCGAGGTCAGTCCGGCCACCCCGGCGCCGACCACCACCACGCGATTCCTTGCGGTCTGATCCCTCAACTCCGACTCCCGCTTCGCCTTAAGTGTCATTGCGCCATGTCATTGACACGTGTCCATAATAATTTACAGTCGCGCATGACAAGTTAAATTGACACTTGCTGCGCTGAGAGCGGGAGTCTGCCATGGATGTCACCAATCGGATCGAGCGTGCCCTCACCGAGGCGCTCAACCAGGCGGATCTGGTAGGATGCCCGCCCCGACTGGCGGCGGCAATGCGCAGCGCCGTGTTCCCGCGCGGTGCCCGGGTTCGGCCCCGACTTTGTCACAGCGTTGCCGCAGCCTGCGGCGACGACAATCCGGCCACCGAAGCGGCCGGCGCAGCCCTCGAATTGATGCATTGCGCCTCGCTGGTGCACGACGATCTGCCCTGTTTCGACGGCGCCGATATCCGCCGCGGCCGCCCCTCGGTGCACAAGGCGTTCGGCGAGCCGCTCGCGGTACTGACCGGTGACGCATTGATCGTGCTGGCGTTCCAGACCATCGCCCGCGTCAATTGCGCGCCCGACCGGCTGCTGAAGCTCACCCAGGTGATCGGCGCCGCGGTCGGCGTGCCACTCGGCATCGTCGCCGGCCAGGCCTGGGAATGCGAAACCGAAATCAATCTCGCGCACTATCACCGCTCCAAGACCGGCGCGCTGTTCGTCGCCGCGACCGCGGCCGGTGCGGCCTCGGCCGGTGCCGATCCGGAGCCGTGGCGGATGGTCGGCGAGAAGATCGGCGAGGCCTATCAGGTCGCCGACGATCTGCGCGACGCCGCCGCCGACGAAGACGAGATCGGCAAGCCGGTCGGTCAGGACGTCGCCCATGATCGCCCGAGCGCGGTGCGCGAAATGGGCATCGATGGCGCGGTGTTCCATCTGAAGTCGCTGGTGCGCGGCGCGGTCGAGGCGATGCCGCCCTGTTCCAACGGCAACGAGCTGCGCTCGCTGATCATGTCGGAAGCGACCCGCCTGGTGCCGGCGAAGCTGGCGCAATCCGCGGCGTGATCCGGTCCAGCCCCGGCTTGGCCTTGGCGGCCGGCTGGTGGTAGCAGGAACGATGAATTCCTTGAGCCTGCGTGATCGGCTGCTCGGCTGGCGCGATTCGGTTTTGTCGAATCCGCGCTTTCAGCGCTTCGCGGCGGTGTTTCCGCTGACGCGGCGCGTCGCGCGGCGGCGCGCCGGCGCGATGTTCGATCTGATCGCCGGCTTCGTCTATTCCCAGATCCTGCTCGCCTGCGTGCAGCTGCGGCTGTTCGATCTGCTCGCCGCGCGTCCCGCCACGGTCGACGAATTGTCCGCGCGATGCGAGTTGCCGCGGGAGTCGATGCAGATGCTGCTCGACGCCGCGATCGCGCTGAAGCTGGTGCAGCCGCGCAGCGGCGGCCGCTACGGCCTCGGCCAGCTCGGTGCCGAGCTGTGCGGCAATCAAGGCGTGCTGGCGCTGGTCGAGCATCACGCGATGCTGTACAGCGATCTCGCCGATCCGCTCGCGCTGCTGCGCGGGCCGCGCGGTGGCGGCGAGCTCGCGGCGTATTGGGCATATGTGCGCGGCGAGCGCCCGGCAGAGCTCGGCGCCGAGCAGGTCTCGTCCTACACCGCGCTGATGGCCGCCTCGCAGCCGATGATCGCCCGTGAGGTGCTGCACGTCTTCTCCTTCCGCCCGCACCGCTGCCTGCTCGACATCGGCGGCGGCGACGGCTCGTTTCTGTCGGCCGTCGCCGCAGAAACTCCCGGGCTGCGCTGCATCCTGTTCGACCTGCCGGCGGTGGCGGCCAAGGCGGCCGAGCGATTCCAGTCCGGCGGGCTCGCGGGCCGCGCGACCGCGGTCGGCGGCAGCTTCCGCACCGACCCGCTGCCCGAAGGCGCCGACATCATCTCGCTGGTCCGGGTGATCCACGACCACGACGACGAGGTCGTCGTCGAGCTGTTGCGAGCGGTGCTCAACGCCTTGCCGGACCAGGGGAAATTGCTGGTCGCCGAGCCGATCGCCGGCCTGCCCGGCACCGAAGCCATCTCCGACGCCTATTTCGCCTTTTATCTGAGGGCGATGGGAACCGGTAAAGCGCGAACGTTCGAACGGCTGCGAACCCTGCTGGAGGCTGCCGGTTTCGCGCAAATCGAGCTTCATGCCGTCCCGATGCCTCTGGTGGCGTCCGTAATTACCGCAATCAAACCCTCCAAATGTGTTAATCTGGCTTGACACTGTCGTCCGTCAGTTTAGCATGACACTCGGCGGCAGGTCTCTGCCGCACGGGATTTGGAGTGAGCGATGGAAACCATCGCGGTCGTACTCAAGCAGCCACAACACGTCGAACTCAGTCGTCTCGCCCTCACGGCGCCGACTGCGGACGACGTTGTCGTCGACGTTGCGTGGAGCGGTGTCAGCACCGGGACCGAGCGTCTGTTGTGGTCCGGCCGGATGCCGCCGTTTCCCGGAATGGGTTACCCGCTGGTGCCTGGCTACGAGTCGGTCGGCGAAGTGGTTGAGGCCGGGTCGGCGACCGATCTGCAACCCGGCCAGATGGTGTTCGTGCCCGGCGCAAAATGCTTCGGCGAAGTCCGCGGCCTGTTCGGCGCGTCAGCGTCGCGCCTCGTCGTTCCGGCCAAGCGCGTCGTGCCGCTGGATCAGCAGCTCGGTGAGCGCGGTATTCTGATCGCGCTCGCCGCCACCGCTTACCACGCCATCGCCGCCCGCAACGCGACGCCGCCGGACTGCATCGTCGGTCACGGCGTGCTCGGCCGGCTGCTCGCGCGGATCTCGATCGCGCTCGGCAATCCGCCGCCGACGGTGTGGGAGAAGAACCCGATCCGCAGCGGCGGCGCCGATGGTTACGCCGTGATCGATCCAGAGAGCGACGAGCGGCGCGACTACAAGAGCATCTACGACGTCAGCGGTGATCCCAAGCTGCTCGACTCTTTGATCTGCCGCATCGCGCCGACCGGCGAGATCGTGCTCGCTGGCTTCTACAGCGAGCCGCTGTCCTTCGCGTTCCCGCCGGCCTTCATGCGTGAGGCCCGGATCCGGATCGCGGCGGAATGGCAACCGGCGGACATCGGCGCGACCAAGGCGCTGATCGATTCCGGCAAGCTCTCGCTGGACGGACTGATTACCCACCATCAGGAGGCGGCCTCCGCGCCTGATGCCTACCGCATCGCATTCGAAGACCCCGCCTGCCTCAAAATGGTCCTGAACTGGAGATTGAGCTGATGAACGTCGTTCCGCAGATCAACCTGCAAGACGCGCAACTCCGGGCCGAGGCGGCGATCGAGCCCGACGCCCCGTCGACGGCCCCCGTCACCAAGGAAACGCAGATCATCGCGATCTACGGCAAGGGTGGCATCGGCAAGAGCTTCACGCTCTCCAATCTCTCCTACATGATGGCGCAGCAGGGCAAGAAAGTGCTGCTGATCGGCTGCGATCCGAAGAGCGACACCACCTCTCTGCTGTTCGGCGGCAAGGCCTGCCCGACCATCATCGAGACGTCGTCGAAGAAGAAGCTGGCCGGCGAGGAAGTGAGCATCGGCGACGTCTGCTTCAAGCGGGACGGCGTGTTCGCGATGGAGCTGGGCGGCCCGGAAGTCGGCCGCGGCTGCGGCGGTCGCGGCATCATCCACGGCTTCGAGACGCTGGAAAAGCTCGGCTTCCACGAATGGGGCTTCGACTACGTGCTGCTCGACTTCCTCGGCGACGTGGTGTGCGGCGGCTTCGGTCTGCCGATCGCGCGCGACATGTGCCAGAAGGTGATCATCGTCGGCTCCAACGATCTGCAATCGCTCTACGTCGCCAACAACGTCTGCTCCGCGGTCGAATATTTCCGCAAGCTCGGCGGCAATGTCGGCGTCGCCGGTCTGGTGATCAACAAGGACGACGGCACCGGCGAGGCGCAGGCCTTCGCCGCAGCGGCCGGCATCCCCGTGCTGTCGGCGATTCCCGCCGATGACGGCATCCGCCGAAAGAGCGCCAATTACGAAATCATCGGCCTGCCCGGCGGGGAGTGGGGTCCGCTGTTCGCGGAGCTCGCCGAGAACGTCGCGAACGCACCGCCGGTGCGCCCGAAGCCGCTCACCCCGGACGGTCTGCTCGGCCTGTTCTCCAGCGACGTGACCGGCCGCGACGTCGTGCTGCTGCCCGCGACGATGGAAGACATGTGCGGCGCCGCGGTGCTGAACAAGCCTTCGCTCGAAGTGATCTACGACGCGGTGTGAACCGCCGCGTGTTCGGGAGTTCGTCATGAACGTCATGCCCCGCTATTCCGGTCCGATCGGCGAGTCGATCGTCAGCGATCCCGCTGATATCGACGTCTCGGCGGATGCCGAAGGCGCTGCGCCCGCGATCAATGCGGCGGCGACCAAGACGGACGGTCTCGGCTGCCACGCCGGCGCCTCGGAAATGAAGGCGGCCGCCGAGGCCGCCGGCAAGAGCGAGATTCTCGAGCGCTACGCCGAGGACTATCCGAAGGGACCGCACGATCAGCCGCAGAGCATGTGCCCGGCGTTCGGCAGCCTGCGCGTCGGCCTGCGGATGCGCCGCACCGCGACGATCCTGTCCGGTTCGGCCTGCTGCGTGTATGGCCTGACCTTCGTGTCGCACTTCTACGGCGCGCGCCGCACCGTCGGCTATGTGCCGTTCTCGTCGGAGACGCTGGTCACCGGCAAGCTGTTCGAGGATATCCGCGAAGCGGTCTACAAGCTCGCCGATCCCGAGCACTACGACACCATCATCATCACCAATCTCTGCGTGCCGACCGCGTCCGGCGTGCCGCTCGATCTGCTGCCGAAGGAAATCAACGGCGTCCGGATCATCGGCGTCGACGTGCCGGGCTTCGGCGTGCCGACCCATGCCGAAGCCAAGGACGTTCTGTCCGGCGCGATGCTGGAATACGCCCGCAAGGAAGCCGAGCAGGGCCCGGTGCAGGCGCCGCGCGGCGGCCGCAGCGAGCGACCGACCGTGACGCTGCTCGGCGAGGTCTTCCCGGCCGATCCGGTTGGTATCAACCTGATGCTCGAGCCGCTCGGCCTGGCCGCCGGCCCGGTCGTGCCGACCCGTGAATGGCGTGAGCTGTATGCCGCGCTGGATTGCCAGGTCGTCGCGGCGCTTCATCCGTTCTACACCGCCTGCGTCCGCCAGTTCGAACTCGCCGGCCGCAAAGCGGTCGGCTCCGCACCGGTCGGCCATGACGGCACCGAAGCTTGGCTCGAAGCGATCGGCACCGCCTGCAACGTGTCGCGCGACAAGATCGACGCCGCCAAGAACAAGTTCCTGCCGATGATCAAGGCGGCGCTCGCCGCCAAGCCGATCGACGCGCGGATCACGGTGTCGGGCTATGAAGGTTCGGAGCTTCTGGTGGCGCGGCTGCTGATCGAAAGCGGCGCGCGCGTGCCCTATGTCGGCACCGCGGTGCCGCGCACGCCGTGGTCGGAGCCGGACCGCCAATGGCTCGAGGCCAAGGGCGTCAAGGTTCAGTATCGCGCATCGCTCCAGCAGGACTTTGCGGCGATCGACGAATTCAAGCCGGATCTGGCGATCGGCACCACTCCGGTGGTGCAGAAGGCCAAGACCATGGCGATCCCGGCCCTGTATTTCACCAATCTGATTTCGGCGCGGCCGCTGTTCGGCGTCGCCGGCGCCGGCTCGCTGGCGCAGGTGATCAATGCGGCGCTCGGCAATCAGGCGCGCTTCGACGAGATGAAGGAATTCTTCGGCGAGGTCGGGCAGGGCTACGCGGCGGGCGTCTGGGAAGACACGCCGAAGGACAACCCGGCGTTCCGCGAGAAATACAGGAAGCAGATCGAAGCCGCAGCCAAGAAGCGCAAGGCGGAGGAGATGATCTGATGCTTGTCCTCGATCACGATCGCGCCGGCGGCTATTGGGGCGCCGTCTATGCCTTCACCGCGGTGAAGGGCCTGCAGGTCATCATCGACGGCCCGGTCGGCTGCGAGAACCTGCCGGTGACCTCGGTGCTGCACTACACCGACGCGTTGCCGCCGCACGAACTGCCGATCGTCGTCACCGGCCTCGGCGAGGAAGAGCTCGGCAAGCTCGGCACCGAAGGCGCAATGAAGCGCGCGCACCGGACGCTCGATCCGTTCATGCCGGCCGTCGTCGTGACCGGCTCGATCGCCGAAATGATCGGCGGCGGCGTCACGCCCGAAGGCACCGGCATCAAGCGCTTCCTGCCGCGCACCATCGACGAGGACCAGTGGCAGAGCGCCGATCGTGCGATCTCCTGGCTGTGGAAGGAATACGGCCCGAAGAAGATTCCGGAGCGCAAGCGCAAGGACGGCGAAAAGCCGCGGGTCAACATCATCGGCCCGATCTACGGCACCTTCAACATGCCGTCGGATCTCGCCGAGATCCGCCGCCTGATCGAAGGCATCGGCGCCGAGGTCAACATGGTGTTCCCGCTCGGGACGCACCTCTCCGACATTCCGAAATTGGTGAATGCCGACGTCAACGTCTGCATGTATCGCGAATTCGGCCGGCTGCTGTGCGAAGTGCTGGAGCGGCCGTATCTGCAGGCGCCGATCGGGCTGCATTCGACCACGCGCTTCCTGCGCAAGCTCGGCGAACTCACCGGCCTCGATCCGGAGCCGTTCATCGAACGCGAGAAGAACACCACGATCAAGCCTCTGTGGGATCTGTGGCGTTCGGTGACCCAGGACTTCTTCGGCACCGCGAGCTTCGCGGTCGTCGCGACCGATACCTACGCCCGCGGCATCCGTCATTTCCTCGAAGAGGAGATGGGCCTGCCGTGCACCTTCGCGGTGTCGCGCAAGGCCGGGGTCAAGCCGGACAACGAAGCGGTCCGCAACGCGATTCGGCAGACGCCGCCGCTGATCATGTTCGGCAGCTACAACGAAAGAATGTATCTCGCCGAAGCCGGCGCCCGCGCGATCTACATCCCGGCGTCGTTCCCGGGCGCGGTGATCCGCCGCCATCTCGGTACGCCGTTCATGGGCTACTCGGGCGCGACCTATCTGGTCCAGGAAGTCTGCAACGCGCTGTTCGACGCGCTGTTCAACATCCTGCCGCTCGGCAGCGATCTCGATCGGGTCGATCCGACACCGGCGCGGCGTCACGAAGAACTACTCTGGAGCGACGAGGCCAAGGCGTTGCTCGACCAGGTTCTCGAAGCCCATCCGGTGCTGGTGCGAATCTCGGCGGCGAAGCGCTTGCGCGATGCCGCAGAAAACAGCGCGCGACGTGCCGGCCAGGAGCGTGTCACCGAAGAATTCGTCACGAAAGCGCGTGCTGCGCTGATGGACGGGCAGACTGTGTAACGACGATTTGAGCTAGAACAATGCGCTTCACAATGTCGCGACCAAATATGCGCAATCCAAGAGTGAGGAGATGACGATGTCCGACTACGTCCACACCGACCGTCGCTCGAGGTTGCTCCAAGATCACGCGGCGATCGAGTGCCGGCTGATGTTCGGCGCTTGCTACGCGTTGTTTCTGGTCCGCGCGATCGTGACGCGGATGATGCCCTGGCGCCCGAGGACGGGACAGCATCAATCGGTGTTCGGTGAAGCCCACAACGCGGCGAGCGTGATGGTCACTTCATCGTTCATGGGAATGTAATTCGAATTTCGTCCGGCTCGCCGGACGGAACACTGCCGTTCTCGGAAACGAAACGGTAACTCGCTGTCGTTTCGGAAACGATACGGCAATCGTTGGCCGCCCACGGTCTGGGCGGCGTGTCGGCCGAAAGGCCATCACTAGGAGGTGTACCAAATGAGTGACGGTTCCATCTCGGGACTTTCCGAAGCGGAAGCCAAGGAATTCCACTCGATCTTCGTGACGAGCTTCTTCCTCTTCATCGTGGTTGCTGTTGTTGCTCACATCCTCGCTTGGATGTGGCGTCCGTGGCTGCCCAAGGCAACTGGCTACGCGATGGACAGCGTTCATCAACTGACTTCGTATCTGTGCTAAGGGGAGACGACTACTATGTGGCGAATTTGGCTTCTGTTTGATCCGCGTCGCGCGCTGGTCCTGCTGTTCGTGTTCCTGTTCGGCCTGGCCATCATCATCCACTTCATCCTGCTGAGCACCAGCCGCTTCAACTGGCTGGATGGCCCGAAGAAGACGGCTGAGATCTCTCAGACCTACACCAGCATGCCCGTCTAACGGCGTGATGAACTGCTTACCGGAACGGACGGGAAACGGACCCAACTGCCGGGCTCGTCCGCTTCCGGGAAGCGATTTCAACTGGATCACTACGATGGATTATCCCTGGCGCGCTCGCGGAGGAACGATCGATGGCAATGCTCAGTTTTGAGAAAAAATACCGCGTTCGTGGCGGAACGCTAATCGGAGGCGACCTGTTCGATTTCTGGGTCGGTCCGTTCTATGTTGGTTTTTTCGGCGTCGCGACGGTCTTCTGCGCCCTGATGGGGACCGCCCTGATCATCTGGAATACTGCGCTCGGCCCGACCTGGGTCCTGTGGCAGATCAGCGTCAACCCGCCGGACGCCAAGTACGGCTTGGGCTTCGCTCCGCTCGCCGAAGGCGGCATCTGGCAGTGGGTCTCGATCTTCGCAACCGGCGCGTTCGTTTCGTGGGCGCTGCGTGAAGTCGAAATCTGCCGCAAGCTCGGCATCGGTTATCACGTGCCGTTCGCCTTCAGCTTCGCGATCTTCGCTTACGTCACGCTGGTGGTCATTCGTCCGGTTCTGATGGGCTCCTGGAGCTACGGCTTCCCCTACGGTATCTTCACGCATCTCGATTGGGTGTCGAACACCGGCTATTCCTACGGCCAGTTCCACTACAATCCCGCGCACATGATCGCGATCACCTTCTTCTTCACGACCTGTCTGGCGCTGGCGCTGCATGGCGGCCTGGTTCTGTCGGCCCTCAACCCGGATCGCGGTGAGCCCGTCAAGTCGCCGGAGCACGAGAACACCATCTTCCGCGACCTCGTCGGCTATTCGATCGGTACCATCGGCATTCACCGCCTCGGCCTGTTCCTGGCGCTGGCGGCTGTGTTCTTCAGCGCGGTCTGCATGATCCTCAGCGGCCCGGTGCTCGCAGAAGGTGGTTCGTGGCCGGATTGGTGGAACTGGTGGCGCAACCTGCCGATCTGGAAGTCGTAATTCAACCGGTCACAAGAGAGTCTTGTCATGGCCCAATATCAGAACATCTTCACACAGGTTCAGGTCGAAGGACCTGCCTATGCGGGGGTGCCGCTACGACCCGGCAGCTCCCCGCGCGAGACCAAGACCACGTTCTCCTACTGGCTTGGTAAGATCGGCGATGCGCAGGTGGGTCCGATCTATCTCGGTTTCACCGGGGTCTGTTCGGTCCTGTGCGGCTTCGTCGCGATCGAGATCATCGGCCTCAACATGTTGGCGTCGGTGGACTGGAGCCCGATCGAATTCCTGCGCCAGTTCTGCTGGCTCGCGCTCGAGCCGCCGAAGCCGGAATACGGCCTGACCATTCCGCCGCTCAAGGAAGGCGGCTGGTGGCTGATGGCCGGCTTCTTCCTGACAGTGTCCATCGCGCTGTGGTGGGTTCGCACCTATCGCCGCTCGCGGGCGCTCGGGATGGGTACCCACGTGTCGTGGGCATTCGCGTCGGCGATCCTGCTCTATCTGGCGCTCGGCTTCATTCAGCCGCTGCTGATGGGGTCGTGGAGTGAAGCTCCGCCGTTCGGCGTCTTCCCGCATCTCGACTGGACCAACAACTTCTCGATCAAGTACGGCAACCTCTACTACAACCCCTTCCACTGTCTCTCGATCGCCTTCCTGTATGGTTCGGCCCTGCTGTTCGCCATGCATGGTGCGACCATTCTGGCCGTGAGCCGCTACGGCGGCGAGCGCGAAATCGAGCAGATGCTGGACCGCGGTACCGCACTTGAACGCGCTGCTCTGTTCTGGCGCTGGACGATGGGCTTCAACGCGACGGCCGAATCGATCCATCGCTGGGCCTGGTGGTTTGCGGTGCTCTGCCCGCTGACCGGTGCCATCGGCATCATCCTCACCGGCCCGGTGGTCGACAACTGGTTCGACTGGGGTGTGAAGCACGGCCTCGCTCCGCCGCGGTAGTGCAACCCGACGTCTAACGGACACAAGATTGCGCACGCCTGATTGTAAAAAACCGATCAGGCGTGCGTTGTTACTTTCCGCCCCGAAGCCGAGTCACCCGAAAGAAGTTTTTCCTGACGGTTAATGACGTCCGTGACGATGTGCGGTAAAGGAAGCGCCTCCCACCCGGGCCCGGAAGGCCAACCACAAGCTCGACAATGACGACTCGGAGCCACCCAGAGGGCTCGGGATCAATAAGAAGACTCGACTTGTAGGACGGACGCCGGAGTGGAGGACGAGTTTTTGCAGGAGGATATTTGCCCTGGTGCAAGTGTTCAAATCTCCGAAGGAGTCGCTGGGGGATCTCGGTGCTCAATCTGCCGCGAAACTGATCGCCGCTGCGACCGACGTCGCGCTGGTGGTCGACGCGCAGGGCGTGATCCGGGACGTGGCGTTCAACAAAGACGAGCTTGCGCTCGAACTGGACGGTCAGGGCCGATGGCTCGGGTCCAGGCTGGTCGACATCGTGACCTCGGACACCCAGCCGAAAATCCGCGAATTGCTGCTGGACGCCACGGTGCGTGACGCCTCGACCTGGCGCCAGGTCAACCATCCGTCGCCGGGCGGCGAGGACGTGCCGGTGCTGTACTCGGCCGTCAATTTCGGACGCGACGACCGGCTGCTGGTGGTCGGTCGTGATCTGCGTCAACTCGCGATGATGCAGCAGCGGCTAATCAACGCTCAGCAGTCGATGGAGCGGGACTATATCCGGCTCCGGCACGCCGAAACGCGCTACCGGCTGCTGTTTCAAGTCTCTTCGGAAGCGGTCATGATCGTCGACGCGACCAGCGAACTGATTGTCGATGCCAATCCGGCGACGCTGGCGCTGTTCGACACGACGGCGCCGCAGACCCTGAATTCGCCCGTCAGCGGCTATTTCGACGGCGCCGATCAGCAGGCCGTGCTGAATCTGTTCGGTGACGTCCGCTCCACCGGCCGCGACGGCCGCGCCAAGGTGCGGCTCGCCAATGGCGCTCGTGAATGCGAACTGGCGGCGTCGCTGTTCCGGCAGGAGAACGCCTCGCTGCTGCTGGTTCGGCTGACCTCGCAATCGGCGTTTCCGGAGAGCGGCGCGACCAAGAACGCGTCGCTGCTGCTGAAGTATTTCGAATCCGCCGCCGATGCGCTGGTGATCACCCAATTCGACGGCCGCGTGGTGCGGGCCAATCTCGCCTTCCTGGAGATGGCGCAGCTCGGCAGCGCCGAACAGGCCCGCGGCGAACTGCTCGACCGCTGGCTCGGACGCACCGGCGTCGACCTCAGCGTGGCGCTGGCCAATCTGCGGCAGAGCGGCACCATCAAGCTGTTCGCCACCGTGCTGCGCGGTGAATACGGCGCTGCGGCCGAAGTCGAGGTGTCGGCGGTGGCGCTGAACGACATCGAGGACAAGCCGTGCTTCGGCTTCGCGATCCGCAACGTCGAGAAGCGTCTGCCGGCGTCGCCGAGTTCGAAGCGTGAGCTGCCGCGTTCGGTGGCTCAGCTCACCGAGCTGATCGGTCGGGTGCCGCTGCGCGACCTGGTGCGTGAGACCACCGATGTGATCGAGAAACTGTCGATCGAGGCGGCGCTCGAGCTGACCGGCGACAACCGCGCGTCGGCCGCCGACATGCTCGGACTGAGCCGGCAGAGTCTCTACGTGAAATTGCGTCGCTACGGCCTTGCGGAACATGCGCCGGAAGGAGAGGCCGCCGATGAGTAAGACCGATGCGACGCCGATGAGCAACGCCATGGTCGCGCGCCCGGCGCTGTCGGCCGTGCTCGAGGTGCTCCACCCGATCACCTGGTTTCCGCCGATGTGGGCGTTCGCCTGCGGCGTGGTGTCGTCGGGCGTGCCGCTTTCCGCGCGATGGCCGGAAGTGATCGCCGGCATCGTGCTGTGCGGGCCGCTGCTGGTCGCCAGCAGCCAAGTTGTCAACGACTGGTTCGACCGCGACGTCGACGCGATCAACGAACCGAACCGGCCGATTCCGTCGGGCCGCATCCCGGGACGTTGGGGGCTGTATCTCTCGTGTCTCTGGACCGGCGCCTCGCTGCTGCTCGCCAGCCAGCTCGGCGTCTGGGTGTTCGGCGCCGCCGCGCTCGGTCTGGTGCTGGCCTGGATGTATTCGATGCCGCCGTTCCGGCTGAAGCAGAACGGCTGGCTCGGCAACGGCGCCTGCGCGATCACCTATGAGGGCTTCGCCTGGTTCACCGGCGCCGCGGTGATGCTCGGCGGCCTGCCGCCGTGGTGGATCGTGACGCTGGCGCTGCTGTACAGCGCCGGCGCGCACGGCATCATGACGCTCAACGACTTCAAGTCGATCGAAGGTGACATCAAGACCGGCGTCGGCTCGCTGCCGGTCAAGCTCGGTGTCGACAACGCCGCCCGTGTCGCCTGCGCCGTGATGGCGATCCCGCAGGTGGTGGTGATCGCACTGCTGCTGGCGTGGGACCGGCCGATTCAGGCCGGCATCGTCGGCCTCGTCCTGGCGTTGCAGCTCGGGCTGATGGTTCGGTTCCTGCGCGCGCCGGTCGAGCGCGCCACCTGGTTCAGCGGCCTCGGTGTCGCTCTCTATGTCATGGGTATGATGGCGAGCGCGGTTGCGGTGTCGCCGTTCGGACCCGCGGTATGAACGTCAACCCGACCGGAGGCGCCTGATCATGATGCGACCATTGTCCTGGCTCGGCATTGTCCGGATGGGGCTGGTGCAGACCGGCCTCGGCGCCATCGTGGTGCTCACCACGTCCACGCTGAACCGGGTGATGGTGGTGGAGCTGGCGCTGCCGGCGATGCTGCCCGGCGCGCTGGTCGCGATTCACTACGCGCTGCAGGTGTTCCGCCCGGCCTGGGGCCACGGCTCCGACCGCGGCGCGCGGCGCACGCCGTGGATCATCGGCGGCATGGCGGTGCTGGCGCTCGGCGGTTTCCTCGCCGCGGTGGCGACCGCCTGGATGAGCACCCAGCCGCTGTTCGGCGTCGCGCTGGCGATCGTCGCGTTCTGTCTGATCGGTGGCGGCGTCGGCGCCGCCGGCACCTCGCTGCTGGTGCTGCTCGCCAAGCGCACCGATGAGCGCCGCCGCGCCGCGGCCGCGACCATCGTCTGGGTCATGATGATCGCCGGCTTCATCGTCACCACCGGCTTCGCCGGTCATCTGCTCGATCCGTTCTCGCCGGCGCGTCTGGTCGCGGTCTCGGGGGGCGTGTCGCTGATCGCGATGCTGCTGACCTTCGTCGGCGTCTGGGGCATCGAAGGCAAGGCCGCCACTGCTGCGGCCGTGGCCCGGCAGGCCGCCGAGAAGGGCTCGTTCCGCGCCGCGTTCAAGGAAGTCTGGGCCGAGCCGCAGGCGCGCCGGTTCGCGATTTTCGTGTTTGTGTCGATGCTCGCCTACAGCGCCCAGGACCTGATCCTGGAGCCGTTCGCCGGCGCGGTGTTCGGCTTCACCCCGGGCGAAACCACCAAACTGTCGAGCGTGCAGCACGGCGGCACGCTGCTCGGCATGGCCCTGGTCCCGCTGATCGGCGCATTGTTCCCGAAGTCCCGCGGCAACCTGCAGGTCTGGACCGTCGGTGGCTGCCTCGCTTCGGCGATGGCGTTGCTGGGTCTGTCCACCGCGGCGATGGTCGGCCCGTCCTGGCCGCTGCGCGAGACCGTGTTTCTGCTCGGCGTCACCAACGGCGCCTATGCGGTCGCGGCGATCGGCTCGATGATGGAGCTGGTCACCGCGGGCGGAGAGAAACGCGAAGGCGTCCGGATGGGTCTGTGGGGCGCGGCGCAGGCGATCGCCTTCGGCATCGGCGGTTTCGTCGGCACGCTGGCCAGCGACATCGCGCGCTTCATCCTGTCCTCGCCGGCGCTGTCCTATGCGTCGGTGTTCGCAGCCGAGGCCGGCCTGTTCATCGCCTCCGCGGTGATGGCGGTGTGGGTGCATCGCGCCCAGATGCGCTCCGCGCAGGGTCGGAGCGAAGTCGTCGATTTGTCCAATGCTGCAGTTGCGGGAGGTTGAGATGAGCGAGAATTCCGCGATCTATGACGTTGTCGTTGTCGGCGGCGGTCCGTCCGGCGCCACTGCGGCGTGCGACCTGGCGAGGGCCGGCAAACGCGTCGTGCTGCTCGACCGCGCCGGCCGCATCAAGCCGTGCGGCGGCGCGATTCCGCCGCGCGCCATCCGCGATTTCGCGATCCCCGACGGCATGCTGGTGGCGAAGATCAACGCCGCACGCATGGTGTCGCCGACCAATGTCGAGGTCGACATGCCGATCGATGGCGGTTTCGTCGGCATGGTCGATCGCGAGCATTTCGACGAGTGGCTGCGCAAGCGCGCCGCGAGCGTCGGCGCCGAGCGCCGCACCGGCCTGTTCCGGCGCTTCACCCGCGACGAGAGCGGCGTCAACACCGTTCACTACGAGGAGCGTCAGCCCGACGGCACCATGCAGGAGCAGACCGTGCGGGCCCGGGCGATCATCGGCGCCGACGGCGCGGTGTCGAGCGTGGCCCGGCAGTTCCTGCCGGACGCAGATCGCGTGCCGTTCGTGTTCGCCTATCACGAGATCATCAAGGCGCCGCAGGCCGAACAGCGGGCCGCCTACGAAAGCCGGCGCTGCGACGTGTATTATCAGGGCAAGGTGTCGCCCGATTTCTACGGCTGGGTGTTTCCGCATGGCGACACTGTCAGCGTCGGCACCGGCTCGATGCACAAGGGCTTCTCGCTGCGCGATTCGGTCGCCGAATTGCGCAAGCAGACCGGCCTCGACGAGGTCGAGACCATTCGCAAGGAAGGCGCGCCGATCCCGCTGCATCCGCTGCCGCGCTGGGACGACGGCCACAGCGTTCTGCTCGCCGGCGATGCCGCCGGCGTGGTGGCTCCGGCTTCGGGCGAGGGCATCTACTACGCGCTGCTCGGCGGGCGGCTGGCCGCCGAGGCGGTCGGTGAATTCCTCGAAACTGCCGACGCCAAGGCGTTGAAGCTGGCGCGCAAGCGCTTCATGCGCTCCAACGGGTCGGTGTTCCGGATCCTCGGCCTGATGCAGTGGTACTGGTACGCGAGCGACAAGCGGCGCGAACAGTTCGTCAGCATCTGCCGCGACCGCGACGTGCAGAAGCTGACCTGGGACGCCTACATGAACAAGAAGCTGGTGCGCGCCAAGCCGATCGCCCATGTCCGGATCTTCTTCAAAAATCTCGCCCACATGACCGGCTTGGCTTCGGTGTGATTGCTGCAGGTCCGCTTTGAATCCGATTTTCGTTGCCGCCGCCGTTGCCCTCCTGGTCGGATTGCTCGGCGGCTCGCTCACCGACACCGGCATTTGGTACCAAAGCCTGATCAAGCCTTGGTGGCAGCCGCCAGACTGGGCCTTTGGGCCGGCCTGGACGGTGATCTTCGCGCTGGCCGCGATGTCGGCCGCCTATGCCTGGCGCGGCGCCCGCACCCGGGCGCAGCGCGAGTGGGTGGTAGGGCTATTCGCCGCCAACGGCTTCTTCAACGTGCTGTGGAGCATGCTGTTCTTCACGGTGCAGCGGCCGGACTGGGCGTTGCTGGAAGTGCCGCTGTTGTGGCTCTCGGTGCTGGCCGGAATCGTGGTGTTCTGGCGCAGCGCGCGGATCGCCAGCTACTATCTGTTGCCGTATCTGCTGTGGGTCAGCTTCGCGGCGTATCTGAACTGGACAGTGGTGCAGCTCAACGCCCCGTTCTCCTGATCGCCTGATGGGTCTCGCCCGCGGTGTCCGCCATGTCGATGATGTCAGACCTGTTCGCCAGCGGTGTCTTCGTCGACGCCGTGCTGATCGTGCTCGTGCTCGAGGCGCTCGCGGTGATCGGCTATTGGCTGTGGAAGAAGCGGGGCATCGCGCCGGCCGATTTCCTGCCCGGCATGTGCTCGGGCGCCTTGATGCTGCTGGCGCTGCGCGCCGTGCTGGCCGGATCCGCAGCGATCGTGCCGATCATCTGCCTGATGGCGGCCGGAGCGGCGCACCTGATCGACGTCCGCCGCCGCTGGCGGAGCTGACGCTGCACGCCTGAAGCGAGCGCCTGCCGCTCGCGCCGTCGGTTCCTCAAACGCAAAAGCTCCGGTTCTGACGGATCAGAACCGGAGCTTTGCGTCGGATTCAGTTCGGCGATGTGCCGAGCCGCTTACTTCAGCGTCGCGAGGTAAGCCGCGACGTCCTTGCGCTGCTGCTCGTTGGCCAGCTTGAAGGTCATCTTGGTGGAGCCGGTGGCCTTGTCGGCCTGGCCCTTGTCGGTGAGGAACTTCTTCAGGAAGGCGTTCGGGTCGACCAGATAGTCGACGATCTTGGCCTGATCCCACACCAGCCCGGCTTCGCCGGCAGCGTGGTTGAGCGGCGAATAGCTGAAGCCGGCAGCGGTGCCGGTTTTGCGGCCGATAACGCCGCCGAGCGCCGGGCCGACCATGTTCTTGTCGGCGCGATGGCAGGTCTGGCACTGCTTGAACACGGCTTCACCCTTGGCGGCGTCTTGCGCCGAGGCGATACCGGTCGACAGAGATCCTGCGGCAGCGGTAATCGTAACAAGTGCGAGAAGTTTTCGGACCACGTCTCTCTCCATAGATCTCGTCGTTGCGCCCAACGGAATCGGGCCCACAAGGGCCGGACGCCCATGATATCCAAACCCGTTCTAATGTGGCCTGTAAAGCAATTCTGACAATGGCAGGGTTGCAGGGGGGGAAGTTTTTGCACGTTATCGCATTGAATCTGCGAAATTTTATTGCCAAATAGTCAATTCGACGAATTTATGGACGGTTGTCGTGACCGGCGCACTTGTCAATGGCACGCAGTCTGCATAATTGCTGCTGGGCGTGACCGTTCGATTGCGTCTCGGTGACGCCGGACCGCCCACGAGTGGATCGATGTCTGCAAAACCAGTTCAGCCTGACATCACCCTCCTGCTCGATATGGATGGGGTGATCCAGGACGCCACGCTCTCACCGGCCTTGGCCGGAGAAAGTGTCGAGGTCTGGCTTGGCCGGGCCTGGACCGACATCGCCGGCGAAGACGGCGGCGACAAGGTCCGGCGGATGGTCGAGGACGCCCGCACCAGCGGCATCTCCGCATTTCGCCAGATCAATCAGCGGTTCCCGTCGGGCGCCGAAATCCCGATCGAGTTCACCACCATGCTGCTCGGCGACCGAACCGGGCTGCTCGCGGTTGGAAAGAACCTGCAGGCGGTGACCGAACTGCATGCGCGCCTGATTGCGGCGCAGCAAACCATCGAGCGCGACTACTGGCGGCTGCGCGAAATGGAGACGCGCTATCGGCTGGTGTTCGACGCCGCGACCGAGGCGGTGATGATCGTCTCGGCGAGCGATCTGCGCATCGTCGAGGCCAACCGCGCCGCGGTGCAGGCCCTGAGCGGGATCGACCGCGGCAACGAGGATGTCACCGGCCGCGAAATCCTCCCCGAAGTCGTCGAGGTTGACCGCGATGCGGTGCGCGAAATGCTGGCGCGCGTGCGCGATCGCGGCAAGGCGCTGAGCATTCTGGTGCATCTCGGCCGTGACGGACGTCCGTGGATGCTGCGCGGGTCGCTGGTGTCCTCGGAGCAGGGCCAGGTCTTCCTGCTGCAATTCTCGCCCGTCGCCACCACGTTGCGGGACGACGATCGCGCCGAACCGACCGTCCTCAAGACGCTGATCGACCGTGTCCCGGACGGCTTCGTCGCGCTCGACGCGGGCGGCGTCATTCGCCACGCCAATCAGGCGTTTCTCGATATCGTGCAGATCGGCTCGAAGGGCTCCGCGATCGGCGAGTCGCTCGGGCGCTGGCTGAATCAGCCGGGCGCCGATCTCGCCGCGCTGCTGTCGCATCTGCAGCGCTACAAGACCGTCCGGCTGTTCCAGACCACCATTCGCGGTGAACTCGGCAGTGAGACCGAGGTCGAGATCTCGGCGGTCGATGGCGACGCCCAGAACTATGTCGGGGTGCTGATCCGCAACGTCTCGCGACGTCTCGGCGGCGGCGAAACCGATGCCCTGCGGTCTGCGCTGGGGCCGATCAGCAAGCAGCTCGGCCGCTCGTCGTTGCGCAAGCTGGTCAAGAACACGGTCGGCATCGTCGAGCGTCACTACGTCAAGGAAGCGCTGGAACTAACCAAAGGCAACCGCACGGCAACCGCAGAATTGCTCGGGTTGAGCCGACAGAGCCTCTATGCCAAGCTCGCGCGCTACGGGCTCGACGACAAGGCCTCCGGTCCCCAAGACAATTCTGAGGAATGAGTGACGGCTGAAGCGACCATCTCCCCCGCATTCGGAACCGCCGACCTTTCGAATTGCGAGCAGGAGCAGATTCATCTCGCTGGCTCGATCCAGCCTCATGGCGCTCTGCTGGTCATCAGCGAGCCGGATCATCGCATTATCCAGGCCAGCGCCAACGCCACCGAATTCCTCAACGTCAAGCAGGTGCTCGGGCTTCCGCTCGCCGAGCTCGAAGGTGACCTGCTGTTTCGCATCCTGCCGCATCTCGATCCGACGTCCGAAGGGACGCCGATCGCGGTCCGCTGCCGGATCGGCAAGCCGGGTGCCGACTTCGACGGCCTGATTCACCGCCCTGCCGAAGGCGGCCTGATCGTCGAGCTGGAGCGCGCCGGCCCGCCCGTCGATCTGTCACGGATGGTCGGGCAGGCACTGGACAAGATCCGCTCGGCGAATTCGATCCGCGCGCTGTGCGAGGAAGCGGCGGTGCTGTTTCAGAACCGCACCGGCTACGACCGGGTGATGGTGTACCGCTTCGACGAGGAGGGCCACGGGGAGGTGTTCTCCGAGCGCCACGTCCCGGGTCTGGAATCCTATCTCGGCAACCGCTATCCGTCCTCCGACATTCCGCAGATGGCGCGGCGTTTGTACGAGCGCATCCGGGTGCGCGTGCTGGTCGATGTCGGCTACGAACCGGTGCCGTTGCAGCCGCAGCTGTCGCCGCTGACCGGGCGCGACCTCGACATGTCGAGCTGCTTCCTGCGCTCGATGTCGCCGATCCATTTGCAATATCTCAAGAACATGGGCGTGCGCGCCACGCTCGTGGTGTCGCTGGTGGTCGGCGGCAAGCTGTGGGGCTTGGTCGCCTGCCATCACTATCAACCGCGCTTCATCCATTTCGAACTGCGCGCCGTCTGCGAACTGCTAGCCGAGGCGATCGCCACCCGGATCACCGCGCTGGAGAGCTTTGCGCAAAGCCAGTCGGAGCTGTTCGTGCAGCGGCTCGAGCAGCGGATGATCGAGGCGATCTCGCGCGAGGGCGACTGGCGCACGGCGATCTTCGACACCACGCAATCGATCCTGCAGCCGGTCAGCGCCACCGGCGCGGCGCTGGTGTATGAAGGGCAGGTGACCACCACCGGAGAGGTGCCCGGCACCCAGGACATCCGGACGATCGCCGCTTGGCTCAGCCGCCGGCCGCGCGCCTCGGTGACATCGACCTCGTCGCTCGGTCTCGATGCGCCGGAATTCGCGCCGCTGACCCGCGTCGCGAGCGGCGTGGCCGCCGCGCCGGTGTCCAATCATCCGAGCGAATTTCTGATCTGGTTCCGGCCCGAGCGGGTGCGTACCGTCACCTGGGGCGGCGATCCGAAGAAGCCGTTCGTGATCGGCGACAAGCCGGCCGATCTGTCGCCGCGGCGCTCGTTCGCCAAATGGAATCAGGTGGTGGAGGGGACGTCTGATCCCTGGACGCCGGCCGACCTCGCTGCGGCGCGGACGATCGGTCAGTCGGTCGCCGACATCGTGCTGCAGTTCCGCGCGGTGCGGACGCTGATCGCGCAGGAGCAGCTCGACCAGTTCTCGCGGCAGGTGCTGACCTCCGAGCATCCGGTGGTGATCGCGGACATCGAAGGCAAGATCCTGCTGATGAACGACGCCTTCACCTCGATGCTGCCGACCTCGCATCCGCCGGTCCACCGTCTCGACGATCTGGCCTCGGCCTTCCTCGAGCCCTACGACTTCATGCGCAATGTCGGCGAGCTCATCAATCGGCAGCGCGGCTGGCGAGGCGAGTTGATGTTGCGCGGTGATGGAAACGAGGCGCGGCCGCTGATGGTGCGGGCCGACCCGGTGATGCCGTCGCGCGACCGCGCTCTCGGCTTCGTGCTGATCTTCACCGACAACGCCGACCGCCGTGCGGCGGACGCTGCGCGCAGTCGATTCCAGGAAGGCATCATCAAGAGCGCCCGCGTCAGCAGCGTGCGGCTCGATTCGAAGTCCGACCTCGTCTACCAGAACCTGCTGTCGTCGCTGGTCGAGAACGCGCAGCTCGCAGCGCTGGAAATCACCTACGGCGTCGAGACCGGACGGATCGCCGAAATGCTCGAAGGCGTTCGCGATTCGACACTGCGCACCGCGGAAGTGCTCGAGCATCTGATGCTGCACGCGTCGCGTACCGCCGGCGACGGCACGCCCTCGAATCGCAAGACGAAGAAGTAGCGACGCGTGCCTCAGCGTAGATCGAATCGACACCGATGCGCGCGCGTGTCGTTGCGCGCCCGGTGCGATCGCGAATCGGTCTTACGGCGATCCGACGCCCTGTGACTGCGGCGCCGGTTTGCCGGCAAGATGCCGCTGCACCGCGATCGACAATGCGATGTTGCATTCGAAGGCGACTGCACCTTCTGCGACGATCGCATCGGTGTCGTGGGCGGCTGCGCCGGCCCGTTCCAGGGCCTGACGATAATCGGTCTTCAGCGCCGCCGGCTCGGCGATCGCCGAGAAATCGTAGTGCGACAGTTCGCCTGCGCCGAGGCCCAGTGACTTTTCCAGCAGCCGGCGGACGATCAGACCGCCATTGAGGTCGCCGAGATAGCGGGTGTAGGCGTGCGCGATCAGCCGGCTGCCGTCGCCTTCGGCGGCGCGTGAGATCGTACGGGCATAGGCCTCGCCCTCCGGCAGCAACGGCCATTGCGCAGCCCAATCCGGCCCTGCCAGTGCCGTCAGATCCGCCGCGATCGCGGACGTCCGTGCCAAACGCCAGCGGGCCAGCGGGGCGAGGATCGGACTGTTGCGATGGCGCTCGATCCCGTCCTCGATTTCGCGATAGGCCGGATGCAGGTTCCGCAGCAGCAGGGCATAGCCCTCGCGGCTCGCGCCGCCGCGCAGGATCTCGGCCACGACGCCGGTCCGCTCCGCTTCGAGATGCAACGCTCTGGTGCGAACATAGAGTGCGGTCACGACGCTCGACGCGCCGCTGTCCGCGGTGACTGCAGTGACCATTTAGGCTCCCCGGCTTGACGCCGGATCATAGCAGAGCTGGAGCGGGGTCGCGAACGTCTAGCAGACTCAGCTTCGGTCTTTCAGGGCTGCGATCAAGTCGCGCGCAAGTTGCGGCGCCTGCGCGCCGTCGGACGCCATCATGTCGGCCCCGAGCGAACTGGTCAGCTCGGGTCGATGCACCAGCATCGGACCGCCGATGATGATGCCGATGCGTCGATTGCGGGACTGGCGCCGGACGTCGTGGATATTGCGCTTCAGATCGTCCAGGCGGCGATCGCTGGTCACCGAGAAGCCGACCACGTCGAACCAGCGTTCGGCGACAAGCGATGACATTTCGCGGTGGGACGCGAACGGCCCGGTGCAAATGTCCCAGCCGTCGTGCCGGAAGAACTCCGCGACCATGGCCAGCCCGAAACTGTGCTGCTCCCCCGGGATGGTGGTCAGCAGCGCCGCGCCGCTTCGCTGAACGCCTTCGGCGGCTGAATATTTCTCGCCGAGATGCCGGAGAATGCGCTGCAGGCGGCTGACCCCGAGCGTGACGTTGGCGAAGTCGGTCGTGTCGTCCTCCCACATCTCGCCGAGCCGTTGCGCGGCCGGCGCGAGCAGGTTGAGGAAGATCAAATCAGTCGGGGCGCCTCGCGCGATAAGACTCTCGACATAGGCGAAGGCGGCACTCTCGTCGGCGCCGAGCACCAGGAACGTGAACTGCTGCACCTCGAACGGCGCTGCCGGATCGGCCGGAGCCGGAATGTTCGGAAAGGACATGGAGCGCAGGGCGAAGCCAACCTGGGGGAGCATCTGGGTACGAATCGTATGCGCAATACCGCTGCCGCTGATCGGCGGCCGATATCGCCAAATCGGTTCGGGAGCAGAAAATCCCAGTGGATCGGACGGTATCGAGGTCCGGTCCATCTCGGTGACGTTCTGGATCGAGAGTTCGTTCCTGTCGGTCATTGAATACTCCCTCCTCACCCAGATAACCCGGCCGGCCTCATGACCGTCAAGTTTAATTTACGTATGGTTTGGTTGACAGTAGTGACATCGGAGATTAGCCTTTGTGGATCAGCCCGCACTTAGGGAGTGGCGCGGTGCATCGTCGAACAGCATCAGATCAAGGAAATGAGGGTCTCGGTGCGACGGTGCCCACCTCCTCCTCGGCTTCATCGGTATCGCATCACCGCGAACCGAATGTGTCAAACGTTCTTTACATTGACGCCGTCAAAACATCTTCCGCGGTGCCGCAGGGAACTGTTTCTGACGCCTCACAGGTTCGGCAGCCGTTGCAACAGCTTAAGACGCTTTACACGCCGGAAGAGCGGGTCCGCCGCGATGCAACAAAGTGGACGCTGGTGCAGGGAATCCTGGCGCCGGTACAGTTTCTGGTCTTCCTGATCAGCCTCGGGCTGGTGCTCCGCTATCTTTGGACCGGAGACGGTTACAGCGTTGCGACGGCGTCGGTCGTGATCAAGACGCTGGTGCTCTACACGATCATGATCACCGGTGCGATTTGGGAGCGCGAGGTATTCGGCTGCTATCTTTTTGCTCCGGCGTTCTTCTGGGAAGACGTGTTCAGCTTCCTCGTCCTCGCGCTGCATACCGCGTACCTGGTGATGCTGTTTGCCGGCATCGGTGATCCACGTCAGCAGATGATGGTGGCGCTCGCGGCCTATGCGACCTACGTGGTCAATGCCACGCAATTCCTGCTCAAGCTCCGCGCCGCGCGTCGCGACGAGCGGATCGCGGCGACGAGCGCTCCCAGCATCTCCGGGAGCCGCGCATGACCGTTCATGTCCCCACTTGTACCGCGACGGCGGAAGACCCGGTCTCGCGTCAAGTCCGCACCGAGAGCGGCCAGCGTGAAGTGTTCTGCGGTCTTACCGGCATCGTCTGGCTGCACCGGAAAATCCAGGACGCGTTCTTCCTCGTCGTCGGCTCGCGCACCTGCGCGCATCTGATCCAGTCCGCCGCGGGCGTGATGATCTTTGCCGAACCGCGGTTCGGCACGGCGATCATGGAAGAGAAGGATCTCGCCGGCCTCACCGATGCCAACGACGAGCTCGACCGCGTCGTCACGCAATTACTGACGCGGCGGCCGGACATCAAGCTGCTGTTTCTGGTCGGCTCGTGCCCCTCGGAAGTGATCAAGCTCGACCTGTCGCGCGCCGCGCTGCGGCTGTCGCAGCGGTTCTCGCCGGGCGTACGGATTTTGAACTACTCGGGCAGCGGCATCGAGACCACTTTCACCCAGGGCGAGGACGCCTGCCTGGCGTCGCTGGTGCCGGCGCTGCCCGCGGCGCAGGACGAAACGTCGTCGCTGCTGGTGGTCGGCTCGCTCGCCGACGTCGTCGAAGATCAGTTCATGCGGATGTTCGACGCGCTCGGCATCGGACCGGTCGCGTTCTTCCCGCCGCGCAAATCGACCGCGCTGCCGAGCGTCGGCCCGAACACCAAGATCCTGATGGCGCAGCCGTTCCTGCCGGACACGGTGCGGGCGCTGCAGGAACGCGGCGCCAAGCGGCTCGCCGCGCCGTTCCCGCTCGGCGTCGAAGGCACCACCGGCTGGCTGCGCGCCGCCGCCGATGCGTTCGGGGTCGACGCTGCGACCTTCGACAAGGTGACCGAGCCGAACCGGGCCCGCGCCGAGCGTGCGCTCGCGGCCTACAAGACCGAACTCGCCGACCGTCGCATTTTCTTCTTCCCCGATTCCCAGCTCGAAATTCCGCTGGCGCGATTCCTGTCGCGCGAGCTGTCGATGAAGCTGGTGGAAGTCGGTACGCCCTATCTGCATCGCGAGCATCTCGCGGAAGAGTTGAAGCTGCTGCCCGCCGGCGTCGCGCTGACCGAAGGTCAGGACGTCGATCTGCAGCTCGACCGCTGCCGTCTCGCGCGTCCCGACATCGTGGTGTGCGGTCTCGGCCTTGCCAATCCGCTGGAGGCCGAAGGCATCACGACCAAATGGTCGATCGAGCTCGTGTTCACCCCGATCCAGGGCTACGAGCAGGCGGCCGACCTCGCTGAACTGTTCGCGCGTCCGCTCGTGCGCCGCGCCAAGCTGGTGGCCTGATCATGCAGCTCACCGTCTGGACCTATGAAGGGCCTCCCCATGTCGGCGCGATGCGTGTCGCCACCGGCATGGAAGGGCTGCACTACGTTCTGCACGCCCCGCAGGGGGACACTTACGCCGATCTGTTGTTCACCATGATCGAGCGCCGCAACAAGCGGCCGCCGGTGACCTACACGACGTTCGCCGCGCGCGATCTCGGCAAGGACACCGCCGAACTGTTCATGACCGCGGCCCGCAATGCCTATGCGCGCTTCCAGCCGCAGGCGATGATCGTCGGTGCGTCCTGCACCGGCTCACTGATCCAGGACGACCCCGGCGGACTCGCCAAGTCGCTCGGCTTTCCGATCCCGGTGATCGCGATCGACCTGCCGGCCTATCAGCGCAAGGAGAACTGGGGCGCGGCCGAGACGTTGTATCAGCTGGTGCGTGCGCTGGCCGGCCCGAAGGCGCCTGCGCCCGGCACCAAGCGTCCGGAGCGCGCCGCGGGCGTCCGTCCGTCCTGCAACCTGCTCGGACCCACCGCGCTCGGCTTCCGCCATCGCGACGACATCACCGAGATCACCGGCCTGCTCGGCAAGCTCGGCATCGACGTCAACGTCGTCGCGCCGATGGGCGCCACGCCGGCGGACATCGCCCGGCTCGGCGATGCCGATTTCAACGTGGTGATGTATCCGGAGATCGCCGGGCAGGCGGCCTCCTGGCTGCACCGCATCTTCCATCAGCCGTTCACCAAGACGGTGCCGATCGGTGTCTCCGCGACTCGCGACTTCATCAAGGAAGTGGCGGCGCTCGCCGGCATCGATCCGACCGCCGTCCTGCAGGAATCCTCGACCCGGCTGCCGTGGTACTCGCATTCGGTCGACTCGACCTATCTGACCAACAAGCGCGTGTTCATCTTCGGCGACGCCACCCACGCCATCGCCGCGGCGCGGATCGCATCCGAAGAACTCGGCTTCAAGGTGGTCGGGCTCGGCAGCTACAGCCGCGAGTTCGGTCGCGAGCTGCGCGAAGCCGCCAAGCACTACGATGTCGAGCCGCTCATCACCGACGACTATCTCGAGGTCGAGGCCAAGGTCGCCGAATTGCATCCCGAGCTGGTGCTGGGCACCCAGATGGAGCGCCACATCGCCAAGCGGCTCGGCGTTCCCTGCGCGGTGATCTCGGCGCCGGTGCACGTCCAGGACTTCCCGGCGCGCTACGCGCCGCAGATGGGGTTCGAAGGCGCCAATGTGATCTTCGACACCTGGGTCCATCCGCTGATGATGGGCCTCGAAGAACATCTCCTGACGATGTTCAAGGACGATTTCGAGTTCAAGGACGGCGCAATGCCGTCGCATCTCGGCACCGGCCACGCCGCGCCGGTCGCGGAACCCATCGCTGCGCCGGAAGTCGCTGTGGCCGCTGCGCCGGCGCCCGAAGTCGCAACCGCCACCGGAGCGGCTGCGGCTGCTGTCTGGGCACCCGAAGCCGAGAAGGAACTGCAGAAGATACCATTCTTCGTTCGCGGGAAAGCCCGCCGGAATACCGAGCGATTCGCCAACGAGAATGGCGTCGCAACCATCACTGTCGAGACTTTGTACGATGCAAAAGCGCACTTCGCACGCTGACAAGACACCGGTTCGTGTCGTCATCGTTACCATGGACAGCCACCTGTCCGGCGCCGCCGCGCGCGCGCGGAATTTGCTGCGTCGCGACTATCCCGGCCTCGAACTGACGGTGCACTCCGCCGACGAGTGGGGCACCGACGACGCCGCGCTGTCGCGTTGCATCGCCGACATCGGCACTGGCGACATCGTGATCGCCACCATGCTGTTCCTCGACGACCACGTTCGCGCGGTGATGCCGGCGCTGCAGGCGCGCCGCGCCGATTGCGACGCGCTGGTGTGCTGCATGTCGGCGGGCGAGGTGGTGAAGCTCACCCGCGTCGGCAAGTTCGACATGAGCGCCGAAGCACTCGGCATGATCAACTGGTTGAAAAAGCTGCGCGGCAAGAAGACCGAGGGCGGCGCCGGCAAGGGCGAGATGAAGATGCTGCGGCAGCTGCCGAAGCTGCTGCGCTTCATCCCCGGCACGGCGCAGGACATGCGCGCCTACTTCCTGACGCTGCAATACTGGCTGGCCGGCTCCGAGGCGAACATCGCCAACATGGTCCGCCTGCTGGTCGATCGTTACGCCAGCGGTCCGCGCAAGGCGCTGCGCGGCGTCGCCAAGGTCGAGCCGCCGGTCGAATACGCCGACATCGGCGTGTATCACCCGAAGATGAAGGGGCGGATCGCCGAGTCGGTCGACAAGCTCCCGGCCGGCCCTGCCGACGGCAAGGGCACGGTCGGCGTGTTGCTGCTGCGCTCCTATCTGCTCGCCGGCAATTCCGGCCATTACGACGGCATGCTCGAAGCGTTCGAGGCCCAGGGCCTGCGCGTCGTTCCGGTGTTCGCCTCGGGACTCGACCAGCGCCCGGCGATCGAGCGCTTCTTCATGAAGAACGGCCGCTCGACGGTCGACGCGGTGGTCTCGCTCACCGGCTTCTCGCTGGTCGGCGGTCCCGCCTACAACGACTCCAAGGCGGCGGAGCACATCCTCGCCGAGCTCGACGTGCCGTATCTGTCGGCGCATCCGGTCGAATTCCAGACGCTGGAGCAGTGGGCCGCGTCGGATCGCGGGCTGATGCCGGTGGAAAGCACCATCATGGTGGCGATCCCCGAACTCGACGGCTCGTCCGGCCCGATGGTCTATGGCGGCCGCTCCGACGGCGGCGACGTCGCTTGCCCGGGTTGCGAGAAATTCTGCAAGTTCGACCGCAACGAGACCGGCGGCGACATGAACGTCTGCGCCGAACGTGCACAGATGCTGGCATCGCGCACCGCGCGGCTGGTCGCACTGCGCCGCAGCGAGCGCAAGGACCGCAAGATCGCGGCGGTGCTGTTCAACTTCCCGCCGAATGCCGGCAACACCGGCACCGCGGCCTTCCTCGGCGTGTTCGAGTCGCTGTTCAACACCCTGAAGGCGATGAAGGCCGAGGGCTACACCGTCGACGTTCCGGAATCGGTCGATGCGCTGCGTGAAGCCATCATCAACGGCAACGCGTCGCGCTTCGGCGCCACCGCCAACGTCCACGCCCGCGTGCTGGCCGGCGATCACGTCAAGAACGAGCGCTGGCTGCGCGAGATCGAAGGGCAGTGGGGTCCGGCACCGGGCAAGCAGCAGAGCGACGGCAGCTCGATCTTCGTGCTCGGCGAGCGCTTCGGCAACGTCTTCGTCGGCGTGCAGCCGGCGTTCGGCTACGAAGGCGACCCGATGCGGCTGCTGTTCGAGAAGGGGTTTGCGCCGACGCACGCCTTCTCGGCGTTCTATCGCTGGATCAGGCAGGACTTCGGCGCCCACGCCGTGCTGCATTTCGGCACCCACGGTGCGCTCGAATTCATGCCGGGCAAGCAGACCGGCCTGTCCGGCACCTGCTGGCCGGATCGCATGATCGGCGATCTGCCGAACATGTACATCTACGCGTCGAACAATCCGTCCGAAGGCGCGATCGCCAAGCGCCGCTCGGCGGCGACGCTGATCAGCTATCTGACGCCGCCGGTCGCCCACGCCGGCCTGTATCGCGGTCTGATCGAGCTGAAATCCTCGATCGAACGCTGGCGCGGGCTGACGCCGGAGGAAGACACCGAGCGCGCCAATCTGGCGGTGCTGGTGCAGGCGCAAGCCTCTGCGCTCGACCTCGCCCCGGCCGAACCGGCCTGGACCGCGGACGAAGCCGGCGCCACCATCGCCAAGCTCGCCGACGCGGTGCTGGAGATGGAGTACGCCCTGATCCCGCACGGCCTGCACGTGCTCGGCAGCGTTCCGTCCGAAGAGGAGCGCGTCGAAACCTTGGAGGCGGTTGCCGATGCGATGCACGGCAAGCGTCCGGAGAAATCGCTGATCGAAGCGCTGGTCCGCGGCGGCCATCCCGAGCATCTGTCCGGCAACGGCCCCGAGGCCGAGGCCAACCTCGCAATGCTCCATGAGCTTGCCGGGATCGACCGGATCCTCGCCGAAGATCACGAGCTGCCGAGCATCCTGAGGGCGCTCGACGGCAAGTTCATCCGGCCGGCGCCCGGCGGCGATCTGCTCCGCACGCCGGCGGTGCTCCCGACCGGCCGCAACCTGCACGGCTTCGATCCGTTCCGCATCCCGTCGGCCTTCGCGCTGCAGGACGGCGCCAAGCAGGCGCAGCGGCTGATCGACAAGCACGTCGCCGAAGGCAATCCGCTGCCCGAGACCGTCGCGATCGTGCTGTGGGGAACCGACAACCTCAAGAACGAAGGTGCGCCGATCGGCCAGGCGCTCGCCCTGATGGGTGCGCGGCCGCGGTTCGACAGCTACGGCCGTCTCGCCGGCGCCGATCTGATCCCGCTCGACGAATTGCAGCGGCCGCGGATCGACGTGATCATCACCATGTCGGGCATCTTCCGCGACCTGCTGCCGCTGCAGATCAAGCTGCTCGCGGAAGCCGCGTTCATGGCGGCGAGCGCCGACGAGCCGGCCGATCGGAACTTCGTCCGCAAGCATTCGCTGGCCTATCAGGCTGAGCACAAATGCGACATGGAGACGGCGTCGCTGCGGGTGTTCGGCAATGCCGACGGCGCCTACGGCTCCAACGTCAACCATCTGGTCGAGAACAGCCGCTGGGAAGACGAGGACGAGCTCGCTGAGACCTACACGCGGCGCAAGAGCTTCGCGTACGGCCTGAAGGGCCAGCCGGTGCAGCGCGCCGACCTGCTGAAGAGCGCGCTCGCCGACGTCGATCTCGCCTACCAGAACCTCGACTCGGTCGAACTCGGCGTCACCACGGTCGATCACTATTTCGACACGCTGGGCGGCATCAGCCGCGCAGTGCGCCGCGCCAAGGGCGGCCAGGCGGCGCCGGTCTATATCGGCGACCAGACCCGCGGCGCCGGCACCGTCCGCACGCTGTCGGAGCAGGTCGCGCTCGAGACCCGCACCCGGATGCTGAATCCGAAATGGTACGAGGGCATGCTCAAGCACGGCTACGAAGGCGTGCGCCAGATCGAAGAGCACGTCACCAACACCATGGGCTGGTCGGCCACCACCGGCGAAGTCGCGCCGTGGGTGTATCGCCAGCTCACCGAAACCTTCGTGCTCGATCCGGAAATGCGGGCACGGCTCGCCGAGCTCAATCCGGTCGCGTCCGCGAAGGTCGCCAACCGACTGATCGAAGCCCACGAACGAAACTACTGGTCTCCCGACCCTGAAATGCTCGAGGTCCTGCGCAAGGCAGGCGAAGAGCTCGAGGATCGCCTTGAAGGCGTAGGAGTTGCCGCATGAATATCCTGACAGACCCCCTCAAGCTGAAGACTTCGGGTTGCGCCGATGCCAACGCATCGAAATGCGCCGAGGGTGACGGCGAGGGCAGCGTGCAGGTGCAGCTCGATCCGAACGTCAAGATCGGCAGCGCCAAGGTGTTTTCGATCTACGGCAAGGGCGGCATCGGCAAGAGCACGACGTCGTCGAACCTGTCGGTGGCGTTCTCCAAGCTCGGCAAGCGCGTGCTGCAGATCGGCTGCGATCCGAAGCACGACTCGACCTTCACCCTGACCAAGCGGTTGATCCCGACGGTGATCGACGTGCTGGAAGAGGTGAACTTCCACTCCGAGGAATTGCGGCCCGAGGACTTCGTGTTCGAAGGCTACAACGGCGTGATGTGCCTCGAAGCCGGCGGTCCGCCGGCCGGCACCGGCTGCGGCGGCTACGTCGTCGGCCAGACCGTCAAGCTGCTGAAAGAGCATCACCTGCTCGAAGACACCGACGTGGTGATCTTCGACGTGCTCGGCGACGTGGTGTGCGGCGGCTTCGCGGCGCCGCTGCAGCATTCCGAGCGGGCGATGATCGTCGCCGCCAACGATTTCGATTCGATCTTCGCTGCCAACCGCATCGCCGCGGCGATCCAGGCGAAGTCGAAGAATTATGGCGTCCGGCTGGCGGGAGTGATTGCCAATCGCAGCCGCGAGACCGACCAGATCGACAAGTTCGGCGAACGCACCGGCATCAAGCGCGTCGCGCATCTGCCGGACCTCGATGTCATCCGGAAGAGCCGTCTGAAAAAAATGACACTTTTTGAGATGGATCACACCGACGAAATCCTGGCTGTGCAACAAGAGTATCTTCGGCTCGCGACGGAATTGTGGGAGGCGAAGGAGCCCCCGGTCCAGGGCAAGCCGCTGAAGGATCGCGACATCTTTGATCTCCTGGGATTTGATTGATGGCGTTGGGCAGCTACATCGAGCGACGCGGAGAGCTTGAAACCTATTTCGACCGCACTGCGGCCGATACGTGGGCCAAGCTGACGTCCGACGCGCCAGTGAGCGGCATCCGCGCCACCGTGCGCGCTGGCCGCGACGAAATGCGCAACACGCTGCTGTCGTGGCTGCCGGCCGACATGACCGGGACCCGGCTGCTCGATGCCGGCTGCGGCACCGGCGCGCTGTCGATCGCGGCGGCGCGGCGCGGCGCCAAGGTGCTGGCGATCGACCTGTCGCCGACGCTGGTCGGAGTCGCGCAGGAGCGCCTGCCGGAAGACATCGACCCGGCGGCGATCGATTTTCGCTCCGGCGACATGCTCGATCCGGAGCTCGGCGAATTCGACTTCGTCGTCGCGATGGATTCGCTGATCCACTATCTGCCGCACGACATCTGCCGCATCCTGGCGACGCTGGCGTCGCGCACCAGGCAGTCGATGGCGGTGACGTTCGCGCCGAAGACGCCGGCGCTGGCGCTGATGCATTTCGTCGGCGGGTTCTTCCCCCGCGCCGATCGCGCGCCCGCGATCGAGCCGGTCAGCGAGAAGAAACTGCTGACGCTGATTTCGGAAGATCAGGCGCTGCGGTCGTGGCAGCCCGGCCGCACCCATCGGGTGTCGTCCGGTTTCTACACCTCGCAGGCGCTGGAGATGGTTCGGCGATGAGCCAGATGGCAGCCACATTGGCGAAAGGCTGGATGCGTCTCGGCACGCGTTTCCTGCCGTTCGCCGACGCGGCGACCAAAGAGTTGCCGCTCGGCCGCCTGCTGCGTCTGTCGCTGTTCCAGGTTTCGGTCGGCGCGTCGGTGGTGCTGCTCAACGGCACGCTGAACCGGGTGATGATCGTCGAGCTCGGCGTCTCGACGCTGCTGGTCTCGCTGATGGTGTCGCTGCCGCTGGTGTTCGCACCGTTCCGGGTGCTGATCGGCTTCAAGTCGGACAATCACCGCTCGGTGCTGGGCTGGCGCCGGGTGCCGTACATCTGGATGGGCACGCTGCTGCAGTTCGGCGGCTTCGCGATCATGCCGTTCGCGCTGCTGGTGCTGTCCGGCGGCGGCGAATATCCGGCGGTCTACGGTCAGGTCGGCGCCGCGCTGGCGTTTCTGCTGGTCGGTGCCGGGCTGCACACGACGCAGACCGCGGGGCTCGCGCTCGCCACCGATCTGGCGCCGGAAGATTCCCGGCCGCGCGTGGTTGCGTTCCTCTACGTCATGCTGCTGGTGGGGATGACTGGCAGCGCGCTGATCTTCAGCGAACTGCTGCGCAGCTTCAGCGAGCTCCGCCTGATTCAGGTGATCCAGGGCGTCGCGGTCACCCAGCTGCTGCTCAACATCGTCGCGCTGTGGAAGCAGGAAGCGCGCAATCCGGCGCTCACCTCGGCCAGCCGCGAGCGGCCGCAGTTCAATCAGTCGTGGGCGCGGTTCCGCGCCGCCGGCGGTTCGTCGCGGATGCTGATCGCGGTCGCGCTCGGCACCGCGGGCTTCTCGATGCAGGACATCCTGCTGGAGCCCTATGGCGCCGAAGTGCTGCGGCTGTCGGTCGGCCAGACCACGGCGCTCACCGCCTTCTTCGCGCTCGGCACGTTGACCGGCTTCGGCCTCGCGGCGCGCACGCTCGGACGCGGCGGCGATCCGTATCGGCTGGCCGGATTCGGCGCGCTGATCGGCATCTTCGCTTTTGCCGCCGTCGCGCTGTCGGCGCCGGCGCAGTCGGTGCTGCTGTTCCGGATCGGCACCGCGCTGATCGGACTGGGCGGCGGTCTGTTCGCCGCCGGCACGCTGACCGCTGCGATGGCGGTGGCCTCCGACAGCGATCCGGGACTGGCGCTCGGCACCTGGGGCGCGGTGCAGGCGACCGCTGCGGGCGGCGGCATTCTGCTCGGCGGCGGGATTCGCGACCTGGTCGCCTCGCTCGCCGACAGCGGCATGCTCGGCAGCGTGCTGTCGGGTCCCGCGATCGGTTACGGCTTCGTCTACAACATCGAGATCGCGTTGCTGTTCGCAACGTTGGTTGCGGTCGGTCCGCTCGTGCGCAGTGCACGAACGAACTACGCGCAGCCTTCATCCAAGTTCGGCCTAGCCGAATTTCCAGGTTAACAGAGAGGAAGGGGTCGGTCCCATGCAACCCGGAGCGTATTTAGACTTTGCACAGGTTACCCTGTACGTATTTTGGATCTTCTTCGCTGGCTTGATCTTCTATCTCCGCCGCGAAGACAAGCGCGAGGGATATCCGCTCTACTCCGACACGGGCGGCGGCCGCCTGAAGCAGATCGGCATCCCGAATCCGCCGGATCCTAAGACCTATCTGCTGCGCGGCGGTGCGACCAGGACCGTGCCGAGCACCAGCAACGATCGTCCCAACGTCGCGCTGGCCCCGACCGCTCCCTGGCCGGGTGCACCGTTCGCGCCGACCGGCAATCCGTTCGCCGACGGCGTCGGCCCGGGCTCCTACGCCCAGCGCCAGGACGTTCCGGAAACCGGTCTCGACAACCTGCCGATCATCGCGCCGCTGCGCGCCGCCAAGGGCATGTTCCTCGATCCGCGTGACCCGAATCCGGTCGGCATGCCGGTGATCGGCTGTGACGGCCAGGTCGGCGGCACCGTGACCGAGGTCTGGGTCGACCGGGCCGAAGTTCTGGCCCGCTACCTCGAAGTCGAAGTCGCCAAGACCAAGAAGCGCGTGCTTCTCCCGGTCCCGTTTGCGCTGATCAACAGCCCGAGCGGCAGGGTCTCGGTCGATGCCATTCGTGGCGACCAGTTCGCTGGCGTTCCGACCCTGGCGAAGGCGGACCAGGTGACCAAGCTCGAAGAAGACAAGGTCTGTGCCTATTACGGCGCCGGCACCCTCTACGCGACGCCGGAGCGTCAGGAGCCGATCGTATGACGAACGCCCCCAGCCAGTTTCGTGAGCTTCCGTCGCCCTTGCCGGAGGGAGAGCGCGTTCTCTGGCAGGGGAAGCCGACCTACAAAGGTCTGGCCATCAGATCCTTCCACATGCGGGCAGTCGCGATCTATTTCGTGCTGCTGATCGTGTGGAAGGTCTGGTCTCTCTGGTCGAACGGCCAGTCCATCGGGGAAGCATCGGCGTCCGCGTCGATGCTCCTGATCCCGGCGATCGGCGGTCTCGCACTGCTGGCGTTTCTCGCTTTTCTGTTCAGGCGCGCGAGCTGCTACACCATCACCAGCAAGCGCGTCCTGATTCAGACCGGCGTCGCGCTGCCGATCACCTTGAACATTCCGCTGGGCAAGATCGGCAATGCCGATCTGAACAAGCACCGTGACGGCAGCGGCGACATCCCGCTGCGGATCATCGATACCAAACGCACCTCCTATGTCCTGCTGTGGCCGCACATCCGGCCGTGGCGCCTGCGTGAACCGGAGCCGATGATGCTGTCGGTTCCCGACGCCGAGAAGGTCGCCGCCACCTTGACCGAGGCGGTCAAGGCGCAGCTCGACTCGTCGGCAGTGTCTCTCGTTCAGACGGCTACCAACGGACCGAAAGAAGGCCCGTTGTCGACGGCAACCGCAGTAGCCTGAACCGGAGATCGACATGAGCGAGGCCGCCCACAATCTCTCCGTTCCCAAAGGCGCGTTGATCGGTGCCGCCGCGATCGTGCTGTTTGCGATCGGGGCGGGAGCGACCGTCCGCCTGACCGGATACGGACATTCCCACATGACCCCGCCGGCCACGGTGGAGAGCATGGATTTGACCTTCGAGGACAGCACCGACGGTGTGGTCAACGTCTATCGCGCCGCCGATCACAGCCTGGTCCGCGCCATTCATCCCGGCGAGTCCGGTTTCATCCGGGTGGCGATGCGCGGGCTGGCGCGCGAGCGCATGCTGGCGGGCGTCGGATCGGCGCCGCCGTTCCATCTCGCCCGCCATTCCAACGGCCAGTACACGCTGACCGACACCGCGACCAAGAAGGTGATCGACCTCAACGCCTTCGGCGCCGACAATCTCCGCGCCTTCTCGCAACTGATGACCGGCGACAAGAGCGTCGGCAAGCAAGACGACAACCAAAAGGACGGCTCGAAATGAGCACGTTCGGAATCGGGAAACGCACAAGCTTCGACGTCCCCTGCACGGTCGAGATCGAGCAGACGTCGGAGACCCTCCACGCGCACGTGATCCTCGACGGCGACGTCGAGATCGGCCCCGGCGACGAAGTGTTGGTCCACGACGCGCCGACCCATGTCGAATTCGGCGAACGGCTGGTCGTTCGCCGCACCGCGACCGTGGTCCGGGCCGGTCTTCTCGACAAGATCCGGGCGCGGTTGGAAGGATATCGCGAACTGACCGAACTTTACGAAGTCAGCTTCTCAGATGGGAGGGTCTCATGATTCCAATGGAGGGCGGCGCCCAGGGCGCGCTACGCAGCCGGCCGGCGATCAAGGGCAGCGTCGACAGTCTGAACATCGCGAAGGAGGACACCATCCTCACGCCGCGGTTCTACACCACCGACTACGCCGCGATGGACAAGCTCGACGTCAGCCTGGTCCGTTCCGAGTGGAACGTGATGATGAACGAGCTGCGCGCCGACTACAACAAATCGCACTTCAAGAAGACCGACGAGTTTCTCGAGAGCGATCTCGACAAGCTGCCGCCGGAATTGCTCGTGGAGTTCAAGGACTTCCTGGTGTCGTCGCTGACGGCGGAGTTCTCGGGCTGCGTGCTGTATTCCGAGATCAAGAAGCGGATCAAGAATCCCGAGATTCGCGAACTGTTCGGCCTGCTCAGCCGCGACGAAGCCCGCCATGCCGGTTTCATCAACGAGATCCTCAAGGATCACGGCATCGGCGTCGATCTGTCGTTCCTGACCAAGGTCAAGAAGTACACCTACTTCCGGCCCAAGTTCATCTTCTACGCGACCTATCTGTCGGAGAAGATCGGCTACGCCCGCTACATCACCATCTATCGGCAGATGGAGCGCCATCCCGATCGGCGCTTCCATCCGATCTTCAAATGGTTCGAGCGCTGGTGCAACGACGAGTTCCGTCACGGCGAGGCGTTCGCGCTGCTGATGCGCGCCGATCCGTCGCTGCTGAGCGGCGTCAACAAGCTCTGGATCCGGTTCTTCCTGCTCGCGGTGTTCGCGACCATGTACGTCCGCGACCACATGCGGCCGGCGTTCTACGAGGCGCTCGGGGTCGACGCCACCGACTACGACATGCAGGTGTTCCGGGTCACCACCGAGATCTCCAAGCAGGTCTTCCCGGTGATGATCAATCTCGACGATCCGCGTTTCCTCACGGGTCTCGAGCGGCTGCGCCGGGCTTCGGACAAGATCGCCGAGTCGCGCACCCAGGGCTTCGTCGGCAAGCTGAAGCGGCCGTTCCATGTGGCGTCCGCTGCGCTCGCCTTCGGCCGGATGTTCCTGCTGCCGGCGAAACGCAACGAACTGCCTCGCGTGATCGGCCTTCGGCCGGCCTGGTGAGGGGAGTAACGCGATGGTCTCGTATCTGGGCCCACCGATCTTCGCGGCCTTCGTCTGGTGGTTCTCCACCGGAGCGGTGCTGCTGTTGGTCGGCAGCGTCGGCCGTTCCGGCATGCTGCGGGTGGTGTGCGCCGGCGGAATGATCACCATCGCGCTGTGCGGCCTGTCGGTGACGGCGAACGACACCAGTGTCGCCGCCGCCTACATGGCCTTCAGTTGCATCATCTTCCTGTGGGGGGCGCAGGAGATCGCGTTCCTGTCCGGCTGGCTGACCGGCCCTCGGGGCGAACCGTGCCCGCCCGGCGCGAAGGGCTTCGCGCGGCTGAGCTACGCCATGCAGGCGATCATCTATCACGAGATCTGCCTGCTGGCGTGCGGCGCGGTGGTGGTGTGGGTCACGCTCGGCGGCGAGAACGAAGTCGGCCGCTGGACCTATCTGGCGCTCTACGTGCTGCGGCAGAGCGCCAAGATCAATCTGTTCCTGGGTGTGCCCGTCACCAACGACGAACTGATGCCGGACGCCGTCCAGTTCCTCAAGACCTATTTCGCGCGCAAGCCGGTGAGCGCGTTCTTCCCGATCTCGGTGACGTTGGCGACCGCCGTTCTGGTGGTGATGATTCAGCGCATCGTCGAGGTCGCTAACACGCCGTCCGAAGTCGTCGGCCTGACGCTGGTATCGACTTTGTTCGCGCTTGGCGTCGTCGAGCATTGGTTCATGCTGCTACCGCTGCCTGCTATCACGTTGTGGAGCTGGGGTATCCGTCCAGGTTTCTCGCCGGAGAACATCACCATGGAACAGAATCCGTCCGCCAATATCCTTGTCGCATCCGCGCATTCCGCGCCGACGCAGACGTCCGAATCGCCGCCGACCGCGGCCGAGGCGCGCAGCGCCGCGCCGCAGCTCGTCGTGGTCCCGACCGTCCGCAACGACGAAGGGCAGCCCAAGGCGCGGTCGAGCTGTGCCAGGCAGCGGCTCGAAGACCAGTTCCGCCAGACTTTCCTCGAACAGCATCCCCGCAGTGGTCTGGCGCCAGCCCGGGTCGGTCTTGCCGCGGAACCGGCCGCAACAATCAACGGGAGGTCGTCATGAACTACGAAGCCTATTTCCGCCGTCAGCTCGAAGGCCTCCACCGCGAGGGCCGGTATCGGGTGTTCGCCGATCTCGAACGCCATGCCGGCTCGTTCCCGCGTGCGACGCATCACCGGCCGGACGGCGTCGGCGATGTGACGGTGTGGTGCTCAAACGACTATCTCGGCATGGGCCAGCACCCGGCGGTGCTGAAGGCGATGCACGAGGCGCTGGACAGCTGCGGCGCAGGCGCCGGCGGCACCCGCAACATCGCGGGCACCAATCACTATCACGTCCTGCTGGAGCAGGAGCTCGCCGCGCTGCACGGCAAGGAATCCGCGCTGCTGTTCACCTCCGGCTACGTCTCCAACTGGGCCTCGCTGTCGACGCTGGCGTCGCGCATGCCCGGCTGCGTCATCCTGTCGGACGAGCTCAACCACGCCTCGATGATCGAAGGCATCCGCCACAGCCGCAGCGAGACCCGGATCTTCGCCCACAACGATCCGCGCGACCTCGAGCGCAAGCTCGCCGATCTCGATCCGCACGCGCCCAAGCTGGTGGCGTTCGAGTCAGTGTATTCGATGGACGGTGACATCGCGCCGATCGCCGAGATCTGCGACGTCGCCGACGCCCACAACGCGATGACCTATCTCGACGAAGTCCACGGCGTCGGCCTCTACGGGCCGAATGGCGGCGGCATCGCCGATCGCGAGGGCCTGAGCCATCGCCTGACCATCATCGAAGGCACGCTGGCGAAGGCGTTCGGCGTGGTCGGCGGCTACATCGCCGGCTCCGCCGCGGTCTGCGATTTCGTCCGCAGCTTCGCCTCCGGCTTCATCTTCTCGACCTCGCCGCCGCCGGCGGTCGCCGCCGGTGCCCTGGCGAGCATCCGCCACCTGCGCGCCAGCTCGGCCGAGCGCGACCGTCATCAGGACCGGGTGGCGCGGCTGCGCGCCCGGCTCGATCAGGCCGGTGTCGCGCACATGCCGAATCCGAGCCATATCGTGCCGGTGATGGTCGGCGACGCCGCGCTGTGCAAGCAGATCAGCGACGAGCTGATCAGCCGCTACGGCATCTACGTGCAGCCGATCAACTATCCGACCGTGCCGCGCGGCACCGAGCGGCTGCGAATCACGCCGTCGCCGCAGCACACCGACGCCGACATCGAGCATCTGGTGCAGGCGCTCAGTGAAATCTGGGCCCGCGTCGGTCTCGCCAAGGCGGCGTGACCGAGCGGCGCGTCCGGACCTTCAGATCGAGAGCAAACGCGCGCCGCGAGGCGCGCGTTTTGCGTTTCGGGAGGGTGATGGCGCGCGGCTCGCAGGCCACATTCAGTCGCGCTTACCGCGCGCCGAGGGCCGGGTCAGCCGGAGTCGCCGGTCGGTCCGCGGCAGGAAGTGCGCGCCCTCCGCCTTGAGAAAGTCCAGCATCGCCCGCGCCGGCGGCAGTAGCACCTTGTCCTTGCGGGTCACCACAAACCACTGCCGGATCACCGGCAGTCCGACCACGTCGAGGATCACCAGCCGCCGCTCGTCGAGTTCGGTCGCCACCGTGTGCGCCGACAGAAACGCGATGCCGAGCCCGGCGATCACCGCCTGCTTGATGGTCTCGTTGCTGCCCATCTCCATGCCGATGGTCGGCCGGATGCCGGCATTGCCGAACAGCTGCTCCATCAGGCTGCGCGTTCCCGAGCCGGGTTCGCGGGTGAGGAAGGTCTCGCCGGCGAGTTCGGCCAATGCAATGTCCTGCTTCCGCGCCAGGCGGTGCGCGGTCGGCGCAATGACGACGTGGGGGTGGTCGCCGATCAGATGAGTCTCGACGTCGAGATCGACCGGCGGCCGGCCCATGATCGCGATGTCCAGCTCGTAGCCGCGCAGCGCCGCGCCGATCTCCTGGCGGTTGCCGATGAACAGCCGGACATCGATCTTCGGGTGCTGTTTGAGGAAGCCGGAGATCGCGAACGGCACGAAGTATTTCGCCGTCGAGACGGCGCCGATCGAAATTCGCCCGGCGGTCTTGCCGGCGATCATCTCCAGCGAGGTGTCGCAGGCGGCGATGGCGGCTTCGATGCGTTCGCACAGCGCCAGCACTTCCAGGCCGGCGTCGGTGAGCTGCATGCCGTCGCTGCGGCGCTGGATCAGCGGGATCCCGGCGAGGGCCTGCAGGTTGCGCAACTGCAACGTGACCGCCGGCTGGGTGAGGTTCAGCTTGTTCGCCGCCGCGGTGATGCTTCCCGTCTCCGCCAGCGCCGCGAGCGCCCGCAATTGCCGAATCGACACTGTTCTGAACTGGCGGCTCATAAGCGGATATTTCGCAAGCGGTGAAGATGGCGAACTTTCCGTTATTCGGTCGCAATGGTCAACATTGAGCAGCCGCGTCTCCGAGCGCCACGCCTTCATGTCGACTGAATCTCGCGCCGCCGCACTTGCCACGATTCTCAATCGTTTCGGTCGGCCGCTGCCTCGTTGCCTTTGAATGTGCGGCTAGTCGCGTCGTGTTCGTCGACTAATCGAATGATTTCGGCGAATGCGCACTATCCTGCGTATCGTGATTTGCACGTAGACCTCGTATTGAATCGAGAAATTCATTGAATGCGACATAGCCTAGTCGAATAACGAGGTTTCAATTGCGCGTATTGGTAGCAGCGAGATTTGCAACTAATTTAAACGGTAAATTAGCGTGCGGCCCTCAGAGTCGGATCAGGTGATATTCATTCCGACGATCAAAGCTGGAGCCAGCGGAGTGAGTATCTGTCGCCACAACGGAGACCGCTTGTGCGAAGCCGTATCCTGCATATCGATGACGACCCGGCAATGCTGGAAGTCGTGGCGCTGGTCTTGTCGCGCGATCCTACGCTCGAAACCAGAGGCTGTCTCACCGGCGAAGAGGGATTGCGTGCCGCCGTCGACTGGCTTCCGGATTTGATCCTCAGCGACGTCTCGATGCCCGACCTGGATGGCCTCGAAGTCTTCGAGAAGCTGCGCGAGAACGAACTCACCAGCGGCATCCCAGTGGTGTTCACCACCGCCTGCGGGCGGATCGACGACGTCGGCGACTATCTCGCCTCCGGCGTGGCGGGCATCATCGTCAAACCTTTCAAGCTTCGCGAACTCATCGACAGCGTGCGCGAATATCTCGACATGGCCGAAGCCGAGCCGATTGAGTTGACGCCTCCCGATATCGGAATCGGCAAGCGTCTCCAGGACGATGCCGATCGTCTCGCGCAGCTGCGTGCCGATTTTGCCTCGCAGGCGGACCCGTCCGCATTGCGCGAAGTGGTGCACAAGCTCGCAGGCGTCGCGGGCGTCTACGGTTTCGGGCCGATCAGCGAGGCAGCCGCGAGCATCGAACTGAAGCTGGTGGCGCTCACCCGCAAGTCCGCGAACCGCTCTGATGTTCTGACGAAGCTGGACGAATTGCTCGGTCTGCTCGATCGGGAAAACCTCGCGCATCCGAAACCATAAAACTGACGATTTGGAGAACCGCATGACTGCCCCGAGAATCCTGATAGCGGACGACGATCCGGCGGTACTGGCGGCACTGTCGGCGCGCTGCAAGAAGATGGGCTTTGAAGTCGACACCGCGACCAACGGGATGCAGATGTTGCTGAAGGCGCGGCGCACGGCTCCCGATCTGATCATCGTCGACGTCAACATGCCGAAGCTGGACGGCCTCACCGCCTCGTTTCATCTGCTCGAGCCGGGCGGTCTTTCGGCCGACGTCATTGTCGTCTCCGGGTCCTCGAGCCGCGAGACGATCGAACGCTGCGACGCGATGGGGATGTTCTACGCCTGCAAGAGCGCGGAATTTTGGCAGGACATCCGCCGCGCCTTGACCGAGATCTTCCCGCATATGACCGAGAAGATCGCTGCGGAGGTCGGTTCGACCGGTGCCTCCGATGTCGTTCCGGCGCGGCCGCGTGTGCTGGTCGTCGACGACGACGAGCAGGTTGGACAATTCCTGTCGAGCCGCCTGAAGAAGCTCGGCATCGACGTTCTTTACGCTCCCAATGCCGCGCGCGCCCTGCGCCTTGCTGCGCGGCAGTATCCGAGCGTGGTGGTGACCGACTGTTACATGCCGGAAGGAGACGCTGCCTTTCTGATCATGCGATTGCGGGGCAACGCGGCGACGGCGGATGTTCCCGTCTTCGTCCTGAGCGGACGCAACATCGACGAGCCGACCGCGAAGATCCTGAAGCGCGACGTTCTCGGGCACTCGGGAGCGATCAGGATCTTCAAGAAATCGTTCGAGGTCGACGAGTTGTTCGCTGCGATCCAGGAATATTGCGTGGCAGCCCCCGCCATCGAGCCGGCAGCCTGAGGCGAATGGCGTGGTCGTCCCCGGTCCCGAGCACCCGATCGCAGGAGTCGCGCTGGCGCCGAAGGACCAGTCGCGCTGGAACGCCGACCTCGACCGCCGGTTGAGATTCGGCGCGACCGGTGTGGTCGGAATCGTCCTGTCGGTGGTGCTCGGCGCCATAGTGGCTGCCGGCGTCGAGCGACAGAACGCGGAAATATTGCGGGAGCGGGTGGATGTTGTCGCAAAGCGCTTCAAGGAAACCCTGGAAAAACGCCTGCTGATCTTCGAGTATGGACTGCGCGGCGCAAGAGGCGCCGTCATCGCCGGCGGCGGCGACAATGCGACCTACGATCAGTTTCGCCGATACATCGAAACGCGCGATGTCGACAGGGAGTTTCCCGGGGCCGGCGGTTTCGGATTCATCCGTCCCGTGAAGCCTCAGAACATGGCCAGATTCGTCGACCGGGTCCGTCGCGAGGGACAGCCGGAGTTCAGGATCACCGAGGTCGAGCCCCACGGGGGCGAACGCTATATCGTCGAGTACATCGAGTCCAAATACAACGAGCGCGAAGCCGTCGGACTCGACATCGCGTCGGAGCCGAACCGTCGGGCGGCGGCCGTCGCCGCTGTCGAGACCGGCAGGGCGACCATCACCGCGCCGATCTCGCTGGTCAGTATGCGTCCGCCGGTGAGCGACGGCTTCTTGATCCTGCTGCCGGTGTTTCGCAGTGGCGATCCCATCGACACGCCGGCGCAGCGCTGGCGAGCTCTGATCGGATGGGTCCACACCGTCATCGACATCAACGACGTTCTCACCAGGTTCGACACGATCATCGGTGACTTCGGCTTCGCGATCACCGATGGCGTCGGCGCCGGCCCGTTCTATTTCACCGAGCCGATCCCGGCTACGACGTCTCGCGTTCCGATCCGGGACATGACGATCCAGATCTACGGCCGGAGCTGGCTGATCCATCTTTGGACGCTCCCGTCGTTCGTCAATTCAATGAACCTTCCGGATCCGCTGCTCGCATTTGCGTTCGCGCTCGCGTTCAGCCTGTTGTTGACGGCCGTCGTCTACCTGCAGATGATCTATCGCTCCCGCCGCCGCGAGTACGACATCGAGCGCTCCCGGCTCGCCGCGATCGTCGAAGGCTCGAACGACGCGATCATCAGCAAGGCCTTGGACGGGACGATCACATATTGGAATTGTGCGGCCGAACGGCTGTTCGGCTACAGCGCGGCCTTCGCGGTCGGCAGGAAGGCGAGCGAACTGATCGTCCCGACGCATCTGCTCGGAGAAGAGCAGCGGCTGATTGCGGAGGCGCGCGAAGGCGGAGTGGTGACGAATTTCCGGACCCAGCGCCGGACTAGCGACGGACGTCTGGTCGACGTCGCGGTCAGCTTCTCGCGAATCTGGAACGACAGCGGCGCCGTGGCCGGAATCGCCAGCGCTGCCCGGAACATCACCGATCTCGTCAATGCCGAAAACGAGGTTCGCGAGCTCAACGCCTGCCTGGAGATGCAGGTCGCGCAGCGAACCGAGGAGTTGCAGAAGACCGGTACGCTGCAGACCGCGATCGTCAAGCGGGCCGCCTATTCGATCATCGCCACCGACACGGCGGGCACGATTACGCTGTTCAACCCGGCAGCGGAACGGATGCTCGGGTACGATGCGAAGGAGCTGGTCGGCCGGGAATCCTGTCTGCTGTTTCACGATCCCGATGAACTTCGTCAGCGGGCCGAGGCCATCTGTCCGGACGGCGTAACGAATGTCAGTGATTTCGGCGTCATCCTTTCCATTCTCGAAAAGTCTGATCCCTCCACGTCGACGTGGACCTACATCGACAAGGACGGAAATCGTATTCCGGTCCGGTTGACGCTCAGTAGTCTGCGCTCCGACAGTTTCGGCGATCTCGGCGTTCTCGGCATCGCGGTCGACCTGACCGAGCAGCTCAAATACGAGAACGAGCTCAAGGCGGCGCGGGCCAGCGCTGAGCATGCGAGTGCCGCCAAGGCAGACTTCCTCGCCAATATGAGCCACGAAATCCGCACGCCGCTCAACGGCATCATCGGCTATGCCGATCTGGCGCTCGAAGATCAGAGACTCACGCTCGACACCCGCCGGCAGCTGTCGCGTATTTTCGAGGCCAGCAATTCACTACGCGTGATCATCGACGACATCCTCGATTTCTCGAAGATCGAGGCCTGCGGCGTCAAGCTGGAGTGCAAGCCGCTCTATATCAACGAACTGATCGACAATTGTGCCTCGATCATCGAACCAAAGGCCGACGAAAAGGGCCTCGAGTTGATTGCCGCGGCTCACGATACGCCACCCGTGCTGATCGGCGATGCCGTGCGGCTGCGTCAGGTGATTCTGAATTTGATGAACAACGCGGTCAAGTTCACGGCAGCCGGCAAGGTCGAACTCACCGTCTCCAGCCTTTCGCACAGCGACACCACCGCGCGACTCCGCATCGCCGTCACCGACACGGGCATCGGCATCTCGCAGGACGAACAGAAACTCCTGTTCAAGCGCTTCAGCCAGGCCGACGAGACGATCTCGCGCAAATACGGCGGCACCGGCCTCGGACTCGCGATCTCGCAGCGTATCGTCCAGGCGATGGGCAGCGAGCTGAAGATCGACAGCCTACCCGGTATCGGCAGCACGTTCTATTTCGACTTGGATTTGCCGATCGCAGGGCAAATCGATATCGAGCAGCACGATGGTCCTGTCCACAGCAGCCGCTGCGCTCGCGTTCTGGTCGTCGACGACGTCGAGATGAATCGCGAGCTTTGCAAGACCATGCTGACCCGCGACGGACACGAGGTCGACCTCGCCGAGAACGGTGGTACGGCGATCACCATGGCCGGCGGCCGCAGCTACGACATGATCTTCATGGACATACAGATGGGCGAGATGGATGGTATGGAGGCGGCCCGCCGCATTCGCGGTTTGGGCGGTGCGCTTCAGAACGTTCCGATCATCGCGCTGACGGCGAATGTGCTGCCCGAGCAGGTCGCACGCTACAAGGCGGCCGGCATGGACGATCATCTCGGCAAGCCGATCAATCGCGTCGAACTTCTCGCCTGCGTGGCGAGATGGACCGGTGTCGATCGTGAGAGCACGGAGGCGCACGCGACACCGGCGACTGCCGCCGCGAGCGACACGCCGGTGTGCGATCCGGCGGCGCTGGAGGAGTTGCGGATGTTCGCGAGCGAGGCCGACATTGCCGGCTTCACCGATCAGCTGTGCAGCGCCGTCACCAACATCCGGACGCAATGGCCGTGCGGCGTCGAGGCGCCGGTTCCCGGTGAGGATCCATGTGAGCAACTGCGTCTGATCGCCCACAAGACCATCTCGCTCGCCGGTCAGCTCGGCTTCACCCGGCTTGCCGAGGCGTGCCGCAGAATGGAGAGCGCGTGTCTCGGCCACGCCGACGTGCCCAAGGCGTTCGACGCGCTGCAATCGGCGATCGAGTCGACGGTCCCCGAGTTGGAGTCGCTGCGCGAGGTCGCGTGAGTGGCGCGCCGCGAACGCCGTCCGCGACATAAGCAATACTTTTGCATCATCGAAGATTATAAAATTTCTCTTATTTTGATCCCTGTGGTCAAAGTCGGTCGGCAATCAATCGCGACGCCGAACGGCCGAGCCGCACGTCGCGGACTCATCCTCAAACGGCCCATCATGCGGCCGCCCGGCCGGCCACGCTATTCAAGGAGGAGCGACATGAACGAGTCAGTCACCGTCCGCGGCAAGGATCGCTACAAATCCGGCGTGATGGAATACAAGAAGATGGGCTATTGGGAGCCCGACTACGAGCCCAAGGACACCGACGTCATCGCGCTGTTCCGCGTCACGCCGCAGGACGGCGTCGACCCGATCGAGGCCTCCGCCGCAGTCGCCGGTGAGAGCTCGACGGCGACCTGGACCGTGGTGTGGACCGACCGCCTGACGGCCGCGGAGAAGTATCGCGCCAAGTGCTATCGCGTCGATCCGGTGCCGAATTCGCCCGGCCAGTATTTCGCCTACATCGCCTACGACCTCGACCTGTTCGAGAACGGCTCGATCGCCAACCTGTCGGCGTCGATCATCGGTAACGTGTTCGGCTTCAAGCCGCTGAAGGCGCTGCGGCTCGAGGACATGCGGCTGCCGATCGCCTATGTGAAGACGTTCCAGGGCCCGGCCACCGGCATCGTCGTCGAGCGCGAGCGGATGGACAAGTTCGGCCGGCCGCTGCTCGGCGCCACCGTCAAGCCGAAGCTCGGCCTGTCCGGCCGCAACTACGGCCGCGTCGTCTACGAAGCGCTGAAGGGCGGCCTCGACTTCACCAAGGACGACGAGAACATCAACTCGCAGCCTTTCATGCACTGGCGCGAGCGCTTCCTGTACTGCATGGAGGCGGTCAACAAGGCGCAGGCGGCGTCGGGCGAGGTCAAGGGCACCTATCTCAACGTCACCGCCGGCACCATGGAGGAGATGTACGAGCGCGCCGAATTCGCCAAGCAGCTCGGCTCGATCATCATCATGATCGACCTCGTCATCGGCTACACCGCGATCCAGTCGATGGCGAAGTGGGCGCGCAAGAACGACATGATCCTGCATCTGCATCGCGCCGGCCACTCGACCTACACCCGCCAGCGCAATCACGGCGTGTCGTTCCGCGTCATCGCCAAATGGATGCGGCTCGCCGGCGTCGACCACATCCATGCCGGCACCGTGGTCGGCAAGCTCGAGGGCGATCCGGCGACCACCAAGGGCTACTACGACATCTGCCGCGAGGACTACCATCCGGCCAACCTCGAACACGGCCTGTTCTTCGACCAGCATTGGGCCAGCCTCAACAAGCTGATGCCGGTGGCGTCGGGCGGCATCCATGCCGGCCAGATGCACCAGCTGCTCGATCTGCTCGGCGAGGATGTCGTGCTGCAGTTCGGCGGCGGCACGATCGGCCATCCGATGGGCATCGCGGCCGGCGCCACCGCCAATCGCGTCGCGCTCGAAGCCATGATCCTCGCCCGCAACGAGGGTCGCGACTATGTGCACGAAGGTCCGGAAATTCTGGCCAAGGCGGCGCAGACCTGCACGCCGCTGAAGGCGGCGCTCGACACCTGGAAGAACGTCACCTTCAACTACGAATCCACCGACACGCCCGACTACGCGCCGACCCCCAGCGTCTCGATGTAAGGAGCGAACCCATGCGCATGACCCAAGGCTGCTTCTCCTACCTGCCGGACCTCACCAACGAGCAGATCGCCGCGCAAGTGCAATACGCGCTCGGCAAGGGCTGGGCGGTGAATCTCGAATTCACCGACGATCCGCATCCCCGCAACACCTATTGGGAGATGTGGGGGCTGCCGATGTTCGACCTGCAGGACGCCGCCGGCGTGATGATGGAACTCGCCGAGTGCCGCAAGGTCTATGGCGACCGCTACATCCGACTGTCGGCGTTCGATTCCTCGCACGGCTGGGAATCGGTGCGGCTGTCCTTCATCGTCAACCGGCCGAAGGACGAGCCCGGCTTCCGCCTCGATCGCCAGGAAGTCGACGGCCGCAACATCCGCTACACCACAAGGCCCTATGCGGCCGACAAGCCCGAAGGCAGCCGCTACGGAGGGTGACCTTGGACACGACCGCCGACAACGAAGCAGCGCCGCCGGACCAGATCGATCTTCGCAAGGAGTTCGACGAGGTCGGCATCGGCGAGGTGCTCGATCAGCTCGATCGCGAGCTGATCGGCCTCAAGCCGGTGAAGACACGAATCCGCGAGATTGCGGCGCTGCTGCTGGTCGAACGATTGCGCAAGCGGATGGGGCTCGCCACCGGCAACCCGACGCTGCACATGTCGTTCACCGGCAATCCCGGCACCGGCAAGACCACGGTGGCGCTGCGCATCGCCTCGATCCTGCACAAGCTCGGCTTCGTCCGCCGCGGCCACGTCGTTTCGGTGACCCGCGACGAACTGGTCGGGCAGTATATCGGCCACACCGCGCCGAAGACCAAGGAAGTGCTGAAGAAGGCGATGGGCGGCGTGCTGTTCATCGACGAGGCGTATTACCTCTATCGCCCAGAGAACGAGCGCGACTACGGTCAGGAGGCGATCGAGATCCTGCTGCAGGTGATGGAGAACCAGCGCGACGACCTGGTGGTGATCCTCGCCGGCTATGCCGACCGGATGGAGAAGTTCTTCGCCAGCAATCCGGGCTTCCGCTCGCGGATCGCGCATCACATCGATTTTCCGGACTACACCGACGGCGAGCTGCTGGGGATCGCCGAAGGCATGCTGGTCGAGCAGAACTATCACTTCGACGCCGAGGCGCGTCAGGCGTTCGAGCGCTACATCGCGGTCCGCAAGACGCAAGCCTTGTTCGCCAACGCCCGCTCGATCCGCAACGCCCTCGACCGCATCCGCCTGCGCCAGGCCAACCGCCTGATCGCCGACCTCGACCGCAAACTCACCGCCGACGACCTGATGACGATCGAAGCCAAGGACGTGCTGGCGAGCCGGGTGTTCGAGAAGGGCGAGGGGGGCGGGTGATAGACCTGTCGTCCGTCATTCCGGAAGCCGCGCGAAGCGTGGCTATCCGGAATCCATACTCCCTGGCTTATCGTTCAAGCACGATGTCGCAACGGCGAGCGCAATAGCGCGGCCGGTGGTTATGGATTCCGGGTTCGCGCTGCGCGCGCCCCGGAATGACGAACTTTACTGTAGTACTCGGTCTCGCAGCGGTTTCAACACCTCACCCCTGCAGCGCCTTCAGCACCTCGTCTGGGCGCTCCACCATCATGGTGTGGCCGGCGCCTTTGAGAACAACGATGCGTGCTCCGTTCACGGTGGCCGCCAGCGTCTTGCCGTTCTTCGTCGGGGTCATCATGTCGCGCTCGCCGAGGATGAACAGCGTCGGCACGCCGACCTTCGCCGCTGAAGCCAGCGCGTCCTTGTAGTCGTTGCAGGCCGACAGATCGTTGAAGATCACGCCGGGCTTGTTGGCCTCGAGCACGCGCACCGAGCCGCCGTGCATCCACAGGCCCGGGGCGAGATTGCCGCCGATCTCGGCGTCCGGGCCGAGGCCCCAGATCGTCATCATGTCGATCGCGGCGGGATCGTTCGCCTCTGCGGCCTTCAGCAGATCGGGGCCGACCGTCATCGTCGAGGTCGTGCCGATCAGCGCCAGCGATGCCACCTTGGCGGGATGCCGCGCCGCGACTTCCAGTGCGATCAGCGAGCCCATCGAATGGCCGATCAGCTTCGCCGGCTGCGCGCCGGCGGCATCGAGCAGCGCGGCGATCCAGTCGGCCATCTCGGCAATCGTCTTCAGCGGCGCGCCGCCGGAGCGGCCGTGGCCCGGCAGGTCGGGCGCCAGCACGGCGTAGCCGTGATGCGCGAACCAGCGTGTCTGCAGCGCCCATACCGAATGATCGAATCCGGCGCCGTGAATGAACACGGCGGCGGGCAGCGACGCATCGAACGGCTTGCCGCCGGTGGCGACGAAGGTGTCTGTCCCGTTGACCTTGATCTGCATGGCTCAGCCCTTCTGCGAAACGCGCAGTGCCTGCGCCAGATCAGCTATGATGTCGTCGGCGGTCTCGATCCCCACCGACAGCCGGATCAACTCCTCGCCGATTCCGGCGGCCTTGAGCTGCTCTGCGCTCATCTGCTGATGCGTGGTCGAGGCCGGATGGATCACCAGCGTCTTGGCGTCGCCGACATTGGCGAGATGGCTGGTCAGCTTCAGCGCCTCGATGAACTTGCGCCCGGCGGCGCGGCCGCCCTTGATGCCGAACGATACGATCGAGCCGGCACCGTTCGGCAGCAGCGTCTTAGCCAGCGCGTAGTCCGGGTGGCTCTCCAGCGTCGGATGCAGCACCCAGTCGACCGCCTTGTTGGCCTGGAGGAAGTCGAGCACCGCCTTGGTGTTGGCGACATGCCGATCCATCCGCACCGGCAGCGTTTCGATGCCCTGCAGCAGCTGGAACGCGTTGGTCGGCGACAGGCAGGCGCCGAAATCACGCAGGCCTTCCATCCGCGCGCGGATGACGAAGGCGGGCGGGCCGAACTGCTCGTCGAAGACGACGTCGTGATAGCCGGCATAGGGTTCGGTCAGGGTCGGAAACTTGCCCGAGCCGCGCCAGTCGAACCGGCCGCCGTCGACCAGCACGCCGCCGATCGTGATGCCGTGGCCGCCGAGCCATTTGGTCGCCGAATGCATCACGATGTCGGCGCCGAGCTCGATCGGCTTGCTGAGGTAGGGCGTGGCGAAGGTGTTGTCGATCAGCAGCGGAATCTTGGCGTCATGGGCGATCGCCGCCACCTTCGGGATGTCGAGCACTTCGAGGCCCGGATTGCCGATGGTTTCGCCGATCATCAGCTTAGTGTTCGGCTGGATCGCGGCGGCCATGCCGGCGTGATCGCGCGGCGCCGCGAAGCTCGTGGTGATGCCGAAGCGCGGCAGCGTGTGCGCCAGCAGATTGATCGTGCCGCCGTACAGCGACGACGACGCGACGATGTGATCGCCGGCGTTCAGCAGGGTGGCGATCGCCAGATGCAGCGCGGCCATGCCGCTCGCCGTCGCCACTGCGCCGACGCCGTTCTCCAGCGCGGCGATGCGCTCTTCCAGAACTGCGGTCGTCGGATTGGAAATGCGCGTGTACAGATGCCCTGGCCGCTCCATGTTGAACAACGCGGCGGCGTGGTCGGTGTCCTGAAACACATAGGACGTCGTCTGATAGATCGGCACAGCGCGCGAGCCGGTCAGCGGATCGGGATGTTGCCCGGCGTGCAGGCTGAGGGTTTCAAATCCGGGTGGTTTGGGTGCGGCCATGATGTGCTCGGATGTTTCCTGAAAGGCTTGTTCGTTGAGCGCCGTCATTGCAAGGAGCGAAGCGACGAAGCAATCCAGCTCAGGAGGCGGCGCTTATGGATTGCTTCGCTTCGCTCGCAATGACGGGGAGAGGCGGTTCCAAGGTCGTTATGCCACGCTCACGCGCCGGCGTCAGCCAGGCCGACCGCCCACAGCGCGAAGGCGTAGACGATCGCGATCTCGTCAAGGCGGCTGAACCGGCCGGAGGCACCGCCGTGGCCGGCGCCCATGTTGATGCGCAGCAGCACCGGGCCGCCGCCAGTCATGGTGGCGCGCAGCCGCGCCACCCATTTGGCCGGCTCCCAATAGGTGACGCGCGGATCAGTCAGGCCGCCCATCGCGAGAATGGCCGGATAGTCCTTCGCCGCGACGTTGTCGTAGGGCGAGTAGGACAGGATCGTCTTGAAGTCGGCTTCGCTCGCGATCGGGTTGCCCCACTCCGGCCATTCCGGTGGCGTCAGTGGCAGAGTGTCGTCGAGCATGGTGTTGAGCACGTCGACGAACGGCACTTCGGCGACGATGCCGGCGAACAGCTCGCCCGAGCGGTTGGCGACCGCGCCCATCAGCATGCCGCCGGCGCTGCCGCCATGCGCGACGATGCGCTTCGCCGAGGTGTAGTGCGCCGCGATCAGCGCCCGGGCGCAGGCGGCGAAATCGTCGAACGAATTGGTCTTCTTCTCGCGCTTGCCGTCCAGATACCAGCCCCAGCCCTTGTCGGCGCCGCCGCGGATATGCGCGATCGCGTAGACGAAGCCGCGATCGACCAGCGACAGCGCGTTGGCCGAGAAGCCCGCCGGCATCGCATGGCCGTAGGAACCGTAGCCGTACAGCAGCAGCGGCGCGGCGCCGTCGAGCTTAAGCCCCTTGCGATGCAGCAGCGACACCGGCACCTCGGCGCCGTCGTCGGCCCTGGCCATGATCCGCGTGGTGACGTAGTCGGCCGGATTGTGACCGGATGGGATCTCCTGGCGCTTGCGCAAGCTCCGCTGTCGCGTCGCCATGTCGTAATCGTAGACTTCCGACGGCGTCGTCATCGACGAATAGGAGAACCGCATCACCGTGGTGTCGAATTCCCAGCCGCCGGACGCGGACAGCGAGTAGGCGGCTTCGTCGAAGGCGATGGCGTGCTCGGCGCCGCTGCCGAGATCGCGGACCGTCACCGACGGCAGCGCATTGGCGCGCTCCAGCCGCATCATGTGGCCGGCGAACAGATCGAAATCGATGATGTAGACGCCGGCGCGATGCGGGATCAGGTCGCGCCAGCTGTCGCGGGTCGGCTGAGCGAGCGGCGCGGTGACGATCTTGAAGTCGATCGCGTCGTCGGCGTTGGTCAGAATGAACAGCTCGTCGCCGCGGTCGGCGATCGAATATTGGACGCCGAGTTCACGTGCCGCGACCAGCCGCGGCGGCGCGGTCGGATCGGACACATCGATCAGCCGCTGCTCGGAGGTTTCGTGATCGCCGCCGGCGATCACGCAGAACCGGCCGCTGCTGCTCTCGTGAATATGGGTGAACCAGCCGGCATCGTGCTCCTCATAGACCAGCAGATCGTCGGCCTGTCGGGTACCGAGCTTGTGCAGCCAGACCTGCATCGGGCGGTGATTGTCGTCGAGCTTGACGTAGAAGAACGCGGTCGAATCCGCAGTCCACACCACGCCGCCGTCGGTCTCCTCGACCACGTCGGGCAGATCCTGCTTGGTCGCCCAGTCGCGGACGCGGATGGTGTAGTATTCCGAACCCTTGGCGTCGGCGCTCCAGGCCTCGAGCTTGTGGTCGAGCGAATGCCGCCGTCCGCCGAATTGGAAATACTCGGTGCCCTTCGCCAGGTCGTCGCCGTCGAGAATGATGTCGAGTTCGCCGCCGTCGCGCGGGGTGCGGCCGTACAGCGGATGCTGGCCACCTTCGCGGAATTTGCGGACGTAAGCGTAGGGCCCGTCCGGCTGCGGCACGCTGGAATCGTCTTCCTTGATCCGTCCGCGCATCTCCGCGACCAGTTTCTTCTGCAGCGCGCCGGTGTGGCCGAGCACGCTCTCGGTGAAGCCGTTCTCGGCTTCGAGATAGGTTCGGATGTCCGGCTCGAGCAGCGACGGATCGCGCAGCACTTCCTGCCAGTTCGGGTCCTTCAGCCAGGCATAGTCGTCGTTGATGGTGATGCCGTGGGTGGTGAAGGCGTGCGGGCGGCGCGGCGCGACCGGAGGCGTGACGTCGCGGGGCGGGGACTGGGTCATGGACGGGTCTCGTTGCATGCGGGGGCCGTGGTTTGCGTTTGGGCTTAGCAGAGTTTGCCGCTTGCGGCGCGCGCCGGATTGATGTCGATAGGCCGCGGCCGGTTCCGGTGCTCCGGTCGCCCCATGGATGGTTCTGCAAATGACTGAATTTCGAGGCGTTTTTCCCTATCTGGTGTCGCCGGTGGAGGCCGATGGCCGGCTCCGCGGCGAGGTGCTCGGCCGGCTCTGCGACGATCTGATCAAGGCCGGCGTGCACGGCCTGACGCCGCTCGGCTCGACCGGCGAATTCGCCTATCTGGGCGCGGCGCAGCGCGCGGCCGTGGTGCAGGCGACGATCGAGGCCGCCGCCGGCCGCGTGCCGGTGGTCGCCGGCGTCGCCTCGACCTCGACGGCAGACGCGGTGGCGCAGGCCGTAGCCTATCAGAAGCAGGGTGCCGACGGCATCCTGGCGATTCTCGAAGCGTATTTCCCGCTCAAGGACGCGCAGATCGAAAGCTATTTCCGCGCGATCGCCGACGCGGTCGATATCCCGGTGGTGATCTACACCAATCCGCAATTCCAGCGCTCGGATCTGACGCTCGACGTGATCGCGCGGCTCGCCGAGCACCCGCGCATCCGCTACATCAAGGACGCCTCGACCAACACCGGCCGGCTGCTGTCGATCATCAATCGCTGCGGCGATTCGCTGCAGGTGTTCGCGGCCTCGGCGCATATTCCCGCCGCGGTGATGCTGATCGGCGGCGTCGGCTGGATGGCGGGTCCGGCCTGCATCGCGCCGCGCCAGAGCGTGCAGCTTTACGAATTGTGCAAAGCGCAGCGCTGGGACGAGGCGCTGACGCTGCAGCGCAGGCTGTGGCGCGTCAACGAAGCCTTCGCCAAATTCAACCTCGCCGCCTGCATCAAGGCCGGCCTCGCGCTGCAAGGCTACGCCGTCGGCGATCCCGTGCCGCCGCAAGCCGCGCTGACGGCGGTGGAGCGCAAGGCGGTCGAACAAGTGCTAAGCGAGATAGCATAGTCGCCCACCCCGAATCGCAGCGCGCTCCCCTCCCCGCAAGGGGGAGGGGAGGTCGGGCGCCTCGACTCTCTTGCCACGGAGGAGTCATTCCGGTGCGCGCCGTTAGGCGCGAACCCGGAATCCCGCGATGTTCTGCGGCGCTTGCTCAGCGGCCTGAACGTCGAGATTCCGGGTTCGCCGCTGCGCGGCGCCCCGGAATGACGTGGCGAAGAGCGTGCCGCCGGAGGACGATGGAGAGGCCCCCTCTTGGCGTACCGCTGCCTTCTCCGCTAGAACCGCTCCAAGCAAGCAACAAAGGAAGCGGCATGAACATTCTTCCCGGCTCCATGCGGTTCGGCGCGGGCCAGCCCGTCAAGCGTCTCGAGGATCAGCGGCTCGTCACCGGGCACGGCCTCTATCTCGACGACAAGCCCGCCGACGGCGCGCTGTGGCTGGTGGTGCTGCGTTCGCCGCATGCCCACGCCAAGCTCGTCTCGATCGACGCCGAGGCGGCGCGGGGGATGCCGGGAGTCGAGGCGGTGCTGACCGGGGCCGATCTGATTGCCGACGAGATCGGCACGATCCCGACCCTGCCGATCTTCAAGCGCCCGGACGGCTCGCCGATGGCGCTGCCGCCGCGGCGGCTGCTGGCGCACGAGATCGTTCGCTTCGTCGGCGAGCCGGTCGCGGCCGTGATCGCGAGCTCTCAGGCTGTGGCGCAGGCGGCGGCCGAGGCGGTCGTCGTCGAGTATGAAGAGCTCCCGGCGGTGACCGATCCGACCGCCGCGATCCAGCCCGGCGCGCCGGTGGTGTACGAGACCGCGCCCGACAACATCGTCGCCGCGATGAGCTATGGCGACCCCGCCAAGGTCGACGAGGCGTTCGCCAAGGCCGCCCACACCGTGTCGCTCGACATCGTCAGCCAGCGCCTGATCCCGTCGGCGATGGAGCCGCGCTCCACCATCGCGGAAATCGAGAAGAAGACCGGCCGGCTGATCCTGCATGTGCAGTCCCAGACTCCGGCGCAGACCCGCGATGCGCTCGCCGACGCCATCCTGAAGCGGCCGAAGGACTCGATCCAGGTGCTGGTCGGCGACATCGGCGGGGGCTTCGGCCAGAAGACCGGCGTCTATCCGGAAGACGCGCTGGTCGCCTATGCGGCGGTGAAGCTCGGCAAGAAGATCCGTTGGCGCGGCGATCGCACCGACGAATTCGTCGGCGGCACCCATGGCCGCGACCTGACCTCGACCGCCGCGATCGCGCTCGATGCCAAGGGCAAGGTGCTGGCCTATCGCGTGTCGTCGATCGGCGGCACCGGCGCCTATCTCGCCGGCGCCGGCGTGATCATTCCGCTGGTGCTCGGGCCGTTCGTGCAGACCGGCGTCTACGACCTGCCGCTGGTGCATTTCGACATCAAGGCGGTGATGACCCACACCGCGCCGGTCGGCGCCTATCGTGGCGCAGGCCGTCCCGAGGCGGTGTATATCATCGAGCGCCTGATGGACGCCGCAGCGCGCCAGCTCAAGATGGACCCGCGCGCGATCCGCAAGGTCAACTACATCAAGCCGGCGCAACTGCCTTACACCAACGCGGTCGGCCAGGTGTACGACTCGGGCGCCTTCGCGCATCTGATGGAGCGCGCCGCCGAACTGTCCGACTGGGACGGCTTCAAGGCGCGCAAGAAGGAAGCGCAGAAGAAGGGCCTGCTCTACGGCCGCGGCGTCACCAGTTACATCGAATGGACCGGCGGCCGCGCCCACACCGAGAACGTCAAGCTGCACGCCACTGCCGAAGGCCGCATCGTGCTACACTCGGCGACCCAGGCGATGGGGCAGGGGCTGGAGACCACCTACTCGCAGATGATCGCGCAGGCGCTCGACATCCCGATCGAGAGCATCGACGTCGTCCAGGGCAACACCGATCTGGCGCAGGGCTTCGGCAGCGTCGGCTCGCGTTCGCTGTTCGTCGGCGGCACCGCGGTCGCGGTCTCCACCGTCGACATGATCGCCAAGGCGCGCGAGAAGGCAGCCAACATTCTCGAAGCCTCGATCGAGGACATCGAGTACTCCGGCGGCATGCTGACGATTGCCGGCACCGATCGCAAGATCAGCCTGTTCGAGATCGCCGCCAAGGAGAAGGGGGCGCGGCTCAGCGTCGACACCACCGGCGAAGTCGACGGCCCGTCCTGGCCGAACGGCGCGCACATCTGCGAGGTCGAGGTCGATCCCGAAACCGGCGTCTCCCGCGTGGTGCGCTACACCACGGTCGACGACGTCGGCAATGCGGTGAACCCGATGCTGGTCGCCGGGCAGATCCATGGCGGCGTCGCCCAGGGCGTCGGCCAGGCGCTGTACGAGAACGCCGCCTATAACGACGACGGCCAGCTCCTGACCGCGAGCTATCAGGACTATTGCATCCCGCGCGCCGACAATCTGCCGCCGATCAACGTCACGCTCGATCCCTCCGCGCCGTGCAAGACCAATCCGCTCGGCGCCAAGGGCTGCGGCGAGTCCGGCGCAATCGGCGGGCCGCCCTGCGTCGTCCACGGCGTGCTCGACGCCCTGGCCCCGCTCGGCGTCACGTCGCTGAACACGCCGCTGACCCCGGAAAAGGTGTGGCGCGCGATTCAGGATGCCAAGGCGGCTGCCTAGCTTCGGAGCGCCTTGCCGCCAAAATCCTCTCCACGAGTCATTCCGGGGCGCGCGGAACGCGCGAACCCGGAATCTCGCTTCACCGCAATTGGATTCGTCCAAAACATCGGGATTCCAGGTCTGCGCCGCTGGCGCGTCGCATCCCGGAATGACGGTGCTTGGAGGTTGGTTGCTCTTCCCGCAGGGGTCGAGCGTTGACAGGGCTATTGCTGTCGGCCGACAGCTTGAACCTGCACATGCGCTGGACCGTCTCTGCTATAGTGCCAGCGTTCGCGCGGGAGGGATTCGATGCGGAAGTTTCTGACGGTGCTGGCGGCGCTCGCCACGCTCAGCCTGACCAATTGCGGCTACAACGCGATCCAGAGCGAAGACCAGGAGGTGAAGTCGACCTGGTCGGAGGTGGTCAACCAATATCAGCGCCGCGCCGATCTGGTTCCCAACCTGGTGAATTCGGTCAAGGGCTTCGCGCAGCAGGAGAAGGACGTGCTGCTCGGCGTCACCAACGCCCGCGCCAAGGTCGGCAGCGTGCAGGCGACGCCGGACGTGCTGAACGATCCGGCGGCCTTCCAGAAGTTCCAGGCCGCACAGGGGGAACTCTCCAGCGCGCTGTCGCGGCTGCTGGTCGTCACCGAAAACTATCCGCAGCTCAAATCCGACGCGCTGTTCACCAATCTGATGGCGCAGCTCGAGGGCACCGAGAACCGCATCACCGTGGCGCGCAATCGCTACATCAAGGCGGTGCAGGCCTACAACGTCACGGTGCGGTCGGTGCCGACCAATTTCACCGCGATGCTGTTCGGCTACAAGGAGAAGCCGAACTTCACCGTGGAGAACGAGAAGGACATCTCGACCGCGCCCAAGGTGGACTTCAACCCGGCGCCGGCCCCAGCGAAGTAAATGCGCGCGGACGGCGCGACAAGGATCCGCGCGGTGCGAGCCTCGCTGCTCGCAGCGCTGCTGTGCTGGCTGGTCGCGGCGTTCGCGCCGATGGCCGGCGCACAGGTCGCGGTGCCGCAGCTCACCGGCAGAGTGGTTGATCAGACCGGGACGCTGACGCCGGAGGCCACCGCGCGGCTGGAGCAGAAGCTGAAGGATTTCGAGGCCCGCAAGGGCAGCCAGATCGCGGTGCTGCTGGTGCCGACGACGCAGCCCGAGGCGATCGAGCAGTTTGCAATCCGCGTCGCGGAAGCCTGGAAGATCGGCCGCAAGAAGGTCGACGACGGCGCTATCCTGCTGGTCGCCAAGAACGACCGCAAGCTGCGGATCGAGGTCGGCTACGGCCTCGAAGGCGCGCTCAACGACGTCACCGCCAAGCGCATCATCGACGAGATCATCACGCCGCGCTTCAAGAACAGTGATTTTTCCGGCGGGATCGAGGCCGGTGTCGACCGCATGATCGGCGTGATCGACGGCGAGAAGCTGCCGGCGCCGGAGCCGCAGCACGAATGGGCGGCGCCGGAATCGTTTGACCAACTCTCCGGCTGGGCGATCCCGCTGCTGTTCGGCACGCTGTTCGTCAACGGCTTCCTGCAGCCGATGCTCGGCCGAACGGCGGCCTCGGCCCTCACCGGCGGGCTCATCGCCATCGCCGCCTGGGCGTTCGGGCTGGTTTGGTTTCTCGCGCTGTTGGCGGGCCTAGCCGCCTTCGTCCTGACGCTGGTGATGGATCTGTTCGGCGGCGGGGCGATGCCGCCCGGCCGGCGCGGCGGCGGCTCATCCGGCGGTTCGTGGTCGAGTGGCGGCTCGTCGTGGTCGAGCGGATCGAGCAGCAGCAGCGGCGGCTTCAGCGGCGGTGGCGGCAGCTTCGGAGGCGGCGGCGCCTCCGGCAGCTGGTGAGGGGGCGGGCATGGGCATCCGGCGCATCGGCAAGCATCTCTTCACCAGCCGCGGTCAGGTCCAGCGGGCGTTTCCGCCGAAGGCGCTCGACACCATCGAGCACGCCATCAAGGCCAGCGAGGCCACGCATGCCGGGCAGATCCGCTTCGTCGTCGAAGGGGCGCTCGATGGCGCGCCGTTGTTGCGCGATCAGCCGGCGCGCGAGCGTGCGCTCGACGTGTTCTCGCAGTTGCGGATCTGGGACACCGAGCACAACAACGGCGTGCTGATCTATCTGCTGCTCGCCGACCGCAATGTCGAAATCATCGCCGACCGCGGCATCGATCGGCGGGTCGACGCGGAGACGTGGGAAGCGATCTGCCGCGAGATGGAAACCGCCTTCCGCGCCGGCCGCTACGAAGCCGGCGTGCTTCGCGGCATCGAACTGATCACCGCGCATCTGGCGACGCATTTTCCGAACGACGGCAGCGGCGCGAACGAGCTGCCCGACGCGCCGGTGGTGGTGTGACGCCGCGCGGCGCCGCTCATCGATCTTCGGTCGTCAGCACCAGCGTCAGCCGCCGCAGCAGCGGCGCCGCGAACAGCACCACCGGCAGCATCACCATCCAGGACGCGCCCCATGCCGGCAGCCAATGTTCGGCAAACGTCTGCTCGCCCAGGAACGGTACGCTGGCGATCATCGAGGCGACCGCCGTCGTGATGCCCGATTGCAGCACGGCGTAGACGAAATGGCTGTATCTGCGGGGAATGCCGAGCATGGTGCGGTCTCGCCGTGACGATCAGTCGATCTCGAATTTAAAGCAAGCGTCGTGCCATCGTCGATCCTCAAAACCGGCGCGCAGGGTTTTTGTGTGGCGAGGCTCTTGCGCGACGCTCTAATTCGTAATAATTGAAGTTACATGAAGCGAGACAGCCGCCTGTCGTCGGTCCTGCATGCGCTGCTGCACATGGCGCAGCAGAACGAGCCGATGACGTCCGAACAACTGGCCGCGTGCATGTGCACCAATCCCGTTGTGGTGCGGCGGACGATGGGGCTGCTGCGAGAGGCCGGGTTGGTCGCTTCGGAGCGTGGCCCGTCCGGCGGCTGGCTGATCAGCGCCGATCTCGCCGCCGTCACCCTGCGCGATCTGCACGAAGCGCTGGGCGAACCGGCGATCTTCGCAATCGGCAACCGCAACGAGACTCCGGAGTGTCTGGTCGAGCAGTCCGTCAACGCCGCGCTCGACGGCGCCTTCGCCGAGGCCGAAGCGTTGCTGCTCGAGCGCTTCGCCAAGGTGACGCTGGCGAAGCTGTCGGCGGATTTCAACCGGCGTCACGCGGCGCTTCGCGCCCGCAAATAAAGGATCGACATGCAGTACGACGTCATCGTCATCGGCGGCAGCTACGCAGGCATGGCCGCCGCGCTCCAGCTTCTCCGCGCGCGCCGCAGCGTGCTGGTGATCGATGCAGGTCAACGCCGCAATCGCTTCGCCGCGCACTCGCACGGTTTCCTCGGCCAGGACGGCGCCGATCCGGCCGAGATCGCCGCGACCGCACGTCGCCAGCTCGAGCGCTACGACACGCTGCAATGGATCGACGGCGTCGCCGACACCGTGTCGGGCGCCAAGGATCGTTTCTCGGTCACCACAGCTGACGGCACGCAGCATCGCGGCCGGCGACTGCTGTTCGCCACCGGCGTATCCGATACGTTGCCGCAGATCGAAGGGCTGCGGCAGCGCTGGGGCGTCAGCGTGTTTCTCTGCCCCTATTGCCATGGCTACGAACTCGACCAGGGCCGCATCGCGGTGATCGCCACCGGTCCGATGAGCCTGCATCAGGCGCAGCTTCTGCCGGAATGGGGCGAGGTCACGCTGTTCACCAACGCCGCCGTGGCACCGGACGACGCGGTGCGTGCCGATCTCGGCGCCCGCGGCGTGACGATCGAACCCACGCCGATCGCGCGGATCGAAGGCCATGCCGATGTGGTGCTCAGCGACGGCCGCCGGTTGCCCTTCGCGGGCATTTTCACCACCTCCTGGAATGCGCCGGCAACGCCGGTCGCCGAGAGGCTGGGCTGCGCGCTTCACGAGACGCCGTTCGGCACGCAGATCCAGACCGACGAGGGCAAGCAGAGCACCGTGCCGGGCGCATTCGCCTGCGGCGATGCGGCACGGGTGCCGCATTCGCTGTCGCTGGCCGTCGCCGACGGCGCCTGGGCCGGCGCAAGTCTGCACCGCTCGCTGGTGTGGCCGGACGCCTGACGACGGCCGGCCCGACTAAGCCTTCGCCGACGGCCGCGCCGCGATCCGCTTGTGCCACTCCACCAGCACGGTGTTGGCGGGATCGAGCGGCTGGCCGACCTGCGCGCCGAATTCGATCCAGCCGAACAGCAGCAGATCGGCGAGGGTGAAGCGCGCGCCGCAGACGTAGTCCTTGCCCTGCATCTGCGTGTTCATCCATTGCAGCCGGTCGGCGGCGATCTTCTTCAGGCCGGGCGCGGCTTCGGGGAAACACAGCACCCGGTCCTTGAACATCTTCAGCCCTTCGCTGAAGCGGAAGCCGTTGGCCAGCGGCTCGCAGATCGTCAGATCGATCCGCCGCGTCCACATCCGGCATTCGGCGCGTTCTTCCGGCGTCGTCCCGATCAGCGGCGGCGATGGATGCTTCTCTTCGAGATATTCGCAGATCGCGGTGATCTCCGACAAAAAGCTGCCATCGTCGAGTTCCAGAGTTGGCGTCTGCCCGTGCGGATTGCGCGCCAGATGTTCGGGCTTGCGGTTCTCGCCGGCCCGGATGTCGACGCTCTGCGTCGGGATCGTCAGGCCCTTCTCGGCGATGAACATCCGCACCAGGCGCGGATTGGGTCCGATCGAATCGTACAGCTTCATGGTCGTCTCCCTCGGTCGGCGGCTTGATGGGCCGTTCACAGCAAGACCTGTCCTAGCGCGGGACAGCACGCGGCGCAAAGCCCGCGCTGCCGCGGCACAGCCGCGCGCACCTCACGAATCCTGAAATTTCGGTAAGGAACGCAGGAAGTAACGGATTGGCAAGTAATCAAAGTTACCGAATGGTCAAGCGGATTTGGAGGATTTGACGTGGACGAGCATCGCAAAGAGCCCATCAGCGACGATCAGGCTGGCGCTGGCGCTGCGGCGTCCGCAGCCGATGCGTCCGCTGAATCGACCGAGGCGCCGGCCGTGAGCGCGAGCGGCGACGCCGCGCCGAAAGCGGAGGCCGCGTCCGAGCCGGCCAAGCCCGATGCCAAGCCCGCCAGCGAGATCGGCCAGCACCTGCGCCACGGCAACGTCACGATCATGGCGCCGGCGCGCAAGAAAGAGGACTGGTATCGTCATTGGGACGACGAGATCGAGGTCGAGGTGCCCGATGAACCGAGCGAGCCGGCCGCCAAGCCGCACGGCAAGCGTCAGCTCGCAGTCGTCGCGGCCGCGGTGATCCTGGCCGCGATCGCCGGCGCTGCCGGTGGCGCGCTGACGAGCGCAGGCTTCGCGCATCTCGGCGACAATGCCGATGCCGCCAGGCAGGCGCAGAGCCAGGCGCGTAGTCTGGACGAGCAGGTGTCGAAGCTGCAGACCGAACTCGCCGCGCTGAAGGCGAGCGTCGACCGCGCCGACAAGGCCGCCAATGCCCAGATCGCCAAGGCCAGCGACCGGATCGAGAAGATCGAGAAGGCGCAGGCCGAGCCGACGCAGAAGATCGCCAAGCTGACCGAAACCGTCGAGAAGCTGCGCACCGCGCAGGCCGAGAAGCCGGCGCCCGCGCCGGCCCCGGCGCAGGTGGCGTCGGTCGCCGCGCAGGACGTCACCGGGTCGGTGCCGCAGAAGCCGGCGGCGAAGCCCGATGTCGGCCGCCTGCCGACGGTGGAAGGCTGGGTGCTGCGCGAAGTCTACGACGGCGGCGCGGTGATCGTCGGCCGTGCCGGAACCTTCGAAGTCTATGCCGGCGACCCGGTGCCGGGCCTCGGCCGCGTCGATGCGATCCGTCGCCAGGACGGACGCTGGGTGGTGGTGACCAGCCGCGGCCTGATCGTCGCCCGCTGATTGGTACGTTTGGCTTGCTGTGATCCGGCGCGGCGTGTGCAGACACGCTGCGCCGTTTGCTTTAGATTTTCCGGCGGATCCTGCTGCGCCTTCGCAGCGTGACTGTTCGGGAGCACGGCCCTGCGACGCGTCCTCGGCCTGGTACTGCTGATCTGCGCGCTCGCGTCCCCCGCAGCAGCGGGGCTCGCCGAGGACGTCTCGCGCGGGCTCGCGATCACCGATCCGCTGGCGCTGCGCGAGCTCGATCTGCGCGAGCACCGCGACGCCGCATCGCCGCATCCCGGCTTCGGTCTGCGGCAGATGCTCGATCCGGATTCATCGACGCCGCTGCGTAACGATCGCTTGTTCGCGCTGCCGTCGATGACCGCCTTGCGTGCATCGCTCGACGACGAATTCGCGCGCTATCAGCAACACTCTCAGGGGCAGGGGTGGCGGCTGTTCGATCGCGACCGGCTGTTGGCGCGCGAGACACGGTTCGTGCTCGCCGGCATCGTCAACCGGCTCGACCGCGGCTTCGTCGCTGCCGACGGTTGCGGCGAGATACGGTTGATCTATCGGCCGATCGACGAGGCCGCGGGCGGCCGGCGGCTGCCGATGACCTTGAACATCGTGCTCCGCGCGCGCGGCGCCGACGCCGGCATCGATTGCCGCGAAGTCGCGCGGCGCTGGCTGGCCGCCAGCGAATGGCCCGATAGCGGCGCCGATCTGGCGCGTCGGCTGGTGGCCGCAGACGGCCCGCTGGCGATGCTCGGCCCCCCGGCGATCGACCGCCTCGAGATCAATCTGCAGATCGCCTCGACGCCGTCGGCCGGCGGCGACTTCCGCGCCGACTATCTGATGCAGGTGTTCCGCTTCGATGCGGCCTCGCAGTGCTATCAGGCGGCGCCGATGGAGAACCAGATCGATCGCGACCGGCTGCTGGCCGATCGCGATCTCGGCGCTCGGTTCAAGCGCTGGCTGCTGCAGCCGGAGACGGTCGCCGCGTTCGATCGCGGCACGCTGATCGTGCCGGAGGCCTATCTGGCGCGCCGCGCGATCGCGGCGACGCCGGCGGCGTTCACGCAGTCGGAGCAGCGCCCGGCGTCCGGCCTCGCCGGCCCGGCTACGCCCGATCCGCTGGTCGGCGATCAGGATATCGTCGCGGCGCTGCAGCGCGCGGCGGCCGGCGGCATCGCCTTGCAGAACATCCGCTCGCCGGCCGGCTTCGAGCGGCGGCTCAACGACATCACCTGTTCCGGCTGTCACCAGACGCAGGCGATCGGCGGGTTCCATTTCCCGGGCGTCGACTGGGCCGCGCAGCCGGCGAAGCCGAGCGCGGCGCCGGGGTCGCCGCATTTCGTCGGCGATCAGGTCCGCCGCCGCGACATCGCCATCGCGCAGCGCGACGGCCGCGCGCCGGACTATTCGCGCGGCTTCACCGATCGGCCGCAATTGCGCGGCGCCGCCGCGCTGAATGGCACCGAGGCGCTGGATGGCTGGGGCGCGCCGTGCGGTCGCGCCGCTGCGGACGGCGCGGTCGATGCGAGCTTCCGCGACTGGCATTGCGCCGAAGGCCTGACCTGTCAGCCGGCGCGCCAGGCCGCGTCGTTTCCGATCGGCATGTGCTTCGTCGGCAATCGCTGATATGAATCGGCGTGCCAGCACGTCACCCACGGAGGCCTGCCGATGAGCGACCCCGGCTCCGACACCAAGCAGCGCAATCAGCAGATCGCCGACAACGAGAGCGCGCGCCAGACCGCGAGCGCCGTCCGCGTCTCCGGTTTCGCGATCGCCGCTACCGTGCTGATCGCGCTCGCCGCGTTCGGCTGGATCTTCTTCGGCCGCTGAATTAGCCGACCGCGCCCGAGGTGCGCAGCGCCTTGATCGCGGCGTCGTCGTAGCCGGCGCTGCGCAGCACTTCGTCGCTGTGTTCGCCGACCGCCGGCGGCAGCCGCGGCCGCGTCTTGGCGCTGCCTTCCACCCAGATCGGGCTGTTGACCGTCATGATCGTATTGTTCTCGAACGGCACCAGCACGTCGTTGTCGATCATCTGCTGATCGTTCGGGATGTCGTCGAGAATGCCGACGATGCCGAACACCAGCCCGCTGCCGTCGAGGGCGTTGCGCCAGTCGGCGAGGTCGCGCGTCGCGAAGATCTCGTCGAACACCGCGATCAGTTCAACCGAGCGGGCGTGGCGGTCCGGCTTGGTGGCGAAGCGCGGATCGTCGGTGAGATCCTCACGGCCGAGGCAGCGCATCAGCGTCGGCCACTGCTTCTCTTCGTTGAGCAGCGACAGGATCAGCCAGCGGCCGTCGCGGCAGCGATAGTGATTGGCCACCGCGTTCAGCGCGCGTTCGCGCGGCATCCGCGGCTGGAATTCGGCGCCGACCAGCTTCGCCTGCGCCAGCACGCTGGACGACCACACGCCGTTGGCCATCAGGTTCGACTTCACCTCGCTGCCCTTGCCGCTGCGCTCGCGCTTGTACAGCGCGGTGACGATCGCGCCGTACAGCGCCATCGCGCAGGGATGATCGCCCATGCCGGCGACCGAGCGCGCCGGCGTGGTGTCTTCATCGGCACGGACCAGATCCATCATGCCGGATCGCGCCCACCACGCATTGCTGTCGAAGCCGGGCTTGTTGGCCTCTTCGCCGCGCTCGCCGTAGCCGGTGAAGCTGGCATAGATCAGCCGCTCGTTCAGCGGCGCCAGGTCCGAATAGGCGATGCCGAGCCGCGCCCGCACTTGCGGCGGGAAATTGGTGATGAACACGTCGGCCTCGGCGACCAGCCGGCGCAGCACCTCCTTGCCGTCCGGCTTGGACAGGTCGAGCGCGAGGCTGCGCTTGTTGCGGCTTTCGATCATCCACGCGTAGTTGTGTTCGCTGCGCGGATAGCCGGGCAGGTTCGGCAGGTTGCGATACGGATCGCCGGCGCCAGGCGGCTCGATCTTGATCACGTCGGCGCCGAAGTCGGACAGCACCGTGGCCGCCGCGGGTGCCGCGATGAAGCTCGCGCAGTCGAGCACCTTGAGGCCCTTGAAGATGCCGTCGTCCATGCTGCGTCGCTCCCTGTCCTTTTTGCTTTTCGTGGGCCGGAATTCGCGCGGGGCGCAGGTTTCCGGCTGCGACGCGCATATGAACCGGGTTCGCGGGACGATGCAATATTGGAACCGCAGCGTCCGTTATGGCGAGGAGCGAAGCGACGATGCAGTCCAGCGATGCGTCGGGCACGGGGCGCCGGATCGCTTCGCGTCGCTGGCCGTGACGGATGTTGAACCGCCGGGTGTCTCAGTCCTGTTCCGATAGCAGCGCGGCGTTGCCGCCGGCGGCCGCGGTGTTGATCGATACGGTCTGCTCCAGCGCGAAGCGCGGCAGATAGTGCGGGCCGCCGGCCTTCGGCCCCGTTCCCGACAGGCCCGAGCCGCCGAACGGCTGCACCCCGACCACCGCGCCGATGATGTTGCGGTTGACGTACACGTTGCCGGTCGGGAGCCGGTCGACGATGCGCGCCACGGTGTCGTCGATCCGCGAATGCACGCCGAGCGTCAGCGCGTAGCCGGTCGCGGCGATGGCGCCGAGCACGGCGTCGAGACCGGTCGAAGCATAGCGCACCACATGCAGGACCGGACCGAACACCTCCTCGGTCAGTTGCGCGGCGTCGCGTAGCTCGACCACGTGCGGCGCCACATAGTTGCCGTCGGGAGGCGCAACGCCCGCGAAGTGGACCCGCGCCTCGCGCGTCATGGCGACGATGTGCGCGTCGAGCTTCGCCTTGGCCTTGGCATCGATCACCGGGCCGATGTGGGTCGCCGGATCGCGCGGATCGCCGATGCGCAGCTCGCGTGCGCTGCCGACGATCATCGCGATCATCCGGTCGGCGACGTCGTCCTGCACGAACAGCAGCCGCAGCGCCGAGCAGCGCTGGCCGGCGGAGCGAAACGCCGACGCGACGACGTCGTCGGCGACCTGCTCCGGCAACGCGGTGGCGTCGACGATCATCGCGTTGATGCCGCCGGTCTCGGCGATCAGCGGCACGATCGGGCCGTCCTTCGCGGCGAGCGTGCGGTTGATCGCTCGAGCCACTTCGGTGGACCCGGTGAACACCACGCCGGCAACGTCGCGCTGCGCCACCAGCGCCGCGCCGATCGCGCCGTCGCCCTGCACCAGTTGCAGCGCGGCGCGCGGCACGCCGGCCTCGTACAGCAGTCGCACGGCGGCGTCTGCGATCGCCGGCGTCTGCTCCGCCGGCTTGGCGACGACGGCGTTGCCCGCCATCAGCGCGGCGGTGACCTGGCCGAGGAAAATCGCGAGCGGAAAATTCCACGGCGAGATCGCGACGAACACGCCGCGGCCACGCAGCCGCAGCGTGTTGCTCTCGCCGGTCGGCCCCGACAGCGCGACGCCGTCGCCGAACAGGCGGCGGCCCTCGGCTGCGTAGTAGCGGCAATAGTCGATCGCCTCGCGGACCTCCGAGACGCAGTCGTCGAGCGTCTTGCCGCCTTCGTCCTGCAGCAGCGCGACGAAGTGCGCGCGGCGCTGCTCCAGCAGATCGGCAGCGCGCTGCAGCGCGCCCGCCCGGGTCGCGGCGGGCGTACGGCTCCACGCGGCGAAGCCGTCGCGTGCGGCTGCGATCGCCTCAGCAGCGCTTGCCGGCGTCGCGTGTGCGATCCGCGGCAGCGGCCGGCGTGCGGCCTCGATCTCGCCGAGCAGGCGCTGCAGCGCCGCGTCATCGCCGAACTCGACGCCGCGTGAATTCGTGCGCTGCGGCTGAAACAGATCGCGCGGCAGCGGGATGTGCGGATTCCGCGCGTGGTCCGGGCGCCCGATGATCTCTGAGGGTCGCCGCAGCAGCTCCGTCACCGGCACGCTGTCGTCGCCGGCCTGCGCCACGAACGAGGAATTGGCGCCGTTCTCCAGCAGCCGCCGCACCAGATAAGCGAGCAGATCGCGGTGGCCGCCGACCGGCGCGTAGATCCGGCACACCAGCTCGGGATGGTCGGTGAGCAGTCGCGCATACAGCGCCTCGCCCATGCCGTGCAGCCGCTGGAATTCGTAGCCGTCGCTGTCGCCGGCGAGCTCGCGCACGGTCGCGACCGTCAGCGCGTTGTGGCTGGCGAATTGCGGGAAGATCCGCGGTCGCATCTGCAGCAGCTTCCCGGCGCAATGCAGGTAGTTGAGGTCGGTCATCGCCTTGCGGGTGAACACCGGATAGTCGGGAAGCCCGCGCTCCTGCGCGCGCTTGATCTCGGTGTCCCAATAGGCGCCCTTCACCAGCCGCAGCATCAGCCGGCGAACATGCCGCTGCGCCAGCGTGTCGACGTAGTCGATCACCGCCGCCGCGCGCTTCTGATAGGCCTGCACCGCGAGGCCGTAGCCGTCCCAGCCTGTCAGCGAAGGATCGGCCAGACAGGCGGCAAACACCTCGAGCGAGAGTTCGAGCCGGTCGGCTTCTTCGGCATCGACGGTGAAGCCGAGGTCGTGGTCCTTTGCCTGCCGCGCCAGCTCGATCAGGCGCGGCGTCAGTTCGGCGAGCGCGCGGTCGCGGCCGACCGCCTCGAACCGCGGATGCAGCGCCGAGAGTTTCACCGAGATGCCGGGCCGCGCCGGCAATGCGGCGTTGCCGGCGGCGCGGCCGATCGCGTCGATCGCCTGCGCGTAGGCGTCGAAATAGCGTTCGGCATCCGCGCGCGTGCGCGCGCCTTCGCCGAGCATGTCGTAGGAGTAGCGCACGCCGCCGGAGCCCTGCGCCTGCGCGCGGGCGAGCGCGGCGTCGATGGTCTCGCCGAGCACGAAGTGATTGCCGATCAGCCGCATCGCCTGGCGGGTCGCGGCGCGCACCGCCGGCGATCCGATCCGCTTCGCCAGCGCCGCCAGTGTGCTTTGCGGCGTGTCGCCGGCCTGGACCACGCGCGCCGACAGGCCGAGCGCCCAGGCCGAGGCATTCACCAGCAGCGCGTCGGATTTGACGTGGTGATGCGCGAAATCCCCCTGGCCGAGCTTGTCTTCGATGAAGGCGTCCGCTGTCGCGGCGTCCGGCACCCGCAGTAGCGCTTCGGCCAGCACCATCAGCGCCAGGCCTTCCTTGGTCGACAGCGCGTATTCGCGCAGCATCTGTTCGACGCTGCCGAGAGCGTGATCGCCGGCGCGGATCGCCGCGATCAGTCCGGTGGCGGCCCGGTCGATCCGCGCCTCCCGCGCTGCGTCGTCCGGAACCGCCGCCATCAGCTCGGAGGCCAGCGCTGAATCGTCCGGCGCGTAGGGCGCAGAGAAGGCGGGCGTGTGCGAATCAGGCGGCATGGTCGGTCCTTGCGGAAATCCGCGGCGCGGCGGGTGTGTGCGGGACGCATCAGCCGATCCGCAAATCCGACGTCGCCTCATTCCAATATTGGCACCGCCGGCCGCCCGCGCTAGCGTTCCGGCGATCAAGAAGCAGGCAGGGGCGGCGATGCGGGCAGGATTCGGCGGTCTATCGAAGTGGGGGCGCGGCCCGGCGCTGGCGATTGCGGTGTTCGTCGCCGCCTGTGCCAGCCTGCTGCCGGCGCGCGCCGATCCGCTCAGCCGGGAAGTGGCGCAACTCTATACGTCGGTGTCGATCAACCCGCCGTCGGCTTCGGGCATGACGGTGTGCTACGGCTTCGTCTGCCGCCGCCGCCACGAACTCGCGTTCGGTCCCGGCGATCGCGCGGCGCTGACCAAGATCATGGCGTCGGGCAAGGCCTCGGCGGCGGCCGAGCGCAAGGCGGTGCAGGCCGCGGTGGTGTGGCTCGATCGCCGGCTCGGCCCGGTGCTCGGCACCGACAAGAGGATCGCCCGCGCCGATTTCCGTTACTTCGACGACAAGCACAATTACGATTGCTGGGACACCACCCGCAACACCACCAGCCTGCTGCTGGTGATGCAGGGCTGGGGTCTGCTCAAATATCACAGCGTCGGCGATCCGAAATATCGCGGCAACGTGCTGGTGCTGCAGACGCCGCACAACACTGCGGTGCTGGTCGAGCGCGGCACCGGCACCGAGTGGGTGGTCGACATGTGGACCCGTGCCTATGCGCAGACGCCGGAAGTGATGCCAGTCGATCAGTGGGCCAAGCTCGACTGATCGTCGCCGTTTTCGGAAACGGAAATCCCGGCCGCGCCGGCGGCCGGGACTCCCACACCTGCGACGTCGGATGGGGACGTCAGTCGCAGATGTTGAAGGTGCGCCAGCGCCAGCCATAGGGCGTCGGAACGCGGCGGGTGACGTAGCAGCCGCCATAGCCGTTACCGACATAGCCGGTCCCGATATAGCCGATGCCGAAAGCGGGCCCGTGCCAGTGATGGTGGTGGGGATGCCAACCCCAGCCGCCGCCACCGGCGGAAGCGGAGGTCGGCGCCAGCGCGACGACACCGAGCGAAGCGGCTGCGAACAGTCCAAGTGCGATCTTGCGAAACATCGTCGTTCTCCTCGAGATGCGCGCGCGGCGCGGTTGTTAGTTCGGCCCGGGCGAGAGTTGTGGACCTGCCCATCGCCCGTTCGTCGCGATGAAATTCGCGCGGGTTCACACCGCGCGAGGCGGCCGCGGGTGGGCGGTCTGCGCAATGTGCGCTGGATCACGTAGTCGGAGCGGGGGGCGGTCCGATCGCATCGACGCATCGTTGAGGGTGGAGGAATTGCCATCGATCGCGCGCCGCTGCTTACCCCAGGCACGTCATTCCGGGACGCGCCGTCAGGCGCGGACCCGGAATCCAGAGGTTGGTGCGAGAAGCGGTTGAACAGCTCGAGATTCCGGGTTCGCGAGCTGGCGCTCGCGCCCCGGAATGACGGGGTGCGCGGCTGACGTTCAGCCGTTGCTTACGCCAACATCAATTCGCTGCGGTCCAGCGCGGCGGCGAGGTCGCGCGATTGCGCGATCGGACAGACCAGCATCGGCTCGACCCGGCCGCGGATCTCGACCTGCTGGGTCGGCAGCGCGTCGGCGTCGAGGCCGGCGGTGGCGCGCAGTTCGTCGGACAGCAGCGTCTCGCAGCCGAGCGCCTTGGTCATGTCCTGCAGCCGGGCGGCGACGTTGACCGAGTCGCCGAGCGCGGTGAACACCATGTGGTCGCGATAGCCGATCTCGCCGAGGATCACTTCGCCGCCGTGGACGCCGATGCCGAAGCGGATCGGCTCGTCGAGGTCGTGGCCGATGAAGCTGTTGAGGTCTTCGACCGCGGCGGCGATCGCCGAGGCGGCGCGGATCGCGTTGCGACAGGCCTCGCGGGGCGTGTCGGCGAGACCGAACAGCGCCAGCACGCCGTCGCCGACGAACTGGTTGGGCTGACCGCCGCAGGCGATCACCGCCCGCGACACCGCGGCGAGGAAACGGTTGACGATGAACACGGTGTCGAACGGCAGCCGGGTCTCGGCCATCTTGGTCGAGCCGCGCAGATCGACGAACATGCTGACGAGGTAGCGCTCCTCGCCGACCTTCATGGCGCGCGCCGCCTGCCGCGCCGCGGCGACGTTGCGCGGCGGAAAGATCGGCATGAAGGCGAGGTCGTGGGTCGGCCGGAGCTGGCAGGCGAGCCGGATCGACGGATCGTCGCCGGCGCCGATGCTGTCGAGCACGAACGCCTCACGGCTCGACGGCGCCGGCAGCTCGGATGGATCGCCGATCACCCGGATCCGGCAGGTCGAGCAGCGGGCGCGGCCGCCGCAGACGCTGGCGTGCGGAATGTTGTGGCGCAGGCTGGCTTCCAGCACCGTCAGGCCTTTCGGCACGCGGATGGTGCGGTCGGTGCCGTAGGTCAGCCGGATCATGCCGCCGCGTCGCTCGTTCAGCCCGCGCGCGGCGCGGGCGATCAGCGCCAGCCCGATCAGCCCGAGATAGCCGATCACGAAGGCGTCGCCGATGCGGTCGAGCGTCGACTGCTGAGCAATCGTGCCGAGCTGCTTCACCGACATGTTGTCGTCCTGCCATCCCGGCGCCGACGCGTGGCGGATGACGTCGCGACCGCCCTGATAGAAGCCGAGCAGCGCCAGCGTCGGAATCAGCACCGCGAGCGCGAGCAGCCACGGCATCGCCCGGCGCGCCAGCGGCTTGATCCGCAGCCAGATGTACAGGCCGATGCAGCCATGGGTCCAGGCGACCAGCATCACCAGCACCATCAGCCACACCCGCCACGACGGCGCCGCGACGAAGTAATTGTACAGCACTTGCGGATACAGCTTGTCGATGCCGTACATCACGTTGCTGAGCCGCAGCGCGATGACGTGGCTGTAGATCAGCAGCGGCACGCTGAGGCCGAGCACCAGCTGCAGCGGCTCGATCGTTCGCCAGCGGAACTGGCGGCGCTGAAACAGCGCCCACAGCCCGAGCCCGGCATGCACCGTCACCGAGCCGTAGAACAGGATCGCCACCGGCAGGAATTGCCAGATCTCCATGTGCCACATCACGCCGGCCTGGAGCGCCTCCGCCGAGACGTTGCCGAGCGCGTGATTGAGGAAATGACTGAGCAGATAGGCGAACAGCACCAGCCCGGTGAACATCCGGACCTGACGCAGGCCGATGCCGCGAATGGAACGGACACGCCGCGGACGGGCCTCGTCGGCGCTGCGGGTTCGGTCGGAGATCTTTCGCGTGCTCGGCATCGACGGGTTGTCGAGGGAATTTCGGCCGTGGTCAACTCACGCCGCAACGTCACCTCATCCCCGCGTGCGGGGAGAGGTCGGATCGGCGCGTCGCGCTGATCCGGGTGTGGGGGCGCTTCCGCAAGGCCGAGAGTCCGCGATTCGCGTCGCCCTCACCCCAGCCCTCTCCCGCAAGCGGGAGAGGGAGCGCGCTGCGCCGCGTGGCGGGCGCCTCGTTCAGACCAATGGGTTAACGAATAGTTACTTCAAGACGAGCGTCGCTAACCGCTAATCTTCCTTCTCGCGCTTCTTCATCAGGTCTTTGACCAGATCGCCGAGTTGCGGCCGGGGCAGGGCGTTGAAGGGCAGTGGCCGCGTCAGGTCGACCGCGGCGAGGCCGAGGCGGGCGGTCAGCATGCCGTTCAGCACGCCTTCGCCGAGTTTGGACGACAGCCGCGAGGCGAGGCCGTGGCCGAACACGGACTGCACCACGCTGTCGCCGAGCGCGATGCCACCGGTGATGGCGAGATGCGACACGGTCTGGCGCATCAGCTTGAGCATGCCGAGCGCGCCGGGCCGGCCGCCGTACAGCCGGGCGAGCTGGCCGATCAGCCGGGTCGCGGCGATCGCCACGAACAGCACGTCGATCAGCGCCTTCGGGCTGATCGCGGTGACCATCGAGACGCGCTGCGCCGCCTTCGAGATCAGCACGCGGGCTTCGATGTCGAGCGGCGTCATCAGTTCGCGCTCGGCCAGCCGGATCAGATCGGCGCCGTCGATGATGTCGTCGATGTGCTTCTCCAGCGTGGCGCGGCCGCGCGCCAGTTGCGGATTGGGGTGCTCGAACTTCAACAGCTCGCGAATGATGGCGCGCGCCTCGGCGCGGTTGTCGGTTTCGAGCACCTTGGCGGCGCGGGCGTGCAACTGCTCGATCCGGGCGAGCCGGATCAGGCCGAATGCCTCCCGGCCGACGATGATCGCCAGCGAACCGCCGGCGAGCAGCGCCAGGATCATGCCGACGGTGCCGAGCGTCTGGCTCTGCGCGAACAGGTCCTCGATCAGCTTGCTGACCCACAGCCAGAACGCCAGCGTGACGAGACCGGTCGCCGCCGACCAGAACAGCGTGCCCCAGCGGAAGCCCATTTTCGGGTTGATGAGGCTGGCCGGCGGCTTCGGCGCGACGATCGGCGGCTCCTTCTCGTGCGCGAGCTGGACCCGCGCGCGCGGCGGCGGCGCCGACGAACTCGATGCCGACGAGCTCGACGAGGCCGACGCGGTCGCGTGCGACGTGCCGCCGAGGTTGCCGTCGTCGGAATCGATCAGCACGACGCTGGGGTCGGTGAGCTTGAAGGTCGCCGGCCTTCGGGGAGGGACCCGCTCGGTCATTGCAGTTTGTCTCCGATCAGGAACTGGAGCGTGCGGTCGAGGCGGATGTGAGGCAGCGCCGGGCCGTCCGGATCATGGGTGTCGAGCCGCGGCGGCCGGAAGCGCAAAAAGCGGAAATCGGCGTCCTCGTGCGAGCCGGCCGCGAGGCCGCGGAAGGTGTCCTCGCCCTTGAACAGCCCCTGCAGATTGGTCGGCAGATCGCCCGGAAAGGTCGCGACCTCGGTCTCGCCGTCGAACACCTCGCCGTCGGCCATCTCGCCCTTGATCGGAGTGCCGACGATCGACGGCAGCCGGTCGCGGCCGCGCTGCACCTGGGCCTCGCGGGTGGCGCGCACCGCCGCCAGCGCCACCACATCGACGGTCGCGCCGGCGAATTCGGCGCGCTGCATCGCCCGCTCCACCAGCTTGCGCAGGATCGCTTCCAGCCGGTCATGGCTGGAATGGTGTAGATGGTCGGCCTTGGTGGCGGCGAACAAGATCCGGTCGATCCGCGGCCGGAACATCGTCGACAGCACCGACGCGCGGCCGACCCGGAAACAATCGAGAATGCCGGCCAGCGCCGCTTCGAGGTCCTGCAGCGCCTCCGGGCCGGCATTGAATGCGCTCAGCGCGTCCGCCAGCACGATCTGGCGGTCGAGCCGGGCGAAGTGATCGCGGAAGAACGGCCGCACCACCACGTCCTTGTAGGCCTCGTAGCGACGCCGCATCATCGCCCACAGCGAGCGCTCCGGCGGGGTGCCGTCCATCGGCACGTCCAGCGGCGCGAAGGTCAGCGCCGGCGAGCCGGCGAGATTGCCCGGCATCAGGAAGCGGCCGGGCGGCAACAGACTCATCGCGAACTGCTCGTTGCGGCAGTCGCGCAGATAGGTGGTGAACAGCCGCGCCGCGACCAGCGTCTCCTGCTCGTTCTCGCGGCCGTTGGGATCGAGCGTGGCGAGATGCGCGTGCCAGTCGACGGCGACGCGGCGGCGCGGGTCCTGCCGCGACAGCGCCAGGCTTTCCGCCGCCCATTTCTCGTAACTCTTGTTCAGCAGCGGCAGGTCGAGCAGCCATTCGCCGGGATAGTCGACGATGTCCAGCGTCAGCGTCCGCTCGGCGCCGTTCTTGCGCTGATAGTCGATCACCAGGCGCAGTTCGCTGATATCGACCGTCGAACTCGGCCAGTTGCGCTGTTCCATCAGGGTGGCGAGGAATCCCTCGTAGCCGAACCGCGGCACCGCATCGTCGGGCTGCGGCGCCAGCCGGGCGGTGGCGATCCGGCCGGTCGACATCGATTCGAAGATCGGAAACCGTCCGCCGCGGCACAGGCCGTGCACCAGCGCGGTGATGAACACCGTCTTGCCGGCGCGTGACAATCCGGTGACGCCGAGCCGGATGGTCGGGTTGAAGATGTTCTCGCTGTAGTCTTTCAGCGCCCGCGCCGACAGCCACGCTTCCTCGACCAGATCTGAAAAACTGAAGGCCATGCGCGCTAATGTTCAATCAGGAGGCGGTTACCGGCGAAACTAACCGGAAAACGAGCAGTGCGACAATCCGACCGGCCGGGGGCCTTGGCTTTGCCGCCTTTCGAGCGGATATAATCAGCTACCCATGGCAGGCCGCAGGACGGATTGTATCGCATCGCCGTCGATGACCATGAATGCGCCAGATCAATTCGAGACAGGGTGTCGCCTCCGCCTATGACGATCTTTCGGTTGAAGCAAATCGTGTCGCACTCCAGGATCGATGCCAAGGGCATGGTCCACTGGAACTACGATCGTGCCGAGATCATCGCCGACGGCGTGGTGCATGTGCTCGGTCTCGTCGCCGGCCTGATCGCCGTGACCGCGTTGATCACGCTGACCGGGGTGTTCGCGAATACGTCCACAATCGTCTCGGTATCGGTTTATGCCGCCGGTCTGCTGGCGATGCTGGGTCTGTCGGCAGCGTACAATCTGTGGCCGGTGTCGCCGCGCAAATGGCTGCTGCGGCGGTTCGACCATTCGGCGATCTATATGCTGATCGCCGCAACCTACACACCGATCATCAGCCAGATCAAGGACCAGATGTTCGCGCTGGCGCTGCTCGCCGGGGTCTGGGGCGTCGCGTTGGTCGGCATCCTCTTGAAGCTGTTCAAGCCCGGCAAGTTCGACAAGCTGTCGGTCGGGCTGTATCTGGCGATGGGCTGGAGCGGGCTGATCGCCTACGACCACGTCGTCGAAACCCTGCCCAACCTCGCGCTGTGGTTCCTCGCCGCCGGCGGCGCGCTGTACACGCTCGGCGTGATCTTCCACGCCTGGCGGCGGCTGCGGTTCCAGAACGCGATCTGGCACAGCTTCGTGCTGATCGCCGCCGCCTGCCACTATGTGGCGGTGATGGACCTGGTGCTGGCCGCCTAGCGTTGCGGTCGGCGACGGCCTCGCTTTGCGCATATCCCCGACGCAAAACCGGGTGCCACTTTTGCGGGATCCGCGCTAAGACACCCCCAAGAACAACCATTCGGGGGAAAAAATCATGCAGGTTGCGGGTAAGGTCGTCGTCGTCACCGGCGGCGGCAACGGGATCGGTCAGGCGATGTGCGAGGCCTTCGCCAAGGCCGGCGCCGCCAAGGTCGTGGTCGCCGATCTCGATCAGGCCCGCGCCGAGGCCGTGGCGGCCTCGATCGGCGGCGCGGCGTTCAAATGCGACGTCGCCAAGGAATCCGACATCAAGCATGTGATCGACGAGACCGAACGCCAGTTCGGCCCGATCGCGCTGTTCTGCTCCAATGCCGGCATCGGCGGCGGCTTCGATCCGCTGTCGGAAAACGCCGGAGGTTCGTCCGACGAGCCGTTCATGAAGAGCTGGATGGTTCACGTGATGGCGCATGTCTACGCGGCGCGGCATCTGATCCCGCTGTACCGGGCGCGCGGCGGCGGCTATTTCCTCAACACCATTTCGGCGGCGGGCCTCTTATCGCAGGTCGGCAGCCCGGCCTATTCGGCGACCAAGCACGGCGCGGTGGGCTTCGCCGAAAACCTCGCGATCTCGCACAAGGCGCACAACATCAAGGTCTCGATCCTGTGCCCGCAGGGCGTCGACACCAACATGCTGCGCTCGATCCCCAAGGGGCCGCAATCCGCCGACGGCGATCTGAGCCCCGAGCAGGTGGCGCAGGACGTGATCGCCGGCCTTGCCGAGGAAAGCTTCCTGATCCTGCCGCACAAGCAGGTGATCGACTACATGCGCAAGAAGACCGAGAACTACGACCGCTGGATCGGCGGCATGGCCAAGATCCAGGCGAAGCTGAGAGAGACGTTCGGGAAGACGAACTGAGCCTTCGTAGCCTCGACCCACAAACCATCGTTCGTCATTCCGGGGCGCGCGAAGCGCGAGCCCGGCAACGGGCCGTCATTCCGGGGCGCTCGCGGAGCGAGCGAACCCGGAATCTCGAAGAGTTCATCGAACTTTGCCACAACTTCTGGGTTCCGGGTTCGCGCGTTTCACGCGCGCCCCGGAACGACGGTGCGAACCAACTACCCGTTCTTCGCGTACAGCAGCGGCACCGCGCTATCCAGCATGGCTTCGATCACGAACACGCCGTCATGCTTTAACGCGCGCGCCAGAGTCGGCGCGACGTCTTCGCAGCGCGTGACGCGTTCGGCGGCGCAACCCATCGACTGCGCCAACGTCACATAGTCGATTCCCGGCAGCTCCAGCCCGGGCACGTCGCGGACCTGCATCACCTGGCTGAACGAGCGCATCGCGCCGTAGCCGCCATTGTTCAGCACCACCACGGTCAGCGGCAGCCTGCGTTGCGCGGCGCTCCACAGCGCCTGGATCGAATACATCGCCGAGCCGTCGCCGATCAGGCAGACGGTGCGGCGCTCGGCGTTCGCCAGCGCGAAGCCGACCGAGGCCGGCAGCGACCAGCCGAGCCCGCCGCTCGCCATCGTGGCGAAACTGTCCTGGCCGGGCATCGGCATGTATTTCTGCATCGCGATGCGATGCGACGGCGCTTCCTCGACCAGCATCGCGCCGGCCGGCATCGCCTTGCTCAGCGCATCGAGCAGATACTCCGCCGGCATCGGATCGGCGGCCTGCGGCGGAGCCGGCACCGGGCGTGCCGGCGGCGCGGTGCGCTTGGTCGGCGGCAGCAGATCGAGCAGCAGCGTCAGCGCCGGGGTCATCGTCGCGATGATGCTGCTGCCGAGCGGCGTCACCGAGGCGGCGTCGGCATCGTCGGTGATCTGGAACAGCGAGGTGCCGCCGTCGAAGATCGCCGCATGGCCTTCGACGTGGAAGGTAAACACCGGCGCGCCGATCACCGCCACGACGTCGTAGGCGCCGAGCGTCTCCGACACCTGGCCCGGCGAGGCGGGCAGAAAGCCGGCGAACAGCGGATGCCGTTCCGGGAAGCTGCAGCGCGCCGAGAACGGCGAGACCCACACCGGCGCCTTGGCGCGCTCGGCGACCTGCACCATCAGGTCGACCGCCGCGGCGCGATCGACCGAAGGGCCGACCACCAATGCGGGTTTCTTCGCGGACGCCAGCGCGTCCGCCAATGCCTGGATTGCCGCGCGCTCCGGTCCGAGTTCGCGCGTCACGCTGCGCGGCGTCACCGGGGCGGCGGGGTGCGCCCAGTCGTCGATCGGCACCGACACGAAGGTCGGCCCGCACGGCGGCTGCATCGCCACATAGTAGGCGCGGGCGATCGCCGCCGGCACGTCCTCGGCGCGCGCCGGCTCGATGCTGTACTTCACATAGGGCCGCGGAAATTCGCTGGCGCGCTCGGCTCCGAGAAACGCCTGCAAAGGAAGAAGACTGCGGGCCTGCTGGCCGGCGGTGATCACCAGCGGCGTCTGGTTCTTGAACGCGGTGTAGATGTTGCCGAGCGCGTTGCCGACTCCGGCGGCCGAATGCAGATTGACGAAGCCGGCATTGCGCGTCGCCTGCGCGTAGCCGTCAGCCATCGCCACCGCGCTCGCCTCCTGCAGCGCCAGCACGTAGTCGATGTCGTCCGGCCAGTCGCTCAGGAACGGCAATTCGGTCGAGCCGGGATTGCCGAACACCTTGTCGATCCCGAACGCGCGCAAGAGATCGAGCGTGGCGGATTTGACCGTGATGGTCGCGTGCGGCTTCGGCTTCTTCGGCAAGGCGATTTCCTCCGGCGCAAGGCGCCGTGCTTGTTGCTTGCCGTCGATCAATCAGGAGGAGGGGAGGAGAGTCAACACGGGTGTTCGTGAGGCTCGAAGCCGTTCAACGGCCGCAGCGCGCTCCCTCGCCCCGCTCTTGCGGGGAGAGGGGTGGGGTGAGGGGCGGCCACGAGCACTGAGGCTCGGCTGCGCGGAGGCGCCCCCTCACCCGACCGGCTGCGCCGGTCGACCTCTCCCCGCACGCGGGGAGAGGTGAGGCTCGCTGCGGGGAGAGCCCAGGTATTGCGAGCTGCTACCAGCTCGCGGTGGCCTTCATCGTCGGCACGCCGTCGGCGTTCGCGGTCCACAGTTCGATCCCGTCCGCCGTCTCGTTGGCGTTGACCGAGAACTCGGCGCCGTCGAACAGCGGCTGCACGCCGCGGTAGCTGAAGCTCTTCGGTCTCGCGCCTTTCAGCTTGGCGGCGAATTCGACCAGCAGGGCGGCCTGCATCGGGCCGTGCACGATCAGGCCCGGATAGCCCTCGACCTTGGTGACGTAGTCGCGATCGTAGTGGATGCGGTGGCCGTTGAAGGTCAGCGCCGAGTAGCGGAACAGCAGCACCGGATCGGCGAGATGGCTTTCGCGATGCGCTGCCGCCGGCGGCGCGGCTGCGGGCTTTGCGGGAGCAGCCGGCGCGGCCGAGGGCGGCGGCACGTCGCGATAGACGATGTCCTGGCGGTCGCGGATCGCGACGCCGCGCGGCGTGGTGATCTCGTGGTTGACGGTGACGAAGCACAGCGTGCCGGTCGAACCCTGTTTGATCGTCACGTCGCCGATCGTCGAACTGCGGGTCACCTCGTCGCCGACCTTGAGCGCGTCGATGAAGGTCAGCTCGCCGCCCGCCCACATCCGCCGCGGCAGCGGCACCGGCGGCAGGAAGCCGCCGCGGGTCGGGTGGCCGTCCGGGCCGAGCATGTCCATCGGATACACCGGCTGGCCGAGGCACCAATGCGCGGTGAACGGCGCGGCATCGCCGGCCGCGGGCTTGCCGATGTCGAGGAACAGCGTCGCGCGCAGGCCTTTCACGAGCTGCGCGGTGACGGTTTCGGTGGCCTGCTCGTTGCGGCCGATCCATTGCCGCAAATGATCGATGTCGAGCGTGGTGGTCATGGTCGTTCGCCTCGCTTACTTGCGCTTGTCGCCGATGCCCGGCACGGCGCCGTAGTGGCGCTCGTCGCCGACGACAATCGCCGCCGGCGCCGGATAGGTGACCTTGCCGTTCGGCGTGTCGACCTCGATCCGGCGCAGATGCGGATGCTGCGACAGATCTTCCATGGTGTTGACTTCGGCGAAGGCGATGTCGGCGCTGGCGAGATGCTCGAGCAGATCGTCGCGGGTCAGCGAGCCGAAGATGTCGGCGACGATCTTGTCGGTGTAGGCGCGGTTCTTGACCCGCTCGACGCCGTTGCACAGCCGCGGATCGCTCGGCAGATCGGGCTGGCGCAGCACGTCCGAGCACAGCTTCTTCCACTCGCGCTCGCTCTGGATCGAGATCAGGATGTCCTTGCCGTCCTTGCTGGTGAACACGCCGTAGGGCGCGATTGACGGATGCGCGAGGCCGAGCCGCTTCGGCGGGTGGCCGGCCTCGGCGTTGAGCAGCGGCACGGTCAGCCAGTCGGCCATCACGTCGAACATCGAGATCCGGATGTCGGCGCCTTGCCCCGTACGGCCGCGGCCTATCAGCGCTTCGAGGATCGCGGCATGTGCGGCGGCGCCGGTGGCGACGTCGACCACCGACATGCCGACGCGCGAGGCGCTTTCCGGCCCGCCGGTGATCGAGGCGAGACCGCTCTCGGCCTGGATCAGCAGATCATAGGCCTTGCGATGCGCGTAGGGGCCGTCGTCGCCGTAGCCGGAGATGGTGCAGATGATCAGCTTCGGATAGTCGGCGCGCAGCCGCTCGCGGGTGAAGCCCAGCTTGTCCATCGAGCCGGGCTTGAGGTTCTGCAGCAGCACGTCGGCGGACGCGATCAGCTTCTCCAGCTCGGCGCGACCTTCCTTGGTCGAGAGGTCGACCACGGCGGATTCCTTGCCGCGGTTAAGCCAGACGAAGTAACTGCTCTGGCCCTTCGCCGCGGCATCATAGCCGCGGGCGAAATCGCCTTCCGGGCGTTCGATCTTGATGACGTGGGCGCCGGCGTCAGCCAGCCGCGAGCTGCAATACGGCGCGGCCACGGCCTGTTCGACGGCGATGACGGTCAGTCCTTCGAGCGGAAGCGGCATGGCTCACCTCTCCCCGCGCGCGGGGAGAGGTCGGCGCGCATCGCCAGATGCGTGCCGGGTGAGGGGGCGTCTCGCCACAGCCGAGCCTCGGTGCCCGCGTCGCCCCTCACCCCAACCCTCTCCCCGCAAGAGCGGGGCGAGGGAGCGCGCCGCGACGCGTAGCGAGTTCACCAATTCATGATCAATCAGCATCGCGCCCGCCATCAATACGACCGCGGCATGCCGAGCACGTGCTCGGCGAGATGCGACAGGATCAGATTGGTCGAGATCGGCGCGACCTGATACAGCCGCGTTTCGCGGAACTTGCGCTCGACGTCGTATTCCTCGGCGAAGCCGAAGCCGCCGTGGGTCTGGATGCAGGCGTTGGCCGCTTCGAACGAGGCGTCGGCGGCGAGCATCTTGGCCATGTTGGCCTCGGCGCCGCAATCCATGCCGGCTTCGTATTTGCGGGTGGCTTCCTTCACCATCAGTTCGGCGGCGCGCATGTTGGCGTAGGCCTTGGCGATCGGAAACTGGATGCCCTGGTTCTGGCCGATCGGCCGGCCGAACACGGTCCGCTCCTTGGCGTAGTTCGAGGCCTTGGCGATGAACCATTTGGCGTCGCCGACGCACTCCGACGCGATCAGGATGCGCTCGGCGTTCATGCCGGACAGGATGTAGCGGAAGCCCTTGCCTTCCTCGCCGATCAGATTTTCCTTCGGCACCTTGAGGTCGGTGAAGAACACCTCGGTGGTGGCGTGGTTCATCATGGTGCGGATCGGGCGGATCTCGAGGCCGTGGCCGCGCGCTTCGCGCATGTCGACCAGGAACACCGACAGGCCGTCGGTCTTCTTCGCGGCCTGGTCCTTCGGCGTGGTGCGCGCGAGCAGGATCATCAGGTCGGAATACTCAGCGCGGCTGGTCCAGATCTTCTGGCCGTTGACGACGTAGTCGCCGCTCGCGTCCTTCTTGGCGAAGGTCTTCAGCGAGGTGGTGTCGGTGCCCGAGGTCGGCTCGGTGACGCCGAACGCCTGCAGCCGCAATTCGCCGGTGGCGACCTTCGGCAGCCACTTCGCCTTCTGCTCGTCGGAGCCGTGCCGCAGCAGCGTGCCCATCGTGTACATCTGGGCGTGGCAGCCGCCGCCGTTGCAGCCGGCGCGCTGGATCTCTTCCAGGATCGCGGCCGCGGCCGACAGCTTCAGCCCGGCGCCGCCGTATTCTTCGGGAATCAGCACCGACAGATAGCCGGCGGTGGTCAGCGCATCGACGAAGGCCTGCGGGTAGGCCATTTCGCGGTCGAGCTTGCGCCAGTATTCGCCGGGAAACTGCGAACACAGCTTGGCGACGGCGTCGCGGATGTCGTGGAATTCGTCCTGCTCCGCGGCGGCATGGTGTTTCATGTTTGAAGCTGTCTTCTTTTTCTTGGATGGGGGTCAGGAGATGCGAACCGGCAAGGACTCGTAGCCCTTGACGAAGCTCGAATACACCCGCTTCGGCTCCCCGACAACTTCAATGCGGTCGAACCTTTTGAGCATTTCTTCCCAGACGATCTTCAGTTGCAATTCGGCCAGCCGCATCCCGACGCAGCGGTGGATACCGAAGCCGAACGACAGGTGAATCTTCGGCCGCTTGCGGTCGATGATGAACTCGTTCGGGCGCTCGATCACCTCGTCGTCGCGATTGCCAGAGACGTACCACATCACGACCCGGTCGCCCTTCTTGATGGTCTTGCCGCCGAGCTCGGTGTCCTGCAAGGCGGTGCGGCGCATGTGCGCCAGCGGCGTCTGCCAGCGGATCACTTCCGGCACCATGGTGTCGATCAGCGCCGGATTGGCGCGCAGCTTGGCGAACTCCTCGGGATTCTCGTTCAGCGCCAGCACCGAGCCGGTCATGGTGTTGCGGGTGGTGTCGTTGCCGCCGACGATCAGAAGCAGGATGTTGCCGATCAGATTGTCGCGGTCCATCTGCCGTGTGGCGTCGTGATGCGCCATCATCGACAGCAGGTCATTCCGCGGCTCGGAATTGACGCGCTCGTTCCACATCGCCGCGAAGGTCGCGGCGCATTCGTTCAGCTCGCCGCGGCGCTCCTCCTCGGAGGCGACGATCATGCTCTTCGGCAGCGCCGTGGCGACGTCCGACCAGCGCGTCAGCTTGCGCCGCTGCTCGAACGGAAAGTCGAACAGCGTCGCCAGCATCTGCGTGGTCAGCTCGATCGAGACCCGCTCGACGAAGTTGAAGGTCTCGTTGCGGGGCAGGCCGTCGAGCACGGTCTGGGTCCGGCCGCGGATCAGCACCGCCAGTTCGTCGAGATGCTGCGGCGTGAACATCGGGGACACCGTCTTGCGCTGCGCCGAGTGCCGCGGCTCGTCCATTGCGATGAAGCTCGGCCAGTCGTAGCCGACCGGCGCGTCGCGGATTGCGATGCCGCCGAGCGTGGAGTCCGACGAGAAGATGCCGTGGTTGGTGTCGACATGCATGATGTCGTTGTACTTGGTCACGCTCCAATACGGCTCGATCGGCGCATTAGTGCAGTAATGCACCGGCTCCTCGGCGCGCAGCCGCTCGAACCACGGCCACAGCGTGTCGTCGCGAAAATGCCGCGGGGCGCCGGGGTGGAATTGCGACAGCGGCGTCGCATAGGCTTCCTCGCGCGCGGCGCGCTGGCGGGCGGCTTTGTCGAGCTCGATGGTTCCGTGCATGAAGGGCCCTCGATTGTCGTGCGTTGGCGTTTCTGTCCGATGTACCGCCGTGCGGTGACCGGCCGGTCTCCCCGTCCGCCGTCTTGGTCGCGGCGGATCGTTCGGGCGCGATTACATCCGGTTGTCGTGGCCATAGCAAGGTGTCCGGCCGGCGGCCGAACGAATTGATTTGGCAGCCGATTTTCCGCTCTTCGGTGTCTTGCGTCGAGGCGCTGGCGAGGCCGTGCGAAAGCCTCGCCGAGACGACCAATGGAGCCTTCTCAGCCTTGTTGCGCCATGACATGGTGGCCGCAATCAGAAGACCGGCGCGCGGCTTCCGCGCTGCGCCCAATCGAGTGGAGACGGCCCGACCATGATCCCCAACGCGCAGACCATGTTCAATTTCGATCTCGGCGAAACCGCCGACGCGATCCGCGAGACGGTGCGGGATTTCGCATCGAACGAGATCGCCCCGCGCGCCGATGCGATCGACAAGACCAACACCTTCCCGCGCGATCTGTGGCCGAAGCTCGGCGACCTCGGGCTGCACGGCATCACCGTCGAGGAGGAATATGGCGGCGCCGGGCTCGGCTATCTCGAGCATTGCATCGCGGTCGAGGAGATCTCCCGCGCCTCGGCCTCGGTCGGCCTGTCCTACGGCGCGCATTCCAATCTCTGCGTCAACCAGATCCGCCGCAACGGCAGCGAGGCGCAGAAGCGCAAATATCTGCCGAAGCTGATCTCGGGCGAACACGTCGGCGCGCTGGCGATGTCCGAGCCCGGTGCCGGCTCCGACGTGGTGTCGATGAAGACCCGCGCCGAGAAGAAGGGCGACCGCTTCGTCCTCAACGGCAACAAGATGTGGATCACCAACGGCCCGATCGCCGAGACGCTGGTGGTCTACGCCAAGACCGATCCCGCCGCCGGCCCGCGCGGCATGACGGCGTTCCTAGTCGAGAAGGGCATGAAGGGATTTTCGACGGCGCAGAAGCTCGACAAGCTCGGCATGCGCGGCTCCGACACCGGCGAACTGGTGTTCGAGGATTGCGAAGTGCCGGAAGAGAACGTGCTCGGCGAGGTCGGCCGCGGCGTCAACGTGCTGATGTCCGGCCTCGACTATGAGCGCGCGGTGCTGGCGGCGGGCCCGCTCGGCATCATGCAGGCGTGCATGGACGTGGTGATGCCCTATGTGCACGAGCGCAAGCAGTTCGGCGAGCCGATCGGCACGTTCCAGCTGGTGCAGGGCAAGATCGCCGACATGTATGTGACGATGAATTCGTCACGCGCCTACGTCTATGCGGTGGCGAAGGCCTGCGACCGCGGCCAGACGACGCGCGAGGACGCCGCCGGCGCGATCCTGTTCGCCGCCGAGAAGGCGACGCAATGCGCGCTCGACGCGATCCAGCTGCTCGGCGGCAACGGCTACATCAACGACTATCCGACCGGCCGCCTGCTGCGCGACGCCAAGCTCTACGAAATCGGCGCCGGCACCAGCGAAATCCGCAGGATGCTGATCGGGCGGGAGCTGTTTTCGAAGACGGCGTAGGGGCGTCAGTCTCTCGGCTCGTCATTCCGGGGCGCCGCGCAGCGGCGAACCCGGAATCCATACGCCGCAGCGTACGTGGTGACGCATGGCGGTCGATGAAGATCAGCCGAAAGGCCAGGGGGTATGGATTCCGGGTTCGCGAGCTGCGCTCGCGCCCCGGAATGACGGCGCGGGTGAGCGCTTAGATAGAGACTGATGTAGCGTCGAGGCAACGCCCCGCACCTACTGCCCCAGCCCGTTGGTCTGGCCGACGAAGCTGCGCACGTCGCTCATGACTTGCGGCAGGACGGCCTTGACCTGCTGCACCGTCATCCCGGGCTTGATCTCCGGGTGGTACAGGATGTTCATCAAATACTGGTCGTAGATGTCGAAATAGCCCTTCTGGACGTTGTCGTTGAACATCGTCCACGGCACCTGATCGGTGTCGTTGATCGGCCCGAGCGACTGCAGCAGTTCTTCATAAGCGCAGTCGAGGAAGACGAAGTCGCCGTTGTCGATGGTCAGGATGACGTCGGCCTGTTCGATCTCGAACTTGTCGTTCTTGCGGAAGCCGGACAGGCACTGCGGATCGAGTGAATCGCGGATCTCTTTCCCGCGCTCGGCGCCGTAGAAGGTCGAGATCGTCTTGCCGAGATTCTTGTCGCGCACCAGGTGCACGGTGACGTTGGCCTCGTTGCTGTCGTCGGTCATCGCGATGTCGAGATGGCGGACCCGCCTGGCAATGTCGGCGACGACCCGCGAGAGTTGCGCGCGGCGGTCGGGATGGGTCTCGCCCTCGGCGAAGATCCGCACCGGGACATCGAACTTGCGGATGCGATCGACCCGGCCGGCGAGGTGATACTCGGCGCCGAACGCGGTCTTGAAGAAGCCGTCGAAGATCTGGCTGTCGGTGAAGTCCTTCTTCTCGGCGCGCTGGGTCGCCGAGATGTCGGTGCTGTCGGCGGCTTCGGCCGGCGCCATGGCGAGCGCGGTCAGCGCGGCGGCGAAGCTGGCCGCAAGCGCGCGTTCGAACAGCGGGGGGCGGGAGCCGCGTTGCATAGGGGAACGCTGCCGCAATCCCGGCGGCCGCACAACCCACAATTCGAAGCAGCAGGGCCGCAGGCCGGCCCCGCACACGCGATCGTGTCAGTTCTTGACCACCACGGTCGTGCCGACGCGCACCCGCTCGTAGAGGTCCTGGACGTCCTCGTTGGTCATCCGGAAGCAGCCGGACGACACCGCCTGGCCGATCGTTTCCGGCTCGTTGGACCCGTGGATGCGGTACAGCGTCGAGCCGAGATACATCGCCCGCGCCCCGAGCGGATTGTCCTCGCCGCCGGCCATGTGGCGCGGCAGGTCGGGACGGCGGCGCAGCATCTGCGCCGGCGGCGTCCAGCTCGGCCATTCCTTCTTGGCGGTGATGCGGTGGGTTCCCGACCAGCGGAAGCCGTCGCGGCCGACGCCGATGCCGTAGCGCAGCGCGGTGCCGTCGGCGCCGACCAGATATAGCCGGCGTTCGGAGGTGCTGATGACGATGGTCCCGGGCGCGTAGTTGCCCATGAAATTCACGCGTTCGCGCGGGATCGGGCTGGCGCTCGAGGGTCCGGAACGGAAGAACGGACCGAAGCCCATGGCGGCGCGCATGTCTTCCTGCGCCGAGGCCTGGGAGGCTCCGGCAATGGCAAAGGCGGCGGCGAACGCAAACAGGCGGGCGGCAGAGCGAACCATCGTGAACCTCGCAATCGTCTGAATCTGACCCGAGACAGGCCACAATCGTGGCAAATGCGCAAGCCGTCCGCGAGGGGCGCGTTGTCGCCTCGCGCAATTCTGATCCGCGCTGTGGCCCTTTGACGAAACTCCGGAACAATGATTGATCGACCGGATAAACGTCACAACCGGGGGAGAGACGCGATGAACGGTGCCGAAAGTCTGGTGCGGACGCTGGTCCATGGCGGCGTCGACGTCTGCTTCGCCAACCCCGGCACCTCGGAAATGCACTTCGTCGCCGCGCTCGACCGGGTCGAGGGGATGCGCTGCGTGCTCGGCCTGTTCGAGGGCGTGGTCACCGGCGCCGCCGACGGCTATTTCCGGATGAAGCGGACGCCGGCCTCGACGCTGCTGCATCTCGGCCCCGGCCTCGCCAACGGCCTCGCCAATCTGCACAACGCCAAGAAGGCGAATTCCGGCATCGTCAACATCGTCGGCCAGCACGCCACCTACCACATCGATTACAACGCGCCGCTGACCTCGGACATCGAGGGCCTGGCGCGGCCGATGTCGGCCTGGGTCCGCACTTCGCCGGATGCGAAATCGGTGGCGCGCGACGGCGCCGCTGCGATTGCCGCGGCGAAGAGCGCCCCGCCCCAGATCGCGACCCTGATCCTGCCCGCCGACACCGCCTGGAACGAGGCCGACGGCATCGCCGACGTGCCGGAGGATGCGCAGCGGCCGAGCTATTCGCCGCATGCGGTGGAAGCCGCCGCGCGAGTGCTGCGCTCCGGCGAGCCGACGCTGCTGCTGCTGACCGGCGGCGCGCTGACCGAGCACGGCCTCGACCTCGCGGCCCGGATCGCCGGCAAGACCGGCTGCCGGGTGATGGGCCAGACCTACAATCCGCGGATGGCGCGCGGCCGCGGCCGCTACGCGATCGAGCGGATCCCCTATGTGATCGAAGCCGCGCTGCCGATCCTGAAGGATTTCCGCCACATCGTGCTGGTGGAGGCCAACGATCCGGTGGCGTTCTTCGCCTATCCGAACAAGCCCAGCCTGCTCAAGCCCGAGGGCTGCGAGGTGCACCGCGTGACCGAGAGCGGCGAGAATTCGGTCGCGGCGCTGGAAGCGCTGGCCGGCGCGCTCGGCGCCAAGCCGGCCGACGCCCAGCCGCAGACGCATGTCGAGATCGCGCGGCCGACCGGCGCACTGACCCATGCGTCGATCGCGCAGGCGATCGCGATGGCGATCCCGGAGAACGCCATCGTCATCGACGAGTCGATCACCACCGGGCGCGGCTTCTTTCCGCCGACGGCGGCGGCCGCGCCGCACGACTGGCTGCAGAACATGGGCGGCTCGATCGGCTTCTCGCCGCCGGTCGCGGTCGGCGCCGCGGTGGCCTGTCCCGATCGTAAGGTGATCTGCATGGTCGGCGACGGCAGCGCGATGTACACGCTGCAGGCGCTGTGGACCCAGGCGCGCGAAAATCTCGACGTCACCACCGTGGTGTTCGCCAATCGCAAATATCAGATCCTGCGCGGCGAGTTCGACGGCGTCGGCGCCGGCGAACCCGGCCAGCGCGCCCAGGACATGTTGACGCTCGACCGTCCGGATCTCGACTGGGTGTCGCTCGCCAAGGGCATGGGCGTTCCGGCCCGCGCGGTGACCAGCGCCGACGAATTGAACAAGGCGCTCGATGCCGGCGTCTCCGGCAGCGGGCCGAATCTGATCGAAGTGCGGATGTAGCGGCGGGCGGCCTGCGACGGACGAAGCGGTTGTCGGACGCCCGCTCCCGGGCGTAGCGTAGGGCCACGGCGGCAGGGTGGCCGCCGGTGGAGACGGTATGAAGCGATATCTGATCTTCGGGGCGCTCGGGCCGTTCGTCGGCGGCCTGCTGCTGCTGTTCACCACCAGCTATCTGTCGGGCTACTGGACCCACACCGACTTCACGGAAGTGAAGAAGTTCGTCGTCGTCCTGTTCAAGTCGCTGCAGTACAGCTACCTGTTCGGCCTGCTGCCGGCGCTGATGATGGCGGCGATCGACGAGATCATCTGCCACATCCGCCCGATCGGCCCGTTGGTCCGGATGCTGATCGTCGGCCTGATCGGCTTCGCGGCCGCCGCCTTCCTGTATTCCAATCGCGGCGCCGACATGGGCTCGCTGCAGTTCGTGCTGTACGGCCTGGTCGGGCTGGTGCCGGCGATGCTGTCGTCCTGGCTCGCCCGCAAATTCTGTCCGCCGGTCGTTCCGAAGGCGACCGGGCAGGCGTCGGTCTAGGACGCGGCCGAGCTCCGCCGCAGAGCGGCGGCAACGCCGCTCCGCGATGCCTCGTGGACGACGGTGTGATCGGTCGTGGGCCGCTCAGCCGCGGGCGGCGACGCCGCCCCAGTCGCTCAGGCTTTCGATCGCATTGTCCTGCAGCGCGGCGTCGATCTTGTCCTTGAGCTCGGCGTGGCGCTCGCTCGCCGCCTTGAAGTCGGCGGCGGTCATGCCGTTGCCGTAGGACTGCACCCGCGGATTGAGCCGCAGGAATTCCTCGGTCTCCTCCGGCGTCAACCCGGCGATCACGGTGGCGCCGCGCGCGTCCTTGGTCAGCGCGCGCATCTGCTCCAGCCATTGCCGCAGCGCCGTCTCCTGCTCGAGCAGGCCGATGATTTTCTGGTCGAGGGTGTGAGCCATGGGTCTTCTGTGCCTCCCGCCGATGATCTGATGGCCATCTGCCAAGTCGCCTAGCCGACCGCTGCAGCGGCGGCTTTGTGCCGGATCAATTGGTGCGGTGCGTCGGTGTGCGGCCGATGGCCGCGAGACTGCGAGTGCGGCGCAGGAGCGGAGAGGTGTCGGGGGTCTACGCTTCTTGGCGTGACAAACAGGTGGCGTCGATTTGAGCGGCATGGCCTGCGATGTAGCATCCAGCAAGTGCGCAGCCGGGGAAGGGCCAGTCCGGACATTTCTGTGCACCCCGGAATTGACGTTCATAATTATTGGGTGTACAAATTTAATGACGAAGCCGTTCGACGAGGCCAAAGACGCCGCCAACATCGCCAACCATCAGATTTCGCTCGCGCGAGCCTTCGAGATGGAGATCGTCAGCTTTCTGGAAGACGATCGCTTCGACTATGGCGAGGTTCGCTATCGGGCCTGGGGGTACATCGACGGCAAGGCTTACTTTCTGGCTTACACTTTGCGGGACGGGAAGGTTCGTCCGATCAGCCTCCGTCGCGCCCACGCCAAGGAGATGAAGCGTCATGCCCCGAAAGCCTAAATTCGATCCAGCCATCCATGACGACAATCCGGCGTGGACCGCCGAAGACTTCGCCAAGGCGCGCCCGGCGTCCGAACTGCCGGCCGATGTTTTGGCGCAATTCCGGAACACCAAGGTCGGTCGGCCGCGCTCCGACAATCCGAAGGTGCCAGTCAAGCTGCGGCTCGACGGCGTCGTGCTCGACGCCCTGCGCGCCACCGGGCCGGGCTGGCAGACGCGGATCAACGATCTGCTGAAATCACGGATCAGCCGCGGCAAGGTGAAGTTCGATACACCCGAGCCGGTGAAGCGGAAACGGGCGTAGCAGAGGAGCGGCGGGCAGACGAGGGATGGTGGGCGCACAAGGGATCGAACCTTGGACCTCTCCCGTGTGAACCCCAATCCGTAGGACTTTGGCGACCCAATCCAGCCATAGTGTCGTGCGATAAAATTAATCCTTCCCAGCAGGTTATGGCCATTTTGGCCATGATGGACCATATTGAGCCATAGCACATTTTGTGTGCCCCTGTTGTGCCCCGTGCGGATTTTCCCTTGGGGCCCAACATCGGCAAAACGGATCTGGGGCCTCTGGCCTAGAAGGGCCTCGCTTTCCACGCTCGTGTGCCCCGAGATAAGAAAAGCGACATAAAATCAATAGCCAGTTTCCCCGCGACTGTTACGGCGGGGCACGCCGGGGCAACAGGGGCGGAATGATGAGCGAACCGACCAACCTTCTGACCCTCACCGATGCGGTGATTCGCAACGCTACGTTGCCGCCAGGCAAATCGCAGCATTATCTGCACGATGACAAATTGCCCGGCCTCGCCCTGCGCATGCGCGCCACTGGGGGCAGGACGTGGGTTTACCTTTTCACCAAGCCCGGAGTGAGGGGAAGTCAGCGCAAAACGCTCGGTGCTTGGCCCAAATACAATGAGAAAGCCGCACGCAAGGCGGCCACCATCGCCGCGGGCGAGGTGATCAAGGGCATGGACCCGAACGACGCGAAACGCGAAGCGAGGAAGCAGCAGGTCGCCGAAAAGCAGCGCACTACCCTGGCTACTCTCATCGTTGAAGGTGGCCCCTACCAGACGTCGTTGACCGGCCGTCAGGTCGTCAATTGGAAGCCGGCAATGTCGGCGCTGCGGCGCGGGCTCAAGCCTCATAGCGAGAGCGGTGTGGGGGATCTGACGCGGCGGCAGATCATGGCGGCCGTCGACAAGATTGCCAAGACCGGCAAATATGGTGCGGCCAAGGACCTGCGTAAGCACGTGCACACATTCCTCGAATGGTGCGTCGGCGAGGGATACCTTGAGCACAACGTGCTCGCCGGCTACCGCGCGCCCAAGGAAACTCGTGCTCAGAGGATCGGACGCCGAACGAAGGGGCGTGCGCTGACCGACGAAGAAATCTTCAAGGTCTGGCATGCCTCCGGAAAGCTCGGGACATTTGGGCTCCTGACGCGCACGTGCTTGCTCGGCGGTCCGCGCCGCAGCGAGCCGACCATGATTGAATGGAAAAGGCACATCTTGGACGATCGCATTACCTTCGATGCGGCGTGGACCAAGATGGGCCTGCACCATGACGTGCCGCGCACTCATCTCGTCGACGAAATTCTGGCGGCCGCAAGACACTTCCAGCGCGCCACGTCTGACTACGTTTTCCCATCACCCAAGACGGGTGGTCAGATGTCGGGCTTCACCAAGATGGTCAACCGTTTGGTCAAGGAAGCTGGCGTCGCCAAGTTCACCATGCACGACTTGAGGCGAAGCTTGCGCACTGTGATGTCACGCTGCGGCTACGACAACGAAATCCAACGGCTGTGTGTCGGGCAAAAGCCGAGCGGAATCGATCAGGTCTACAATCACGACGAGCAGTGGATCATTCGCAAGATGGCGTTCGAAGCAGCCCACGACTACATCGCCGAGCTGATCGGCGCGAAGCGGGTTGGCAAGGTCGTGCGCCTGGAGCGGACGAATCCTCTCGACCCGATTAAGGCCGAACTGCTCGGCCGTCTTCGCGAGCATTATGCCGCGGAGACGCCATAGGCGGCTTTTCGCGTATCGCCAAATACTCGCGCACCGCATCAACCCGATAGAGTGGGCGGCCGTCGATACAGCGCCATTTCAGCGGATGATCTGGATTGCGTCGCCACTGCTCCAACGCCCCTGGCGTGCGCCGAATAACCGCGGCTGTCTCCAATGCCGTCAAATTTGAGCTACCAGGCAGCGAATCGATGTCGAATGACGCTGGCGGAGGCACACCACGATTCTTGCGCGGGCGCTTTGCGGCAGGAGACATCCTGTGATTGTCTGGCACTACAAATGCTTGGCTCCATTTCTTTTCGTCCATGCCGCTCATGCTTTCAGCCCGAAACGATCAGTCAAAAGCAATAAGGCCCCAGGCTTCTCCTGCAAGAAAGAGGTTTAAGAGACCAGTAAGGCTCCCGGATAGTCATGGCGTACAAATGGGACGAGTTGGACGGGCGGATCGCTAAAATCATATGCGGCGAAACATGCTGCCATGCTTGCGTTGCCTTGTCGGTCTTCTCCGTGAGTAGATGAAACGCCCGAGCGCAGCCTCGTATTGTTAACGAATCTCGGGTGATGCTCATGGAACGTCGTCGTCATCCCGAGCCCCCTCTGTCATCTCGCCGCTCGCTGGTGTTCAGTCTTCGCGCTGCCGCTGCGTCGCCGCCGTCTTCGGCGTTTCGGGCGCGTTTGTTCTTGATGAGGTGTGTCCGCTAAGGCGTCAATTGCAGGCCATCCTTCAATCAGTCGGCGCCGGACATTCGCTGCGAGACCAGGACTCCTGATGTAGAGGCCGATTTCACCCTGCGGAGCATCAGGGCTTGTATCAGCGGACGACCAATTGAGGCTGGTGATGACGAGATGGTCGTCATCCCAGAGAAGAAACTTGCCGTGCAGTTCGCGATCGTGGATCTGAACCAGCTTGACGCCAGCCGAGGCGGCTAGGGCCGCGAGATTCTTGGCGTCCTGCTTTGTGACCGGTCCCGAGGATTTCGAGTAGCAGAGAATTCCCTGAACCGAGCGCTTTGCGGCAGCCATCATGGGAATTATCGTCCGGGCTTCCGCTGCCAATCCAAGACGATCGCCGCCAACCATGATCGATTTGTCGGAGGATTCGCGTGCCATCCGCATGATGTCGGCGTGTTCGTCTCCCCTAACAAGCCGCAATTCCGCTTCACCGTCCGGAGTCGCGTGGGTGCGTAGCGTGCGAGCCAAGGACGTCAGGTCGGAGGCGGTATTCGAACTTGTGGCAATGTCAAAGATAAGTTCAGCGAATTCCTGAGCGACCCGCGCCACGGCATGAGGATGACGCAGGACCACCGATGTTTCGATGCGATTGAACCCGCTATAGAGCCAATTGCATGATCCGACGACGGCGACAAATTCTCCCGTGCCTCGGCCCGTCGCATCCGCAATCAGGAGCTTGGCATGAGAGCGCGTGGTATAAAGGTGAACTCTCGCTCGTCCCCGTAAATTCTGGTCCGTCGTGATCCGGTGATTGATCGCGATCGCTGCCTCCAGGTTGGCCTTGCGATCTCGCTCATCGCGATCCGCGCCCCAGAAAATGTCGATGCTGACGCCTCGCTTGGCGGCTCTGCCGAATTCTTCCTGCAGCTCGATGAATGCACTCTCTCGCAAGAACGTCGAATGCATGATCAACCTGGAGCGGGCTTGACGGAGAATTTCGATCAGACGGTCGCGGTGGTCTTGCCCGCTGAGCACAATATCGTCCGGCTGGATCGGAACGGTGCGAAGACTGCCCCTGGCCGTCCCGAGCGCTGCCGACCGACGCGGCGGCTTGATCGTCATCGGCGTGCCGGGCCTCTGGTCCTTCGCCGCACGACATATCGCGCCAACAAGCTGATCATCGGCGTCCTGGGGCAGTCCCTTGATGCTGTTGCCAATCACGGTGAACAAGGCGAATTGATCCACCGTGTCGGAGGCGCTGTAGTCAACGCTGGAAAGTTCCTCGTCGTCCGCCAGTACCTGATCTGCGGCTGCATAGAGATCGAGGCTCGACAAACGACCCCAGCCGCCATCGATGACGAGGCGGCGGACGTCATGCTGGCGTTCGATCGCCTCGATCTCTGAGGGGCGGTATGGTTTGAGATCGCGCAGACCATAGGCTCGCCACGCGAAGGGCTCCATCGCGAACGATATCCTGCGCGCTACCCTCCGGGTTACGGGCGGCAAGGTCTCGAATGTTTCGACGACTTCGCGACCGGCCTCGGTGGTGCGGAACGAAGCACCCTTTGGGGAGGCCGCCAGCTCGACCCAGCCAAACCGCATCATGCGAAGGATGATTTCCGCGATCAGGCGGGCGGGGATTCGCGCAACCTTCGCCAGTTCACCCGCGGTGCAGGGCTCGACCGCCAAAGCCCACAGGATCAAGCGATCGACTCCGCTCCAATGGCGCCCCTTGTCGACCCAAACCCGCAGACGCGCCAGCTTGACCGGCACCGCGACACGGACTGCATTGTGACCACTCATGATTTTGCATCGGTCATGAGCGAAGCCGCCGACAACAGCTTGAATTTCGGCGTCTTACCGTCTGGGAGCGTTTCTTTCGCCAACTGGTCGAACACCTCCGACATTTTCGCGAGGAATGCTGGTACGCTGCGATTATCTTTGCTGTGGCGTCGGTATCGCCGTCCCTGAACACGCAGGAATTCCATGCTGCCGATGATAATGAGCTTCCATTTGGCTCGGCTCAACAGCACGTTCATGCGCCGTCGATCGCGCAAGATGCCGAGCGCCCTTCGTCCAACATGGTCGTTGTTTCGTACCAACGAAACAACTACGACGTCAGCCTCACTGCCTTGGAACGAGTCGACCGTGCTTTCAAATCCCGGCGCATTAGTCCCGGGCTTGAAACCCACGATATTGACGAGCTTGCCCTGCAGCGCGTCTTCGATCGCGCGACCCATACGCCCGACCTGTTCATTGTAGGGAGACAGGACAGCAAGCGTTGAGGGCTCCTCCGGCTTTTTCGGGGCAGGTTTCAACATTCCGAGAACGGACAGCGCAGCCTGCAATTCTGCAGGATTGTGATAGGTAGGACGTTGCTCGCCAGCGCTGCCCTCCCACTGCACATAGGGCAGATCAATGAACACGATCGGTGAAGCGGGCAGTCTCTCGTCCGTGATCGTGAACGGCGGTTGTTCTCTATGGAATTCTGCCTCGCGTTCTTTCGGTGTCTTGAGCGTTCCGCCATAGAAGCACTCCGAAATCACGGTGGCGATCGCGGGGTGCATCCGGTGTTGCTGCAGGAGTTCGGTTGCCACGCGACGGCGGCGTTGGTCGGATCGTTTCTGCCGGTCGAGTTCGCCGGTAACCAGACTCTCGAATAACAACAGCATGCGCCGCGCCGACGCGCAGGTCTCGCTTAAGACCCCGTCGTCTTCAATTACCTCTTTAAGATCATCCAGTCCAAAGTCTCGGAAGATATTGCCGATGAGTAGATCGCTTTCGGCCAATGCACTCTTGACCCGCGTCTGGTCTTGCAGAAATTCTGCGATGCGGTCCGTGTCGAACGGCGGCAACTGGTTGTGATCCCCAATCAGCATCCGCCGCATCGACAGCAGTTGCGGCGCGAGAAGTTCCGATCCTGTTGCTTTCGCCGCTTCTTCTATGATCGTCCAGTCGAACAGCGCGCCGTCATCGATCAACCGGGCAAGGTCGCCGGAGTTGGTCGTCGAGAACAAGACATTGGCGGATTGCAGAACAAGCGCTTCGAACGAACGCCGTTGGCGCAGCGTCGTCAGGGAAAGCCTTGCGCGCAAATTTCCGGTCACGTCCGCCGCGGTCGTCATGTCGCGCAATGTCTGTTGTATTGCGCGCGGAGCCCGGCGATAGAGCGAACTCTGCTTGAGTTCCTGGAGATAGGCCTTTGCTCGATCCGGCGTCTGAGCGCCGGAAAGATCGGCGCCGTTGTCTGCCTTGGACCGGACCAGAATGACGTCGTTATCTAGCCCCGTTTTCTTGAGCATTTTCTGGACGGATGCGGCGAGATGATCCAGGGCTTGATGCGCCTGCGCGCTCAAGAGAAGCCGGATCGTAGGATCACCCGCCAGGCCTCTTCGCACGACCTCGGTGACCAGCTTAGTCTTGCCGACACCGGGCGGACCGACAATAAACTGGCCGGGACCGGTCGACCAGATTGAGCGCAACGCCTCCTGCTTGGACTCGTCAAGTTTGCCGAAATGATCGTCCTCAACAAGCGGGTCGTCCTGATAGGTGCGCAACCGTTCCCGCGGATCGGCCAGCATGCGGGCGAGTTCGGACTGGGTCGACAACGTTGTCAACATGCGGAGCCGCCGCCGAAGGACCTGCTCCGTTCCTGTTTCGTCGACTTTGCGCAGATGAAGTTGCGAATGCGGCGGGACGACGCCGTCCAGGATCTCGAATTCGTAAAGCCGCCGATTGTTCTTCTGGACCGGGCGAATGAAACGCACGCCGACGGCGCTCCGAACCGTCATGCCGAGGCCGGCGGCTTCGGTGAGCTGCCATTCCGCATCGACGTCGGCCTCTTCGCGGTCGAAAAGTCTCCGCATCAGTTGGTGCGGTTCGCCCACGCCGAGCGCCTGCGAAAGTCGTGTTCGATGCTCCGAATCGCTTGCCGCGATTTCAACGATGCGTTTGTCTCCTTGACGTCGTTGATTGACAAGTTCCACAGGCGCGATCTCGGCCGCCTTGAAAAGCGCCTCCGCGATCTGGGCAAGAAGCAGGCCGCGCCGTACGACAAGCGTCGGGTCGCCATCGGGCGTCATGTCGAAGGCCGCGCTCCAGTCCAGAGCATCGGAGCGCAATTCATTCAGGCGGCGCGACGCAGCCGCAAACCGGACGATCTCGATCCGGTGCGCGGGAAGAGCGATTGTTTCCCGTCGCCCCAGGCGGACGTTATCCCTGAAACGGGCGTTGTTGCAGGAAGCGACATTCCAGGTTTCGTCAGCCCCGGCGACACGAAGAGGCTGAAGGTCATACACCAGACTTTCCGTCATCAGCAGGAGATCGCCTCTCGCGGTACGGGTAAGACTTGCGCCAGTCTCCAAGTCCGCGCGAATAAACTCTACTTGGCTGCCGGCATCGTCGGTGTCGAAGGTGTCGCTAGAGGCTGCATTCAGCGTGGCAGAAAGCTGACTAGTTGGTCCGAGCCGAAGCGCCAATACATACCGGCCATTGTCGGCAAATGCTTCGGCATCCAGTTCGTTGAGAATGGCATCGATCCGGCTGGTGACCGTTGCGGCATCGAGGATACGACTGCGCTCCGGTTCGAATAGCAGTCTGATTAGGTCGATTTCCGAAGCCCGCAAATCGATTTTCGCGCGACCTTCAATGAATTGAATCTCCTCTTCCTCGAGCTTGTCTGCGTCAAGACCAATGAGGTCGGCCCCGACCTGGCCGAGCGCGCGCCAATCGTCGAGAAAGGAAAAGATGACCGAGCCGACCGGACGGCTTTTAGCGATTACATGCAGGGGAGCCTTGTTGAGTTCAGCAACCCGCAGGCAAAACTCGAACCCGCCCAAACGGAAGTCGGGCGTGGTCGCGGCCCCAGTGGAATAGACGGCGCGACCATCGATCCGGCCGTGAACCAACCCTTGACCGTGAACTGCCCCGAGGGATTCCGCCAGACGGCGCAAATTCTTCCAGAGCAGGGCGCGTTGACGCGGTCCCTGCAGCGCGCGCAGCCAGTGGTCGGGACGCACGAACCGCGAAGCATGTTCCAGCGGAGCGACGTCACTCGGCATGACGATGTAGAACGCATCGTCGCTTTCTCCCGAAGCGAGGACCTCCACGACGACTTCGTCCGCGCGAGGGTAGGCACGCACGCGCTCGCTCTGGCGCATTTCATGTCGCCACAGTTCTCGAAAGTCCGCATCGACCGCAGTTCCGGTTTTCTCCCAGTATTTGAGAACCACCGGGTCGCCAGTTCGGCGATCGACGGCGCGGATCACGGCAGATTTCAGCGCGGCCGTATTGGGAGAGGATAGAAATGTTTCCTCAAGCGCAAAGCGCCGCTCAAGGGTATCCGGCTGTCGCTTTGCCTGGGTTGGAGGCATGGGCTTTCCTAACCACCGGCTGACGCCGGATGGGAAGCGGGGCTTGGGTATGGACCGAATCAGGCTCGAAATAGCGTTAACGATCTCTGTTTCTCGTTTTGTTCGCAACAAGATACTGGCAAGGCTTGCAATATCTGCCATTTGGCAGTATGCATTCTGCCAAATGCTAGGAGGCGATCATGAGCGTCGCATTGCGACCAGCAGTGGATTCGGGAGCGGTCGGGGCGATCCCTAATTTATCCGATGCGGATACGCGCGAGCGGCTGACGCCGGCCGCGGTCGATGGTGTGGTCCGGCTCGCGGAAGTCTGGCGGCTGACCAGCTCGGAGGTCCGCGCCTTGCTCGGCGATGTGTCTGAGCGGACCTGGTTTCGGATGAAGAAAGGGGAGTGGTCGGGCGCGTTCTCGCACGATACGCTGACGCGCGTCAGTGCCTTAGTCGGGATATTCAAAGGATTGCGGCTGCTGTTTTCTGAACCCTTGTCGGACGAGTGGGTGCGACTACCGAACAAGGGACCACTCTACGGAGGCCGCCGGCCGCTCGATGCTATGATCGAGGGCGGCATTCCTAAAATGCTCGAGGTCCGTCAACACATAGACGCTCTGCGCGGCGGCCTGTGAATGCCATTGCCAAAAACCGTTGAACTGACCCAACGCGACACGGTGCGGCTGATCTCCACTGGCCGCCTCAAAGATCCAGTGTTGCTGCCGCTTGCCGCTAACCACGGGGCACTGGAAGATCTTGCCGCGTTGGAGAGCGTGACCAACGCGCGCCTGCAGGCACAAGAGACCGGCCTTCCAAATCTGAATCCGCGAGAGCTTGTGTTTGGTCGCGCCGGCTACACGTTCATTAACGCCGCCTTCACCCATACGCGGCCGGGTGGCAACCGCTTTAACGACGACAGTCGCGGCGCATGGTATTGCGCAGTCGAAGCCGAAACGGCTCTCGCTGAGGTGTCCTATCATCTCACACGTGAGCTGGAAGCGATCAGCTGTTATGAGAACGTGACGGATTATGCGGAATTGATTGCCGATTTTTTTGGTCCGTTTCACGATTTGCGTAACGCTGATTTCACGAACGACCCGGTGTTGCATACAGATCCCGCCATCGCCTATCCAGCGGGACAGAACCTAGCCAAGCGCCTTCGTGGAGAGGCGGCAAGCAACGGCGTAATCTACCCCTCGATTCGGCATTCCGGAGGCACCTGTCTCGCCGCATTCCGGCCCGATCTCGTTCAGAACCTCAGGCAAGGCGGCATCTGGCGTCTGGAATGGCAGGGTGCGCAGACTCCAACGGTGACACGCCAAAGCCAATAGCTGCCGCATAGGGGCGTTGCGTTCTCGCTTATCCGTCCCATCGAACACAGCGGCCTTGTCGAGGTTAAAGCGAATTACTTAGCTTCAGTGCGAGTCATTCCACCAGCCTTGTCGCCGGGTCAAAGAGAGCATGTTTCAGCATTATTCGTGATCGCTTCTTCGGATCGTCAGCCAATCGGTGATTGGCGGTCTTGGATTGGGAGCGATCACCGTGGCCCTTCTGCTACTGACGTCTGACAATATCGAATAAACGCAATCAGCCCTGCGGAGCGTTTTCCCGCATGTGAAGGCAACGCACCGCGCCGAAGCGCTGGCCGCCGGTCTTTGCTTTCGGACTTATGCCTCATTGCTGGCTGCCCTCAAACGCAATGAGATGGCGCATTGTACCATTGGCTTCATCGACCTGGTTAGATTCTCCACGCGCGTGCAGGAGCTCGGCTATCACACTGTCGATCCAAATTCTGCGATCGCATTGCGCCTATGGGCGAAGTACAAGAGTGGAGGCCGGGGCGCAAACGACCGCCGGTTCCCAGAATGCCGGCGGCGACATTCCTGAGATATATTGAGACTCGCGCCAAATACGTAAGTCTGAATTAGGATTGCATTTCTCGAAATCCGAAGCACGACATGCATCTTGGCGAAGATCAGGTGCTATCCTCGTCCGGAAGATGGTTGCCGGGTTTCAGGCGCTAACCCATCATAGATCGGGCAAGGCAATGTTCGAGTGTAGCTCCTTCGTTGGCTTCATCGATCACCTTCTACCCGATGCCGCCGGAGATATCGCCGACCAGTTCTATGCAATGCTGACCGTGCCGCCCGCGCAGAAGATGGCGGCCTAGTTCGGGGGAGAGCATTGAGTGCTGCACTGTACGGCGTCGATCGCCGCCACAACGTGGCCGATATCGACCTCGATCTCGTCTTCGATCTGTTTTCCAATGTCGGTTGTGGAAGGCGCTATGTGGCGTCGCCCTGCGGGCCGGGCTGTCGGCTGTGCTGAAGCCCCGCGAGCCGCGGGTCTTCACCCTCCGGGCGTCCATCCCTGACGCAAAAGGTGTCGGGTACGACGTCGGCGCCATCTCCGGCATCGTGTGCAGCCCCGCTGCGACCGAGAGTGAGAGTGCGGGCCGGTTTGGCCGTGACGGGATGAGGTCGGGAGAGAGGCTTCCGGCGCCCGTCGCGGAGGACCGCGATGTCCAGGCAGACCCTACGCGAGCGCGCCAGCGAAGGCCGCGCCAGTCTCTACACCGAAATCACCGACAAGATCATCGCCGAGCTGGAAGCGGGCCGGGTGCCTTGGGTCAAGCCGTGGGGAACGGCTGACGCGCAGGCGCCGCTCGCGATGCCTCGCAACGCGGTGACCCAGCGCCGCTATTCCGGCATCAATGTCCTGATCCTGTGGGGGGCGGTGATCGAAGGCGCTTTTGCCGGCCAAAGCTGGCTGACGTTCAGGCAGGCGATCGGTCTGGGTGGCCATGTCAGGAAGGGCGAGCGCGGCACGACGGTCGTCTATGCCGATCGGTTCACGCCTGAGGATGAGCGCCGCCGTGCCGCCGAGACCGGCGAGGAGGCGGGCGCCATTCCATTTCTGAAGCGGTTCACGGTCTTCAACACTGACCAGTGCGACGGACTTCCCGACGAGCTGGCGTCCACCGTTGTTCCGCCACTACCGTCCCAGATCGCGCCGCAAGCTGAGGCCTTGATCGTGGCGACCGGCGCCGACTTTCGGATCGGAGGCGAGCGCGCTTATTACAGCCGGACCGACGATTACGTGCAGGTGCCGCCGCCGGCGGCGTATTTCGAGCCGATCAATTGGCACCGCACCGCGTTTCATGAGCTCGGGCATTGGACGGGTCACGCCTCGCGGCTCAACCGCGATCATTCCGGCTCGCACGGGTCCAAACTCTACGCGCGTGAAGAACTCGTCGCCGAAATGGCCGGCGCCTTCGTCTGCGCCTCGCTCGGCATCGTGCCGACGGTGCGCCACGCCGACTATATCGGCTCCTGGCTCGACGTGCTGCGCGAGGACAACCGCGCGGTGGTGCGCGCGGCCAGCGAGGCGTCGAAGGCCGCGGATTTCCTGCTGGCCTTTGCACCGCCGGCGACCGAAGCCGGCACTGATGAGCGCGAGCAAGCGGCGTGACGGCGTCGCTCGGTGCCGTGGCCTTGACTGCTGCGGCGTCCTGGAGAGTGAGAGGAATGCCGGGATTTCCGTGACGGGTTCGTAGGTCGAGAGAAAGGCTCTCGGCTGCCCGTCGCGGAGATACGAACATGGCATCAGCTCAGAAGATCAAGCTCAGCCCGTCGCGGGATATTCCGTTCAATAAGCTGGTCTTGAGCCAGTCCAACGTGCGTCGGGTCAAGGCGGGCGTTTCGATCGAGCAACTGGCGGAAAGCATCGCGCAGCGCACGCTGTTGCAGAGCCTCAGCGTGCGGGCCGTGGTCGACGCCGACGGTCAAGAGACCGGCATGTACGAGGTGCCGGCGGGCGGGCGGCGCTACCGTGCGCTCGAACTTCTGGTGCAGCAGAAGCGGATGGCGAAGACGCAGCCGGTGCCTTGCGTCATTCGTAACGATGGCATCGCCGAGGACGACTCCCTCGCAGAGAACGACGAGCGGATCGGGCTGCATCCGCTCGACCAGTTTCGCGCCTTCAAGGCGCTTCATGACGGCGGCATGAGCGAGGAGGATATCGCGGCCCGCCATTTCGTGACGGCGGCCATCGTCAAGCAGCGGCTGCGCCTGGCGTCGGTGTCTGCAAACCTTCTCGACGTCTATGCCGACGATGACATGACTTTGGAGCAGCTGATGGCGTTTTCCGTCACGGCTGACCAGGCGCGTCAGGAACAGGTCTGGGAGATCGTCAGCCGCTCCCACCTCGACCAGCCCTATCAGATCCGCCGGATGCTCACGGAAAGCAGCGTTCGTGCCTCCGACCGACGAGTCTACTACGTGGGGCTCGAAACCTATGAAGCCGCGGGCGGAACCGTTCTGCGCGACCTGTTCGAGCACGATGACGGCGGTTGGTTGCAGGACGTGCAGTTGCTGGACCGGCTGGTGCTCGAGAAGCTGCAAGTGGACGCCAAAACCATCGCCGCCGAGGGATGGAAGTGGATTTCGGTGGCGGTCAACTTCCCCTATGGCCACACCGATGGTCTGCGCGAATTGATCGGCGTTCCGGTTGAGCCGTCCGACGACGAGCAGGCGGCCATCACCGCGCTGCGCGCCGAGTACGACAAGCTCGAAGCCCAATATGCCGAGGCGGACGAACTGCCGGAGGGGATCGATCAGCGGCTTGGCGAGATCGAAGCCGCGCTTGCGGCCTTCGACACACGGCCAACGCTATACGACCGAGCCGACATCGCGCGCGCCGGCGCTTTCGTCAGCCTCGATCGGGACGGCCGGCTTTCGGTCGATCGCGGTTATGTGCGACCGGAGGATGAAGCGCCGGCAAGTGGTGATCCGACCATGGAAACGTCGTCGAGCGAACAGCACCCGGACGACGAGGGCGAGGTCTCGACGCCGCGTGCCGTCATCACCGTCGGTGGGGCTCCATCTGGCGGGGAAGAGGATGATGACGACGCGATCAAGCCGTTGCCGGAGCGCCTCGTCACCGAACTGACCGCCCATCGAACGCTGGCGCTTCGCAACGCGCTGGCGAACGATCCGGCGATGGCCTTCACCGCGGTGTTGCACAATTTCGTGCTGGCGACGTTCTATCGGTTCGCGCCATCGAACGGCTGTCTCGAGATCGCCATTCGTGCGCCGGTGTTGCCGGCGCAGGCTCCCGGCCTCAACGATAGCGCGTCGGCGAAAGCGATCCAGGCGCGCCACGATGCGTGGAAGCTGCGGTTGCCTCGAGACGAAAGCGTGCTCTGGGACACGTTGACCGGCTTTGACGAGACCGAGCAATCGTCGCTGTTCGCGCATTGTGCCTCGTTCGGCGTCAACGCGCTCTATGAGCCGGCCAGTCGGTTCAACGACGGCCGCGTATCTGCGCATGGCATTCGCCGCAGGCTGCAGCCCGCCGACGTGCTGGCGCGCGCCGTCGGCCTCGACATGGTCGCGGCGGGTTGGACCACCAACGTCGATAATTATCTTGGCCGGGTCACCAAGCCCCGGATCCTGGAGGCGGTGCGCGAAGCCAAGGGTGAGGCCTCGGTGCAACTGATCGACCACCTCAAGAAGCCCGAGATGGCGCGGGAGGCCGAGCGGCTGCTTGAAGGCACCGGCTGGCTGCCCGAGCCGCTGCGGCTTATGGAAGCCGAGCCGGCTGCCGCCACCGGCGACGACGCGGCCCTTCCGGAGTTCCTTGCCGATGACGACGAGGATTTTGCGGACGACGAGGACGATCAGCCGCGCGTGATTGCTGCTGAATGAACGGCGAAGGGCTGAGCGGCGATCGGCTGCTCCGCCCTTCTTGTGTGAATCGCCAACCGCGTTGTGGGGCCAGGAGAGCGAGAGGTCGGCCGGCACGGGATTGAGCCGGCGGTGTCGAGAGAGCGCGCCGCGGTTCGTCCCGTTCTCGCTCTCCGAGGCTTTTGCCATGACCCCATCTCATTCCGCCGTCGTGACGGCGTGCGGTGTAGTTTCCGCGCCTCACCCCGCCTGTGCGGATGCATCTCGGATTCTTTCCGCGGCCCGGCTGATCCTTCCACAGCTCGAGCGCGGCCGCCGCTTGGACGCGACCGATCTGCGTGCGGCGACGTCGGCCGCATTCGCCGGTTCGGATGCCGACGGTGCCTGGGACTGGAAAGCCGCCTATGACGCCTGTGAGGTCGCGAGCGTTCTGTTCCTGCGCAAATACGGTCCGGCGATGCGCAAGCAAGCGGCGTCGCCCGCCGCCGTACTGCCGCTACTGGCGAAGGTCGCTCGGCTGCTTCCGACCCACACCAAGCGATCGGAGGAGAGCGCGGCGCTGCAGCAGTTCAGCACGCCGATCGAGCTCGGATGGGCGGCCTGTGTTGCCGCGGCAATCAGGCCAACCGACATCGTCCTCGAACCCTCGGCGGGCACCGGACTGCTCGCCATCCTCGCGGAATTGTCCGGTGGCTCTCTCTTGCTCAACGAACTCGCCGACACCCGCGCCGGACTGCTGGCGCTGCTTTTCCCCGAGGCTCCCCTGACACGTTTCGACGCGGCGCAGATCGACGATCATCTCGACGCTGGTGTCACGCCAAGTGTCGTGCTGATGAACCCGCCGTTTTCCTCGATCGCCCATGTCGATCGTCGAATGGCCGACGCCGCGTTGCGTCACATCTCTTCTGCCTTGGCGCGGCTGGCGGACGGCGGTCGCCTGGTCGCGATCACCGGAGCCAATTGCGGCCCCGATCAGCCTGCCTGGCGAGACGCCTTCGTCAGCTTACAACAACGGGGGCGGGTGGTGTTCTCGGCGCCGATCGACGGCGCGGTGTTCGCCAAACACGGCACCACCATCGACACCCGCCTCACCGTGATCGACAAACGGCCCGCCGAAGACCCTGGGGCATTCCCGGCGTCACCCAGCGTCGCGCCGGATGTCGCCACGCTGCTCGGCTGGATCGCGCACTGCGTTCCACCACGGCTGCCGTTCTCGCTGCCTGCGATCATCCGGCCAACGGCTGCACCGACGGCCAGCCTCCATTGCCCACGCAAGTCGGTCGTCGGGCGACCTTCCTCCTTCCCGGCCAAACCTCGCGCGGATGAGGCGATCGAGCTCGCCTATGAGACGCTGGACTGGACGCCGGCCGAAGGCGGCACCATCACCGATACGCTGTATGAAGCCTACCACCTGCAGAGCATCCGGATTCCCGGCGCTCAGCCGCACCCGACCAAGCTTGTGCAGTCGGCGGCGATGGCTTCGGTGGTCCCACCGAAGCCGAGCTATCGCCCGCATGTTTCGATGGACCTCGTTGCAGGCGGGCTGCTATCGGACGCGCAGCTGGAAACCGTGATCTATACCGGCGAGGCGCACACAAAGCATCTTGCCGGATCGTGGCGGGTCGATCCGACGTACGACATCGTCAGCGCCGCGCCGGATGACGCAGGAGACGCCGTCCGCTTCCGTAGAGGTTTTGTGCTCGGCGACGGCACCGGTGCCGGCAAGGGCCGACAGGTCGCGGGAATCCTTCTCGACAATTGGTTGAAGGGACGGCGCAAGGCGGTTTGGATCAGCAAGTCCGACAAGTTGATCGAGGACGCTCAGCGCGATTGGTCGGCGCTCGGTCAGGAACGACTGCTGGTGACGCCGCTGTCGCGATTTCGGCAAGGAACGCCGATCCGTCTCGACCAGGGCATCCTTTTCACCACCTATGCCACGCTGCGCTCCGACGGCCGTGACGCGAAGATATCGCGGGTGCAGCAGATCGTGGAATGGTTGCGCACCGACACGGAGTTGGGGGCGGGCTTCGACGGAGTGATCATTTTCGACGAGTCTCACGCGATGCAGAACGCCGCGGGCGGCAAGGGCGAACGCGGCGAGCAGGCGGCGTCCCAGCAGGGCCGCGCCGGCCTGCGCTTGCAGCACGCGCTGCCCAATGCGCGTGTCGTCTATGTATCGGCAACCGGCGCGACCACGGTGCACAATCTGGCCTACGCCCAGCGCCTTGGATTGTGGGGCGGCCACGATTTTCCGTTTGCCACCCGCGGCGAATTCGTCGAAGCGATCGAGGCCGGCGGCGTGGCGGCGATGGAGGTAATGGCTCGCGACCTCAAGGCGCTCGGGCTCTATGCCGCGCGGTCGCTGTCCTATGACGGCGTCGAATATGAGCTTGTCGAGCACCGGCTCAGCGACGAGCAGATCCGGATTTACGATGCCTATGCCGGCGCGTTCAGCATCATTCACAACAACCTCGATGCCGCGCTGTGCGCCGCCAATGTGACCGGGACGACCGGCACGCTGAACGCCCAGGCGAAATCCGCGGCAAGATCCGCGTTTGAATCCGCCAAGCAGCGGTTTTTCAATCACCTGATCACCGCGATGAAAGTGCCATCGCTGATTGAATCGGTCGACCGGGATTTGAACGATGGCCATGCCGCAGTGATTCAGATCGTCTCGACCGGCGAAGCGCTGATGGAGCGCCGCCTAGCGGAAATCCCGACCGAAGATTGGGGGGACGTTCAGGTCGACATTACCCCGCGGGAATATGTGCTGGACTATCTGACGCATTCATTCCCGACCCAGCTCTATGAGCCGTTCACCGACAGCGAGGGCAATCTGTCGTCGGGCCCGGTGTTGCGGGATGGGCAACCGGTGCAATGCCGGGATGCGGTTGCGCGGCGGGACGATCTGATCGAACGGCTCGCGTCACTGCCGGCGGTGCACGGAGCCCTCGATCAGATCGTGCAGAGGTTCGGGACCGATCTGGTGGCGGAGGTCACCGGCCGCTCGCGGCGTGTCATTCGAAAAATCGGATCTGACGGCGTCGATCGCCTGGTCGTCGAGAACCGCGCCGCCTCGGCCAATCTCGCTGACAGCCAGGCCTTCATGGACGATGCCAAGCGTATCCTGGTGTTTTCCGAAGCGGGAGGCACCGGGCGTTCTTATCATGCCGAACTGTCGGCCAGGAACCGACGCTTGCGGGTGCATTATCTCCTGGAAGCCGGATGGAAGGCGGATGCGGCGATCCAGGGGCTTGGCCGCACCAACCGCACCAATCAGGCGCAGCCGCCGTTGTTCCGCCCGATCGCGACCAATGTGAAGGCCGAGAAGCGCTTCCTCTCGACCATCGCCCGGCGGCTCGACACGCTCGGTGCCATCACCAAGGGACAGCGTCAGACCGGCGGGCAGGGGCTGTTCAGGCCCGAGGACAATCTTGAAAGCGCCTATGCCCGCGATGCCCTGCGGCAGCTCTATATCTTGTTGGTCGCCGGCAAGATTGCCGAATGCTCGCTGCAAAGGTTCGAAGACGCGGCCGGGCTAAAACTCATCGATACGAACGGGATCAAAGACGACTTGCCGCCGATCACCACGTTCCTGAATCGGCTGCTGGCGCTCACCATTGAACTTCAAAACGTGCTGTTTGGCGCTTTCGAGCAGTTGCTGTCCGCTCGCGTCGAGGGTGCCATCGCGTCGGGTACCTACGATATCGGGCTGGAAACGCTCACCGCCGAGAGTTTTTCCGTCACCGACCGACGATCGATCTACACCCATCCCGGCACCTTGGCCGAGACCACGCTGCTCACCATCAGCCAACGGGATCGCAATCGGCCGGTCGCGCTCGACGATGCTCTGTATCGCGCGGCCGATCCGCGCGCGCGGCTTCTGGTCAACAGCCAATCCGGCCGCGCCGCGGTGCAGATCCCGGCCCGCAGCATCATGTCCGACGATGGCGAAGTGGAGCGCCGGGTGCGGCTGATCCGGCCAATGGAGGCTCCCAGCTTGCCGCTCTCGATGATGCCGCAGACCAATTGGCGCGAAGCCGACCGCGACACCTTCTGCCGCGCCTGGACAGCGGAGGTGGCTGAAGTCCCGAAGTTCAGCGAAAGCGAGATTCATATCGTATCCGGTTTGCTGTTGCCGATCTGGAAGCGGTTGCCGAGCGAGTCGACGCGCGTCTTCCGGCTTCAGACCGACAACGGCGAGCGCATCATCGGTCGCAAGGTGTCATCGGCCTGGGCGGCGATGGCGGGTGACACAGGCGTTGCGAGCATCACCCCCGATGCCGCATTCGCGGCGTTACGCGATGGCAAGACGATCTTGGTGCTCGCTGAATCCTTGCTGCTTCGGCGCGTCCGCGTGATGGGGGCGAACCGGATCGAGTTGACCGGCTTTTCCGAGGCGATGCGCGATCGGCTACGGGCCTATGGTCTGTTCAGCGAGATCATCTCGTGGAAGCTGCGCTTCTTCGTGCCGGTCGATGCCACCGGTCCTGCCGTCCTTGCCAAGGTGCTGGAGCACTATCCCGTGCTTCGGTTCGTCGATCGAGGCGAGCCGTGAACCGCCGCGCCGCGGACCTGGCTGACCTTCTCGCGCGCGACGCCGAGGCGGTGTGCCGCCATTATCTATGCGAGGGGCACCGCGTCGGCAATTACTGGCAGGTTGGTGACGCCCGGAACGCGCCCGGCCGTTCGATGTTCGTCCGCCTGACGGCGAGGGATGCGAGCCGCCCCGCCGGCAAATGGACCGACGCTGCGACCAGCGAGCATGGCGACCTCTTGGATGTCATCCGTGAAAGTTGCGGATTGAAGAGTTTTCGCGAGGTCGCCGACGAGGCCCGTCGCTTTTTGAGCCTGCCTCGGGCCGATCCGAAGACATCTCCCACGTTCGCATCGTCGTCGGTTGCATCAGGCTCGCCGGCATCGGCGCGGCGGTTGTTTGCGATCTCACAGCCGATTCAAGGCACGCTCGCCGAATCATATTTGCATCGGCGCGGCATTGTTGATCTCGAGGGTCTGGCAAGCCTGCGCTTTCATCCCCGCTGTTACTATCGTCCCGGCCGGAACGCGCCGACCGAGACCTGGCCGGCGTTGATTGCGGCCGTGACCGATCACGACGGACAGATTGCCGGCGTGCACCGCACCTGGCTCGATCGCACCGGGTGCGGCAAGGCGCCGATCGACACGCCGCGCCGCGCAATTGGCCTCCTTCTCGGTAACGCGGTTCGTTTCGGTGAGGCCGGCGACGTGATGGCGGCGGGCGAGGGGATCGAAACCATGCTGTCGGTCCGCTGTTGCATGCCAACCATGCCGATGGCGGCCACGCTGTCGGCGGCGCATCTGGCGGCGATGCTGTTTCCGGCAAAGCTGGGCCGTCTGTATGTCGTGCGGGACAACGATCCGGCCGGCGATCGTGCGGTGGACATTCTGGTCGGACGAACCCAGGCGGCGGGGATCGAGGCAATTCCGATCGCGCCACACCACGATGACTTCAACCACGATCTCCGATCACACGGCCTTGATCCGCTTCGGGCAATGCTGAGGAATCAGCTTGTTCCCGAGGACGTCGCGCGATTTATGCCGCTCTGATCGGGTGGTGGTTGGAAGCGGAAGCACGGCTTACTGTCCGGGTCGATCGTTTCGTGATGCTCGCTGATGCAGAGAGGACCGCGCACACGGCCTTCTTGAGAGGGCGATCGATGCGGCAAGCGGCCCGGACCGGCAATGGCTTCGCCGGCTATTTTCCGCCGCCGGGAAGACCCGGCTTTGCATCGCGAAGCAAAATAGCCGGCTCTCGCCATCCTCCGCTTCGCTTCGGCCGCTGCAGCTGACGCTTTCGCGGTGCAAGTCCGTTCCTCCCGCCGCTGTTCGTCGCCATGAAGGCCGCGATGGGCGCGGTCGATCCGCCAAGGGCAAGCATCATGAGCACCGATCGTGACGACACCAGCTTCGAGCACGCCGCGTCCGCAACCGACCACATCATCACCGAGCTGCAGCTCTACGGCTACCGTCCCTTCCAGGATGAACCCGATCCGCGACCGCTGCCGGAAGCACGGACAATCTCGAATGCCGTCGCCGACATGTTCGACGCCCTGATCGCCACGCTTAGTGAGACCCGTCTCGAGCCTGATTTGCCGGACCTGTTGTGGTCGAGCGTGAATCTGTTCCACCGCGCCACCGAACGCATCGAACGCGAGCTCGACGACAACGAACAGGCGCAGAAGCGCAGCCAGCGCGACCAGGACGGCTCAGAAATCCGCTCCGTCGAGCTCGAGCGCCTCACGGCCGAGGGCATGACCCTAATCGAGCGGCGGGACACCATGGAATTCTTCCGCGACCAAGCCGCCGAACAATTCGTCCGCTACACCGGATCGCACTGGCACCCGCGCAGCGGGTCGATGGTCAACCACCGTGCCTTGACCTCGGCCGTGATCGACAGCCGCGACTTCATCGCTGCCCGCCACCGTGCCGCGTCTGAGGTGCTGCTGCCCGCAGGACCAAAGATCATCGTCACCGGAGGCCTCGACTTCAACGACCACCGCCTGATCTGGGACCGGCTCGACCAGGTCCGCGCCAAGCACCCTGACATGGTGCTGTTGCACGGCGGTTCGCCGAAGGGCGCCGAACTGATCGCATCGCGCTGGGCCGATCATCGCAAGGTGCCGCAGATCGCCTTCAAACCCGATTGGACCCGGCACGCCAAGGCCGCGCCGTTCAAGCGCAACGATCAGATGCTCGACGTACTGCCGATCGGCCTCCTGGTATTCCCCGGCACCGGTATTCAGGAAAATATGGCCGACAAAGCCCGCAAACTCGGCATCCCGGTCTGGAAAGTCAGCGAGCGCGGCGCGTGAGCGCCGCTTTGCCCGGATTCGACAAGGCTGGTCGCTCGCCGCTGCCGCCCTCACGCAGCAGGGAAGGATGTGGCGACACTTTGGCGCCGTCTGGTGAAATGCCTCTGGCGCGAAGTCTGTCTTGCGCTATGATTCCACCCGCGCCGTGGTGGTGGTGGAAGGCGCAGCTCTTGGATCATGTCTCAAGGAGAAACCACCATGATTGTTCTCGGCATCCTTCTAAATTTCGCGGGACTTGGCGTTATCTGCTGGGCGATGTTCAGGCTCGCGGTCTTTGCATTGCCGTTCTTTGTCGGCGTGATAGCGGGCTTCTATGCACTCCAGATCGGAGCGGGGCCGCTCGGCGCTATCGCGGCAGGAATCATGCTGAGCGCGTTCGCGCTTGTGTTGGGACAATACGCGTTTGCGACGGCGCGTTCGGCGACGGTCCGCGTCCTGGTTGGCACGCTGTTCGTGCTTCCGGCAGTAGTTGCAGGCTATCAGTTGGCGCTTGGATTGGCTGATTTCGGCATGGTGCCGACAGAATGGCAGCGCGCTTTTGCCGTCCTTGGTGCAGTCGTCATCGGGGGCACGGCCTTGGCACGGATACGACCATTCTCTGTCCCTTTGCCGAGTGAGAGCGTTCACGCCGCTTGATCTGCGTCGCCGTTGCAGGCAGTGATAACACGCGGATGAATGGGCGCGCCTTGTCGATGGTTTGGTGATGGAGCGATCACCACGACCGTCGCTGCCTGATGCCGGATATGTCCCCGAACGCTCAGGTCCAGGGCCACCTTCTGCGCTGACATCCCCGCGAGTGGCCGCGCTTAGCTATCGCCGATTGCCAGTTCCTCGTACGCCGATCACCGTTCTGCACGCCAGGGTATCCGATACTCCGCCCATCGAGCGCTGCCTCTTGCCGGGGCTGATCGATCGCTGGCACGTCTTTCTCCCAAATGCTGTTCAGGGCACGCGAGCACCTTGCCTCTCTTTGGCTTGATCTGGCCGAAGGCCGGCTGCGCCTCGATCGCCTGGACCGCAATGGCTGCGGCGACACTTTCTTCCCCTGGACGGCCACCCGCGGAAAGTCGCGGGGCCCGACCGTCCATTCCTCGCGAGGCAAGAAAGTCTCCCCGCCGCCATCCTCCGCTGCGCTTCGGCCCAATAGGTGCGGCGTCGATCGCCTTCGGCTTTCAGATCGCCATCGAGGCCGCGGTGGTCGCGGGCTCGAAAACAGCAAGGAGAAGTGACATGGCCAACATCGGTTCCTTCAAAAAGTCCGGTAACGAATTCCAGGGCGAGATCGTCACCCTGAGCCTCCAGACTAAGGGTGTCCGCATCGTCCCCGAAACCGACCGTAGCAACGACAACGCGCCGAGCCACCGGGTCTATGTCGGCCGCGCCGAAATCGGGGCTGCCTGGTCGAAGCGCTCCGGCGAAGGTCGCGACTACCTCTCGGTCAAGCTCGACGATCCGAGCTTCAACGCTCCGATTTACGCCAACCTGTTCGACGACGAGGACGCCGAGACCTTCACCCTGATCTGGTCGCGCAGCCGCAAGCCCAATGGAGATTGAGCCAACACTCCGCCGGAATGCCTCGCCCGAACGGGCGGGGCATATCTTTCCGCGAGCTTTGTCGAGCTCGCTTCAGCGTTGTGGACGATCGGCAATACAAGGCCCCTTCTCACGATGAGGCGGAAATGCTCATCGTCTCTAATCCATCAGCTAAGTCTTGCGTTTTTCAGCAGGCGTACTGCCGCTATTCGCCTCTTCATCCGGCTGCACAAGATCGACGTGGCTCACGCCCAATGCGCTTGCGAGATGAAACAGTGTCACAATTGTGGGATTGCGCTTACCCTGCTCAAGCCCGCTGACATATTGCTGGGTAAAGCCCGATGCCTCAGCAAAGCGCTCTTGGGTGAAACCTTTTTCCCTCCGCAATCTCCCAAAATTTCGACCGACAAGCTTGCGCATATCCATGCGCGCAAGTTGCGTCTTTACACAATACGAGGTTTATCCTCTATAATATGTATCCACGCCCCGTGGTCGTCCCTTATGTGGAATGCGGCCAAAGCGAGGCGTAATTTCCCCGGAGCCGCGAGGCTTCTCTCAAAGGCTGCTCGCAGGATTCTGGATGCGCAATCCTCCGCTCGATCCCGATGTTGCTGACGCGGCGCCGAACGGGCCGACGCTCACCAGTTATGACCGGGAGCATCTGGTTACTTATTTGCGTCTTCTAGACGCCGATGCGGAGGGCGCCGACTGGCGCGAAGTTAGTCAAGTCGTTTTGCACATAGATCCTAATCGCGAGCTGGGGCGAGCGCGGCGTGCGTTCGACAGCCATTTGGCTCGAGCGAAGTGGATGAGCGAGAGTGGATATCGCCATCTGTTACGGCCAGACATTGCCAAGTAATCCCGCGATCAAGAGCAGCAAAGGAGGACACACTTTCACCCAGATGTGACGTTCACCTTGCTACGTCTGTAGTTGCATGGTGTGCGTGAATTATTGGCCGACATGACTTGAAAGTGTCATCTTCGCGCGCGGTAGGGGAACGACGCGATGTCTCAATTGGATTGGCGGTCGCCTGCGAGCTATCACCGCGCCGAGGCGCTTGATCAAATTGGTTTTGCGTGGGAGTGCCTCCGTCGCAATCCGAGCTATCGGCGCGATTGTCAGGCGCTCGCGGAAAAGGCCGCTGACCCGACCGCGATGACCGCGTTCCGAAGGTGTTGGGGGCTCTCCTTTCGCAGCTGATCCGACGCTGTCGTCGCTGGATCAGCCGATCTTCTGGGCGTTCGACGTCCTCCCGACGATCATTCCGATCGTTCCAACCGGTGCCGATCCCGACGCCGCCACAGGTGGCCTCAGTCTCCTCCATTTGAAGGCCGCTGACATCCGCCAAGCAGCGGACGGCTGGTACACCGTGCTGCGTCTTGGCGAAATCGAGCACCGGCTCCTTCTCTCCGAGATGCCGATGGCCGGCGAATTCTATGCAGCCAAATTGTCTTTCGATCAGGACTTCGGAATCCGTACCCACGCCGCGAGCCGTCTGTGGCGAATGCTCCATGGTCAACCACCTGGTCCCGCCTATCACGAGCTCTCGCCACAGCGTCGCAAGCGGCTTGTGTTGGCACTGCGCGCGCTGGATGGACGCACGGAAGGCTGTACCTACCGCGCGATCGCGGCTGCATTGTTCGGCGCAAAGAGCATCCCCGAACGCGCCTGGAAGACTCATGATCTGCGCAATAGGACCATCCGACTGGTGCAGACCGGACTGGCTTTGATGCGCGGCGGCTATCGCAATTTGCTGCATCAGAACCGCCGCAGGAAGCGCGGCTCCTTGTGAGCCACAGGGTGCCGAATCCCGCCACCTCCATCATCGGCATCCCCTCCGACATCGCCACTCCGCCATCCTGACCTCCGACGCGTCGCGAACGCCGCGCGCGCGCCACGCAATCACGGAGGTGCTCCAATGGCCGATCCCAACGCCGGTCTGCCGCCGCGCTACCTGCGCACACCCGAAGCCGCGCGATTCCTCGGCCTGTCGGGCCGGACGCTGGAGAAGCATCGGACCTACGGCACCGGGCCAACCTACCGAAAGATCGGTGGCCGCGTGGTGTACGCGCTCGACGATCTCAAGTCCTGGGCCGACCGTGGCGCCAAGACGTCGACGTCCGATCCGGGCGCCGGGTGCGTATTGCCCGCCAAACGGCATGTCGCCGTGTCACCAGCCTACGCCGGTTCGACCCGTCGCTGAATTGCAGATCGGATGATCGCGATGCAACGGCGGCACACATCTGAGCGCGAGCAATTGGAGCTGTTTCGTGCGCTTCCCGGCGATCTGTCGCCGCGCGATGCGCAGGACCTTATGGCCTATCCATTCTTCTCGCTGGCCAAATCAAGGCGCATTGCGCCAATCGATTTCCACGCCGGCAAGATCAGCATCCGCGTTGAAGCCGTGCCGGAATACGGCATGGCGACGATATGGGACGCCGACGTTCTGATTTGGGCAGCTTCGCAGATCGTCGAAGCGCGCGACGCCGGGCTCAAGACGTCGCGGCTGATGGCGGCGACGCCGTTCGAAATCCTGACCTTTGTCGGCCGCGGCACCGGCGCGCGCGATTACGACCGCCTCAAGGCTGCGCTCGACCGGCTGCAATCGACCACGATCATGACGTCCATTCGCCAGCCGACCGAGCGTCGACGGCACCGGTTTTCCTGGATCAACGAGTGGAAGGAGACGGCCGATCCGCACGGCCGGCCGCTCGGATTGGAATTGATCCTGCCGGATTGGTTCTACGCCGGCGTGCTGGATGACGCGCTCGTGCTAACCATCGATGGGGCTTATTTCGGTCTGACCGGGGGATTGGAGCGCTGGCTGTATCGCCTGGTGCGCAAGCACGGCGGCCAGCAGGCCGGCGGTTGGAGTTTTGATTTTGCGCATCTCCACGTCAAGTCCGGCAGCCTCTCGCCGCCAAAACACTTCGCCTACGACCTGCGCGAGATTGTCCGCCGTCAGTCCATTCCTGGCTATCGGCTGCTGATCGAACACGGATTGCGCGGCGGCGAGCGGCTGCAGTTCACGCCCATTCCCGTCGATCCGCTGGCGGTCGCTTTGCGCCGGCGTGGCGTTACAACTGTGTCGGGGGATAAGCTGTGAATCCTCTCGTGCTATCAGGGACCGCGACCCTCGTGCTATCCGGGACCGGATTCTCGTGCTATCGGGGACCGCAATCGGCAGAAATAGTCGGTCCGTCAGATGCTTGGCCGGCCCGTAACTTCTCTAACCTAGAATCCTTCGGATTCTTTCTAACGGACGCGGCGGTTTCGGCGCGGTGGACAACCGGTCCGGCGTTCAGCGCACGCACACGCTCCTTCGATTTGCCTGCTTGCTGTCGCCAATCGCCAGAACGATCGCACAGCTCCATAGCGATGCACTCGTTCGGCGACTCTCCGATCAGGAGAGGCCGGCATGGATAAACTCACCCGTGTCGAATTGCTGTGGCTGGAAAACCGGATCGAGAACTGGATCCGCTTCGGTCATGCGACCGATGAGCGGATCGTCGACCGGTCCCGTCGCATCCTGTGGTTTACTCCCGGCGGCGTGTTCGCGTTCGTTCGTTGGACCGCAAACGAATACGGGACCGTCGTCTCGCGGATCGACATCGTCAGAGCCGTCGCTCCGGGCGAGCCATGCACGTCGGTGCCGTTTGTGCAGCCCGGCGGAGACATCCTGTTGCGGCAATCCGGCTGGCCCAAGGTCGAGCGGGTGCTGCAGATTGTCGATGCGGTCGAGGCCTTTGGCATCGATCCTACTGAGGTTGCACCCGACTACTGGCAGCACGTCCACAATCGCCTGTCGGTCAACGAGGAGCCGCGCGCCTACACGCCGACACGCCACAAGGCCTGGCTGCAGCGGCGCAGGATCGCGCCATGAAGGGCAGGGCGATCACCATTTTCGTGATGCTCATTGCCGTCGCGGCCGTGCTGAATTCCGTCGCCAACTCGCCAAGACCATTCATCTGGAACGTGTCCGCCAGCGTCCCGATCGGGCTGTACCAGTTGCGTCCATTGGGCAAGTTGGCCGTCACGGATTTGGTGGCGGTCCAACCGCCCGAGCCGCTTGCGACCTTCCTGAGCGCTGGCGGCTATCTGCCGCGCGGCATTCCGATGCTCAAACGTGTGTTGGCGCTCCCGGGCCAAACCGTTTGCAGGCAAGCAATCACCATCACCGTCGACGATATGGTGCTCGGCGAAGCGCGTGAACGCGACAGCCGAAATAGGTCGCTCCCTGTTTGGCAAGGATGCCATCGCCTCGTCGATGGCGAGGTGTTCCTGATGAATTGGCAGTCCGACGACTCGCTCGATGGACGCTATTTCGGCGTCTTGCCGACCTCAGCAATCACCGGACGAGCCACTCCTCTCTGGACGTCGGAGGAGGAATGACATGCTGGTTCACCTTAGTCTGAAGCCTCTTGCCGGACGTGATCAGGTGACTGAACTCTTCTTCCTCCCGGCCGTCGCCGGTTCAGGAGTCCTGCCGACGTTTGCTCGAACGCAGCGGCCAGATCGAGGCAAAGTTGCACAACGATGGCCAGAAACCATCATCTGGCGAAGCCGCGGAACACTTGGGGCCATGGTCCGCGCTCTCTTGGTTGTTGGATCGACGATGTGTGGAAGCGGCGTGATCTGCGCCGATCCATCGCCGCTCGGTGCACACAGCGCAAGCAAAGTTGAGGCCGATTCAATTGCGCAGTTTGTCGCTGACGCCTCCAAACGGTTTGCACTCTCCGAGCCGTTGATCCGCGCGGTGATGCGGGTGGAAAGCGCCGGCGATCCGCGTGCCCGCTCAGCCAAAGGCGCGATCGGGTTGATGCAGATCATGCCGACGACCTGGACCGGATTGCAGGCCCGGTATGGTCTCGGTGTCGATCCTTACGATCCGCACGACAACATCATGGCTGGTGCGGCCTATCTTCGCGAACTCCACGATCGATTTGGAGAACCCGGATTTCTCTCCGCCTACAATGCCGGCCCGGGACGCTACGAACAGCACTTGGCCACCGGTCGAGCGTTGCCGGACGAGACGAAAGCTTACGTCGCGGCTGTCATGCGAAGTGTGGACGGTGTTCCGACCGGCGGATCGCCACCGACGGACGTGACGTCAACATTGGCGAACGCTTCACCGCTGTTCGTCGTCCGAAAGGCGACCAACATAACGCCCAAGGAGGCGACACCTGACGTTCGGTCGGGTCGTTCGCCTCATGCCCAAGTCGCAGATTGGTCGGCGCTTATCCCGCGATCAGACCGGCTATTTGTTCAGCGTGTCGACGGGCGCGGATCGCCATGATCCAGGTCGCGGTGCATCGCGGTTTTCGTCTCAGGGCACACGGTCCGATCGGAGTCAGGGACGGGCGGGAGGTGCGGAGGACGGATGGCGAGATAAAAGCGCCGACGTCCGTCGCGCGCATGTGGTTGGTCGGATTGACGTTTGCTGCAACAACGCGACAGAGCGAGCTGGCGCCGCGCGACAAAACATCAACTCATTCAGCGTTGAAACCGCCATCAGCCCTGGTCCAGACGCGACGATGTACCCATGCGCCGAAATGACAGCGATCTGCATGTCCGGCCCGGCCGCATTCGCGATGGCGGCCGTGGCGCGGCTCGGCCGAAAAGTTTTGTCGGCCAGGTGATGCGCGCGGCCCGGAAGGCGGGACACACCGGCAAGGCGTTCGGCCGCAAAGGGAAGAGCGGGGGCTCCCGCTTTGGCCGCGGCCGATCGGCGGCGCTGACCCTGTCGCTCCGCTCTACATCGCGTCGGGTGGTGATCAAGGCGCGGGTGGTTCGTCATCGCGGGGTAAAATTCCGGTCGGCGCCGCTGTCGAAACACCTCAGCTACCTCAAGCGTGACGGCGTCACCCGCAATGGGGCTGACGCCCGGATGTTTGATGCCAGCTCAGAGACCGCCGACGAGCGCGGCTTTGCTGAGCGTTGCGCGGATGACCGGCATCATTTTCGATTCATTGTGTCCCCGCAGGATGCCGCGGAGGTGCAGGATCTTCGAGCCTTCACCCGGGAGTTGATGTTCGACGCCGAACGCGACCTGGGCACTCGGCTCGATTGGGTCGCGGTCGACCATTGGAACACCGACAATCCCCATATCCATGTTCTGGTTCGTGGCCGGGCCGATGACGGAACAGACCTCGTGATCAGCCGCGACTATATCAGCCGCGGACTGCGCGACCGCGCCGCAGAACGCGTCACGCTGGAACTGGGTCCGCGCAGCGAGATCGAGATCAGGTCAGAGCTCGAACGCGAGGTTGATGCCGATCGCTGGACCGGCCTTGATCGCGCGCTGCGCGCCGCAGCTGATGAAGGCGCCGGCATCGCCGATCTGCGCGCCGGCGCCAACGAGCCTGACGGTGATCTGCGGCGTTTGATGTGTGGCCGGGTGGCGAAGCTCGAACGGCTGGGGCTAGCCGAACAGTTCGCGCCAGGCTGCTGGACCTTAAAACCCGGCCTCGAGGAGACGCTGCGGGATCTGTCGATCCGAGGCGATGTCATCAAGACCATGCATCGGGCGATGTCGGATGCGGGCCGCGCGCCGGACGTCGCGCGCTTCGCGATCCACGGCGAGGAAGCCGGCGATCCGGTGCTGGGCCGCCTCGTCGCGCGTGGACTTCATGACGAGCTGAAGGGCTCCGCCTACGCCATCGTTGACGGCGTCGATGGCCGCACCCATCATCTCAAATTCTCCGATCTGGACATGACCGACGACGCCTTGCCTGGCGCGATCGTCGAGGCGCGAGTTTATGACGACGCCCAGGGGCGCAGACGACCGTCCCTGGCGATCCGATCCGATCTCAGCATCGAAGCCCAGGTGACGGCGCATGGGGCGACCTGGATCGACCGCCAATTGCTGGCAAACGAATCTGTGGTGAGCGGGGTCGGATTTGGCGCGGAAGTGCAGGAGGCGATGCGGCAACGGGTTGATTATCTGACCGGCGAGGGGCTGGCGTCCCGTCAGGGGCAGCGCGTGGTCTTTGCCCCCGATCTGCTGCAAACTCTGCGGCGACGGGAGCTCGATGCGACCGCGGCCCGGCTCTCAGCGGCCACAGGCTTGCAGCATCGGCCCTCCGCGGAGGGCGACCATGTCGCTGGCATCTATCGCCAGCGCGTCACCTTGGCTTCGGGCCGGTTCGCGATGATCGACGATGGCCTTGGTTTTCAGCTGGTGCCATGGCGGCCTGCGCTTGAGCAGAGATTGGGGCAACAGGTCTCCGGCGTGATGGCGCGCGGCGGTCGGGTGGAGTGGACGCTCGGCAGGACTCAAGGGCTTGGCGTGTGACCTGTCGGGCGGGCGGCATTTCTGCGCCAACCTACGCCGTTGCGCGACCTTGAAGTGACGCCACTTGAAGTCTCCTCACGCCGCACTTTGTCTTCACCTTCGTTGGTCGCGATTGTGAAGGCTTGCCGTGTCCGCAACCAAGATTCTGTGGGGTCAGATCAGCATCGTTCTGGCGATCGTGCTGGTCACGACCTGGGCTGCGACGCAGTGGGTCGCCTGGCGGCTCGGCTTCCAGCCACAACTGGGGCAGCCCTGGTTTGAATTGACGCGAGGAGTGCCGGTCTATCTGCCGCCGGCCTTCTTCTGGTGGTGGTACGCCTTTGATGCCTACGCACCGCCGATCTTCGTGGAGGGCGCTTTCATCGCCGCCTCCGGAGGGTTCATTTCGATCGCGGTCGCAATTGCCATGTCGGTGTGGCGGGCCCGCGAAAGCAAGAACGTCTTCACCTACGGTTCAGCACGCTGGGCGAACCGCGAGGAGATCGCCGCCGCCGGTCTGTTCGGTCCGGACGGTGTGGTGCTCGGCCAGCTTGCGCATGATCATTTGCACCATGACGGCCCGGAACATGTGCTGTGCTTTGCGCCGACGCGATCGGGCAAGGGCGTGGGCCTCGTGGTGCCGACGCTGCTCACCTGGTCGGAAAGCTGCATCGTCCACGACATCAAGGGCGAGAACTGGCAGCTGACGGCGGGGTTTCGGGCGCGGCATGGCCGGGTGCTACTGTTCGACCCGACGAACGCGAATTCGGCGGCCTACAATCCGCTGTTGGAGGTGAGGCGCGGGGAGCGGGAGGTGCGCGACGTTCAGAATGTCGCCGATGTGCTGGTCGATCCGGAAGGGTCGCTGGAGCGCCGCAACCATTGGGAAAAGACCAGCCACGCGCTGCTGGTCGGCGCGATTCTGCATGTGCTCTACGCTGAGACCGACAAGACGCTGGCCGGTGTCGCCAACTTCCTGTCCGATCCGAAACGGCCGATCGACACCACCTTGCGGGCGATGATGACGACGCCTCATCTCGGCGAGGCCGGACCGCATCCGGTGATCGCATCGGCGGCGCGCGAACTTTTGAACAAGAGCGAGAACGAACGCTCAGGCGTGCTGTCGACCGCCATGTCATTCCTCGGGCTCTATCGCGACCCAGTCGTGGCCCGGGTGACGCGACGTTGCGACTGGCGGATCCGCGATCTGGTCGAGGGGCGACCGGCAACGCTGTATTTGGTGGTGCCACCCTCCGACATCAGCCGGACCAAGCCGTTGATCCGGCTGATCCTCAATCAGATCGGACGGCGGCTGACCGAGGAGCTGAGGCCGCAATCGCGGCGTCACCGCCTGTTGCTGATGCTGGACGAGTTTCCCGCGCTCGGACGGCTCGATTTCTTCGAGTCGGCGCTGGCCTTCATGGCGGGCTATGGCCTCAAGGCGTTTCTGATCGCGCAATCGTTGAATCAGATCGAGAAGGCTTATGGCGTCAACAACGCAATCCTCGACAATTGCCATGTCCGGGTGTCCTTCGCCACCAACGACGAACGCACCGCCAAGCGCGTGTCTGATGCGCTCGGCACCGCCACGGAAATGCGCGCGATGAAGAACTACGCCGGCCATCGGCTCAGCCCGTGGCTAGGCCATTTGATGGTGTCGCGTCAGGAAACGGCGCGTCCGCTGCTGACCCCGGGCGAGGTCATGCAATTGCCGCCGGATGACGAACTGGTGCTGGTGTCCGGCGTTCCGCCGATCCGGGCCAAGAAGACACGTTACTTTGTCGATCGTCGCCTTGCGGAACGGGTGACGGCGCCGCCCGACTTCCGTACGGACGCCAGCGAAGTGACCGACGCAGCCAGCGATTGGGACGGCATACCATTGTGTTCAGCCCCCGGAAGCTCGATCAGATCAGGACCAGCACAGACCGGGAGGGGGGACGATCCCGACAATGGCGGCATCCGCCGCGAGCCCGAGCTTCCCGAACACGAAGAAATTGCACCGAAGCCGCACCAGTCAATAGACGAGTTTGCATTCGACGATCAGGAGCCGGACGACGAAGCAGCACGAGCTCATGCCTTGCGTGCCCAGATTCGGGGCATCGCGCGCCAGGCGGCGCTCGACCCGGGCGACGGGATTGAACTCTGAGGTCGGTCGATGAGGACCAAACATACGTTTCGATTGCCACCGGAGCTTGCAGGCTGCCTTGCCGACTACGCCGACCGCAAGCGCGTGCCGCAAGCGCTCGTCGTCGAAACCGCGCTCGCCTCATATCTGTCGCCGGATAATTCCGAGCGGATGGAGGCGGCCCTGGGGCGGCGTCTTGATCGGATCACGCGGCAAATGGAACGGCTCGAGCGACATCTGACGATTTCCAACGAAGCGCTGGCGCTGTTCGTCCGGTTCTGGCTCACCGCGACGCCGCCGTTGCCCGACGCCGCGCAGCCCGCCGCGCAAGCCAAGGGCAGGGAGAGGTACGATGGATTTGTCGAAGCTCTCGGGCGGCGTTTGGCAAAGGGGCGCACGCTATCCGCAGAAATCCTGCAAGAAGTCTCCAAGAGCAAAGAATGATAACCAATCGCTGGCCGAGCATCTGGTGTCCGGTTGCGAAGGCAAAGTGGAAGTTCAGGTAGTTGAGCTACCGCCGCTTATGACCCATAGCGGGCGTTGGTCGATTGGCGGCGTCACCCGACAACGCCGCCGGAATGACAGCAGGCTAGGGCTCATTACCAGCAATGTTCGTGGTCATCAGTGCGGCCTGGAGGGCTGTGCGTCTCGGAGGTCGCGTCCCGGCACCAGTCTCGGAAAAGCTTTGAAATCGGTATCCGTTCGAACATCGACAATTGCCGGGCACTCCGGCGTCCCGATCAGGCGATTGAGGTCGTCGAGAGAGATCAACTACGGGCAGACATGGCGCATCCTCCAAAGGAGATGGACGCGATGCTTAGGCATGTCGCCTGACGGGGAGATCGCTTCCCCGGGTCACCATCCCATCCGAACTATTGCGGCCTGTCAAATGGCTGGAGTTAACGACCGCGTGAGCGATGTGAGACCACGATGAAATCCAGACCACGCCAGGGCAGCAGCGTGGATTATCCCCGACGAGAAGTCCACGCGTATCAGGAAGTAGCAAGCGCCCGCATTCCCCCGAAAGGATCGAAGCGACCAGGCAAGATCGGGTGCAACCTTTGCTTTGGAAAGCCCGTCACCTCACCGGCGCGACAGCGACCCCGACGGTGGTCGTAGTCCCACGGTGCGCCTCGAGGCCGCGCCAGCCTTCGATACCCATGTAGAGGCCGACAAGAACGATCAGCACGCCCGAGGCATACGGCGCCCGCCGGGCAAAGGTGCTGAAGCCGGACCAGCGGCTCGCCAAGTGGTTGACGCTCAAGGCGGCAAGTACGCCGGCCGACACCATCGTCAGCGCCAGCCCGATGCTGAAGCACAGCACCAGCGCGATGCCGAGACTGAGCTGCTTGAGCTGGATACAGAGGAGCAGGACCGTGATGGCCGCCGGACACGGAATCAGACCGCCGGTGAGGCCGAACAGCACGATTTGGCCCGTCGTGACAGACCTGCCGCCAAAGCGACGACGGATGTCTTCGGCATGCGCCCTGGCGTGCGCGTCGTCCTCGTCGCCCAGGTTGAGGTGGCTGTGGTCGTGCTCCTCGAACTCGGCGGCATGGGTCTCGGCGCCCAGGCGCAGATGAAAGGTGAATGCGTGAGGTTCGGGGATCTCCTCGCGGCTTTCGAAAAAGCCGCCCTGGCTTGCGAATGTGAAAGCCTGGAGCGAACCATCCGATCTGACGGTCTCCACGGCGAGATCGTCCGCTGAAATATGGGCGCCCTCCTCAGGGAGTACTCGCCATCGGGGCGGTACGCCGTCCTCGAAGATCTCAATCGACAGCGCGCCCCTGGTCGTTGCGAAGTACTGGACCTCGTCGTGGTGGTGATGGTGATCGTGCTCTTCGATCTGCTCAAGCCAGGTACGCCAGATCATCCACATCGCGACGGCAATGATCAGCGCCGCCGACGCCAACTGGAAATAGGGTTCTGTCGCCTCGCCGCCCCACTGCCGTCCGAAATACTGGCCGGCGAGCGCCACCACCCAGACGACCGCCGTATGCGAGGCCGTGGCCGCCAGTCCCAGCAGGATTGCCTGACCGACCGTGCCCCGCACGGCGATGATGAACGCCGCCATCATGGTCTTGGAATGTCCAGGCTCCAGACCATGCAGCGCCCCGAGCAGCACCGCGCTCGGCACGAACAACCAAGCGTTCGAAGCGCCCTGCTGGATCAACGCCTCGAAGGGGGGCACGGGCGCCTCATTTCAGATAGGTCCGGACGACCTCGATCAGCTCCGTTGCCCCCCTGGCGCGGTCGGGGTCCGTCTCTCGCGCCGGATCAATAACGTGATGCACGATGTGCTCCTCCATCAATTCCGCGGTCAGTCCGTTGATCGCGCCGCGCAGCGACGCCACAAGCATCAGGATGTCGGCGCAACCAATCTCCGCTTCGAGGGCGCGCTCGACAGCCTCGACCTGGCCTTTGATCCGGCGGACGCGGCGCAGCAGCTTGGTTTTCTCGGCGATCGTGTGGGTCATAGCAATAGTATAGGGGGGTATCCTATTTTGATCTAGTCGCTGCGGGTCCTCGGACTGCGCTGTACGGGCCATCACTTCCGTGGCTACGGCCCGGATGCTCGACCTCGCTTTTGGTCGTGCGTCAACCTGCTCAACGGAATCTTCTGGTCGCTCCCGACAGCAGGGAGGCCGAGGTGCGCGCGCAGGTGGCGCGCCCGGCTTTCGCATCGGTGGCCAGCCTCGACATCCGCTTCCTGCCCTACAGCGAACTCGAACGCCACCGAGATACCATCATCCGTTTCGGCGAGGGACTGAGGGCCATCAGATCGGTTTCGAAATCGCTCCCGTAGGGAGCTGTTATCCGTTCGAACCGGACACACCAGGAAGGTCTTGCCGCGGATACCCCGCCGGGGCATATTGGGACCACCGAAATGACGGCATTTTGAAGCGATGCGGCTGTTGCGGACGGTCATGGCACTCCTCGTTGTCGTTGCGCTGGCGGTATTGCCGCTCGGCGCGACTGCGATGGCATTGCCAGCGGCGCCTGTGCTGGCGACCGCCATGCCGCACCATTCCGTAGGCCACGATCACGCGGTGATGGACCATGAGGCGATGGATCAAGGCTCGCACACGGCCATGCACGAAGCGTCTGTGGTCCAACCCTGCCAACATGACGACGCGCCTGGCCCGACTTCGAAGCATGACACCAAGTGCCCGTTTGGGTGGTGCTGCGTCGGCGCTTCGGCCACTGTCGCACCGGCGGTGCACGACATCGCCAAGCTGCTCGTCTACACCCAAGGCCGTTTCCCCGCGCGCACCGACCGCTTCGTGCCCGATCACGAAGGGTCTCCGCCGTTCCGCCCTCCACGAGCCTGATCTCCTGAGTTCAGAGCGCGCAGGTTTTCGCCTGCGCAAATGAATGCCGCGCGCCGTACGGCCGCCGGCGACGAGATCAGACACGTTCGGAGACCATCATGAAATCCAGCACGATTGCCGCCTGCGCCGCGGCCATGTCCCTGTACGCCACCGCCGCGATCGCGGGAGCCGGCGACTACGCCTTCGAGGCCGTAAAGCCCGAGATGAAGAAGGGCGACGACGTCCTCGTCGCGGTCCGCCTCACCGACAAGGCCAGCGGGAAACCGGTCGCCGACGCCGTGATCTTCAAGACCCGGGTCGACATGGCACCGGACAACATGGCGGACATGGAATCGCCGGTGACGCCGCAGCCGTCGCCGGAGCCGGGCGTCTACGCCTTCAAGACCGATCTGCCGATGGCCGGACGCTATCAGATCACCCTGTCGGCCAAGGTGCAGGGCGAGCCTGAGACCGTCACCGGCAAGGTGATCGTCAAGGCGGTCAAGTAGACCGCGACAAGGCCCCGAGCGCGCCGCAGCAGGGCGGCGCCCTCCCCGGACCATGATCAAACGCGCCACTGGGCGCCCGATGGTGCACGCCATGTCCAAGCTGCGCTCGCTTCCGCTGTTCGTCCTGGCCGGATTCTGTCTGGCGTCGTCCACCGTCATGCCCGCAGCGGCGGCGGAGGAGGCCAGGACTCCGCTGTACTGGCGCGACCCGTCCGGCGGCCCGCACTGGTCTGCCGCGCCGAAGCGGGACGCCCAGGGCCGCGACTTCCTGCCGGTCTATGAGGACGCGGCCGCCGCGGAGCCGTCGAAACCGAAGGCGGCGCCCGATCCGACCCGGAAGATCCTGTACTACCGCAATCCGATGGGGCTGCCCGATACCTCGCCGGTGCCGAAGAAGGACTCCATGGGGATGAACTACGTCCCCGTCTATGAAGGCGACGAGTCCGACGATGGCACGGTCAAGCTGTCGCCGGGCAAGATTCAGCGCAGCGGCGTCAAGTCGGAGCCTGTCGTAAGGAGGCCGATCCACGTCGTGGTGAAGGCGCCGGGTGTGATTACGCTCGACGAGCGCCGCGTCTCGGTGATCGCGATGCGCAGCGAAAGTTTTGTGCAGAAGGTGGCGGACGTCACGACCGGAACGCGCGTCAGGGCCGGCCAGCCGCTGATGGAGATATACAGCGCCACCATCGCGTCGGCCGCCGCCGACTATCTCTCGACGATCGACTCGAAGACAACCGCGGGCAACGTCACTTTCGGTCGCGGTTCGCGGCAGCGCCTGGTCAACCTCGACGTCCCTGAACCGGTGATCGCCGCGCTGGAGACGACTCGTACGGCGCCGGTGACGGTGCAATGGACCGCGCCGCGCGACGGCATCGTGCTGGAGCGCAACGCGGTGGAGGGGATGCGCGCCAACCCGGGCGACGTTCTGTTCCGGATCGCGGACATCTCGGAGGTCTGGGCGGTGGTCGAAGTCGCCGAGCGCGACCTCGGCGCCGTCGCGATCGGCCAGCCGGTGACCGTCCGCGCCCGCGCCTATCCGGGGCGCGTCTTCGAAGGCGTAGTCAAGGTGGTCTACCCGCAGATCAACCGCGAGACGCGGACGACGAGGGTGCGGGTCGAACTCGTCAACGCCGATCTGGCGCTGCTGCCGGAGATGTATGTCGATGCCGCGATCGACGTCGCCGGCCCCGGCGAGGTGCTGACCGTTCCGGATTCCGCCGTGCTCGACAACGGCAGCCACCGGGTGGTGCTGGTCGACAAGGGCGATGGCCGGTTCGAGCCGAGGGAAGTCAAGCTCGGCCGTCGCGGCGACGGCGTCATCGAAGTCAGCCAAGGGGTCGCAGACGGCGAGAAGGTGGTGACCTCGGCGAATTTCCTGATCGACGCCGAGAGCAATCTGAAGTCGGCCCTGAAGGGGTTCGAGGCGGCCGCGGAATCCCCGGACGCCGGTTCTCCGCCGGCGAACCCGTCTCACGCCCACGCGGGAGATCATCGATGATCTCCCGAATCATCGCTTGGTCGGCGCGCAACCTGCTGCTGGTGCTGTTCGGCACCGGCCTCGCCGCCGCGGCGGGGCTGTACGCGCTGCTGCACCTGCCGCTCGACGCCATCCCGGACCTCTCCGACACACAGGTCGTGGTCTACACCGAGTATCCGGGACAAGCGCCGCAGGTGATCGAGGACCAGGTCACCTACCCGCTGACCACGGCGATGCTGACGGTGCCGAAATCGAAGGTGGTGCGGGGCTTCTCGTTCTTCGGCGTCTCGTTCGTCTACGTGATCTTCGAGGACGGCACCGACATCTATTGGGCGCGCTCGCGCGTGCTGGAATTCCTCAACGGCGCGGCGTCGCGGTTGCCGGCGGGCGTCGCACCCACGATCGGCCCCGACGCCACCGGCGTCGGCTGGGTCTATCAGTATGCGGTGATGTCGAAGGAGCTGAACCTCGCCGACACCCGCACGATCCAGGACTGGAATCTGCGCTTCGCGCTCGCCAAGGCGGAGGGCGTCGCCGAAGTCGCCAGCATCGGCGGCTTCGTCAAGCAGTACAACGTGGTGCTCGATCCTCAGCGGATGCGGGACCGCGGCATCTCGATGGCGAAGATCCGCGACGCCATCCGGTCGAGCAACGCCGACGTCGGCGGCCGCACCGTCGAACTGTCGGAATTCGAGTACGTCATCCGCGGCAAGGGCTACATCAAGGACATCAACGATCTAGGCGATATCGTGCTGAAATCCAGCAACGGCACGCCGGTCTTGCTGCGCGACGTCGCCCGCGTCGAACTCGGCCCGGACGAGCGGCGCGGCATCGCCGAACTCGACGGCCAGGGCGAGGTCGCCAGCGGCATCGTTCTGCAGCGGTTCGGGGTCAACGCGCTCGACGTGATCGAGAACGTCAAGAGGCGGTTCAAGGAGATCGCTTCCAGCCTTCCCAAGTCGGTCGAGATCGTGCCGGTCTACGACCGCTCCAACCTGATCTACGCCGCCATCGATACGCTCAAGCACACGCTGTTGGAGGAGAGCCTGGTGGTCGCGGCGGTGTGCATCGTGTTCCTGCTGCACGTCCGCAGCGCGCTGGTGGCGATCCTGATGCTGCCGGTGGGCGTGCTGATGGCGTTCGCCGCGATGAAGGCGCTCGGCCTCGGCTCCAACATCATGAGCCTGGGCGGCATCGCCATCGCGATCGGCGCCATGGTCGACGCCGCCATCGTGATGATCGAGAACGCCCACAAGCATCTGGAGCGCGCCGAACCGGGAGCGTCGCGCGTGAAAATCCTGATCGAGGCGGCGTCGGAGGTCGGACCGGCGCTGTTCTTCAGCCTGCTGATCATCACCGTGTCGTTCCTTCCGATCTTCACGCTGGAATCGCAGGAAGGGCGCCTGTTCAGCCCGCTCGCCTTCACCAAGACGTTCTCGATGGCGGCGGCGGCGCTGCTCTCGGTGACGCTGGTGCCGGCCTTGATGGTCATCTTCGTGCGCGGCCGCATCGTTCCGGAGCACCGCAACGTCATCAACCGCGGTCTGATCTGGATCTACCGGCCCGTCATCAAGGGCGTGCTGCGCGCCAAGGTCGTGGTGATCCTGCTGGCGCTCGCCGTGCTCGGGGTCTCGATCTGGCCGGCATCGAGGCTCGGGACCGAGTTCATGCCGGCGCTCAACGAGGGCACGCTGCTCTACATGCCGACTACGCTGCCCGGGCTGTCGGTGACCAAGGCGGGCGAACTGCTGCAGATGCAGGACCGCATCATCCGCTCTTTCCCCGAAGTCTCTTCGGTCTACGGCAAGGCCGGCCGCGCCTCGACCGCGACCGATCCGGCGCCGACCGAGATGTTCGAGACGGTGATCAACCTCAAGCCGAAGGAGCAGTGGCGGCCGGGCCTCACCGTCGACGGCCTGATCGCCGAGATGGACAAGGCGCTGCAGTTCCCGGGCGTTTCCAACGCATGGACGATGCCGATCAAGGCGCGGATCGACATGCTTTCGACCGGCATCCGTACCCCGATCGGGGTCAAGGTGCTGGGCACGGATCTCGTCGAGATTGACAAGCTCGCCAAGCAGATCGAAGCCGTGCTGAAGGCCGTGCCCGGTACCTCGTCGGCCTACGCCGAGCGGGCGATCGGCGGCTACTATCTGGAGATCGTGCCGGACCGCGCGGCGCTGTCGCGCTACGGCCTGATGATCCAGGACGTACAGGACACCATCGCGACCGCCCTGGGCGGCCAGGCGGTGACCACGACGGTCGAGGGCCGGCAGCGCTTCACCGTGAACATGCGCTATCCGCGCGACCTGCGCGACAACCCCAAGGCGATCGCCGACGACGTCCTTGTGCCGCTCCCCGCCGGCGGTGCCGTGCCGCTCGGCGAAGTCGCGAGCGTGCAGCCGGCGAGGGGGCCGACCTCGATCCGCACCGAGAACGGCCAGCTCGCGACCTACATCTACGTCGACATCCGCGACCGCGACCTCGGCGGCTACGTCACCGACGCCAAGGCGGCGGTGCAGGCCAGCATCGCGTTCCCGCCGGGCTACTACGTGACCTGGAGCGGCCAGTACGAATACCTCGAACGCGCCACTGCGCGGCTCAAGATCGTCGTGCCGGTGACGCTGGCCATCATCTTTTTGCTGCTCTACCTCAACTTCCGCTCGCTGACCGAGACGCTGATCGTCATGCTGTCGCTGCCGTTCGCGCTGGTCGGCGGGCTGTGGATGATGTGGGCGCTCGGCTTCAACCTGTCGGTCGCGGTGGTCGTCGGCTTCATCGCGCTGGCCGGCGTCGCCGCCGAGACCGGCGTCGTGATGCTGATCTATCTCGACCACGCCCTCGACGCGATCAGGGCGAAGCGTGCTGCGGAAGGCTGCCCTCTCACCCGGTCCGACCTGCACTCCGCCATCATGGAAGGCGCGGTCGAGCGCGTCCGCCCGAAGATGATGACGGTTGTCGCCATCATGGCCGGTCTGCTGCCGATCCTGTGGAGCACCGGCACCGGCTCGGAGATCATGCAGCGGATCGCCGTGCCGATGATCGGCGGCATGGTGTCGTCGACGCTGCTGACGCTGATCGTGATCCCGGCAATCTTCGGACTGATCAAGGGGATCGGACTTGGCGAGGGACGATCCCCGCGCCCGCCGCAGAAAACGCCCGATGTTCAACCCCGTGCCTTGGAGCCGATCCAATGAACGGACGCTCATACCGAAATAACCCGTGCCCGTCTCACTTTCGTGGGGGAAGCTGGCGCAGCGCGCTGGTCTTGCCCGGTGCCCTGGCTTTCCTGATCGTCCCGAATCCGGCTCACGCCGACACCATGGTCGAGGCGCTGGTGAAGGCTTATCGAACCAATCCGCAGCTCAACGCCGAGCGCGCCCGCCAGCGCGCCACCGACGAAAACGTGCCTCAGGCGCTCGCCGGTTACCGGCCGCAGATCATCGCCTCGCTGAGCGGGGGGCTGCAGCAGGTCCGCAACCTGATGCCCGACAACACCGTCCAGACCGCATCGCTGAAGCCCTGGACGATCGGCATCACCGTGAGCCAGACGCTGTTCAACGGCTTCCGCACCGCCAACAGCGTCCGCGTGGCCGAATTGCAGGTGAAGTCCGGGCGCGAGGCGCTGCGCAATGTCGGCCAGGGCGTGCTGCTCGACGCGGTCACCGCCTACACCAACGTGCTCGCCAACCAGGCGCTGGTCGCGGCCCAGAAGTCCAACGTCGAATTCCTGACCCAGACCCTCGAGATCACCAGGAAGCGGCTGAACGCCGGCGACGTGACGCCGACCGACACGGCGCAGGCCGAAGCCCGGCTCAGCCGCGGCCGCGCCGACCTCAATGCCGCCCAGGTCGCGCTCGCGGTCAGCGAGGCGACCTACGCCCAGGTCGTCGGCAACCCGCCGGGCACGCTCAGCCCGACCTCGACGGTCGACCGCTTCAACCCGCGCAGCCGCGAGGATGCGGTCGAGATGGCGGTGAACGGCAATCCCGCGGTGCTGGCGGCGGGCTTCGACGTCGACGTCGCCACCACCACGATCCGGGTCGCGGAAGGCGCCCTGCTGCCGACGCTGTCGGTGCAGGGCAGCGCCAGTCGCAGCCGGCAGGCGGACCCGACGCTCGGCACCTCGGGCACCGACCAGGCCTCGGTGATGGGCCAGCTCGCCGCGCCGATCTACGACGGCGGCACCGCCGCCGCGCAGACCCGTCAGTCCAAGGAACTGGCGTCCCAGAGCCGGCTGGTGCTCGAACAGGTGCGCAATCAGTCGCGCACCGCGGCGATCGGCGCCTGGGTCGCCAACGCGGGCGCAAAGGTCGCCGTCGCCGCCGCCGAATCCGAAGTGCGCGCGGCCGAGATCGCGCTCCAAGGCGTCAGTCGCGAGGCCCAGGGCGGCCAGCGCACCACCGTCGACGTCCTGAACTCGCAGCAGGATCTGACCTCGGCGCGGGCGCGGCTGATCGGCGCGCAGCGCGACCGCGTCATCGCCTCCTACACCCTGCTCGGCGCGGTCGGCCGACTCGACGTTCAGACCCTGGGCCTGGACACCCCGGACTATCTGCCCGAGGTCCACTACCACCAGGTCCGCGACGCCTGGCACGGGCTGCGCACCCCGTCCGGCCAATGAAACACTTGCCGTCCGAAAATCGGTGTAACCGTCGTGCCGTCTGATCCGAACCTGGTCGTTGGGGGCTGAGATGGACAAGGACCAGCTCAAACCGTTCATGCTGAAGAGCCTGCGGGGGGACGATGCGGCTCATCGGGAGTTATTGGCGCGCTTGTCGAGACATCTGCGGGCCTACTACCGGGGCAAGCTCTCCCGGATCGGCCGCAGCGCGACCGAAGCCGAGGATCTAGTGCAGGAGGCGCTGATGGCCATCCATATGCGACGGCACACCTACGATCCGGCCGAGCCGCTGATGCCGTGGATCTACGCGATCGCCCGGTACAAGCTGATCGACCACCTGCGGCATACGCGCGCGTCGATGACGGACGTGCCGATCGACGATGTCGACCCGATAGGAGAGGAGGATGATGCGTCGGGCGTCGAAAGCTCGATCGACCTCGGCAGGTTGATGGAGGGGCTTCCGGAAAAGATGCGAACCGCCGTGAAGGCGGTCAAGCTCGACGGCCTCAGCGTGTCCGAGACTGCCGCGAAATTCGGAATGAGCGAATCCTCGGTCAAGGTCAGCGTACATCGTGGGTTGAAGGCACTGGCCGCAATGATCGGACGGGAGAAGACATCGTGAAGACGGACGACCTCATCGACATGCTGGGCACTAACGTCGAGCCGGTCGGCAAGACGGCCGGTAGGACGTTGACGCTGACCATCGCGGGCGGCGCGCTGATCGCCGGCAGCGTCGTCCTGGCCACCATGGGCGCGCGTCCGGACCTCCTGGCATCGACATCGGCGCTCTTTCTGTGCCTGAAGATCGGCCTGATGCTGCTCGTTCTCGTCCCCGCCTCGATCTTCTTGGGACGGTTGGCGCGGCCCGGCGGTGAAAAGAGGGTGTCGCTCGTCCTGCTTGCGCTGCCCTTCGTCGCGGTGGCGGGACTTGCGATCGCGGCTCTGTCGATCACGCCGAAGTCCCACTGGAGCGCGGCGATCGTCGACGACGAGTGGCTGGAATGCCTGATCTCGATCCCGGTGATCGCCATCGTCCCGTTCGCGGCCATCATCTGGGCGGTGCGCCGGATGGCTCCCACCGACCTCGTACGCGCCGGGGCGGTGTCCGGGCTGGTGGCGGGTTGCCTCAGCGCGCTGGGCTACGCGCTGCACTGCACCGGCGACAGCATCCCCTTCATCGCGATCTGGTACGGCGGGACGGTGGTGCTGTGTACCTTGGCCGGAGCGCTGCTCGGTCCCCGCCTGCTGCGCTGGTGAAATTTCTCAGGGCCGCTGTAACCGATCTCGGCGGCGGTCCGAACTCTCCTTCGAGCGCCGATAGGGCGCACCGCTCGCGTCATCCGGGCGTCGACGAAGGAGAAAGACCATGTCCGCACTGACGAAGATTTCGCTGGTGATCGTGCTGGCCGGCGCCTCCGCGCCTGCGTTCGCGGGGATGAATGGAAGCGATTGGATCAATCGCGCTCGTCCTGCAGCCTCCGCACAGTCAGCTCTGGATGCCCGCGCCGAAATCGCGACGTCGGCATCGAGTGGGACGCCTTGGAGTCGCTTCTCGGAAGAATCCGAGCAGATCTACGAGACTCTTCAACAATCGAGAACCTGTACCTATCAAGGGGGGCCCAAGTCCGGGACGTGGGCCTGTCGCTAACGATCATCCACGCCGGGCGATTTGTGCACTTGGCTATGCAACATATTCCGCAAGCGGTTGCGTTGCAGAATAAAGAACTTGCGGAGATGCCATCAGCGGACGCTGTGTCCCAGACGTCACCATGCCCTTGATTTCTGTCGCCTCTCGCGTGATCGAGAACTTTCGTCGAAGAGCGATGTTCGGGCGACGTTGATCTACGTCAACAGCAGCATTTGCTATCAAGTGAAAGGTAAGTGGATCCGCGATTAGGGATCGAAATTGACGCTGATATCTCAATGGACCAGGAGGAGCACATGATCACCCGAAGCACTATTGCGCTCGCTACCGTTCTGTCGCTGGTGGGACTTCCGGCCAAGGCCCAGAGCACCACTCAAGACGAGAAGAACGGCCATCATTATTCCGGAGGACCGAAGACCGAGGTTCCTCATCACATGGGCCCCAAAGAAGCGGGCGACGCAAAGCAGAAGTCAGGGGGAAGCCACCACTATTCCGGCGGGCCGAAAACTGAGGTTCCCCACCACATGGGCCCGAAAAAGGAGTGATGATCACCTAAAGGTCACTTCGTAAAGAAGGTTGCCGATCTGCCTGCTACGTCATCCCTGGGCCCGTTGGTCCCAGAGATGACGTTAGGTCGTGCGCCGGATCAATCGACGTGCCTGAAATTGGCGGAACTGCGTTGTCCTCATTCAACGCAACATTGTCGCCGCTCCTGCACTAACATTGAAGGCAATGGCCACCAGAAACGGTCGCCAAGACAAGCCCGTTTCGGTGACACGAAATGGGATTCGGGATGTGCCTCCTCCGCAGCCAGGGGTGAGGCGAAAATGAGCCTACCTACCGGTCGCTCGTCAAGCTGACGGCTCTTGCATCGCACTTCATCGCGAGGTGTGAAGACTGCTCGTCAATAGAAATAGAGGCGTAAAGACGAAGATTGTTTGTCGCATTGCGAGGGTTTGCAACACTGACGCGAGCTCCGCAGCCGGTAACGCGTCGTTCGTCGCTCTATCGATTAAGATCGACCAGCGCACCTGAAGATGACCATTGGTACTTAATTCTGACTTCTGCCTGTAACCAAATCGGTGCCTTCTGCGAATAGACGTGTGAGAGAGATCTCACGAGTCCGGTCTCTCCTTTCGGAAGGATGGCTGAGCTTCATGTCATACACCAAGGGGGCGAAGAATTGGCCGTGCCCACAAAGCTTGGCAGGAGGTAGCGGCTTATAGCTACAGCGCACAGGAGGTATCGATGCCGCCCGGAGAATTCGAAGGAGTCTTGCGGAGTCGAATGGACGTCGTCCTGACCGAAGTGTGCCGGGATCTATCACCACACGGAGGGGATCACGAGACCCGGAAATACATCGCCGAGCAGTTGATCGATGCAGCGTCGAGCGGAATGACAACGCTCTCGGATTTCACGACCCTCGCGCGGCGTGCGTTGCAGGAACTCTCAGAACGCAGATCAGCATGACAGGTGCCGACTGCGGGCATGTCACCCGAGAACGATCGCGGTTTGCATCCTTCCGAAGGGCAACACAACGGCAGTCTCTCGGAGCGTCAGCGCAATAGCCGATACAAACGCCAAAACCCCTCGTCGATTACAGGTCGCGCTTGAGTGCGCGTGGAACGGTAGGATGTCATCCAGCCAGAACAAAGAGGCTCAATGTGACCCCGAGGTTGCAGGTTATGCCGAGGCCAACGTAGATCGCACGGTCGGCTGCGTCTCCGATCCGATCGACGAGGCGGCAGGACCGCTGATCCGAAGAGCAGTGACGATCAGATATTCGCTTCCGAAATCGCAACGCGACGTTCGCTTGGACCTGTTTCGGGGACTGGCGAACTGGCTGATCTTCCTCGGACATATTCCGAACAGCGTGCTTACATGGTTCACGATCCGAAACTACGGGTTCAGCGATGGTGCCGATCTCTTCGTCTTGATCTCCGGCTATACGGCGACGCTGGTCTTCGGAAGACTCATGATCAATCACGGATTTGTCGTCGGCGCGACCCGCTTGCTGCGCCGTGTTTGGCAACTCTATGTCGCCCATCTCCTGATATTCATCTTCTATCTTACGACTGTTCATTACCTCGCGCACAAATTCGACAGCCCACACTTAATGGATCAATTCAATGTTGCGCTTCTGATGGATCATCCAGTCGAAACATTGTCCCAAGGACTCATACTCAAGTTCAAGCCACTCAATCTCGATGTGCTGCCTCTCTACATCACTCTGATGGCGCTGTTTCCCCTGATATTGTGGATGATGCTACGCTGGCGCAACGCGGTTATGGTTGGGTCGATCGGCCTGTACCTGGCGGCGCGCCATTACGATTGGAGTCTTCCATCGTATCCATCGGGTGTGTGGTACTTTAATCCGTTTGCGTGGCAGCTGCTGTTCGTCAGTGGAGCGTGGCTTGCGCTCGGCGGGGCCGCAGCCAGCCGATGGATCCTGCGATCTCGTGTTGCGTTGGCGTTGAGCATCGGAGTCGTCGTCATCGCGTTTGCGGTCACGTTGAGCGACCATGTCTTCGTCTTGCGACGGCTGATCCCGGACGGGCTGGGGTCTCTGCTTTTGCCCAACGATAAGACGAACCTGGCGCCTTATCGTGTGATCCATCTGGCAAGTCTCGTATTCATCGTCGTCGCGCTCATTCCGATCGATTGGCCTGGCCTCCGATCGCCACTGTTGAAGCCCCTGATCAGGTGTGGTGAGCAGTCGTTGCCGGTCTTTTGTGTCGGCCTCTTTCTATCGTTTATCGCGCACTTCGCTATCGACTTCGGGTCTGATGGCCTGGTGCCGCAGTTGCTCGTGGGCGGAGCTGGGCTGTTGATAATGACCGCAGTTGCGTATTACAGGACCTGGTCAAGGGAGATCGACAAGTACGTAGCGCGGATTGGCCCTACAGGCGAGCAAACGGCTAATGGTAGGGCGGCATAGAAGGGTCGTTGCCGCTTTCAGACGGGAGATTGAAAAATGAAGACGTCGTTAGCAACTGTCGGCACCAGGCGATGGTGAAGATTGTTGATGTGCAGCTGGACGTCAGGTCCACAATCTGCCGGTTCTGAGACTCGATGTCGCTGCACTACAAAGTTACATTGGTAGCAAACGAGGAGACTTAATATGGACGACCGAGGAAAATGCAGAATTGTAGGCGCATGCTTGCTGGTCGGGTTGAGCTCGACTGTACTGGCGACCACTCCTGCCTTCTCGCTGGAGCGATCGCGGCTTGCAATGATGGACGATGACAAGATGTCGGCTCAACCCGACACGTCGGGCGCAGGCTCGGGCAGCATGGGCAATATGGCCCAGCCGAGTGGTCAGCCCCAGAACATGGGGCCCGGCCGCATGCCCGGTCAGATGCCAAACTCGAACATGATGCAGATGATGGAACGGATGCATGGCCAGATGTCTGGCAGCGGAGCGATGTCCGGCAGCAATGCGACGAGTGGTCCGCCTGACGTTACAGAGCGACTGGAGGGACGTATCGCGTTTCTCAAAGCCGAGCTGCAAATTTCCGATAAGCAGTCGCAGGATTGGAATGCTCTCGCCGATGCTCTACGCTCGAGCCGTCAGCACCTGCTCGACGCGCGCAAGCTCCTCGTAATGGACGACAAGACGACTGGAACAGAGAGGATAGAGCTTTACGAGCGTCACCTGACTGAACGCCTTGAAGCAATCAAGGCTGCTCGTGCGGCCTTGAACCGGCTCTATCCGACTCTCACTGCAACCCAAAAGCAGACGGCGGATACTATCCTGCTGCCGTTGATTGCGACCTTCTAAGGTCGTCGGGACGTAGGCCATGTTGAAGCTCAGAACACGTCGTCAGCGGCGAGGTGGCCTATGGAGGTGGGCCTTCTGTGGCGCGCTGGTTGCGAACTTGGTGTTCGCAGCCAGCGCAGCTTTCAGCAAGGACACGGCGAGTGGCAGTCGATCCGTCGAAAGGATGGAGTTGATCGGTCAATTGGATGACGAGATAAACGCTGCGGTTTCATTCAAGGTTTCACAGGCTGACAGCCATTCTGCTCATCATCCAGACGCGACCACTTCTGACGAAAGTCGCTCGCGTCCGACAAACAGCGCGGCCGCGCCCCTGTCGGATAACAGCTCGGGGATGATGGGGGACATGATGAGTCGGCCGCGCAAAGAGATCTACCCCTCGTTGATGGAGATGCCTCCACTATCCGCCGAGGAGAGGAGGCGGCTGGAAGCTCAGGCGCACACTCGGGCTGATACGGCTTCCAGCCTTATATCGGCCGACGAAATGGAGCTGCGGCATGCGATCGCAGCAGGCAACACGGCAGCCGCCGATCAGGCCTTACGGCGCATTCGCGACGCACTCAACGAGGTGGAGAGCGGCGTAACGATCCTGCGATCGCTGAACGAAGGAAGTCCACCTCAAATGATCGGGCTGAACTGGTTCAAGGCACAAATGAGCCGTTTTCCACGTGCCATGGTTTGGAGTGCTGACGGCCTTCTAGGAATTTCCTGGTTTCACGTGCTCACGATGACGCTCTTGGCAATCTTCTCCGGAGGAATGCTGGCCGTCTTCGTCGCGCGGATGCGTCGGGCGAACGCTCTCGTTCAACGGCTGACGACGGCTTCAACACCGATCAGTGTTTCCGGGCAAACGGCCGCTCTGAGCTTGATGCCGGACATTGTGGCGCCGGCAGATAGGGTGGAGAGAGCGCCCGGCAGGGTTCTATCAGCCGCCCCACCCATCGAGACGGTGCCGCGGGTTGATCGCGGCGACGTCGTCAAGCCGCGAGGATTGTGGAAAGGCAAACTCAAAGTATGCGCCATCTTTAAGGAGACACCGAACGTAAAAACGTTCCGGCTCCAGACGATTGATGGCGCTGCAATTCCTTTCTCGTTTGTGCCTGGTCAGTTTTTGACCTATTCGGCTGAGATCGATGGCAAGACCGTGCAGCGATCCTATACGATTGCATCGTCTGCCGCGCAGACTGCTTATGTCGAGACCACGATCAAGCGCGAAGATGGCGGAGTGTTCTCCGACTATATGCATGACAACGTGAAGCCAGGAAACATCCTTGATGTCATGGCGCCATCTGGATCGTTCACGTTCACCGGCCAGGAGTCCGACAACGTAGTACTGATCGGCGGGGGTGTTGGGATCACGCCGTTGATGGCCGCAATACGATATCTATCGGACATTGCTTGGCCTGGGCATATCCACCTTGTCTACGGCGCCCAATCCACCGAGCAATTCATATTTCGGGACGAGCTCGAATATCTGCAGCGCAGGATGGACAACCTTCATGTGGCTGCGACCATGGCTCGCGCCGCAGGAACGTCGTGGATGGGGAGCGAAGGGCAAATCACGGCCGAGTTTCTGGAACGCTCGGTACCCGATGTCGCAAAGAGACGAGTCCATCTGTGCGGACCGCCTGGAATGATGGAAGCGCTGAGGAAGACGCTTCGTGACCTTGGTGTGCCGTCGGAGCAGATCAAGACGGAGGCCTTCGGCCCCGCCAAGGGAGCCGTTCCGCCTCCGGGAATCGCGGTGATCAGATCGCCATCACCGCCAGCAGCCCTCGGCTCTATGAGTGCTGCAATTGGCCCCGCAACGGCCTCGGTGCGTTTCACAAAATCGAACAAGATTGCCCCATTGCCGCCGGACAAAAGCGTCCTCGAGGTCGCCGAAACGGTCGGTGTTCCGATCGACTTTTCCTGCCGCTCCGGCATCTGCGGGCTCTGCAAGACCCATCTGTTGGAGGGTGATGTCACCATGGAGGTACAAGAGGCTCTCACGGACCAAGATAGAGCCAACGGGATGATCTTGGCTTGCCAGGCAAAGTCGATTAGCAGCCTGGTTGTTGAGGCCTGACATGGACGGAAAGGCACGAGTGATAGTCGACGCCGTCTTCGTCAGCCTTTTGCTGCTTGTTCCGGCCTTTATCCTTCATTCCGAACCCAGATTCGCAGGAAGTTTAGCTGGCTTTCTTCTGGGCCTGACGGCCACTGTCCTAATCGGCCTGCTCCTGATTTATCCTGTCGCGAAATACAGTCATTCCACAAGGACGCTCGTTACCCGCGTGATACCGCTGCGGACGTTGCTTGGAGTGCATGTCTACGCCGGAATCGTGGCGGCCTTTCTGGCGATTTTGCATTCCGGGCACAACTTCAGCAGCCCTCTTGGAATCGCACTGATCGTCTGCACGATGGTGACTGTCGTGAGCGGGTTTATTGGACGTTATTATCTGCCACAAACCGCTGCTGAACTTCGTGCGCACCAGTCTCGGTTGGCAGTTCTGCGTTCAACTTACGACCTGACAGTGTCGGAGATGTCCGCCCGCGCTGTCGCCGACAGCAGCCATCAGGCCAGTGTCGCAGCGGTCCAAGGGGTGCCGTTGTTACGTCTGGTCGAAGGCATTGCCGATCTGGAATACGCGATCGGGTCGCAGAAAACGATAAAGACGATCTTCGTGCAATGGATGGGCGTCCATGTTGTCGCGGCAATTGCGATGTATGCGTTGCTAACCTTGCACATCGCTGGTGAGGTGTATTACGGCCTTAGGTGGCTCTCGTGAACCTACGAGCTTTGATCTATACGGTTGTCCTGACGATCGCAGTGTCTGTCGTGGCGGGACTGTTAGTTGGACTCTATCGCAACGGCTCTCCGGATATATCAGGCTGGACGAAAGCGTTTTCACCCGGGCCACTCTCACAAAAGCATGCGTTTCTAGCCGACAACTGCGAGACCTGCCACTCGCCCCTTGACGGCGTGAAAGCTGCCTCTTGTATCGCTTGCCACGCGCCCGCTGCTACGGAGTTAAGCAAACAGTCGACGGCCTTCCATGCAATAGGCAGGGATTGTCGGGGCTGTCACCTCGAACACCTGGGAGGCGTCCGTCCAACCAAGATGGACCATACGTTCTTGCTGCGAATTGCAGAACCACCACAAGGCTGGTTCATGCCGAGCGCAATTGAGCAGATCAAAGCCGATTTGCAGGGTTTTCTCATGCTCGCCAAGTCCGAAGATCGAGAGAAGGCAGTCTTGGAATGCGTCAGCTGCCATAGCAACCGAGACCCACATCGCGGGCTTTTCGGAAAGAACTGCGCGGATTGCCACGAACTCGGTTCTTGGCGAGTTGCAGGCTTCTTGCATCCGTCTCCGAGATCAAAAGACTGCGCGCAATGCCATCAAGCGCCGCCAAGCCACTACATGGAGCATTTTTCCATGATCGACAAAATGGTCACCGGTCAAGAGCATGCCGCAGTCACACAATGCTATCAGTGTCATCGGACGGACTCGTTCAATGACATCAAGAACATTGGGTGGTACAAGCATCATTGAGGAGAAGATTGATGCCAAACAGAAAAGTAACTCTCATCTCCCGCAGAGCAGTGTCCCTTACCGTCCTCGGACTGGCGCTGTCGCCGTTGCCGCTGCGTGCGGCCGAGCATTCGCCAAGTATCGTCGTGCACAAGGACCCAGCTTGCGGTTGTTGCGGCGCTTGGGCAAAGCATCTTATGTCTGCCGGACTTTCCGTGACTGTCGATGACACGACGGATCTCAGCGCGATCCGTAGTCGGCTTGGCGTGCCTCACGTCTTGGCCGCGTGCCATACGGCGGAAGTGGAGGGATACGTTGTTGAAGGTCACGTTCCGGCTGCTGCGATCCAAAGGTTGCTTCGGGAGCGACCCGACGAAATCGGAATCGCCGTACCGGGGATGCCATCGGGGTCGCCGGGAATGGGAGGCAAACCCGAGCAATATAGCGTTACGCTGTTCGGACACAACGGCGTGCGAGCTTATATGCAATTCCGCGGATCGGAGCCGATCAATTGATTAGTTTAGGCGGCAGACGCCGTCCAAGCAATCGGCTGGACAAAGGCCGTCGTGAAATGATTGGCTGTTGCGCCAGCTCATTGGCGCTCAGCGTCTATTACCTTCCTTCACTAACGTGGTTTGCAACTCCTTGAGAGCCGTCTCATTGTCCTGAATTGTTTTGTTTGCCTCCTTGGCAACCTCTGCGTCCTTGATGTGTCTGAGCACGACTTTGGACATGTCGATTGCGCCCTGGTGATGAGCCGCCATACTCTTCATCCACGCCATTGCCGGGTTAGGGTCCATCATCCCTTCCATCATGGCTTTGTTCATCTTTTCCATGGCGGCCATCTCATCCTGTTGAAGGGCATTCATGGTGTGATCAGCCATGCTGCGGGTCATGTCGCTCCGCGGTTCGGGCTGCCCTTGCTGCTGCGCGAAGACTGGTGGGCTCAGCGCCAGCAAAACGGCGGCTATCGGAAATAGTATGAGGCGCATGATCGTCTATCCGTGTGAAGGTACGGTGCTGACGAACGCCCCGCTTACGCGTTGGTTCCTACGCTCGGCTGGGGATGGCCAAGGGCCGCCTAGTAGTGAGCCTGACCCGCCGCGGAGCATAACGGGCTCGAAAAGCATTTTGGCGGAGTGTGACTGGAACGTCACAATGACTGGCAATCGCAAGGGCTAGATGACGATTCCCGGTATTGTATTGACGAAGTCTATGCGAGGTCTAAGGTCTAAGGTATTATTGGAGCGCTCCGGAAATCGATGCGTTTGGTACGAAGACAGCGGGCTCTCTTCTGCATACTGCTTGCGGTCATGCTGGCCGTGCAGTTTGCGGGCAGTCTCGCGTCTCCTTGGGCCGAAGCGTCTGTTGCCCTCGACGCCCACCATCGGACCGTTCAGCCCCAGCACGTTCAAGGCGTGCCGAGCCCGTCTCATCACCAACCGAACCACCACGCAGGGTTTCCCGGTAATTGCTGTGCTTTGCATGCAATCTTTTTGGGGATCATCGCCCAAGCAGCAGTCCCAGAGGCGATACTGGTCTCATCCACGCGTCTCGTGATAGCGACTGACGTCACTCGTAGCATCGGCGCTGCGAGCCGGATTGATCGTCCGCCACGAGCTAGGATGTGACATGGTCACGTGGGTGCATCTGACCCACTGATCGTCCGTCATACGCGAGGCACCGAACCTGTGCTCGCATCCGTGAAGCTACTCGCCCGTATGGCTGCAAGGTAGCTCATAGTCTCTCGTCCGCACCACCTGTCGCTTGCCCGTAACTGTAGATGCGTTCGCGACTTTCGGCGTGCCTTGGCTCACAAGTGAGACGTATCATGATCTCTTCACGATCTTTGCCATTGAACCGGCTATTTCGTCGCTCGATTGCGCTGGCGCATGTGTTACTTCTAGGCGCGTGGGTCGAACAACGAGACGCCGTGGTGGTGCCCTACAATCACCCGGCAAATCCGCATGCGCCTGCCGCGCCGCCCATTGCAATTCCCGGTATGCGCGGACCAGAACTCAAAGAAATCATCCCTGATCCCGCCAAGGAAACGCCAAGCTCCCCTCGATCAAGCGGGTCGTCGTCATCGGGTGACGGCGCGCGGACCCAACATCAACATTTCTGAGGAGAGGCTGATGTTGGATATGCGACGCTTTAGTGGATGTGCAATCGTACTGGCGGCGGTATCGCTGGTCGCGGGCTGCACAACATTGTCCCCCGCCGGCCCATTCACAGAGGTGGCGGACAAGGTTGAGCAACGGACAGGAAAGCACATTAGCTGGGATGCTGGCCAATACAACGATCCGGTCGTTCTTTCCGCGATCGAGGGGCACTTGTCTCGCCCTTTGACCGTTGAGCGGGCCGTCCAGATTGCGTTACTCAACAATCGAGAACTGCAAGCCACTTACGCAAATCTCGGGATCGCGCAAGCCAATCTCGTTCAGGCCGAGCTCTGGAAAAATCCCATTCTCAATGGAGCGGTGACGTTTCCGCTTGCCGGAGGCGCCCCGGACTATAGCTTCGACCTGGCCCTAAAGTTCATCGACCTTCTATACATTCCACTGCGCAAGAGTGTCGCGGAATCTCAGCTTGAAGAGACGAAGCTCCAGGTTACGGCCGACGTTGTTCGCGTCGCCGGACAGACCTACGTAGCATTCATCGACTATCTGACCGAGCGGCAGCGTCTCGCCGTCCTGACTGAAGCAGTGAAAGCAGCTGCTGCCACCGTTGAATCCGGGCGAGCATTGAGACTAGCCGGCAATATCAGCGAGTATGATCTCGAGGCTGAAATAGCGCAGCAAGTGCAGGGCGCCACAGAACTGGCCCGCGCTCAGATTGGCGTTGCGCAGGCGCGTGAGCGCGTCAATCAGCTCTTAGGACTGACGGGGCAACAGACGCAATGGCATTCAGCCAGCAGGCTGCCAGCGATGGCGGCACGCGATCCGTCTACTGTCGACGTTGAACGCAAAGCCATCGAAGCGAGCCTCGATCTGGCCGCAGTCAGGCAGCAGATCATTACGACCGGGCGAAAGTACCGGGTCGTCGACGTCACCTCGCTGGTGCCGCAACTCGATTTGGGTGGCGAAGCCGCGCGGACAACGGGTGAGAACGAGGCTGGCCCGACCTTTGCCGTGGAACTCCCGGTGTTCGACTGGGGGCAAGCAAAAAGAGAGCAGGCGCGGATGGAAATCCTGAAGGCACGAGACGAGTTCACTGCGCTCGCGGTGCATATTCGGTCGCTTGCGCGGCTGCAGCGAGCCAAGCTTTTGTCTGCGCGGCAAACGGCGGCCTACTACACGACGACGGTGGTCCCCCAGGCGCAGCGTCTGCTCGAAACCGCCGTGAAGCAATACAATGTGATGCAGCTCGGAGTTTTTCAGTTGCTGCAAGCAAGAGACCGCCAGATCCGCGCAAGCCTTGAGTATGTTGCGGCGCTGTCCACCTATTGGAAAGAGCGCGCGAGGCTGGCACAGATCCTTGCGGGAAAGGTGCCAGACGAACCGGCAAGAACACCGGGAACTTCTGCGGTATCGGGCGCTCCAGGCCCATGAGGAACCAGTCATGAAAATCTCTCGGCGAAAGGTGGTGGCTGCCTCCGGCGCGGTCATCGCAGGAGTAGCGTTGGAGCGTGGATCCGTGCTGGCGCAAACGACTCATGAGGAGCACCAGACGCAGATGCTCCAACCCGCTCCGCAGGCGCGAAACGGCCCTGACTCGCATTGGATCGATGTTGCCAAGGGAACACAGCACCCGGCTCGGACCATTCCGCCAGGAGAGGCGGTTCCTCCAGGCGAGCCGGGAAGAGATTACAATCCGGTTATCACGCCGAACGGGATCACGTTGCCATTCAAGCTAATTGACGGGGTCAAGGTGTTCCATCTCGTCGCCGAAGAGGTCACCCACGAATTTGCCCCCGGTTTGAAAGTCAAGCTGTGGGGCTTCAATGGGCGGGTTCATGGGCCGACGATTGAAGCAGTCGAAGGTGACCTCATACGCATTTACGTCACCAATAAGTTGCCTGAGGCGACGTCGGTCCATTGGCACGGCATTATCCTGCCAAATGGCATGGATGGTGTTGGCGGACTTAACCAGAGAACCATCCGTCCCGGCGAGACCTTCAAGTACGAGTACCCATTGCTTCAGTACGGTACGCACATGTACCACTCGCACTTCGACGAGATGACGCAGATGGGGCTTGGCGTCATGGGCCTCTTCATCATCCATCCAAGGCGTCCCGCCGAACCGCGACCCGATCGCGATTTCGCAATCATGTTGAGCGAGTGGGACGTCAAGCCTGGTGCGTATCGCCCAGACCCGAGGGTCTTTGCAGGCTTCAACACGCTCACATTCAATGCCAAATCCTTTCCAGCGACCGAGCCGCTGGTGGCGAAGCGCGGCGACCGGGTTCGCATCCGGCTCGGCAACCTTGGGGCCATGGATCACCACCCGATCCATTTGCATGGACATTCGTTCTGGGTAACCCAAAGCGATGGTGGACTTATCCCGACATCGGCACGTTGGCCAGAAACCACTGTTCTGGTTTCGGTGGGTCAATCTCGAACTGTGGATTTCGTGGCTGACAATCCTGGTGATTGGGCGTTTCACTGCCATATGACGCATCATGTGATGAATCAGATGGGACACGAGGGGCCCAACCTGATTGGGGTCGATCCACACAAGCTGAGCCAAGCTGTTAAGCCACTCATTCCTGGTTTCATGCCAATGGGCACGAGCGGAATGGGCGACATGAGCCAGACGCCTACGGAAAGAGGCTCGGGCGACAACATGAGAATGAGCATGCCCGGCATGGCCCATGGCGGCATGCATGGAGACAGCGGCGCAATGGCTGTGCCGAAAAACAGCATTGCAATGATGGGCGGTCCTGGGCCGTATGGCACGATAGACATGGGCGGCATGCTCGCCGTCTTTAAAGTACGTGAAAAGTTAGAGAGCTATGCAGATCCTGGTTGGTATGAGCCGCCTGCTGGCACGGTGGCGCAGGTCGCAAGCGAGCAGGATCTCCAAAGGGACGGAATAGTAATCAACGCCCAACGGTCCGATCGTGCTCAGACCGCGAAATCGCCGAAAATGGATCACATGAATATGCCGGGGATGAAACACTAGCTACCACACCACGTGCTGGACCTCGTCACAACATAACGGCGGCACTACAGGCAACACACGGAAATCGGTATGATACATCAGAATACGACAGCGTCGACTATCATTTGTTTCGCGATTATCTCAACGCCGCTATCTTCTGTTGTGGCTCATGAGGGACACAAGATGGAATGTAGCGACGCTTCAATGAGGGCAATGAAGGCGGATATTCAGGCGATGCCTGACGGCTCTTCCAAAGTTGCCGCTGACAAGGAGATGAGATCGGCTGAAGCCATGTTGCAAAAGAAAGATATGAAAGCCTGCGCGGTTCATTTGATGAACGCCATGGAAGAAGCAGAGAAGTAGCCAGCGTGTCTCGGCCATTTGTGAGGCCTTGATCAGGTTGCTGACTGGAAGTGAGGGAATTCTTCGCTTGTCTAAATCGGGTTTCAGGAGATTGTGCGGGATTGCGGCGAGCATTGTCGTTTTAGTCTTGGCATTCGTCGGTGCAGGATGGGTTTTCGTCCATAGCGGGGCGTTCGACATCGCCGCGGATAATCCACATAGTCAGCCGGTTTACTGGTTGATGCAAAAAGTCCGCGAATACTCGATTGCCGCGCGCGCCATCGATCCCATCCCTGGTGACCTCGCGGACGAGAAGCGCATTGCTTCGGGCGCGGGCCAATACGCGGAGATGTGCGCAAGTTGCCATCTCGCTCCCGGCATGAAGCGGACCGAGATCAGTCGCGGTCTTTATCCGAGAGCGCCTGAGCTCAGGCGCGGAACCACTCTGAATCCGGCTGAACAATTCTGGGTGATGAAGCATGGCATTAAAATGACGGGCATGCCGGCTTGGGGCGCCACCCACGATGACGATGTTCTCTGGGATGTGGTTGCTTTTTTACGCAAGCTCCCGGAGCTTACCCGTGAGCAGTATCAGGCCCTGGTCAGAGCTGCGCCAAAAACGCACGATATGCAGCAAATGGACATGGGTGATCCGGGAAGATGATCCGAGTAGTACGACTAGCCATGGTGTTTGAGGTGCGTCGACAAAAGACGCCATTCCTGATCACGCTCGCGGTCGGCGGCGTGGCGATCGTCTGGCTTTGGCCGAAGCACCAGGGCCATCTGGCAGTCGTGCTGCCGTATCTGTTTCTGCTGGCCTGCCCGTTGATGCACCTGTTCCACCATCATGGCCACCATGGCCGCGCAGGGCCGTCCGCAGCGCCGAGCGCCGAAGGCGGACGCGACGAATCGAGGGGCGATGCGTGAGAGCGCGATGAGGCGTCCACGACGATCGGCCACGATCGGATACCTGGCGCTGTCGGCATGGGGCCTCGCGCAAGCGATCATCGGCCTCTACTTCCTGCTGCTCCGGCCCACGCTGCTACCGGAAGACATCCGCTTCATGGGTCTGTCGTCCTCCGACGCCGCGGTTCTGACCGCCAGGATCGGCCCATGGTTGAACCACGTGTTCGTGGTGCTCGGCGGCCAGATATTGGCGACGGGCGTCGTCATCCTGGCTCTCGCGTCGGTCTCGAAGAAACCGCCGCCGCGCGTCGTCTCGGCGGCCGTGCTCGTCTCGGGCCTGGCGTCGATCGGCCTCATGACCTGGGTGAACTTCCTGCTCCGATCCGACTTCAGATGGGTACTCTTTGCCGTGGCTTCGCTGTGGGCTTTTGGAGCGTCGGCGCTGCTGGTCGGAGCGAGCCGGCCCGAGCTGCAGGGGAGACCGGACGGGTAGCCGGCATCCCCGGTGTACTTAGCTTCAAAACCTCGAGTGAAGGACGCCCCCGATGGTTGACAGACAAACAGCCGAGGCGACGAATCAGCATCACCATGAGGCGCACGGACCCGAGCACACCGACCGCCGGCCACGACCGGCCCGGCCTGCGGCGGATACGATCTACACCTGCCCGATGCATCCACAGATCAGGCAGCCCGGCCCGGGCAGTTGCCCGATCTGCGGCATGGCGCTGGAACCGGAGCTTGCGGCCCCCGAAACAGGGGCCAGCCCCGAATTGATCGACATGAGGCGCCGCTTCTGGATCGGCCTGGCGTTGTCAGTGCCGGTCGTGATCATCGAGATGGGCGGGCATCTCGTCGGCGCCCACGGTTGGATCGACCAGGGCCTGTCGAACTGGATACAGTTCGGCCTCGCCACGCCGGTCGTGCTCTGGGCGGGCTGGCCGTTCTTCGAACGCGGCTGGCGATCGGTCGTGACGCTGAACCTCAACATGTTCACGCTGATCGCGATGGGCACGGGCGTCGCCTGGATCTACAGCGTGGTCGCCACGGTGACGCCCGGCGTGTTTCCCCCGACCTTCAGGCAGCACGACGGCGCCGTCGCGGTCTACTTCGAGGCGGCCGCGGTCATCACGGTCCTCGTACTGCTGGGCCAGGTGCTCGAACTGCGGGCCAGGGAGGCGACGTCGGGCGCCATCAAGGCGCTCCTCGACCTGGCGCCCAAGACGGCCCGGCGCCTGCGCGCGGACGGCTCCGACGAGCAGGTGGAGATCGCCGTGCTGCAGGTCGACGACCGCGTCCGGGTGCGGCCGGGCGAGAAGGTGCCCGTCGACGGCACGATCGTCGAGGGACGCTCCTCGCTGGACGAGTCGATGGTGACCGGCGAGTCCATGCCGGTCGGAAGGGACGTCGGCGGCAAGGTCATCGGCGGCACCCTCAACCAGAGCGGCAGCTTCGTGATGCGCGCCGAAAAGGTCGGGCGCGACACCATGCTGTCCCAGATTGTCGACATGGTCGCACAGGCGCAGCGGTCCCGGGCACCCATCCAGCGCATCGCCGACCAGGTCGCCGCGTGGTTCGTCCCCGCCGTCATCGCGACCGCCCTGGTCGCGTTCGGGGCCTGGGCGATCTACGGCCCCGAGCCTCGCCTCTCGTTCGGTCTGCTTGCGGCGGTGTGCGTCCTGATCATCGCGTGTCCTTGCGCCCTCGGCCTGGCCACGCCGATGTCCATCATGGTTGGCGTCGGTCGGGGCGCGCAGGCGGGCGTTCTCATCAAGAACGCCGAAGCGCTCGAACGAATGGAGCGTATCGACACGCTGGTGATCGACAAGACCGGCACGCTGACCGAAGGTAGGCCAAAGGTGGTCGCCGTCGTGACGACAGGCGGCGTGTCCGAGAACGAACTCCTGCGCCTTGCCGCTTCCATCGAGCGCAGCAGCGAACATCCGTTGGCTGCCGCCATCGTCGCCGAGGCGGCGAAGCGCGGGATAGGTCTCGGCGAGGTTCGCGATTTCGACGCGCCGGCCGGGAAGGGCGTTAGCGGCAAGGTGGACGACCGCGACGTGCTGATCGGCAACGTGGCGTTTCTAAGAGCTGCCGACGTCGACACGGGCGCGCTCGCCTCGGAGGCCGATCGGCTGCGCAACGAAGGCGCGACCGTCATCGACGTCGCGGTCGACGCTCATCTGGCCGGCATCGTCGCGATCGCCGACCCTGTGAAGGAGACGACCCCGGCAGCGCTGCGGAGCCTCGGAGAGGAAGGCGTGAGGGTGATCATGCTGACGGGCGACAATCGCGTGACGGCCAAGGCCGTAGCCGGCCGGCTCGGAATCGAGGAGGTCGAGGCGGAGGTCCAACCTCAGCAGAAGGGCGCCATCATCGCCAGGCTGAAGCAGGAAGGGCGCGTGGTCGCCATGGCCGGAGACGGCGTCAACGACGCCCCCGCGCTGGCGGCCGCCGAGGTGGGCATCGCCATGGGGACCGGCACCGACGTGGCGATGGAGAGCGCGGGCGTCACGCTCCTGAAGGGCGATCTCGGCGGCATCGTCCGGGCGCGCCGTCTGTCGCGGGCGACCATGCGCAACATCCGCCAGAACCTCTTCTTCGCGTTCGTCTACAACGCGGCCGGCATCCCGATCGCCGCCGGAGCGCTGTATCCGACCTTCGGCATTCTCCTGTCGCCGATCGTCGCCGCCGCGGCGATGGCGCTGTCCTCGATCAGCGTCGTCGGCAATGCGCTTCGGCTGAAGGCGGTCAGAATCTAGCTACTCCGGCGCCGGGATCGGGCAGCGGACTTCGATCGTTGGGCGGAGTGGTGCGTTTATCGGGGCGCCCGTCGAAAACCCGAGACACCGGAGTGACGAAATGAAGAGCGCTATGATCGCCGTCGGCGTGGTTTGCCTGATCCTGCTCGGCGGCGCGCTTGCGGCCTGGAGCGGCCTGTACAGCGTGGCGGCAATCGCGCCCGCGAACTTGGCCGAGACTGGACTCCTGCACTGGGTGATGCGCTAAGCCGTGCGGATGCACGCCGCCGGCGGGGGCATCGTCGTGCCCAACGATCTTGCATCTCGGGCCTCGAAAGGAGCCCGCGATTTCGACGAAATGTGTACGACATGCCATGGCGCGCCCGGGAAGGAGCGAAGCGAGATCGGCGTCGGGTTGAACCCGCAGCCGCCGAAACTGGAGGATGTCGGGCCGACCTGGTCTCCGTCGGAGATGTTCTTGATCGTGAATAACGGAATACGGATGACGGGAATGCCCGTGTTCGGACCAACCCACGACGACGAGCGCCTCTGGTCCATCAAAGCGTTCGCCGGGGGCTTGCTGCGGATGGACCCCGACGCCTACGCAAAGACGTTGGAGGCGGCGGAGCCGGACGACGCTTCGGATCAGTACCCGCACCATTATGAGGGCGCGCATTCACACGGCAGCGGCTACCATCACCAAGACAAGTAGCTCCTTAGCATCCCGACCATAGGAACCGACATCGCGGCGAACCGTTTGAGGTCCAGTCCAACCTCGACAGACGGGAGCGTCTGATGAGGAGCAATTTCGCGGTCATGATGACGGCCATCCTGCTGTCGACCGGGGCGGTCCGTGCGGGCGATGCGATTGGTGCCTACAGATCCTCGATGGATAGGATGAACGCCGATATCAAGATCGGGATGGAGGATTCCGACCCCACCAGATCATGGGCAAAGATGATGGTTGCTCATCATCATGGCGCAACGGTTATGAGCAGGACCGTCCTGGAGGAGACGAAGGATCCGATCATCCGGCGGATGCCGAAAAATCTGTCAAGGGGCAGACCGAAGAGCAGAAGACGGTGGAGGATTGGATCGCCAGGCACGTTAAATAGTCCAGGAATTATCGCGTCACGCAGCGGCCTGCCTCGCCGTCGCCTGGTGCCGCATCGTTCGGTACCGCCCGCAGTTTTGCCGAGTACAATCTCGGGTCTGCCCGAATGCCGGTCGTTCAGGCAGCTGCGCAGCCGATGCGGAGATACGAGGCGCAAGTGCTCGGCCCTCGCCGAAGCGTATACGTGCTCCAGCACGTAGGTGTTGGACGCGCGGCGATGCGGGAGAGCATTCCAATGTAGGTCATGGGAGCGGCGCAGACTGGGCGGCGTTGTCGACGTCCGCCGCTTCGAATGCGGGACCGATGCCGAGGCCATCGAGCGTGCCCGCAATTTTGTCCCGACGTTCGGCGTTGAACTCCGGTGCGGAGATCGGCTGATCACGAGGTTACCGGCCAAAGCCCCAACATCTGCGACTCGCTGCCCTGAATGATGGTGGTGCCGGAGGGATGAATTCCGCCTAACATCTGCCCCCTGTCAGCCAAGTGTAAGGCGGTATCGCTTAGATCTCGCGGCGAGACGCAACGGTTCAAATTTCTGAGCGAATGCATCTCAATTACTACCCACGACTCGTGCCCCAGCTTTCCCTCAGGCAGGGACGTTCTTCTTTGCTGAACATCCATTAGTGAACTTCGGTGCGCCGTTTACCCGCTGCTCCGGGCAACGTGTCGCAAATCTGTCGTTCGGCAGTTCAGTCGCTGTCATAGGGCAGGTAATACCATCAAAAGGTGACATCTCGTCAGATATGATCCGCCGCGCTCCTGCCTTTCTGCGCAAACCTACGACGTCGCGATCACGGTTGTTGCGTAGCCTGATTTCTTGCCTCTTCTAATCATCCCCGTTGGCTGACCGCATCTGGTCGGTGCACACGGGGGCGATCGTGGCGGCTTATCCATTCGAGCGAGATGCAATGGTGCGCGGCGCGCAGATGCTGCGCACCGCCTTGGGGCCGGCGATCGCGATCTGGTTGGACGATCCGGCGATTGTCGAGGTCATGCTCAACCCAGACGGTCGGCTGTGGATCGACCGGTTGGCGGGCGGCCTCAGTGACACCGGCGAATATCTGTCACCGGCTGACGGTGAGCGAATTGTCCGTCTCGTCGCGCATCATGTTGGCGCCGAAGTTCATCTGGGATGCCCGCGTGTTTCGGCCGAGTTGCCCGGAACGGGCGAGCGATTTGAAGGGTTGCTGCCGCCGGTCGTCGCTGCGCCGGCGTTTGCGATCCGTAAGCCGGCGGTCGCCGTGTTCACGCTCAATCACTATGTCGCAGGCGGGATCATCAGTGCAGGCCAGGCCGAAGTGCTGCGCCGTGGCGTCGCTGATCGTTTCAACATCCTAGTCGCTGGTGGCACGTCGACCGGCAAGACCACGCTGACCAACGCTCTGCTGGCAGAGATTGCCACGTCGTCAGATCGTGTGGTGCTGATCGAAGACACGCGAGAACTGCAATGCCGCGCGCCGAACCTTGTGGCGTTGCGGACCAAGGACGGCGTTGCATCGCTGTCGGATCTGGTGCGCTCGTCGCTTCGGCTGCGCCCCGATCGTATCCCGATTGGAGAGGTGCGCGGCGCCGAGGCGCTGGACCTGCTCAAGGCCTGGGGCACCGGCCATCCCGGCGGCATCGGCACGATTCATGCGGGGTCGGCCATCGGTGCGCTGCGGAGGATGGAGCAGCTGATACAGGAAGCCGTCGTCACTGTGCCGCGCGCACTGATTGCCGAGACGATCCAGCTGATCGCCGTCCTCGCGGGCCGTGGCTGCGAACGCCGGCTGGTCGAACTCGCCCGCGTCGAAGGGCTCACCGTCTGCGGTGACTATCACCTCACCCAAATCGCCCCGCTCAACACTGGAGTCCTGGAATGACCGGAGTTGTTTCCTGTGCTGCCCGCTCGATTGGACGTCTCGTCATCGTTGGCTTGCTTGCGGCGGCGTGCACTCCGGCGCTTGCGGCCGGCTCCAACATGCCCTGGGAGCAACCGCTCAACCAGATCCTGCAGTCGGTCGAGGGGCCGGTCGCAAAGATCCTGGCAGTGATCATCATCATAGTCACCGGTCTCACACTCGCCTTCGGGGATACGTCCGGCGGCTTCCGTCGTCTGATCCAGATCGTGTTCGGCCTCAGCATCGCCTTTGCGGCATCGAGCTTCTTCCTGTCGTTCTTTTCCTTCGGCGGCGGGGCGGTGATCTGATGGAGACCGCATTCGCCAGTTCACATCCGCCAATCCCCGGTTTCAGCATCCCGGTCCATCGTGCGCTGACCGAGCCGATCTTGCTCGGCGGTGCCCCGCGCGCAATCGCCATCCTCAACGGCACTCTGGCTGCCGCATTGGGTCTCGGGCTTCGGCTATGGATCGCCGGCCTGCTGCTATGGGCGCTCGGTCATGCCGCCGCGGTATGGGCCGCCAAGCGCGATCCGCTGTTCTTCGAGGTGGTACGCCGCCATCTGCGTATCCCTGGCCATCTGACGGCGTGAGGCGGTCATGATCAATCTTGCCGAATACCGTCACACCACCACGCGCCTTGCCGATTTTCTCCCGTGGGCGGCGCTGGTGGGGGAGGGCGTGATCCTCAACAAGGACGGTTCGCTGCAGCGAACCGCCAAGTTTCGGGGGCCCGATCTGGACTCCGCCGTGCCGGCCGAGCTGATGGCGGTCGCGGGGCGCCTCAACAACGCGTTTCGCAGGCTCGGCTCGGGATGGGCCATCTTCGTCGAAGCGCAGCGCTTTCCGGCCAGTGATTATCCGGCGGGAGAATTTCCCGATGCAGCGTCAGCTTTGGTCGATGCCGAACGGCGCGCGCAGTTCGAAGAGCACGAGGCGCATTTCGAGTCGGCGTACTTTCTGACATTCCTGTTTCTACCGCCGGCCGAGAACGCCGCGAGGACCGAGCGCTGGCTCTATGAGGGCCGCGCCGAGGCGGAAGGTGGCCAAGCCCACGAACTTCTGCGCGGTTTCATCGATGCGACCGATCGGGTGCTGCAGCTAGTCGAAGGCTTCATGCCTGAGAGCCGATGGCTCGATGACCCGCAGACGCTGACCTATCTGCATTCAACCATCTCGACCAAACGCCAGCGGGTCCGGGTGCCGGAAATCCCGATGTATCTCGACGCGATCCTGGTCGACCAGCCTTTGACCTGTGGCTTGGAGCCGCGATTGGGGCGAGCGCATTTGCGCGTGGCGACGGTGAACGGATTTCCGAGCGCGACCACGCCCGGGATTCTCGACGACCTCAATCGGTTGGCGTTTGCCTATCGCTGGTCGACCCGCGCAATCATGCTCGACAAGACCGACGCCACGCGGCTTCTGACAAAAATCCGACGGCAATGGTTCGCCAAGCGCAAATCCGTCGCGGCCATCCTCAAAGAAGTCATGACCAATGAGGCCTCGGTGCTCGTCGACACCGATGCCAATAACAAGGCGCTCGACGCCGATGCGGCGCTGCAAGAGCTTGGCTCCGACCTGATCGGACAGACCTTCGTGACCGCCAGCGTAACGGTGTGGGACGATGACCCACGCGTTGCCGACGAGAAGCTGCGGCTGGTCGAGAAGGTGATCCAGGGCCGCGATTTCACCTGCATGGCCGAGAGCGTCAACGCGGTCGAAGCCTGGCTCGGATCGCTGCCCGGTCACGCCTATGCCAACGTGCGCCAGCCGCCGATCTCGACGCTGAATCTCGCGCATATGATCCCGCTATCAGCGGTGTGGGCCGGTCCGGAACGGGACGAGCATCTGGCGGCCGCGCCTCTCTTGGTCGCCCGCACCAAAGGATCGACGCCGTTTCGGTTGGCGCTGCATGTCGGTGACGTCGGCCATACTCTGGTGGTCGGGCCAACGGGCGCCGGCAAAAGCGTGCTGCTGGCGCTGATGGCGATGCAGTTCCGCCGTTACATCGGCGCGCAAATATTCGCGTTCGATTTCGGCGGCTCGATCCGTGCTGCTGCGCTCGGCATGGGCGGCGACTGGCACGACCTCGGTGGCGCGTTGTCCGGGGATCGCTCCGATCCGGTCGCGCTGCAGCCCCTGGCTCACATCGATGATGCCGCCGAACGCGGCTGGGCCGCGGAATGGCTCGCCGCCATTCTGGCTCGGGAAAAGATCAGCGTTACGCCGGAGGTGAGGGAGCATCTGTGGTCGGCGCTCGGATCATTGGCCTCGGCGCCGGTCGGTCAGCGCACCTTGACCGGCCTGTCGATCCTGCTGCAATCCAATCCTCTCAAGCGCGCGTTGCAGCCCTATTGCCTCGGCGGCCCCTATGGCCGGTTGCTGGACTCCGATGCCGAGCGGCTCGGCGATGGTCTCGTGCAGGTGTTCGAGACCGAGGGCCTGATCGGGACCGGCGCCGCGCCTGCGGTGCTGGCCTATCTGTTCCACCGCATCGAAGAACTGCTCGATGGCCGGCCGACGCTGCTGATCATCGACGAAGGCTGGCTGGCGCTTGATGACGAGGGCTTTGCCGGTCAACTCCGTGAATGGCTGAAGACGCTGCGCAAGAAGAATGCGTCGGTGATCTTCGCCACCCAGTCGCTGTCCGATATCGACAGCTCTGCGATTGCGCCTGCGATCATCGAGAGTTGCCCGAGCCGGCTGTTCCTGCCGAACGAACGCGCGATCGAGCCGCAGATCGCCGCGATCTATCGCCGCTTCGGCTTGAACGACCGGCAGATCGAGATCCTGGCCCGGGCGACGCCGAAGCGTGACTACTATTGCCAATCCCGCCGCGGCAACCGGTTGTTCGAGCTCGGGCTCGGCAAGGTCGCACTCGCTTTTACCACCGCCTCGTCCAAATCTGATCAGGCCGACATCGAAAACGTTCTCGCCGAGCACGGCCGCGACCGCTTCGCCGCGGCCTGGCTCGAGGCGCGGGGCCTGATTTGGGCCGCCGATCTAATTCCCAGTCTTATCAATCCGGAGGCCTCGCCATGAGGACCTATCGTCGTCTCGTGCTGGCGAGCGTGGCGGCGCTCGGCGTGACCTTGGCCGCGCCTCGCGTTGTTGCTCAAATCGTGGTGTTCGATCCCAACAATTACAGCCAGAATGTGCTGACGGCGGCGCGCGAGCTGCAGCAGATCAACAATCAGATCGTCTCACTGCAGAACCAGGCCCAGAGCCTGGTCAACCAGGCGCGCAACCTCGCCAGCCTGCCGTATTCGTCGCTGCAGCAGGTCCAGCAATCCATCACGCGCACCCAGCAGTTGCTCAATCAGGCGCAGCGCATCGCCTACGACGTCCAGCAGGTCGACCGGGCATTTTCGACGACCTATGCGCCGGCGTCGCCAAGCCAGTCCAGTCAGGCGCTGATCACCGGCGCCCAGGAGCGGTGGCAGTCGTCGGTCGCTGCACTTCAGGATTCACTCCGCGTTCAGGCCGGCGTGGTGGGCAATCTCGACACCTATCGGACGCAGAGCGCCGCGCTAGTTTCATCGAGCCAATCCGCCAGCGGCGCGCTGCAGGCGATGCAGGCCGGCAATCAGTTACTGTCGCTGCAAGCCCAGCAACTCGCCGACCTCACCGCAGTCGCTGCTTCGCAAAACCGCGCCCAGAGCTTGGAAGGCGCGCAGCGCGCCGCCGCCCAGGACCAGGGGCGAGAGCAACTCCGGCGTTTTCTGGCGCCGGGGCAGGGCTATCAGCCGACCGCCGTGCGGATGTTCCACCAATGAGGGCCCGCAGCATCGCTGAATATGTGCTGCCGGTCTTGGCCGCGACCGTGATGGTGCTGGTCGTCGCCGCTTGCGCCATCCAGCTCCGTACCGACGAGGGGCTTGCGCCGATCGCCTCTCCAGCGGCCGAGGAGCCCGATCCGTTTGCCGCAAAACTGTTTCGATGCAGGACGGTGACGATCGAGCAGCCGACCGAGCTTGCCGAGTGTCGCCGCGTCTGGGCCGAAAGCCGCCGGCGCTTCCTGAAGCAGCCCGTCCCGCACGCGGAAACGCCCGAGGACAAACCTGGTGCTGGAGCTGAACCCAAAATCCAGGATCGATTGCCGAAGCCGCTCCTGCAGCCTCAGCAGAGTGAGGATCGATGATGGCGGGCACCGGCATTATCGATCGCTTCCTCGAAGTGTTCACCGGTTACATCGATTCCGGCTTTGGCCTGCTCGGCAGCGAGGTCAGCTTTTTGGCCACGACGCTGGTCGCGATCGACGTCACGCTGGCGGCGCTGTTCTGGAGCTGGGGCACCGACGACGACATCATCGCGCGGCTGGTCAAGAAGACGCTGTTCGTCGGGGTGTTCGCCTATCTGATCGGCAACTGGAACAGCCTTGCCCGCATCGTGTTCGAAAGCTTCTCGGGACTCGGCCTAAAGGCTGCCGGTTCGGGTCTCTCTTCGGCAGATTTCTTGCGGCCAGGCCGCATAGCGCAGGTCGGCATCGATGCCGGTCGCCCGATCCTGGAGGCGATCTCCGGGCTGATGGGCTACATCGCGTTCTTCGAGAATTTCGTGCAGATCACGGTGCTGTTGTTCGCCTGGATCGTGGTGCTGCTTGCCTTCTTCATCCTGGCGATCCAGCTGTTCGTCACCCTGATCGAGTTCAAGCTGACCACGCTGGCCGGCTTCGTGCTGATCCCATTTGGGCTGTTCGGCAAGACGGCCTTTGCCGCCGAGCGCGTGCTCGGCAACGTCATCTCGTCGGGCATCAAGGTGCTGGTGCTGGCCGTGATCGTCGGCATCGGCTCAACGCTGTTTGCGCAGTTCACGGCGGGCTTCGGCGGCAACCAGCCGACCATCGAAGACGCCATGACGCTGGTGCTCGCCGCCCTCGCGCTGCTCGGCTTGGGTATTTTCGGGCCCGGCATCGCCAACGGGCTGGTTTCCGGCGGGCCGCAGCTCGGTGCGGGTGCCGCGGTCGGCACCGGGCTTGCCGCCGGTGGCGTCGTTGTCGCCGCTGCGGCCGGGGCGGGGCTCGCCGCTGGCGCTGGCGGCGGCGTCTTGGCCGGCGCCACGCGGGGCGGTGCGTCCCTGATCAGCGGAACGGCGTCCGCCTATCGCGCCGGCGGACTGTCGGGTGTCGCGGAGGCGGGGGCTTCATCGATCACCGCTCCGTTGCGCCGGGCGGCCGCGGGCCTCGGTAGCGGTGCGACGTCTGGACAAGCTGACGGTGCGCCGAGTGTCCCGTCCGGCACCCCTTCGGCAGGTCCATCCAACAGTCCGCCCGCCTGGGCTCAGCGCATGAAGCGGTCGCAGACCGCAAGCCACGGGGTGTCCACCGCAACCCATGCCGTGCGCTCCGGGGACCATGGTGGCGGCGGTGCTTCCGTCAATCTCTCGCAAGGAGATCACTGATGTTCAAACGTCCCTCCGTGCGCTACGGCCGCACGCCCGAACCCGAGACGCCCTATCAGAAGGCGGCGCAAGTCTGGGATGAGCGCATCGGCTCGGCTCGCGTCCAGGCCAAGAACTGGCGGCTGATGGCGTTCAGTTCGCTGATGCTGTCGGCGGGGTTGGCGTCTGCGCTGGTGTGGCAATCGATCCGCGGCACCGTCACGCCCTGGGTGGTCGAGGTCGACCGGCTCGGCCAGGCGCAGACGGTGGCCCCGGCCATTGTCTCTTATCAGCCGACCGACCCGCAAATCGCCTTCCATCTCGCTCGCTTCATCGAAGATGTCCGCGGCATTCCCGCCGATGCCATCGTGCTGCGCCAGAACTGGCTGCGGGCCTATGACTTCACCACCGATCGCGGCGCCGCGGCGCTCAACGACCACGCCCGGGTCAACGATCCCTTCGCCAAGCTCGGCAAGGTCCAGATCTCGGTCGAAGTCTCCAGCGTTATCCGCGCTTCCCCGTCCTCGTTCCGCGTCGCCTGGCTGCAGCGGAGCTACGAAAACGGCAGCCTGAGCACCACCGAGCGCTGGACCGCGATCCTCACCATCGCGCTGGAAACACCCCGGGACGCCGATCGCCTGCGCAAGAATCCGCTCGGTGTCTACGTCAATGCCATCAACTGGTCCAAGGAGCTCGGCCAATGAGTGCCATTTTCGTCCGCCATGCCGTCGTGCCCGCGCTTCTGGTGTCGGTTTCCACCTTGGCCGGCTGCACCCATCTGCAGAAGCCCCCGGCGATTTCCTATGACGACGACGCGCAGCCCGCGGTGCAGCTCGCCGATCCGCCGAAGCCGGTCGAGATCGTCGAGGTGCCAAAGCTCTTGCCGCTTCCCGGCCAGCTCAAGCCGCTACGCGGCGCACGATCCAAGCCCGAGCCGGGCGACCCACGCCAGCGCGTCGAAAAGGCCAACGCCGCGGCGCGCGTCCAGCCGACGCGGAATGGCTACATCAATGCGGTGCAGGTCTATCCGTTCGCGCCCGGCGCTCTGTATCAGGTCTATTCCGCGCCGGGACAGGTGACCGACGTGGCGCTGCAGGAGGGCGAGCAACTGGTGGGCTCCGGACCGGTCGCCGCCGGCGACACCGTGCGCTGGATAATCGGCGACACCGAGAGCGGGGCAGGGCCGACCAAGCGCATTCATATTCTGGTCAAGCCGACTCGACCGGATCTCGTCAGCAATCTGGTCATCAACACCGATCGCCGCACCTATCTGCTGGAGCTGCGCTCGGCTGAGAAGACCTACATGGCGTCGGTGTCCTGGCACTATCCGCAGGATGAGTTGATCGCGCTGCGCCGGCAGAATCTCGCAGCCGAAGCCGCCGGCCCGATCAATGTCGGCATCGATATCGCAAGGCTGCGGTTCCGCTATCAGATCGAGGGAGATGATGCGTCCTGGCGACCGTTGTCCGCGTTCGACGATGGTGCCAAGGTCTATATCGAGATGCCGAGAGGCCTCTCCCAAGGCGAGGCGCCACCCTTGTTCGTGATCGGCCCGGAAGGCGACGGCCAACTCGTCAACTATCGCGTTCGCGACAATTACTACATCGTCGACCGCCTGTTTGCCGCAGCTGAGCTGCGGCTTGGCGGCGAGCGCCAACAGGTTGTTCGCATCAGCCGCACTGACGGGAGGTCGTGATGACCGGCAAGCCGGAAGAGGGGGATGCGCAACGCGTTGCGGCGATGCGCCTGCGGCCCGAGCGGCCGCGGGTGACGCGATTGTCCCGCAAAGTGTTGGCGGGCGGCGCAGGCGTCGGCATGGTGGCTGTGTTTGGCGCGGTGTTGTGGGCGTTGCAGAACGACCGCTCTCGTACTCCCGCGCCGGAAGAACTGCACACCACCGATCATCGCAACGTCGCCGACGGGCTGTCCGGCCTGCCACGCGATTATGCCGGCGTGCCCCGCCAAGCGCCGCAGCTCGGGCCGCCGCTACCCGGAGATCTCGGCCGGCCGATCCTCAATGCACAGACTGCGTCCTCGACGACTACGCTCCCTGCCGATTCCGAGCAGCAGCGTCGCGACCAGGAAGCCGAAGCCGCACGCCTCAGTCGGCTGTTCGCGACGACCAACTTGCGAGAGGTGGCGCATCCGTCCGCACCGGCGACTGCAACGGACAGTGCCTCTGCCGCAGCCAACCAGCCGGTCACCATGCCACAGCCCTCGATCGACCCCGGCTTCGATCAAAACGGCCAGGACCGCAAACTCGCCTTCGTCACGGCTGCCGTCGATCGTCGCACCACCAGCCCGGACCGGATTGCAGCGCCGGCGTCGCCCTACGTTGTCCAGGCCGGGACGATCATCCCGGCCTCGCTGATCACCGGTATTCGTTCCGACCTTCCAGGCCTGATCACCGCGCAGGTCACCGAAAACGTCTACGACAGTCCGACCGGCCGGTTTCTGCTGATCCCGCAAGGCGGTCGCCTGATCGGGGTCTATGACAGCCAGGTCGCGTTCGGGCAGTCGCGGGTGCTGCTGGTGTGGACCCGACTGATCATGCCGAACGGCCGGTCGATCGTGCTGGAACGTCAGCAGGGCGCCGACACGGCCGGCTACTCCGGGCTAGAAGACGAGGTCGACAATCATTGGGGGCGGCTGTTCGGCGCGGCGCTGCTTTCAACGCTGCTGAGTGTCGGCAGCGAGCTCGGTTCGAATTCCACGTCCAGCGGCAACAACAGCGATCTCATCCAGGCGCTTCGTCGCGGCGCAGGCGATGGTGCCAGTCAGACCGGGCAGCAGGTGGTTCGGCGCAATCTCAACGTCCAGCCGACTCTCACGATCCGGCCGGGGTTTCCGGTCCAGGTGATCGTCAATCGGGACCTCGTACTTGAACCGTACAAAGGATGAGAAATTCATGTCGAAGCTGAAACTTTCCGCTGTATTGGACGATAAGCCAGTCAAGCTCACGGTCGACCTGCCGGCGGCAGTGCATCGTGACCTCGCCGCATATGCCGAATTGTTGGGACGCGAAAATGGTCAATCGATCACTAATCCAGCAAGACTTGTTGGACCGATGTTGGCCAGGTTCATGGCAACCGACCGAGCGTTTGCTAAAATTCGCAAGTCTCGACAAGAGTCGCTCGAACAGAAATAGAAGGAAGAGGAATTCGAATGACGTGGGCGCCCGCGCCCGCGGAATTTCCATCTCCGTTTTAAACAACACGTTTTGGTCGGCCTGAAGACGCTGCGACACGGCCGCGTGCCCGGAGACAACTATCGATGTTCGCTCTGCTTCGATACCGGTTGTCTTTGCACAATCGCAGCAGAGGATGAATCCGCTACATGCGGAAATTTCGGTGCCGTTCAACTGTCGTTCGCAGGCAATTGCATTGCCTGATGCTGCCGATCAGGCAACGGCGTTCTTGTAGATGGCCCCGTTCTTCATGATCAGCACGAAGTTCTTGGCGGGATCCTCGATCCGCTTGATATCCGCGATCGGATCGCCGCCGACCAATAACAGGTCGGCGAGCGCCCCTTTCTTCACTACGCCGAGCTTGCCCTCGGAGGGGCTGCGCAGGCCGGACAGCGTCAACAGCTCGGCGTTGACGGACGTCGCCTGCTTCAGGATTTCCACGGGCGTGTACCAACGCGTCAGCTTGGTCAGTTATGCGCCTTGTAGGGCGGCGACCTTGGCGTCGAACTGCACGTCGGTACACGCGAGCCTCGGTATCCCGTTCATGGATCGGCGGGAGCTCCGAGGTCTAGCTAGGAACGCAAAGCAGAACAGTGAGCTGCACGACGAGTGCGGCATCGGGCCGTACCCTAAGAGCGTACGCGCCGGGGGGATGGTCGGCGGAGCAAGGTGACCGCGCGGTGGGCGCCCTTCAATTTCTCTCAAACTGCAGCATCCCCTTAGCACCAAGTTTTTAGCTCGATGACGAAACCCCAGGTCACACCCGCCTGCCATGCTGCCGCTCAGATGGCCGAGATCACCAAGCGCCCGACGCCGCACATGCTCCGCTACACCTCATCAAGCAGACCATCGATGTCGCGAGTGATCCATGTACATCGCGGACGGCCGCGCGGTCGGAGAGAGGCCGGTCAATCTTGGAGAAAAAAGTGTGACCCGGATGTGCCCCCAGATTCCTGGGGCGCTCGTCCGGGGAATTCGCAAGTTAACCCACTGAAATTATTGTTTAATGGTGGGCGCACAAGGGATCGAACCTTGGACCTCTCCCGTGTGAAGGGAACGCTCTCCCGCTGAGCTATGCGCCCGGGACCGATCGGGACCGGGCCGCGAGGCGGCCGGGCTGATGATCGTTGGTCGCGCGATTTAGGGAGTGCGGGGTGGGGGTGTCAAGCGGCAAGCCCGGGATTTGGTCTCGGGTTCACCCATTTGCCGCGGTCTTGGGGGACGATGCCGCGGCCTTTCAGCCGATCTGCCTCGCTCGCGAGGCGTGCGACTGCAGGGCGCGGATGCGTTCGGCCAGCGTGCCACCGGCGACGACCGGGACGGCTGCTCCCTCGGCGCCGTTGGCGCGCGCCGGCGCGGTGGCCTGCCCGGCCGCGGCGGGCGCGCTCTGGCCGGCGAGGATCGCTTCGATCGGCGAGTCCGGGCCTTCCAGCGTGATCGCGAGCTTGGCGACTTCGGCGGCGATGTCGTTGATGCGCTCACGCAGCAGCGCGTTCTCCATCCGCTCGGTCGCCCAGGTCGATTCGGTCTGCTGCTGGATCGCGGCCAGCTCGCGCTGCGCCGTGGCGCGCTCGTCGCGGGCCTGGCGCAGCTGGTCTTCGAGCGCCGCCTTCTCCTCGCGCAGCCGGGCGAGCTCCGGCGTGGCGGCGCCGGACTTGCCGCCGGCCTTGTCGTTGACCTTGGCGCTGGCGGCGGCGCGCAGTTCGGCGTTCTCGGCCTCGAGCGCGGCGACACGGCTGCCGAGCGTCTCGGCTTCCTTGACCTGCGCCAGCAACTGCCGGTCGAGATCGGCGACGCGCTGGCTGAGATTGTCGACCCGGCCGCGGGCTTCCTCGAGCTCGCGGGTGGCGCTGGCGGATTCGCCGCGCTGGGCTTCGAGCCGGGTCTGGGTGGCGGCAAATTCCTTCTCGGCATCGCCGACGCGGGCGCGCAGCTCCTCGATCTGGGTGCGCACCGCGACCAGCTCGACCTGCCTTGTGTCGGCGAGCATCGAGCGGTCCGCCAGTTCGCTGTTGATCCGCGCCAGTTCGGCCTGTTTCTCGGTCAGCGCCGTCTCGGCGCTGCGCAGCTCCTGGGTCTTGGCGGCGAACTCCTCTTCGGTGGTGCGGAGCTGCTCCTTCACCGCCTTCTCGCGGGCTTCCAGCGTGAAGATCGCCTCGTTCTTCTCGGCGAGTTCGACCTTGAGGCGGTTGACCGCGTCGCTCTTGCGGCCCAGTTCGGCGAGCTGGCTGGTGGTTTTGTTCTTGAGCTGGTCGACGCTCATCTCCAGCCGCCGCGCCGACATCGCGAATTCGGCGCGAAGCTGGTCCTTGTCGGCCTGGATCTCGGCCATCGACAGCGGCGTCGCCGCTTCCAGCCGCTTGGTGGTCAGCCGCACCGCGCGATTATGCACCAACGGCGCAATCATCAGCGCGAGCAGCATCGCGACCAGAAAGCCGATCGCCAGATACATGATCTGTTCGACCATGAAAGTCTCCTACCCGAGGATTCCGAGAGCCCACGCGCCGCGATCCGGCCGGAACGGCGGATTGCGTCTGCGCGACGTCTGAGTGCGAGCCGATGGTGCGGCGATCCATTGCCCGGACGATTCACCCGGGCAAACGTCGCCGTTCGGCCGGAAATCTCCAGCCGGCACAATGCCACGGAGCGGCGCTGCAGCGCCAGAGCGTTGCGGCGTTAACGTGAATCCAGACGGGGATGGCCGGAGCTGGCCGGGATCAGAACGGATTCCAGGTCGCGGTCGGGGTGAACTTCAGATAGCCGATATTGGCGCCGAGCCGCAGCCCGATGCCGGACTGGATCGGCACCAGCACGATGCCGTTGGCGGCGAGTGCGGTCATGCCGAAGCCGCCGACCACATAGGCCGAGCCGTCGATGCCGCCGAAGCGCTGGTAGATCGCATTGGTCGAGGGCAAATTGTAGACGAGCGTCATGGTCCGCGCGCCGTTGCCGCCCCAGTCGAAGCCGACCGACGGGCCCTGCCAGTACACCCGCAGATCGCCGGCGTTCTTGGTGTAGAGCGTGCCTTCGCCGTAACGCAGGCCGGCGACGAACGCGCCGGAGCCTTCCTCGCCCAGCACATAGCCGTTCGGCAGGCCCCATTGGCTGACCGCGCGCTCGATCACCGAGGCGAGCCCGCGCGAGACGTTGCCGAAGAAGCGGTGGCCGGCATTCATCAATTCGTCCGGCGCGTAGGTATTCGGCCCTGCTGCGGCCCTCGGCGGCAACGGCTGTTGTTGCTGCTGCTGCGCCGATGCCGGCACGATCAAGGCCGCCGACGCGAGCAGCGCCAGCGCGGCACGACGTGAAACGATGGTCATCAAACTCACCCCTGGGTCCCGATCCCCGGCGCCACCTTAACGGGATGCTGACTCGCATCCTCGTACAGTGGCGGCCTCTGCCCCGCGATTCGAACGTTATCGGGTTCAACTATGACGGCACAACGGCAGGAAGGAAACGTGCGGCGCCTCGCTTTGGCCATGATCGGCCTCGCGGCGCTGCTGCTTTGTCCGGCCGGCCCGGCGCCGCACGCGCAGGCGGCGACGACGGAGCGGATCGTGGTCGACCGGCACACCGGTCTGGCGATCGACGGCTTCGATCCGGTGGCCTATTTCACCGACGGCGCCGCCCGGATGGGGGTGATCGAGTTCGAAGCCTCGGCCGGCGGCGCGATCTGGCGGTTCGCCAACGCCTCCAACCGGGCGGCGTTCGTCGAGCATCCCGAGATCTATGCGCCGCAGTTCGGCGGCTACGATCCGGTCGGCATCGCGCGCGGCGTGCCGGTGCAGGGCAATGCGCTGGTCTGGCTGGTCAGCGGCCAGCGGCTGTATCTGTTCGAGCGCGAGGACAGCCGCGACGCCTTCGCGGCCGATCCGACGCATTATCTGGCGCAGGCCCGGCAGCAATGGCCGGCGCTGCTGGCGACGCTGGCGGAATAGCGCGCCCGCGGCTCAGGCCGCCGCCTTGGCGTCGCCCCAGGCGATGAATTCCGGCACCACGAAGTTCGGCCGCGGTTCGTCGAACCGCAGCGGCTTGCCGCTGCTGTCGGTCAGTTCGCCGCCGGCCGCCATCACCACGGCGGCGCCCGCGGCGATGTCCCATTCGCAGGTCGGCGACAGCCGCGGATAGATGTCGGCCGCGCCCTCGGCGATCCGGCAGAATTTCAGCGCCGAGCCCATCCTGGCGTGGACGCCGCCGGGCCGGTCGGCGATGAAGGCCAGGGTGCGTTCATCGAGATGCAGCCGGCTGATCGCCACGATCCACGGCTCGCCATCGGCCGGGATCGGCCGGGTGTGGATCGGCGCCGTCTCGTAGGTGCTGCCGTCGGCGTCGACGGCCAGCCGCTCGGCGCCCTGGCCGACCAGCCCGCGCCACACCAGCCCGAGCGCCGGCGCGCCGACGATGCCGAGCAGCGGCTTGCCGTCGGTCACCAGCGCCAGATTGACGGTGAATTCGTCACGTCCGGCCACATATTCCTTGGTGCCGTCGAGCGGGTCGACCAGAAAGAAGCTGCCGGCGACGGGCCGGCCGAGCGCGCAGCGCTCTTCCGACAGCGCCGGCACGTTCGGCGCGATCTGCTTCAGCCCGTCGGCGATGATCCGGTCGGCGGCGAGGTCCGCGGTGGTCACCGGCGAGCCGTCGGGCTTGTGCTCGACCGGGGCGGAGCGGTCGGTGGCGAGGATCGCGGCGCCGGCGCGCAGCACCAGCTCGGTCAATGGCTGCATCAAAGCGGCGGCGTCGTCTCGCGTGATCATCGGTCCTGTTCCGAACGCCTGACCCGTAGCCATGGACCTGTCTTCCTCCGTCTGGCCGGTTGTCCCGGTCCCTCTGTTGGCAGCGCAACCGGCCGCAGTGTATCAAGCCACACACCATGGCTGATTCGTCTTGAACGAGCCGAGCGGTTTTCGAGGAGCAGACAAATGTCCGGCAATCCCCCTCCCGTCCAGGCTTCCCCGGTTCAAGCTCCGGCTCCCGACGCGCTCGAACTGGCCGCGCTGCTGTGCTCGCGTGTCTGTCATGATCTCATCAGCCCGGTCGGCGCGATCGTCAATGGTCTCGAGGTGCTGGACGACAGTTCCAAGCAGGAAGACCGCGATTTCGCCCTCGATCTGATCCGCAAGAGCGCCCGGACGGCGTCGGCCCGGCTGCAATTCTGCCGGCTGGCATTCGGCGCCGCAGGCTCCGCCGGCGCCCAGATCGACCTCGGCGACGCCCAGAACATGGCCCGCGGCCATCTCGAGGACGACAAGACCAAGATCACCTGGAATCTGCCGCGCCTGCTGCTGGCGAAGAACCGGGTGAAGCTGCTGCTCAACATGCTGATCATCGCGCAGCAGACAATTCCGCGCGGCGGTACTCTGACGATCGATCCGGTCGGCGAGGGCGATCAATTGTCGTTCCGCGTCGTGGCCGCAGGCCTCAACGCGCGCATGCCGCAGAACATCGCCGAGATGCTCAGCGGCGCGCATGCCGGCCCGATCGAGTCGCACGGCGTTCAGCCCTACTACACGCGGCTGCTGGCTCAGGCCTGCGGCCTGACCGTGACGCTCGCGCCCGAGGGCGAATCCATGGTCGTCAGCGCGGCCTGAGCGCCGTGCGTTGATGGTAAAGGCGGAGTTACGGCGGCACGCCTAGTATTAGTACGCGTTCGACTATTGATTTAAACGGACTCGCCGGTCCGCAATACGCAACCAATATTAAACGCTTTCCGCAGACAGTGGCCGCATAACTTCGGTCACGGCTGCTGCCGTGTGCCCGCGTAAAGAGGCCAGCGCACATGGACGATCTTCTCCGTGAGTTCTTGACGGAAACCTTCGAGAGCCTGGATACCGTTGACAATCAACTGGTCCGCTTCGAGCAAGAGCCGAACAACGCCAAGATCTTGGACAACATCTTCAGGCTTGTTCACACCATCAAGGGCACCTGCGGATTCCTCGGTCTGCCGCGACTTGAAGCGCTGGCGCACGCCGCCGAAACGCTGATGGGCAAATTCCGCGACGGCATGCCGGTCACCGGCGAGGCCGTGACGCTGATCCTGACCACGATCGACCGCATCAAGGACATTCTCGGCGGTTTGGAAGCGACCGAAGCCGAACCCGAGGGCGAGGACGGCGATCTGATCGGCGAGCTCGAACGGCTGTCGATGCGCACCCCGGAGCAGATTGCCGCTGAACTCGGCGAGGCTGCGCCGGTCGCCGCCGCGCCGGCGGAAGCTGCCGAGGAGGCCGCGCCCGCGGTCGCCGAAGGCACCCTGGTGCCGCAGACCCTGGAGCGACCGCTGCGTCCGGGCGAAGTGTCGCTCGACGAACTGGAGCGCGCCTTCCAGGAAACCGCGATCGAAGTCGCCGCGCCGCCGCTGGTGCCGGTCGCCGGCGAACCCGAGATGTCGCTCGCCGAGGCGCCGGTCGCCGAGGTCAAGGCCAAGCCGGCCGCCAAGCCGGCCGCCAAGGCGCCGAAGAAGAACGCCGATCAGGAAGCGCCGGCCGAAGGCGACCGGATCGCCAACCAGTCGATCCGCGTCAACGTCGACACCCTCGAACACCTGATGACGATGGTGTCCGAGCTGGTGCTGACCCGCAATCAGCTGCTCGAAATCAGCCGCCGCCACGAGGACACCGAATTCAAGGTGCCGCTGCAGCGGCTCTCGACCGTCACGGCTGAGCTGCAGGACGGCGTGATGAAGACCCGGATGCAGCCGATCGGCAACGCCTGGCAGAAGCTGCCGCGGATCGTGCGCGATCTCGCTTCCGAACTCGGCAAGCACATCGAACTCGAAATGCACGGCGCCGACACCGAGCTCGACCGCCAGGTGCTCGACCTGATCAAGGACCCGCTCACCCACATGGTGCGCAACTCCGCCGATCACGGTCTGGAGAAGCCCGAGGATCGCGTCCGCAACGGCAAGCCCGAGCAGGGCACCATCCGCCTGTCCGCCTATCATGAAGGCGGCCACATCGTGATCTGCATCGCCGACAACGGCCGCGGGCTCGACACCGAGCGGATCAAGGCCAAGGCGCTCGCCAACGGCCTGGTCACCGAGGCCGAGGTCGAGAAGATGACCGAGGCGCAGATCCACAAGTTCATCTTCGCGCCGGGCTTCTCCACCGCCGCCGAAGTCACCAGCGTGTCCGGCCGCGGCGTCGGCATGGACGTGGTGCGGACCAACATCGACCAGATCGGCGGCACCATCGAGATCAAGTCGGTGGCCGGCGAAGGCTCCAGCGTCACCATCAAGATCCCGCTGACGCTGGCGATCGTCTCGGCGCTGATCGTCGAGGCCGGCGGCGACCGCTTCGCGATCCCGCAGCTCGCGGTGGTCGAACTGGTGCGCGCCCGGGCCAATTCCGAGCATCGCATCGAGCGCATCAAGGACACCCCGGTGCTGCGGCTGCGCGACAAGCTGCTGCCGCTGATGCACCTGAAGAAGCTGCTGCACATCGACGACGGCACCGCCTCGACCGAGCCGGAGAACGGCTTCATCGTGGTGACGCAGGTCGGCAGCCAGACGTTCGGCATCGTGGTCGACGGCGTGTTCCACACCGAGGAAATCGTCGTCAAGCCGATGTCCACCAAGCTTCGCCACATCGGCATGTTCTCGGGCAACACCATCCTGGGCGACGGCGCGGTGATCATGATCGTCGATCCGAACGGGATCGCGCAGGCGCTCGGCACCTCGGTGTCGGCACAGCACGATCTGTCGGAGCAGAGCGCGGCGACGCGCGCGGCCACGGCCGAGCAGCTCACCTCGCTGCTGGTGTTCCGCGCCGGCTCGCCGCAGCCGAAGGCGGTGCCGCTGTCGCTGGTCACCCGTCTCGAAGAGATCGCCGCCGACAAGATCGAATCCTCCAACGGCCGCTACATGGTGCAGTACCGCGATCAGTTGATGCCGCTGGTGCTGAGGGAGGGCGTCAGCGTCGCCACCACCGGCGTGCAGCCGATCCTCGTGTTCGCCGACGAGGACCGCAGCATGGGCCTGGTGGTCGACGAGATCGTCGACATCGTCGAGGAGCATCTGCAGATCCAGGTCGGCTCCAGCCGCGAGGGCATTCTCGGCTCCGCGGTGATCAAGGGGCTGGCGACCGAAGTGATCGACGTCGCCCACTTCCTGCCGATGGCGTTCTCGGACTGGCTCGCCCGCAAGGAGATGAAGCAGTCGCTCAGCAGCCGCTCGGTGCTGCTGGTCGACGACTCCGCCTTCTTCCGCAACATGCTCGGTCCGGTGCTGAAGGCGGCCGGCTACAAGGTGCGCGTCGCGACGTCGGCGGTCGAAGGGCTGGCGGTGCTCCGCGGCGGGTCGCAGTTCGACGTGATCCTCACTGACATCGAGATGCCGGAGATGAACGGCTTCGAGTTCGCCGAAGCGATCCGCGCCGACGCCAAGCTGGCGCCGACCCCGGTGATCGCGCTGTCCTCGCTGGTGTCGCCGGCGGCGATCGAGCGTGGCCGCCAGGCGGGCCTGACCGACTACGTCGCCAAATTCGATCGGCCGGGTCTGATCGCGGCGCTGAAGGAGCAGACCGTCAGCCACGAGCGGGTCGACGCGCTGCAGCAGCAAGCGGCATGACGAATACCAGGAAGGACACCACACCATGAGCCGGCAGGTCGACGCCATCAGCGGCAACACCACTCAATACGCCACTGCGATGATCGGCGGGCAGCTGTTCGGGCTGCCGATCTCGCGCGTCCAGGACGTGTTCATGCCGGAGCGGCTGACGCGGGTGCCGCTGGCGCCCGACGACGTCGCCGGCGTGCTCAATCTGCGCGGCCGGATCGTCACCGCGATCGACATGCGGGCCCGTCTCGGGCTGCCGCGCAACGAGGACGGCAAGCCGCCGATGGCGATGGGCGTCGATCTTCGCGGCGAGTCCTACGGCTTGCTGATCGACACCATCGGCGAGGTGCTGACGCTCCCCGACGAAGGCCGCGAGGTCAACCCGGTCAATCTCGATCCGCGGATGGCATCGTTCGCCAACGGCGTTCACCGTCTGGACGGCCAGCTGATGGTCGTTCTCGACGTCGACAAGGTTCTCGAAATCGCCAACGCGCGGATGGCCGCGTAGCTTTGCGATGGCTTCGGCCGCAACGATCGTCCGCCCATCCGGGCGCCGACTGATAGAGGCAGACAATGAAGACATGTTTGGTGGTCGACGATTCGAGCGTGATCCGAAAGGTCGCGCGACGCATTCTCGAAGGCCTCGAGTTCGAGATCGTCGAAGCTGAAGACGGCGAGAAGGCGCTCGAGCTCTGCAAGAACCAGCTGCCCGACGCGGTGCTGCTCGATTGGAACATGCCGGTGATGGACGGCTACGAATTCCTGCGCAATCTGCGCCGGATGCCGGGGGGCGATCAGCCGAAGGTGGTGTTCTGCACCACCGAGAACGATGTCGCGCACATCGCCCGGGCGCTGCATGCCGGCGCCAACGAATACATCATGAAGCCGTTCGACAAGGACATCGTGACGGCGAAGTTCCAGGAAGTCGGCCTGATCTGACGGGGTCAGCCGAGCCTTAGTAAGCGACGCCGCGCCATCCGACGCGGTGGGGGTGTCTTGTTGCGTCGGTGTGTGATGAGTGTAGCATTGGCAGGAAGTCCGGCCACGAGTTCGACCCAGTACGAACCACTGCGGGTCATGATCGTCGACGATTCGGTGGTCATTCGCGGGCTGATCTCGCGCTGGATCGAGGCCGAGCCGGACATGGTGGTGGCGGCCTCGCTGCGCACCGGGCTCGATGCGGTCAACCAGGTCGAACGCATCAAGCCGGACATCGCGCTGCTCGACATCGAGATGCCGGTGCTCGACGGCATCGCCGCGCTGCCGCAATTGCTGGCCAAGAAGCGCGACCTGATCGTCATCATGGCTTCGACGCTGACGCGCCGTAACGCCGAGATCAGCTTCAAGGCGCTGTCGCTCGGCGCCGCCGACTACATCCCGAAGCCGGAAACCACCCGCGAGTCGTCCGGCGCCGACGTGTTCCGTCACGACCTGCTGCAGAAGATCCGCTATCTCGGCGGCAAGGTGCGGCGCAAGGTGTCGGCGACGACCGCCGCCGCACCGGCGATCGTGCGCGAGCCGGTGGCGCCCGCGATGCCCAGCGTCGCCAGCCAGGCCGCGCTGGTGAAGCGTTCGTTCGGCCCGACCGCGCCGCGCGTGCTGCTGATCGGCTCCTCGACCGGCGGGCCGCAGGCGCTGATGGCGCTGGTCAGCGAGATCGGTCCGGTGATCGATCACTATCCGGTGCTGATCACCCAGCACATGCCGCCGACCTTCACCACGATTCTCGCCGAACATCTGATGCGCTCGGCGCGTCGCCCGGCCCACGAGGGCATCGACGGCGAAGCGATCAAGCCGGGCCGGATCTATCTGGCGCCGGGCGGCCGCCACATGCGGGTGGGGCGCCAGGGCGGCCAGCCGGTGATCGCGCTCGACGACGGCCCGCCGGTGAATTTCTGCAAACCCGCGGTCGATCCGCTGTTCACCTCGGCGATCGACGTCTGGCAGGGCGCGGTGATGGCGGTGATTCTCACCGGCATGGGGTCGGACGGAATGCGCGGCGGCAAGGACGTCGTCGCCGCCGGCGGCAGCGTGATCGCGCAGGACGAGGCGAGCAGCGTGGTGTGGGGCATGCCCGGCGCAGCGGCGAATGCCGGGATCTGCGCGGCGGTGCTGCCGCTCAATCAAATCGGGCCGAAACTGGTACGTCTGTTTTCAGGAGATCGGTCGTGACGCCGCTGGACTACGAGTATCTGCGCAAGGCGTTGAAGGACCGTTCCGGGCTCGATCTGTCGCTGGACAAACAATATCTGGTGGAAAGCCGTCTGCTGCCGCTGGCGCGGCGGCTCGGCCTGACCAACATCAGCGATCTCGTGCAGAAGATGAAGAACGGCGCCGAGCAGACCACCGCCGAGGTGGTCGAGGCGATGACCACCAACGAGACCTTCTTCTTCCGCGACAAGCTGCCGTTCGATCATCTGCGCGACGAAATCCTGCCGGCGCTGCTGCAGGCCCGCGCCGGGCGGCGCAGCCTGCGGATCTGGTGCGCGGCGTCGTCGACCGGGCAGGAGCCGTATTCGATCGCGATGTGCCTGAAGGAGCTCGGCCCCGCCGTCGCCGGCTGGCGCTTCGAGATCATCGCGACCGATCTGTCGCAATCGGTGCTGGAGAAGTCGAAATCGGGTCTGTTCACCCAGTTCGAGGTGCAGCGCGGCCTGCCGATCCAGCTCTTGGTGAAGTACTTCAAGCAGACCGGCGAACTCTGGGAGATCAGCCCGGAGCTGCGCGCGATGATCCAGCATCGCCAGTTCAACCTGCTGCAGGACTACACCCAGCTCGGCACGTTCGACGTGATCTTCTGCCGCAACGTGCTGATCTATTTCGATCAGCCGACCAAGATCTCGATCTTCGAGCGGCTCGCCAAGCGGCTCGAACCCGACGGCTATCTCGCGCTCGGCGCCGCCGAAACCGTGGTCGGCCTGACCGAAGCGTTCAAGCCCCACGCGACACGGCGCGGCATCTATCTGCCGAACACCAAGTCGCCGTCGATCGTGCCGGCGGCCAAGCCGCTGGGGCAGGTGGCGGGGTTGCGGGCCGGCTGAAGCATCGGTCGTAGGGCGCGGCTATTCTGTCGGCCGTGCAACGCTGCGGAAAGCCAATTTGTTGCAGGACGCGCCAGTCATATCGGCCGTACGCGTCAGCGCAACTCTTTCCACTTATTTGTTGGAACTATACGGCCATTCCTTGGGGGGCAAAAAACGTGGCTTGTATTTAGCGCATTGCTGCTTCAGTGCGGGCGGGAGCGAGGCATTTCTATTTGTGTCTTTTCCCTGCGAATCGAGCCGAGCCTTCAGGTTAGCTAGTATGTTCGCGGTTTGAGTAAGGTTCGGGTCGGCTTTATTTATCACGCCATCCAGGTCTTTCCAGACTTTGAAGATTAGATTGTAGTTTTCTTCGTACGCCCAAGGGGCAACCACCGAAATTACCGCTAGTAAGTTGGCGCGCCCGCGAATTGGATAATCATTGGCTGGACGGCTCAGGTCGACCTTTCCAAGGGTAGGATCGGAGAAGTGGTCGAGAGGGACGCAGACGGAAGTATTGTCGATGACGTTGGCCAGGATCAGCAGCGAATTCGAGCGGACTTCGTAAGTTTCACTGCGGGCCCCAAATGTCAGGACGGAAATCGCCTCCAGATTGTCGGCATTCCTGAATGCGTTGATGAATTTCCGTAGTTGAGGTCCGTCGCCGTTGGACTTCGCCAGATTGGCATCGTCGGCATTGTTCTTGGTAATAATCGCGCGCAACGCATTTGTAGCACTCAGAAATTGGTTCCGGACGAGAGGCGACGGGGTGGCGGTCGCGGCGCCGTCATTCATCTCGCTGATAATCTTGATCAGGCATTCTGTCGCCGATGGGTCCGTAATGAGGTAATCACGCAGCAGGGTTGGGAATGAACTGGTGCTTGATCTGACAGCGTCACGATAGGCCGCACATGCGGGAGCCTGCGCCATTGTCGACGATGTCGTTGCAGCCCAGCATAGAGATGCAACGAGCAACGCGGCGGCAGGTCTATAAGAAATGAATCTTGCCATCATTCGGAGCCGCTCGTCGGGATTGGTGGGGGCTCACTCGGTTTGGGTGGGGCCTTGCCTTCGGCTATGGGAAGTTCGCGGGCGGCGGCTGTCCTGCTGTCGGCCTTGGCTTGCTCTGTGTCCTGGACGTCGATGCACAGTGGCACCGGATACTCGGGGAAATCCAGGGCGCCGTCTTTGTAGACGACATGATCGGCGTGAATACTGATTGGAATGATTTTCGAATTTCGGGGTACGTAGTTGTTCTTGGTGGGGTCGTTGCGATTGGGGGATGTGAGTTCGTAGGTTGCCCTGATGGTGCGCGTAAATTGTTTGGGTGTTCCTGGCGGAACTGCCTTCAGGCAGTTCCGCTCCGCGCGAGCCGAGTCGGGCAGTTCGACTCCGACCGCGTCCTGCGAATTTGCTGATCCGTCGCCTTTTGCGTCTTGCTTTTTTGTCTCGCGCGCATAGTCAGTCTGCCGGTAGGGAACAATGACCTCCAAGTAATCCCCTCGACGCAAAGTGGGTATACCGATGCCACCAACGCTGAATTCCCACATGTAGAGATTCGAGACTTCATTCCCGAGTACCGACGCACGAACGGGAATCCGGACATAGCGCTGTTCGATTTGGAAGGCGGTTTTCATTTCTTCTGCGTAGTGGGTGATGCCGTAGGCGATTGCGAGCGCGAGCAGCCCGGCTCCGCCGGCGATTGCGGCATGGTACTTTCCGGCGCTGGTGTTGGTTTCTATGCGCCCCATCCCCTGGGTGCCTGTTCCGTACAGAGAAACCGCGACGCCGAGCACGACTAGTACAAATGTGAAAGCTGAATGAACGCCAGATCCAAGTGCGTAGGCGGCGTAAAGTGTCGCTGCGCCCAGCGCGATGAAGAACAGACCACTTGAGAAGACCCGAGGCAACAGCAGCAGCGTTCGCCACGCCCAGTCGCCAGGACTGACTGGAGGCTTAGCATCTGCGATTCTCGTCGCCTCCCGGGAGGCAATATCTTTTGCCTGCTCCAGGATGGAGGATTTCAAATCGTCCAGCGCTATAGCCAATTCCGCGGCCGTTAGCGGCTTTTCAGAATCTGAGTCGGCCAAATCCGGCCTCCGCAAAATATCAAATGAAGTATAAGTCTAAAAATAATGTCGCCTATGCCGCCCGAAAAAGATCTTGGCGGAGCAGTTGATCGGGATTGAATATCAAACGCGGCTACTCCGCAAGTCCATCGTAGCCCCCCACACCCACAAACAAAAACCCCGCCATTCGCGGCGGGGTTCAGTTGGGAGGTGAGCGCTCGACCAGCGCTCCTCGGGAAAGCGATCGCGGTCAGGCCGGGATGCGGACGTCGTCTTCGGTCGGCTCGCGCAGCACGTAGCCGCGGCCCCAGACCGTTTCGATGAAGTTGCGGCCGTCGGAGGCGTTGGCGAGCTTCTTGCGCAGCTTGCAGATGAAGACGTCGATGATCTTCAGTTCCGGCTCGTCCATCCCGCCATAGAGATGGTTCAGGAACATTTCCTTGGTCAGCGTGGTGCCCTTGCGCAAGCTGAGCAGCTCCAGCATCTGATATTCCTTGCCGGTCAGATGCACGCGCTGGCCGCCGACTTCGACGGTCTTGGTGTCGAGATTGACGACGAGGTCGCCGGTCTGGATCACCGATTGGGCATGGCCCTTGGACCGGCGGACGATGGCGTGGATGCGCGCGACCAGTTCGTCCTTGTGGAACGGCTTGGTCATGTAGTCGTCGGCGCCGACGCCCAGACCCTTCACCTTGTCCTCGATGCCGGCGAGGCCGGACAGGATCAGGATCGGGGTTTTGATCTTGGAGACCCGCAGCTGCTTGAGAACGTCGTAACCGGACATGTCCGGCAGGTTCAGATCGAGCAGGATGATGTCGTAGTCGTACAATTTGCCGAGGTCGACGCCTTCTTCACCGAGATCTGTCGTGTAGACATTGAAACTCTCGGATTTGAGCATCAATTCGATCGACTGCGCGGTCGCGCTGTCATCTTCAATCAGCAATACGCGCATGCCAGTCCCCTTATAGCGCCGCTCCGGGCGTCAGGCGTCCGCACTACCTGCGGCACTGGAAACGCCTCTGAACAACTGATTCGGATCCTGACGAGGTATGGTTAACAAATCCTGATTCTGGTCCGCAAGCTCTGTTCGTGCAATTTTTGCAGAATCGCCGTAAGATGTTGCGAGGAAGCAGCTTTTTGTTACCCGGCCTCTTCAAGTTTCACATTAAGAGTCAGTGTCAACCGACTCCCGCGACTCGCACCTTCGTTCTGATGGGCGAGCGCGTTCAGCCACCAAAGACAGTGACGCAATGATTAACGATGCGGGTAAACACGAAGTTAAGGGGAGGGCCCCAGGCCTCACAAACTTAAGGGTTTTGCAATGAAGGCCCTGGCCGAACAGATCGGCGACATCGACGGCGTCAACATATATGGCCGGGTTGTGGGCGTGCGCGGCCTGATGGTCGAGATTGCCGGCCCGATCCACGCGATGTCGGTCGGCGCGCGAATTGTCGTGGAAACCGGGACAAATCGCTCGATCCCCTGCGAGGTGATCGGGTTCACCGGCAACAATGCGATGGTGATGCCGTTCGCCGGGCTGGAAGGCGTGCGCCGCGGCTGCCGCGCGGTGATCGCCAATTCGGCCGCGCAGGTGCGGCCGTCGCCGGCCTGGCTCGGCCGCGTCGTTAACGCTCTGGGCGAGCCGATCGACGGCAAGGGGCCGCTGCCGCAGGGGCCGTCGCCGATGCCGTTCCGCAACGCGCCGCCGCCGGCGCATTCGCGCAAGCGGGTCGGCGCGCCGCTCGATCTCGGGGTCCGCGCGCTCAACACGTTTCTCACCTGCTGCCGTGGCCAGCGCATGGGCATCTTCGCCGGTTCCGGCGTCGGCAAGTCGGTGCTGCTGTCGATGCTGGCGCGCAACGTCGACGCCGCGGTGTCGGTGATCGGGCTGATCGGCGAACGCGGCCGCGAAGTCCAGGAGTTCCTGCAGGACGACCTCGGCGAGGAGGGCATGGCACGCTCGGTGGTGGTGGTGGCGACCTCCGACGAGCCGGCGCTGATGCGCCGCCAGGCCGCCTATCTGACGATGTCGATCGCCGAGTATTTTCGTGACGAGGGCAAGGACGTGCTGTGCCTGATGGATTCGGTCACGCGCTTCGCGATGGCGCAGCGCGAGATCGGCCTGTCCGCCGGCGAGCCGCCGACCGCCAAGGGCTACACGCCGACGGTGTTCACCGAATTGCCGAAGCTGTTGGAGCGCGCCGGCCCCGGCCTCGGCGAGGGAACCATCAGCGGCATCTTCACCGTGCTGGTCGACGGCGACGACCACAACGAGCCGGTCGCCGACGCGGTGCGCGGCATTCTCGACGGCCACATCGTGATGCAACGCTCGATCGCGGAGCGCGGCCGCTACCCGGCGATCAACGTGCTGAAATCGGTGTCGCGAACCATGCCGCGGTCCTGCGATCCGGCCTATCTGCCGGTGATCAAGCGCGCGCGGCAGGTGATGGCGACCTATGCGGACATGGAGGAACTGATCCGGCTCGGCGCCTATCGGCCCGGTTCCAGCGCCGAAGTCGACGAGGCGGTGCGGCTGAACGAGCCGCTCGAAGAGTTTCTGCGGCAGGGCAAGGACGAGGCGACCAGCCTGGCCTCAGGTTATGCCCAGCTTGAACAAATCCTGAAGAGCGTAGAAACGGAACGCTAACTTTGTCACGTCATCATGCTTGGCACGTCAATCGTTTTGCCGGTTGGCCCCTCGTGGGACGCTGGCACTGTCCCGCGTTGAATCGGGACTTCTGGGGAGTACGAGTCGATGAAGTCACGTGATACGCTGATCCGCTTGAAGAAGTTTCAGGTCGACGAGCGGCGCAGGCGGGTGGCCCAGATCGAAGGGATGATCGCGGACTTCCAGCGGATGTCGAACGATCTGGAGCGTGAGATCCAGACCGAGCAGGACCGCGCCGGCATCACCGATCCCACCCACTTCGCTTATCCGACCTACGCCAAGGCCGCGATCCAGCGCCGCGAAAATCTCACCCGCTCGGCCGACGAGCTGCGGGTGCAGCTCGAAGACGCCCGGGCGCAATTGTCCGAGGCGTTCGACGAGCTGAAGAAGGTCGAGCTGCTCGACGAGCGCGACCAGGCCCGCGAGCGCGCCGAGGAAAGCGCGCGCGAGCAGGCCGACCTCGACAGCATCGGCCTGATGCGTTCGCGGATGGGCGCCATCGCCTGATCGACCGCAGTCAGGTCGCAGATTTCCAACAGCCCGGGCGTCCGCGCCCGGGCATTTTGTTGCCGGGTAATCCACAACAGTGGCCCGGGCGACATGGCGGATCACGCGATCGCGAGCTATGCTACGAACGGCCGAGGCGATCGGCCGGGTTCGAAGGCGGCGCGGATTTGCCGGTGCGGGGACTGAATGCTGACGTCGGCTGAGTTGGTCTGGCTGCTTGCCGCTGTGGCCAAGGGGGATCAGGCGGCGTTCGAGCGTCTCTACAATGCGACGCGCGCGAAACTCTACGGCGTGGTTCTCCGTATCTTGCGGCGTCAGGATCTCGCGGAAGAGGTCATCCAGGAAGCCTACGTCAAGATCTGGAACAGCGCCGGGACGTTCAATCCCGGCGTGGCGTCTCCGATCACCTGGATGGCGTCGATCGCGCGAAACCGGGCGATCGACGTGGCGCGTAGGCGCAGCGAGGTCTCGATCGAGGACGAGCCCTCGGCACAGGAAGCGGCGGCCGATTCGCCGGATCCGCTGGCGCGCCGGGAGATGACGGAAGAATTGAAGCGGTTGCTCGAATGCGTCGGCCGGCTGGAGCCGGACCGCCAGAAATTGGTGCTGCTCGCTTACTACAACGGTTGGAGCCGCGAACAGCTCGCGGCGAAATTCGATGCCCCGGTGAACACGGTCAAGACCTGGCTTCGCCGCAGCATGCTCGACATTCGGGAGTGTCTAGGACTCGTCTGATGGCCACCAGCGAAGACCATATCGTGCTCGCCGCGGAATACGCGCTCGGCACCCTCGACGCCGACGAACGGGCGCAGGTCGAGGCGATGATGTCGGCCGACGCGAACTACGCGGCGCTGGTGGAGGCGTGGGAGGTCAAGCTCGGCGCGCTCAACCAGATGGTCGGCTATGTCGAGCCGTCGCCGGCCGTGTGGGAGCGGATCAAGGCGGCGATCGGCGTCTCCGGCGATCAGCAGGCGCTGGTGTTGCCGGTCGCCCCGGCGATCGCCAAAGCCGAGCCGACGATGGCGCCGCCGGCGCCCGCCAACGACAGCGGCTCGGGATTGAGCCCGGAATCGATGCGCGTGGTCCGCTTCGCCAAGCAGACCTATGTCTGGAAGCGGGTCGCCGGATCGCTCGGCGCGATCGCGGCGTCGCTGCTGCTGGTGCTCGGCGTTCAGCTCTACAAGCCCGAGGTGCTGCCGGATGCGCTGCGGCCGCCGATCCGCACCCAGATCGTCAAGGTCGAGACCCCGCCGCCGGCGATCCCGGCGCAATACGTCGCGGTGCTGCAGCAGGACGGCAATTCGCCGGCCTTCATCCTCACCGTCGATGCCGGCAGCAAGAGCTTCACCGTGCGCCGCGTCGCCGCGACGCCGGAGCCGGGCAAGAGCTACGAACTCTGGCTGGTGTCGGACAAGCTGCAGAAGCCGCGGTCGCTCGGCGTGATCGGCAGCCGCGACTTCACGGTCAATCCGTCGCTGTCGGCCTACGATGCCGACATCGTCAGCAAGGCGACCTATGCGGTGACGATCGAGCCCGAAGGCGGCGCGCCGAACGGCGTCGCCACCGGTCCGATCGTCTACACCGGCAAGCTGGTCGAGAGCGTGCCGTCGGTGCCGGTCACGCCGCGGCGCTGACACCGTCCACACGAGTTGTTAGTTGTGGTTCATCGTTTGATTGAAGCGATACAGCCTTTCGAGATGCACTGAATCCTCATCCTGAGGAGGCCGGCGAAGCCGGCCGTCTCGAAGGATAGGGCGATCGATCGGTTTGCGGCGCATGGTTCGAGACGGCGCTACGCGCCTCCTCACCATGAGGCTGTGCTTTTGGACACCCTTGCATCCTCACGCCGGCATCGAGGCAAAAAGAAAAGCGCCCGTGGGGAGCGGGCGCTTTTCGTTCGATCCACTTGGGGCGAGTGGATCATAACCACGCGGGACCTGGGGGCTTGTCAGGCGCCGCGTGAAATCAAATCAGCGAATGGCCGTGTTGCCGGACGTGGTGACCATCACCGGCTTGCCGGCCTTGATCACGCGCGCTGTCTGGGTATAGCCGTCGTCGGCGCCGCCGAGACGGGCGGAGATTCCGAGGCCTGCCACAGCGATACCTGCGACCAGCGCAACCACCACCACCTTGAGGTGGGTCGAACGATCGGCGCTATAGATCGAGTGGTTCATCGTGAGCCTCCTGGTGTCTTTCTCCACCTTCGCAGATTGGTTGATGCAATCTCGAAGCAGGTTCAAACATCTCGCCACACAAACGTAGTTCATCGGCCGCACGTTCCAAATAGTCGATCACAAGGCGGTGATAAGACTTGAAGGTTCGCGAGGTTGCAGCTGCGAAATCTCCAAGAAATGTATTTGAAATCAGTATCTTGACCAGATTTTGCGGGGCGCTCGGGCGGTCCGCTTCATTTACCGTTGCTCAACGAAGCAACAGCACGCGAACTTGTCTGTGACAGAAATGTCGCGCTCGCCGTCCCTGCGGCGAGCGGTATTTGGCCACTGGTCAGACGCTGCCGACCGTCTTCAGCCGGGCCCGCGGATGGATTTCCGCCTGCGACAGCACCGTGGTCTGCGCCCGGAACCGTTCCACCAGCGAGCGCACGAACGGCCGGATCGAGGCCGAGGTCACCAGCACCGGCGCCTCGCCTTCGCGCGCCGCCTGCTCGAAGCGGTCGCGCACCGCGGTCATGAACTCCGATAGTTTCGACGGCGCCATCGCCAGGCTGCGTTCGTCGCCCTGGCCGATGATCGATTCCGCGAAGGCCTGCTCCCACTTCGCCGACAGCGCGATCAGCGGCAGGTAGCCGTTGTACGAGGTGTTCTGCGCGCAGATCTGTCGCGCCAGCCGGGCGCGGACGTGCTCGACGATGGTGTTCGGATTGCGCGAGAACGCCAGCGCGTCGGCGATGCCTTCGAGGATGGTCGACAGGTCGCGGATCGAGATCCGCTCGGCGAGCAGCAATTGCAGCACGCGCTGGATGCCCGACACGGTGATCTGGCCCGGCACGATGTCCTTGACCAGTTCGGACTGCTCCGCCGGCAGATCCTTGAGCAGCTTCTGGGTCTCGCCGTAGGACAGCAGGTCCGACATGTTGCCCTTCAGCAGCTCGGTCAGATGCGTCGACAGCACGGTGGCGGCGTCGACCACGGTGTAGCCCTTCAGCGACGCCTCTTCCTTGAACGCGGCGTCGACCCAGGTCGCCGGCAGCCCGAAGGTCGGCTCGGTGGTGTGGATGCCGGGCACCGTCACCTGATCGCCGGCCGGGTCCATCACCATGAACTGGTTCGGCCAGATCCGGCCGGTGCCGGCGTCGACTTCCTTGATCTTGATGACGTAGGTGTTGGCCTCGAGCTGGACGTTGTCGAGGATGCGCACCGCCGGCATCACGAAGCCCATCTCGATCGCCAGCGAACGGCGCAGCGCCTTGATCTGTTCGGTGAGGCGGTCGGTGCCGTCCGGGCCGTTGACCAGCGGCAGCAGCGCGTAGCCGAGCTCGATCTTGAGGTCGTCGATCTTCAGCGCGGCGCTGATCGGCTCTTCGGCGGCCGCTGCGGCCGCCGCCGCGACGGCCTCCGGCGCCAGCCCCGCCGCGGAATCCGCCGCCGCCTTGCCGGCCGTCTTGCGCTTGCTCGCCGACACCGCCAGGTACGCCGCGCCGCCGCCGAGCGCCAGGAACGGCAGCGTCGGGATGCCGGGCAGCACCGCCAGCACCAGCATCACGCCCGCCGCCATGCCGAGCGCTTGCGGATAGCCGGAGAGCTGCTTCATCAGCGCCTTGTCGGCGGAGCCGGAGATGCCCGCCTTCGACACCAGCAAGCCTGCGGCGGTCGAGACGATCAGCGCTGGGATCTGGGTGACAAGGCCGTCGCCGACCGTCAGCAGCGTGTAGGTGTGGCCGGCCTCGGCGAAGCTCAGCCCCTGCTGCGCGACGCCGATGATGATGCCGCCGATGACGTTGATGAACACCACCAGCAGGCCGGCGATGGCGTCGCCGCGGACGAATTTCGAGGCGCCGTCCATCGCGCCGAAGAAGCCGCTTTCGTCCTCGAGATCCTTGCGGCGGGCCTTCGCAGTCGCCTCGTCGATCAGGCCGGCGGAAAGGTCGGCGTCGATCGCCATCTGCTTGCCGGGCATCGAGTCGAGCTGGAAACGTGCCGCGACTTCGGCGATACGGCCCGAGCCCTTGGTGATGACCACGAAGTTGACGATCACCAGGATCGTGAACACGATGATCCCGATCACGAAATTGCCGCCCATCACGAAATTGCCGAACGCCTCGATGACGTGTCCGGCGGCGGCGGTGCCTTCGTGGCCGTGCGACAGGATCAGCCGGGTCGAGGCCATGTTCAGCGACAGCCGCAGCATGGTCGAGATCAGCAGCACGGTCGGGAACGACGAGAACTCCAGCGGCGCCTGGATGAACAAAGCGGTCATCAGGATCAGGATCGACAGAGTGATCGAGATCGCCAGAAACAGGTCGAGCACCACCGCCGGCAGCGGCAGGATCAGCACGACCAGGATGGTCAGCACGCCGAAGGCGAGCGCGAGATCGCCGCGCTTCAGCATGCCGCCGATGTCGCGCAGGCTGGGGAAACCGCCGCCGGGGCCCGAGCCGACCGTCGTGTCCGTCATGTCCGCCGCCTTCTCCCGCTGTCGTTTGCGCTTGCCGAACGTCCGCGCCGCAACGGCGGGGTCGCTGGCTCCAACGTGAGGCACCGCACTGGCGTCCACGGGCATTCCCCCGGTGTTCGCGGCCGACGACACTTCAGATCACTCGGCAAAATTTGCCCAGTTTATGGTTAGGAAAGCGTTAACGGCGGTTAACCTGCGGCGTCATGGCAGGGCCCCGGCCGGCGGCCTTGACCGTTCGCGGCTGCGCGGAGAAGTTGCGCAGGTGGAAACGCCTCAGCAAAAGACCGGCCGAACGCCGGCGTTCACGCTCGACTCGCGCCAGGCGTGGGTCCGGCTCGCATTGGCGCTGGTGATCGGCTCGATCGGCGGCGTCGGGATGTGGTCGGTGGTGGTGGTGCTGCCGGTGGTGCAGGCCGAATTCGCCGCCACCCGCGGCGCGGCCTCGCTGGCCTTCACGCTGGCGATGCTCGGCTTCGGCCTCGGCGGGGTGGCGACCGGCCGGCTCACCGACCGTTTCGGCATCGTCGCGGCGATCGGCAGCGGCGTGCTGCTGATCGGGCTCGGCTATGCCGGCGCCGGGTTCTCGGCCGCGCTGTGGCAGTTCAACCTGATGCATTTCGTGATCGGCGTCGGCGCCTCGGCGACGTTCGGGCCGCTGATGGCCGAGGCCTCGCATTGGTTCGAGCGCTATCGCGGCGTCGCGGTGTCGATCGCCGCCACCGGCAATTACATCGCCGGCACGATCTGGCCGCCGCTGGTGAACTGGGACGTGCAGAGCTTCGGCTGGCGCACCACCCATTTCGCGATCGGCGCGTTCTGCGTGGTGTCGATGGCGCTGGTGCTCGCGGTGCTGCGGGCGCGGATGGGCGGCCACGTCGCCGCCGGACACGCCGCGGCGCCGCCGCCGAAGATCGACCTGCAGATTTCCACCAACACGCTGACGGCGCTGCTGTGCGCCGCCGCGATCGCCTGCTGCGTGGCGATGGCGATGCCGCAGGTCCACATCGTCGCCTATTGCGGTGACCTCGGCTACGGCGCGGCGCGCGGCGCCGAGATGCTGTCGCTGATGCTGGCGTTCGGCATCGTCAGCCGGATCGGCTCCGGCTTCCTCGCCGACCGCATCGGTGGCATCGCCACGCTGCTGATTGGCGCGGTGGCGCAGGGCACGGCGCTGCTGTTCTATCTGGCGTTCGACAGCCTCGGCTCGCTGTATGTGATCTCGGCGATGTTCGGCCTGTTCCAGGGCGGCATCGTGCCGAGCTACGCGATCATCGTGCGCGAGGCGATGCCGGCGCGCCAGGCGGCGACGCGGGTCGGCATCGTCATCCTCGCCTCGGTGATGGGAATGTCGCTCGGCGGCTGGATCTCCGGCCTGATCTTCGACGCCACCGGCTCCTACGCCGCCGCCTTCCTCAACGGCATCGGCTGGAACGCCGTCAACGTCACCATCATGGCCACGCTGCTGCTGCGCGCCAGGCGCCGCGGCGGCGGGGCGAGGATGGCGGTGGCGTAGGCGAGGGGAGAGGCGTCAGGCCGACAGCAGGTCGAGGCCTTCGCCTTCGGCCGCGCAGCAGCGATTGCGGCCGCTGCGCTTGGCCCGCAGCATGGCGTGGTCGGCGCGGGCGAGCAGCGCCGCGCCGTCCTCGGAGGGCTGCAGCGAGGCGATCCCGATGCTGACGGTGACGCCGCCGTCGACACCGCCGAAGCCGTGCTCGGCGACCTTGCGCCGGATCGTCTCCGCGGCGCGTTCGGCGCCGGGCCGTGCGGTGCTGGGCAGCACCGCGACGAACTCCTCGCCGCCGAGCCGGCCGACGAAATCGCTGCCGCGCAGCGATCCCCTGATCACGCCTGCGACCTCGATCAGCGTCGAATCCCCGGCGGCGTGGCCGAAGCGATCGTTGATCCGCTTGAAGCGGTCGACATCGACGAACAGCAGCGACAGCACGTCGCCGTGCCCGGTCGCGTTGGCGACATCGGCCTCGATGCGGTCGAGCAGCGCGCGGCGGTTGGCGAGCCCGGTGAGCGGATCGACCAGCGCGAGCTGCTGCAATTGCTGGGTGCGCTCCGACACCTCGCGTTCGAGCCGGCCGCTGGCATCGGCGATCAGATCTTCGGACTGCTTGATTGCGGTGACGTCGGTCGCGGCGGCGATCAGTCCGATGCAGCGGCCGCGGTTGGTGCGCGGGCTGATCGTCTCGCGCACCCACGCCCATTCGCCGGCGGCGGAGCGGACTCTGAATTCGAGCGACGCCGTGTGTCCGCTGGCGAGCACGGCGGCGATGCAGGCCGCGTAGCTGCGGCGATCGTCGGGGTGAACGAAGCCCGCCCAGTCGATCGCGGAGGCCGGCTCGGACGGGGCGCCGACCAGATCGAACCACGGCCGGTTGGCGAAGTCCCGGCGACCGCTGGCGCCGCTGATCCAGATCAGCGACGGCGCTTCGTCGGACAGCATGCGAAACCGCTTTTCGGTTTCCATCAGCGCCGCCACCAGCACCTGCTCGGCCGACACCTCACCCTCGTCCGGCGCGGCGACGCGGTCGAGCAGCGCGCGGGCGACGCGGCGGTCGAGCTTGAGGATGTGGGTCACCAGCCAGGTGATCAGCAGTTCCAGGAACGCGCCGGTCGCTTCCTCGTCGGACAGATCGGTGCGCGCTGCGACTTCGTCGACTTGCTCGATGAACGAGGCGTGCACGCAGGCGTGGCGTTCGACCTCGCGATGCGTCAGCGCGGAGCAGCGCATCAGCTGTTCTTCGTCGCAGAAGTGGGTCGCTGCATAATCGCGCAGCTCGGCGACCAGCATCGACAGGGTCGGGAGATTCTCGCCGTTCTGGACCGCGTGCGCGAGCCTGTTCGTCAGTTCGAACAGTTTGCGGTGCTGGTCGTCGATCCGCTGGTTGCCGGTCTCGAACAGCGGATTCCATTGAAACAGGGGCATATACGCACACCGACAGGTAAGATCGGAGGGCAATCTACGGCGCGAATGTTGGGGGAATCTTAACTCGTCCCGCCAACTCGGCGTCGAATGCGCTGCAATTCGGCGAAGCATTGCAGCCGGTGCCTGCGACTTTCGGCGCAAGCAACGCGATGGCGCCGCAAGCAGCATCAAGGGCGAGCATTGTCGCGGATCATCGCCGCCGGGGCGTCTTCGCCCGCCGTGGCTCGCTGCGAGCGCTGCAGCCGGTCAGCCCCTGCCTTTGGTCGAGGTGGCGATTGCCGCAACCCACACGCCATTGTAAGGGGAGAGCCGCGCCCGACGGCCGCCGCAGCGGTTCCCGGCGGGGCCTGTAGCTCAATGGTTAGAGCCGGCCGCTCATAACGGTCTGGTTGCAGGTTCGAGTCCTGCCGGGCCCACCATATCGGGCATCCAGCGCGATCCCGGGTGATCCTAGCAACTCCAATGAAATGCCTGTTAAAATGGGATTTCAACGTCCCTCGTGATCCGAACAAGTCCGTCGAATATTCGCTGACATCCAGCCAGTTTGTTGGTATAATTTTGGGCATTAAAACCATGCCAACAGCGAGATACCAACATGCCGAAAGTCGCTACTAGGCATCCTCGCAAGCCTCTTACCAGCGCCACTGCTTGCGATGCAGCGAAGCCTGAGGCGAAGCCGTATAAGCGCTCTGCGGGCGGCGGGCTGCATTTGCTGGTGAACCCGGACGGCTCGAAATATTGGCGGCTGGCGTACAGGTTCGCGGGGAGACAGAAGACCCTTGCTTTCGGTGTCTATCCGACAGTCGGATTGAGCGACGCACGGGCTGCACGAGACGCAGCGAAGCGCGATCTCGCGTCCGGACGTGATCCGTCTGCGGTGAAGCGACAGCGCAAGCGTGAGGCCCGCGTAGCGGCCGAGAACACCTTTGAAGCAGTCGCGCTGGAATGGCACGAGAAATGGAAACGCGGCAGATCGGAATTCTATGCTGGGCAGATTGTCCGCCGGCTTGAACTCGACGTTTTTCCGCAGATCGGTCGACTGGCTATCGCCGATATCGAAGCGCCTGAAATCCTGGACTTGCTTCGCCGCGTGGAAGGGCGAGGGCGTCACGAGACGGCGCGTCGGTTGCGGCAGTTGATCGGCATGATATTCCGATTCGCGATCGTCACCGGACGCGCTAAGCGTGACCCTTCCGCGGACCTAAAAGGCGCTCTGGAATCCCCTGATCGACCGAAGCGACACCATGCGATGCCGCGCAAGGATCTACCCGGCTTTCTGCGATCGTTGGATGACTATGACGGAGAGATGCGCACCCGGCTCGCGCTCAAATTGGTGGTGCTGACCTTCCTGCGCGCGACGGAACTGCGCGCAGGTCGTTGGGATGAAATCGAAGACCTGGACGGACCGATTCCCCTTTGGCGCGTCCCAGCGGCTCGGATGAAAATGCGTCGAGATCATTTGGTGCCGCTGTCCTCGCAAGCGGTCGCCGTGCTGCATGATCTGCGGAAACTCCCTGGTTCATCAGATACCCCGTTCCTTTTCCCGTCGCCTGGCAGAGAGGGGGTGATGAGCGGCAACACCCTGCTGTTCGCGCTGTATCGCATGGGCTTCCATGGTCGCGCCACCGTTCACGGGTTCCGGGCCGTTGCGTCAACCATCTTGAATGAATCGAACCTGTTTCGATCGGATTGGATTGAGCGACAGCTAGCCCATGTAGAAAAGAATGAGATTCGGGCGGCCTATAACGCTGCGGAATGGTTGTCGGATCGACGCCGGATGATGGATTGGTGGGGCGATTTCATCGAATCGCAGGCTCAATTAGTGCAAGTGACAAGTTGACAAATACCAACTAATTATCGTCGTTTTCGCCATTTGCATCATGTGGTTGCGCTCTGAGCCGCCGAGTAGGCGACCGCCGACAACTATTTTTTAATCCGAGAAAATCCACGTTCGCCCTGTCAGTTCCAAGCGGATGAACGTGGAGAGACCCTATGGACGCTGCCAACAAGCGAGCACGCAAAGTGCTCGTCGCGGCCCCGATCGCATTGTCGATTCCCGCGACCGCCGAGTCGATCGGTCTTGGTCGATCAACTCTGTATCAGCTCATCAAGGACGGTGCGGGCCCGCGCGTAACCAAGATCAAGCGTCGCAGCGTCGTCCTGGTGCGTGATCGTGATGCCTGGCTTGCCGGTTTCAGCAATGCTGCTGCGGCCTGAGCGATGCGTGGCGTTGTACAATTCGAAATGGGTAGCTGCTTAGAGGGGCGGCCGTGCGCTTATCGCGTTCGCTTCGTCAATTGAAGGAAGGAGATTCTTACAAATGAGCACCAAAGCGGAATTGCAGCAGCAGCGTGCGACGGCGGGAGCCGCCTATCTGGCTGCGTTGGCCAATCTGAAAACGGCTTACGTCAATCTCTATGCGCTGGATCTCGCGCTGTCCAACCGCAATGTGTCAGCTACCGCCGTCCCGTCGTTCATTGCGCATGATCGACTCGAACTGGTCAACCTCGCGCAGCATTTCCGGCACGCTGAATTCGCGCCGACATTCGAGACGAATTCATGGTGGCCTGAAATCATCGCCAGCCTCGAAACGCGCATGCGCAACTACCCGAATCCGGAGTAAGGAGTAAAACAATGCAATTTTCGGACATGCTACGTTCCCGCTGGAAATCCGAATATGACAATCTCGGCATTTCCGCCGCAGTGAAAAGAACCATGGAGCGTTGCCTTGATGTTCGCGACGGGATCGAGAGCAAGCGCGCGAAGATCGCCGCCGACAAGGACCTGTCCGAAGCAGGCCGCACAAAGGCTATAAATCGGTTCGTCACCGAACAGGCGTCGGTCATCACCAAGGGGCAGCGCGATCTGACGCTGGCGCAGAGAAAGCTGCAGGATCACAAACTCTCGCTTACGCCGCGCGTGACAAATAAGACGGACGTCGTTGCAGCGATGTTGCGTCAAGAGACACGGACGATGCTGCGCGAAATGAAGGATCAGCCTGCGGTAATGCAACTGCTGTTCGACGTCGTGCAGAGCGGTCGCGATCTGATCATGATCGAAGCTGTGTTTGAGGCTCCGGCTGCCTTTTCCGGGCTCGATGCGGCAGGCGCGGAAATGGTTCTGAATTTCCTACTAGAGAACCACGCCGCGCCAGAGCTGGAGGCAATCTCCGAACAGTCCGAAGCCTTGGACCTTGTTCAAGCGGCGATCACAGGTGCGATGCTGGAGGCGCAGGATGCTCTAGGGATGCAGAAATACAGTTTCGACAAGTGGTTGACCGAGACGGCTCCGGCGCCCAACGACGCGGACTTGGCGCGCGAAAAGCTGACCTTCAATAGCGCCGTTGTCGCCGTCGATGCGGAAAATCTCTCGTTCGAAGATCGCAAGTCGCTGATTGATCGGATGTTGGAGAAGCAAGCGGAACGCTTCATGGCGGAGGCCTAAAATGGCAATCTTTACCGCAATCGGCATGACTATCGCGACTGCGATCGGCGCGAGCACCTTCATCGGCACTGCGATCGGGTCTGTACTCGGTGAGTCATGCAGCGTCTACGATCCGCGTGATGAGGAGTGGCTTCCGTGAGTATCATGAATGCGTTCGTGGTTCCTGACGGGGTGCATATCTTCACCGATGCCGGGTTCTACGAGGCTGACGGTACCGTCGCCGGCCTTGGGTCGAAAGTGTTTCCGCTGCCGCGATGGAATGCAGCCGTCGCTGCGGTCGGCGGTGGCTGGCTTCTCCCTTTGTTGGCAGGCGCATTTGCCGAATGCGATACGCCATCATTCGATGAACTGCCGCCGTGGTTTGGGTCGATAGTTCGCCGGTGCCTCGACATGGCGTCGGCCTACGGCACTGCCGCGCATCTGCAAACATGCATTGTGGGGTTGGCCGGGTGGTCGGAATCGCGCGGCAAGCCCGGGTTCTTCACGGTGGCATCGTCCAACCGCTTCGAGGGAGCGGCGTTTGAGCCCGTTCAATCGACCCGTTTTCTGAGCACGGCCAACGCCTGCGATCCCCGCAGCTTCGATCCTGCGCGTCCGGAAGAAACCGGACTGGCGATGATGCGGGCGTTGCGCGGGGTTCGCTTCGACTCCTTGAACACCGCCGATCGCCGCAAAATTTACGGCGTCGGCGGCTGGTGCCAGCACACGCTCGTTGGTCGGGACGAAGTAACGACGCGTGTCCTCGAACGCTGGCCCGATCGGATCGGACATCCGATCAATCCCAAGGAAAAGGCCTCGTTTGGCGTCGAGCGGGACGGAACAATTGGATGATCCGCCCCGCTCGGCTCACTGATCGCGGCGCAATCATTCGTCTGTTGCGAGAAGCAAACGGAAATCTCGGCAAGGTGACCGGGTTCGTAGTCCCGTTCGACCCGGCGTATGCTGCCCGGCTGTTCATTGTCCACATGGACAACTCCGCAGCGCTCGCGCTGGTGCATGATATCGAAGGCGCTGCTCGCGGTGTTTTGCTTGCCGCGGTGGCCGACGATCATCCGTTCGGCCCGGTCCGTTACGCGAAAGAAACCCTGTTCTGGATTGACCCGGCGCACCGCGGCGGAACCGCAGCGTTCCGACTGATCGACTCATTTGATCAATGGTGGCGTGATCTCGGGTGCAGCTACGGCTTTCTTGCCGGCATGGGCGATGATCCGTTGATAGCGAAATTTTACGAACGCCTTGGCTACCGTCGCGCCGAAACGCATTTCCTAAAGGCGGCGTAAATCATGACCGATATTGCCTCACTTGGCGTCGAAATCAATACCGGTCAGGTCCGGACTGCGAATAGCGATCTCGACTTCCTCGCTCAGATTGCCCGTAACACTGCGGCGACGGTTGCGGCCCTGGAAAGGACTGCCGCGACCACCGCCGCGGCTATCGGGAAGTTGTCGCCCGCCGCGAGTGAAGCCGCGACGCAAATTGAAGCTGCGGCGACCAAGACGCGTACCTTTGCGCAAGCGATGGTCGGCCTTTCGGATGATCTGAACAACGCCACGAGCGACGTCCGCGACTTCTCCGCTGTCGGGCAGCGCGGTCTTGACCAGCTGCGCGCCAAGTTTGATCCGTTGTTCGCCGCCGGGATGCGCTACAAAGAATCTCTGAGCGACATTCGTGATGCTCACGCGGCCGGCGCGCTCACGCAAACGCAGTATCAGGCGGCGATCGAGCGTACCAAGACCGCCTTTACGGCGCAAACTGCCATCCTCACCGGCAACAAGAACGCGCTCAACAGCGTGGCAGCAAGCGGTCAGCTCGCGCGACACGAACTGATCAACCTGTCACGACAAGCACAGGACATTGTCGTCTCGCTCGGCTCAGGACAGTCACCGTTCACGGTCCTGTTGCAGCAAGGCACGCAGGTTGCCGATATCTTCGGATCCTCGAAGACCGGCACGGTCGGCGGCGCGATTAAGCAAATCGGATCCGGCATCGCGTCTGTCTTGACGCCGATGCGGCTTCTTGCGCTTGGCACTACTGCGCTCGCTGCCGGCGGCGTGCTCGCCTATTCGTCCTGGAAAACGTTCACGCTGCAGCTCGACGACACGGCCCGCGCCGCCGGCACGTCAACCCGTGAACTGTCCAAGTTGCAGGCCGCCGCTTCCGCGAAGGGTATCTCGGGAGACGATTTCAATAAGGGCATCGGTGGTTTCGCCAACCAAATCTATCAGGCGAAGAACAACATGGGCGGCCTTGCCGACGTGTTCCGCGCGAATGCCATCCCGGCCGTAAAATCGTTCGAAGACGGTCTCGCCAAGGCGGCGGATCTGATTCAACGCGCCGGCAGCGATCAACAGCGCTTGGTGTTGCTGCAGCAAATGGGTCTGCCGGCGACGATGGAATGGGTTCGGCTGCTGTCCGGCGGCGCCGATGGGTTGCGGAAAGCAAAGGATGCTTCGGCCGAATTTGCAGCCGATGAAAAGCTTGTCGAGAAAGCGCGTCAGTTCGACGAAGCATGGGACAGGGCCTGGACGAATTTCGGCCGTCGCGCAAAGTCTGCGTTTCAGGTGGCGCTCGACGCCGGTACGACCTTCTTTGAACGGCAAGAGCGCGCGCGACAGGACATTGCGAACAAACGCCCCGATCTGGCGTATATGGTCGGAAAGAAGCCTGAACCCGATCCAAACAATTCCGATTTCAAGGATCGGTTCGGCTCGTTTTCCGGGTCTAGCACTTCGCTCAGCGATGGACTGCGTCAACGGGCCGACACGATAAGCGGCAATAGTTCGGTGGACTACCAGAAGACGCTACGAGTCATTGCAATCGAGACACCAAAGCTCGGCGCTTTAGGTCAGACACGGACCGCACAGCAGATGCGAGAAGGTCAAAACGAATCCTCAAAGAGTAAAGAAGTGGAGTACGAGCATGACAGCGATTGTCGTCGTCGCGCAGCCTAAGTACGGCTTAATTCATATCGCTACCGATGCTGCAATCTACACTCCGGAACAGGACGTGGTCGCTTTTAGTGGCAAGACGTCCACAGTGCCCCATTGGCCTGGTGCATTGACCAATGTCGGAAGTGCGGCGGCGCATCCGCTGTTTGCAGCAAGCCTTGCGCAAGGCTTCGATACGTTTGATGAGCTAGTGTCGATTTCGGAATCGGACTTGCGAGACTACACGACTACCTGGGGTTTTCCGATCAACGCTGAAGTAATCATTGCGGGGATCTCAGCGCAGCGCGGTCCGGAAGCTTACGTGTTCCGCACAGGTGAACTGACTGCATCGGCCGGCCGTGACGAAGTTCCGGAATATGAAGATGCGCCGTTTCGGCTTGTAAAGCTGCCAGACCACGTCATGACGCCGGTCGCGAACGATCAAGTGATGGTAGCGAATTACGACGGAATCGACGTTTCGGCGCCGCCTGAGGAGGTCATCTGGTCAATGCATAAAGTGCTGGAAATGCAGCGCAGTATGATCCTTCCGCCGGGCGTCGGCGCGATTGGCGGATTTGGAAGCCTGACGACCATTTCGGCGGACGGCATTTCAGAGCGCATCCTGTGTCGCTGGCCTGAAGATCAAATCGGCCGTTCGCTTCGACCGTCTCCGACCGATTGGGATCAATGGCACCTCGACAATCCTCGGCCGGGAAGTCGGTTGCGCCAAGAGATTCGGGCGCGGAAGGCGCAAAAGTCCAAGCTGTTTCGAGTGAAGTAACGGAGGGTAGCAAAAATGAGCATGGCGCCGATTCAAGGACGGGTGAAATTTTTCGACGCGGTGAAGGGATTCGGGTTTATTAGAAACCCGAGCGGCGGCGCGGACTATTTCGTGCACGTTTCGCAAGTCGATCCCGATGACGTTCCATTGGTGCCCGAGCAAGCCGTGGTATTCGTGCCCGGCAAGAGCCAAAAGGGGATGGCGGCCTTCAACGTAAGGCGTGCGATCTATGACTGAGCCCACAACGACGCGGGTAGTGATAACGCCACCGCCTGGTGCGGTGCCCGTCCCACCCCCGCCGGTGGTCCTACCCCCGCCTGTGATGGTCACACCCCCGCCGGTGGTCACCGGCAATCGTGACGAGTGTGGAAGGTTCAAGCCCGGTCATAGTCTAAAAGGGAGACCGAATGGATCACGGAACCGAGCGTCAGCGTTGCTTGCTACGATGTTCGAGAATGGAGCGGAGGAAATCGGTCAACACCTTCTGACGGCGGTTCGGCGTGGCGACAGTGCAGCGATGAAAATTGCCTTGGATCGGCTGTTCCCGGTTCGCCGCGGTGCGCCGGTGATGATTCCGGATTTCCCGCGGATCAATAGTGTCGACGATGTGCCGAAAGCCCATGCTGCTATAATCGCGGCTGTCGCTGACGGTGTTTTGTCGCCCGACGAAGTTAAGCCCATTTCCGACCTGCTACAGAATTTCGTCAACGCCGTCGACACTTTGGAACTCAAAACCCGGCTTGATGAGATTGAGCACCAGATTGCGGAGTCCAAGCGCCATGGCACGCGCTAGCCATTGGGCACGACTTCGCCGCGCGAGGGACGGCATACCGTACCCGATGCCGCAGGTGGCTGGTGCGCTCTACAGGCTGGTGGCGCCGGGCGAGCCTGACAAAATTGGCGGCCTACATTTCCGCGCAATGGCTGGGCGGCCCCATCAACTCGACAGGCAAACCATTACGTTTACCCCCCCGATCTGGCCGCACGAGGTGCCGTCGCCGTGGGATAAGCTGTTGAATCCGAATATCGAACCCTAACGCTACCGCAACCGGTCCAGCGGATTGATTCGCTTATCCTCATCGAGATCGGAGAACGCCGCGTCCAGTCGCAGCCTGTCCCAAATCACCCGACCGTCGACCCGCTTCGGTCGCGGCATCCGACCATCTGCAACCATTTCGTCAAACTTGGTGCAGCCGACGCCGATATAGCGGGCGGCTTCCTCGCGCGACAGCCCGCGGGGTGGGTAGGAAATGGGGTCGGGCTTGGGGGCGGTCATGTCACTAAAGCACCAAATAGGTAGTGCGGAGGCGCTTGCGCGGGTTTGCAGCAATCGCTTCGATCTCGCTTCGTTCATAGCCTAGGTTGGTCAATTCGTCCCACAAGATGGACGGCTCCCTGGTCCGCTCGTAGTCGCGAATGATGCGCTCAACTTCAAGCGCCTCGGGGACGAATTCGATTGCAGCCTTGCGCGAAGTAAACACGGCGCCGCGGGTGGCCGGGGAGGTGATCGAGAATGTCCGCATCTTGTAATTCCTTCTTGCCGAACCGGACGACTTGCCATCCGTAAAAATTACATATCGCTTCACCAATTTTTAGTCAAGCGTAGAATATACGAATGGCATTGACCGCCGGTTGATGGCGATCTAGGGTCGGCTGAAAGCTCAACTACGTGAGGAAAAATGACCCCGGGAACGTTGCAGTTATTGCTTAGTGAGTGGGTGAACGTCCCTTTGCCTACACTCGATATACGGGCTCGCTCATTGCGAGCAGCGGGTATGCTGACCACAAAGGGGCGAGGGCTTTCAGCCGCCGAAGTAACGGAATCGGATGCGACGAACTTACTTCTTGCTTCGGTGCTGGAATTTGCGCGAGGCGCCGACGTTGCGGCAGAGGTTCGCCGTGTGCGCGAATTGCCGCTTGTAGGTCAGCACTATGCCAAAGGCGGCTATCCTGATCCCGACGCCGACGCGATGCATGCGCTGCAATTCCTGGCTGGTCTGTCAATTTTCGGCGGTTCGCAGGCTGGTGAGGCGCTGGATTCGATCTTCGCGGACATGCGTTCCGGTGCCTTCGAAAAATGGTCCGAAGGTGTGCCGATCGACGTGATTGTAAATTACCACGCCCCGAACGATCGCCTGATGGTCTTTATCGATCGCCCGCATTTTCGTCGCGGCGTCATGCTGAGCTATGGCAGCAATCTGGAGATTGTCGCGCCTGTTGAGCAGATCACAAAGATTCACCGCGTCGTCTTTGCGGATATCGCGGCGAAGATGGGAGCGAAAACGAACGAGGCCCGCACGACTTAACGGGCGGACCTCGGCTGGCGAATAGTAAGTTTGGCAACTGAATCCGCTATCTGAGCAGACCCTATAAGTCAAGCAGGCATCCGAACGTGAGGATGCGAAATGCTGGACGAACCGATATTCAATGAACGAATCGCTGCGACGGTAAGCGATGATGATGTCTATGCACTGCTCGACTGGTACGCCGATCACACATCAAATCTGAAAGTCGAGGATATTGGCTGGGATATCGTTCGCCAAGGTAACGCCAGCGGGTGTTCGCTAGATCATCTTGCGACCGCCTGTCGCAGTTTCGGCGACGCGGTATATCTCTCGTTGTATGAGATCGGCGCCCGCGGCGGCGGCTTCGATGCTCGCGATCGATATTTGCGCGAACTGCGCGCGTCTTTTGATAGGCCGCGTCGCGATGCGGACCGGCTTATCGTTGATCTGATCGAACGGCTGTGGCCGGATCTCGAAGTGTCGGCGCACACCGAGGCTGAGCTGCAACGGCTGTTCGACCTGGCCGAAGCGAATAGGGCGCGGATCGTCGCCGATGAATCGGACTGTGACCGCGAAAACGACCGGCTTGATGAGCTGTTTTTAGCAGCGCAGAGTATCGCCCGGCAACGGCTCGACTGGCTCGACGTCGCCGATCCGGCGGACGGCTGGAAATTGCCACCAAAAGAAGTCGCCGCCATTCGCAAGATCATTGAGACCGAAGGGCTTCCCGATCCGCCGCGCGCCGGTGATCTATTCGCGGAATGGGTGCATGGGCATGTCGAATCTGAAAGCTGGGCAAAACAAATGGCGGAATATCGCAACGACGTCGCCTTGAGGGCGGCCGATCTGCAGACGGAAGTGCAGCGCAGCTTCTTCGCGTTCTCTGACTGGCAACGCAACGCAAAAACCAACATTCCCGAGCCGACCAATCCGGACAATGTACGCGTATTCCTTCGGATGAAGATGGCGGCGCTGCGCTGGAACCAGTGGCACCAGCGCGCCGAGGTGCAGGAGCGGCCGGATCTGTACGGACAATGGGCGCCGCTCACAGACGCGCTGGTGAACCGCTGGATGACCGAGGCCGGCAACACGCACAATCAGTTCCGCCCGAGCGTCGAGCTATTCCGCCGCACGATCACGACCATTGCTCAAGAGACGCCTTTCGATCCGGTCCTAGATCGGCTCGCGACGCTCGAAAGCGGCTGGGACCGGGTGCCGCGGCTCGACGCATGGTTGCCGCGGGCTTTCGGCGTCGAAGACACGCCTTATCACCGCGCGGTCGGACGGCTGTTGATCGGATCTATTGTCCGCCGGGCGCGGCACCCCGGCAGCAAGCGCGACGAAGTCGTGATTTTGATCGGGCCGCAGGATACGTTCAAGTCGACAGCGTGTCGGCTGCTGTCGATGGATGACGCCTGGTTCACCGACAGTGTCACGTTTGACGGCTCGCCGCAAAATGTCATCCCGCAGCTCTTTGGCAAGCTGGCGGTCGAACTCGCCGAGCTGGACGGAATGGCAAAACGCGAAGTGAATTTCGTGAAGCGATTCCTGTCGACGCAATCGGACAGTGTCACTTTGAAGTACCAAGCCCTCGCCAGTGACCACGGCAGGCGGTGCATTTTCATCGGCACCAGCAACGAAGACTCACCGCTGAGGGACGCCACCGGCAACCGTCGTTTCCTGCCGGTTCGGATCTCTCAGGCGATCGATATCGAATGGCTGCGTCGGTGCCGTGACCAGGTCATCGGCGAGGCCGCTGCGCTCGAGTCGGCCGGCTCACTGTTTTTGTTGCCGCGTGACGTGCTTACCGAAGCGCGGGCCAATCAGGAAGGAGCGCGGGCGGAATCGGACTTTGAAGTCTATCTGCGCAGTTGGTTCGAACAGGACAGCGGGCCCGTCTATGTGCAGCCGGCGGACCTCTCGACGGCGCTCAAGACTGCCACCGGGCGCAGTGTGCCGCCGAATGTGTACGGGGCGACGATGCGGGCGCTGGGCTTCGTGCAGGCTACGCCTCGGCTCCATGGTGGCCCGCCGGTGCGGCTGTGGCATCGCGGTCCGATCGAAGGCGCCCGGCGGTTCAGCACGGTTCACATGCCGGCGGTGACTGTCAATGCGTCCGGCCTAGTTCCGCTTCCGCGGCCCGGCGCCTGAAACAGCGAAACAGCAGAATTTTCAGGCTGCTGTTTCGCTAAGTCGTTGAAATCGCATGTCGTAACATCTGTAACAGCAGTAACAGCAGAATTCTAAGTTGGACTAATGGAATCAGATTGAGGGGATATAGGGGGGCAGGGAGTACATAAGGACTTCTGCTGTTACGCTGTTTCGGCTGTTACAGGGATCTAGTTCGCCGCCCTGGTGAATGCGACATCGCAAAGCGCTCGTGATCGTGCCAGTTCGGCTTGATATCGACAAATCCCGGTGTTCCGCAGCCGGTGCAGAGCATCGCAATGCCTATGCGAGCCCATGGCAGGCGCGGAAGGGCGTCGAGCCGCATATCCGCATGGTGGCGACATCCAATACACCAGACGCCAGCGGTAACGTGGCCTTGGTCCAGCCAATCGACGGGCGATCCTTTCGGGTAACGCTGGCAACCGTTCGGTACGGCCTTTCGTGTTCGCACTGTGCCGCGCGGCGTCAGCACGGCAATCGGCGTAGGGCGGCAATGGACGATGCCGACGAACTTCAGGAACTGCACGACGGAATCCTTGGGTGCATGCACATATGCAGACCGGAGATGGACACCGCTTTCCGGCGCGAATTTGGCGATGGTGTCAGTTAGGCGTTGACCGATAGTATTGTGGTCCGAATTTGTGCCAATAGTGAATTACAGGTGTGACAATGCATTTCCCTAATTCATCTGCTGCGATCCTGCGAATCGTCACTGTCGCGGTGGTCGCTCCTGTGTGCGCCGGTTGGACAGTGACGCGCGAGCGCGATCCAATGACCGATCGTTTGGTGACCTGGTCCTCCGCAACCAGCAACGGTGCAACGCTGCTGGTTGGGTGTCTCAATGGGCGTCCGAATGCTCGCCTGACCTGGGACCGACGAGTCGGGTGGGGCAATCTAGCCGTGAGCTATCGCGTCGACCAAGGGCCGGTTATTGGTAGGGTGAACGTGCTGCTGTCACAGGAGGGGCGCACACTTCACCCTTGGATCAGCGAAGATGTAGAGTGGCTGCGAAACGCAAAGCGGGTCCGCGTGCAGATTGACAGCGCAATGTTCGATTTCGACGTTACCTCAGGTAATGAGCGTTTGCCGTCGAAGTGGGGTTGCAATTAAGTTGGTCTATTTGTTGGTCTGAGCAATAATCGAATTACATTAAGTGATGGAAATTACAGAGATCTATCGATATGATATGGTGGATGCCGGGCCCACCAGTATCTCTATGTTGTCGAACACCTATATGGATGAATATGCAGGTGGCGGACAAAGGAGTGAAGCGATGGGAGAGCGGAAAATCGCATCCACAAGGGCCGAGATCATCAGCGACCCCTCCGTGATGAGTGGTGAGCCCGTGGTGAGAGGGACGCGTGTGCCCGCCGAGACGATCGTTGCGTATCTCCGCGGTGGCCATAGCAATCGGGAAATTTTCGAAGACTATCCCAGCTTGCCGATCGACGGGATCGACGCCGTCATTGAATGGGCTGAAGCCCAATACGGCCCTGACTGGAGGTCTTCCTTTGCGAGACCGCACCGTTGAATGACTGCTTCCTGATCGACGAGTGTCTCAGCGTTGGCCTCGTCGCGGTGGCAAAGGCGCGCGGCTTCGACGCGGTGCACGTAACTCATATCGGTAAATCGGGCTGGCAGGATTGGAACCTCGTTCCATTCGCTGTCAACAACGACTACGTCGTCGTCACCAACAACCGACGAGATTTCCTCAAGGAATACGCCAGGTTGGACATTCACAACGGATTGGTCGTCATTCTCCCGCGTGGCAAACGTGACGAACAAATCAATCTCTTCTCCAAAGTGCTCGACATGCTGGAAGCCAGGAAGGACGATCTGGTCAATTGCCTTGTCGAAGTTCTGGCCGACGGCAGCGTGCATCTCCGGAAATGGAATTCCGAAGGCCATGAGATCGGTCACATCACCGATCCGAAGTGGTCTTAGATCGCCGTCGTTTGCCGTCGTCAAAGCCTCGACGGCGCAGTGCCTCGCACTTCCGCGCTGCTAACCGCTCACTCCGCCTCGGCCTCCCGCATGAACTCCGCCTCTAACATCCCGGTGGCGTGTTCGCCGCCGTCGTCGAGGCTTTCGATGCGGATCATGCGGCGGCCGAAGGGGTCGTCCCATTGCTGGATGACCATCACCCGGAAGCCGTTGTAGCGATAGGTCTTCCACATTTCGGCGCCGGCCATAGGATTTTCCTGCAGCGTCTCTATCGTGTCGGGCGGGGCGGCGGTCACGGGGTGATCCAGGTCTCCTGCAGATGCCGCCAGACCGGCGTCGGCCGGTCGTCGCGCTTGATCAGCAGCGCGGTGGAGAGGCGGTCGGTGGTGCCGCTGTCCTGGATCTGGCGCTCGCGATAGGTGACCAGCGCCGTGGTGTCGTCCTGATAGCGCACCACGACCTCGCTGATCTCCATGATCAGCGTCGGCCGCGAGCCGCGCATCGCCGACAGGCCGGCAGAGAACTGCGCGAACGGCAGCACTTTGCCGGCCGGGCTCACCATGTTGAAGCCGTCGTCGAAGCGGGCGCGGATCGCGGCCGGATCGTCCGTGCCCTCGGCCCGGAACCAAGCCTGCAGCAGGCGATGCAGCGCGTCGGCTTCGAGCGGGACGGCGTCGGCGAACGGCAAAGTCGGCGTGGTGGTCATCGGGGAGTCCTTATCCATCGTCGAAGGCAGCGTAATCGCTCAGGGCCGCATCAGCACTGATTTCTCCGGCACGCTTTCGGCCCAGCCCGCGGTCAGCGGCGCCACGAACAAATTCTCGGTGCGGGTGCGGGCGATCTTCCAGACGCCGTTCTCCTTGCGGAACAGATTGTTCAGCCGGCTGGAGCGCAGCAGCGACGAGCCGTCGCTGAAGATCCAGGGCTGGCAGTGCACCCACTGGCCGTCGGCTTTGTCGCCGTGGACATGGATCTGCTCCGAGGTGAGATAGTGCACGTTCAGCACCAGCGCCGGATCGCGCTTCTGGCCCCAGAAGCCCTGGAAGTGCTTGCGGATCGCCGCCTTGCCGACGCTGCGACCGAACTGATTGTCGTAGTAAGCGCCGACGCCTTCCCAGATGGCGTCCTCGGCGTACAGATCGACGATGCGTTCGATCCGCTCGGCATCGTCCTCGACGCCGAATTCGGGGCAGGGCGTGTCGCACAGAAACATGTAGCGCGCCTGGATGCGGCGGATCTCCGCTTCGGCGGTCAGCGTCGCCACCTGGTCCTGGAGCGCCTGCACGGTGGCGGCGAGTTGGTCGATGGTCATGTGATACAAGCCTCGTTACGAGTGGCAGACGCCGAGCGCCGGCGGCGCGAGGTCGTGATAGGCGCGGTTGAAATAGATCAGCCCTTCGGGATGCGCCCCGAGCGCGATCGCCTGCACGCGGCAGAAGAACACGCTGTGGGTGCCGACCTCGGTGATCTGCGCGATACTGCAGTCGAGGCTGACGACGGCGTCGGCGAGCGCCGGCGCGCCGGTGTTGAGCACGCGCCATTCCGCGCCGGCGAAGCGGTCCTCGACCGAGATCCCGCCTTTGCCGAACAGATTGGACAGCGACTGGTGCCGGCTCGCCAGCACATTGACGCACAGCACGCCGTTGGCGGACAGCGCGGCGTGGACGTTGGAGGCGCGGTTGACGCAGACCAGCAGCGTCGGCGGATCGTCGGTGACGCTGCACACCGCCGAGGCGGTCAGGCCGTGCAGCCCGGCCGCGCCGTCGGTGGTGATGATGTTCACGGCTGCGCCGAGCCGGCTCATCGCCTCGCGAAACTCGCTCCGTTCCACCGTGGTCATCATCGCCGCCCTCATCGCATGAACAGGCCGCCGTTGACGTCCCACGTCGCGCCGGAGACGAAACCGGATTCGGCAGAGGCGAGCTGCAGCACGAGCTGCGCCACGAATTTGGGATCGCCGATGTCGCCGACCGGGATGTTCGCCTTGAACTCGGCGAAGCGCTCGGCCGGCACCGTCTTGTGCACGATCGGCAGATCGAGCGGGCCGGGCGCGATCGCATTGACGGTGACACCCGACTTGCCGAGATCGCGTGCGAACACTTTGGTCAGCGTGACGATGCCGCCTTTCGACGCCGCGTAGTGCGCGCCGGTGGCGGTGCCGCCGTTCTGGCCGGCGAGCGACGCCATGTTGACGATGCGGCCATGGCCGGAATCGCGGAAGTAAGCGCCGAACACCTGGCAGCCGAGGAAGGTGCCGCGCAGATTGACGGCGATCACCTCGTCGAACTCTTCGGGTGAGATCTCCATCACCGGCCGGGCGACGGTGACGGCGGCGTTGTTGACCAGCACATGCGCGACGTTCCAGCGCGCCAGCACCGCTGCCAGCGCGGCGTCGAAGTCGCTCTTGCGGCGGACGTCGAGCTTGAGACCGATCGCCGTCGCGCCGCCGGCATCCAGCCGCGCAGCGACGGCCTTGGCCGCGGCCTCGTCGATATCGCCGATCGCCACGCGATAGCCGGCGCCGTGCAGCGCCGCGGCGATGATGGCGCCGAGGCCGCCGCCACCGCCGGTGACGAACGCAACGCGCGCGCCGTTGGTCGTTGCAGCGCTCATAGGATGTAGCCGATGCCGCCGAGCGCTTCGGTCGAGTTGATCAGCCAGACAATCTTGCGGCGGATCTTCAGGCCGGACTCAGCTCGCACCAGCTCGAACACCACGTCGCCGGTGTAGGTCCGCTCGCGGCCGCGGCGGAACTCGGTGATGATCTGCGCACAGCGCAGTTCGCACGCGGTCTCGCTGGTCTTCAGCATCCGGAAGCGCGACAGCGAGCGCACCGTGCGCGCGACCGGCGAGGCCGAGACCGACTGGCCGCTGAGCAGCCGCTCGACGCGCTTCTTGCGCATCTCGTGGTCGTCATAGGCGTAGTTCACGGCGTTCTCGAAATCGGTGACGCCCGGTTCGATCGGCACGATGTAGCGGGCGTCGTCGGTCCACAGCGCCAGCCACTCCTCATAGACGGCGTGGTCGAGCAGATCGGCCTCATACCAGGCGAATTCCATCGCCTCGGCGAGCGTGATGGTCGCAGCGGTGGTGGTGGGGATTGTCATGGCGATGTTCATGGTCAGACCGTCATCATCCGCTTCCATTGATCATAAGCGGCGCGCATGCCGGTTTCGGCGCTGACGTCGCTGCGATGCCTTCCGTCCGGCAGGCTCTCTTCCTTCGGAAAGCCGCGGTTCAGCATGATCCACATGTCGTCGCCGCCCTGGGCGCCGTGCTGGACGCGGTCCCACACTTCGGCGTCGTCGGGGCTGCCGAAGCCCATCGGGCCCTGGAAGAATTCGTGCAGCCGGATACGGGCGCGGTTCGCCGCCGCAGGGCCGCCGTCCATGCCGATCGCGATGTGGCGGATCTCGGTCTCGTTCACCGACACCGGCTGCAGCACGCGGAAGAACGCCATCGAGCAGGCGAGGTTGGGGAACAGATTGACGTTGAAGCCCGAGCCGCCGACGGCGCGGACGATGCGGCGGACTTCCGTGTCGGAGTAACCTTCGGTCGCGAGTTCTTTGGCGAGCTCGGCGAATTTCTCCGGGATCGGCGCTTCGAGATTGTCGTCGAGGTCGATCAGTTCCGGGATCATCACCATCACGCTGTGGCCGTTGCCGAGATCCTCGACGAAGCCGCCATTGTTCAGCATGTCGAGCTGCTGCTCGGTTTCCTTGTCGACCGCGGTGAGGAAGGATTTGTGCACCAGCGGGAAGTGATAGGCGTCCGTGGTGTTTTCGAGCTGGATCTTCCAGTTGCCGGGGAAGCGGAACTTGTGCTCGCCCAGCGTCTTCACCGGATAGCCGCCTCCCTGCTTCATGAACAGGTCGATCCACTTCTTGGCCGGCCCGAGGAAATCGGCGAGCGGTTCGATGTCGTCGCGGAAGGTCGCGAAGATCAGGCCGTTGTAGTCCTCGACGCGGAGCGACTTCAGCGACAATTCGCTGCGATCCAGCGTGGTCTCGTCGTAGCCGTTTTCGTAAGGCACGCCGCGCAGCTTGCCGTCGAGCGAATAGCCCCAGCCGTGATACGGGCAGACCAGGCTGGAGGTCTTGCCCTTGCGCACTTCGCACAGCGTCGCGCCGCGGTGCCGGCAGCGGTTGAGGTGGACATGCACCTGGCCCTTGCGGTCGCGCACCACGATCACCGGCTCGAGGCCGACCTGCGCCATCTTGAAGTCGCCGTTGTTCGGGATCTCGCTGACATGCGCGACCCAGACCCAGGTGTTGTGGAAGATCTTGGTCATCTCGGCGTCGAAGATCGCCGGGTCGGTGTAGAGCGGCGTGCGGACGCGATCCTTGCGGATCAGATCGTCCGGATTGCTGGTGAGCTCCGCGAGGCTGGTCATCGGTCGGGTCCTTGTCGCTGGGAAATCGGCGGAAGCGGGATGGAGACGCGGGATCATGGGAAGCCGGGGACACTCGGCAGGCCGAGCAGCACGCGGCCGGCGCTCTGCAGCGTGCCTTCGTTGAGGAAGGCGTGCTGCGCCACCACGAAGCTGTCGGTCAGCGCCCGCGCCAGCGGGTGGCCCTGATAGATCGAGGTGGTGCCGGTCAGTTCGGTCGCCATCCGCGCCACATTGGCGCCGGTCTTGGCCGCGTGGCTGGCGGCGAGCCGCAGCACCGTGGTGGTCTCGACCGACGGCTTGTCGCCGGCGCGGACGATGTCCCAGACTTGCTCGGTCGCCTCGTAGAAAAAGGCGCGGGCCGAGCGCAGTTCGGCTTCGGCCTTGGCGACTGCGACCTGCACATAGCCGCGATCGGCGAGCTTCGGCGCGCCGGTGATCGACACCCGGCCGCCGGCCATCTCGATCACATCGTCGAGCGCGCCGCGGGCGACGCCGAGGCCGACCACGGCCAGCACCTGCGCGGCGAGGCCGAGCGACGGGTAGCGATAGATGTCGGCATCGACAGACGCCGCACCGCCGCGGATCAGCGTCCATTCTTCGGGCACGACCACGTCCTTGACGACGAGGTCGTGGCTGCCGGTGCCTTCGAGGCCGATGACGTTCCAGTTCGGGCGGATCTCGACCTTGTCGGCCGGCATCACCGCGACCCGCGGCAGGCCGCCGGACGCATCGCCTTCGACCTGGATGCCGACGCCGATCAGCGACGCGCCCATGCTTCCGCTGCCAAACTTCCAGGTGCCGTTGACCAGAAACCCTTCCGGTACGCGCTTGGCCGGCTGCAGCGGGAACAGGCCGCCGGCGAACACCACGTCGGGGCCGTTCGCGTAGAGCTTGCGCAGCGTCGGTTCGGGCAGTGCGGCCAGATACGTGGCGGCGGCGCCGAAGCTGGCGACCCAGCCGGTCGAGCCGTCGGCCTGTGCAATCTTCTCGATCATCCGGCAGAACTCGGCCGGGCTCTTCTCGTCGCCGCCGAACATCCGGGCCACCATCGCCCGGTAGATGCCGGCCTTGCGCAGCCGTTCGATGATGTCCTGAGAAACGTGCTGCTGCGCGCTGAATTCGGCGCGGCGGGCGCGGATGTCGGCGATCAGTGCGTCGAAATCCTCGATCGGCGCGGCCGGCTTCAGGTGAATCACGCTGGCGAGGTCGTTCATGAGGTCCTCTCGGGCGGTTGGCGCTGTTGTCCGCGCACTGCGTTCTCGGCCTTCCAAGCGAGTGAGTGGCTTATCGACCGTCTCGCTACATGCGAAAGCAAATCATGAACTACTCGAACTTTCCAGTGAATTATCGAGCGTCGTCGCATCAATTTCGGGCGGCGCTGTGCACGCGGCTTGCTCATTCTGCGAACCGGACAGGCAATCGGACCAGCGGCGGCGCGCTCGGCGACACGGCACGGCGACTACTACGCGGCTGATTTGTGCAGCGCGTCCGGTCGCCGCCGCGACCGCCGAATCGCGGCCCGCAACCGCTGCGGCCGAAGCCCGCGACGTGCGCCCGCCGATAGAATTGTTGTCAATTCCGCGCGGAGATGTTGTCATTTTCCACAATCTCGGGAACTGTCGCGAAGCGCCGCCGCATCGCGATGCGGGGCCGAAGCGATCGGACGACAGCAAGCAGGACGGGCAGATGCAGACCAAGACCGACGGCATGAAGCGGAGAATCCGGGCCGACGACAGCCGGCTTCTCTCCAACCGCTCGCCGTTCTTCCACAATGTCCGGATGCTGGCGCGCTATTCGGCGCGGATGAACGCCATTCTCAAGCCGGCCGGGCTCGACGTGCCGAAATGGCGAGTCTTGATGCTGCTGGTCGAGGGACGGCCACTCACCGTGTCGCAGATCGCCGACGAGGCGGTGGTCAATATCTCGACGATGGCCAAGATCATCAACCGGATGACCGACGACGGGCTGGTGACGACGCGCACGTCGAGCACCGACGCGCGCTCCACCGACGTCTCTATTACAGAGCAGGGCGAACGGGTGCTCGAAGTGGTCCGCGAGAAGGTGAGCTACCTGTTCAAGGAGGCGCTGCGCGGCCTCACCAAGGCCGAGGTGCAGCTCCTCAACACGCTGTCAGTCAAGATTTACGACAACCTGTCGCCGTAGCGCGAAAGCCGCGTTTCCTGTAGTGATGACGGGCCTTTAGGCCGCGTCCGGTCGCACGCCGCCGCCGCCCGGTGTGGCTGCGCGGACGGGCAATCTGACTGCGAAAGCAGCAAACTCCCGCGATAATATGTGCAGCGCGCCGTTTTATCTTGCTTGATTGTTCGCTGGAATATTTCACTAATTGGACCGTCACTGCAGACGGGAATTAGTCGCTTTAAAAACCCGCCCTGCAGATGCCCGCGCCTGATCCGAGCGGCCGCAGCCGCGACGCCATGGCCGCGGCCCCGCAACGACGGATCGGAAGAGGGTACACATGCACAATCTCAAGGCGCTCGCGGCCGTGGCGGTTCTGACGGCGCTGGCCGGCCCGGCGATGGCCCAGGTCAAGATCGGCGTCATCGCGTCGTCGACCGGGCCGATCTCGGTGGTCGGCCTGCAGCAGAAGAACACGGTGGCGCTGCTGCCGAAGAAAATCGGCGACGTCACGGTCGACTACATCTACATGGACGACAACAGCGATCCCACGCAGGCCACCAAGAACGTCCAGAAGTTCCTGATCGAGGACAAGGTCGACGCCATCATCGGTCCGTCCGGTTCGCCCAACGCCGTCGCGGTGCTGCCGTTCATCGCCGACGCCCAGACCGTGATGCTCGCCCCGGTCGGCTCCACCGCGGTGGTGCTGCCGATGGACGACAAGAAGAAGTGGGTGTTCAAGACCACCCAGAACGACAACCTCGTCATGGACGCGCTGGTCGCGCACATGAAGACCAACGGCGTCAAGACCGTCGCCTTCATCGGCACCAACGATCCGCTCGGCGCCAACTTCGCCAAGGCGTTCAAGGCGGTGATCGACAAGGAAGGCATCAAGCTGGTCGCCGAGGAGACCTTCGGCCGTTCCGATACGTCGGTGGCCGGGCAGGCGCTGAAGATCCTGTCGGCCTCGCCCGACGCGGTGCTGGTCGGCGCCGCCGGCGCGACGACCGTGCTGCCCGAAGTGACGCTGGTCGATCAGGGCTACAAGGGCAAGATCTACCAGACCCACGGCGCCGCGACGCCGGAATTCCTCAAGCTCGGCGGCAAGAAGGTCGAGGGCACCGTGCTGGCCGCGAGCCCGATGCTGGTGCAGTCGCAGATCGGCGACGACGTGCCGTCGAAGGCGTCGGGGCAGGCCTATATCGATGCTTACACCAAGGTGTACAACGTCGCGCCCGGCACCTTCGGCGCCAATGTCTGGGATGCCGGCCTGTTGCTCGAGCGCACCGTGCCGATCGCCGCCGCCAAGGCCAAGCCCGGCACGCCGGAATTCCGCGCCGCGCTGCGCGACGCGCTGGAGAACGTCAAGGAGCTGACCGGCGCGCAGGGCGTCTACAACATGACGCCGGCCGATCACTCCGGCTTCGACAAGCGCAGCATCGTCACCATCACGGTGAAGGACGGCGCCTGGCAGTTGCTGAAGTAGCAGCCGCGCGCGCCGCGGATCGCCTCGCGCGGTCCGCGGCGCGCTCAATCCCGACCGGCACCTCGCTCGACCCTCGCACGGCAGACGACGCCCCGCTCGCGTCGCCGAAAGGATCTTCGTGAATCTCGTCGTCGCTCTGTTTCTGGCTCAGGACGGCATCGCCAACGGCGTGGTCTATGCGCTGCTGGCGGTGGCGATCGTGGTGCTGTTCTCGGTCACCCGCATCACCTTCGTGCCGCAGGGCGAATTCGTCTCCTACGGGGCGCTGACCTTCGTGACGATGCAGGACGGTCAGCGGCCCGGCACGATCCCGCTGCTCGGCCTGTTGATCGCGCTGCACGTCGTGCTCGATCTCGTCGGCGGCTGGCGCAAACAGCGGCCGGCAGCTCTCCTGATGTCAAGCCTGCGCAGCGTCGCGGCGGCGCTGATCGTATTGGCGCTGGCCTATGCGGGCACCAGTTTCGACCTGCCGCTACTGCTGAAGGCCGTGGTGGCGATCGCGGTGGTCACCGCCGCCGGCCCGCTGCTGTATCGCATCGTCTATCAGCCGCTCGCCGACGCCTCGGTGCTGGTGCTGCTGATCGTCTCGGTGGCGCTGCATTTCGTCATGACGGGCTTGGCGCTGTACATCTTCGGGCCGAGCGGCCAGCGCTCGGCGCCGCTGCTCGACATCACCTTTCCGGTGATGGGTGTGCCCATCGCCGGTCAGACCCTGCTGATCCTCGGCGTCACCCTCGTGGTGATCGCCGCGTTGTACTTCGCTTCCCAACACACGCTGTACGGCAAGGCCATGCAGGCGGTGGCGCTGAACCGCACCGGCGCGCGGCTGATGGGGATCTCGACCTCGCTGGCCGGCCGCGCCTCGTTCCTGGTCGCCGCCTTCATCGGCGCGCTGGCCGGCGTGCTGATCTCGCCGACGACGACGATCCTCTACGACACCGGCTTCCTGCTCGGCCTCAAGGGCTTTGTCGGCGCCATCCTCGGCGGGCTGGCGAGCTACCCGATCTCGGCGCTCGGCGCGCTGCTGATCGGCCTGCTCGAGAGCTACTCGTCGTTCTTCGCCTCGACCTACAAGGAAGTCATCGTCTTCAGCCTGATCATCCCGATCCTCTTGGTGCAGACGCTGCGCCAGCACCGCATCAAGGAAGACGACGACCACGGCGCCGAAGCGCTGCCGGCGCAGCCGAATTGGTCGCCGCAGGCGCTGCAGCTTCGCCGCCGCATCAAGACCGGCCTCGGCATCGCCTTCGTGCTCGCCGTCGCGGCCGCGCCGGTTTTGATCTCGGACTACGAGATTGCGCTGCTGAACTATGTCGGCCTCGCCGCCATCGTGGTGCTCGGCCTGGTGCTGCTCACCGGCGTCGCCGGGCTCACCTCGTTCGCGCAGGCCGCCTATGTGGGCATCGGCGCTTATATCACTGGCTACGTCTCCTCGACTTACGGCCTGTCGCCGTGGTTTACGCTGCCGATGGCCCTGGCAGTCGCCTTCGTGCTGGCGCTGTTCGGCTCGTTGATCACCGCGCGGCTGTCGGGCCATTATCTGCCGCTGGCGACGCTGTCGCTCGCGGTCGTCGCCTATTATCTGTTCGCTGCGCTGCCGCAGACCGGCGGCCAGGCCGGCATGACCAACATCCCGCCGCTGACCATCGCGGGCTGGGCGGTGCACAGCCCGAAAGCCTGGTACATCGGCATCTGGGGCGCGCTGCTGCTGCTGCAATTGGCGATGACCAATCTGCTCGACTCCCGCCCCGGCCGCGCCATCCGGGCGCTGAAGTCCGGCACCATCATGGCCGAAAGCCTCGGCGTCGACACCTGGAAGGCCAAGATCGCCGCCTTCGTCATCGCCTGTCTGCTGGCGGCCTTGGCCGGCTGGATCTACGCGCACTATCAGCGCTTCCTCAATCCGTCGCCGTTCTCGTTCAACCAGGGCATCGAATATCTGTTCATGGCGGTGATCGGCGGCGCCGGTTCGATCGGCGGCGCGCTGGTCGGCTCCGGCATCGTGGTGCTGGCCAATCAGTGGCTGCAGACCAATCTGCCGCTGCTGCTCGGCATGCAGGGCGATTTCCAGGTGATCATCTTCGGCGTCGTCGCGATGGCGATGCTGCAGCTTCTGCCGCGCGGCATCTGGCCGGCGCTGCTCGATCTCACCGGGATGCGGCTGCCGAAGGCGTGGTCGATGTCGACCGACACCGCGCCGCTGCCGGCTCGCGGCAAGCCGCAGCCGGGCGAGACCGTGCTGGCGGTGCGCGGCGTCTCGAAGAATTTCGGCGCCATCGCCGCCAACCGCGACATCAGCCTCGATGCCAAGGCCGGCGAGATCCTGGCGCTGATCGGCCCGAACGGCGCCGGCAAGAGCACGCTGTTCGACCTGATCTCCGGCGTGCAGCGGCCGTCGAGCGGCACCGTACACTTCCTCGGCCATGAGAGCAGTTACTTCCCGCGCACGCTGTCGCGCGGCGGCATGGGGCGCACCTTCCAGCACGTCCGCATCATTCCCGAAATGACCGTGCTGGAGAACACCGCGCTCGGCGCCCACGCCCGCGTCGACACCTCGTTCGCCTCGGCGGCGCTGCGGCTCGACCGGCCGACGGAAGCCCGGCTGATCGGCGAGGCGCTGCGCCAGCTCGGCCGCGTCGGGCTGGAGGGGAGCGCGACGCAGACCGCCGGCAGCCTGTCGCTCGGCCAGCAGCGCGTGCTGGAGATCGCCCGCGCGCTCGCCTCCGATCCATGTCTGCTGCTGCTGGATGAACCCGCCGCCGGCCTGCGCCATCTCGAAAAGCAGGCGCTGGCGCGGCTGTTGAAGCAGCTCAAGGCCGAGGGCATCGCGGTGATCGTGGTCGAGCACGACATGGACTTCGTCATGAACCTCGCCGACCGCATCGTCGTCATGCAGTTCGGCCAGAAGCTGGCCGAAGGCACACCGTGCGAGATCCAGCGCAACCCGGCCGTGATCGAGGCCTATCTCGGAGGCGCCGAATGACCGCGACGACCGGCGACATTCTGCTGCAGGCCGACAAGATCAACATCGGCTACGGCCGCGTCGACGTCGTGCACGGCGTCAGCCTCAACGTGCGCCGCGGCCAGATCATCGCCATCATCGGCCCCAACGGCGCCGGCAAGACCACGCTGCTGAGCGGCCTGATGGGACTGCTGCCGGTGAAGGGCGCGCTGAGCTTCTTCGGCGAGCCCGCCGCCGAGCAGCCGACCGTCGAGGCGCTGGTCGGCCGCGGCGTCACGCTGATCCCGGAGACGCGTGAATTGTTCGGGCCGATGAGCGTCGAGGATAATCTGCGGCTCGGCGGCTTCGCGCGCTATCAGCAGGGCCACCGCGATCTCGAGGCCGGGCTCGAAGAGGTCTACGCGCTGATGCCGCGGCTGCGCGAGCGCAAGGCGCAGGCCGCCAAGACGCTGTCCGGCGGCGAACGCCAGATGCTGGCGATGGGTCGCGCGCTGATGTCGAAGCCGCAACTGTTGCTGCTCGACGAGCCGAGCCTCGGCCTCGCGCCGCTGATCACCCGCGACATTCTCCGGACGGTGGCGAGCCTGCGCGACCTCGGCATGTCGTGTCTGCTCGTCGAGCAGAACGCCAAGGCGGCGCTGCGCATCGCCGACTACGCCTATGTGATGGAATCCGGCGCCTTCGTGCTGGAAGGCCCGGCCGCCGAGATCGCGGCCAATCCGGACGTGATCGCCAGCTATCTGGGCGTGCGCACCGCCGCGGCGGCGGACAGTCACGCCTGACACGCGGCCCGCCGAAGCGTCGCTCCGGCGGGGACAGAGTTTCGCAGCAACCAGGAGCGATCGCTCATGAACGCGCATGCCAAGATGGACCACATGACCGAAGCCCAGCTCCGCACCGAGCTGGCGCTGTGCTATCGGTTGATCGATTTCTTCGGCTGGACCGAGATGATCTTCAACCACGTCTCGGTGCGGCTGCCGGGCGCCGAGAAGCGCTATCTCGTCAATCCGTTCGGCCTCAACTACAACGAGGTGACGCCGGACAATCTGCTCACCGTCGACGTTTCCGGCGAACTGATCGGCACCTCCAACTACAAGCCGAACCCGGCCGGCTTCGCGCTGCACGGCGCCATCCATTCGGCGCGCGAGGATCTGCACTGCGTGCTCCACGCCCACACCACGCCGATGTCGGCGGTGGCGCAGAAGGCCGGTGGCCTCAGCCATGACAGCTTCTACGGCGCGCAGCTCACCGGCCGGGTAGGTTATCACACCTTCGAGGGCATCACGCTGTACGACGACGAGCGCGAACGCATGCTCGCCAGCCTCGGCCAGGGCGACGTGCTGATCCTGCGCAATCACGGCGTCGCGGTCGGCGCGCCGGACATCCCGCGCGCCTTCATGCTGCTGTGGACGGTACAGCGCGCCTGCGAGATCCAGTGCGCCGCCGGCGGCATTCCGGGCCCGGACACGCCGCTGCCGGACAACGTCAAACAGCAATGCGTCGACAGCTCGCGCGATCTGATCGCCGAGAGCAGCTTCGCGCGGCTGTTCTTCGACGCCGCGGTGCGGCGGATGACCAAGGCGCAGGGGCCGGCGTTCTGATCGCGGGAGTTCTGAACGCCATGAGCGACAGCGCGCCAGGCGCGGGCGTCACCGGGGCATCGGTGGCGCCCGCTCGCCTGAAGCTGTGCGTCGCCGGCGCCGGCGCGATCGGCACCGCGCTGGCGGTGCGGCTCGCCGCCGGCGGGCACGAGGTCGGCGTGCTGGCGCGCGGCGCGCGGCAGACTTTCATCGCCACGCACGGCCTGACGCTGCGCGACGGCGACTGCGATTTCGCGTTCCGGCCGGCGCTGGCCGATCCCGCCGATCTATCGGCCTATGATCTGGTGATCGTCGCCGTGAAGGCCGGCGCGCTGCCGGCGTTGCTGCCGCGGCTGGCGGCGGCGATGCGGCCCGACGCGCTGCTGATGCCGGCCATCAATGGCCTGCCATGGTGGTACGCGCTCGGCGAAAAGGGGCCGCTGGCTGGCCGGCCGATCGCCGCGGTCGATCCGGACGGGGCATTGCTGCCGCTGTTTGCGCCGCAGCGGCTGATCGGCTGCGTGGTCTACAGCCGTGTCACCATGCTCGGCAGCGGCCACGTCATCGTCAGCGGCCGGCAAGAGCTGCAGCTCGGCGCAGTCGGCGGCGCACCGCCGGTCGAGGCGCTGGCGGCGCGGTTCGGCGAGGCCGGCATCGCCGTCACGGTCGAGCCCGACATTCGCCGCGCGATGTGGCGCAAGCTGATCCGCAACGCCGCCACCAACGTCGTCTCGGCGCTCACCGGCGCGACGCTGGAGCAGATGGGACGCGACGACGGCGCCGTCCGCGTCATCACCGACATCGCGCTGGAAGTCTCCGGCCTCGCGGCGCGGCTCAATCGCGCGGTCGATCCTCAGATCGAGGAACTGATCGCGGTGCTGCACGCCGCCGGGCCGTTCGCCACCTCGATGCTGCAGGACGTCCGCAACGGCCGCGAACCGGAACTCGGCGCCATCGCGCAGGCGCCGCTCGAACTGGCGCAGCACCTCGGCCACCCGATGCCGACCCTGCGCAGCGTCGCCGCATTGCTGAAGCTGGCGGTGGGGGCGAGGTGAGTGGGGCTCAGGCGCTTTCACGCGAATGCCACAGCTTCGCCTGAAGGAAAACGCGGCTGCTCTGGGCAGGAAAGCTCACTACAAGCACACCCTCATGGTGAGGAGGCGCGAAGCGCCGTCTCGAACCATGCGCCGCTTGCGATGCGTCGCCCCATCCTTCGAGACGCCCGGCTTCGCCGGGCTCCTCAGGATGAGGACTCAGTGCATCTCGGAAGGGTATGTCGCTTCGATCGATCGGCGCAACGCGCTACGCCTTGGCGCGCTCCCGTTCCGCTTCCTGTTCCATGTCGCCGCGCACGCCGCCTTCACGGACGAGGTGCGGATATTGCGCGAACATTTCGGCCTGGATGAATTTCGCCGGCACGTCGAAATAGGCGCCGTGGTCGCGGACGTATTCCATGAAGCGGGCGTTCTTCGTATCGAACGCCTGCATCACCGCGTCGCTGCGTCCGTCGAAATCCAGCGGCGCGACGCCGAGCTTGTCGCACAGCGTGCGATTGAAGGTCGGCGACGCCTTGACCCAGCGATCGCCGCTCCAGCATTCGGTGTAGCCGTGCCAGGCGAACAGATCGGTGCCCATCGACTTGGTCAGGTTCTCGGTGGCGAGGTGATTGCGGACGTCGGCGAAGCACACCCGCGCCGGAATGCCGGCGGCGCGGCACAGCGCGGCGAACGCCGCCGCCTTGCCGACGCAATAGCCGCGCTGCGCGCGCAGCACGCTGGAGCCGCGGAACACCCCGGCGCTTCGGAAATCGACGTAAGGATCGTAGCGGACGCCGTCGCGCACGGCGAGATACAGCGCGCGGAGCTTGTCCTGCTGCGTCGCCGCGCCGGCGATGGTCTGCGCCGCCAGCGCCTGCACCTCGGGATGGTCGCTGTCGACGAACTCCGCCGGCGCGAGGCAGACCGCGCGTTCGGAGGCTTCGATGTCGCTGTCGTCCGCCATCATGCGTGCGTCAGACGCTGTGCAGCCGCGGCTTCGCCGACAGCACGCGCTGCGCGATCACCACGGCGCAGTCGGGCGCGTGCTTGATCTCGTCGCCGGTCTGCAGCCACGGCACCGAGGCGTTGCACAGCTTGCACTGATTGTGCGCGCCGCCGTCTTCCTCGGAGACGATTTCGATCGCCGTCTTGACCAGGGCGGCGGCGATCTTGCGGATCTCTTCGGGGCTGATGTCGATCATGGCTTCAATCCGAGTGGGGCAGCCGGCGGTCGGTCTCGGCAAGTGTGCCGCCGTTCCGGCGGGGTTGCAATCGCACGGCGACGCGTGGGGGCGTCAAACGCCGGGTTTCAATAGCAGGGGTGCCGGCGGCCGTCCTGGCCGCGATAGGCGGCGGCGCCCTGCTTGCACAGCGCGCGCAGCGGGCCGTCATAGGTGGCGTAGCGCTGGTCGGGCCAGACCGGGGGGCCGTAATTGTGGGTGTAGATCGAATCGGCGTGGTGATGGTGGTGGCGATGCTTGTGCTTCGCAGCGGCCGGCGCGGTGGCCACGACCGACGCGAGCGCCACGGCGCAGATCAGCTTGACGAGGCTCATCGGAAATTCTCCTGCATGTCGGCAATGAACGCGATGCAACGCCATCGGGTTTCATCGCTGACCCGGCCGATGTCAAGCGCGTTGCGGCTCGGCGCCGGCTGGCAGCGCGCGTTCCACCGCGCGCAGCGTGGTCTGGCCGCCGGCGCAGCCCGCCAGCCGCTCGATTTCGGCCACGATCGCCTCGGCATGGGCGTGGTGCGCCATGTGCCCGGCGCCGGAGATGCGGACCAGCCGCGCGCCGGGCAGCGCCTCCGCCAGCGCCTCGGCGTGGATCTTCGGCGGCACCACCGGGTCGGCGGTGCCGGCGACGATCACGGTCGGCACCCGCACCGAAGGATAGCGCGGCACATGGTCGGCGAGCTGGTCGCGCAGCCCGGAATATTCCTGCAGGCTGCCGGAGAACCGCTTCGCCATCAGCGCCAGCCCGAGCCGGCTGCGGTCGGCGTAGTCCGGCGGCGGCGGTTCCGGGCGGAAGATCCGCGACGCGACGCGGCCCATCATCGCCATGAACATCGGCGGCAGCACCGTGTAGTTGATCGACGGCTTCATCAGCACGTCGAACACCCGCTGGATCCAGCGGATGCCGTGCGGCCGCGGGTGGGTGGTCGGGTTGATCACCACCAGGCCCTGCACGGTGTCGGGATTGTCGAGCGCGTAGCGCAGCGCGATCAGGCCGCCGAACGAATGCCCGACCACGATCAGCGGCCCGGCGACGCCGAGTTCGCGCAGTACCTCGCGGATCAGCGTCACCTGATAGGCCGGCGACGCCAGCGGGCCGAGGCCCGGCGCGCTGTAGCCCTGGCCCGGCCGGTCGGGAATGATCACCCGCAGCTTGCGCGACAGCCGCTCGCCGAGCGCCATCCGCATGTCCTCGCTGCACAGATTGGCGCCGTGCACCAGCAGCACCGTCGGCAGCGGCCGGTCGGCGGGCTGCGCCGGAGCCAGATCGAGCACGTGCATCCGCACGCCATTGGCGGTGACGAACACGCCGCGCGGCGGGAACCGCGCCTCCAGCTTGCGCGCGATCGTGCAGGACAGCCAGCCCGAGCCGAACAGCAGCGCGGCAGCGATCAGCACCAGCAGAGCAGCGGCTATCATCCGGATTCCTTCGGCCTCGGGACCAGCGGACAAGGTCCGCTGCGACAACGGAAATTTGATCACGCGCGGCAGCGTCCGCAATTGATCTTCCGCAATGGTCGAGCCTGTTCCCAAGGTTACGGGTCGGTCGGGCAGTCGGCGGAGCACCATGCATCTCGATGCGGACCAGGCGGGCGGAGTGGCCGGCACGGCGCGGACCTCCGGTCCCGTCGTCTGGGCGGGCGCGGTCTGGCGCTACAAATGGACGGTGCTCGGCATCGGCCTGGTGCTGATCGCGGCCAGCGCCGGTCTGGTCCGGCTGCTGCTCGGCCCGCATGTCGCCGCCGTAGTGGTCGAGCGCGGCAATCTGGTGCAGACGGTGGTCGCCTCCGGCCATATCGAGACGCCGTACCGGGTCGAAATCGGCAGCCAGATCACCGGCACCGTCGCCGACGTGCTGGTGCGCGAGGGCCAGGAGGTGCATCAGGGCCAGAAGCTGATCGCAATCGAGGCCAGCGAGCTGCAGGCCGCGGTGGTGCAGGCCGAGGGCGCGGTGGCGCAGGCCGAGGCGCGGGTGCGCCAGCTTCGCGAGCTGACCAAGCCGGCGGCCGATCAGGCGCTGCAGCAGGCGCAGGCCAATCTGCTGAACGCCCAGGCCGCCTATGAGCGCGCCTCGAAGCTCGCCGCCTCCGGCTACGGCACCAAGGCGACGCTCGACGAGGCGACCAAGAATCTCGACGTCGCCCGCACCCAGGTCCGCACCGCGGAGCTGCAGGTCTACACCTCGAGCCCGGTCGGCAGCGACTATGTGATGGCCGAGACCCAGCTCGGCCAGGCCCGCGCCACGCTCAACACCACCCGCGCCCGGCTCGGCTATGCCAGCATCACGGCGCCGCGCGACGGCGTGCTGATCACCCGCAATGTCGAGCGCGGCAGCGTGGTGCAGCCCGGCAAGGCGCTCTTGGTACTGGCGCCGGCCGGCGACAGCCAGATCGTGGTGCAGATCGACGAGAAAAATCTCGGCCAGCTCGCGCTCGGCCAGAGCGCGCTGGCCTCCGCCGACGCCTATCCGGACAGGCGCTTCGCGGCGAAACTCAGCTACATCAACCCGTCGGTCGACATCAACCGCGCCTCGGTCGAGATCAAGCTCGCGGTGGTCGATCCGCCGGACTATCTGCGCCAGGACATGACGGTGTCGGTCGACATCGCCACCGCGCGGCGCGACAACGCGGTGATCGTGCCGGCGCGCGCGGTGAACGACGCCGCCGCCTCGCCCTATGTGCTGAAGGCCGAGAGCGGCCGTGCGCTGCGCCAGCCGGTCAAGCTCGGCCTGCGCGGCGTCGGCGCCTACGAGGTGATCGAGGGCCTCGCGCCGGGCGACCGGGTGATCCCGCTCACCACCGGCGTCAAGCCCGGCGACCGCATCCGCGTGGTCGTGCCGTGAAGCGCTGGCTGCCGTTCGAGTGGATCGCCGCGGTGCGCTTCCTGCTCGACGGCGCGACGCAGACGCTGGTGATCGTCGGCGGCATCGCCATCGGCGTCGGCGTCATCGTCTTCATGTCGGCGATGCTGGCCGGGCTGCAGGCCAATTTCATCAAGCGCGTGCTGACCTCGCAGCCGCAGATCCAGCTGATCCCGCCGGATCAGATCGCCCGTCCGCTGCGCGGCGAGCCCGGCACGGTCGAACTCGCGACGGTGCAGCGCCCGACCCAGCGGATGATCTCGATCGATCAATGGCCGAAGATCCGCGCCGAGATGCAGGCGCGGCCGGACGTGGTGTATGCGGCCGCCACCGCGTCCGGCTCGGCGCTGGCGCTGCGCGGCGACACCAGCCGGGCGATCACGCTGTACGGCATCGAGCCGGAGATCTACTTCCAGATCGTCAAGGTGCCGGATTTCATCATCGCCGGCGAAGCCCAGATCACCACCGAGGGCATCCTGATCGGCGTCGAGCTGGCGCGCGATCTCGGCGCCTCGCTCGGCGACAAGATCATCGTCTCGACGCCGCTCGCCGGCAATCGCATCCTCACCATCAAGGGCATTTTCGATTTCGGCAACAAGGCCGCCAACCAGCGCAACACCTTCGTGACGCTGCGCAACGCCCAGAGCATGCTGGGCCTGATCGGCGGCATCACCTCGATCGACATCACCGTGGCGGACATCTACGCGGCCGAGACCATCGCGCAGGAGATCCAGGCGACGCTGCCGGTGAAGGCCGACAGCTGGATCCGCACCAATGCGCAGTTCTTCACCGCCGTGAAGGCGCAGCAGAATTCCAACACGCTGATCCGGCTGTTCGTCGGCCTGTCGGTGGCGTTCGGCATCGCCGCGATGCTGATCGTCTCGGTGATCCAGCGCTCCAAGGACATCGGCATCCTGCGCGCGATGGGCGCGCGCCGCGGCCAGATCCTGCGCGTGTTCCTGATCCAGGGCGGGCTGCTCGGCTTCGTCGGCGCGCTGATCGGCTCCGGCCTCGGCGCGCTGGCGCTGTTCGCGTGGCACCAGTCGGCGCGTCAGGTCGACGGCAGCGAGCTGTTTCCGCTGATCCTGGAATCCGATCTGTTCGTCGCGTCGTCGCTGCTGGCGACGCTCACCGGCGTTGCGGCGGCGATCGCCCCGGCGCTGCGTGCGGCGCGGCTCGATCCGGTGGTGGCGATCCGTGGCTGAAGTCCTGCGCCTCGAGCAGATCCGCAAGTCCTACAATGTCGGCACCCCGGTCGAGACCGAGGTGCTGCACGGCATCGATCTCACCCTGCACGCGCGGGACTTTCTGGCGCTGATGGGGCCGTCGGGCTCGGGCAAGTCGACGCTGCTCAACATCATCGGCCTGCTCGACCGGCCGACCGCCGGCAGGCTGACGATCAACGGCGAGGACACCGGCCTGCTCGGCGACGCGGCGCTGACGCAGCTGCGCGGCCGCGCCATCGGCTTCGTGTTCCAGTATCACTATCTGATCTCGGCGTTCACCGCGCGCGAGAACGTGATGATGCCGATGCTGGTCGATCGCGGCCATCCGGATGCGGCGATGGAAAAGCGCGCCGACGAACTGCTCGACCGCGTCGGCCTGAGCCGCTGGCGCAACAACAGTGCCGGCAACATGTCGGGCGGCCAGCAGCAGCGCGTCGCCATCGCCCGCGCGCTGGCGATGAATCCCGACCTCGTGCTGGCCGACGAGCCGACCGGCAATCTCGACACCAAATCCGCCAACGACGTGTTCGAACTGATGCGCCAGATCAACCGCGAACGCGGCACCACGTTTCTGCTCGTCACCCACAACGACGACCTCGCCAAACGCTGCGACAGCATCGTGCAGGTGGTGGATGGACGGATCGCCGGGTAGGGCGGTTGGTCCGGCAGGCGGGTCGCGACCTGCTGCGTTGTGCCGCAGCCGCTCAGTCGTCACGGGTGTCGCGTGTTCGCTTGCATCGGCAAAGCAACGCTCCTCACGTTCACAACACTTTTATTGCGACCCGCGCCGCCGCTCCCCGGCTCGGCTGGCATTCGACAGCATGTTCGCTAAGTTCAGGAGACACGTTCCATCGCAACGGCGCAGCAGCGGAACAGACCTGGGAGGACACAACATGAGCACGGTCGTTCTCAATCGCCGCAACCTCCTCGTGGCCGGCGGTTCCGTCCTGGTCGCCGGTCTGTCGCCCGGGCTGTTGCTACCAGCCCGCGCCGAAGGGCTCGCACCGACGCCGTCGATGGCGGGCGGGGCCAACAATTATCGCAAGGGCGCGCCGTTCGTGGAGCGGATCGGCAAGGGCGGATTCTGGATGCGCGGCACGGTTCGCCGCGCCGGCGACGGCGCGCCGCTCGCCGGGCAGCGGATCCAGATCTGGGCCCATACGGTCGAGGGGCAGGAGCACGAGCAGCACAGTCACGGCGCCACGCTCACCGACAAGAACGGCGAGTTCCGTCTCGAGATGCCGCAGATCATTCCGGTGTTCGGCCAGCCGCACGGGCATCTCGCTTACGACAGCAGCGACTTCAAGACCGTGTTCCTGCGTCCAGTGATGCGCAGCGCCAAGGACACCAGCCTGGAAGCACACTTCGTCCTGCAGCCGGTCTGACCGGCTTGGAGACGAAGCCATGAACCGGGTCCGCGCGACCCTGGTCTGGGCCGCGCTCGCGGCCGCCATCGGCGTGCCGATCATCGCCGCCGCGACGAGTCCTTTGCTGGCGTGGCGAGGGCCGGTCTACATCCTGGCCGGCTTCGCGGGGATCGTTGCGCTCGGTCTCGTCCTGGTTCAGCCTTTGCTGATCGGCGGCTATCTACCCGGACTGTCTGCCTTTCGCGCGCGGCGCGCGCATCGCTGGATCGGCGGCACGCTGGTGGCCGCGGTGCTGATCCACGTCGGCGGTCTGTGGTTCACCAGCCCGCCGGACATGATCGACGCGCTGACCTTCACCTCGCCGACGCCGTTCTCGCCGTGGGGCGTGGTCGCAATGTGGGCGATCTTCGCCGTCGCGCTGCTCGCCGGCTTCCGCCGGCGATGGCGCCTCGGGCCGCGACAATGGCGGATCGCCCACATGCTGCTCGCCGTGGTGATCGTCGTCGGCAGCGTCGTCCACGGCATGCTGATCGAAGGGACGATGGAAACGATGACGAAGGCCGCGCTCTGCGCGCTGGTGCTCGCAGCGGCCGCGACCGTCATGGTCGACCTTCGGGCGTGGCGGAAGCGAGGCGGCCGGCGCGAACAGGTCCCCGCGCAGAGGTAAGCGGCGAGCCGCCTGCCGCTCCCGTGTCCCGCACGCGGTGCAGCGCGCAGCGCTGCGCCGCAGATGCGGGACCCCGGTTTCTTGTTTGGAAACGGTGGACGTCGCGAAGGCGCGAAGCGGGGTCCCGGATCTGCGCAGCGGCATTGCATGCCGCAGCGCGTCCGGGACACGGGCATCCGGACACGCGCAAAACCGCCTCTTGACAATAATCCTATTATGATTATAGTCCGCATCGTCCTGTCCGTGAGGGGCGCTTCGCGAGGCGTCGTACAAGCGGGACAGATCGGCGGGCCGGGAAACCGGTCTGCACGATGGTTCGACGAAGCCGGCATGGTGCTGGCGGAGTCGGACGGACGCGGCGTCCTGCGCGTCGTGCCTCGCAAGCACGCGTCCGGGAGGCAGAAGGTCACCGTCCGCCGCTACTACGAGCGGCTGCCGCTTTCGTGGCTGGACGGGCGCAGCAAAGGCCGGGGAGATCCCGCTCCGCTGTGGTCCCGGA
>JACRJB010000011.1 GCA_016215605.1 Rhodopseudomonas palustris
GACCTTCAGGCAGTCGCCGCAGCACTCAACGCCAGACCGCGAAAAACCCTCGGCTGGAAGACACCCGCGGAAGCCCTCGACGAGGTCATTCGCGTCAGCCATAGAGAGAGTGTTGCGACGACCGGTTGAATCCGCCCTGGACCCTCCGCTTTCGCGGAGCGTGACGGCTGTGGGTGGGGCAGGCCGCGCGGCCCAGCGATCACTGCTGTAACGTCCGTCACACTCGGCATCAGCTCGGCAGTCCTCGGTCGCTCCTTCCGAACGACTGGCCCAATTTTGGTCACTGCGCACGGACCCGATCCCTGTCGTGTCCTCGTCACGCATCCGATTAGTCCGCGGCAAATCGTCCGCGCCTTGTTCTGGTCATGGCCCGCTCCTATTTGTTGGCGGCCGTGAACGAAGCGTCGCGGTTTGCGTTGCTGTCGGCTTGTTGCCGCCGGTTCATGTCGCGGCCGGTAGATTGATCGCAGACGGTTCTCAGGGAGGGAATGATGGGTTTGCTCGACATCCTCAACGGTATGCAGAACGGCCCGCGCGGCCCCGCCGATCCGAACGACAAGAGCGGCGGCATGTCGAAGTTCACCATGGCGATCCTCGCGCTGCTTGCCTACAAGGCCTACAAGCACGTCACCGCCGACAACCACGCGCAGGCGCCCGCCGGCCAGGCGCGACCGACCTCGGTGCCGTCGTCCCGCCCCTCCTTCCCGCCCGACACCGTCAATGCCGGCATGCCCGGTGGCGGCGGGCTGAGTGATCTGCTCAAGGGCGGGCTCGGTGGCCTGCTCGCCGGCGGCGCGGCCGGGACGATCCTGTCCGGCGGGCTCGGCGATCTGCTGAAGCAGTTTCAGACCAGCGGCCTCGGCGACGCCGCCGATTCCTGGGTCGGCCGCGGCGAGAACAAGCAGATCGGCCCGAACGATCTCGCCAATGCGCTCGGCGCCGATCAGCTCGAAATGCTGACTCACCAGACCGGGATGTCGCGCGAGGAACTGCTCGACGGCCTCAGCCAGCAGCTGCCGCAGTTTGTCGATCAGCTGACCCCCGACGGACGGCTGCCGACCGAGGACGAGGCCTCGCGCTGGATCTGATCGACTTCGACCGACTTCTCGACGCAAGCGTTTCGGAAAGGACGATTGCCCATGACTGGAATTCTCTGGATCATCCTGGTCGGCTTCGTCGCCGGCATCATCGCGCGCTTCCTCTCGCCCGGGCCGAACAATCCGCAGGGCTTCCTGCTCACCACGGTGCTCGGCATCGCCGGCGCGTTTCTCGCCACCGCGATCGGCCAGGCGATCGGGCATTACGGCCCGAACCAGGGCGCCGGCTTCATCACCGCGACGATCGGCGCTGTGGTGGTGCTGTTCATCTGGAACCGGCTGGTGGCGCGGCGGATGATCTCCGATCCCGGCAACCGCTAGAGCGGTTCATCGCTTAATTGAATCGGAGGGGATTCCGTCGAGTGGCGGTTTGTGATTCAAGATGCTGGCTGGATCGGAGGCCAGCATGGATGGTCCGACCTCTTTCGAACGATCTGCGTCAACGGGCTGTGGCGGC
>JACRJB010000013.1 GCA_016215605.1 Rhodopseudomonas palustris
GCCGCCACAGCCCGTTGACGCAGATCGTTCGAAAGAGGTCGGACCATCCATGCTGGCCTCCGATCCAGCCAGCATCTTGAATCACAAACCGCCACTCGACGGAATCCCCTCCGATTCAATTAAGCGATGAACCGCTCTAGCAGCTCGTCATTCCGGGGCACGCGCGCAGCGCGTGAACTCGGAATCGGGCGCAGGCAGAACATCTCGGGTTTCCGGGTTCGCTCGCGTTGCGAGCGCCCCGGAACGACGGGGCGAGGGGAGAAGCGTTAGGCCCGCGCTAGTCGCCGCTTGTTAGCGACGGAGCATTCTGCCCTCTAGGACGACCCTCACGCATTTCGTGCCATCAATCCGCCGTCGACCGGAATCACCGCGCCGGTGATGAACGAGGCGGCGGGCAGGCACAGGCTCAGGGTCATGTGGGCGACTTCTTCCGGGTCGCCGTAGCGATTCAGCGCGGTGCGGCGGCGGGCGTATGTCTGCTTGTGGTCGTCGCTGATGCGGTCGGTCATGCCGGTGGTGATCGGGCCGGGGCAGATGCAATTGACGGTGATGCCTTCGCGGCCGAGTTCGACCGCGAGCGAACGCGTCAGCCCGGTGACGCCGGCTTTCGCCGCCGAATACGGGCTATGGGTCGCGGTGGCGCCAAGCGCTTCGGTCGAGGCGATGTTGACGATGCGCGGGCTCGCCGACTTGCGCAAGTAAGGTAGCGCGGCGCGGATCACGCGCGGATGTGCGGTCAGCAGGATGTTCAGCGCGCGGTCCCACACCGCATCGTAATTGGTGTCGTCGATCGGCAGGCTGGCCGAGATGCCGGCATTGTTGATGACGATGTCGAGCCCGCCGAGCGTCTGCGCGATCTGTTCGACGCCGCTCTTGATCGCGGCGGCGTCGCCGACGTCGAGCGCGAAGGCCTGCGCATCGCCGCCGCGCGCCTTGATGGCGTCGGCGACCGGCTGCGCGCCTGCGAGCGTCACGTCGGTGACCGCGACGCGCGCGCCTTCGTCGGCGAACACATGCGCGGTGGCGCGGCCCATGCCGCTCGCAGCCCCCGTGACGAGCACGCGCAGGCCTTTGACGGAACGGCTGAGGGGTTTGTAGGACATCGGTTTCCTCCGGTTGTTTCTTGTTGCGGAATACGCGGGGCGCGCGTCGCGGCCCGGCTCCGATTGACAAGGCTGGCATCGATCGACACACAGGTCAAACGCGGCCGCAAGAGCCGCGGCAACGACAACGACAAGGGAGACACCGCGATGAACGACCTCGATTTCAGCGGCCAGCAGATGCTGATCGTCGGCGGCTCGAGCGGCATCGGCAACGGCATCGCGCAGGCGTTCCGCGCCCGCGGCGCCAAGGTCTGCGTCACCGGCACGCGCGCCCAGCCGTCGGACTACGCGCCCGAGGACGGCAGTGATTTCGACGGCCTCGCTTACGTGCAGCTCGACGTCAGCAAGCCGCAGGCGATCGAGGCGTTCGCGCCGGCGCTGGAGCGGCTCGACGTGCTGGTGCTGGCGCAGGGCGCGGTGATCTATCGCCGCGGCGAGTTCGAGATGGACGGCTTCCGCCACGTGATGGAAGTCAATCTGATGAGCCTGATGGCCTGCGCGGCGAAATTCCATCCGCTGCTGAAGGCGGCGTCCGGCAAGCTGATCATCGTATCGTCGACCGCGGCGTTCCACGCCACCAAGGGCAACCCGGCCTACAACGCGTCGAAGACCGGCGCCTACGGGCTGACGCGCACGCTGGCGCAGGCCTGGGCCGAGGACGGCATCCGCGTCAACGGCATCGCCCCGGGGCTGGTCGACACCAAGATGACCAAGGTCACCACCGCCAATCCGAAGCGGCTGGCCGGGGCGATCGAGGGCATCCCGATGAAGCGGCTCGGCACGCCCGAAGACATGGCCGGCGCCGCATTGTTCCTCGCCTCGCCGCTGTCGGCTTATGTGCTCGGCCAGACTCTGGTGGTCGACGGCGGGCTGATTTTGTAACGCAACGTTTCAGCCTCATCCTGAGGAGCGCGCTTGCGCGCGTCTCGAAGGATGCGACGTGCGGCCCATGGTTCGAGACGGCGCTTCGCGCCTCCTCACCATGAGGTCGTGCATCTTGTAACGCCGATCGATCACCGGAAGATCGAGAAGAAGCCCGATGCGGTCGGCGGGGGCGGCGGTGCGCGGCGGGTCTGGGGCTGCTGCTGCGGCGGCGCGAAGCCGAAGAAGCCGGAGGCGGCGGGTGGCGGCGGCGGCGTCGAGCGGGCGATGCGCCTCTGTTGTTGCTGCGGCTGGCCGGCCACGCTCGGCGCGGCGCCGCCCGGCGCGTTGCTGGCCATCGGCACCGCGCTCTTCGGCGGCTCCTTCGACGGCGGCGGCTCCTGCGCCTTCTCCACCACGATCTCGCGGCGCGGCCAGGCGTAGTCGTCGGCGCGGCCGGCGGGCGCGGCGAGCGGTTCGCCCTTCACCAGCGTGCGCGCCACCAGCGCATCGACCGGCGCGGGCGGCGTTCCGGCGCCGCCGAGCAGGCGGTCGGTCGAGACCGACGACGCCACCAGCGGCATGATCGGGCCGGCGATCGGCCGCGGCGGAGGACCTTCCGGCTTGGCCGGTGTCGTATCAGGCGTCGCAGGCTCGGTCGGCAGCGCGATCGGTCCGGAGCGGGCGGCGAGCAGGCGGGCGATCTCGCGCTCGACATAATGCGCCAGCTTGCGGGCGCCGGCCTTGGTGAAATACACGCCGTCATAGGCGCGCAGCCGACGGGTCTGGCCTTCGAAGTCCGGGCCCTGCAGCATGTAGCGGCCGCCCTCGTCGACGAAGCCGTCCCAGACGTCGACGTAAGTGATCCCGGCCTTGCCGGCGGCGTCGCGATACAGCGCGTTGAGGAACTGCGCGTCCGAGGTCGATTTGGTGCCGCGCACCGCAGGCAGGCCGACCCACAGCACGGGCACTCCCTTGCTCTTCAGCACCGTGATCATCTCTTCGAGCTTCTTGTTGTACAGCTCGATCCAGCGATCGTCGCGGAACTGGGCGCTGCCGGCGCGTTTGCCCTTTTCCGGCGTCATGATCTGCGGGGTGTCGTCATCGTCGTCGTCATCGTCGGCGGCGCTGTCCGCGGTCTTGTCGTCGGGCTTGGCGTTCGGCTTGGCTTCGGCGTCCTCGGGCTTGCCCTTGCCGTCCTTCTTCTTGTCCTTGTCGGCGACCGGCTCGGCGATCGGCACGCGGTCGTTGAGGCCGAGCATCACCACGATCGCATCCGGATTTTCGGCGGCGAGGATGTCCTTGGCGGCGGCGACCCAGTCGGACGGCTCGCCCTTGGGCTGGTAGCGCAGCAGGCCGGAGACGGTCTTGTGCTTGCGGATCACGCCCATTTCGGGCTGCTCGGCATAGGCCTGCTCGAGGCCGTAAGCGAGCCAGTCGGCCATCGCGTCGCCGAGCACCACGACATTGCGCTCGGGCTGCACCGCCGCGTCGCGCTTGTCCGGCGCGGGCGCGCGGGAATAGTCCTCGCGTACCGGCGCGCGGCGCGGTGCCTGGTGCTGGAACGGCGCGAACACGTCGCTGCCGAAGAAGCCGCCGCCGCCGCGATCATAGCCGCCGCCATTGCCGATGCCGCGTGGCGGGCGCGGCTGCTGCTGCGGCGGGCCGCCGAAGCCGAAGAACTGCGCCGAAGCGGGCCCCGCGATGCCGATCAACAGCAGGGCGGCGACCGCCAGCAGCGGGCCGCGCTTGGTCAGGGCACCCAGCAGGGATTTCGGCTTGTCGGACATACGCGTCGTGCGCTCGCAACGGGAAGTGAAGCAGCCCCTATACTAGCGGATTCGGGCCGCAACCGGGCAGGTTTCGCCGATATAGGCCGGCGTCCGGCCGCCGCCGTCAAGGGCCGCGGCCGAACTTCGGAACGCCGCGCCGGCGCCCCGGCCGGCCCGCGGCCTCATGCGTAAGTCACGGATTTTGCGGCGGAAAGCCGCGCGTCGATCCGCCCGGCGAGGCCGTCGCTGATGCCGGTCATCGGCAGCCGCAGCTCGGGGCTGGCGATCAGGCCGAGGCGCCACAGCCAGTATTTGATCGGCGCCGGCGACGGCTCGGCGAACAATAGCCGCGGCACCTCGGCGAGCCGGTGCCATTCGATCGAGGAGCCGAGCCGGTCGTCGGCCAGGATGCGCTGCCGGACCGCCGCGAAGGCTTCGGTCTCGACATGCGCCGAGGCCAGCACGGCGCCGTCGCAGCCGCGCACCAGCGCGCCGAAATACAGCGCGTCCTCGCCGCTCAGCACCGCGAAATCGCGCGGCTTCAGCCGCAGCAGCTCGACGGTCTGCCGCGTGTCGGCGCAGCAATCCTTGACGCCGACGATGTTGTCGCGCGCGGCGAGCCGCAGCATCGCCTCGTTGCCGAGATTGACGCCGGTGCGGGCGGGGATGTTGTACAGCACGATCGGCCGCGTGGTCGCGTCCGACAGCGCCTCGAAGTGCAGCACGAGGCCCTGTTGCGACGGTCGCGAGTAGTACGGCGTGGCGATCAGGTAACCGTCGACCGGCCAGTTCGCGGTGCGCGCCAGCGTCCGCACCAGCTTACGTGTATCTGAGCCGGACAGGCCGAGCCACACCGGCAGCGCGCGGCCGGTCTCGGCCAGCGCCTCGGCCGTCAGCATCACCACTTGCTCGATTTCGGATTTGTCGAGCGTCAATCCTTCGCCGGTGGTGGCGGCGAGGATCAGCCCGTCGATCGGCTGCCGCGCGTAGTGCGCGATCAGCCGACGCACAGAGGCTGCGTCGAGCGCGCCGTCGCGAAACGGCGTGATCAGCGGCAGCCACAGGCCGCTGGGCGGTTCGGATTCGGTCTCCATCGTCGTGTCTCCTTCGAAAGGAGCCGGCTAACGGAGCGCAACAAAAAACCCCGTCGAAACCGGCGGGGCTTGGGTGAGTGCAGACTGCGATCGATCTAGCGCGCGCGTGCATCCCCGGCCCCAATGGAGGCACGGTTTTTGTAATTGCGATGCGCGGCGCAGTTGATCATGCCGTCAGTAGGACCCGCGGCGGCCGTTTTGTCAACGACGAAGCCGCGCAGCCACCCGATTTGCGATGTGTAGCGACGCGTGCGGGCAGATGGCAAATTAGCGCGCCAGCCCGCCGAGAATGTTGGCGCGTTCCAGTGTGGACCGCAGCGCCTCGTCGGAGACGTGGGTGTAGATCTCGGTGGTGGCGATGCTGGAATGACCGAGCAGCCGCTGCACGATCCGGATGTCGACGCCGCTCTCGATCAGCAGCGTCGCCGCTGTGTGCCGCAGCATATGCGGCGTGACGCGGCGGCGGACGCCGGCCTGGCCGGCGAAGTTGCGCAGCTTGGTGCGGAACGAATGCGGCCGCAGCTTCTCGCCGTTACGATTGAGGAACAGCGGCCCGTCGCCGCCCAGCCTCCGCTGGCGTTGAGCTGCGAGCTTGCGGAGTTCGGTGCGCAACCCCGTATCGGTGACGTACACCATCCGGTCGCGCGAGCCCTTGCCGTGAATCCGGATCGCCGCGCCATCGCTGGCGACGTCGCTGCTGGCGATCTTGCAGAGTTCGCCGATCCGGATGCCGGTCGCGATCATCAGCCGGATCTCGGTGCAGAGCGATGGCGACTCGGCTGCGGCATGCCGCGCTGCGCCCGGCGCCCGCGTAGATTTCAAAAGCCGCGTCGTCTCGTCGCGCGACAACGTCCGCGGCAACCTCTTGCGCTTCGGCAACTTCAGCCGCCAGCCCGTGAACGGATCGGGCATCGTGCCCCGATCTTCCAGGAAGCGGAAAAACGACCGCAAACAAGCGAGACGCCGCCGCACCGTCGCGGCCGACAGCTTCCGCTCGGTCATGTGCTCGAGATAGGCGCGGAGGTGCTCGGTGGCGATCACCCCATCGGCGCAGAACCCCTCGTCCTTCCGCCGCCGCGTCCCGATCCACGCGGCAAAATCCGCCAGATCGTAGCCGTAAGCCTGCAACGTGTGATCCGACAACTGCCGCTCGACCGAACAATGGTGGAGAAACGCGGCGATCGATTTTGTGAGGGTCATTCCATACTCCGCCCGACCGGGGCGGGGAGAGTTGTGACGGATAGCCAAGAACGGCGCTACAAGCTCCGCAACAATTCTCGGAAAAAGGTTATCGGTTGCAACCGACGGGGGCTCTACTTTGGGGGGTGGAGCGATCGCGTGATAATTTGGAATTATCATGTCAAGCATCGATGGCAGCTCCCCCGAGCCAGCTCCGACAGATGGCGCCGCAAGCCCCAATGAAATTGCTTTTTCACTGACATCAAACAGCGATATCGGACATCGAATATTCGAGAGCGTTCA
>JACRJB010000017.1 GCA_016215605.1 Rhodopseudomonas palustris
CATTGCGCCGTGGTGGCTCGATAATCCAAAGGGTCGCTGCGGCCCGCCGCGTTGCGCCCGAGCTCACGAGAAATCGTGCTGGGAGCCCGACCCAGCCGGTCCGCAATCGTTCGCACACCGTGCCCCTGCGCATGCAGGACGGCGATCTCCTCGCGTTCGGCGAACGACAGATAGCGCCCCGATGCGGGCTTCGAAGACTGCGAGAAATGCGTCGGTGGCATGCCGCCCGCCTCCCGAAACCAGCGGACCCCGACCGTCGGTGACACGCCAGCCTCGAGCGCAGCATCGTCGCTCGACCGCCCGGACGCAATCGCCGCCCAGAACACTCTGCAGTTCTGCCGCAGTACTTCCGGAGGACGACGAGGCGCCGCCAGAGCTTGCAGGCACCCATCCGAACCCAACCCGTATCGTCTCATCGCAACCTCCGTCGTTGAAGTGTTGCGACGACCGGTTGAATCCGCCCATTATCTCCGCGGCGCTGGGTTTGTGAAGTCAGGAGAACTGCTATTTCTCCGGTGATACTATTGACTGGCCCAGACGATGCGGGCGATCCATTCGACATCGGCCGGCGCCAGCGTCCGGTCCGGATGGCTGGGGTTGAGCGACGACAGCTCGACGATCTTGGTGGTCCGCCGCTTCAGCTCCTTCACCATCACCTCGCCGCCGGTGGTCTTCACCACCACGCGGTCGCCGCGCCGGATCGCCGTGCCCGGCGACACCACGATGATGTCGCCGTCGCGATACGCCGGCTTCATCGAATCGCCGGAGATTTCCAGCGCATAAGCATGCTCGTCGGCGACCGAGGGCAGGCCGATCTCGTCCCAGCCCTTGCCGGCGGGAAATCCGCCGTCGTCGAAGAAGCCGCCGGCGCCGGCCTGAGCGAGGCCGAGCAGCGGCACCGACTGCACCACGCGCGGCCGGTCGGTGATCAGCTGCACGAAGGTGTCGATCGCGGTGTTGGTGGCGGACAGCGCCTTCGCCACCGATTCGGTCGAGGGCCAGCGTTCGCGGCCGTCATTGGTGATCCGCTTCGACTTGTTGAAGGTCGTGGGGTCGAGTCCGGACTTCTTGGCGAGTCCGGAGGCCGACAGCCCCGAGCGCTCGGCCAAACGGTCGAGCGCGGTCCAGATCTGGTCGTGCGTCAGCATGTGCATCGCGGCCACCCCCAATGGCGCAGCCCGGTTTGCCCGGGCGCGGAAATTCGCTTGACAACTAGGAATTATTGCCTCAAGTCGCGGCGTTCTGCAATCCCGTCCTGCGAGAAAAACGCGGCGCTTGCAGTGCATCGAGGCCGCCGATACGGTCGAGCCCAAGCCCGGACGATTTCCAGGCAACCGAACGCGCGCCGGTCCGCTCTGGGGGACCCGGTTTTTGCGATCAGGACGTGCGCAAAGTATTGTTTCCGCGGATGTTGTTTCGGTTGCCCGGCGGTCTGCGGGTTGTGTGACCGATCCGATACAACAATGAGCCGCAACGGGAATCCGGGCCTTTGCGCACGATTTACAAGATCTGTGACGCCCCGGGGTGGCGTGAGGCCGAACAGGCCGGCGTCTATCGCGGCAGCGCCGACGACAGCCGTGACGGCTTCATCCATTTCTCCACCGCGGAGCAATTGGCGGAGACGCTCGCCAGGCATTACGCCGGCAAGACCGGCCTCCAGCTGATCGCGGTCGATGCCGACGCGCTCGGGCCGGCGCTGCGCTGGGAGCCGTCGCGCGGCGGCGCGCTGTTTCCGCATCTCTACGGCGAACTCGGTCTCGGCGCCGTCACCGGCGTGCGCGAGATCGCGACCCGCGCCGACGGCAGCCACGAATTGCCGGAGTTGCTGCCATGATCCGCGCCTTCGACGCGTTCTCGCTGCCGCTGCTCCGCCTGCTCGACGCCGAGGATGCCCACCGTGTCGCGATCCAGGGTCTCAAGCTGCTGCCGCCGGCGCGGCCGCGGCCGGACGATCCCAAGCTGGCGGTCCGCGCCTTCGGCCTGAACTTCCCCAACCCGGTCGGTATCGCCGCCGGCTTCGACAAGAATGCCGAGACGCCGGATGCGCTGCTGCGGCTCGGCTTCGGCTTCGTCGAAATCGGCACCGTGACGCCGAAGCCGCAGGCCGGCAATCCGCGGCCGCGGCTGTTCCGGCTGGAGCGCGACGAGGCCGTGATCAACCGGATGGGCTTCAACAACGACGGCGCCGAAGTGGTGCTGCGCAGGCTGGCCGCGCGCGCGCAGCACGGCGGCATCGTCGGCGTCAATGTCGGCGCCAACAAGGATAGTTCGGACCGCGTCGCCGACTACGTGTCGCTGATCGAGACCTTCGCGCCGGTGGCGAGCTATTTCACCGTCAACGTGTCGTCGCCGAACACGCCGGGTCTGCGCAACCTGCAGCAGGCGGCGGCGCTCGACGATCTGTTGGCGCGGGTGATCGAAGCCCGCGAGCGGGTGCGCGCCAGCGCCGGCGATACGCCGGTGCTGCTGAAGATCGCGCCCGACCTCACGCTCAGCGAGCTCGATGACGTCGTCCACATCGCCCGGTCGCGCCGGGTCGACGGCATGATCGTCGCCAACACCACGCTGTCGCGCTCGCCGCTGCTGCGCGAGCGGACTCGGATGGCCGAGCAGGGCGGCCTCAGCGGCCGGCCGCTGTTCCGGCTGTCGACCCGGATGGTGGCGGAGACCTATGTGCGGGCCGAGGGCGCGTTTCCGCTGATCGGCGTCGGCGGCATCGATTCCGGCGGCGCGGCGCTGACCAAGATCCGCGCCGGCGCCAGCCTGGTGCAGCTGTATTCGGCGCTGATCTACAAGGGCCTCGGCCTGGTCGACAGCATCAAGGCCGATCTCGCCTCGACGCTGCTGCGCACCGGCCGGGACTCGCTGGCCGAAATCGTCGGCGCCGACGCGCCCACGATCACGGCCGAAGAGTGGCCGGTGTAACGATCCGCTCTGTCTGACAAGTCCGCCGTCATTCCGGGGCGCTTGCATAGCAAGCGAACCCGGAATCTCGAAGAGCTGGAAAAGAACAAACTCACATCGAGGTTCCGGGTTCGCGAGCTTGCGCTCGCGCCCCGGAACGACGTGCCTAGGGCAAGAGCGCGCCTGCGGCAACGCGGCGCCTGGGGTAACAACGCGCTTGGGGCAGTGCGTGCCGGGGGCGCGGCGACCTACAACTCCACGATCAGTCCGTCGCTTGCGCCCATGTGCGAGACGCCGTCGAGCTTGTGCAGTACGTCGTCGCCCATGTGGGTCAGGATGAGCCGCTTCGGATTGATCTCCGGCAGATGCGTCTCGAGCATCTTCAGGCTGAGATGGTTCTTCACCGTGCGGTCGTAGGTGTAGGCCTCGGCGATGAACAGGTCGGCGTCGTGCGCCGCGTTCACCAGCGTGTCGGTCCATTGCGTATCGCCGCTATAGGCCAGGGTGCGGCCTTCCGCTTCGATCCGGTAGGCGAAGAACGGCCCGCCGGAATCGCCGTGGACCACCGGGAACGGCGTCACCGTCACCGCGCCGAACGTCTGCGGCGCAGCCGGTTCGAGCGCCACCACCTGCAGATCGAAGGTCGGCCTGGTCGCCGAGGAATGTTCGAACAGCGCTTACATCAGCCGCGTCAATCGGATGTCGATGCCGAGCGGCCCGGCGATCACCAGCGGTCGCTTGCGCTTGGTGAACTGCGCGTCGAGCAGTAGGAACGGCAGGCCGCCGAAGTGGTCGCCGTGGAAATGGGTGATCAGGACCAGGTCGAGCGCTTCGCGGGAAATGCCGTAGCGCTTCAGCGCCGGCAGCGAGGTCGCGCCGCAGTCGATCAGGAAATTGACGCGCTCGCCCGCGACGTGGAAACAGGTGTTGAGCCGGCCGCCGGAGCCGAGCGCATCGCCACAGCCGACAAAACGCAATTGCATCGCTGACCCCTCGGCCGGCCGGTTGCCGGCCGTGGGGCACCTCTACGCTTGTGGGATGCGGAGCGAAAGCCCAACCATCGCCGGATTGCAGGCCGCCCGCGGGGCCGCGGGCCGGTTAGCCGCAGCCGTCTCGGTTGGGCACGCCGCGTCGAACCCGGCCGGGCGCGCGCGTCGCCGACCCGGCCGGCTCCCGCCCTACACCAGTTCGACCTTGCCGCTGGCGAGATCGTAGACGCCGCCGACCACCTTCAGCTTGCCGCTCGTCACCAGCCCGGCGAGGATCGGCTTCGACTGCTTGAGTTGCTGCACATTGCTGCGAACGTTGGCGATCACCGCCCGCTGCGCCAGGTCGCCGCCGGGCTGCTTCAGCGTCGGTTCGATCCCGGGCTTCATCTCGCGGACCAGATCGCCGATGTGTCCCGGCAGGTCGTTGCCCTTCTGCAGCGCGGCGACGGTGGCGTTGACCGCGCCGCAATTGCTGTGGCCGAGCACCATGATCACCTTGGTGCCGAGCACCGCGGCGCCGTATTCCAGACTGGCGAGCCCGTCCAGCGTGACGAAATTGCCGGCGATGCGGACGACGAACAGACTGCCCGGTCCCTGGTCGAACGCCAGTTCAGGCGCGATCCGCGAATCGGCACAGCCGAGAATCGCCGCGAACGGCGACTGGCCCTGCGTCCGGGCGACCCGGCCGGAGGAGAAATCGCGCTCGCGCAGCTCGTTGCCGACATAACGCGCATTGCCCTGCATCAGCTTGTCGAGCGCCGCGTCCGGCGTGTCGCTCGAATTGGACGACTGCGCATGCGCCGCCAGCGGCAGCGATGCCGCGGCGAGGAGCCCGAGCCCGCCTTGAAACAGCTTCCGACGCGACAATCCGATTTCGGGGCAGGCCTGACACATTTCCATCTCTCCTGTGAGTTTCTTGGGGAGATGGTATTTCGATAGCAGCTCATTCGCGAAGAGCTGTTTTGACCACAACTAATCATGTCGTGAAAACCGAGCTAAAAAGAAGCTACAGATTTTCGGAAAGTTCAGCGGATCGCGACGGGCGGGAACGAGCTGCGCAGCATCGCCGGATAGCGCAACGCCTGCAGTCCGCCGCGCCAGACGTAGTGCGACAGCAGCGCGAGCCAAAGCCCGGTATTGCCGAACGAACGCAGCGCCAGCCACGATGCGAAGAACAGGACCATCGACAGCAGCATTAGATTGCGCATCTCGCGCGCCCAGGTGGCGCCGATGAACACGCCGTCATAGGAGAAGGCGAACACGCCGAGCATCGGCGCCAGCGTCACCAGCCAGAGATAGTCGCGGGCGGCGCGGCGCAGCTCGGCGTTGGACGTCATCACGTCGATCAGCAGCGGACCGGCCGTCGCGTAGATAGCGCTGACCACGAGGGCGAATCCGAAGCCCCACAGGATCACCAGCCGGGTCGCGGCGACGAAGCCGGCGCGGTCGCGGGCGCCGAGCGTCCGGCCGCACAGCTGTTCGGCGGCGTTGGCGAGGCCGTCGAGAAAGAACGCGCTGACCATCAGGAAGTTGTTGAGCACCGAATTGGTGGCGAGCACGACGTCGCCGTTACGGGCGCCCTGCGCGGTGAAGAACAGGAACACCGCGATCATCGCGGCGGTGCGGATCATGATGTCGCGGTTGACCGCGAACATCCGTTTCAACTTGTCGGAATCGAACAGCGCGGCGCGGGACGGCCGCGGCACCCCGCGGAACAGCCAGATCGCGATCGCGAGCCCGATGACCAGCCCGGCCCCCTCGGCGATCACCGCCGCGATCGCCGCGCCGGCGATGCCGAACGCGAACCACAGCACCAGCGCGATCGTCGCGGCGATGTTGATCAGGTTGATCGCGACCTGCACGCCGAGCGCGAGTTTGGCGCGCGCCTGTCCGACCAGCCAGCCCAGCACGGCGAAATTCGCCAGCACCAGCGGCGCGGACCAGATCCGGATGGTGAAATAGGTCTTCGCGGCGGCGCTGACACCGTCGCTGCCGCCCATCGCACCGAGCAGTGCTGCGGCCATCGGCGCCTGCAGTGCGATCAGCGCCAGCCCGATCAGCGCGGCGACGATCAGGCCGCGGATCAGATGCCCGGGCACCTCGCGGGTGTCGCCGGCGCCGATGGCCTGCGCGGTGAACGCCAGCGTGCTCATCCGCAGGAAGCTGAACAGCCAGAACAGGCAGTCGAAAATCACCGACATCATCGCCACGCCGCCCAGCAGGGTGGCGTCGCCGAGCCGCCCGATCGCGGTGGTGGCGACCACGCCGAGCAGCGGCGTGGTCAGGTTCGCGACCATCGCCGGGCCGGCGATGGCGAACACCTGTCGGGAGCTGACGGAAGAGGCGGGAGGCAAGACTCCAGTCCGAGCGGATTATCTCCCGCGCGGTGCGCCGAACAGGCGCGACAGCAGCCAGATCGGGATCACGATCACGGCGCCGAGCAGGAAGTAGCGCCACACCCCGCTGATCGCGTCGAAGCCGAGATCCCAGATTCGCTGGAACAGCAGCCGGATGCTGACCAGAATGTTCCAGGGGTCGAGGCCGATCGCCGCCAGCACCACGCCGACCAGGATCGACATCAGCACCAGCCTGAACAGCACCGCGAGCGGCGAGCCGCCGAGGAAGCGGGTCAGGCTATCGTTCGCGGGCAGGTCCCGTGTGTCGTCTCGCATTGCTGATGTCCTCGCGCGGTCGGGCCGCATCATAGTCGGTGCCGGGAAAATGGGGAACCGGCCGGGTGGCGTCAATGGCCGCCCGCCGCGGCTTTTTCAGGACCCGGCGCTTCGGCCTTGAGCATCCGCTCCAGCGTTTCCAGCCGGTCGGCGTCGCGCGGCGGCTTGTCCCAGCGCAGCCGGCTGATGCGCGGGAAGCGCATCGCGACGCCGGATTTGTGCCGGGGCGAGCGTTGCAGGCCTTCGAATGCGACTTCCAGCACCAGGCCCTGATCGGGTTCGTGCACGACATGGCGGACCGGACCGAACTTTTCGGTGGTATTGCGGCGGACGAAACGGTCGATCTGCAGCAGCTCCTCGTCGGTGAAGCCGAAATACGCCTTGCCGACCGGCACGAGCTGATCGCCGCCGTCGGCTGCGGTCCACACCCCGAAGGTGTAATCGGAGTAATAGGACGAGCGCTTGCCGTGGCCGCGCTGGGCGTACATCAGCACGGCGTCGATGATGTGCGGGTCGTGCTTCCACTTCCACCACTGGCCCTTCGGCCGGCCCGGCAGATAGGGCGCATCGCGCCGCTTCAGCATCACGCCCTCGACGGCATCGGCATCGAGGCCGGCGCCCGCCGAAGCCGGATCGCGCCGCGCGGCGCGCAGCCCGTCCCAGTCGTCGAACGCCACGGTCGGCGACAAATCGATGCGCGGGTCGTCGAGTCGGGCGATGAAAGTCTCCAACCGTGCGCGGCGTTCGGCGAACGGCAGCGTGCGCAGATCCTCGTCGCCGTCGCCGAGCAGATCGTAGGCGCGCAGATGGATCGGATAGTCCCTGGTCAGCTTCGGCGTCACCGATTTGCGGTTCAGCCGCTGCTGCAGCACGTTAAAGCTTTGCACGCGGCCCTCGCGCAGCACCAGCAGTTCGCCGTCGATCGCGCCGGGCAGGCGCAGCGACGGCAGCAGGTCGGGGAAGCTCATGGTGATGTCTTCGCCGCTGCGCGAGTAGAGGCGCACCGCGGTGTCGCCGTGCTCGTTCACGCCGCTGACAGCCTGGACGCGGATGCCGTCCCATTTCCATTCGGCGATGTAGTCGGCCGGGTTCATCGCGGCGAAGTCGCCGTCCTCGACCGCGTGCGCCAGCATCACCGGCCGGAACGGCGCCGGATCGCGGTTGACCGGCTGCGGCCCGCGGCCTTCGAGCCAGGCGAACAGCTCGAGATAGGGCGGCGCGAGCCCCGGCCAGATCAGCTCGACATCGTGCGGATCCTTGTCGCCGAGCGCCGCCGCCGCGGTCTTGGCCAGCCGCGCCGAGACGCCGATGCGAAGTGCGCCGGTGACCAGCTTGAGCAGCGCCCAGCGCCCGGTCTCGTCGAGCTCATCGAGCCACCGCGTGAGCTGCGCCGGCAGTTCGGCCTTGCCGAGGCTGTGCAGGGTGGTGACGATCTCGGTCAGCGTGGGGGGAGGCGGGTTGTTGTGGCCGGGGCTGACTTCGGCGCTGAGTTCTGAAGCGATGGTCTCGCCGCTTGCGGGGCGAGCTCCCTCTCCCGCTTGCGGGAGAGGGTTGGGGTGAGGGCGCCCCGAGGATGGGCTCCCGTTGTGGACCCCCACCCCCGACCCCGGATCAAGTCCGGGGCAGGCTCCCTCCCCGCAAGGGGGAGGGGAGTTCGCGTGCGCTCGGGTTGGGGCAGGCCACATCAGCGCCACCGTTTCCGACAAATCGCCGACGTAGTCGTACGACAGGCCGAACAGCACCGGATCGGTCCGCTCGGCGATCAGCGCGCGGATCAGTGCCGGCTTGGCGTGGCGGAACGACAGCGCGCCGGTCAGCGCGGCGAGGGCGTAGCCGCGGTCGGGGTCTTCGATCTCGCGGAAGTAAGCGACCAGCAGCCGCAGCTTGGCGTTGCGGCCGGGTTCGTAGGCGAGGCGGTCGAGCAGCGCGGCGAAGCGGTTCATGCCTCGGCGGCCTCGCTCTCGGCCGCCGGCATGCCGACGTCTTCGTCCTCGTCGCCGTAGCCGACCAGATCGAGTGGCTGCGCGGCGAGGCCCTTTGTCTGGCACCAATGCACCAGCGCGTCTTCCTGGCCGTGCGTCACCCAGACTTCGCCGGCGCCGGTCGCCGCGATGGTGGCGGTGAGGCCGTCCCAGTCGGCGTGGTCGGAAATCACCAGCGGCAGTTCGACGCCGCGCTGCCGCGCCCGCGCGCGCACCCGCATCCAGCCGGACGCGAAGGCGGTGAGCGGATCTGGGAAACGCCGCGTCCACAGATCTGACGTTGCGGAGGGCGGCGCCAGCGTGATGGTGCCGGCGAGGTCGGCCTTCTTGACGCCTTTCACCGGGCGTAGTTCGCCGAGCGGCACGCCGCGCTCCGCGTAGTAAGCGGTGATCTTTTCCATCGCGCCGTGCAGATAGATCGGCGCGTCGTAGCCAGCCTGGCGGATCAGCGCGATCACCCGCTGCGCCTTGCCGAGCGAATAGGCGCCGACCAGATGCGCGCGCTCGGGAAACAGCGCGACCGAATCCAGCAGCTTGCGGACTTCACCGGCCGCGTCGGGATGGCGGAACACCGGCAGCCCGAACGTCGCCTCGGTGATGAACACGTCGCAGGGCACGATCTCGAACGGCGTACAGGTCGGGTCGGGCGCGTCCTTGTAGTCGCCCGAGGCGACGATCCGAATGCCGCCGCATGCGACCGCGACCTGCGCCGAGCCGAGCACATGGCCGGCGGGATGGAACGTCACCGTGGTGTCGCCGAGCCGCAGCGTTTCGCCGTAGCCGATCGCCTGCGTGCTGCCGGCGAAGTTCTCGCCATAGCGCAGCCGCATCATGTCGAGGGTTTGTTGCGTCGCCAGCACGGCGCCGTGGCCGGGGCGGGCGTGGTCGGAATGGCCGTGCGTGATCACGGCGCGTTCCACCGGCCGCACCGGATCGATATGGAAGCCACCGGGCTTGCAGCACAGTCCGGAGGCGATCGGCAGCAGGATGTCGTGGGGACGCATGATGTCTATATAGGCCGGCCAGCAGGGCAAACGAGTCGCACCCGGACTGGTTCCGTCGATGCGCTGCCCGGGCTGGCCGTGGTGGCTTTCAAGCCCTGAGTGCCGTCTAGCTCCTCCCCGTCCCCGACCGCAGCGTGCTCCCTCTCCCGCTCGCGGGAGAGGGCTGGGGTGAGGGCGCCCCAGGCAATGAGTCCGCGACTCGCGGAGAGGCCGCAGCCCTCACCCGCCGCGCTGCGCGCGTCGACCTCCCCCGCAAGCGGGAGAGGTGCGCCGTGCTCGGCGCGCCTTCTTGCGTCTACCGAGAGGAGGGAAGTCGTCGCCCCGAACCGCAGCGCGCTCCCTCTCCCGCAAGCGGGAGAGGGCTGGGGTGAGGGCGCCCCAGGCAGTGAGGTCACCTCGAAAACCTTCGCCCAAACAAAAACCCCGGCCTTTCGGCCGGGGTTCGGTGTCTCAGGTCCGGATCGGACGAAGCTTAGTACTTCGCGACGACCGGCTGGTTGAAGTGATAGTTGATGCCGGTGCGGAGCATGTGTTCGGTCACCTTGGAGGTGGTCACGCCGGTCGCGCCGAACCTGTCGGTGGTCGAGCCCAGGTCGACATAGAGATATTCGGTCTTCGAGGTCCAGTTCGGGCCGAGCAGGCCGAACAGCTGGAACGGCGTCTCGATGCCGGCGCCGACCGCATAACCGCTGCGGGTGCGGTTGAAGGTGTCGTTGCTGGTCGCGGTCACGACGTTGGTCTTGACGTTGCCGTAGGCGTAACCGCCGGTGGCGTAGAACAGCGTCGAGCCGACCGAATAGCCGAGCCGGCCGCGCGCCGTGCCGAACCAGGGGAGCTTCTGGTTGTAGCGCACGGTCGAATTGAACACCGCGGTGCGGTCGTCCTTCTGGGTCGAGCCCTGGAAGTCGGCCTCGGCGCCGAACACCCAGTTCGCAGCCTGCCAGTTGTAGCCGATCTGGCCGCCGCCGACGTAGCCGTCGGGCGACAGGTTGAACTGCTCGGTGAAGGCGCCGACCGTCGAGGACGAGCGGTTGCGCCCGATCGCGCCGCCGAAATTGCCGCCGAGATACAGGCCGGCCCAGTTCGCCGGCGGCGGCGTGATGTACATGCCGGTGCCGCCGATGCGATAGTTCAGGCCAGCGCGGAAGATGCTCTCGCGATACTGGGTGCGCAGCGCCTGGGTGCCGAACGTGTCGTTGCGGTTGCCGAGGTCGAGATACAGATATTCGATCTTGCCGGTCCAGTTGCCGCCGAGCGCCGCTTCGACGCCGGAGCCGATGGTCCAGCCGGTGCGGGTTTCGCTGAGCGCGAACGGCACCAGGCCGACTTCCGTGACCGTGGTCTTGACGTTGGCGGCGGCGAAACCGCCGGTGAAGTAGCCGACCACCGGACCGCGAACCAGGCCGACGCGGCCGCGCACGGTGGTGAACCAGTCGAGCTTCTGATTGTAGTTCACCGGGCCGGCCAGGCTGTTCAGCGTGGTGTGGCCGGTGCTCATGCCGCTGCCCTGGATGTCGGCTTCGACGCCGATCAGCAGCGGGCCCAGGAAGGTGGTGTTGCTCTGCCAGTTGTAGCCGACCTGACCGCCGCCGATCACGCCCTGCGGCTGCAGATAGGTGGAGTTGAACGTGCCGCCGGCGGGGAAGGCGTGAGCCGTGAGGTCGCGGCCGAGGCCGACGCCGACGTTGGCGCCGATGTAGAAGCCGGTCCAATCGTAGATCGCTGCCGCCGGCGCCTTGAGGTAGGGAGCTTTGACGGCGAGATCGGCTGCCTGGGCACTGACGGCTGAGCCGATGAGCGCCACGCCGGCGAGAATCTTTTTCATGGGGACCTTCCTAATGATTGGGAAAACTCTACCGGCGATGCCTGCTTCGGGCTGTACCCGGGCGGCCACACCCACCGAAATTCGGACCCCGCTCTCGGCGTAAACGATTGATTAAGGGACGGAATCCCGGCGGACGGGAACCCGCCGGCTGCGGCCAGAGGTCGCTGGCAAAATCCGCCAGTTTTGCCGCAAAGCGGGAAATCCGGGCCTGATTTTCGGCTGCCCAGGGTTGCGATCCAGCGGTGTTCCGCACAGGATGACGCGCCGCAAAGAGCGATCCACGCCGCGGCAGAACGAGAACCGGACGCGCCAGCGAACCGGCACATCAGGGGAGGAAAACTCGATGAAACAGCGCTCAAAATCCGTCGGCATGTCGGCCGCGGCGCTCGCCGCCTTGCTGCTCGGGGCCACGACGGTGGTTGCGGCCGAGAAGAAATACGATCCCGGCGCCAGCGACACCGAAATCAAGATCGGCCAGACCGTGCCGCATTCCGGGCCGGGCTCGCTCTACGGCGTCCTCGGCCGTGTCGGCGAAGCCTATTTCCAGATGCTGAACGAGAAGGGCGGCATCAACGGCCGCAAGGTCAAGTTCATCACGCTCGACGATTCCTACAGCGCCCCCAAGGCCGTCGAGGCGACCCGCCGCCTGGTCGAGCAGGAAGAGGTTCTGGCGCTGTACGGCTCGCTCGGCACCGCGCCGCAGACCGCGGTCCACAAATATCTCAACAGCAAGAAGGTGCCGCAGCTGCTGCTCAACACCGGGGCGTCGAAGTGGAACAACCCCAAGGAATTCAAATGGACGATGGCGGGGCTGCCGCTGTACCCGACCGAGGCCCGCATCCTCGCCAAATACGTGGTCAGCGTGAAGCCCGACGCCAAGATCGCGATCCTGTATCAGAACGACGATTTCGGCCGTGACTTCCTGGGTCCGTTCAAGAAGGTGCTGGAGGACGCCGGCGGCAAGGCCAAGGTGGTGGCGGAAGCCAGCTACGACCTGACTGAGCCCACGATCGATTCGCAGATGATCAATCTGTCGAAATCCGGCGCCGACGTGTTCTACAACATCACCACCGGCAAGGCGACGTCGCAGTCGATCCGCAAGGTCGCCGAACTCGGCTGGAAGCCGCTGCAGCTGCTGTCGGCCGGCTCGACCGGGCGTTCGATTCTCGAGGCCGCGGGCCTCGAAAACGCCAAGGGCATCGTCGCGATCGCCTACACCAAGGACATCGGCTCGGCGAAATGGGCCAACGATCCGGGCGTGCTGGCGTTCGAAGAGCTGCGCAAGAAGTATCTGCCGAACGTGACGCCGGACAATTCGATCGCGTTTTCGGGCTACGGCCAGGCCGCCGCGATGGCGGAGATCCTGCGCCGCTGCGGCGACGACCTGACCCACGAGAACGTCCTGAAGCAGGCGTCGATGCTGGGCGGTTTCAGCACGCCGCACATGCTGCCCGGCGTCAGCTATTCCTACACGCCGACCGACTACACCTCGATCAAGACGCTCTACACCATGCAGTTCAACGGCAAGGACTGGGACGTCTCGGACAAGCCGGTCACGGAGTAAGTCCGGTCCATCGACCGGAACTGGTCCACGATTAGCTACGACATGGCCGGGCTCGTCCCGGCCATTTTCGTTTGAACGACGCATCGGATCGATTGGTCCAAGAAGCCGCACGACGGCAGCGAAATTGGGCCGAGCCGGCCAAGCGACGTCATTGCGAGCCAACGGGTCGGCGCTTGGCGCCGCCCGATGACAGGCTCCGCGAAGCAATCCAGAGGCTCGGTGCACTGCGCTGGATTGCTTCGTCGCTTCGCTCCTCGCAATGACGCCGTGGGGGCCGACATTTCCAGCGCCAAACCTCGACCTCAGCGGTCCGAATGCCTAGCTTGGCCTGGTGAGCCTCGCCCAATCCGATCCATCCCTCGAGCTGCTGCCCGAGCGGTTCCGCCGCTGGTTCGCCGAGCGCGGCTGGACGCCGCGCGCGCACCAGCTCGCGCTGCTGCAACGCGCGCAAGCCGGCCGCGCCGCACTGCTGATCGCGCCGACCGGCGCGGGCAAGACGCTGGCGGGATTTCTGCCGACGCTGGTGGAATTGAGCGGGGCGGGACCACGCGTCGCAGCCAAACCCTCTCCCCTTGTGGGAGAGGGTGGCTCGAACGCGCGGAGCGGGTTCGAGCCGGGTGAGGGGATGGACGAGCGTGGTGATCATGCCCTCACACGCCCTCGCTCCGCTAGGGCACCCTCTCCCACAAGGGGAGAGGGTTTAGTCGGCGGCATGCACACGCTGTACATCTCGCCGCTAAAGGCGCTCGCGGTCGACATCGCC
>JACRJB010000016.1 GCA_016215605.1 Rhodopseudomonas palustris
CAGCTGCACCCGCTGGTCTGCGCCGCGTTCAACGCCGACTTCGACGGCGACCAGATGGCCGTGCACGTCCCGCTGTCGCTCGAAGCGCAGCTGGAAGCGCGCGTGCTGATGATGTCGACCAACAACATCCTGCATCCCGCGAACGGCCAGCCGATCATCGTGCCGTCGCAGGACATCGTTCTCGGCCTGTACTATTTGTCGATCCTGCGGGAAGGGCTGCCGGGCGAGGGCAAGGTGTTCGGCGACCTCGCGGAGCTGGAGCACGCGCTGTTCTCCAAGGTCATCCACCTGCACACCAAGATCAAGTATCGCTGGGACTCGCTCGACGACGAGGGCAAGCCGTACCAGCGGCTGGTCGAGACCACCGCGGGCCGCATCCTGCTCGGTCAGGTTCTGCCGAAGTCGGTGAAGCTGCCGTTCGAGACCATCAACAAGCTGATGACGAAGCGCGAGATCTCGAGCGTGATCGATCAGGTCTATCGCCACTGCGGTCAGAAGGAGACGGTGATCTTCTGCGACCGCATCATGGCGCTGGGCTTCTTCAACGCGTTCAAGGCGGGCATTTCGTTCGGCAAGGACGACATGGTCGTGCCGGCCTCGAAGTGGAAGATCGTCGACACCACCCGTACGCTGGCGAAGGATTTCGAGCAGCAGTACAACGACGGTCTGATCACCCACGGCGAGAAGTACAACAAGGTGGTCGATGCCTGGTCGAAGGCCACCGAGGAAATCGCCAAGGAGATGATGAAGGAGATCTCCGCGGTCCGGAAGAATTCGTCCGGCGCGGAGACCCAGGTCAACTCGATCTACATGATGGCCCACTCCGGTGCGCGTGGTTCGCCGGCGCAGATGCGTCAGCTCGCCGGTATGCGCGGCCTGATGGCCAAGCCGTCGGGCGAGATCATCGAGACGCCGATCATCTCGAACTTCAAGGAAGGCCTGTCGGTTCTCGAATACTTCAACTCGACCCACGGCGCCCGTAAGGGTCTCGCGGACACCGCGTTGAAGACCGCGAACTCGGGTTACCTGACCCGCCGTCTGGTCGACGTGGCGCAGGACTGCATCATCACCCAGGATGATTGCGGCACCTCGCTCGGCATCAAGATGCGGGCGATCATCGACGCCGGCACCGTCGTCGCCTCGCTCGGCTCCCGCATCCTCGGCCGCACCGCGGGCGAAGACGTGCGCGATCCGCAGACCAACGAGGTGATCGTCAAGAAGGGCGAGCTGATGGAGGAGCGCGACATCGAAGCGATCCACCAGGCGGGCGTCCAGGAAGTGAAGATCCGCTCGGCGCTGACCTGCGAGCTGGTCAACGGCATCTGCGGCAAGTGCTACGGGCGCGATCTCGCCCGCGGCACGCCGGTCAACCACGGCGAGGCGGTCGGCGTCATCGCCGCGCAGTCGATCGGCGAACCGGGCACGCAGCTGACGATGCGTACCTTCCACATCGGCGGTGCGGCTCAGATCAACGAGCAGTCGGTGATCGAGTCGAACTTCGAGGGTAAGGTCGTCATCAAGAACAAGGCGATCGCCCGCAACGGCGAGAACCACAACGTGGCGATGGTCCGCAACATGGTGGTTGCGATCGTCGACCCGGACGGCACCGAGCGTGCGACCCATCGCATCCAGTACGGCGCGCGCATGCACGTCGACGAGGGCGATACGGTCAAGCGCGGCCAGCGCATCGCCGAGTGGGATCCGTACACTCGTCCGATCCTGACCGAGCTCGAAGGCACGATCGATTTCGAGGATCTGATCGAAGATCAGTCGATCTCGGAAACGCTCGACGAATCGACCGGTATCGCCAAGCGTATCGTGATCGACTGGCGCTCGACCCGCGGCGGTGCGGATCTGCGTCCGGCGATCGTGATCAAGGGCAAGGACGGCAAGGTGCTGAAGCTGCCGCGCGGCGGCGACGCCCGCTACATGCTGTCGGTCGACGCGATTCTGTCGGTCGACATCGGCGCCAAGGTGAAGCCCGGCGACATCCTCGCGCGTATCTCGACCGAGAGCGCGAAGACCCGCGACATCACCGGCGGTCTGCCGCGCGTCGCGGAACTGTTCGAGGCCCGCAAGCCGAAGGACGCCGCGATCATCGCCGAAATCGCCGGCACCATCCGGTTCGGCCGCGACTACAAGAACAAGCGTCGGATCTCGATCGAACCGATGGACAAGGAAGAAGAGGCGCGCGAGTACCTGATCCCGAAGGGCAAGCACATCCACTTGCAGGACGGCGACATCGTCGAAAAGGGCGACTTCATCGTCGAAGGCAACCCGGCGCCGCACGACATCCTGGCGATCAAGGGCATCGAGGAACTCGCTGCCTATCTGGTCAACGAAATCCAGGAGGTCTATCGGCTCCAGGGCGTGTTGATCAACGACAAGCACATCGAGGTGATCGTTCGCCAGATGCTGCAGAAGGTCGAGATCACCGACCAGGGCGAGACCGACATGATCTCGGGCGAACAGATCGACAAGATCGAGTTCGACCAGCTCAACGCCAAGGCGCGCGACGAGGGCAAGAAGATCGCCACGGGGACGCCGGTTCTGCTCGGCATCACCAAGGCGAGCTTGCAGACCCGTTCGTTCTTCTCGGCGGCGTCGTTCCAGGAGACCACCCGCGTGCTCACCGAAGCCGCCGTCAACGGCAAGGTGGACCCGCTGGAAGGCCTCAAGGAAAACGTCATCGTCGGCCGGCTGATCCCGGCGGGCACCGGCGCCTCGATGGCCAAGATCCGCGAAGTCGCGATGAAGCGGGATCGCATGATCCTCGACGAACGCGAGAAGCAGGCGACCATCGTGCCGCCCGCCACGCCGGAAGCGGAACCGCTGGCGCTGCCGCCGGTCGAATAACGACCGGGGCGACACCAAGGATTGGAAAAGGGCCGGCGCAAGCCGGCCCTTTTTTCGTCGGGCGTGAGTTCCACTCCCACGCGGCGGCGAACTTCGGTTAACTTGACGCGAGTGAGTCCGAAGATGCACGTGAGGGTGTCGCGATGATGAGTGGATCGTCCGCCGATCGTTTGATCGACCGCATCCACGAGGCCGGCTTGGTGCCGTCGCTGTGGCCGATCCTGCTCGACGAAATCGGCGATGCGATCGACGGCAACGGCGGCGCGCTGTTCGCGATCCGCGACGGCTACAGCCGTGCGGTCAACTCGACCAGGCACGACGGCACGATGAGCCTGTTCATGGAGGGCGGCTGGAGCAGCCGCGACCGCACGCTGCCCCGCGCAATGACGCTCGGGCATCCAGGCTTCGTCAGTGAGCGCGATCTGTTCACCGACGCCGAACTGGACGAAGACGCCGTCTATCGCGGGTTTTTCCGCAAGCACGGCCTCGACTACCGGGCCGGCACGCTGATTCCGATGCCGGTCGGCGATTCGGTCGCGATCACCATCTTCAGGACGTCTCGGCAGGGGCCGGTTCAGCCGGACAGCATTTCGTTTTTGGACAGCCTCCGCCCGCATCTCGCGCGGGCATCGCTGACGGCGAACCGGCTGGGCTTCGAGCGGGCGCGGGCGCAGGCCGAGGCCTTGCAGGCGTTGGGTCTGCCCGGGGCGGTGCTTCGCCACGGCGGCCGTGTGCTCGCCGCCAACGCGCTGTTCGAAGCGCTGATGCCCTCGTTGTTTCAGGACCGGACCCAGCGTGTGGTGGTTATGGAGCGGACGGCCGATGCATTGCTCGCAATCGCGTTGGCCGACCTCGACGACGCCTACGGGGCGGGGATCAAGTCGGTGCCGATCGGCGCGACGGCGGAACGGGTGCCGATGGTGATGCACCTCGTGCCGGTGCGCGGCGCGGCCAACGACATCTTCACGCAGGCCGCGGCGCTGCTGGTGGTCACGCCGGTGGACCGCGCGGCGGTTCCGACCGCCGAGGTGTTGCAGGGACTGTTCGACTTGACGCCGGCCGAGGCGCGGGTCGCGCGCGGCATCGGCCAGACGCAGACGGTCGACGAACTGGCGCGGTCCAACGGCGTCGATCGTGAGACCGTGCGGAGCCAGCTCAAGGCCGTGCTGTCGAAGACCGGCCTGTCGCGTCAGCAGCAGCTCGTCAGCCTGCTCGCCGGCAAGGCGCTGCGCGAATAATTTCGTACTTTCCCCCAGCCGGGTGATTTCCGCGGCGGAGCGGCGGCGCACATTCGACCAGTCGATCGATCCGCGACTGGTGACAATGCCGAACCTCCATGTTCCACGCGCCGTCCGCCGAAGCTCGATGCCAGGGCGCGATTCCAGGCTCGATTCACGGCTCGATTCCTGGCTCGACTCCTGGGGCGACGCCGATCTCGCGTCGGTCTGGCCGAGCGCTGCAATGACCTCGGGCGATGCCCGCATCGGCATCGCGCGGACGCGCGCGGATCTGATCTCGGTCGGGCGGCTGCGCTACGAGCGCTACGTGGCCCGAGAGGGCAAGCAGTACGGCTGCACCGATCACGTCGGCAAGACGTTCATCGAGCCGCTCGATCGCCTGAGCCTGAACTTCTTTGCGACAGTGAACGGGCGCGTCGCCGGCGCGGTTCGCCTGGTGCGCGCCTCGGACGCGCCGGCCGATCGGCATCTCGCGCTGCTGGTCGAGGCCGCGCGTCCGGCCGACCCGGCGACGACCGTGGTCAATTCGCGCTTTGCCGTCCGTCCCGAGATGGCCGCGCGGGCCCTGATCGTCCCGATGTTTCAGCAGGTCTATCGCAGCGGACTGCTGGCGGGCGCGCGTCAATGCCTGCTCGCGACGCGGACCGAACTGATCCCGCTGTTCGGCAAATTCGGCTTCGTGCCGCTCGGCCGGACGCTGAACGATCCGGTCGCCGGCCACCTCGAAATCCTGGCGCTCGACGCCTTCGACTTCGCGCATCTGGCGTCGGTCGCATCGCCCTATCTGCCGATCGCGCGAAGCCTGCTTGGACGGCTGGTCGATGCCGAAGACGCAGCGGGGCGGGCCTTGGGCTTCGCCGAGGCGGCCGCGGCATCCGACTCCCTCCGACCGGCAGTGGTCGCCCGATGAATCGGCTCGCTGCCCGGATCGAGGATGCTCAGGACCGCTTTGCGTCGCTGCTGTCGTCCTATCTCGCGCATCATCCGACGACGCGGGCGCAGTACATCCGCTACCTGTCGTTCCAGTATCATCTGACCAAGGACGTGCAGCGCTATTTCCTGGCCATCGCCGCTCACCCCGATCTCGCGCGGCGTCGCCGGCTGCGCTCGTTTCTGGTCGATTTCGCCAACGAGGAAGAGCTGCATTTCCTCGTCGCCGCCAACGATCTGCACCAGCTCGGCGTCGCGCCGTTGGCGCCGCCGCTCGATGTCGAGTTGTGGCACGCCTATTTCCGGGACGTGGTGACGGAGCGGCCGTTCGTCCGGCTCGGCGCCGCGACGATCCTCGAGAACATTTCCGGCGGCCGCGCCAAGCCGTTGGTGCACAAGGCGCTGCGCGGCGATTTCCTCACCCGCAGCAACACCAAGTTCCTGGTGCTGCATCAGCACGAGGCGCTGCCGCATGGCGACCAGATCCTCGAAGCCATCGCGCAGGCCGCGTTGGACGAGCGCCAGATCGCCGATCTGCTCGAAGGCGCCGGCAAGGGCGCGGTGCTGTATCTGCGGATGGCGGAGTGGGCGGTCCGGCCGGACGCGTTGGCGGGGATCTGCGACGGCGCGCCCAGCGAACTCAGCGCCCGCGACCGCGAGCGGATCGAGACCTTTGAGATGTCCGAACTGGAGAGCGCGCCATAGCCGTCACCCGGTCGGGTGATGCTTTCGGCCGATCGCGTGTGCAGGCTGACGCCGACGAGGAAACTGCCGGGACTCGCGATGCGCATGTCGGACGTCTTCGAGCATCTCCGGCCTGATTCCGATGCCCCGGAACCAGGCCTTGGGGGCGGCGCGCCGGGCTGGCCGACAGAGGCTCTCGCGGCGACGGAGCTCGGCGTCGATGTCGCGCGGACCGAAGCCGACCTCGATGCCGTCGGCCGGCTGCGCTACGAACTCGGCCTTGTCGGCGACGACACGCGCCGCCGCGGCGCCGATCACCGGCGCCGCAGTCTCGTCGAGCCGATCGATCGCCGCAGCCTGGTGTTCTTCGCCAGGCGGAAGAACCGGGCGCTGGCTAGCGTCCGGCTGGTCCGCGCGGCGGACGCGGTCAAGGACCCGCATCTCGGCTGGTTGCTCGAAGCCGCCCAGCCCACCGATCTCGCCACCACCGTGGTCAATTCCCGCTTCGCGGCGCTGCCCGAGCGCCGCGCCCGGGCGATGATCGTGCCGATGTTCCGGCAGATGTATCGCAGCGGGCTGATCGCCGGCGCCCGCGAGTGCTTCATCGCGACGCGCAGCGACCTGGTTCCGGTTTTTGGCCGGTTCGGCTTTCGCGCGATCGCCGACCGATCGAGCGATCCGGGCCGGCGCCAAATCCTCAAGCTGGCATTGCACGATCTCGACCATCTCGAGCGGATCAATTCGCCGCTGCGGGATATTGCGGCCGAGTTTGCCGGGCGCTCGGGCTCCGCGGCTCGCACCGGCGGCGAGGGCCGCTAGACCGCGCGGCGGCGGACCTCCCGCCATCGTCCCCAACGCCGCGCTGCCGCCGGCTGAAGCATGCCGGGGCGGGTCCCGATGGCCGCCGCCCGGCCGGCCAAGGCGCGGCTGCGGCACCGAACAGCGCCGCACGGGGGGCGTCCGGCACCCCACCGCCGACGATTTGTCGGCCCTCTCACGCTCCGTTCATCTTTCCTTCAGGTGAAAACGGCCTTGCTGTTCATGAACGACGCGATCCTTCGATCAGGGGCCCCGGTTCGACGTCAAAATCAGTCTTAAGCCATTGAACGAAAGCTGATTTTCGCAGAGAATCGGATTGTCCCGGACCCCGGCGGAGCGGATCGGGTTTGGCAGCGCGGCCGATCGGCCTGCGCCGATGCGTTGAAAGATTCAGATGTTTGACCTTGCAATCGTTGGTGGTGGCCCGGGCGGCCTGATGAGCGCCTGGTACCTGAAGAAGAAGCTCGGCCCGCTGTGCCGGGTCACGATTTTCGAGGCGTCCGACCGGATCGGCGGCAAGATCGTCTCCCGCACCTTCGACACCGCGCCGGCGCTGTACGAGGCCGGCGTCGCCGAGCTGTACGACTACTCGATGACCGGGCCGGACCCGCTCCGCGAACTGGTGCAGCATTTCGGGCTGCAGACCATTCCGATGGACGCCGAGCAGGTCCAGCTCGACGGCGAGCTGCTCGACGACGTCCCGGGGATGCGCCGCAAATACGGCGACAAGACCGCGGACGCGATCCTGGCCTTCCGCAAGAAGCTGACCGAGCAGATCACCCCGGTCGAGTACTACGAGGGCGTCGGCGCCCACGACAACGATCATCCCTGGGCATGGATCAATTGCGAGCAGCTGCTCGACAAGGAGATCGACGATCCGATCGCCAAGCGCTTCATCAAGGTGATGGCGAAGTCCGACATCGCCACCGAGAGCCACAACACCAACGGCCTCAACGCGCTGAAGAACTTCGTGATGGATATCGACGGCTATATCGGCCTGTACTCGATCCAGAACGGCAACGAGCAACTGATCGAGGGGCTGCGCTCCGAGGTCGACGCCGAGATCCAGCTCAACCACCGCATCCTCAAGGTCGGCAAGACCGAGAGCGGCCGCTACGAGCTGAACATGATGAACGGCAAGGGGCCGGAGACGCGCGACTTCGACCTCGTGCTGATGTGCCTGCCGCACAACTGGCTGGCGACGCTGGGCTGGGGCAACGAAGAGCTGCGCAAGGCGATGGTCAAGCACGTCGCCTATTTCGACCGGCCGGCGCACTATTTGCGGATCTCGCTGCTGTTCGACTCGCCGTTCTGGGGCGACAAGATCCCCGGCGCCTGGTTCATGTCGGAAGCGTTCGGCGGCTGCTGCGTCTACAACGAGGGCGCGCGCCACGACGTCGGCAAATACGGCGTGCTGAACTTCCTGGTGGCGGGTTCCGACGCGCTGGCGTTCTCCAATCTGACCGATCAGGAACTGATCGATCTGGCGCTGAAATCGCTGCCGACCGCGTTCGGCGACGCCCGCGAGCACTTCCGCGAGGGCAAGACCCATCGCTGGCTGTCGTCGGTGAACTGCATTCCGGGCGGCCTGCCGGTGCGCGACGTGATGACCAATCACCGGCCGGAGCCGAAGAACCATCCGGGCTTCGTCGTGGTCGGCGACTATCTGTTCGACTCGACGCTGAACGGCCTGCTCGACTCCTCCGACGCCGCCACCGACATCATCGTCACCGAGACGATGAAGCTGCGCCGCGCCCGCGCGCTCGCCGGCCAGCCGTCGTCCGACAAGATCGACGCGTCGTATTTCGCGAACTATCGCAATCAGGGCCCGTATCGCGAGGTCTGGAACCGCTTCACCGATCCCGACTACCTGCTGGAGATGATCGGGACGGTCTGGGACAAGCCGCAGGGCAAGAAGCTGCTGGTCGCGGGCTCGGCCAGCGGCGAGCTGGTCGGCGCGCTGCGCGAGCGCGGCATCGATGCCTGGGGCGTCGAGAACAACCGCGGCATCCTCGCCAAGACCCCCGAGGCAGTGAAACCGTTCAACCAGTTCGGCTCGGTCGCGGGCCTGCCGTTCGAGGACGCCTCGTTCGATTTCGTGTTCGAGACCAGCCTGTGCCACCTGCCGGAGAACCGCGTCGTCAAGGCGATCCGCGAGCTCAACCGGGTGACGCGCACCGGCCTGGTGTTCGGCTCGGTGACCAGCGACATGGATCCCGGCGTGATCGACCGCTACGACCTGCTGCGCGGCGTGAAGAAGCTCGGCACCTGGTGGGAGTGGTCGGAACTGTTCTTCAACAACGGCTTCGATCTGGCGATGCATCGCAACGACTGCAGCGACAGGCTGTGGGAAGCGACGCTGAAGGCCGGCAAGGGGCCCGGGAAATGGTACGGCGACGCCGACAGTCTGCGTTACTCGTTCTTCGACAAGGTCGACGACGAAGACTGAGCGCTTTGCCCGGTCATCGATGATAGCTTAGGATACGCCGTGGCTCGACGAGTCACGGCGTTCGTCATTGCGGTCGTGCTGGCCGTTCCCAACGGTTGATCCACGGTTCGATACATGGCGCGAAAGCCACCTTCCAAGCCGCCCGTCACGCCCCCGACTGACACGCCGGCCGCCGATCCGACGGCGGAGCCCGGGGAGGGCGATGCCGTTGCGTCGCCGCTCGACGAAAAGTTCGCGATGCCGGTCGGCAAGATCGCGCCGGTGGTTCCGAGCACCAAGCCGCCGATGAAGCAGCTCGTCCAGGACAAGACGCCGGCGCCGGCGAAGGCCGCGGCGGACGAAGACGACGACGACGAGGCGGAGGACGACGACGATGATGACGACGAGGAGCTCGTCGTCTTCACCGCGCGCGAGGCGGCCGGCGCGCTCGCCACGGTGGCGCGGTTCGTGCGGCCGATCCTGCCGAACTACCGGAAGATGGTCGCGATCGTGGTGTTCGGCGTCGTCGTCGAAACCCTGTTCAACGTCATCATGCCGCTCAGCCTGAAGTTCCTGATCGACGACGCGCTCGGCGAGGAGGACTTCCACGAACTCTATCGGATCCTGTCGATCCTCGCGGTCGCCGGCATCATCACCTCGATCGTGGCGGTGTGGTACGAGCGCTGGGACGCGCGGCTCGCCGCGTCGGTGATCACCGACGTGCGCACCCGGCTGTTCGAGCACGTGCAGCGGCTGCCGGCCGGTTATTACGCCCGCACCAAGCGCGGCGAAACGCTGTCGCGGTTCTCGATCGACATGGCGGCGTTCGAAAACGTCGTCGAGATCTTCGCCAACACCGCGCTGCTGCCGTTGCTCGAACTGATCGCCGGCGTCATCCTGATGCTGTTCCTGAACTGGCAGCTCGCCGTGGTGGCGCTGCTGATCTTCCCGATCACGCTGATCGGCCCGCGCATCCTGACGCCGAAGGCGGTGCAGGCGAACTACGAGCAGAAGGTCCAGGAAGCCGGCCTGCTCGGCATGGTGCAGGAGAACGTCGCCGCGCAGGCGGTGGTCAAGGCATTCAGCCTGCAGCGCAAGATGTTCGGCTTCTTCACGCTGCGCAACAACACCACCCGCAACAAGATCGCCGAGGCGGTGTTCCTGCGCTCGATGGTGGAGCGCTCGGTCACGGTCGCGGTGCTGCTGCTGCACATCGTGGTGCTGGCGATCGGCGCCTATCTGGCGACCAAGGGCCAGATCACGGTCGGCACCTTCGTCACCTTCGAGAGCGCATTCTGGGAGGTGTCGTACAACATCGCCCATCTGATGCAGTTCATTCCGGTGGCGATCCAGGCCGCCGCGGCGGTGCGCCACATGGACGAGCTGCTCGACGAGCCGACCCCGATCGCCGATCGCAGCGGCGCCGCCGAACTGCCGCGCATCACCGACAACATCGCGTTCGAGCGGGTCACCTTCAGCTACGAAGGCGCCGAGCGGCCGGTGCTCGACAATCTCAGCCTCAAGCTCAAGGCCGGCAAGACCATCGCCATCGTCGGCCCGAGCGGATCGGGCAAGAGCACGCTGCTCAACCTGATCCTGCGGCTGTACCAGCCCGACGAAGGCCGCGTCAGCATCGACGGCGTCGACGTCCGCAAGGTGACGCTGGATTCGCTGCGGCAGAGCATGGCCGTGGTGTTCCAGGAGAACATGCTGTTCAACATGTCGATCCGCGAGAACATCCGGCTCGGCAAGGAGGGCGCCACCGACGCCGAGGTGATCGAGGCCGCCAAGAAGGCCGAGATCCACCGCTACATCATGAGCCTGCCGGACAAATACGACACCCAGGTCGGCGAGCGCGGCGACACGCTGTCCGGCGGCCAGCGCCAGCGCCTCGCCATCGCCCGCGCCATCGTCCGCGATCCGTCGGTGCTGCTGCTCGACGAGGCGACGTCGGCGCTCGACCAGACCACGGAGGCGGCGATCAACAAGACGCTGCTGAAGCTGGCGCGCGGCCGCACCATGATCTTTTCGACCCACCGGCTCGCCTCGGTGGTCGAGATGGACGAGATCATCGTCATCTCCAACGGCCAGGCGATCGAGCGCGGCTCGCACAAGGAACTGCTGTCCAAGGACGGCGTCTACCGCAAGCTGTGGGACGACCAGACCCACAGCAACCGCGGCGGCCGTCACGACGATGATGATGAGGACGATGAGGACGACGAGGAGTGAGAGCGGACACGGCTGTCTGAACAAGACCGGATCGCGCTGAACTTCCGGCGTAGTCCTCACCGTCAGACGCGAACCGTCGTTGCGAGGAGCGCAGCGACGAAGCAATCCAGCTTCAGTGCGCGGGGCGCCTGGATTGCTTCGCTTCGCTCGCAATGACGCTCGGAGCGATCGCTCAGTTCTTCGTCAGATACAGCGGCGTGCGGACGGTGAGCTGATAGGCCGGCTTCGGGGTCCAGGCGATCTGGGCGGTGATGCCGAACAGGCGGTTGTCGGAATCGTCCATCTTGTCGAGATCGAGCCGCAGGATCGGCTGGGTGAACGGATCGAGCGGCGTCAGGTTCAGAAGCTGCGCGCCGCCGAACGACTGCATGCCGGCGCGGGCCGACACTTTCCAATTGCTCTCCCACTGATAGAAGCCGCCGAGCCAGCCGACCCAGTTCGGCCGTAGCGAGGCGAGATCGGCGTCGACGGCCACCAGGGTGGATTGCACGCCGGCGAGAAATCCGCGGGTTTCGTCGGCGTCGAGCGCGTAGCTCGCCTCGAGGATGGTGTTCAGCGACGTGGTGGCGAGCGGGCCGGACGGCACCGTGCGGGTCAGCGTCGATTGCAGCGTCAGCGTCGGGATCGCGCCGCCGTTCTGCTGAAAGATGTCGGCCTGGATGCCGACGTTCCAGCTCGTGATCGTGATCGCGGTCCAGTCGAGATCGCCGGCCTTGGAGGCGGTGGCGCTGAAGCCGCCATACAGCGACACCTGTTCGTTGAGGTCGACCGTCAGCGGCACGTCGAAGCCGACGCCCTGACTCGCCGGCAGCGTCGGCGCAGGACGGGCGGTCAGCGAGGTCAGTTGCGACAGCACTCCCGAGGGATTGCTGAAGCCGATCGACAGCACCCCGGCCGGCACCCGCGAATAATAGCTGCGGAAGTCGAGATAGAGCTGCGGCGCGAACGGCTTGGCCTCGGCGTCGTCGTCGTCCGCGGCGTCGGCGAAGGCGAGGGGAGCAGCCTGCAGCGCCAGCAGCGACGCCAGCGCCAGGCGCGCCGCGAGACCGCGATGCGGGGCCTGCGGCTGCCGCCTGATCGTCCGAACGCTGCGCCTGACCCACAACACCGAACGGCCCGCCTCTCGCTCGGCAGTCCAGGAATGCCGCCGAGAGCCGATCAGTAAGCACGCCGCTCCGACCGGTTGCAATCCCCGGCGACTGCAGCGTCTGTCGATAAGGGCAGCGGATGAAATCGCGAAGTAATGCCGACCAGCAACCTTTGCGTGTAGCGTCGGTCTGTCTTCAGCTTGTCGGCTTGCGCCACCAGGCCGGTGCCCGGAGCAGGGCGCTGCTGCCGGACGAAACCGGCGGTGCACGAATCGTTAACGCGACTCGTGCTGGCTTGCGACGCGGTCACGACCGCTGCATGACCGATTCTGTCCGAATCCGTCGCCCTCGCGCGCCGACAGCCGTCCGAACGCCGCCGCAGCGCAGCGCGAAACCGGCTTTCCGGCCCTCGCGCGCTTGCGCGAAAACCCCTTTAATGGCGGGCATTTCGTGCTGCTACGCCGAATATGGTGATGCGACGTCAGAACGACGCCCTGCATTCGGTTTTGCCTTGACTTGCAGGGGTTGCGCCGATAAAACCCGGCCACTTCAAGACAGGCGGTGAGCTTCGCCAACGTCGGAACGGACCACCCGAACGTCCTCACGGATTTCAGGCACCAACCTCGACCCAAGACGCTCAAACGCTGTCTCTATAAGCCAGGCAATGCCAGGACGTTCATCGTTCTCCGGAGTGTTTCTCTCCTGAGGACTGTTTTGGAAGCATGACCTCGGTATGAGGCCGGTCAGCGACGCTGTCCGGTTCTTTGCTGCGGTCCTCTGTTGCATGGAAGCGCTTTCCGCTCAGCGATGAGTGGCTGGCGCGATTTCGCTTTGCGCGATTGGGCTTGCTCCATCGATGCGAGGCGGCCGCTGGGGCGGGTGCCCCGAACGAATTTGCGAAGCCCCACAAAGGCTTCGCGCGAAGCCAAGGGTGAAGGCGAAGATGCCGACGATCAACCAGCTGATCGCAAATCCGCGCGTTGTGCAGAAGTCGCGCAAGAAGGTTCCGGCGCTCCAGCAGTCGCCGCAGAAGCGCGGCGTGTGCACCCGCGTCTACACCACGACCCCGAAGAAGCCGAACTCGGCGCTTCGTAAGGTGGCCAAGGTCCGCCTGACCAACGGCTTCGAGGTCATCGGTTACATCCCGGGTGAAGGCCACAACCTTCAGGAGCACTCGGTGGTCATGATCCGCGGCGGCCGCGTCAAGGATTTGCCCGGCGTGCGCTACCACATTCTCCGCGGCGTCCTCGATACCCAGGGCGTCAAGAACCGTAAGCAGCGTCGTTCGAAGTACGGCGCGAAGCGTCCGAAGTAAGCGGGAAGCTCAACCATGTCTCGTCGTCATGCCGCCGAAAAGCGCGAAGTTCTTCCGGATCCGAAGTTCGGGAACATCGTCGTCACGAAGTTCATGAATTCGGTTATGTACGCCGGCAAGAAGTCGGTCGCCGAGCGCATCGTCTACGGCGCGCTCGACATGATCGAAGCCAAGACCAAGCAGGCTCCGCTGACCGTGTTCGAGCAGGCGCTCGACAACGTGATGCCGGCCATCGAGGTCCGCTCCCGCCGCGTCGGCGGCGCGACCTACCAGGTCCCGGTCGAAGTCCGCAGCACCCGCCGTCAGGCGCTGGGCATCCGCTGGCTGATCACTGCGGCCCGCGGCCGCAACGAGAAGACCATGACCGAGCGGCTGTCGGCCGAATTGCTCGACGCCTCGAACAACCGCGGCAACGCCGTCAAGAAGCGTGAAGACGTGCACAAGATGGCGGAAGCCAACCGCGCGTTCTCGCACTATCGCTGGTAACGGCGAAGCAACGGAATCAAGGAAGACGTCATGCCCCGCGTTCACGCCATCGAGGACTACCGCAACTTCGGCATCATGGCCCACATTGATGCCGGCAAGACCACGACGACCGAGCGCATCCTGTTCTACACCGGCAAGAGCCACAAGATCGGCGAAGTGCACGAAGGTGCCGCGACGATGGACTGGATGACGCAGGAGCAGGAGCGGGGCATCACCATCACCTCCGCCGCCACCACCGCGTTCTGGAACGGCAAGCGTCTGAACATCATCGACACTCCCGGCCACGTCGACTTCACCATCGAAGTCGAGCGTTCGCTGCGCGTGCTCGACGGCGCGGTGTGCGTGCTCGACAGCAACCAGGGCGTCGAGCCGCAGACCGAGACGGTCTGGCGTCAGGGCGACAAGTACAAGGTTCCGCGCATCGTCTTCGCCAACAAGATGGACAAGACCGGCGCCGACTTCTTCAAGTGCCTGCAGGACATCGTCGACCGTCTCGGCGCCAAGCCGGTTGCGATCCAGCTGCCGATCGGTTCCGAGAACAACTTCAAGGGCCTGATCGATCTGGTTCGCATGAAGGCCGTGATCTGGGACGACGAGTCGCTCGGCGCCAAGTTCCACGACGCCGACATTCCGGCCGAGTTGGCCGACCAGGCCGCTGAATATCGCGAGAAGATGATCGAGGCCGCCGTCGAGCTCGACGACGACGCCATGGCCGCCTATCTCGACGGCAACATGCCCGACGAGGCGACCCTGAAGCGCCTGATCCGCAAGGCGGTGCTGACCGGTGCGTTCTATCCGGTGCTGTGCGGCTCGGCGTTCAAGAACAAGGGCGTGCAGCCGCTGCTCGACGCCGTGGTCGACTACCTGCCGTCGCCGGTCGACGTGCCGGCGATCAAGGGCATCGACGAGGACGGCAACGAAGTCGTGCGCCAGGCGGACGACAAGGAGCCGCTGGCTCTGCTCGCGTTCAAGATCATGGACGACCCGTTCGTCGGCACCATCACCTTCTGCCGCATCTATTCGGGCGTTCTGCAGAGCGGCACCGGCGTGGTGAACTCGACCCGCGAGAAGAAGGAGCGCATCGGCCGCATGCTGCTGATGCACGCCAACAACCGCGAAGACATCAAGGAAGCCTATGCGGGCGACATCGTCGCGCTGGCCGGCCTGAAGGAAGCGCGCACCGGCGACACGCTGTGCGATCCCGCCAAGCCGGTCATCCTCGAAAAGATGGAATTCCCGGAGCCGGTGATCGAGATCGCGATCGAGCCGAAGTCGAAGGCCGACCAGGAAAAGCTCGGCGTCGCGCTGGCGAAACTCGCCGCGGAAGATCCGTCGTTCCGCGTGTCGACCGATCTGGAGTCGGGGCAGACCATCCTCAAGGGGATGGGCGAACTGCATCTCGACATCAAGGTCGACATCCTGAAGCGTACCTACAAGGTCGACGCCAACATCGGCGCGCCGCAGGTGGCGTTCCGTGAGCGCATCACCCGCAAGGCGGAAGTCGACTACACGCACAAGAAGCAGACCGGCGGTACCGGTCAGTTCGCTGCGGTGAGCTTCGTGGTCGAGCCGAACGAGCCGGGCGCGGGCTATGTGTTCGAGTCGAAGATCGTCGGCGGTGCGGTGCCGAAGGAGTACATCCCCGGTGTCGAAAAGGGCATCGAGAGCGTGCTCACCTCGGGCGTGGTCGCGGGCTTCCCGATCGTCGACGTCAAGGTGACGCTGGTCGACGGCAAGTACCACGACGTCGACTCGTCGGCGCTGGCCTTCGAAATCGCTTCCCGGGCCGCGTTCCGTGAAGCGCTGCAGAAGGGCAAGTCGGTTCTTCTGGAGCCGATCATGAAGGTCGAGGTCGTCACCCCGGAAGACTACACCGGTTCGGTGATCGGCGACCTCAACTCGCGGCGCGGCCAGATCCAGGGCCAGGACATGCGCGGCAACGCCAACGTCATCAACGCGATGGTGCCGCTCATGAACATGTTCGGTTACGTGAACAACCTGCGCTCGATGAGCCAGGGTCGCGCGACCTTCACGATGCAGTTCGACCACTACGCGGAAGCCCCGGCCAACGTGTCGGCGGAAGTCCAGAAGAAGTTTGCCTGATTGTCGCCGGCGTAAGCCGCGACTGAACGGAGAAGAGCGATGGCCAAAGCAAAGTTTGAACGAAACAAGCCGCATTGCAACATCGGGACGATCGGTCACGTCGACCATGGCAAGACGTCGCTGACGGCGGCGATCACCAAGGTTCTGGCGGAGACGGGCGGTGCGACGTTCACCGCGTACGACCAGATCGACAAGGCGCCGGAAGAGAAGGCGCGAGGCATCACGATCTCGACCGCACACGTCGAATACGAGACCAAGAACCGGCATTACGCCCACGTCGACTGCCCGGGCCACGCCGACTACGTCAAGAACATGATCACCGGTGCGGCGCAGATGGACGGCGCGATCCTGGTGGTGTCCGCGGCCGACGGCCCGATGCCGCAGACCCGCGAGCACATCCTGCTGGCCCGCCAGGTCGGCGTTCCGGCGCTGGTGGTGTTCCTGAACAAGTGCGACATGGTCGA
>JACRJB010000018.1 GCA_016215605.1 Rhodopseudomonas palustris
ATGACGCTGGAAACCATCGCTCCGATCGGCGATGATCCCGCCGTCAGCCTCCCGGCATTCGCCAGCTGACCGGCCCGGACCTACCGGCCATCGCGGTGACCCGCCGCCAGCTACACCACGCCAAGGGACACGATCGTCGGGCGACATTCCCCGACTCACGTTCGTCATTCCGGGGCGCGCGCAGCGCGAGCCCGGAATCCAAACCGCTGACGTTCGTGAATTAGCAAGATCGAGCGCGTTACTCCCCGCGAGTCCAGGGGCTATGGATTCCGGCCTGCGCTGCTGCGCAGCGCATCCCGGAATGACGACGGAGAGGTTGCGGCGCGAAGTCGGGCGACATTCGCCGACTCACGTTCGTCATTCCGGGGCGCGCGCAGCGCGAGCCCGGAATCCATAACCACTGACGTTCGTGAACTAGCAAGATCGAGCGCGGTACCCCCGCGAGTCCAGGGGATATCGATTCCGGGTTCGCGCAGCTGCGCTGCGCGCCCCGGAATGACGACGGAGAGGTTGGTGCGACGCCGGGCGACGTCTGCTCATTCCCTGGCGACGTTGGCTCATTCGTGTAAACGTCGTTCGCGGCCTGGTTACACCGAGGCCTTCTTCGGCGCCTTTGCTTTCGCCGTCGGCGCACCTGCAGGCTTCAGGCGGATCCGCATGGCGCGTCCAGTCTGATGCTCGATCTCGAACGCGTTGGTTTTCCGAACGAGATCGCTCAGCTTGCGGAAACCGAAGGTTCTGGGATCGAAATCGGATGCGAGGTTGGACAGGCGATTGCCGACCTCGCCCAGCGACACCCAGCCGTCCTCGCCCTCGATCTGCTGGATCACTCTGCGGATGATCGGGGTGGCGGCACTCGGCGGCTGAAGCGATTCTCGGGTCGACGCGGCGTCTTTGCTGTCGATCGCGCCGGGCACCAGATTCTCCGTGTAGACAAATCTCCGGCAGGCCTGCCGGAAGCTTTCCGGCGTCTTCTGCTCGCCAAATCCAAACACATCGACGCCCTGCTCGCGAATGCGCGCGGCGAGGCGCGTAAAGTCGCTGTCCGATGAAACGAGGCAGAACCCTTCGAACCTGCCGCTGAGAAGCAGGTCCATCGCATCGATCACCAACGTGATGTCGGAGGCGTTCTTCCCCGTGGTGTAGGCGAATTGTTGCTGCGGGATGATCGCGTGTTTCGACAGCGTATCGGCCCAGCCCTTCGAACGCGGATGGGAGAAGTCGCCGTAGATCCGGCGAACGCTGGCTTCGCCGATTTTCGCGATCTCGTCGAACAGGCCGTCGGCGATCTTCGCCGATGCATTGTCCGCATCGATCAGAACGGCGAGGCGAGGTGAGCGGAGTTCAGAAGCCATCGTGTGTCCTCTCGTTGTCGAGATCGAATGTCGGGGCGGCCCTGTGCCAGGACATCAGCGAATGGATGTCGACCAGCGTTATCAGCTCCGACATCGCTTACAATGCCGCATGTTGGCCGGGGTGATCATGTTACCGATCCCTTGGCTCGGTAGGACGGTGCCCCGGAGGTAAAGTGACGGTGCGCTTCGAGCCGATGAAGGCGTTGGCGCTGGCAGAGGGCAGGCCGCGTCCTGCGCGTGCCGACCTCACCCTCGTCATTCCGGGGCGCGCGAAGCGCGAGCCCGGAATCCATAAACACCGACGTCGGAGCTCAGCTCGCAGCGGTGCCGCGCCGTGCGTCACTGCGAGTCCAGGGGATATAGAGTCCGGGTTCGCGCAGCTGCGCTGCGCGCCCCGGAATGACGACGGAGAGGTTGGTGCGAAGCCGGGCGACCCTTGCTGTCGTGACCTCACGTCATGCCCGGACTCGTGCCAGGCATCCACGTCGTCCGGCGGACGTCGCAAGTAAGACGTGGATGGCCGGGACGAGCCCGGCCATGACGGAGTCGGTGGGATTGGAGCTCCGATCAGCGGAGTGAAATCCGGGGCTGCATTGTGTGCGGCGCGTCGTGCTGGAGGTTCAGGCGACACGGCATAAAAAAGCGGAGGCCGGAGGCCTCCGCTTCGGTGTTGTTACTTCAGGCTGCCCGCCGGGCAGGGCGCTACCTCACCCCAGCCGTCCTGCCGCGTGCGCCAGCAGCGTGTAGACCAGGCCGGTCTCCGAGCTGAGGTGGCCGCGCAGGACTTGCGGGCCGCGTTCGTCGCGGGCGACTTCGTCGAGCAGGCGCTCGAACTCGGCGATGTAGCGGTCCACCGTCTGCTTGAAGGCGCGGTCGCTGCGATATTTGCGGGCGACCTCGTCGAACGCCTTCTGGCCGGCGGGGGTGTAGAGCCGCTTGGTGAACGCCTTGGCTTCGCCGCGCTGATAGCGGTCCCACATCTCCAGCACCAGATTGCGGTCCATCAGCCGGCCGATGTCGAGCGACAGCGATTCCAGCGGATTGCCGCTCATCGCCTGCTGCGCGGTGCGGCCGCGCGGGGGCTCGCGCTCCGGCGTGGTTTCGGCGCGGTTGAGCAGGTCCGACAGCCAGCCGTCGCGGCCCTGATCGGCGCCGGTCGGGGCGACCGGCGGGGCTTCGGTGCGGCGCGGCGCCGGGCCGGGCAGGCCGAGATCCGGCGGCGGCAGGGTCGATGCGCTGGCCTCGCGGCGCGGGGCCGGGCGCGACACTTCACGCGACACCGGTTCACGCGACACCGGCTCGGCCGCGCGCGAGATCGCCTCGCTGCGGCCTCCACCGGCGGTCGCCAGCATCGGCTCTTCCTCGCGCACCGCGCTGGCGCGGCTGGTGCCGACCACGTCCATGCCGCGGCCGTGGCGGGCGACGATGCGGTTGAGCTCGGCGAGCGCCTCGATCTGGTCGACGATCACCTTGCGCATCTGCGCGGTGCTCTCGGCGGCCTCCTGCGGGATTTCGAGCACGCCGCGGCGCAGCTCCTCGCGGGTGGCTTCGAGCTCGTGGTGCATCTCCGAGGCCATCTGCTTGATGCCCTGGACGATCGCCGAGAAGCGGTCGGCCGACTGCTTGAACAGCGCATCGGCTTCCTGGGTGCCCTGCTGATAGACCTGGTGCATCGCCTCGGCGGTGAGACGGCGCTCCTGCTCGGCGGCGCTGCGCACCGCTTCGAACTGCTGGGTGATGCTGGCGGAGCCGGCACCGGCGGTCTCGGCGACGATCCGCGCGATGTCGCGCGCCCGCTCTTCGGCGGCGGCGAGCGATTCATCGAGCAGGCCGGTGAAGCGGGTGAGCCGCTGGTCGAGATCGGCGGTGCGCAGGTCGATGGTGGTGACCAGCGATTCCAGCGACTCCTTGCGCTCCATCACCGAGGTCGAAGCCGAGCGGTTGCTCTGCTGCACCAGTTCGGCGGCTTCGGCCAGCGCCTGGCCGTGGGCCTCGAACTGCTCGGACAGCGCGCTGAGATCGGCGAGCGCCTTGGAGGTCTTGCCGTGGAAGCCGGTGAGCTGGTCTTCCAGACCCTGGGTCGCGGCGCCGCTGCGGGCGTTGACGTCGTTCATGGTGGCGACGAAATCCGCCACGCGGGTGACCAGCGCGCGCTCCAGCGAGTTGAGGTTCTCGTGGGCGCCGGTGAGCACTTCCTGCAGCAGGATGTTGCCTTCGCGCAGCCGTTCGAACAGCGCGACGGTGTCGGTGCGCAGGATCTTGCTGGTCTCCTGCATCTCGGTGACGGCGGTGACCGACACCTGGCGCGACTGATCGATCGCGGAGCGCGAGGCCAGCTCGAGATCCTTGAGCGACTTGTTGATCGCGCCGGTGGCGAGATCGCCGGCGCCGGTGATCGAGCGCGCGACGTCGTTGCCGTTGGCGAGGATCGAGTTCGAGAACGCCTTGCCGCGGGTCTCGATCGCGTTCAGCGCATCGGTGGTGACGCGGTCGATGTCGACGGTGAGCTGGTTGGTCTTGCCGGACAGGGCTTCGACCAGCACGCCGCGCTTGCCGTCGATGATCTGCGACAGGCGGTCGGCCTGCTGCTGCACGTAGCTGACGATCTCGTCGGTCTTGGCGGTGATGGTCGAGCCGAAGCTGCCGCTGGCGGCGAACACCGACCGTTCGATCTCGGCCGAGGTCGACTTGATCTTCGAGGTGACCTCGTTGGACACCGCCACCAGTGTGGTCTGGGCCGCAGCCGCGCTGACCTGGATGTTGTCGGTGGTGTTGAGGGTGACGCCGGCGAGGGTGCGCTCGATGTCGGCGGAGATCGCCTTGATCTGGCTGGCGGCTTCCGCCGAGCCGGTGGCGAGCGTCGACTGCACCTCGCGGGCGCTGCCGAGGATGGTCGAGGCCGCCGCGGCGCTGACCGTGGTCAGCGTGCGTTCGACGTCGATCGCCAGCGACTTGACGTGGTTGGCGGCCTCCTCGGAGGCGGTCATCAGCGAGGTCTGCGCTTCGCGCGCCCCGTTGACGATCGACTCGGCGGAGGTCTTGCCGGCGGTGATCAGGCTGCGTTCGACCTCGGCGGCGAGCGACCGGGCCTGGTCGGAGGCCGAGACCGAGGCGTTGGCGAGCGTGCTCTGCACGTCGCGGGCGCTGGCGAGGATGGCGCCGGCGGTGGCGCGGCCCGCGGTGGTCAGCGTCCGCTCGACGTCGCCGGTCAGCGCCTTGACCTGGTTCGAGGCCTCGGTCGAGGTCGCGATCAGGGTGTGCTGGGCCTCGCGGGCGCCGGACAGGATGGTCTCGACGGTGGCCGCGCCGGCCGCCGTCAGTTTGCGTTCGACGTCGCTGGCGAGCGAGATCACCTGGCTCGACGCTTCGGACGAGGCGGTGACCAGCGTGTTCTGCGCTTCGCGGGCGCCGGCCACGATCGCGCTGGCGGTCGAGGAGCCGGCTTCCGACAGCGTGCGCTGCACGTCCGAGCTCAGCGACTTGACGCGCTCCGCTGCTTCCTCGGACGCGGCGAGCAGCGTGGTCTGGGCGGCGCGGGCGCCGCCGAGCACCGATTCCGCGGTGGCGTTGCCGGCCGCGTAAAGCGTGCGCTCGATATCCGACGACAGCGACCGGATCTGGCCGGTGACTTCGGTCGAGGCCGAGACCAGCGTCGACTGCGCCTCGCGGGCGCCGGCCAGCACCGAGGCCGAGGTGGCATCACCGGCGCCGGTCAGCGTGCGCTCGATATCGGCCGACAGCGAGCGGATCTGATTGGCGACGTCGGACGACGACGACACCAGGGTGGCCTGCGCCTCGCGGGCGCTGGTCAGCACCGAGGCCGAGGCGGTGCCGCCGACTTCGGTCAGCGTGCGCTGGATTTCGGCGGACAGCGTCTTGATCTCGTTGGTGACGTCGGTCGAGGTCGCGACCAGCGTCGACTGCGCCTCGCGGGCGCCGGCCAGCACCGAGGCCGCGGTCGAGGTCCCGGCGACCGCCAGGGTGCGCTCGAGGTCGGCCGACAGCGACTTGATCTGGGAAACGGTGTCGCTCGACGCGGCGGTCAGCCGGTTCTGCGCTTCGGTGGCGCTGGCCACGACCGAATTGGCGGCGTTGGCGCCGACCGCGGTGAGGGCGCGTTCGATCTCCGCCGAGGTGAGCTGCAGCTGCGCGCCGACTTCGGTAGACACCGACAGCATCGCTTCCTTGGCCGAGCGGGTGCCGGTCTGGATCGTGTCGCTGGTGCTGATGACCAGGTTGGTGAGCGAGCGTTCGGCGTCGGAGACGTGCGACTTGATGCCGAGCGAGAGTTCTTCGGCGCGCGCCATCAACAGGTCGCTGGCCTCGCGGCCGGTGTTCTCGAACCGGCCGGCCACCGCGTCGACGCGCGAGCCGAGCAGATCCTCGAACTGCGACACGCGCAGGTCGATGTCGGTGAGCACCGTGCCGACGCGGCCTTCGAGACCCTCGTGGATCTCCTGGAAGCGGGCGCTGACGGTCGACGCCAGCGAGGCGCTCCGGCTGTCGATGGTCTCGGTGACGTTGCCGATGCGCTGATCGATCGCGTGGATCGCCTGCGCGGTGCCGTCGGTGAGCGACGTGGTCAGATGGGTCAGGCGCGAGTCGATCGACTCGATCGCCTGCACGGCGCCGGTGGTCAGCGTGTCGGACAGCTTCTCGATGCGGACGTCGATCAGCTGCACCGCCTGGGTGGCGCCGGTCGACATCGTGGTGGAGAGCTGCGCGATGCGGTCGTCGATCGACTCGATCGCCAGGGTCGAGCCGGCGGTCAGGGTGTCGGACAGCTGGCCGATGCGGGTGTCGATGCTCTCGACCACGGTGCGGGTGCGCGACGCCACGTTGTCGTCGAGCGAGCGCAGATGGCCGGTGACCTGTTCGTCGAGCGACTGGATCTTGCCGCCGACCTGTTCGTCGAGCAGCTTGATCTTGCCGTCGAGCGAGCCGTCGAGGCTGCTGACACGGGTTTCGAACACGGTCTCGAAATGCGACAGGCGCTGATCGAGCGTGGCGCTGATCTCGCCGCCGCGCGAGGCGACGCGCTGGTCGAAATTGTCGACGTAGTCCTTCAGCGTGGTCGAGATGTCCTGGGTGCGCTGGCCCATGCGCTCGACGATCTCGCCGCCGTAGGTCTTCACGGTGCGGTCGAATTCGGAGATGTGGCGGGTGATCAGCGCGCCGAGCGTGCCCGAGTCGCGCGCGAACTTCTCGGCGAGTTCGGAGCCCTGCTGCTTCACCAGGTCGTCGAACGCGCTCATCTGCATGCTGAGGGCGTCGTGCGCGTTCTCGGTCTGGCTCACCACCTTGGCGACCAAAGTGTTGACGGTGACGTCGAGCGCTTCGCTGGCCTTGTCGCCGCTGCTCAGGATCTGGTCGGCGAGGCGGTTGCCGGCGTCGTCGATCTTGCTGACGAGGTCGCCGCTGCGCAGTTCGAGTTCGAGCAGCAGCGAGTCGCTGGAATTCTTCAGCGAGTCGTGGACCTGCTCGGTGCGCTCTGAAATGCCGTCGACGATGCTGGACGAGCGCTGCTCGAATTCGCCGGTGATGCGGTCGAGCCGTTCGTTGAGCATGTCGTGGACGCGGTCGGCGAGTTCGACGAACTCGTCGTGGACGTGACCGGTCTTGAAGTTCAGGCTGGCGGTCAGCCGCTCGCTGGCGTCGAGCACCGCGCGGGTGGTCTCGGCGCTGGCTTCCTCGAGGCGGTCGAGCAGATCGCCGCCGCGCTCGCCGAGCGCGAGGATCATGTTGTCGCCGGCGTGGCTGAGCGCGCCGGTGATGTGGGCGCCGCGCTCTTCCAGCGCGCTGGTGATGCTCTTGGCGACTTCGTCGACGCGCGAGGCGATCGCGTCGGAAATCAGCGCGATGTCGTGGCGCAGATCGATCTGCACGCCGGAAATGGCGCTGCGCACCTGCTCGGCCTGGCCGACCAGATTGTCGCGCTGATGCGCGATGTCCTGCAACAGCGCGCGGATGCGGACTTCGTTGTCGGAGTAAGCGCGTTCCAGCGCCGAGACTTCGTTGGCGACCAGGGTTTCGAGTTCGCCGGCGCGCGCGATCGCGCGCTCGACGCCGTCGCCCATCGCCGCGACTTCGCGGCGGATCGCCTGGCCGACGGTGACCACGGAATCGCTGGCCGCGATCTCCGGTTCGGAGAAGCGGATCGCGACCTGCGCCATCGACTGCGCGATCATCCGCAATTCCTGGCCGCGCCAGGTCAGGCTGGCGAGGAAGTAGAACAGCATCACCGGGGCGAGGAACAGCGCGATCAGGCCGACCAGCGCGATCGTGCCGCCGCCGCCCTGGCCGACCATCGCCTGCAGCGAGGGCAGGAAGCTCAGCGTCAGCACGATGCCGCCGAAGATCCAGACGCCGGCGAAGATCGAGGCGAGGGTGTAGACGTTGCGGGCCGGACGGCCCTTCTGCAGCGCCTGCAGCAGCTGGCCGATGGTCTCGCGGTCGTCGTTGGCCGGGCGCTGGGCGAAGCGGCGGTCGTCGGCCTGTTCGAAACTGGGACGGTCGGTTGCAATCCGCGGCTCGGGCGCGCCGTCGTTGAAGGCGGGCGGCGGCGTCAGCGCCGGCGAGCCGTCGCTCCGCGCCGAGATCTGATCGTCGGCCGCTGGCGGCGCGTCGCTGATGTTCAGGGCTTCCTGAATTGCGGACAGCGCAACTTCGGTCGGATCTTTGATCTTCTTGGGATTATTCGCCATGTGACCTACGCCCTCGTTCTACGCAATCCGGGGACACTGCATATTTTATGATCGCAGCTTGCCAGCCGGCCTGATGCCAAAACCGGCGCGGTCGAACCCCCTCGACGCCGGACTTTTGTCCACCACTTCCGCAAACATCCTATTGGCTCGGCGGGTCGAATGAAATGGTCGAGGTTAAGACATTCTTAATCATCGTTAACGGGAGTTGCCGCTAACCCCTTCCGGCAGCGCAAAAATCCGACGAACGTCGGAAAACGGTGGGAAATTACGGACAAAATGGCCTCAAACTTGCGGCGTTGTCCCGAAATGATCCGTTAACCAATCCCGTGCTTCGATCCGCGGATTCGCTGCCGGTGTTCCGAAAGCGGCAAATATTCCGGGGGGCAGGCCGTTGTCGCTGCACACAGAATGGGTCGAGTGGATGGTGTCGCCGCCATTGGTGCCGGATTTCGAAGTGATCGACGAGGCGCATCTCGAGCGGATGACGCTCGGCGACAAGTCGCTGGAGCGCGAGGTGCTGGCGCTGTTCGCCGCGCAGTCGGCCAGCCTGGTGGCGATGCTGTCGACCTGGCCGGCGGACGCCGCGGCGCTGGCGCACACGCTGAAAGGCTCGGCGCGGGCGATCGGCGCGTTCGCGGTGGCGGATGCGGCGGCCGAATTCGAGGACGCGCTGCGCTGCGGCACCGACGCCGCCGAGCCGCTGGCGGCGCTCGACGCCGCGGTCGATCACGCCCGGGTGGCGATCGACGAGCGGCTGGAGCGCTGACGCCCGGCTTCAGGGCATGATCGCGCCGCGCCCGCGGCCGGCGCGACTGCGGCGAAAGGCCGATTTGCCGGTTCCCGATTTTGCCTGCCGGAGCGCTGGCGGAAAGCCGATCGACCCGCTATAGGACAGCCCGTCATCCTTTCCCTGTCAGAACCTTGCAGAGCGTCCGACGAGCAATCATGGCCAAGATTCACTTTGTTGATCACTCCGGAGAGACCCGCACGGTCGACGTCGAAAACGGCGCGACGGTGATGGAAGCGGCGATCCGCAACGCCATCCCCGGCATCGAGGCCGAATGCGGCGGCGCCTGCGCCTGCGCGACCTGCCACGTCTATGTCGACGAGGCCTGGCGCGAGAAGGTCGGCGGCCCGTCGCCGATGGAAGAGGACATGCTCGACTTCGGCTACGACGTCCGCCCGAACTCGCGGCTGTCGTGCCAGATCAAGGTCTCGGACGAACTCGACGGCCTCGTGGTGTCGACCCCGGACCGTCAGGCCTGAGCTCGCTCAGACTGACTGGGATGTCGTTCCAGAGCGCTTGATCGCTTGATTGAAACGATCGACCATTCCGCAGGCACTGAATCCTCATCCTGAGGAGCCCGGCGAAGCCGGGCGTCTCGAAGGATGGGGCGACACATCGTTTGCGGCGCATGGTTCGAGACGGCGCTACGCGCCTCCTCACCATGAGGTTGTGCCTGTGGACAGCGTCCCAGCGCGCCAATTCTGATCCCAACCGAAACAGAACTGCTCTGAAGGCGTGGATGGCCGGGACGAGCCCGGCCATGACGAGGCTGGTGTCAATTCTGTCCGTCGTGGGCAAAGCCGCGCCGCCACCACGGTTTCAACTTCTCGATCAGGTCCTCGGTCAGCGGCGTCGGTTTGCGGCTGTGGAGATCGACCAGCACGGTGACGGCGCGCGCCGAGGCGACGCAGACGCCGCCGGAAAACACCGCCTGATCGAAATGCGTCGAGGTGCGGCCGAGCTTGACCAGGCCGATGCCGAGCTCGATGGTTCCGGGCCAGTGCAGCTCGCTGCGGAAATGGATGTCGAGCCGCGCCAGCACCCAGGACATCCCCTCCGGAACCAGGCCGCGGATCAGCGTCACCCGTGCGCTCTCGAAGTAGCTGGCGTAGACCGCGTTGTTGACGTGGTTGTTGGGGTCGAGGTCGGCGAAGCGGACGTTGTCCGAAAGTCGATAGGGGAAATCGGCGAGCTGAGGGACAGCGTGGTCGCGGGATCGTGCAGTCAAGGGCCATTCTCCGGGCTTTTGCCCTCCATTGAGCGCAGTTCTTGAGCTAGAACAAGGTGCCACCGCCTTTTTATGGCTTTTCTCCCCCGCCGGGCTTGGCTAGACAAGCCGCGGCCGGACCGCCCGCGTCCGAAAATCTTCAACCCGAAAAGAATCAACGATGACCGAAGCGATCAAAACCGATGTGCTGATTGTTGGCGCGGGTCCGTGCGGACTGTTCGCCGTGTTCGAATTGGGCCTTCTCGATATCAAGACCCATCTGGTCGATATTCTCGACAAGGTCGGCGGCCAGTGCGCCGAGCTGTATCCGGAAAAGCCGATCTACGACATTCCCGGCATTCCGATGATCACCGGCCATGGTTTGACGGAATCGCTGATGGAGCAGATCAAGCCGTTCAATCCGCAATTCCATCTCAACGAGATGATCGAGACCGTCGAGAAGATCGGCGACCCGGAATTCCGCGTCACCACCGACGCCGGCACGGTGTTCGAATGCAAGGTGCTGGTCGTCGCCGCGGGCGGCGGTTCGTTCCAGCCGAAGCGGCCGCCGGTGCCGGGCGTCGAAGCCTATGAGGGCAAGTCGGTGCACTACGCGGTGCGCAAGATGGAAGAATTCCGCGGCAAGGACATCGTCATCGTCGGCGGCGGCGACTCGGCGCTGGACTGGACGCTGAACCTCAACCCGATCTGCAAGAGCATGACGCTGGTGCATCGCCGCGACGATTTCCGCGGCGCGCCGCACAGCGTCGAGCAGATGCGCCAGCTGGTGGCGAGCGGCAAGCTCGACCTCAAGATCGGCCAGATCACCGAACTGCAGGGCGAGAACGGCCAGCTCAGCGGCGCCACCATCAAGCTCAATGACAACTCGACCGCGCAGATCAAGTGCGACGCGATGCTGCCGTTCTTCGGGCTGACGATGAAGCTCGGCCCGGTGGCGAACTGGGGCCTGCATCTCGAGAACAATCTGATCCCGGTCGACACCGGCACGTTCGAGACCAACGTCCCCGGCATCTTCGCGATCGGCGACATCAACACCTATCCGGGCAAGCTGAAGCTGATCCTGTCCGGCTTCCACGAGGGCGCGCTGATGGCGCAGAAGGCGGTCAAGTACGTCTACCCCGACAAGCGCGTCGTGTTCCAGTACACCACCTCGTCGACCAATCTGCAGAAGAAGCTCGGCGTGAACTGAGCACGCGCGGCGGCGATGCCGCCGGCGGTTCGTTGTCGAGCGTAGTTAGTGAAGGGCGCGCCGCAAGGCGCGCCCTTTGTGTTTGATGCCAAGTCGATACGATTACGCCGTCTTTCGTCATTGCGAGGAGCGCAGCGACGAAGCAATCCAGCGCGGTGCGCGGAGCGTGGATTGCTTCGCTGCGCTCGCATTGACGGTGATGGAGGCGATGGCACGCGCCTCCCGTTTCACGCCAAATTGACGCCCCCGCGTGCTGGACTCCGGTGCGGGATGCGCGTCATGAAGGGGCTCACGCCGTTTCACGCCCGCTCGAGCCCAGATCCCGCCGATGAAGTTCGCGCTGTCGCGCCGCCAACGGCGGCTGTTGGTGATTTTGTCGACGCGGTCGCGGCGGCGGGCGATCTTCCTGCTCGGCGGCGTGGTGGTCGGCGCTGCGGCGGCGGTGCTGGCCAAGCTCGCCGACGAGGCGCAGGGAGTGTTCGCACTGCTGCTCGGGCAGTCGCGCTACTGGCCGCTGCTGGTGACGCCGGTCGGCTTCCTGATCTCGGTGTATCTGACGACGCGGTTCTTCCAGAACGCGCAGGGCAGCGGCATTCCGCAGGCGATCGCGGCGCGGCGGCTGACCGATCAGGGCGCGCGCGGCCGGCTGGTGTCGATGCGGGTCGCGATCGGCAAGTTCTGTCTCACCCTGTTCGCCCTGCTGGTCGGCGCCTCGGTCGGGCGCGAGGGCCCCACCGTGCAGATCGGCGCCTCGATCATGTTCGCGCTCGGGAGGGTCTCGCCGCGGCGGCAGCCAGGGCTGATCCTGGCCGGCGCGTCGGCCGGCGTGGCCGCGGCGTTCAACACGCCGCTCGCCGGCATCATCTTCGGCATCGAGGAGATGAGCCGCTCGTTCGAGACGCGGTCGAGCACGCTGATCATCGCCGCGGTGGTCGCGGCGGGCCTGACCTCGATCGCGTTTCTCGGCAACTACACCTATTTCGGCAGTAGCGCGATGGGGCTCCACGGCGGCGTCGACTGGCTGGCGATCCCGGCCTGCGGCATCGTCGGCGGATTGGCCGGCGGCCTGTTCAGTCGCATCGTGGTGGCGGCGGGCGCGTCGGCGCTGATCAACCGGCATCCGCTGCTGCTGGCGCTCGGCTGCGGATTGGCGGTGGCGATCTGCGGCTTCGTCTCGGGCGATACGGTCTACGGCACCGGCTATGCGCAGGTGAAATCGGCGCTGGAGAGCGGCGCGCCGCTGCCGGCGGATTTCGGCGTGCTGAAATTCCTCGCCACCACGCTGTCGTCGATCAGCGGCCTGCCGGGCGGCATCTTCTCGCCGTCGCTGGCGGTCGGTGCCGGGTTCGGCAGCAACATCGCGGCGCTGTTCAGCGCGACGCCGATCGCCGCGATCATGCTGCTCGGCATGGTGGCCTACTTCTCCGGCGTGGTGCAGGCGCCGATCACCGCCTTCGTCATCGTCATCGAGATGACCGACAACCACGCCATGGTGATTCCGCTGATGGCGGCGTCGCTGATCGCCTACGCGACCTCGCGGCTGGTGGCGGAGGAAGGCATCTACCACGCCTTGGCGCGCCGCTTCGTGGCGCCGGCCCGCGCGTCGTAGCGACGGCGCTGTTACTTCGCGCGCAGCAGCAGCTTCACCGCCTTCGCCGCGCCGAGTTGCAGCAACAAGCGAATCAGTGCGGCGCGCGAGACGGCGAGGTCGCGGCGCTCGCGCAGCAGGTTCAGCAGCGCGGCCTGCGCGAATTTCCGTTCGCCGGCGCTCAGCGTCGATCGTTGCGTGGTGATCGCCGCGAGGTCGATCGCGGACGCCGGCGCGGCGCGGGCGAGCGCCGGGTCGGCGAGTTCGAGCATGCGGAACAGCCGCGAGCTGTCGCGTTCGAAAGTGCCGGGATCGGGATCGTGCCAGTCGGGCGGCGCGGTCAGCGCCGCGGAAGGGTCGGGGCGGCCGGCGCGGGGCGCGGCGCTGGCGAGCTTGGCGAGGCGGGCCGAATAGATCTGGCGCAGCTCGCGGGTGCGGGTGACGCTGCCGCCGTGCTCGCGATAGCGGATCAGCAGTTCGGGCAGGATCGCGATCTCGCCGCTGTCGGCGAGGCGCAGCCAGAAATCATAATCCTCGCCGGCCTCGAACGCGGCGCGATAGCCGCCGACGCGGCGCGCCGCGTCTGTGCGGAACATCACGGTCGGGTGGATGAACGGGCTCTTCTTCGCCAGCGTCTCGCGCAGGCCCTGCGGGTTCGGGCGCATCTGCCGGCCGCGCGCCGCGCCGTGTTCGTCGATGATCTCGGCCCAGCCGCCGAGCAGCACCAGCTCCGGATGTGCGCGCAGCTCGTCGCATTGCCGCGCCAGCCGCCCGGGCAGCGCGACGTCGTCGGCGTCGAGCCGCGCGATCAGCGGCGCGCGCGCCTGCGCCAGCCCGCGATTGAGCGCGGCGACCAGCCCTTCGCGGTTCTGCCGCACGACGATGACGCGCGGATCGCGGGCGCGGATCTCGTCGAGGATCGCCGGCGTGGCGTCGGCCGAGCCGTCGTCGATCACCAGCAGTTCGAGATCGGACAGGGTCTGCGCCAGCACGCTGTCGACGGCTTCGCGCAGCCAGCGCGCGCCGTCGCGCACCGGCAGGATCACCGAGACCTGGGGCGGCCGTTCGGACACTGTCGTCCTCGCTCAATTCGTGCACGCGGCACCTTGGGGCTTCGGAGATAGACCGCGCCGGCCGCCGCTTTGCAAGCGCGGCGCGCGGCGGGGCGTTGGCATTATCGCCACGGTCGGGACGGATTCGCGTCCGTCAACAAGCACTTGCCATTGACGCTGCGAAGCCCGACCCGTTAGACCCGAGTCCAATTGACCCGATGATTGCAGGGCGGGCCGCGTCCCGCATGAATATTATTCAGGCCGACCGACGGTCGGTATCACGCGACGGACAGCTTCTTGGCGCAGACCCCCGACAGGCCGACACCGCCGCAGCCCCAGCCGCCGCAACAGGCGCCGCAGCAGCCTTGGCTGTGGATGGATGTGTCGACCAGCCATCGCGCCCGGTCCGGCCAGATGAACGGCACGCTGCGGGTCGAGCACAGCATCGCCACCGCGCTGCGCGAGCTGATCGGGCCGCAGCTCGGCTTCTGCCGCTACGAACCGCTGCGGCGGGACTACGTGCCGGTCGCCGCCGCGCCCGATCTCGGCGCTCGGCCGGTCGCGGCCGCGCCGAAGAAACAGCAGCGCGCCTCGATGCTGTCGGCGATCAAGCCGCTCGGCAAGAAACTGGAGCGCGCGATCCGCACCTCGGTGCGCAGCGCCGCGGCGCCGATGCTGCAGAAGATGTCCGGCGGCGAGGGGCTGCCGCCGCCCGGCGGCCACGAGGTGCTGCTGCTCGCCGGTGAGAACTGGTCGCGGGTCGACTACGCAGCGGTGGCGCGGATGCGCCGGACGCGCGGCACCAAGGTCGCCGCGGTGTGCCAGGACTTCATCCCGGTGGTGGCGCCGCAGTTCTTCGCCGACGGCGACTTCGTCGCGAAGTTCGACAGCTACGCGCAGTTCCTGATTCGCGAATGCGACCTCGTGGTGTCGATTTCGGAGTCGACCAGCGCCGACGTTCGCGCCTATGCGCAGCGCCATGGCGGGCTGCGCGGCGCGATCGAGGTGGTGCATCTCGGCGCCGACCTGGCGACGCCGGCCGCGGCGCGCCGGCCGGCCGCGCTCAGCGACGCGCAGGCGCGGCGCTTCGTGATCAGCGTCTCGACCATCCAGTCGCGCAAGAATTTCGACCTGCTGTATCATTTGTGGCGGCGGCTGACCGAGCAGGGCACGCCGGATCTGCCGACGCTGGTGATGGTCGGACAGCCGGGTTTCGGCAGCGCCGATCTGCTGTGGCAGATCGCGCACGATCCGGTCACCGCACAATCGATCCTGCATCTGCCGCGCGCCGGCGACGACGAACTGGCCTGGCTTTATCAGCACTGCGCATTCACGCTGTACCCCTCGTTCTACGAAGGCTGGGGTTTGCCGGTGTCGGAGAGTCTCGCCTTCGGCAAGTATTGTCTCGCCTCCAACACCTCGTCGCTGCCGGAGGCGGGCGCCGGCCTCGCGGCGCATCTCGATCCGCTCGATTTCGCCGCCTGGCGCGATGCGGTGCTTGACCTGATCCGGGCGCCTGAGCAACTTGCTCGTCACGAGGCGGTGATCCGGGACAGTTATCGCCCGGTGACCTGGGCGCAGTCCGCCCGCCGGCTGGCGGATGTGCTGCACAGCCTGTCGGCCGCGCCGGCCGGCTCCAAGAATTAGGAGTCCAATGGTTTCCGTCGTCGCCCGACCGTCGCGTACCAAGCAGAGGCTGGAGCAAGCTCGCGACTGGCTGCAGCGCATGCGCGCCGGCGAGAAGCTGTTCGTGCTGTCGATCTGTCTTGTCTATGTGTTGCACAGCATCTGGTCCGCGCGCACCGTGATGTGGTTCCTGGTGGCGCCTGTGATGCTGATCACGGTGGCGCCGTACCGGAACTTAGTGCCGATGCTGAAGTCGGGCGTGTTCGTTGCCGTCGCCGGCTTCCTGGTGTTGATCCTCGGAACCTCGCTGCTCGGCGGCGACACGCCGGCGCCGATGCTGGTGAAGAATTTGCGCTACACCGCGGCGGTGCTCACCTTCGTGCTGGTCGTCGCGGCTCTGGTACGCGGCGACGGCGATTTCCTGCGGCTGCTGTTCCTGGTGCTGGCGCCGGTGGCGGCGCTGACCGCGATCCGCGACGTGGTGTCGTTCAGCGGCTGGTCGCTGGAGGCGCTGTTCACCAACCGGCTGCAGGGCGTCAAGGGGCTGACGGTCTACTACAACTCCAACGTCATCGGCGTGATGTTCGCGATGCCGTGCGTCGGCGCGGCGGGGGTGATGGCGTCGCGGGCGCTGAAGCGCTGGCAATTCGCGATGCTGTCGGTGTCGGTGCTGATCCTGCTCGGCGCCATCGTGCTGACCGGCAGCCGCGGCTCGCTGATCGCGGCGTTGCTCGGGATCGGCATCTCGATCGTGTCGGCGAACTGGCGGCTGGCGACGGCGATCGTCGCGCTGGTGGCGATCGCCGCCGGGATCACGCTGCTGACGCCGCTGGCCGGCGAATTGCTGCAGCGGCGCGACAGCCTGCGGCTGACGCTGTGGCCGATCTATCTCGAGATGGCGATGCTGAAGCCGTGGCTCGGCTACGGGCTCGCCTTCGACACCCAGCGGGCGCTGCCCGACGGCTACATGGTGATGAACGCGCACAACATCTTCCTGTGCGCGCTGGTGCGCGGCGGCGTGCTGACCGCGCTGGCGCTGGTCGGCATCGTCCTGACGTCGCTGGTGAGCGCGCTGCGGGCGTGGCTGCGCAGCCGCGAGATCCTGGCGCTGGCGCTGCTCGCGACCTGCCTCGCCGCGACCAGCGTCGACTACGAGATCATCCCGACCGATCTCGGCTATCTCTACATCCTGTTCTGGCTGCCGGTCGGAGTCTGTCTCGGCGCCGGACTGGTGACCGGGCATCGCGGACTGCCGCGCCGCTGTCCCGTTAACGCGGAGGCTCCGGCCGCCGCGTCACCGACCGCCTCGTCACACGTTCACCAGCCGGGCGGCTAGCCTGCCGACTGGATTGTCATACCGATCCGCCATATTCTCGTCTCATCGCGATGTTTCAGGTGTTGCCATGAATACACATCGACCGATCCGCATAGTTGCGATGGCGGCCGCCGCCGCTTTCACCTACCTGCTGTCGGCGGCGGCGCCCGTCGCCGCGGCGGAACCCACCGCCGCCGGGCTCTGGCAACGCACCGACACCGGCAAGCCCGGTGGCAAGCCGGTGGTCTGGGTGCTGATGCTCGACCGCGGCAACAACATGTATGAAGGCGTCGTCGCCAAGAGCTTCCCGCAGCCCGGCCAGCCGACCCTGACGATCTGCGACGAGTGCGAGGACGACCGCAAGAACCAGCCGATCCTGGGCATCTCGCTGATCCGCGACATGAAGCGGAAGGGCCGCGTCTACGAGAACGGCAACATTCTCGACCCGCGCAACGGCGACGTCTGGAAGGCGATGCTGACGGTCAGCCCCGACGGCCAGACCCTGACGCTGCGCGGCTATCTGATGACCCCGGCGCTCGGCAAGGACGAGGACTGGTTCCGGCTGCCCGACACCGCGATCTCCCAGATCGATCCGGCGATCGTCGCCAAGTTCATGCCCGAGCAGGCCGCCTCGCTGGCCGGCAAGCCCGGCGCACCCGCCACCACCGTCGGCAAGCCGAAAGCGGTCGCCCCCGCGCCGGCCCCGCTGCCGAAGGGCGGCGCGATGGCGCCGGCTCCGGTGAAGTAAGCGGGGCGAGGCCGGACTTCGCCGACCGAAATCAAATCCTGCGATGTTCACGTCATGCCCGGCCTCGTGCCGGGCATCTTCGTTTTCAACCTGACCGCGCTGGACGGCATGGACGGCCGGGACGAGTCCGGCCAGCACGAAGGCGAGCCGCGTTTGGCTGGTCCTGGCCAGGGCCACGCTCAGAAGTCCACCGTCATCGACAGCCACAGCGTGCGCGGCATGCCGACGATCAGGTAGCCGGACGGGTTGGCGGTCCAATAGCGCTTGTCGGCGATGTTGGTGACGGTGGCGCGGAACGTGGTCGGCCGGCCGCCGAGCCTCGTGAAGTAGCGTGCGCCGATGTCGAACGAGGTCCAGCTCGGCACGTCCTGCAGATTGTCGGCGGTGACATAGGCTTTGCTGGTGTACACCGCGCGCGCGGTGGCGGTGAGGCCGGGCACGAACGGCGTGTCCCATTCGACGCCGAGATTGCCCTGCAGGTCGGGCGCCGCGATGGCGCGGTTGCCGTCGTTGAGATGTCCTGCCGTCTGGGTGAGTCTGGCGTCCAGCCATGTCACGCCGCCGAGAATGCGGAGGCCGCTCGCGACCTCGCCGAAGGTCATCAGCTCGATGCCGCGGTTCCGCTGCTCGCCGTCGAGGCTGAACACCTTGGTGACCGGATCGAGCACGCCGCTCGGCTGGCTGATCTGGAACGCCGCCAGACTGGCGCCGAACCGTCCGAAATCCAGCTTGGTGCCGACCTCGTATTGCTTGCTCTTGAACGGCGCGAACACCTGATTGGGGTTGGCGGCTCCGGACGGCGCGGTGGGGCCCGCCGACAGGCCTTCGATGTAGCTCGCATACAGCGACAGATATTGCAGCGGCCGAATCACCAGCGCCAGCGACGGCGACGTCGCGCTCTGATCGTAAGCCGCCGTGGTGATGCCGGTGATCGGCGCGTAGCTGGTCGAGATCACCTGCTGCTGACGGGCGCCGACGGTCAGTTGGACAGCGCCGTTGAGGACCGACAGCGTGTCGGCCATCCCGATGCTCCGCAGCTCGAGCGTGTTGCCCTTGCTTTCCGGAAAATAAGACACGGGTTGACCGGGGCCGGTCAGCACGGTCGGGGCGTAGATGTTGGTGCGATAGTTTCTGTACAGCGTTTGTCCGAGCCAACTGGTCTGCGTCAATGCAGAGCCGCTGACGACCACTTCATGGTCGATCGGCCCGGTGCTGAGACGCGCCCGCACGCCGGCTTCGCCGGAGACGGCGTCGGACTTGCCGGTCTGAAACGTCGAGGTCGACTGCGCGTCGCCGGCGGAGTTGAGAATCGTCGGGCCTGGCGACTCGCGCTTGTCGAAGCCGAACAAATTGCCGCCGATTGCGCCGAACGCCGTGACGTCGGGCGTCAGATCGTAATCGGCACGGGTGAGGCCGGTGACGCTGCGCGAGCGCGAGTAGTCGAACGGCTGGGACAGGTTGATACGCGGATCGGGCGCCGCCGGCACGACGATGCCCGGCACCGGGCCGTAGCCGCGCGTGCCGGCCTTGAGCCAGTCGTCCTGATAGATCAGGTCGGCCGACCACCTGAACCGTTCGCTCCGATAGTCGACGCCGAGCGAGCCGGCGCCGTCACGGATCGACTGTCCGTCGATCGCCGGCCAGCCGCCTTCTAATGCGCCGTTGGCGCGCACGCCCCACTGCTTCTGGTCGCCGTAACGGCGCGAGACGTCGATGTTGTTGGTGAAGCGGGCATCCGACATGTAGCCGGCGGTGTAGCGGGTCAGCGGATCGTCGCCGGCCCGCTTGGTCACGACGTTGACGGTGCCGCCGATGGAGCCGCGCGGCGACATCCCGTACAGGAATGAGGCCGGGCCCTTGAGTAGCTCGATGCGCGCGATCGGCGCCGGGTTGATGCGATAGTTCGGCACGAGGCCGTACAGCCCGTTCAGCGCGAAGTCGCTGTTGTCGACGCGGAAGCCGCGAATCGTCAGCGCATCGTAGCGGTTGCCGGCGCCGATCGCGGCGCGGACCGACGGGTCGCTGTTGGTCAGCACTTCGGCGACGCTGGTGGCCTGCTGATCGCGAATGGTCTGGTCGGTGTAGCTGGTGAGGCTGAACGGCGTCGCCATATAGTCCTTGTTGCCGAGCAGGCCGAGCTGCGCGCCGCGCGCGACCTGGCCGCCCGTGTAGCTGGACGGCTGGGCCGCCCGCTGGCTGCCGAGCGACGGCACCGGCGCTGCGGCGACATCGTTGCGCGTCGCCCGCCCGCGCGGCGCGGCCGGCTGCGATGTGGCGGCGGGCCTTCTTTGCACCCGGGCGACCGCGCGCCGCCGCACCGGCGCGTCGACGACGACCGACGGCAGGGACTGACTCTGGGAGGACGATGGGGCGGCTGCCGTGACGGCCGGGCGCGCCGGTGCGGGGGCGGTCGGACTTGCTTGTTGCGCCTGTGCTGGATGCGCCGTCAGCAGGATCGATACGCAGGCCAGATGGAGTGCCGCTGCGCGCGGCGGATTCAGGTCGTTCAACATTCCGTCCCCAGAAAGAGCTGCTTCGATGCGTGATTGCGACGGGCCGATCCGCAGGATCGGCTTCCATCGGTCGCGGGCACGCTAAGCAGGGCGACGGGCAGCCCCTATTAGAGCCGCTCCAGTTGAGAGGGCTTCTTGAACTAAACGCTAGAGTTGAAAGCGGGCGGTCGACCGGGCCTGGCGGGGCGATGCGCCCGCCGCAGCGCGGTCGGGCGTACTCGCGAAGGGCGGGGATTCAGCGCTCTGCCGCGATCAGCGCGCCCCCGGCGGCGGTAGCGGCTGGCTGGTGACTTCGGGGCCGGCTTCGAGCGACAGCACTGCTTCGGCGGCGGGCACCGCGGCGTCGGCCATCGCGGCGTGGCCTTCGGCGGAGGGATGGATCGCGCCGCCATAGACCGCGGACACCACGCCCCAGGTGGCGTCGTGGATGTCGGCGGGCTGGATCGCGGCGGGCAGACCTTGCGGGAACGTCATCGCCGCGAAGTAACTGTCGTTGGCGTCGCGGATCCAGCGCGCGCGCGGCAGATAAGCGCGGAAATTGCTGGCGCCGGCGCCGCAGGCCATCGGCGAATTCGCCGCCGCGACGATGTCGGCGGTGAAGCTGTCACCGCTGGCCGAGAAGCAGGCGCGGTCGAATTCCGGATCGGTCTCGGCGCGGGCGCAGAAACCGTGATTGGCGAAGGTGCGCTGATGCGCGTCGACGAAGGTCATCGCGTCGGCGGACGGATCACGGCACAGCACGCCGTTGGTGCACTGTGCGAGGTCCTTCAGCCGCGGCAGGAATTCGTTGTCGACGAACGATGCGACCGCCGCCAGCCGGTTCGGATCGGCGTTGAACGACGGATGGATGTCGAAGCCGGCGCGGCCGCCGGGGCAGGGCACGCCGCGGTTCGCCAGCGCCGGATTGGCGTAGGTGACGTAGACGACGCGCGCCATGTCGTCGACCAGCCCCTTCAGCGCCTCGCGCATCTTGGCGAAATTCTGCGGCAGCTGCCGCGCCAGCGCGGTGCGGGATTCGTCGATCGAGCCGATCACGCCGGAGCGGCGGAAGATGCCGCGTTCGGTCGGGCTGTCGACGATCACGTCGGCGACCAGGCCGGAGAAGTTGATGTCGTTGGCGCCGACCGTCAGCAACACCAGATCGAGCCCGCGCTGCGGCTGACGCTTTTTCGCGGCGGCGACGGCTTCGCGCAGTTCGGCGATCTGGCCGTTGACGCTGCCGGGGCAGTTGGTGCCGGACTTGGTGCGGAAGCATTCGCGGGCGCGCTGCGAGCCGAACAGGCCGTCGGGCACGGTGGCACCGGTGCAGGCCAGCGGCAGATAGGTCACCGCGATATGCGGATGCCGCGCCGCCAGCGCCAGCGCGGTGCGGGTCTGGTAGCTGTACAGCGAGCGGTGGCAGGCGGCGTTGAACCAGGTCGCCGAATAGCGCTGCCAGTTCGCCAGCGTGTCCGGGGCCTCGCAGGCGCGGCCGCCCTTGAAGCCGGCGCGGCTCGGCCGGTAGAACTGCCCGGCGCTGGCGCCGACGCTGCCGATGCCGAGATAGGAGCGATAGCAGAAGCCGTCATCGGACAGCGCGATCGGCCGGTCGGGATTGCCTTCGCCGGCGCCGATCGAATCGCCGAGCCCGGCGATGAAGAAGTCGCGCACCATGATCTCGGTCGAGACCCGCAGCGGCGCGTCGGCGCCGCTGGTGACGTCGACGGTGGCGACCGTCGGCTTGCCGTAGCGGGCGCGGAAATTGATCGGCTCGGCGCAATCCTGCGTCGCGTTGCGCGGGCCGTCGCCGTCGTCGAAGATCCAGGCGCAGATCGCGCCGACCGGTATGGCGCCGGTGAGCCGGACGGTGACCGGGTGCTCGGTCGGGGTCAGATAGCTTTCCTTGACGCCATCGCGGGTGCACGGCTCGCTGACCCGCCCGGTCAGATCGATGCACAGCCGGTTGACGACGTTGCGGGCCCAGCCGCGGCCCTCGCTCTGCTGCCCGAGCGCCTGCTCGGCGGCGAGCACGGTCAGCCCGCGCAGCGCGTCGGCCTGCTCGCGGAAATCCCGCTCCTCGCGAAACAGCCGGAAGCGGTTGCGCACCTCCCAGACGATCTGCAGCGAGCCGTCGGTGACCGGGATCGCGGCGGCGGGCGGGGCGACCGGCTGCGGCGCGCCGGGGGGAGCCAGGGCGGGCGGCGCCAGCGGCGCCTGGGCGCGGGCGGCGACGGACGGCAGCACGCCGAGCGCGGCGGCGAGCGCGACGAGCAAGGCCGGAAGACGGAACGGGGACAGTGTGATCATGCAGCGTTTGACGCCTTGGTTGGGGCGAAAATATGGGAAGACGGGATGGAGCCGACGAGCGGCAGAAACTTGTTACCGTTGCCTTGGGACCCAGGCGCTTCCGATTGTCGCCGGTTCGTCGACGCCGTCCGGAAGATCCGTGAAAACACGCGCGTCGGGCGGTCGCCTGTCGGGTTTCGACGGGTGTGTCATCTCGTGGATGATCTTGTCGGCCGAGTCGATCACGCCGACCCGCTCCAGTCCCCTGAGCATTCCGATCGTCGACAACAGATGAAGATTTGGCGGCTTGTTGAAGATGCGAACACTGGCGTCTTCAAACAGGATCGCGACCGGCTCGCCGGTCGCCACATATTTGGACATGCCGTCGTCCGAGGTCATGAAGTCGACGATGGCGAGTTCGCCGGTGTTCTTCTTCGGCCGTCCGCCGGCGTTGCGTTTGGCGCGCGCCTCGGCCCCGATCTCGGTTGTCTCGATGACGAACGGCGGCTGGTGGCCGTCGATGAAGGCTTTGACGTCCCTGTCCTTCGGATAGGACGGATCGCTCGTCAGTTCATCGTAGACCGCATCCACCACCACCAACCGCATCTCGAGCGCGAGTAGCAGGTCCAGACGGTCGGCGACCCACAGGCTGTTGAATGGCCCGGCATCCGGAATGATGACGGTGCAGCGCTTCACGACTGCCGCCAGAGCTTTGCGAAGGTCGTCGCCTGGTTCTCGATGTCATGGGGCGGCGCCGACGGCATCGGTAAGTCCGCATCCCCCAGCGCGACGAGAAGCTCGGCATAGTCGCGCAGACCGAGCAGCCGGATCGCCTCGGTTCTGGACAACTGCCCCTGAGCATAAGCGAGAAGCGGGTCATCTGCGGCGCGTGTCTCGCCGGACGACGTGATCGCTTCGAGATGCGCGCGGATGATGGCGGTCATGGTGGTGCCGTGCTCGGCGGCATAGGCCTTGGCCCGCGACACCAGCTTGTCCGGTAAATTCAGAGTGGTGTTTCGCTGCATCGGACACCTCCGGTTCACATATATATTTGGTGGGAAGAAGGATTGCCAAGCAATCAAGGAGGTTCGCTGATTGCCAGTGGTGTCAAGAAGTAGTAAGATTTCCGACTTGATGAGGTCCACGATGGCGAACGTCGAGAAGGTCAGCGTCGCTCTGACCGGCGAACAGGTGTCGCAGCTCAAGGCGGCAGTCGAGTCCGGTGAATACGCGACCACCAGCGAGGTCGTCCGCGAGGCGCTGCGCGACTGGCAGCTCAAGCGCGAGCTGCGCCAAGGCGATATCAAACGGATGCGACAGCTCTGGGACGAGGGCGTCGCCAGTGGTTCGGCGGGCGAGATCGACCTGCCGGCGCTGCGCAAGGAAGCCAGGGCCCGGCTGAAGGCCAAGGGCTGAGTTTCGCCGATGCCCGTCCGGCTGACCTGGACGAAGGCGGCCCGTGACGATCTGCTCGACATTTACGAAGCGATTGCGCGCGATCAGCAGGCGACCGCCGAACGCATTTTCGATCGGATCGAGGCCAAGGTCGCTCTGCTCGGAACGCAACCGCGAATGGGTGTGCGGCGGCGCGACATCCGGCCGGCTCTGCGCATGCTGGTGGAGGCGCCGTATCTGATCCTGTATCGCACCGAGCCGGACACCGATGAGGGGCCGCTTCAAGGCGTCGAGATCGTCCGCGTCGTCGACGGGCGACGAAATCTGACGGCTTTGTTCTGAAGGCCGCTCAGGCCTGGTTCGACGGACGCCGCTGCGCGATCTGCCGGACGGGGGCTGCGGCGGTGACCGGGTGGCAGCTGCCGTTGCCGGCGCGCTTTTCCTGCCACGGCTTGACCACGCTGAGCCACAGCTCGCGGATGCCCATGATCGAGATCGCGACGCCGAACGGCAGCAGGAAGTACAACACGCGGTAGATCAGCAGCGTGGCGATGATGTCCTCGCGCGGAAACATCGGCAGCGCCACCAGCATCGCGGCGTCGAACACGCCGAGCGAGCCCGGGGCATGGCTGGCGAAGCCGAGCAACGTGGCGAGGATGAACACCACCGCGAGCGAGACGTAGTCGATATACGGCTCCGACGGCATCAAGAGGTACATCGCCAGCGCGCAGAAGCCGAGGTCGACGACGCCGATCAGCACCTGCACCAGCGTCAGCCGGGCCGACGGCAGCACCACCTTCCAGCCGTTCTGGCCGAGCTCGCGGCGCCGCTTGCCCATCGCCACCCAGAGAAAATACGCCGCGATCCCGGCGAGGCAGGCGACGCCGATCAGCCGGTTGACGCTGTCCGGCAGCAGGTCCATCGCGCTCGCCGCGGCGGGATGCCAGATCATGCCGATGCCGAGCACGAACAGATTGCCGAGCCAGAAGGTCAGGCCGGAGATGAAGCAGATCTTGGCGACGTCGATCGCCGACAGGCCGTAGTCCGAATAGATCCGGAACCGGATGGCGCCGCCGGTGAACACCGTGGCGCCGAGATTGTGGCCGATCACGTAGGAGGTGAAGCTCGACAGCGCGGCGATCCGGTACGGCACGTGCAGCTTGCCGATCGTGCGCAGGGCAAAGAAATCGTAGAACGTCAGGGTGCAGAACGCGCCGACCACGCACAGCGCGGCGAGGCCGATCTGGCCCGGCGTCTTCTCGGTCAGGGCGGTGAGGATGACGTTGTGGTCGACACCCTTCAGGGTGCGGACCAGCGACGTGATCGCGAAGCCGATGATCAGGACGCTGGCGACGATGCCGACCCGTTTCCAGCCGACATAGGTCTTGAAGCCACGCCCCAGCGCGCTCAGCAATCGATGCATTCGTCCTCCCGGCGGGGCGGCAACGCGACGGGAGCCCCATGCAAAACGGCCTGGCACTCGGCACCCGACAAACTCATCCGCGCAATTCCTTAGGGCATAATCGGCCCGTCGCGCAATCCGGCCGGCCGGCACGAACAACGCATCCATGGGACGGTCGGCGCGCTGGGCCCTTGACGTGGCGCAAACAAGCCGTCCGGCCGCAGCATGGCGGCCCTGGCTTCCGGACAGCTCTCACGTCGGCCCCGCTCATATAGGGCGCTCCGCGCCCGCGCGCCATCGGATAGCGGGGTTTCGCGGGGCGGGAGGAACGGCCGTCTGGCTGGCTGGTTAACACCGGACTCTGGTTAACACCGGACCAGGACGCGGCGGATGCCGGTTGCGAAACCGTCCGTTCCAACCCCCGAGAGGAACCCCGATGGGACTTTTCACCAAAGACATCAAAACCATGGATGATCTGTTCGTGCACCAACTGCAGGACATCTATTACGCCGAGAAACAACTTGTGAAGGCGCTGCCGAAGATGGCCGACAAGGCCACCGACCCGATGCTGAAGCAGGGCTTCATGACCCATCTCGAAGAGACCAAGGGGCATGTGAAGCGGCTCGAGCAGGTGTTCGAAATGCACGGCGCGCAGGTCAAGGCGGTCGACTGCCCGGCGATCGACGGCATCATCGAAGAGGCCGAGGAGACCGCCGGCGAGGTCGCCGACAAGACCGTGCTGGATGCCGCGCTGATCAATGCCGCGCAGGCCGCCGAGCACTACGAGATCGTGCGCTACGGCAGCCTGGTGGCATGGGCGAAGCGGCTGGGCCGCAACGACTGCGCGGCGGTGCTGCAGAAGACGCTGGACGAGGAAAAAGCCACCGACAAGAAGCTGACGACGCTGGCCGAAAGCTCGATCAACATCCGCGCCGCGGGCTGATCGACTTCCTCGCGTGGTACAAGGATGAGGCTAAACGCCGCGCGAAAAAATCGCGCGGCGTTTTTGTTTTCGCGTTGCGGGAATCCGCCGCCGACCATGCTGCTCAAGTTGTACCAAGGCGCGATTGCGACAACCGGATGACAACTGATCGCCTTGGTTTGCGGTGATCAGCTCCACGCCTCAGTTCAGAACCGCTCCGGCCGCATCACGGCGATGTCCGACACGGTGACGAAGCCGATCTGGTGCGAGACCAGCGCGAACACGCCGTCGAGCACGGCGTCGAGCTTCGCCGCATCGACGATCGTGATCAGCATCACCATCTGCGACGCGGTGCCGACCTGGCCCTCGGCGCTCCAGTCGCCGTCGCGGCCGTGTCCGGCCAGGATCGGCACCACCGACCAGCCGGTGACGCCGGTTTCGTCCAGCTTCGCCGTGATCCGCCGCAGCAGCGGCGCCTCGACCACGATCTCGATACGCTTCTTCGGAAAGGTCTGCATGGAAGGGTCTCCGGTGCGAGCGGGGCGGTCATGGGGCGATCCGGCCGGCCAGCGCGATGTACAGCGGGATGCCGACCAGCAGGTTGAATGGGAAGGTGATGCCGAGCGACAGCGTCAGCGCGATGGCCGGATTGGCCTGCGGCAGCGCCAGCCGCATCGCCGCCGGCACCGCGATGTAGGAGGCCGACGCCGCCAGCGTGATCAGCACCGCGGTGCTGCCGACCGACAGCCCGATGATCCAGGCGAGGCCGGCGGCGAGCGCGCCGCCGATCAGCGGCATCGCCACGCCGAACACCGTCACCGGCAGCGACAGATGCCGCCGGCCCTGCGCCAGGCCGCGGCCGGCGACCAGCCCCATGTCGAGCAGGAACAGGCACAGCACGCCGGCGAAGGCGTCGTTCAGGAACGGCTTCAGCATCGCCGCGCCACGCGCGCCGGTCAGCGCGCCGATCACGAAGGCGCCGAGCAGGATCACGATCGAGCCGTTGAGCGCGACCTCGCGCAGCAGCGCGCCGCGGCTCTGGCCCGGCGTCGCGGCGTCGGTGCGACCGCGCGCGATCAGCAGCGCGGCGAGGATCGCCGGCGTTTCCATCGCCGCGCCGACCGCCACCATGTAGCCGTCCCAGGCGATGCCGAGCTGGCCGAGCGTGCCGGTGACCGCGACGAAGGTGACGGCCGAGATCGAGCCGTAATGCGCCGCCACCGCGGCGGCGTTCACCGCGTCGAGCCGGCTGGTCGTCCGCAGCATCAGATACGCCAGAAACGGCATCAGGAACGACAGCGCGATGCCGGCCGCGATCGCCGCGATCATGGTGCCGTCGACGCCCTGATGCGCGACCTCGACGCCGCCGCGGAAGCCGATCGACATCAAGAGATACAGCGCCAGCAGCTTGGCCACCGGCTCCGGGATCGACAGGTCGGAGCGCGCCAGCGCCGCGGCGACGCCGAGCACGAAGAACAACACCATCGGCGAGACGAGATTTTGGAACGCAAGGTCGAACATCTTCGGTGGCCCCCTGTGGCCGTTCGCAGCGAACCGGCCCGCGTCCTGGCGAGAGCGGGGCGGTCGATGGCGCGGCGGCGTGATGGCCCGCGGCGGCGGGCGGGGCGGAACCTAGGTGCGGTTGCAGCATCTTGGAAATTGATTATAGAAAAATCTATCATTGCATTTCTCAATGGTGAGACCGATGCCGCGACCGCTGCTGAATCTCGATCTCGACCTGGTGCGGGCGTTCGTCGCGATCGCCACGCTCGGCAATTTCACCCGCGCGGCGGAGTCGTTGCGGCGGCAGCAATCGACCGTGTCGCTGCAATTGCAGCGGCTCGAGGACGCGCTCGGCCGCAAGCTGCTGGAGCGCAGTCCGCGCAGCGTCCGGCTGACGCCGGAGGGTGAGGTGTTTCTGGCGCATGCGCGCCGGCTGCTCGACGTCAACGACGAGCTGGTCGCGCGCGTCACCGAGCCGGCGCTGCACGGCGTGGTGCGGCTCGGCACGCCGGAGGATTTTGCCACGCGGCATCTGCCCGAGGTGCTGTCGCGATTCGCCCGGGCCTATCCGGCGGTGGCGCTGGAAGTGACCTGTGATCTGACGCTGCATGTGATCGACGGCTTCCGCAAAGGCAGCTTCGATCTGGCGCTGATCAAGCGCGAGCGGGTCGGCGAGGCGGCCGGGATCCGGGTCTGGCGCGAACCGCTGGTGTGGGTGGCGGGCGAGCCGTGGCCGCAGGAGCGCGACGGGCCGCTGCCGCTGGTGGTGTCGCCGAGCCCCTGCGTGTATCGCAAGCGCGCCACCGAGGCGCTCGACAAGGCGAAGCGGCCGTGGCGGATCGCCTACACCTGCGGTTCGCTCGCCGGCTCACTGGCCGCGGTGCGCGGCGGCCTCGGCGTCACCGTGCTGCCGAAGGACATGGTGCCGGACGATCTCCACGTGATCGACGGCGGCCCGCTGCCGAACCTCAAGGACACCGAGATCGCGTTGCTGCAGCGCGATCGGCTGTCAGTCCCGGCGCAGCGGCTGAAGGAGCACATCGTGCGGTCGCTGGGATAAGGCGGCGAGGCCGGAACGGTCTTGGTAGCCCCTCGTTACTTCAACGAGCGCTTCTTTGCTTCAACTCACTATGCTCTGCCGCCACATCCATGAAATATGTTAAAGCAGCCGGCATTTGGAGTTCTAGAAAGTAGCTTAGCGCGGAAGAAAGACGCCGCGAATGCAATCTTCGTTTACTACAGCGATTTGGGTATGTGTTAGGAGATTGAATCCGCTCCCGCTATAGGGCTGTTGTCCCTCGACGAAGAGTCCGCGAACGGTATCAAAGGGCTCGATATTGGGATCTTCAGCAATCATACCATGTAGGTGCCGGATCACTGCGCAATCAAGGTATCGTAAGAGCTTGTCCCCCGGCTCGCCTTTCGCAACGTCTCGATTTACTGGGAGATCGAGTCCGGCCATTGTCTGGATTCTCACAAAACTCTCGTGCGCTGCTGAAAGTAGTTCGAGGTTTTCACGTTCAACAAGGTTGAGGCAGTTTCGGAGGTCGATTACTGCGCCAATCACAAATGGCTTATTGCACTTTCCGCGCTTAGCGCGAGCTTCAGCCCATTCCCTGGCTCGCGCCGGGTCGGACTCCCAAAAATAGATTCCTGGTCCAAGCCAATCGTAATCTTGTTGGCTCTTGGTCAAGGTCAATTCGCCGTGTAGCGCTGCCATGCCGACATCTTCATCGCAGCCGTGATAGCCAAGTACAAAAGATGTCGTAAGTCGGCTCACCGGAGCTATGCGCGCTTGCTATTGTCCGGGTTGTTGCGCGGCGCGCCTCTATCGACGCCTCCGAAGCGTGGCGAGAGGTTGCCATCTTCTGTGTAGATGCCTTCCCGAACGAGAAACTCCCGTGCCACTTCTTTCGAGGCGGTCTTTAGCAAAGTCTGGCGCTCAATGAGTTCCCTAATCGCGGCACGTTTCTGATCAGTCATTCGTGCCTCCTCTGGGGCATGATTGGCGAAAGCGAAAAATCTGTCCGAATCGTAAGTTGCTGAAATAACTCATAGTCTTCAATATAGGACGTCAGCATGGGCTTGACAAAAATCATTCCGATCGCTAAGCTCGCATCGCTCTCTCGGCTAGCACTGCTCGCTTACGCCGGAGAGGCGAGTATTAAATTTGCGTGGTGGTAAAAATTTCGCTGGGCGCGCATCGGAGGATGCCCATCAGCGAATAGGTAACCTGCTGAAATCGCCTTAAATTCAGCCCTTGCGCAGCGCGAAATGCGCGCCGCAGAACGCCATCACCGCGCCGAGCAGCAGCGTCGCCAGCCCCGACAGCACGCCGGCGGTGGTCGGGCCCGTCGACGGCGCCGAGGCCGCCTGTCCCGCGGCCGCCAGCACCAGCACGCCGATCGCGATCAGGAACTGCCGCATCCGCGGCGGGATCTGGCCTGCGACGGCGTGATGCATCAGGGTCGCGGTGAAATAGCCGCCGGCGAAGCCCGCGGTCGCCACCAGCCACCACGCCAGCGCGGCGCGCGCCGGCATGAATTCGGCCAGATCGGTCCGCCACAGCCCGCCGAGATCGAGCCCGATCCGCATTCCCAGCATGTGCAACGCCAGCGCCAGCAGCACGCCGCTGACCAGCGCGCCGGCGAAGATCAGAGGGCGGGGAAAATAGGCGGTGTCGGACTTGGGCATCGGGACTCGGGCGATGGGATCGGCTCGCACGTTGTAGGAAACCGCGGCGATGCCGGCAAGCAGCCGGGCGGTCACGTCGACCCGCGCTCCGCCGGGACGGGCGGATCGACCGCATTGCGTCGCAGCCGCCGCTGCGGCAATGACGCGGCGAGCAGGAGGGGCGGCAGTGGCACGATCGGATCGCAATGTGGACGTGGACAAGGCCGCCTATGCCTTCAGGGCGTCGCTGATCGGCGCGGCGCAGCAATTCGAGCTGACCGACGACGGCCTGGTGTGGCGGATCGGCCCGAAATCCGGGCTGTGGCCGTATGCGACGATCGCCAGGGTGCGGTTGAGCTACCGCCCGGTGTCGATGCAGTCGCAGCGCTATCGCGCCGACCTCGAAGACGCCGGCGGCGCGCGGCTGCGCATCCTGTCGACCAGTTGGCAGACGGTGGCGCTGATGGCGCCGCAGAACGACGCCTATCGCGGTTTCATTCTCGAGCTGCACCGGCGGATGCGCGACGCCGGCAGCCAGGCCGAACTGATCGGCGGGCTGCGGCCCGGCATCCACACCGCGGCGCTGGTGATGATCGCGCTGGTCGCGGCGGCGATGACCGGGTTGCTGGCGCGCGCGGTGGCGACCGGGTCGTGGGCCGGCGCGCTGTTCATCGTCGGCTTCGCCGTGCTGTTCGGCTGGCAGATCGGCGGCTTCATCCGCCGCAACCGCCCGCGGCTGTACAGCTTCGACGACGTGCCGAAGGATCTGCTGCCATAGACAGTTGGATGCGTCATTCCGGGGCGCGAGCGCAGCTCGCGAACCCGGAATCTGGCGGCAACGGAAACGAGCCTCACCCCGTCATTCCGGATTGCGCGCCCTTAGCGCGCAAGTCCGGAATCCATACCCCCTGGAGTCGCGGCGGCTTCGCGGAGGTGGTTTTGGAGTATCCGGGAGTCCAGGGGGTATGGATTCCGGGCTCGCGCTGCGCGCGCCCCGGAATGACATGGGGAGAGGGCTGTGTCTTACTAACTCTGCCGCACCACCAGCACCGAGCACGGCGCGTAGCGGACGACGTGGCCGGCGTTGGAGCCGAGGAAGTAGCTGCGCATCGCCGGGCGGTGCGAACTCATCACGATCAGGTCGGCCTTGATGGTCGCGACCTCCTCGATGATCTCGTGATAGATGCCGCCCTGGCGCACCGCGGTCGACAGCCGCGCCGGCTCGATGCCGGAGTCGCGGGCGACCTCGGCGAGCGCGGTCTCGGCGTCGCGGCGCTGCTGATCGTCGAAATCCGCCGGCACGTATTCGGCCAGCACCACCGGGGTAATCGAGATCACGTGCAGCAGCCGCACCGTGCCGTCATAGGTCCGCGCCAGCGTCGCCGCGGTCTCGATCGCCGGCCGCGCCAGCGCGGTGTCGGCGAGATCGATCGGCACCAGAATCGATTTGAACATCGGCAGCCTCCCACGACCGGACGGCGACACACGTGAGTATGACGCAACGGCGGGAGCGAGCCAATCGACAAGAGGACGTATGGACGTGGCATGCGCAAAGGCGCGTCGCGCCGCGCCCACGTGTCTTCGGCCAATGCGTTTGGTGTGGTGGTGGTACGCTTCGCTTGGCGGACCTTGCGAAGCCGACTAACTCGCCTCGCGCAGGATCTTCGGGCTGACGAAGTGCTGCAGCTTGCCGGTGCCGAAGCGGGCGTCGGCCCAGTCGGCGATCGGGAAGTCGATCACCGCCACCGCGCTGGTCGGCATGCTGCCGGACAGCAGCTTGCGGTCGCCGTCGCCGGCGCCGCAGGTCAGGCCGAGTGCCAGTTCCTGCAGGCCCGGATTGTGCCCGACCAGCATCAGCTGGTTGATGCCGGCCGACACCTCGTGGATCGCCTGCAGCAATTGCGCGGCGCTGGCGCTGTAGAGTTCCGGAAGGTGCTGGACCTGCGGCTGCGCGCCGGCGGGGAACAGGTCGGCGAGGATGTCCCAGGTCTGGCGTGTGCGCGTCGCGGTCGAGACCAGCACCTGGTCCGGCACCAGCCGGTGCTCGGACAGCCAGTCGGCGATCGTCGCGGCGTCGGTCCGGCCGCGATCGTCGAGCCGGCGGTCGTGGTCCTTGCCGCTCGGTGCATCCGTTTCGGTCTTGGCGTGACGCAGCAATATCAGACGGCGCATGGATCCCTTCCGGCGGGCGCGAGCTTGCGGAATAATCGAGAAGCCCGGGCAGGACAAGGTGACAAGCGCCCAGGCTGTCCGTAAGGAAACGTCATGACCCCGCCGGCGACAAGTGCGACCAATGGACCGGACCCGTCGCCCGACAGGGCCGCGGATCCGCACGCGCGGCTGACCTTCGACCTCGACGTGGACCTTTGTGTGGTCGGCGCCGGGCTCGCCGGATTGTCGGTGGCGTTGGAAGCAGCGCAGCATGGCCTCAGTGTCGCGGTGCTGGAGGCGCAGCGGGTCGGCTGGGCGGCGTCGGGCTGCACGCTCGGCAGCGTGATCCCGGGCTACGGCGTGCCGATCGGCGATCTGATCGACCGGGTCGGGCTCGCTCACACCCGCGCGCTGTGGGCGCTGTCGCGCGAGGGCATGGTGATCGTCGCCGAGCGCGCCACCGAGGAGGCGATGCCCGGCATCGCGCTGACCGCCGGCGCGCTCGAAGTCTCCAATGTCGATCTCGGCGATCGGCTGATCGAACGGCTGCAGCGGCTCGGCGTCGACTTCGCCACCGAGGTCGAGGGCTGGCAGATCGACCGGGTCCGCGAGGTGCTGCGCACCAAACGCTATTTCCACGGCATCCATTTCCCCGACGCGTTCCAGCTCGACGGCCGCCGCTACATCCGCGGCCTCGAAGCCATGGCGCGCCGCGCCGGCGTCCGGATCTTCGAGGACACCCCGGCGCTCGCGATCGACCCCGCCGGCATCCGCAAGCGGATCGTCACGCCGCACGCGCGGCTGCGCGCCTCCGACATCGTGCTCGCCGGCAACGTCCATCTCGGCGCGGCGTCGCAGCGCCTGACCGACACGCTGCTGCCGATGTGGCGCGCCGCCGCGCTGACCGCGCCGCTCGGCGAGCGGCTGGCCGAGGCGATCGCCTTCACCGGCTCGATCGCCGACACCGACGGCGTCGATCACTACCGCATCGTCGGCGGCGACCGGCTGCTGTGGACCGGTCCGGAGACGACCTTCGCAATCGCGCCGCAACGGCTCGAAGGGCTGATCAGGCGGCGGATCGCCGCGCTGTATCCGCAGCTCGGCGCGGTGGCGATCGAACGAAGCTGGAGCGGGGCGATCGGCCAGACCGTGCACGGCATGCCGCAGATCGGCGAGCTGCGCCGCGGCCTGTGGGTCGCGAGCGGCTTCGGCCGGCAGGGGCTGGCGACCACCGCGATCGCCGGCCGGCTGATCGCGCAGGGCATCGTCCATGGCGATCAGCGCTGGCGGCTGTTCGATCCGTTCGAGCTGGTGTGGGCCGGCGGCAAGATCGGCCGCGTCGTCGGGCAGGGCGTCAGCATCGTCGAACGTCGCGCCGCGATCACCGCGGGTCTGCTGGCGCGCTACCGCGAACGCGCCGCCGAGCGCAGCCGGCTCCGCGAACAGCGGCTGGAGGCGGCCAATCGCGGCGCGCGGATGGCCCGGATGCCGCGTCCGCCGGCGCGGGTCGAGCCGGGCGCCGCCGAGGCCGGCCGCCGCGAGCCGAGCACGACCGAGTGATCCCGCTGCGCGCCGCGGCGCTCGCGACAATGTGAGTGCGCGGCGGTCGGGCCGATGTAACTTCGGGGATGCGGCTGCGTATCTCGATCACAGCCATCCGGGCCGCCTTCGCCCCGCATCGCAGGGAGACACCATGATCGACCGCCGCATCCTGCTCACATCCGCCGCTCTCGCCGCGGTGTTCGGCTTCCGCTGGCTGCGGCCGGACGCCGCCCGCGCCGCTGAAAAATTCGAGATCGAGAAGACGCCGGAGGAGTGGCGGAAGCAGCTGACGCCGATGCAGTATCACATCCTTCGCGAGGAAGGCACCGAGCGGCCGTTTTCCAGCCCGCTGCTGAAGGAGCACCGCAAGGGCACCTTCGCCTGCGCCGGCTGCGACCTGCCGTTGTTCGCCTCCGAAACCAAATACGACAGCGGCACCGGCTGGCCGAGCTTCTGGCAGCCGCTGCCGAACGCGGTCGGCGAGCGCAAGGACTCGACGCTCGGCATGACGCGCACCGAGGTGCATTGCCGCCGCTGCGGCGGCCATCTCGGCCACGTGTTCGACGACGGCCCGAAGCCGACCGGCTTGCGCTACTGCATGGACGGCTACGCGCTAACCTTCAAGCCGGCGACGGCGAACGCAACCTGACCGTGCGCGATTCGGCGCGGCATCCGCCGCGCCGTGAAAACCGTTGTCCGTGCGTCTCAGCTGGAAGTTTTCAAGGCGAGAAATCAGCGGCTTGGATTGACAAGCCGGCGTCAGCTCCGCATCAAGCCGCAACATTACATTTTCGAAATGTCGGCGGCTGGCTTGATGGATCGTACCTTGTCCCGGTCGGGATTTTCCATCGGCCTGATGGCGCTGGTGCTTGCCGCGCTGGTTTTGCCCGTGGCGATGGCCGCGCTGGTGTTCCCGACGCCGCTGTATGACACCCGCGAACTGGTCGCCTGGGGGCGGCATTTCCCGCTGCTGACACCGGTGCATCCGCCGGTGATGGTCTGGGTCGGCGGCGCGGTCGACTACGTTTTCGGGCCGTCCGGCACCGCGATCGTGTTGGTCAACCAGATCTGCCTGGCGATCGGGCTCGCCTACCTCTACGCCACGCTGCGGCTGCTGGTCGAGCGCGCGATGGCCGCCTACATCGTGGCGCTGACGACAGCGTCGTTCTACGTGGTGTTCGGGCCGCTGTCCTGGGCGCTCAACGCCGACATCCTGCAGCTCACCTCCTGGCCGGCGATCCTGTTTCATTTGCTGCGCGGGCGCAGCACCGATCGCTGGCTGCACTGGATCCTGCTCGGGGTCTGGGCGGCGATCGCGGCGCTGACCAAGTACAACGCCGTCGTGCTGTTCACCGCGATGGCGGTCGGCATCGCCGTGGTGCCGGCGTTCCGCGGCCTGCTGCGGCGACCGGGCCCGTATGTCGCGCTCTTGATCGGCGGGCTGCTGTTCCTGCCGCATGCGGTGGCAGCACTGCGTTACGGCACCACCATCGCCTATGGCGAGCGCCACTTCACCGGGTTTGGCTCGGTGGCGGACACCGCGCGGCGGCTCGGCCTGCTGCTCGCCGGCTACTTGCCGCTGCTGCTGCCCGGAGTGGTGGTGCTGGCGATCGCCGTCCGGCGGCGGATGATCGTGTGGCGGGTGCCGCGGTTCGCCGAAGCCAGCGACGAGCTGAAATTCATCGTCGTGGTCGACATCGCGATGTTCGCGGTGCTGCTGGTGCTGATCGGCGTGTTCGGGCTGGAATACATCGCACGCTACGGCGCTCCGTTCGCGGAACTCGCGGTGCTGGCGCTGGCGCCGCTGTTTCGCTGGATCGACGGCCGGCGCGACCTCGGGATGCGGCAGACGGTGCAGGCGCTCGCAGTGCTGTACGCGGTGCTCGCGGTCGGCGCCTCGGTGGCCTATCTGTTCTTCGTCTCGCACAGCGGCCTGCAGGAGCCGACCGCGCAGGCCGCGCGGCTCATCCTGTCGGACTGGAACAGCAAGTACACGTGCGGTCCGGGCTATTTCCTCGGCGACCGGCAGACCGTCTACGGCATCGGCATCGCGGCGGGCCCGGACGGCGATTCGCTGACGATCGGTTTCATTCCGAAGGCGCGCTGGTTCGACACCGCGAAACTCGAGACCAAGGGCGCGGTGCTGGTCTACGCGCTGCCGCAGGTCCCCGGCCATTTCGCCAAGGCTTTCCCCGGCATGACGATGTCCGCGGAGAAGCAGATCAGCGTGCCGGTGCTGCGCACCCACACCGGCAAGACCAAGGACTACTTCTATCGCTTCGTCGCGCCGAAGGCGTGTAGCGGCTGAGGGCGGAGGCGATCGCTACAGCGCTTGCTGGATCGTCTCGACCGGCAGAAAAAACGTTCGCGATCCGATCGGGCATTCGATGAAGTCGTGCGCTTTCCAGAATGCCGCCGCCTTGTCGTCAACCGCATGAACGAGCACGGCGCGCACGCCGACGATGCGTGATGCCGACAGAATTCGAACAAGGGCAATCTGCAACAGATCGGGCCCGAGTCCGATGCCCTTGCAAGAGCCGTCGCGCGCGAGGCGGCCGATGATCGCGACAGGAATCTGATGGGGCAGTCCCCGATCCCGCTTCAGCTTGGGCGGAAGTGCGCGCCGTTCGACGCTGCCGGTCGCAATGCAGTAGTAACCAACGACGACGTGGCCCCGACACACGACGTAGGTCCTGGCCGATCTGCCCTCGCTGGCAAGTGCGTGATTGCGCAGCCAGTCGTCGAGGGCTGGTGTGCCGGAATTGAACCGGCTGAGATCATGGGTTGCCGTCAGCCGAGCCGGTGCGGAAAGTGGCGCTTCGATCGGCGTCATCTTTGCCAGGTCGGCCGTCTCTTCATCAGCGCCTTCAGCTTCGACCCGGGCGGCGGCGGATTGTCGAGCGCATCGGTGAATGCATCGTACTGATCGGCATCGAGCACGAACAGGCGTTGATCCAAAAGGACATCAGTCGCACTCTTGCGCGCGCTGTCCAGGACGAATTCGCTGAGCGATTTGCCGATCGCGTCGGCCGCGGTTTCGATCAAATCTTTGGTCTGTTGGGACGCGCGGATGTGAATCGTCGCATCACGTCCGCCTTGGGACGTCTTGCGCGCCGCGCGATCGAAAGCGGACGAATTCATCAGGGCACCTCATGTGTAGACAACGTGTTTACATTTCCTGCAACACAACGTCAACACAATGCGCCTGAGGCCCGTGAGCCGGCGCTCACCCCACCAGCATGCGCCATTTTTCCGCCGCTTCGATCGCGGCGGGGCGCAGGGTGTCGGCGGGCTCGCCGCGGTGCAACGCCTTGGCGTATTCGCACACCGCCATGAAGGTCGACGCGCGCGCCTCGTCGACTTCGAACGAATGCGGCGTGCCGTCGCCGGTCACCAGTCCGACCAGCCCGTTGAGGATTCCCAGCGCCGCCTTCGGATCGCCGAGCTCGGTCTGCTGCAAACATTGCAGCACGTGCTGCGCCATCTCGCCTTCGCTCATGCTTCCGCTCCACTCGATCTGGTCGCCTGATACCATAGGGCGAGCTGCGATGTCCTGATCTGGCGCAACGCGGACCAGCCCATTTGCGCTGCGCGGGGGCGGTCAGTTCGCCGCCCGGCGGCGTTCCATCAGCGCCCGGCGCAGCACCTTGGACAGGTCCTCGACCGAATACGGCTTGTGCAGCAGTTCGAAGCCGTGATGGCCGTCGTCGGCAAGGACGTGGGAATAGCCGGAATTGAGCACCACCGGCAGGTTCGGCAGCCGCTTCCGGATTTCCCGGCCGAGCGAGACGCCGTCCATGCCGGGCATCACCACGTCGCTGAGCACGAGGTTGAAGCGGGCGGCGTCGCTGTCCAGCAGCTCCAGCGCCTGCTCGGCGCTGGAGGCCAGCACGGTCTCGTAGCCGAGGTCGTGCAGCAGCTGCGTCGAGAACTCGCCGACCTCGGCGTTGTCCTCGACAACCAGCACGCAGCTGCGCTCCGCCGACTTGCTGGTGTCGCCGCTCGGCGTCGCGACCGACCGGTCGATCGGCTTGGCGCTGAGCGGCAGCCGCAGCGTGATGGTGGTGCCCTTGCCGATGTCGCTGTCGACGGTGACGTGGCCGCCGGATTGTTTGACGAAGCCGTAGACCTGCGACAGGCCGAGCCCGGTACCGCGGCCGACGTCCTTGGTGGTGAAGAACGGCTCGAAGATGCGGTCGATCTGGTCCGGCGGGATGCCCGAGCCGGTGTCCGCGATCGACACCGCGACCACGTCCTGCAGGCCGGCGGCGGCTTCCTGCGCGGTCGGGCTGGCGCGTGCGACGCGAATTTCGAGCGCGCCCTGGCCGTCCATCGCGTCGCGGGCGTTGGCGACGAGATTGACCAGAGCGGCATCGAACTGGTTGGCGTCAGCCTCGACCGCGAGCGGCCGTTCGTCGATCGTCAGCGCGAAGCTGGCGCGCGAGCCGAGCGCGGTGCGCAGCATCTCGGCGATCTGCTCGACCTGCTGCGCCGCGCAGAACACCTGGCGGTTCTGGGCGTGGCGGCGGGCGAAGGTGAGGAGCTGGCCGGTCAGCTTGGCGGCGCGGTCGGCGGTGTCGGAGATCGCGTCGACATAGCGGCGCATCCGCTCCGGCGGCAGTTCGCGCCGGCGCAGCAGGTCGGCCGAGGAGCGGATCACAGTCAGCAGATTGTTGAAGTCGTGGGCGACGCCGCCGGTGAGCTGGCCGATCGCCTCCATCTTCTGCGCCTGGCGGAACGCTTCCTCGGCCTTGCGCCGCTCGGTGATCTCGACCGCTTCGGGGACGATCGCGATGATCTGGCCCTGGGCGTCGTGCACCGGGCGCATCTGGAAGTCGAACCAGCGCGCGCCGCCGACCGGCAGGTTGAGCTGCATCTCGCGGCGCACCGTGGTGCCGGCGGCGACCGCGGCGACGTCGTCGCGCATCGTCTCCTTCATCCCGGGCGTGCCGGCGAACCACGGCGTGTCCCACACCGGTCGGCCGACGACGTCGTCGAGCGTGGCGCCGATGCCGGACAGCGAGGTGAGATTGGCGTCGATCACCGCGCCGTCGACGTCGAGCAGCGCCTGATAGGTGTAGCTCGCGGCGAAGATGGTGCGCAGCCGCGCTTCCTTCTGGCGCAGCTCGGCGGTGCGCTGCGCGACCTGCTCCTCGAGCTGCTCGCTGAGGTCGCGCAGCGCCGCCTCGGCATGCTTGCGCTCGGTGATGTCGCGGAAATACACCGAGACGCTCTCGCCGTTGGTCGGCGCGACGCGCAGGTGAAACCAGCGCCGGCTCGGCGGATGTTCGATCTCGAAATCGGAGCCGGTCCGCTGCGTCATCGCCGTGTGCAGGCTCGCCTCGATCCGGCTGCCGATCACCGCCGGATAGGCTTGGCGCGCGGTCCGCCCGATCAGCTCGGCCGCGGAGCGGCGCATCATCCGTTCGGCGGCGGCGTTGACGTAGGTGAAGCGATAGTCGCGGTCGAGCGCGATGAAGCCGTCGCTGATGCTGGCGAGGATGCCTTCGGCGCGTTCGCGCGCAGCCTGCGCCTCCTGCCGCAACGCGTGCTCGGTGCGCAGCGCTTCGCGGCGCAGCTCCGCGGTGTCGAGATTGGAGCGCACCCGCGCCAGCAATTCGCGGGCGCTGAACGGCTTGCTGAGATAGTCGTCGGCGCCGGCCTCGAGTCCTTCGACCCGCGCTTCCTCGCCGGCGCGCGCGGAGAGGAACACCACCGGGACGTCGGCGAGGGCGGAATCGTTGCGCAGCGCCTTCAGCAGGCTGAGGCCGTCGAGCCGCGGCATCATGATGTCGGAGATCACCAGATCCGGCCGGCGCTTCCACGCCGCTTCCAATGCCGCGACGCCGTCGCCGACGGTTTCGACGTCATAGCTTTCGCCGAGCAGGCGGGCGACGTAGTCGCGCATGTCGGGATTGTCGTCGGCGAGCAGGATGCGCGGCCGGATCGCGTCGCTGCGCAACGCGCCGAGTCCGAGATCCTCGGCGGACGACGCGGTCGGCTTGTCGGCCCCGCCGTCGCCCTGCAGCCAGCCCATCGCCTCGTCGAGATAGGCCTGGGCCCGGACATTGGTGGAGACCTGCAACGCCGGGTGCTCCGGCCGCTCGGCGGGCAGATGCGCGGCGCCGAACGGCAGCGTGACGCGGAAGGCGCTGCCGCGGCCGAGCTCGCTCTCGACGTCGATACTGCCGCTGTGCAGCTTGACCAGCTCCTGCACCAGCGCGAGGCCGATGCCGCTGCCCTCGATCGAGCGGCCGCGCGCACCTTCGACGCGGCGGAAGCGTTCGAACAGATGCGGTATCTCTGCCGGCGGGATGCCCGTGCCGGTGTCGCGGACCACGATCTCGGCGGCGCGGCCGTCGGGCGCCGGGCGGACGCTGACGGCGATCTCACCCTCGAAGGTGAATTTGAACGCGTTGGAGATCAGGTTGAGGACGACCTTCTCCCACATGTCGCGATCGACATAGACCGGCTGCGGCAGCGGCTGCGCGTCGATCACCAGCCGCAATCCCGCCTTGTCGATCGCCGAGCGGAAGTTGGAGGCGAGCTCGGCGGTGAACGACGACAGCTCGACCGGAGTGAAATGCGCGGTGACGCGGCCGGCTTCGATCCGCGCGAAGTCCAGCAAGGTGTTGACGAGCTTCAGCAGCCGCAGCCCGTTGCGGTGGGCGATGCCGAGCAGCGTCTGCTGCTCGGCCGGCAGCGCCGCCTGGCCCAACACTTCTTCGAGCGGGCTCAGCATCAGCGTCAGCGGAGTGCGGAATTCGTGGCTGACATTGGAGAAGAACGTGGTCTTGGCGCGGTCGATCTCGGCCAGCGCTTCCGCGCGCCGGCGCTCTTCCTGATAGGCGTCGCCATTGGTGAGGGCGGCGGCGATCTGCCCCGCCACCAGACCGAGGAAGTCGCGATAGGCGGCGTCGTACAGCCGGAACGGGTTGAGGCCGGCGATCAGAAAGCCGGACGGGCCGGTGTCGCCGCTCGACTGGATCGGTAGTACGATCGCCTGGCTCGGCGGCTGCCGCCAGCCGCCGGTCGGGAAATCGAAGCCGAATTGTGCGGACAGATCGCGGATCAGCCGCGGCTCGCCGGACTGCATCGCCTCGGCGAGCGGCCAGATCTCGGCGCTCTCGGCCAGCGACAGCACCGGTTTGACCCCGGGATGATTGGCATCGATGCCGGCCGAGGCCGCGAGCCGGACGCTCGCGCCGCCGGGTTCGGCCAGATAGATCAGCGCGAACGGCAGGTCGCGGGGATCGGTCGACAGCGCCTCGGCGGTGCTTTCGCAGGCCTGCGCCACGCTGCGGGATTGCGCGGCGCTGCTGGCGAGTTCGCGCAGCAGCGACAATTGCCGCTCGCTGATGACGCGCTGGGTGTCGTCGGTGTTGGCGCAGAAGATGCCGCCGGGAGAGCCGTCCTCGGTGGGGATCGGGCTGTAGGAGAAGGTGTAGTAGGTCTCTTCGGGGAAGCCGTTGCGCTCCATGATCAGGAGCTGGGCCTCGACATAGGTGCCTTCGTCGCCGCTGGTCGCCTTGGCCAGCAGCGGCCCGATGTCGTCCCGGATCTCGTGCCACACCTCGAGGGTCGGGCGGCCGAGCGCCCAGGGGTGTTTGCCGCCGATGATTGCCTTGTACGGGTCGTTATAGAGGTAAGTGAGTTCGCTGCCCCAGCCGATCCAGATCGGCTGCCGCGAGGTCAGCATGATGCGGACGGCGGTCTTCAGGGCCTGCGGCCATTGCCCGGGCGGACCGAGCGGCGTGGCCGCCCAGTCGAATTGCCGCAGCAGGGTCGTGAGCTCGCTGCGCCCGAGAAACAGGTTCTCGTGACCAGCGGATGCACGGCCGGGCAATGACCCCGGCATTTCGACGTCTGCCAACTCTCACCCCGCAGATTGAACGGGCCGAACGCACCAGCCGGCCGATGGTTCCATCGCTCCGGCGAGAATCCGGGAATCCGTGCCGCGATCGGCAAATGTTGCCCGCGCCCGGCAATTCCGCCACGTCGCCGGCCGCCCGCCGATTTCCCAAGTCGTTGATTTTATGAAGTTTTGTCTGTTGGCACGGAGCTTGCGGGATGAGCGCCGGATCGTGTCGTGAACTCGGACAACAAAGCGGCCGCGCGTCGGCTCGAATTGGGAGAAGTGAGTAATGGGTATCTTCGGCGCTCTCACCACCTCGGTCGCGGGCCTGCGCGCGAACTCCTACGCCCTCGAGAACATCTCGGGCAACATCGCCAACTCGCAGACCACGGCGTTCAAGCGCGTCGACACCTCGTTCCTCGACCTGGTGCCGCAGGCCGGCACCAGCCAGCAGGTCGCCGGCTCGGTGACGTCGGAATCGCGGCTCACCAACACGTTGTCGGGCTCGGTGCAGTCCGCCTCGGTGTCGACCTACATGGCGATCAACGGCGAGGGCTTCTTCGCGGTGCAGAAGCCAGGTTCGTTCGCCGACAACAGCCCGGTGTTCACCGGCGTCAACAACTACACCAGGCGCGGCGACTTCTCGCTCGACAAGAACGGCTATCTGGTCAACGGCGCCGGCTATTATCTGCAGGGCGTGGCGATCGATCCGACCACCGGCAACCCGGTCGGCAGTACGCCGACCGTGCTGAAATTCCAGAACGACTTCCTGCCGTCGCAGGCCACCACCAAGATCAGCTATCGCGCCAATCTGGCGAGCTACCCGCTGACCACCAAGCACGACACGTCGGTGGCCGGTTCGGAACTGCTGCGCGCCGCCGACTTCACCTCCAACCCGCAAGTGGCCGGCACCGCTCCGCCGCCGTTCGGCGACAACACCAAGGTCGGTCTGCAGAAGAACAGCAAGGCCGGCACCGCGATCACCGGCGCGACCCTGCTGAAGGGCGCCGCTGCCACCAACTCGGCCAGCGCCGACTTCACCATCACCGACACCATCACGGTCGGCTCCGGCGGCTCTGCCAAGACGATCGCGTTCTACGATTCCGGCGCCGGCGGCTCGGCCGGTGCGGCGCCGAACACCACTTATCTCGACCTCGCCACCGCGACGGTCGCCAACCTGCTCGGTGCGATCGACACCGCGAACGGCAACGTGACCACGCCGTCGTCGGTCGCCAGCGGCGCGATCACGCTGCACACCGGAATCGCGTCCGACCTGACGCTCACCTCGACCTCCGCCGGCTTCGCGTCGCTCGGCCTGACCAGCCCGGTCAGCGTGGTCCGCACCGGCGGCGGCACAGTGGGTACCGGCCAGGTGACCGGTGCCGAAAGCCAGACCTTCCTCGATGAATCGATCTCCGGCGGCGCCACCACCGCCTATGACGGCAGCGGCGCGCCGGTGAACGTGCAGTTCCGCTGGGCCAAGATCGACTCTTCGACGCTCGGCACCGGCCACACCGATACCTGGAACCTGTTCTATCAGGTCAACCCGGGCGCCACCGGCACGCAGGTCGCGTGGCAGAACGTCAACACCAATTTCAGCTTCAACTCCACCGGCCAGATGAATCCGGTGATCGGCCAGCTGACGCTGTCGAACCTCACGGTGTCGGGCGTCTCGCTCGGCAACGTCACGATGTCGTTCGGCACCGGCGGCCTGACGCAGTTCGCCGACACCAACGGCAACGTCCAGGTCAATCAGTTGCAGCAGGACGGTTACGCCGCCGGTCAGCTCGTCAGCGTCTCGGTCAGCAACGAGGGCCGCGTCGTCGGCTCGTACTCCAACGGCCGCAACATCGACCTCGCCGAAGTCTCGGTCGCGACCTTCAACGGCGCCAACTTCCTCAAGCGCATCGACGGCGGCGCGTTCGAGGTGACCAACGAATCCGGCGAGGCGCTGTTCGGCAAGGGCGGCAGCATCTCGGGCTCGTCGCTGGAATCCTCCAACACCGACATCGCCGACGAATTCACCAAGCTGATCGTCACCCAGCAGGCCTATTCGGCCAACACCAAGGTGATCACCACGGCCAACACCATGGTGCAGGACCTGCTCAACGTGATGCGATGACACGCACGTCGCACGGCGCTTTGTTTCGTTCGACCAACCGGTAGTCAGTCATGGGTCTCGGAGACGCACTTTCGATCGCAATGGCCGGCCTGCGTGCAAACCAGGCCGCGATGTCGCTGGTGTCGTCGAACGTCGCCAACGCCGAGACGCCGGGCTACGTCCGCAAGACCGTCGATCAGGTCACCACGGTGGCCGGCGCGTCCGGCAGCGGCGTCTCGATCATCGGCGTCAACCGCGAACTCGACGCCTATCTGCAGTCGCAGCTGCGCACCGAGACCTCCGGCGCGTCCTACGCCTCGCTGCGTTCCGACTTCTTGAAACAGTTGCAGGGCCTGTTCGGCGATCCGAATTCGACCGGCACGCTGGAGAATTCCTTCAACAGCCTGACCGCCGCGGTGCGGGCGCTCTCCACCAGTCCGGACAGCACCTCGGCCCGGATCGGTCTGCTCAACGCCGCGCAGGTGATGTCCGGCCAGCTCAACGCGATGTCGAACGGCATTCAGGCGCTGCGCACCGGCGCCGAGACCGGCCTGTCCGACAGCGTCACCACCGCCAACAACCTGCTGCAGCAGATCGCCTCGATCAACAACAACATCCGCACCAATCCGGCCGGCGGCACCTCGACCGACGCCGCCACCGCGTCGCTGCTCGACCAGCGCGATCAGGCGATCAGCCAGCTGTCGCAGCTGATGGACATCCGCGTCGTCACCGACGCGTCCAATCAGGTCACGATCTTCACCGGCTCCGGGATGCAGCTCGCCGGCATGCAGGCCGCCAAGCTGTCGTTCGACGCACAGGGCACGGTGACGCCGAGCACGACGTGGAGTTCGGACGCGAACACCAGTCAGCTCGGCTCGGTCAAGGTCACCTATTCCGACGGCTCGACGATGGACCTGACCAGCTCGCTGAAGTCGGGCAAGATGGCGGCCTATATCGAACTGCGCGACAAGACGCTGGTGCAGGCCCAGACCCAGGTCGATCAGTTCGCGGCCTCGATGGCGAGCGCGCTGTCGGATAAGACTACCGCCGGCACCGCGGTGACGTCCGGCACCCAGGCCGGCTTCGCGCTCGACCTGACCGACATGAAGCCCGGCAACACCATCAATATCAGCTACACCGACACCACCACCGGCACGCAGCGCACCGTCTCGGTGATGCGGGTCGACGATCCCGGGGTGTTGCCGCTGCCGCAGACGGCGACGCTCGATCCCAAGGACTACGTGGTCGGGATCGACTTCTCCGGCGCGTCCGGATCGATCACCGCGCAGCTCAACGCCGCGCTGAACGCCAAGAATCTGCAGTTCACCGGCACCGCGCCGAACATCACGGTGCTGAACAACACCGGCTTCTCGACCGTCACCGCGGCGTCGGTGACCACCACGGTGACCTCGCTCGCCGGCGGCAGCGCCGAGCTGCCGCTGTTCACCGACGGCAACTCCGTCTACACCGGCGCGCTCAGCAGCACCGGGACGCAGATGACCGGCTTCGCGCAGCGCATCGCGGTGAACCCGGCGCTGGTCAACGATCCGGCGAAGCTGGTGACGTATTCGGCGTCGACCGCGGCCGGCGACACCACGCGCTCAGACTTCATTCTCAAGCAGCTCACCACCAGCAAATATCTGTACTCGCCGTCGACCGGCGTCGGATCGGCGACCGCGCCCTACAACGGCACGCTGGAGAACTATCTGCAGCAGTTCGTGTCGCAGCAGGGCTCCAACGCGCAGGCAGCGGCGCAGCTCGCCGACGGCCAGAGCGTGGTGCTGAACACGCTGCAGCAGAAATATTCGACCAGCTCCGGCGTCAACATGGACGAGGAGATGGCGCATCTGCTGTCGCTGCAGAACGCCTATTCGGCGAATGCGCGAGTGATGTCGACGGTGAACCAGATGTATCAGGCGCTGATGCAGGCGATGTGAGGCGGCAATGGCGATCGATGGCGTAAGCGGGCGTACTTCCTATATCGGCACCGGGATTCTCAATCTGCGCAGCCAGATCGAGAATTTGACCGGGCAATTGGCGAACGGGCGGATCTCGACGACCTATTCGGGCGACGGCACCGGCCGGAGCCTGGCGATCGGGATGCGCGCGCAGGTCGCCAACATCGCCAGCTATTCCGACACGATGACCAACATCAACACCCGGATCAGCGTCGCCAACCTGTCGCTGCAGCGGCTGAACGCGATCGGCAGCGAAGTGAAGGGCGCCGCGGCGAGCGCCGGTTCGACCCTCGACAACACCGGCCAGACCCCGGGGCAGAAGACCGCGTCGCTGGACTTCTTCGACTCCGTCGACATGCTCAACGCGCAGTCCGGCGACCGCTATCTGTTCTCCGGGCGGACCACGGACACCGCGCCGGTGACGGCGGCCGACCAGATCATGAACGGCAACGGCGCCGCGATCGCCGGGCTGAAGCAGGTGATCAGCGAGCGCCACGACGCCGACGTCGGCACCACCGGCATGGGCCGCACCATCGTGTCGGCCGGCGCGACGGCGACCTCGGTGCAGATCGGCGAGGACTTCGCCGCCAATCCCTATGCGCTGCCGACCCCGATCGGCGCGTCGCCGTTCGGCCTGAAGATCGCCTCGATCGCCACCACGATCGCCGGCGCCACGGTGACGCAGCCGACCGAGACGCCGCCGACCACGCCGCCGGCGGCGCCCAATCCGGTGGCGATGGGCATCGATCTCAACGGCAATCTGCCGAAGGAGGGCGACACCGTGTCGTTCACCTTCAACCTGCCGGACGGCACCCAGGAGACGATCAAGCTGTCGGCGTCGACGAAGACGCCGCTGCCGGCGAATTCGTTCGCGATCGATCCGGGCGATCCGCTCGCGGTGCCGCCGGTGGCGGCGTCGCCGTCGATCACCGCCACCAACATGCAGGCCGCCCTGACCGATGCGGTGAAGAAATTGTCGGGCAGCACGCTGGCCGCCGCGTCGGCGATCAAGGCGGGCGACGACTTCTTTAATAACACGCAGCCGCTGCGGGTGGCCGGCACCGCGCCGTTCGGCGCCGCGACCGCCCAGGTCGCCGGCACCAAGGCCAACACGGTGTTCTGGTACAACGGCGAGCCGGACTCCGCGACCGACCCGGCGCGCGGCACCGCGGTCGGCCGGGTCGACGACTCCATCACGGTGCAATACGGCATCCGCGCCGACGAGCAGGCGCTGCGCAAGCAGCTGCAGACGGTCGCGGTGTTCGCCGCCGTGTCCACCTCGGCCACCGACCCGAACGGCTCCAACAAGATGGCCGCGCTCAATCAGCGGGTCGCGGCCAATCTCGCCGTGGTGCCGGGGCAGCAATCGATCCAGAACATCCAGGCCGATCTCGCCGGCGCGCAGGCGGCGATGAAGGCCACCAGCGACCGCCAGACCCAGACCAAGGCGCTGGCGCAGACCATGCTGGACTCGATCGAGGGCGTGAACAACGACGAGGTCGCGACCAAGATCCTGGCGCTGCAGACCAGCCTGCAGGCGTCCTATCAGCTGACCTCGCAGCTCTATCAAATGAGCCTGGTCAAGTTTCTTTAGTTAAGAAGTTCTGAACAGCCAGGCCGCCGTCGCCTCGCGCGCACGGCGGCCTTTTTGTTGGCCGCGCACCGCGCCGGCCGGCGTAAACCGTGTGAATTCAACTAACTTCCAATCCCCGAGCTGCCCGCGATCGCGGCAGACGGCGCCGGCTGTGCACGGTTTTCAACGAAGAACTCCGTGATTTTACGGGCATTTTGGTCCGTCAAAGCCGCTGCCTGTCCTTTACGCATTTTTAGAGTCTGCCGGTCATGGTTCCGCGGTCGATCAAGAAGATCGCAGTTGCACACCAGGAAGGTAGCAAAATGTCAGGTATCGTTCTCTCGAATGCCGTCCGCCAGAATCTTTCGTCGCTCCAGGCCACGGCTGATCTGCTCGCCACCACCCAAAGCCGCCTCTCGTCCGGCAAGAAGGTGAACTCGGCTCTCGACAATCCGACCAACTTCTTCACCGCTGCTTCGCTCGACGCGCGCGCCAGCGACATCAACAACCTCCTCGACGGCATCGGCAACGGCGTGCAGATCCTGCAGGCCGCGAACACCGGTATCACCTCGCTCACCAAGCTGGTCGACAGCGCCAAGTCGATCGCCAACCAGGCCCTGCAGACGACCTCGGGCTATGCCACGAAGTCGAACGTGTCGACCACGATCGCCGGCGCGACTGCCGACGACATCCGCGGCACGCAGAGCTTCACCAACGCGGTTGCGACCGGCAACGTGATCTTCGACGGCACCGCCGGCGGCACCACCGCTGCGTCCGGCACCGACACGCTCGGTGGCGCGATCGTCAGCATTGCGGCTTCGGCTGCTGTGACCGTTCTCGGCGCCGCTGACAACACCGCGCTCGGCAGCGTTCTCAGCGTCGGCACCGGTACGGTTGCGGCCGCTGGTTCCGATCTGATCAGCGCGCTGACCAACGGCACCACCGCGACCGCCACGGGTCCGGCTGCTGGCGACTCGATCACGGTGAACGGCAAGACCATCACCTTCACCACCGCCGGCGCGTCCAGCAAGGACAGCAACGGCAACTACACGATCGGTCTCGACCAGACGCTGACCAAGCTGGTCAACACCATCGACGACATCAACGGCAACACCGGCCATTCGTCGACGGTCACCGGCGGCAAGCTGGAACTGCACTCGGGCACCAACAGCCCGCTGACGATCGGCGACAACGCCGGCGGCACCGTTCTGGCCAAGCTCGGCCTGACCGCCCAGACCGTGGATACCGCTGCCGCGACCGCGTCGGCGAACATCTCGGGCAGCACCCAGCTGTTCAACACCCATGGTGGCCTCACCACCACGGCGATCGCTGACGGCACCACGCTGTCGGTCAACGGCAAGACCATCACGTTCAAGACCTCCGATGCCCCGCAGGGCAACGCCATCCCGACCGGCACCGGCGTTCTCGGCCGCATCGGCACCGACGGCAACGGCAACTCGACGATCTATCTCGGCGACCAGACCAAGTTCACCAACGCGACGGTGGGCGATCTGTTGACCGCGATCGATCTCGCGAACGGCGTCAAGTCGGCGTCGATCTCGGCGGGTGTCGCGACGATCAGCACCAACTCCGGCCAGACGGCTTCGGGCGTCTCGGGTGGTATCACCACGATCCAGAGCTCGACCGGTGCGGATCTGAACGTCACTGCCTCGACCGATCTGTTCAAGAGCCTCGGTCTGACCACCGCGACCGGCACCGGTCCGCTGACCCTGACCAAGCAGCGCACCACCAGCGGCACCACGCTCGGTACGCTGATTGCCGACGGCTCGACCCTGAACGTGAACGGCAAGACGATCACCTTCAAGAACGCCGCGGTTCCGAGCGCGTCTTCGACCCACACCGGCATCTCCGGCAACGTCGAGACCGACGGCCAAGGCAATTCGACCGTGTACCTGCAGAAGGGTACGGTCGATGACGTCCTGAAGGCTGTCGACCTCGCCACCGGCGTCCGCGTCGCCACGCTCGGGATCTCCGGCGCGACGGTCGCGACCGCCTCCGGTGTCGCCAACTCGTCGATCACCAGCGGCTCGCTGAAGCTGTCGACCGGCCTCGCGTCGGACCTCAGCATCAACGGCACCGGCAACGCGCTGGCCGCCCTCGGCCTCACCGGCCCGAGCGGCAACGCGAGCTCGTTCACCGCGGCCCGCGGCGCTGCCGCCGGCAGCCTGAACGGCAAGACCTTGACCTTCTCGTCGTTCAACGGCGGTTCGGCGGTCAATGTCACGCTCGGTGACGGCACCAACGGCACGGTCAAGTCGCTGGCCCAGCTCAATGTCGCGCTGGCCGCCAACAACCTGACGGCGTCGGTCGACAACGCCTCCGGCAAGCTGACGATCTCCGCGTCGAACGACTACGCCTCCCGCACCCTGGGTGGCTCGGACGGCGGCGTGATCGGCGGCTCCCTGGCTTCGTCGCTCACCTTCACCGTGCCGACCGGCCCGGTGGCGGACGTCAATGCCCAGAACACCCGCGCCGGCCTGGTCAAGCAGTTCAACGACGTGCTCGACCAGATCAAGACCACCGCGCAGGACTCTTCGTTCAACGGCGTCAACCTGCTGAACGGCGACAACCTGAAGCTGGTGTTCAACGAAACCGGCAAGTCCACGATCTCGATCCAGGGCGTGACCTTCAACCCGACCGGCCTCGGCCTGTCGACCCTGACGTCGGGCACGGACTTCATCGACAACAACGCGACCAACGCGGTGTTGACCAAGCTGAGCGCTGCCTCGACCGCGCTGCGGTCGCAGTCCTCCGCGTTCGGTTCGAACCTGTCGATCGTGCAGGCCCGTCAGGACTTCTCGAAGAGCCTGATCAACGTGCTGCAGACCGGCTCGTCGAACCTGACGCTGGCCGACACCAACGAGGAAGCGGCGAACAGCCAGGCGCTGACCACCCGCCAGTCGATCGCGGTGTCCGCGCTGTCGCTGGCCAACCAGTCGCAGCAGAGCGTTCTCCAGCTGCTGCGCTAAGTCTGAAGCGATCGTCGAACTAACGATCTGGGAAACGGCGGGGGCAACCCCGCCGTTTTCTTTTGCGCCGCCGGATCGCGGTGGCGCCGACCGATCCGCCCGAGCCGCGGGCATTCGCCTTGCCCTGCACGGCGAAATGTGGTCGGAGTGATTCATCGGCAAATCAGCGACGGCATCGTTCCATGAGCCAGACCGCCCCGGTACCAGGTAGTAGCGCTTCGCCGCAGGCCGCGACCGCGCCGCGCGCGCCGTCGGCCGACGAGATCCTCGCCGCGATCCTCGCCGCGCTGCCGGAGCTCGCGCATCACCATGCGCCGGGCGGGGCGGCGTATCAGGCGCTCGCCGCGGCGGCGCGCCAGGCGGTGGTGACGCTGTTCGCGCAAGGCGGCAAGGACGTGCGGTTCGGGCCGTTCGGGCCGATCAGCTTCCCGTATCATGCGATGGGCGCGGTCGACTCGCTCGATCTGTTCGGGCTCGACGAGCTGATCCTGTTCGCGTTCTACTGGCAGAACCGCGGCGTCTACAAGAACACCGCCGACATCGGCGGCAATATCGGCCTGCACAGCCTGGTGATGGCGCGCTGCGGCTTTGACGTGAACGCCTACGAGCCCGATCCCGAACACATCGCGCTGTTCAAGGCGAACATGGCGGCCAACGGCGCGACCAGCGTGACGGTGCACGAGGCGGCGGTGTCGGCCGAGGTCGGCCAGGCGGAATTCCTCCGCCTGCGCGGCAACACCACCGGCAGCCATCTCGCCGGCGCCAAGAGCGATCCCTACGGCCAGATCGACCGCTTTGCGGTCCGGCTCGAGGCGTTCGCCGCGATCGCCGCCAAGGTCGACTTCGCCAAGATCGACGCCGAAGGCCACGAGGCGGTGATCATCACCTCGCTGCCGGCCGAGCGCTGGGACGGCTTCGACGCCATGCTCGAGATCGGCAGCGACGCCAATGCGGCGACGATCTTCGACTATGCGACGCGCAGCGGCGTGCAGATCTTCACCCAGAAGACCGGCTGGCGGAAGGCGCGGAGCGTCGCCGACCTGCCGACCTCCTACAAGCAGGGCAGCGCCTTCCTCACCCGCAGGGACGCGATGCCGGGCCTGCCGCCGGCATAGGCGCGAAGCGGCGGGCTATCACCGCACCGGCCGCACGGCCGTCTGGTCGCCGTGTCGTCACGGGCCCGTAACATCCCGAGGGTGGTTTCGCCGCAGGTCCGGCCCGTCGCGTCGGCCGGCTGTTTGCTCGCTGCGCCGTGTCTGTGCGTTGCCAGTTTGTTGCGATTCAGTCATTAGTGACGAATCAAGCGCATCTTGGGCGCCTGGAACACAGATGATGAAGTCGCGCAAGACGCAGGCCCGGGAGACGCTATCCCCCTTATCGTCGGGTGATATCCATCAGGATGTCGCCCCGAGCCCGCTGGTCTCCCGGCCGCAGATGCTGGGCTACTTCAATTTCCTCCGCGATACGCTGGCCGCCACCCAGGTTTCCGACCGCGACGGCCGCAGCTTCAGCCAGGAGGTCGCGGCCTCGCTGGTGATCGCCTGGGCGCGCGAGACGCATGCCGAAGGCCGCAAGCTGATCTTCATCGGCAATGGCGGCAGCGCCGCGATCGCCAGCCACATGGCCACCGACTATTCCAAGAACGGCGGCATGCGCGCGCTGTGCCTGAACGACGGCGCGATGCTGACCTGCCTCGGCAACGATTACGGCTACGAGCAGGTGTTCGCCAAGCAGATCGAGCTGTTCGCGCAGGAAGGCGACCTGTTGATCGCGATCTCGAGCTCCGGCCGCTCGCCGAACATCCTCAACGCGGTGGCGGCGGCGGAACAGCGCGGCTGCCGGATCGTGACGCTGAGCGGCTTCGGCGCGGACAATCCGTTGCGCAGCCAGGGCGACATCAATTTCTACCTCGCGTCGGAGCAATACGGTTTCGTCGAGATCGGCCATCTGACGCTGTGCCACGCGATCCTCGATTTCGCCTGCGGCCAGCGCGTGCCGCTGCCGGCGGCCGGCTGACAGCGGCTCGCGGCTCCGGCCCGCCGGCGCGGCCGCTTCCAGCGGGCTTTCTCCGGACCTCGCGGTCTATCTGCGTGTGGGGAAATGCGTGTAACTGTTTCCCAAGATGTCGGACTGATTCGTGGATGTCGGGTGTCTCCCGCGTGCGTGGCCGGTGATGTCGATGATCGCCGCTGTCCGGGAACGACCGGCGATCCGCGCGATCCGTTCCGCCCGTGAACGATGAGCAGTGGATTGATCCGATGAAGATCCTGGTGACCGGCGCTTGCGGCTATGTCGGGACGACGCTGGTGCCGAAGCTGCTGGCGCGCGGCGACGAGGTGGTGGCGTTCGACATCATGTGGTTCGGTAACGATCTGCCGCCGCATCCGAAGCTCACCGTGGTGCGCGGCGACGTCCGCGACGCTAAGTCGATCCCGCTGGACGGCATCGACGCCATCATCCATCTGGCTTCGGTCGCCAATGATCCGTGCGGCGACCTCAATCCGAAACTGACCTGGGAGATCAGCGCGCTCGCCACCATGCAGCTCGCCGACCGCGCCGCGCGCGAAGGCATCGCGCGCTTCATCTACGCGTCGTCCGGCAGCGTCTACGGCATCAAGGACGAAGAGCAGGTCACCGAGGACCTGACGCTGGAGCCGATCTCCGAATACAACAAGACCAAGATGGTCGCCGAGCGGGTGATGCTCAGCTATGGCGGCGACATGGCGGTGCAGATCGTACGCCCGGCGACGGTGTGCGGGCCGTCGCCGCGGATGCGGCTCGACGTCTCGGTCAACATGCTGACCATGCAGGCGCTGACCAACGGCGAGATCACCGTGTTCGGCGGCAACCAGGTTCGCCCCAACATCCACATCGACGACATCACCGACCTCTACGTGATGCTGCTGGAGCGGCCGGAGCTGCGCGGCGTCTACAATGCCGGCTTCGAGAACATCTCGATCCTGGACATCGCCCGGATGGTCGATGCCCAGGTGCCGACCAAGATCACCGTCACCGAATCCAACGACCCGCGCTCCTACCGGATCAATTCCGACAAGCTGCTGGCGACCGGCTTCAAGCCGAAGAAGACAGTGAACGACGCGATCCGCGAGATCATCGTCAAGTTCCAGCGCGGTGAGCTGAAGAACGAGGACCGCGCCTACAATCTGCGCTGGATGCAGCGGAGCGTGCAGGCGTGACCCGACCGATCCCGGCGTCGTCGCCAGAAGCGAAGGCCGGCGCGGCGTTCGGCAAGGTCCTGGTGCTCGGCAGCAATTCCTTCACCGGCGCCGAGATGGTGCGCGATCTGCTCGACCACGGCGCCGACGTGGTCGGCGTCAGCCGCTCGCCGGAGCCGCACGAGGCATTCCTGCCGTATCGCTGGACCAACACCGAACGCTTCCGCTTTCGTCAGCTCGACCTCAACCACGACCTCGACGCGCTGATGGCGCTGATCGAGGCCGAGCGGTTTCCCTGGATCATCAACTTCGCCGCGCAGAGCATGGTCGGCGAAAGCTGGCTCAATCCCGACCACTGGTTCATGACCAACGTGGTCTCGACGGTGCGGCTGCACGAACGGCTGCGGCGCTGCGACTTCCTGCAGCGTTACGTCCACGTCACCACGCCGGAAGTCTACGGCAACGCCACCGGCACGCTGACCGAGGATGCGCCGTTCGATCCGTCGACGCCCTATGCGGTGTCGCGCGCCGCCGGCGACATGAGCCTGCGCTCGTATTTCCGCGCCTATCAGTTTCCGGTGCTGTACACCCGCGCCGCCAATGTCTACGGGCCGGGGCAGCGGCTGTACCGCATCGTGCCGCGCACCATCCTGTTCATCCGGCTCGGGCGTAAACTCCAATTGCACGGCGGCGGCACTTCGGAGCGCTCGTTCATCGCCGCCTCCGACGTCGCCGAGGCGACGCGGCGGATCGCCGCCAACGGCACGCTCGGCGAGACCTATCACATCTCAACCGACCGCGTCGTCACCATCCGCGAACTGGTCGAGATGATCTGCACCACGATGGGCGTCAAGTTCGAGGACCACGTCGAGATCGTCGGCGAACGGCTCGGCAAGGACTCCGCCTACAGACTCGACAGCGGCAAGATCCGCCGCGAGCTCGGCTGGCGCGATCAGATCACGCTGGAGCAGGGCATCGACGACACCATCCGCTGGGTCGATCGCTGGTTCGACGTTCTGAAGACCCAGCCGTTCGACTACGCGCACAAGCCTTGAGGACCGCGATGGGCCAGGAAATCGATCTGCTCGTCAACTATCCGCGCACCAAGCGCAATGTCGACGAGCGCGGCCAGACCAAGTCGGAAGAAGACCGCGCGATCGCGCGAAAATTCGGCCAGGAGTTCTTCGACGGCGACCGCCGCCACGGCTATGGCGGCTTCAACTACATGCCGCGGTTCTGGCAGCCGGTGATCCCGACCTTCCAGTCCCATTTCGGCCTCGACGCGTCGTCCTCGGTGCTCGACGTCGGCTGCGCCAAGGGCTTCATGCTGCACGACATGGCCGAGCTGATCCCCGGCATCACCGTCAAGGGCGTCGACGTCTCCAGCTACGCGATCGAGCACGCGATCGACGACATGAAGCCGCATGTCAGCGTCGCCAGCGCGACCAAGCTGCCGTTCGCCGACAAATCGTTCGACGTGGTGATCTCGATCAACACCGTGCACAACCTCGTCCGCGACGACTGCGCCATCGCGCTGCGCGAGATCGAACGGGTGGCGCGCAGGGGTGCGTTCATCACCGTCGACGCCTATCGCGACGACGAGGAGAAACGCCGGATGATGGCGTGGAACCTCACCGCGCAGACCATCATGCATGTCGACGAGTGGAAGGCGTTCTTCGCCGAGATCGGCTACACCGGCGATTACTACTGGTTCATCCCATGATCTGGTTCGTTTCATGAACGCCGAGACGTCGCGCCGTCTGCTGTTCGACATGCTGCGGATCCGCAGCGTGGAGGAGACGATCGCGGCGCGCTACGGCGAGCAGACCATGCGCTGCCCGACGCATCTGTCGGTCGGGCAGGAAGCGGTCGCGGCCGCCGCCGGCGCGGTGCTGAAGCCGACCGATCTCGCCGTCAGCGGCCATCGCGCCCATGCGCACTATCTCGCCAAGGGCGGCTCGCTGAAGGCGATGATCGCCGAGATCTACGGCAAGGTGACCGGCTGCTCGCGCGGCAAGGGCGGCTCGATGCATCTGATCGACGAGAGCGTCGGCTTCATGGGCTCGACCGCGATCGTCGGCGGCACCGTGCCGGTCGGCGTCGGGCTGGCCTATCCGATGAAGCTCAACAACACCGGGCAAATCTCCTGCGTGTTCCTCGGCGACGCGGTGCCGGAGACCGGGGTGTTCTTCGAGTCGGTGAACTTCGCCGTGGTGAAGCAACTGCCTGTGCTGTTCCTGTGCGAGAACAACGGCTACTCGGTGTATTCGCCGCTGAGCGTCCGGCAGCCGCCGGGGCGCAAGCTCTATGAGCTGGTCGCAGGCTTCGGGCTGAAGACGTTTCACGGCGACGGCAATGATGTTCGCGCGGTGCATGCGGCGCTGAGCGAGGGCGTGGCGGCGATCCGCGCCGGCGAGGGGCCGCGGTTCTACGAATTCGAGACCTATCGCTGGCGCGAACATTGCGGGCCGAACTACGACAACGACATCGGCTATCGCAGCGTCGCCGAATACGAGGCGTGGAAGCTGCGCGATCCGGTGCCGGCGCTGCGGCGTGCGCTGATCGCGGAGGGGGCGATCAGCGACGCCGATGTCGCGGCAATGCAGGCGGCGATCGACGCCGAGATCGCGGAAGCTTTCGCGTTCGCCGAAGCCTCGCCGTTCCCGGATGCCTGCGACGCGTTCACCGACGTCTATGCGGCGGACGCGTTCGCGCCGGCGGCAGGCTGAGGAGGGCGCGATGAGCACGACATTCGCCGCCGCCATCCGCGAGGGCCTCGCCACGGCGCTCGCCGCCGACGACAGCGTGATCTGCTTCGGGCTCGGCACCGACGATCCCAAGGGGGTGTTCGGCACCACGCTGGATCTGCACAAGCAGTTCGGCTCCGACCGCGTGTTCGACATGCCGACCTCGGAAGCGGCGATGACCGGGATCGCGATCGGCGCGGCGCTGAACGGGCTGCGCCCGGTGCTGACGCATCAGCGGCTCGACTTCGCGCTGCTGTCGCTCGATCAGCTCGTCAACAACGCCGCCAAATGGCGCTTCATGTTCGGCGGCCAGCGCGGCGTGCCGATCACCATCCGGATGATCATCGGCCGCGGCTGGGGCCAGGGCCCGACGCATTCGCAGAGTCTGCAATCCTGGTTCGCGCATATCCCCGGCCTCAAGGTGGTGATGCCCACCACGGCCGCGGACGCCAAGACGCTGCTGCTCGGTTCGATCTTCGACGACGATCCGGTGATCTTCCTCGAGCATCGCTGGCTGCACAACATGCAAGGCGACGTTCCGGCCGGCGACGTCCGTGAGCCGCTCGGCAAGGCGCGCGTGGTGCGCAGCGGCGACGCGGTGACGATCGTGGCGATGAGCTACATGACCGTGGAGGCGCTGCATGCGGTCGATCATCTCGCCGCGCAGGGCATCGCCTGCGATCTGATCGACCTGCGCAGCATCCGCCCGCTGGACTGGCCGGCGGTGATCGCCTCGGTGCAGAAGACCGGCCGGCTGCTGGCGCTCGACCCCGGGCATCTCACCGGTGGCGTCGCCGGCGAAATCGTGGCGCGGATCGCGACCGATCACTTCACGAGTTTGAATTGCGCGCCGCAGCGCCTCGCCGCGCCCGACGTGCCGGAGGCGACCAGCCCGGCGCTGACGAAGGATTATCACGTCCGCGCCGAACACATCGCGCAAGCCGTCGGCCGTATGCTCGGCCGCGAGGTCGAAACCGCGTCGCTGATCGCGCAGCGCCAATTCCCGCACGACGTGCCGGGCAATTGGTTCTCGGGACCGTTTTGAGGGCGCGATGATGGCAACACCTTTCCCCGTCATTGCGAGCGAAGCGAAGCAATCCAGCGCCGAGCACGAGGCTGTGGATTGCTTCGTCGCTGCGCTCCTCGCCATGACGGGGAGAGTGCAGGACTCGACCACGCGGAGGCGGCGATGTCCGTGACCTTCCGCGCTGCGGTGCTGCGCGACCTCAACCAGCCGCTCAGCATCGAAACCGTCGAAGCGCCGCAACTCGCCGCCGGGCAGGTGCTGGTCAAGCTGGCGTACTCCGGCGTCTGCCACAGCCAGGTGATGGAGGCGCGCGGCGGCCGCGGCGTCGATCGCTATCTGCCGCATATGCTCGGCCACGAAGGCTCCGGAGTCGTGGTCGAGACCGGCGCCGGCGTCGGCAAGGTCAAGCCGGGCGACCGCGTCATCCTCGGCTGGATCAAGGGCAAAGGCTCGGATGCCCAGGGCATCCGCTACAAGGCCGGCGACGGCTTCATCAATGCCGGTGCGGTGACGACGTTCAACGAATACGCCGTGGTCGCCGAAAACCGCGTCACGCTGCTGCCGCAGGGCCTGCCGATGGACGTCGCGGTGCTGTTCGGCTGCGCGCTGCCAGTCGGCGCCGGCATCGTCATCAACATCGCCAAGCCGCAAGCCGGCAGCACGCTCGCGGTGTTCGGCCTCGGCGGCATCGGGCTGTCCGCGCTGATGGCCTGCAAGCTGTTCGACTGCAAGCAGCTGATCGCCGTCGACGTCGAGCCGTCGAAGCTGGCGATGGCCCGCGAGCTCGGCGCCACCACGGTGATCGACGCGTCCAGACAAGACCCGGTCGCGGCGATCCGCGAACTGACCGGCGGCCTCGGTGTCGACTACGCGATCGAATCCGCCGGCCTGGTCAAAGTCATCGAGCAGGCGTTCGACGCGACGCGGCGGTTCGGCGGGCTGTGCGTGTTCGCCTCGCATCCGCGCAGCGGCGAAAAAATTGCGCTCGATCCGTTCGAACTGATCTGCGGCAAACGCATCCTCGGCACCTGGGGCGGCGACGCCAATCCCGACCGCGACATCGAGTTGCTGGCGGGGCTGTATCGCGACGGCAAGCTGCCGCTGGCGTCGCTGTTCAGCCGCCGCTACGCGCTCGACGAGATCAATGTCGCGCTCGACGATCTCGAACATCGCCGCAGCGTGCGGCCGTTGATCGAAATCGATCCGACCCTGGGCTGACCGCGATGCTGCATCCCGAGACCGAAGCGACGCTGCAGCAGATCCGGGCCGAGGCCGGCCCGGACCGCGCCATCGTGTTCGTCTCCGGCAATTTCAACATCGTCCATCCCGGCCATCTGCGGCTCTTGAAATTCGCCGCCGAATGCGGCGACGTTCTCGTCGTCGGCGTCGTCGCCGATCCCGGCTACGACTGGATGCTGCCGAACGAGCTCCGGCTCGAAGGCGTCCACGCGATCGGCTTCGTCAACCACGCTTTCCTGCTGCGCGACCGGCCCGAGGACGTCGTCGCCGCGCTGAAGCCCGCGGTGGTGGTGAAGGGCAAGGAACACGAAGGTGCCGACAATCCCGAGAAGCCGGTGCTCGACGGCTATGGCGGTCGGCTGCTGTTTTCGTCGGGCGAAGTCGCGTTCTCCTCGCTCGATCTGATCCGGCGCGAGTTCCGCGAGTTCAATCCGTCGTCGATCTTCAAGCCGCTGGACTATCCGCGGCGGCACCGCTTCGCGGTCGCCGACCTCAAGACCGTGCTGGCGAAATTCCCGACGCTGAACGTGCTGGTGATCGGCGACCTGATCGTCGACGAATACATCGCCTGCGATCCGCTCGGCATGTCGCAGGAAGATCCGACCATCGTCGTCACCCCGGTGCTGCGCGAATTGTTCGTCGGCGGCGCCGGCATCGTCGCCGGCCACGCGGCGGGGATGGGCTGCAAGGTGAGTCTGCTCACCGTCGGCGGCAAGGACGCGATGGCCGATCTCGCCCGCGAGCGGCTGGCGTCCTACAACGTCGACACCATCATCCTCACCGACGAGAGCCGGCCGACCACCAACAAGCAGCGTTTTCGCGCGGGGAACAAGACGTTGCTGCGCGTCAGCCATCTCAAGCAGCACGACATCGACGTCGATCTGCAGGACAGCATGCTGGCGACGGTGCGCGACAAGCTGCCGACGATCGATCTCGTGGTGTTCTCCGATTTCAACTACGGCTGCCTGCCGACCAAACTGGTCGAGGCGATCAGCGCGCTGTGCCGCGAGCGCTCGATCCCGATGGTCGCCGACAGCCAGTCGTCGTCGCAGGTCGGCGACATTTCGCGCTTCAAGAACATGCTGCTGGTCAAGCCGACCGAGCGCGAGGCGCGGCTGGCGCTGCGGGACTTCGATTCCGGCCTCGTCGTGTTGGTCGAGGCGCTACGGCAGAAGGCGAAGGCGAAGAACGTCATCCTGACGCTCGCCGCCGAAGGCCTGCTGGTGCACGCCGCCGCCGGTCGCGGCTCGGTGCTGACCGATCGGCTGCCGGCGTTCAACACCGCGCCGAAGGATGCGGCGGGGGCGGGCGACTCGTTCTTCGTCTGCGCCGGCCTTGCGCTCGCGGTCGGCACCGACATCTGGCGCAGCGCGTATCTCGCCTCGATCGCCGCCGCCTGTCAGGTCGGCCGCATCGGCAACATCCCAGTCACCGCCGCCGACATCATCAAGGAACTCGACGCGTGAGCGCGCCGGGCAAAGCGCTGCTGGTCGCGGCGGGGCTCGGCACGCGGCTGCATCCGCTCACCCAGGTGCTGCCGAAATGCCTGATGCCGATCGCCGGGCGGCCGCTACTTGGGCTGTGGCTGGCGATGCTGCGCGAGGCCGGCTTCACCGAGATCGTCGTCAATCTGCATCACCACGCCGAGCTGGTCAGCGACTACATTCGCCGCAGCCCGTGGGCCGATCAGGTCGTGCTCGCGCCCGAACAGGAACTGCTCGGCACCGCCGGCACGCTGTTGCGGCATCGCGCGCGCTTCGCCGAGGGCCCGACGCTGTTCGCCCATGCCGACAATCTCAGCCTGTTCGATCCGCGCGCGTTTCTTGCCGCGCATGCGGCGCGGCCGGGCGATTGCGCGATGACGATGATGAGTTTCGTCACCGATCATCCGCAGAGCTGCGGCATCCTCACGCGCGATGCGGAAGGTCGCGTGCTGCAGATGGACGAGAAGCCGCAGCAGCCGAAGGGCGACCTCGCCAACGCTGCGGTCTATGTGATCGAGCCGGAGGTGATCGATTTCATCGCCTCGCTCGGCAAACCCGTGGTCGATTTCTCCACCGAAGTACTGCCGGTGTTCATGGGGCGGATCTTCTCGTTTCACAATGCCAGCTACCATCGCGACATCGGCAATCCATCCAGCCTGGCGCTGGCGCAGCTGGACTATCCGCTGGCGTTGTTGCAGTTCGAGACCTCTCCACGTCATTGCGAGGAGCGCAGCGACGAAGCAATCCAGAGCCGCGTGCACGGGTCTCTGGATTGCTTCGCGGAGCCTGTCATCGGGCGGCGCTCTGCGCCGACCCGTTGGCTCGCAATGACGAGGGGCGACGATCCTTGGTACGGGCTGATGTCGGACAACGGCGGTACGTTGGCGAAGTCGTTCGCGCAGGCCGCGGCGCAAGCCTATGGCGGAGCCCGCTAGATGGCCGGCAGCGTGATCATCGCGGCGATCTCCAGCGACATCGGCGTGCAATTGGCGAAGCTGTATCGCGCGCAGGGCGTCGCGGTGATCGGGACCTATCGCTCCGCGGACAATCTCGACGAACTGAAAGCCGACGCCGGCATCCATCTGGTGCATTGCGATCTGACCGATGCCGACAGCGTAAGTCGCGCGGCGGCGGAGATCGCGGCGCTGAACAGACCCTGGGAGCGTTTCGTCAGCGCGGCCGGGCAGTTGTCGCCGATCGGCGATTTCTTCGGGCGCGATTTCGCCGAATGGGCGGCGTCGCTGTCGCTGAATTCGGTGGCGCAGATGCGGCTGCTGCATGCGCTGTATCCACATCGCGATCAGTCGTCGGTCGCCAAGGTTGCATTCCTGGTCGGCGGCGGCATCAATGGGCCGTTCCGCAACTACTCGGCTTACTGTCTCGGCAAGGTGATGCTGGTGAAGCTGTGCGAACTGCTCGACGACGAATATCCGGACGTCCACGCGATCGCGGTCGGCACCGGCTGGGTCAATACCAAGATCCATCGCCAGACCGTCGAGGCGGGTGACGACGCCGGAATCAATCTGCGCCGCACGCTGGAATTCATCGACAGTGGTCAGCAAGGCACCAGCTATGAGGACATCTTCGGCTGCATCGAATGGGCGTTCGGCGCCGGCCGCGTTGCCACCGGTGGACGGAATTTTTCGGTGGTGCACGATGGCTGGCGTGGCGGCGGCGCGCAACTGACTGCGCGGCTCGAAGCCGACACCAACATTTACAAGCTGCGACGGCACGGCAATTGAGCGCGCCGAGTTGCGCCAGGAGGTTCGCGTGAAGCTGTCCGATTACGTCATCGATTTCCTCGCGCGGCGCGGCGTCACCCATGTGTTCGGCATTTCCGGCGGCGCGGCCGTGCACATGTTCGATTCGGCCGCGCGCCATCCCGACGTCACGCCGATCTTCCCGCAGCACGAGCAGGCCGCGGCGATCGCGGCCGACGGCTATGCGCGCGCCACCGGCAGGCTCGGCGTCGCGATCACCACGAGCGGGCCGGGCGCGACCAATCTGCTGACCGGGGTGTGCTGCGCCTATTACGACTCGGTGCCGACGCTGATGATCACCGGGCAGGTGGCGACGCATCGGCTCAAGGGCAAGAACGATGTGCGCCAGCTCGGCTTTCAGGAGACAGACGTCACCTCGATCTTTGCGACCGTGACCAAATACGCGGTGCAGATCAGCGATCCCAACACGATCCGCTATCATCTGGAAAAGGCGGTTCATCTCGCGTTCGAAGGCCGGCCGGGTTCGGTGCTGATCGATCTGCCGGACGATCTGCAGCGCGCCGAGATCGATCCGGAGACGCTGCCGTCCTTCGTGCCGGAGGCAGAGATTGCGACAACGAATCTCGACGCCGCGATCGCGGCGCTGCTGCCGCTGATCGCGCAGGCGAAGCGGCCGGTGCTGGTGCTCGGCGGCGGGCTGGCGACGCCGCGGATCGGCGCCGCGCTCGATCAGCTGATCGACCGGCTCGGCCTGCCGGTGCTGACCACCTGGGCCGCGACCGATCTGATCGCGCATGACCATCCGCTGCGAGTCGGGCCGTTCGGCGTCTACGGGCCGCGGCTCGGCAACTTCACGGTACAGAACGCCGACCTGATCCTGTGTCTCGGCAGCCGGCTGTCGCAGAACGTCACCGGCGGCATCCTGCCGTCGTTCGCGCGCGAGGCGCGGATCGTAATGGTCGACGCCAGCCGCGGCGAGATGGACAAGTTCGACGAGCGCGGCATCGCCATCGCGACGCGGATCGAAGCGCGGCTCGATGCGTTCGTGCCGAAGCTGCTCGGCGCACTCGAGGCGTCGCCGCCGCGCGACGCGTGGCTGGCGCAGATCGCGCACTGGCGCGGCGCGCTGCCGGACGATCGCCCGGGTCCCGCGCCCGCCAATGCCGGTTTCGTCGACGCCTACGACTTCATCGACAAGCTCAGCGCCGCGGCGCCCGCCGACGAACTGATCTATGTCGACACCGGCGGCAATTTGACCTGGACCTGCAACGGCTTCCGCATCCAGCGCGGCCAGCGGCTGATCTCCGACTGGAACAACACCGCGATGGGCTACGCGCTGCCGGCCGCGATCGGCGCCGCGGTGCAGGCGAAGGGCGGCGTCAGCTGCATCATCGGCGACGGCGGTCTGATGCTGTCGCTCGGCGAACTGGCGCTGCTGGCGCGGCATCGTCTGCCGCTGCGGCTGTTCCTGTTCAACAATCACGGCCACGGCATCCAGAAGCAGACGCTGGAGACCTGGCTCGCGGCGAACTACGTCGGCGTCGATGCGCCGAGCGGATTGTCGTTCGTCGATTTCGCCAAGGTCGCGGAAGCGATGGATCTGCCGGTCGTCAGCATCAGCCGAAGCGGGGATATCGCGGGCAAGCTGCGCGAGGTCTATGCGCGCAAGGGACCGGTGTTCTGCAATGTCGAGATCAATCCTGCGCAGAAGCTGTACCCGGTGCTGAAATTCGGCGCGCCGCTGGAAAGCCAGATGCCGGCGATCGACGACGCGCAGATCGCCCGCGAGATGATCGTGCCGCCGTTCGTGCCGGGGGCACCGCCGAAGCACAGCGGCGGCGCGGGGGTGTGAGGTCGTGCCGGCGACGCCGACTCGGCATCGCAGTCATATCCTCTGCCAAATGCACTGAGTCCTCATCCTGAGGAGCCCGGCGAAGCCGGGCGTCTCGAAGGATGGGCCACGGGTGCCCGCGGCGCATGGTTCGAGACGGCGCTTCGCGCCTCCTCACCATGAGGTTGTGCTTGTTGTGATTGGTCATCACCCGACTCGATTTTTGACGCCGAGACGTAACCGGCGTCAAAAAAGTGGATGGCCGGGACAAGCCCGGCCATGACGTGTGGAGATGCTGATCGTGGGTCTTCAGCGTTTCCCAGGAAGCACCGGCTTCGCGTCCGCCGGGGTGGCGCACCAGCGGCGCCACATCGTGCGGTAGGCGTCCTCGACCGCGTGGGTGTAGGCGGCCGGGCCGCAGCGCTCGGCGATGAAGCCCCGCAGGCCGCGGCGGATCGAGCGCAGCCGCTCGCGATCGGGATCGAGCGCGATCTGGATGTAGCGTTCGTCGTCGGTGGCGATGAAATCCGGCAGGCCCGCGGCGGACAGGATCGCGGAGCCGACCCGGCTGGCGACGGTGTTGCCGAGCTTGCTCACCACCGGCACGCCCATATGCAGCGCTTCCCAGGTCGACACGCCGCCCGCCTGCGGGAACGGGTCGAGGCCGAGATCGATCTGCTGCAGCGTCTCGAGATGCGCCTGCCGCGTGGTCGAGCCGAGCAGGGTGATGCGGTCCGCGGTGACGCCCTGCGCGGCGAATTTCGCCAGCAGGGTCTGGCGCACGGCGGGGTCGTCGATCTGGTGATCCTTCAGGATCAGCCGCGAAGTCGGATTGCCGGTCATGATCCGCGACCACACCGCGATCGCGGCGTCCGAGACCTTGCTGATGCGGTTGAGCGAGCCGTAGGTCAGATAGCCGTTGCGGTCGAACGGCAGCTCGGGGGAATGCAGCCCCGCCGGCGGCGGCTCGATGATCACGATCGACGGCAGGTCGTAGATCGCCTCGGCGTAGAACGGGCGGACCTCGGTCGGCACCGCGACCGGATCGGCCAACAGATAGTCGATCACCGGCAGGCCGGTGCCGGTGGCGTGGCCCCAGGCGGTGACCTGCACCGGCGCCGGCTTGCGCGCGAACACCCGCAGGCGATTGCCGGCGGAGTGGCCGGACAGATCGATCAGGATGTCGACCTTGTCGGCGCGGATCGCGTCGGCGAGCTGGTTGTCGGTCCATTGCGAGCTGTCGCGCCACTTGTCGGCGATCGCCTCGAACGATTTGGTCGCCTGATCGGGCAGCACCACGCCGGAGTAGCAGATCACTTCGAATTTCGACCGGTCGTGGTTCTCGATCACCGGACGGAACGAAAACGCCGCGGAGTGATGGCGGAAGTCGGCCGAGACATAGCCGATCACCAGCCGTCGCTCGGGATCGCGATCGTTGGCGAACGGCGCGGCGAAGCGCTTGTACAGCCGCGCGCCGACGTGCTGCCACCAGCTCGCGCGCACCGCCTGCTGCGACTGGAAGTCGGCGTCGGAGCAGAAGTCCATCGAGAAGACCTTGCTGGAGATCGCCGCCTCGTAGTCGGGCTGCAGCGCCAGCGCGCGCGAGTGCAGCGCCGTCGCGGTGTCGGCGTCGCCGAGCGAGGCCATGCAGTTGCCGAGCAGGGTCAGGGCAGGGGCCGAGTCCGGGTTGATCTTCAGCAGCGCGGTGCAGGTCGCCAGCGCGCCTTCGACGTTCTTCATCGCCAGCAGGATCTCGGCGCGGGCGAGGCCGGCCTCCATCGGCCGTTTGCCGATCGACAGCGCGCGGTCGTAGCACGCCACCGCCTCGTCGAACCGCTTCAGCTCCTTCAGCGTGGTCGCGCGGTTGATGAAGGCGACGTCGTGCAGCGGGTCGGCCGCGATCGCCTGGGCGTAGCTCTGCAGCGCCTCGTCGTAACGGCCGAGCTTGTGCAGCGCGTTGCCGCGGTCGTTCCAGGAATCGGCATGGTTGGGATCGAGTTCGATCGCCTTGTCGAGGCTGGCGATCGCCTCCTCGTAGCGCGCCAACGTGATCAGCACATTGCCGCGATTGGCGTGGGCGAACACCAGCGTCGGGTCGAGCGCGATCGCCTTGTCGCAGGCGATCAGCGCCTCGTCGTAGCGCTGCGCGGCGTTGAGCACGCTGCCCATGTCGGAATGCGCCTGCGCCGATTTCGGATCCTCGATCAGCGCGCGTTTCAGCGAGCGGATGCCGGCGTCGAGATGGCCGGTCTGAAATTCGGCGAGGCCGAGAAAGTGCAGCGCCTGGAAATTGTTCGGGCTCTTCTTCAGCACCTTCTTGTAGGCGGACTTCGCCTCGTCGTATTGCCCGGCCTGATGCATCACCCGGGCGCGCATCAGCAGCAGAACCGGCTCGTAGGACTTGTCGTACGGCGTCGAGGCGGCAGCGGTCTTGTTGCGTCCGGGCTGCATAATGTTTCCGAATCGGCCTGAGGAATCATGCTCTTCGGGCGATCCTACGCACCTCCGAGACGATCGTGTAGATCGCGCGGATACTCGGATGTCGGCGTAAATTATTCATTAACCATCCCGGCGGCCGAAGCGACCCTCAACAATCGCTTAACGGCGCCGTGCGCCGGCGCGTCCGGGCCGCGAATCAGCGCCTGCCGGCGTCCGCCGGCGGCGGGAGCCGCCACCGGCGGGTCCAGGCGTATATTTGATATTGCTTGGCTTTTCGGCTTCGGCGAAGCCTTAATTCGCTGTTAACCATATTTTAAAGACCGGCCGCCCATAGTCACGACACTCAGGAGAAGGTTGGCCGAGAATCGGCCGCGTTGATCCGGACCGCATCCAGCTATGTGCGTGCCGAGGTCCCTCTCCAGAACAGGCGTCTCAACACAACCGGCAAGCGTCGCGGCACAGTCCTCGGCGCGGGCAGCAGCGCGCGACTGAAGTCGCCGCTCAGCGCGGATCAGGAAGGTTTGCACCATGTCTGATGTGGTTCTCTCGGCAGCGGTTCGCCAGAATCTGCTTTCGCTGCAATCGACGGCGGATTTGCTCTCGACCACCCAGAACCGGCTTGCCAGCGGCAAGAAGGTCAACACCGCGCTCGACAATCCGACGAACTTCTTCACCGCGGCAGGGCTCGACAGCCGCGCCAGCGACATCAACAACCTGCTCGACGGCATCAGCAACGGCGTCCAGATCCTGCAGGCGGCCAACACCGGCATCACCTCGCTGAACAAGCTGATCGACACCGCCAAGTCGATCGCCAACCAGGCTCTGCAGTCGAACGTCGGCTACACCACGAAATCCAACGTCTCGGCGACCATCGCGGGCGCCACCCCGGACGATCTGCGCGGCACGCAGACCTTCGCCAGCGCGACTGCCACCAGCAACGTGGTCTATGACGGCACCGCCGGCGGCACCAACGGCGTGTCGCTGACCGATACGCTCGGCGGCGGCGTCGGCAGCCTTTCCGGCGCCGGCATCACCAAGAACGTCGCGGCCGACGCCACGGCGACCGGTGGCGTGCTCCATACCGGCACAGCGACCGCGACCGCGACCAGCGCCGACCTGATCAGTTCGCTGACCAACGGCTCGACCGTGACGCCGACCGGCCCGCAGGCCGGCGACGTCATCGTCGTCAACGGCAAGAACATCACCTTCACGACGACGGGCTCGGCGACCGCCGACAGCAGCGGCAACTACACGATCGGCATCAATCAGCCGATCAGCGCGCTGCTGGCGAGCATCGACACCATCAACGGCAACACCAGCAACCCGTCGGTGGTCGACGCCAACGGTCACATCCAGCTGCACAGCGGCACCAACCGCTCGCTGGCGATCAGCGACACCAGCGGCGGCACGGTGCTGGCCAAGCTCGGCTTCGGCTCGACGGTCTCGGTGCCGCTCGGCACCGGCGCCGCCACCGCGATCACGGCGACCACCAAGCTGTTCAATTCGGTCGGCGGCCTCGGGCCGGCGATCGCCGACGGCACCACGCTGACGGTGAACGGCAAGACCGTCACCTTCAAGGCCAGCGATCCGCCGAGCGCCGCGGGGCTGCTCGCCGGCTCCGGCGTGCTCGGCAACATCGTCACCGACACGTCGGGCAATTCGACGATCTACATGGGGACGAGCAACACCTACACCTCGGCCACCGTCGGCGACGTGCTCACCGCGATCGATCTCGCCAGCGGCGTCAAGTCCGCGACGATCGCCAACGGCATCGCCACCTTCGCCGCCAACGGCACCCCCTCGCAGCTCTCCGCAGGCGCGGTGACGCTGCAGACCTCGACCGGCGCCGATCTCAGAATCACCGGTCCGGCCGATTTCCTGAATTCGCTGCAACTGACCGGTTCGACCGGTCCGGGCCCGGCGACGCTGACCGCGACCCGCTCGACCGGCGCCGGCACCGTCGGCACGCTGATCCAGGACGGCTCGACGCTGAACGTCAACGGCAAGACCATCACCTTCAAGAACGCGCCGGTGCCGACCGCGTCGGCGGATCACACCGGCATCACCGGCCACATCGAGACCGACGGCGTCGGCAACTCGACCGTGTTTCTGCAGGGCGGCACCATGGCCGACGTGCTGACCGCGATCGACCTCGCCACCGGCGTGCAGACCGCGAAGCTGTCGGCGGCCGGCGCCACGCTGACCACCCAGACCGGCTCGGCCAATTCGTCGCTCTCCAGCGGCTCGCTGAAGGTCTCGACCGGCAGCGCGTCCGATCTCACCATCAGCGGCACCGGCAACGCGATGCTGGCGCTCGGCCTCGCCGGCAACACCGGCACCTCGACCGAGTTCAAGGCGTCGCGCGCCTCGGGCACCGGCGGCGTCAGCGGCAAGACCCTGAGCTTCACCTCGTTCAAGGGCGGCGCCGCGGTCAGCGTCACCTTCGGCGACGGCACCGGCGGCACGGTGAAGACGCTGGCGCAGCTCAACAGCAAGCTCGCCACCAACAACATGATCGCGCAGATCGACGCCAACGGGCTGCTGACGATCTCGTCGAACAACGACTACGCCTCGGCGACGCTCGGCTCGACGACGGACGGCGGCACGCTCGGCGGCACCATCACCGCGACGCTGACCTTCAGCACGCCGAACCCGCCGGTCGTGGACGTCAACGCCCAGGTCGCCCGCGCCAAGCTGGTCGATCAGTACAACAACGTCATCCAGCAGATCACCACGACGTCGCAGGACGCCTCGTTCAACGGCGTCAACCTGCTGAACGGCGACACGCTGAAGCTGGTGTTCAACGAAACCGGCAAGTCGACGCTCAACATCGTCGGCACCGCGCTGAGCCCGGCGGCGCTCGGCCTGCCGACGCTGGTGTCCGGCGTCGACTTCATCGACAACGCCTCGACCAACAAGACGCTGTCGGCGCTCAACACCGCTTCGACCACGCTGCGGTCGCAGGCGTCGTCCTACGGCTCCAACCTGTCGATCGTGCAGATCCGTCAGGATTTCGCCAAGAACCTGATCAACGTGCTGCAGACCGGTTCGTCGAATCTGACGCTCGCCGACACCAACGAAGAGGCCGCCAACAGCCAGGCGCTGTCGACGCGGCAGTCGATCGCGGTCTCGGCGCTGTCGCTGGCCAACCAGTCGCAGCAGAGCGTGCTGCAGCTGCTGCGATAATCGCTTCGACTCGCGGCGAGGGCGCGGAGGTCGCCCTCGCGCCCCGCGGCTGGTTCGTCCGCAACGACGCGCTCGACTTATCCTCCGAAACACGGCATTGGATCGCGGCGCAAAGCCCGTGCACGACGCGCGCACGAGCTGGCGAAACGAGTCGTCCTTGGTCGCAAATGACCGCAATCAAAGGAAAACACGATGCCATTGCGAGTCGAATTGAAGCCGTTCGAGCGGATCGTGATCGGCCAGAGCGTGATCACCAACTCGGATTCGCGCACCACCTTTCTGATCGACGGCGACGCGCCGATCCTGCGCGAAAAAGACATCCTCACCGCCGAGACCGCCAACACGCCGGTGAAGCGCGTCTATCTCTGCGTGCAGATGATGTATCTGCAGAACGACATCCCCGCCTATCAGGATCTGTATCTCGGCTTCATCAAGGAATTGCTCGAAGCCGTACCGAGTTTTCGCGAAACGATCGAGGCCACGAGTAATCTAATTTTAAGCGGGCAACTTTATAAGGCGTTGAGGGAACTGCGTCCGCTGATCAAGCGTGAAGAAGAACTGTTACAGAGGTAACGATGTCGAGTGCTGCTCAGGCGTACGCCCGCACCGCGCAAAGAACGGCTTCTCCCAGAGAGATCGAAGCGCAAGCACTGCTCAAGGCGGCGAGGCAGCTCCAGGACGTCGTCACCAGCTGGGACGAGCGCGGCGCGATCGGACTCGACGCGGCGCTGATGTTCAACCGCAAGCTGTGGTCGATCTTCGTCAGCGACGCGATGCGCGACGACAATCCGCAGACCCTCGAGATCCGGCAGAACATCGCCAATATCGGCGTGTTCGTGCTGAGCCAGTCGGCCGCGCTGCAGATGTCGCCGCAGCTCGAGCCGCTCAACGCCCTGATCGAGATCAACCGTAACATCGCCGCCGGTCTCAGCGGGCGCGCCTGACGCGGACGGCGTCGTCGCCGGCGTTTCCGTGCGGTGCTCACACCGACATGAATTCAGACAAGCAAGATCGCCCGCGCCTGCGCCAGCAAGCCGGGACGTTAGGACAATGTGCGCGTCGCGTCAGACGGTGCGATCGGTCGGGATCGGTCCGGAACGCTGCTGCGACTTCGACTGCTCCTGCTCGCGGAAATAGGCGCGGGCCCTGAGCTGCCACGATTCAGGATACTGGTTCACCACCTGGGCCGTGGTTTCGTCGACCGTCACGTAGACCATCGCGGCCGACGCCTGATCGAAGATCACCTGACGCGAGACGGAGTCGGCCGCGGCCCTCGCGGCGTTGGCGGCGATGGCATTGCTGCCGCCGCCGCTGTCGGTGGCGGTGACGCTTTGCGGTGCGGGCAACTGTGTCGCCACCGCGGTTTGCACCGCCTCAGGCTCCGGCCTGACGACGGGCGGTATCACCAATTGCCCGACGGGCTTGATGGTGAAGTCGAAGCTCATGGCAGCCTCCTGGCTCCATCATGGTCCATCCACTCCCCCGCTAAACATGGTGCACGGAACCTCTGAAACTCCTCCTGCAAAGGCCGGGCTGATTTGATTCAAATTGTGCCACGCAAAAACGCCGCCGGCGCGGGGCCGGCGGCGTCAGCGATGAGACAAAAGTCGGGTCGAGTCGCGGCCTACAGCGAGCGGCTGACGGCGATCGGCGTCAGGTTGCGCGGGCCGGGGGCGTTGCGCCGGCCGGCCGCGGTGTAGGTCTGCGGAATGTTGCGGCGCTGGATCTCGGCGTTGACGCCGCGCACGATACCTTCCGACACCGCGTGCGCGGTGGCGAGCACGGTGAGGTTGACCTGCAGCATCGCGCGAAACACCTCGTGATGGCGATGCAGCGCGCCGAGCAGGTCGGGCGTCGCCTTCGCCATGTAGGGCTGGCTCGCCTTCACCAGCGTGATCGCGGTGATGTAGCGCTTGGTCAGATCGTTCTTCTCGCCCTCGAGCCGCATCGCTTCGGGAATCCGGCCGGCGCGCACCAATTCGGTCTCGCGTTCGATCAGCGCCAGCAGCGCATTCATCACTTCGGTCAGGCCGTTGGCGAGCTTGCGCGCGTCGGCCGGCGACGCGACCGGTTGAACGGGGGCGGGAGCCTGCTGGCGTTGCATTGGCGTCATGGCGTCGTCCTTTGCGGCGAAGTCGAATTGTTCGCCTGCTGAAGAATCAGAGTCCGGAACACGTCGTTGGCGATGCCGACGCCGCCGCCCTTCGCAACCGTCTGCGAATATTGCTCGGTCAGCATCGAACGCCACACGCCGGTGCCGACGGTGTCGCCGAACGGGCCGTCGCCCTTCAGGCCGGTCGTCATCTGCGAGAACATCGAGTTCAGAAACGTCGCTTCGAAATCCTCGGCGGATTTGCGGATCTTGCCCTGGGCCTGCGGCGACACCTTGGACAACGCCGCGGCGAGGTCGATGTCGGGCCGGCCGTTGTAGGTCAGCGCGGTCTTCGCATAGGGGTTGGGAACGATCGACATCACATCACCTCGATATCGGCTTCGATGGCGCCGGCGGCCTTGATCGCCTGCAGGATTCCGATCAGGTCGCGCGGGCCGATGCCGAGGCCGTTGAGGCCGTCGACCAGCTGCTGCAGCGACACGCCGTCCTTGACCAGCGCCAGCTTCTTGCCGTCCTCGGTGACGCCGATCCGCGAGTTCGGCGTGACGGTGGTGCGGCCGCGCGACAGCGGGTTGGGCTGGCTGACCTGCGGGCTTTCGGAAATCGACACGGTGAGGTTGCCCTGCGCCACCGCGACGGTGGCGACGCGGACGTCGCGGCCCATCACGATGATGCCGCTGCGCTCGTCGATGATGATCTTGGCGGCCTGATCGGGCTCGACCTGCAGTTGCTCGATCTCGGTCAGGAAGGCGACGGCGTTGCCCTTGAACTCCGCCGGGATCGACAGCTGCACGGTGGACGGATCGATCGGCTCGGCGCTCTTGGTGCCGAGGAAATCGTTGACCGCGGCGGCGATCCGCTTGGCGGTGGTGAAGTCGGCATTGCGCAGCGCCAGCCGGACGTTCGGCAGCCGGTTCAGCGCGAATTCGATTTCGCGCTCGATGATCGCGCCGTTGGCGATGCGGCCGACGGTCGGCACGCCGCGGGTGATCTTGGCGGCCTCGCCCTCGGCCTGGAAGCCGCCGATCGCCAGCGAGCCCTGCGCCACGGCGTAGACGTTGCCGTCGGCGCCGAGCAGCGGCGTCACCAGCAGGGTGCCGCCCTGCAGATTCTTGGCATCGCCGAGCGCCGAGACGGTGACGTCCATCCGGGTGCCCTGGGTGGCGAAGGCCGGCAGGTTGCCGGTCACCATCACGGCGGCGACGTTGCCGGTACGGATCGTGGCGCCGCGGATGTTGACGCCCATCCGCTCCAGCATCGCCTGCAGCGACTGCTTGGTGAAGGGGATGTTGTTGAGGGTGTCGCCGGTGCCGTTGAGGCCAACCACCAGGCCGTAGCCGATCAGCTGATTCTGCCGCACCCCCTCGATATTGGCGAGGTCCTTGATCCTCGAGGTGGCGCTGGCGGCCCCGCCCGACAGCAGCAGAGCCGACAAAGCGGCTGCGGCCAGCTTCAGGATCGTGGCGGAAACGCTCGGCATTCTCGGCTCCTCGACGGGGCTGGTTGCGGCGGCGCGCAACATCGTCAACCTGTCCTTGCGAGACCTGTGCCACCTCGCCGGGGCAAAACAAACTGTTGATAATCCTAGGAGAAATTCGGAGAACGTGCGGCGGGTGGGGGATCCGGCCGCGGCAAAACTGGCGCCGGGCGGCAAAATTTGCCGGTCGTTTACCGGCTGTTAACCATAAACCGCGACGGTGAGTTTCGGGGGCCTCAGCGCGATTGCCGGCTTGGGTGTAAGCTGTTCCCGCGCGGCGCCCAGCCAGGACCTGTCCGGCGAGAGAGATCATGCGAATCTACGGCCCGAACGGCACCACCCCTTCCGCCCCGTCCGGCAACGTCCGGCGGACCAGCTCCAGCACCTTTTCGCTGCCGACCAGCACGGCGCAGCCGGAGGCGCGCACCGTCAGCGCGCCGTTGGCGCCGACCGGGCTGGACGCGCTGCTGGCGATGCAGGGGGTCGAGGACGCCACCGAGCGGCGCAAGCGTTCGGTGGCGCGCGGTCGGTCCGCGCTCGACGTGCTCGAACACCTCAAGATCGGCCTGCTGGCCGGCTCGTTCGACGGGGCTACGGTGGCGCGGCTGCGCGCGGCGGCGGCGGAGCTGAAGGTTTCGTCCGGCGACCCCGGTCTCGACGCGGTGCTGTCGGAGATCGAGCTGCGCGTCGAGGTCGAACTGGCCAAGGCCGGACAATACTGACCAACCGGGCCGGCAGTTCCTGCTGCCGAAACCATGTGCAGCACCCGCGAGGCGGGTGGCGGACGATATTGTCTGTCATCGGCGCGCGCTATATAAGCTGCCGCGCAGGCGGGGTTATTGCCGCCCAACAAGATCATGGATTGCCCCTTGGATAAGTTGAAAAGCTATCGACCCTCCGAGAAAGAGCCGTTCATGAATGAACGGCAGCGCGAGTATTTTCGCGCCAAGCTGCTGGCCTGGAAGGACGAGATTTTGCGCGAAGCAAAACTCACGCTCCAGACCCTCCAGGAAGAGAACGTCAATCATCCCGATTTGGCCGACCGCGCCTCGTCGGAAACCGACCGCGCGATCGAACTGCGTGCGCGCGATCGGCAGCGCAAGCTGATCTCCAAGATCGATGCCGCGCTGCAGCGCATCGACGACAACACCTACGGTTATTGCGAAGAGACCGGCGAGCCGATTTCGCTGAAGCGGCTCGAAGCACGCCCGATCGCGACGCTGTCGGTCGAAGCGCAGGAGCGCCACGAGAAGCGCGAGAAGGTGTATCGCGACGAGTAGTTGCGGAGCCGCGCCGTCGGCGCTGCCTCGGATGACATCATGGCGCCGCTCCTGGCCGGGGCGGCGCCATTTTCTTGCGGGGGACTTCCTGTGAAGGATGGACCGTCAGCCGCTGCGGCTCAGTGGCGGCGGTGACGCGCGCGCGGCTGCGGCTGCGGCTGGAGGTCCTGCTGCTGCGCCCGGAACGCGATCACCGGATTGACGTCGCAATAGGCCTTGGTTCCGGAAGCGGTGACCATGCACTGCTGGTAGGAATCGAACTGGCAGTTGCCGGGATAGCCCCATTCACCGCCCTGCAGGCAATAGGGAAAATCGCGGGCCGAAGCCGGCGCAGATGCGAGGGTGAAGGTGGCGGCCGCCGCGAGCAGGGCGGCGCTGATTCTGGTCATGTCGTTTCTCCATCGGGCCGACCAACATTGGGCTCGGCGCGCGTGCGGCGGAACTTAATGCTCCGCGGGTCCGACACAACCGCAATCCCGCGATGCGATCCATGCGCCGGATCATTTTGCCGCGACTTTGCCGGCGCGATCGCGCAGCCGCCGCGCTCGTCGCCCAAAAAGGCCGCGGCCTCCGTCCGGGGGAGAGCCGGAGGAGGCCGCGTCGGAACACCTGACCGCGCCTAGGTTCGCGGACCGGTGTGGGAGCTCGTTGTTTCAGATCATGGCCGTCAGAACGGCAGCAGCACGTCCATCACCTGCTGGCCGTAGCGCGGCTGCTGCACGTCGGTGATCTGGCCGCGGCCGCCATAGGCGATGCGGGCCTGCGCGATCTTGCTGGAGTCGATGGTGTTGTCGCTCTGGATGTCTTCCGGGCGGACGATGCCGGCGACGATCAGTTCGCGCACTTCGAAGTTGACGCGGATTTCCTGCTTGCCCTCGACCACCAGATTGCCGTTCGGCAGCACCTGCGTGACCACCGCGGCGACGCTGGTCTGCAGCTTTTCCTGGCGGTCGACGGTGCCCTTGCCGTCGCTGGACGACGACGAGTCGGTGGTCAGGATCCGGCCCGGCAGAACCTGCGCGGCGTCGCCCGTCAGCAGCTTGCTGCCGGCGAAGTCGGTGATGCCGGAATTTTCGCTGCCACTCCGGCTGCGCTTGGTCTCGTTGGCGATCGCGGCCTTGTCGGTGAAGTTGACGGTCACCGTCATGATGTCGCCGACCTTGGCGGCGCGCTGATCGCGGAAGAACGCGCGCGAGCCGTTCCGCCACAGCGAGTTGGCGTTGTAGGACGCGACCTCCGGCTTCGGCATCGGCATCTGCACCGGCTTGTAGCCGGGCTGCGTGGTCGGGTTTTCGATCGCGCTCAGCGCCGGACGTTCGCCGATCGAAGCGAGGCGGTCGATCGAGGAGCAACCGCCGGCCAGACCTCCGGTCGCGAGCAGCGCGGCAATCAGGACGATGCGGTTGGTCGGACGTGACTTGAACATGTTACTCACTCGGTTCGGCCGGCGACGGGGGGTACATTGGGTTCGGCGGCAGCGCTCGGCGCTGTGGCGGGATTTGCGCTGGCGAGGACGCGGGGGACCGCGACCGTCACCATCACCTGGCCGCGCCCCACCACGGTCGCGGACACCGTGCGCTTCGATTGCAGATTGAGCACGTTGACGACGTCGCCCTCGGTGCCGGATTCGAGCGCCTTGCCGCGCGACGTCAGGTAGATGCCGGCGGCCTGATAGATCAGCGTGACGCCCTGATCGCGGGTCACCAGATCCGGCTTGGCGAGGTCGGTCGAGCGCAGCACCTGGCCGCCGCGCAGCTGGCGCCGGGCCTGCATGCCGATCGCGGCGTCGCGCGCGACGGCGTCGGACGAAACCTCCGCCTTCGGCCGGCGCTCGATCGCGACGTCGGAGACCTTGATCATTTCGTTGCGTTCGACCGGGCGGGTCAGAACCGCGGTCGGGACGGTCTCGACCACGCTGCCGGTCAGGCGGAGCCGAACCGGCGCGCTGTCGGAGGAGCCGGCGATCTCGTAGCTGATATCGAACCGGCCGCTGCGCCGGTCGAACCGCTCGGCGATCAGCTGCAGCGCGCCGTCGTAGCTCGCCGGCAGCGTCTGGGATTCGATCTCGCGGTCCCAGCTCAGCGACAGATCCGCGGCGTCGCCGAAGCCGTGGCGGCGCTGCAGCGTCTCGATCACCTGCTGTTCGATCACCTTCGCCGGCACGCTGCGGGCGAGCCGGGTCACGGTGACTTCGCGGATGTCGCGGGTGTCGACGCCGATCACCTGATGGGCGCGCAGCGCCGCCAGCACCGAGGCGGTCGGCAGCGCGCCGGTGGTGCCGAGGTCGGGCGCGCGATAGATCGCGATCTTCGCCGCGATGCCGGCGTTGTCGATGACGTCGCCGATCCGCACCAGTTCGTCGGTCACTTCGACATGCGCGCGCAGCACCGGCGTGCGCAGCACGTCGTCGGTCCGCTGGTCGGCGCCGGGTGCGGCGGTCTCGGCGGCGGTCGCGGCCACCGGCGTCAGAAGCAATGCGGCAATCAGGAGCGAGCGGATCATCGGTCGCCTCCTCAGCGGAACATGTTGGAGGTGGATTGCAGCATCTGGTCGGCGGCGCTGACGACCTTGGCGTTCATCTCGTAGGCGCGCTGCGCAGCGATCAGGTCGGAGATTTCGTTGACGACTTCGACGTTGGCCTGCTCCAGCGTCTTCTGCAGCATGTCGCCGAGGCCGTCGGCGGTGGCGATGCCGTCCTGCGGCGGGCCGGACGCCTGGGTCTCGATGAACAGGTTGTCGCCCTGCGGCTGCAGGCCCGCCTTGTTGATGAACCGGGTCAGGCCGATCTGGCCGATCACGGTCGGCGTGGTCTGGCCGTTCAGCGTCACCGACACCTGGCCGTTGCTGGCGACCGTGATGCTGGTGGCGCCGTTCGGAATGGTGATGGTCGGCTGCACCGGGTTGCCGTTCGCGGTGACGACGCGGCCGGTGTTGTCGGTCGTGAACGAGCCGTCGCGGGTGTAGCTGAAGGTGCCGTCCGGCATCTGGATCTTGAAGAAGCCCTCGCCGCGGACCGCGAGGTCGAGGTCGTTGCCGGTGGTCGACAGCGTGCCCTGGGTCATCAGCCGCGGCGTGCCGACGGTCTTGACGCCGCCGCCGATGTCGACGCCGACCGGCAGGATCGTGCCCTGGTCCGACGCCTGCGCGCCGACGCGGCGGACGTGATCGTAGATCAGGTCCTGGAATTGCGCGGTCTGCTTCTTGAAGCCCGTCGTCCGCATGTTGGCGATGTTGTTGGAGATCACCTGGACGTTGAGCTCCTGGGCGGCCATGCCGGTCGCCGCGGTGTAGAGTGCGCGCATCTCAGGTCTCCTTACGCCGGAACTTCAGCGAGCCGCTCGATGGCGGTCTTCTGCAGGTCGCCCTCCTGCTGGAGTAACGAGGCGACGGACTGATAGGAGCGGGTGACCTGGATCATCCGGGTCATTTCGAGCACGGAGTTGACGTTGGATTTCTCGACGAAGCCCTGGCGCACGATCGCCTTGGGGTCCGGCGCTCCGCGGTCGGAGGTGGCGGCGAACAGATTGTCGCCCTGCTTCTCGAGGCTCTGCGGCCGGGCGAACGACACCAGCCGCAGCTTGCCGCGCAGCGCGTCGATCGTGGCGGTGCCTTCGATCACGCTGACGTTGCCGTCCTGCGCGATGTTGATCGCCTTGTCGGTCGGTTGAAACACGATCGGGCCGGAATTGCCGAGCACCGGATAGCCCGAGGCGTTGACCAGTTGGCCGCGCGGATTGATCGAGAGCTTGCCGTCGCGGGTGTAGCGTTCGCCGGCCGGAGTCTGCACCACCAGATAGGCCGATCCGTCGATCGCGATGTCGAGCGGGTTCTTGGTCTGCTCCAGCGGGCCCGGAGAGAAGTCGTGATAGGCAGCGCGGTCCTGCACGAAGCTGACGCGGCGGTCCTGGCGCTGGAAATTGTCCTCGTGCGCGCCGGTGTTCAGGAATTCCTGAAACACGGAGCGTTCGGCCTTGAAGCCGTTGGTGTTCATGTTCGCCAGGTTGTTCGCGACGACATCCATCTGTCGTTCGAGCACGACCTGCCGCGACAAGCCGACCAGAAGCGTATTCTGCATCGGTGGTTCTCCCTCTTTGATCCGCCTCCGGTCCTTCCAGACCTTCTGCGGATCGTCTCGACCCGTCGCTCTCCCAAGCGGCGGCTCGCCAACTTCTCAAGCGAAGCTCGTGCCAACCCGGAAAATTCAATACTTTCAGATGTTTGGTTGATTTCGCAGGGGCGGGGAGGCCGGCAATTAGGGTCCTGTTGACCATGTTGCCCGGCAGAATCTTCCTAGTTGGCGGCGTCTGGAAAGGTTCCGTTAACCATTGCGCCATAGCGTCGCCACATCAGGGCTTCGGGCGCTGGCGGCTTTAGTCTCGCGTTTACGGTTCGCCTTGGCGGCACAGCGGCTCCTCTCGCACTGCGGATTTGCGGCCGATGGCGGATTCAGAAAAACCGGAAGAAGGCGCAGAGGCCGCCGAAGGCGCCGCGCCGAAGAGCAAGAAGAAGCTGATCATCATCATTGCGGCCGCCGCGCTGGTGCTGGTCGGCGGCGGTGGCGGCGCGTGGTTCTTCATGTCCAAGGGGCACGACAAGGACAAGCAGCACGCCGAGGCGGTGGAGAAGGTGAAGCCGCCGAATTTCATCGAGGTGCCGGAGATCATGGTCAATCTCGCCGGCTCGCCGGGCGAGCGCGTGCAGTATCTGAAGGCCAAGATCGTGCTCGAGGTGAAGGACGACAAGCTGGTCGAGCAGATCAAGCCGACGATGCCGCGCATCACCGACCTGTTTCAGACGTACTTGCGCGAACTGCGCTCGGGCGATCTCAACGGCTCGGTCGGGATGTTCCGCATGAAGGAAGAGCTGACGCGCCGCGTCAACGTCGCGATCGCGCCTGCGCAGGTGTCCGCGGTGCTGTTTAAGGAAGTACTGGTGCAGTGAGCTGACATGGCTGGCCAGGAACAACTCGACCAAGACGCCATCGCTGCCCAATGGGAAGCGTCGATGGCCTCGGAAGACCCCGAGGCCGCAGCGAAGGCGGCTGAGGAGAACGAACTCACCGGGACGATGGCGGAACAATGGGCCGCCATGGTCGAGGACGGCGGCCGCGATCTCGGCGGCACCGGCAAGAACAGCGGCGAGCGCGTGCTGTCGCAGGAGGAGATCGACAATCTCCTCGGCTTCAGCGTCGGCGAGGTGCATCTCGACGAGAACTCCGGCATCCGCGCGATCATCGACTCGGCGATGGTCTCCTACGAGCGTCTGCCGATGCTCGAAATCGTGTTCGACCGCCTGGTGCGGTTGATGACGACTTCCTTGCGCAATTTCACCTCGGACAACGTCGAAGTCTCGCTCGACCGCATCACCTCGGTGCGGTTCAGCGACTACATGAACTCGATCCCGCTGCCGGCGGTGCTGTGCGTGTTCAAGGCCGAGGAGTGGCAGAACTTCGGTTTGGCCACCGTCGATTCCAGCCTGATCTATTCGATGATCGACGTGCTGCTCGGCGGCCGCCGCGGCCAGGCTGCGATCCGGATCGAAGGCCGGCCCTACACCACGATCGAGACCAATCTGGTGAAGCGGCTGCTGGAAGTCGTGCTCGCCGACGCCGAGCAGGCGTTCCGGCCGCTGTCGCCGGTGGCGTTCTCGATCGACCGGCTCGAAACCAATCCGCGCTTCGCCGCGATCAGCCGCCCCGCCAACGCGGCGATCCTGGTGCGTCTGCACATCGACATGGAAGACCGCGGCGGCAACATCGAGTTGCTGCTGCCCTACGCCACGATCGAGCCGATCCGCGGCGTGCTGATGCAGATGTTCATGGGCGAGAAATTCGGCCGTGATCAGGTCTGGGAAGGCCATCTCGCGACCGAGATCGGTCAGGCGGACATCTCGGTCGACGCCGTGCTGTACGAGGCGGAAGTGCCGCTGAAGCAATTGATGGCGCTTCAGGTCGGCGACACCTTGCCGCTCGATCTGCGCGCCGACGCGCTGGTCGCGGTGCGTTGCGGCAGCGTCACGCTGACCGAGGGCCGGATGGGGCGGGTCGGCGACCGCGTCGCCATTCGCGTCACCAAACCATTGCGCAAGCCGGTCACGACCTACGCGATGTTCGAGCGGACCGACGAGCAGAGCAAAATGATGGAGGCACAATGAGCCATACTCTCGGATTCGTCATCGAAAGCCTGGTCGCGGTGCTGCTGATGCTGACCATCGGTTATTGCTGGCTGCTCAACAAGCGATTGCTGCGCCTGCGGGCGGACGAGCAGTCGCTGAAGGCGACGATCGGCGAACTGATCACCGTCACCGAAATCGCCGAGCGCGCGATCGGCGGGCTCAAGCTCACGGTGCGCGAGGTCAACGAGCATCTCGGCCGCGACATCGCCTCGGCGACGGCGCTGTCCGAACATCTCAAGAAGCAGCTCGCCGAAGGCGACAACGTACTGCGCCGGCTGTCGAAGATCGTCGCGGCGGCGCGTCCGTCGTCGGAGCAGCACGACGAGCCGGTGATGTCGCCGGCGCGCGCCAATGCCGCGGCGGCGGAAGCCTTCGCCGAGCGACGACGACATAGCGGCCTGGCTGCATGAACGTATTTCGGGACATCCGCATCCTTCCGGTGGTGCTGGTCGCGATCCTCGGCCTTGCTGTGCTGAAGATCGCCGGCCTGCTGCTCGATGGCGGCTACGTGTTCGACTACGATCCGAACGCGACCAGGCCGTCATGGGCGCAGGCCAACCTGAACTTCCCGGGCGGCAACGTGAAGCCGGCGGATCCCGACTATTCATCCGATATCACCGGCTCGGTGCAGGCGCCGCCGAAGAAGGAAGAGCCCAAGCCCGTCGTGGCGGCGCCCGAAGAGGCGAAGCCGACGGAAGCGCCGGTCGAACAGCCCGCCGGCATCTCGCCGTCGGAGCGCGCAATCCTGGAGCGGCTGCAGGCGCGCCGGCAGGAGCTCGACGCGCGCGCGCGCGAAGTCGAAATCCGCGAGAGCCTGCTGAAGGCCGCGGAGAAGCGGATCGAGTCGCGGGTCGAGGAGATGAAGGCGACCGAGGGCCAGATCGGCAAGGCGACCGAGCAGAAGTCCGAGGCCGACGCCGCGCGCTTCAAGGGCATCATCACGATGTACGAGTCGATGAAGCCGAAAGACGCAGCCAAGATCTTCGATCGGCTCGAAATGTCGGTGCTGCTCGAGATCGCGTCGCAGATCGCGCCGCGCAAGATGTCCGACATCCTCGGGCTGATGACTCCGGAAGCCGCCGAGAAGCTGACCGTCGAGCTGGCCCGCCGCGCCAGTGGCAAGACCGCGGCCACCGCATCCGCCGCCGCCCTGCCGAAGATCGAAGGCCGCCCGATCCCGCCGCGCTAAAGCAGTTCTGTTTTCCATGGAATCAGAGCTGATCGACACCGTCTGCCACGCGCACAACCTCATGGTGAGGAGGCGCGTAGCGCCGTCTCGAACCATGGGCCGCAGCGAATGCGTTGCCCCATCCTTCGAGACGCCCGGCTTTGCCGGGCTCCTCAGGATG
>JACRJB010000020.1 GCA_016215605.1 Rhodopseudomonas palustris
GCCCGGCATGGCCACTTCCGGCAGGTCTCCGAACAGATCATCAGCGCCCATGCGTGCCTCTCGCCAAGAATCACCATCCGACAAGCGTCACTGCAAATCGCGGCGAAAAACAGAAGATTCACAGGCTCTCAGGATGAGGACGTGGTGCGTCTCAGAAGGGCCGGTGCGACTACGTCCCGACCCGCAGCGCGGCGGACTGCTTGCGCAGCAGTGCGATCACCGAGAGCGGGGTGATCAGGCCGGTGCGGGGGTTGTCGGAGGGGATGTTTTCGATGGTCATCGAAAACCGGGCCGAATCCGCATCGACCTCGATACGATGGGTGTTGCGGGTGACGCTTGGGTCGGCCCAGATTTCCACCATGGTGCGGTCCGCGCCGATGCCGGCGAGCGACAGCGCGACCGCGACGTTGAGATTGGCCGGGAAGCCCTTGCCGGCCTCGCGGGCGGTGCCGTCGAACAGCTTCAGCGGCTCGCTCAGCCCCTCGATGTCGATGTCGTTGTCGACGATGAACGGCGCGCCGCGCAGGCCATCGACCGGTTTGCGGGTGATCATCCGCACCGAATGAATCGTGCCGACCGCGGCGGCGGTCACGGCGTCGAGGCCGATCAACGCGCCGGTCGGCACGATGATCTGGCCGCCATTCTGTTTGGCGATGTCGATCAGGTCCTCGTGCTGTAGCAGCGCCGCGGCACTGAGCACGATCGCGGACTTGCCGCTTCTGACGAACGGCTCGACGATCGCGCGGAGCAACTTGGCCGGCGCGGCCTCGATCACCACGTCGGCGTGGTCGTGGAGCTGATCGAGCGGCACGACCTGCGGCGGCGTCGCGAAGGTCGCGAGGAAATCGCGATGCTTCTCGGGACTGCCGCTGGCGACGGCCGTCAGCGTCAGGCCACCCAGGCCGCGATCGAGTTCACGTGCGATCGCGGCGCCGATCGCGCCGAGCCCGGCGATGGCGACGCGTTGCGGGGCTCGGCTGCTGTTCATCGGTTCGTCCTTCCGGCTCAGACCACGCGCTCGCGATGCACGCAGCGGCAATCCATCTCGTAGTCGAGGCCTTCGACCGGCGGGCGGTTGAAGTGCCAGGTCAGGCCGTGGCGGAACACGCCGCGTTGGCCGAGTTCGCTCTCCAGGAACGGATGGACGTCGTGCACGGTGTAGAGCTGCGCGCCGGTGATGTCGGCCCAGCCGCCGCCGAACGCGCTCATCCGCCGCTCCATTTCGCCGAGCACGAACTGCGCCTTCTGCTGCAGGCCGGCGGCGCTGGTGTCGCCGAGCGCGACGGTGTGGTCGCGATAATTGCCCTTGCCCTCGGGCGCTTCGCCGCTGCCGGCGATCACGAAGGAGGCCGGCGCGTTGTCGGCCGGCACCGTGTAGGAGAACGCGTAGAAGCTCGGCTCCGCCGGCGGATCGATCTGCGGGCAGACGTTGCTGCGGGCGATCGGGTTGATGCCGTCCTTCATGATGCCCCAGTCGACCAGCGTCTGGATGTAGATCTCGTTGAACGCCTTGAAGCCGTCCTCGGTGAACGGCGCGGGCGAGCGCAGCTCGCAGGCGCCGAACGCGGTCAGCGGCCGGCCGGCGGCCTTGATGATCTCGGCGATCCTGGCGAAGCCTTGCTTCAGCGGCACCGGATTCGCGAAGCGCAAGCGCTCGATCGCGAAGCCCGGCAGCGCGGCGATGCCGCAGGAATATTGGAAGACGCCCGGCATGTAGCGATAGCCGCTGTTCGGGGCTTCGACGGTCTCGATCATGATTCCTCTTTCGATCAGCAAGTGAAACTTCGGATTGTTATTCCTGCAGCACGCCCAGATAGGCGTCGCGGACGATCGGGTCGGCGAGCAGTTCCTCGCCGGAGCCCTCGCGGACGATGCGGCCCATGTCCATCACGAAGGCGCGGTCGCACAGGTCGAGCGCGATGGTGACGTCCTGCTCGACCAAGAGAATCGAGGTGCCGCCCTTGTTGAGGACGCGCAGCGCATCGACGAGCTGCTCGACCAGCAGCGGCGACAGGCCGAGCGAAAGTTCGTCGATCATCAGCAGCTTCGGCGCGCTCATCAGGCCGCGGCCGATCGCGCACATCTGCTGTTCGCCGCCGGACAGCGTCGCGGCCTGCTGATTGCGGCGCTCGCGCAGTTTCGGAAACGTGCCGTAGACCTGATCGAGATCGCGCTTGATCTCGGCGCGGCCGGCGCTGCGCAGATAAGCGCCCATCAGCAGATTCTCTTCGACGCTCATCGCGCCGAACAGCCGGCGGCCTTCCGGGACATGCACGATGCCGTGCGACAGGATTTCGGCGGCGCTGCGGCCGGCGAGGTCGTGGTCCTCGGAGCGATAGACGCCGCCGCGCACCGCGACGAGGCCGGACAGCGTCCGCATCAGCGTCGTCTTGCCGGCGCCGTTGGAGCCGATCAGCGCGGTGATCTCGCCGCGGCGGACGGCGAGATCGACGCCCCACAGCACCTGGATTTCGCCGTAGCCGGCATCGAGCCCCTTGGCTTCGAGGATCAAATTATCAACCATGGCGGGCGGTCCGTTGCGCGTATTGCTGGCCCAGATAGGCCTCGACCACGGCCGGATTGCTGATCACCTCGCGCGGCGGGCCGTCGGCGATCGGGTGGCCGTTGTGCAGCACGACGATGCGGGTGCAGACGTTCAGCACCACCTTCATCAGATGCTCGATCATCACGATGGTGATGCCGTCGGCGGCGAGCTGGTGGATCAGCTTGGTGGCGCGCTCGACCTCGGCGCTGTTGAGGCCGGCATTGACCTCGTCGAGAAACAGCAGCTTCGGCTTCATCGCCAGCGCCTTGGCGAGTTCGAGCCGCTTGCGCATCGCCAGCGTCAGCGTCGCGGCGGACTGTTCGGCCTGCGCCTCCAGGCCGACGAAAGCCAGGTGCTCGCGCGCCGCTTCGCGGGCCGATTTCAGGCTGGCGCCGGGCTGCGAGAACAGCGCCGCGGCCGCGACGTTGTCGAGCGCGGAGAATTCGGCGAACGGCTGCACGATCTGGAAGGTGCGCGACAGGCCGAGACGGGCGGCCTGATAGGTCTTGATCCGGGTGATGTCTTTTCCGTCGAACACGACGCTGCCGGTGTTCGCCGGGGTGACGCCGCAGATGGTGTTGACCAGCGTGGTCTTGCCGGCGCCGTTCGGCCCGATCAGGCCGAGCACTTCGCCGCGGGCGACCGACAAATTGACGTCGCGCAGCGCCTGCAGGCCGGAGAAGCGGCGTGAGACGCCGGTGAGGCGGAGCAGCTCAGACATGCTTGGTCCTCCGCCACAGACGGTCGGCGCGCAGCGAGGTCAGGCCGTGCGGCAGGAACAGCAGCAGCAGCACGATCAGCACGCCGAGCACGCCGGTGTGGATGTGGGTGTAGTTGCGCCACACCACTTCCTCGAGCCCGAGATACAGGAAGGCGCCGCACGCCACCCCGAGCGGCGAGCCGAGCCCGCCCATCAGTGCCATCACGATCGGCTTCACCGAATACAGAATGTCGAACACGTCCGACGGATCGATGTAGTGCACCCAGGCCGCGTAGATGCCGCCGGCCACCGCGACGAAGCAGGCCGACAGACCGAACGCAGCGGCCTTGGCCAGCGTGGTGTTGAGGCCGACCATGCTGGACGCGGTTTCGTTCTGGCGGATGCAGTTCAGCGCGAAGCCGAGCTTGGAGTTCGCGACCGCGATCACCATCAGGGCGGTCAGCAGCATCACGCCCCACATCGTGTAGAAGTAGAACGTCGCCTCGGCCATCACGCCGGCGCCGGAGACGAGCGGAATGTTTAGCCCCATGCCGCCGCCGGTCAGGTCGGTGGCGTTGTTGACCAGTTCGCGCAGCACCTCGGCGAGCGACAGGCTGGCGATCGCGAAGTAATGCCCGCGCAGCCGCAGCAGGATGGCGCCGAGCAGGCCGGCGGCGAGCAGCGCCAGAACGCCGGAGACGATCAGCGCCAGGCTCATCGGCACGCCCTTGCCCATCAGCACGCCGGTGCAATAGGCGCCGAAGCCGAAGAACGCCGCCGTGGCGAACGACGGATAGCCGGCGAAGCCACCGACGATGTTCCACGACAGCGCCAGCACCGCGTACATGCAGGCCATGGTGCCGAGCCGCAGCGCATAGGCGCCGCCGAACAGCGGCAGCGCCGCCACGCAGGCAATCAGGATCAGCAGAGCGACGTGGCTGCGGGTCATTCGAAGCCCTTTCGGCCGAGCAGGCCCTGCGGGCGCAGGATGAGGAACACGATCAGCAGCAGGAACGACAGCGTGGTGGCGTGCGCCGGGCCGAGATAGGTGGCGCCGACGCTTTCGACCAGCGCCAGCAGCAGCCCGCCCGCCAGCGCGCCCGAGACGCTGCCGAGGCCGCCGAGCACGCAGACCACGAAGGCCTTGCCGAGGAAGGTGGAGGAGGTCAGCGGCGAGATCGGGAAGATCAGCGCCATCAGCACACCGGCGCAGCCGGCGAGCGCGGCGCCGAGGCCGAACGCCACCGCGTAGATCGACGGCACGTGGACGCCCATCAGCACCGCGGCGTCGCGATCGAGCCGCACCGCCACGATGGCGCGGCCGACCTTGGAGCGGCGCAGCAGCAGATAGAGGAGACCGGTCAGCGCCAGCGCGGTCGCTGTCGCGATCAGCCGGTCGACCGGCACCACCACGCCGCCGAACGCCAGCGAGCCGAGCGGCGGGCTCAGGATCAGCTTGCGATAATCGGCGGTGAAAAAATAGATCATCGCGTTGTTCAGGATCAGGTCGAGCCCGAAGGTCAGCGTCAGCGTCACCAGTACCGGCGCGGTGATCACCCGGTTGAGGATCAGCCGCTGGATGACGTAGCCGAACGCGAAGAACAGCGGCGCCGCGACGAAGATCGCGTACCACGGCGACAGATGCAGCGACTGGTACAGCATGAACGCCAGATAGCCGCCGAGCACGATGAACGAGCCGTGGATCAGGTTGATGACGTTGAGCACGCCCCACACCAGCGAAAACCCGATCGCGATGCAGGCATAGAGACTGCCCAGCACCAGCGCGTTGATCAGGATCTGGATGGCTTGCATGGGGGCGGGTTCACTTGGTTGGGGGAGGATAGGAGCGTCGACAGCGTAGCGACGGAGTAGATGCGGGATTGTCTACGAGGCCTTTACCCCGTCATTGCGAGCCACCGGGTCGGTGCGGAGCGCCGCCCGATGACAGGCTCCGCGAAGCAATCCAGCGCAGTGCACGGAGTTGGATTGCTTCGTCGCTTCGCTCCTCGCAATGACGGAAAGTGGAGCGGACGAAGCGGGGCTGCGTGACATCGCGTGCGGTATGGGGACGCCCGCAATGTCACGCCACCGGCGACGCTTACTCGACGCCGATCTTGAGATCGCCCTGCTTGATCGCCTGCGGGAACAGCACGACCGGCTTGCCGCCCTGGATCTGGAAGACCGGCGGGTCGAGCGAGTTGATCTGGCCGTTGGCGCCGAACTTCACCGGGCCGAAGAAGGTGACGACGTCCATCTTGGCGAGTTCGTCGCGGACCTTGTCGCGGTCGAGCGAGCCGGCCTTTTCGATGGCGATCTGGAACAGCGCGCCGCACAACGCCGCCGAGGCGTGCGCGTAGTCCGGCTCGCCGTTGTACTTGTCCTTGAACAGCTTCACGAAATTGGCGGTCGAGCCGAAGATGTCCTTGCCTTCATATTGCGAGGCGGGGTGCCACCAGGCGGCGCTGGAGACGTTCTCGGCGCCCTTGCCGAGCGCGTCGATGAACTCCTGATAGGCCGGGCCGGCGATCATCGACACCACCGGCGCCTTGATCTGCTGGTCGGCCATCTGCTTGCGCACCAGGAGCAGGTCGTTGGTGTAGCCGGTGACGAAGATCCACTGCGGCGCCAGCGCTTTGATCGACGACAGCGTCGCCGAATGGTCGAGCGTGCCGATCGCGTATTTCTCGAAATACGCCACCTCGAAACCGGCCGCCTTGGCGGATTTCTCCATTTCCTGCGCGATTGCCAGCGGGAACAGGTCGTTGCGGGCCAGGATGGCGATCTTCTTCACCTCGGGCGCCTTGGCCTTGACCATCTCGGTCAGCGGCGTCGTCAGGGTGTCGTTGGGCGTGAAGGTGCCGAACAGATATTTGTAGTTCTGGTCGTAGACCTGGACCGACGAGGCGGTCGCGGCCAGCGTCGGCACTTTGTATTTCTCGGACACGGTGCTGGCGGCCTTGGCGGCGCCGGAGCCGAACGGTCCGAACAGGAAGTTGACGTTGTTCTGGGTGATCAGCTGCTCGGTCGCCTGAACGGCGCGCGGCGTGTTCGACTGATAGTCGGTGTAGACGATCTCGACCTTGTATTTCTTGCCGCCGACCGAGATGCCGCCGGCCTTGTTGGCCTGCTCGGCCCACAGGTTGTAGCCCTGCTGCTGCTTGATCGCTTCGGGCGCCAGCGGCCCGGTGATCGGCAGCGGCGCGCCGATCTTGATCACGTCGTCGGCCGACGCTGCGGCGATGTGAGTTCCGGACGCCAGCGCGGCGAGGCCGAGCGGGATCGAGAGGCGGACACAGCGAGCAACCCACGTGTGAAGCATGCGGAAGTCTCCAAGGGCGGTGATGGCTGGGCCAATTCTGGCAAACCGTCCGTTCGAATAAAAGCATTGAATTTCGAGTTGTCAGATCGAATAATTCGAACGATAGCCATTTGCTGCCGGAATCTTCGGCACGCGAAAAGACGAGGAAACAAGGCAATGATCGAGTCCGCGGCGATCCGCTATTTCCGCGAGGTGACAGAAGCGGGTTCGATCAAGCAGGCGGCGACGACGCTGCGGATTGCGCCGTCGGCGATCAGCCGGCAGATCCAGGCGATCGAGGAGGAGCTGTCGGTCAAGCTGTTCGAGCGCAACGCCCGCGGCATGGTGCTCACCGACGCCGGCCGGCTGGTGTATCGCTACGCGGTCGACAATCGCAATTTGCTCGACGGCATCCGCGCGCGGGTGCAGGAATTCGAGACGATGCGCCGCGGCCAGATCAAGGTCGCGACCGTCGAGGGCATGCTGTCGAACTTTCTGTCGAACTTCCTGATCGAGCTGTCTGCCGACTATCCGGGCATCTTCGTCTCGACCACCGTGCTCGGCTCGCGCGCAGTCGCCGAGACCGTCGGGCGCAACGAGGTGGATCTCGGGCTGGTGTTCGGCCGCGCGCCGCGGCGCGATCTGATCGAGCTGGCGCGGATGCGGCAATCGCTGTGCCTGATCGTCGCGCCGAACCATCCGCTGGCGCAGCGGGAGTCCTGCACCGTCAAGGAGCTGGCCGGGCTGCGCGTGGTGGCACCCGATCCGTCGTTCGGCATCCGTCAGGAGATCGACCGCGCCTGCGCCACCGCCAAGATCCGGCTGGAGATCAGCAGCGAGACAAATTCGCTGGCGTTCGCCCAGATGTTGGCGTCGCGCACCGACCTCGCCACGTTCCTGCCGCGCGACACCGCGATGCCGGCGATCACCGCAGGCCGGCTGGTCGCGGTGCCGCTGCGCGACAAGCGGCTGGAGGCCACGCAAGTGACCCTGGTCCAGCTCGCCTCGCGCAACATCTCGCCGTCGTGCCGGATGGTCGCGGACCTGCTGGTGGCGAGGATGAAGAGCGCGCGGGAGTAGTAGTTTCAGACTTCGTCATGGCCGGGCTCGTGCCGGCCATCCACGTCTTTCTTGCGACGATCGCCCAAGTAAGTGGATGGCCGGCACAAGGCCGGCCATGACGAGTTGTGAGGACAGAGCTAGAACGTCGACGCTCGCGCGGTTGTTTTGGAGGGAAGGCGCCCGCCCCATCGTCATTGCGAGCGTAGCGAAGCAATCCAGCGTCGTGCAGGGAGCTGGATTGCTTCGTCGCTTCGCTCCTCGCAATGACGGGGAGAGGCAATGCGTTACTAATAAGGTGCCCTTACGCCGCCTCGTCGCGCATGTGGTACCAGCGATACAGCATGCGTTGGCCGAGCCGGCGGAACGGCTCGAAAGTGTGGGTCGGCAGCGGCGAGGTGAAGATAGGCAGGTCCTGGCCCTTGAAGTGCTGGCCGGCGATCATCTGCGCCATGCGGCGGCCGGCCTGCGCCGAGTACGACACGCCGTTGCCGCCGTAGCCGAGCGCGTAGAACAGATTGCTCTGCGGATCGGGACGGAAGATGCGCGGCATCATGTCGTGGCTGACGTCGACCCAGCCCCACCACGAGTAGTCGATCTCGATGCCCTGCAGGGCTGGGAATTTGCGGTGCAGGCCGTCGATCAAGAGCTGCAGATGCTTCGGCGCATCGGCGTCGGCGCCGGTGATCGACGAGCGGCTGCCGATCTGGATGCGGTTGTCCGGCAAGAGCCGGTAGTAATAGCGCAGCGTCCGCGTGTCGGTGAGCACCAGCTTGGTCTTGAAGCCGGTGGCCTCGAGTTCGGCGGCGGTCAGCGGCCGGGTGACGATCGAGTTGGACAGGATCGGCATGCAGCGGCCGCGCAGCGTCGGCGTCATGCCGGGCGCCGTATAGGCGCCGGTGGCGATGCCGACCGCGCGCGCCCGCACCGTGCCGCCCGGCGTGCGCAGATGCAGCGCGCCGCCGCGGGACTGGATCTCGGCGACCGGGCTCGCCGGGTGAATCTTGACGCCGAGGTCGCGCGCCATCTGCTGATAGCCGAAGGCGAGCTTGGCCGGATGCACGCCGGTGCCGAGCGGTTCGTGCACCGCGCCGACGGCTTCCGCTTCGATGAGATAGTCGCTGCGCAGCTGATCGGCGCTCACCACGCTGGTCTTCTCGCCGAACACCTCGCGCAGCACCTTGGCCTCGGCGGAGATCTTGTCGAGATTGCGCTGACGATGCGCGATGTAGAGGTGTCCGCCGCGCTGCGGCTCACAATCGATCGGACTGTTCCGGACCAACTCCTCGAAGGTCTCGAACCCGTCGCGGATTTCGGCGTGAAGCTGCCGGGCAACGTCGATGCCCCAGCGCGCGACCCATTGCGACCGCGTCAGCCGGCCGGCGGCATTCTGGCCCTGGCCGCCGTTGCGGGTGCTGCAGCCCCAGGCGACGCGGTTGGCTTCGAGCACGACCGGCTTGAGGCCGTGCTCGCGGGCGAGAAAGATCGCGCAGGCAAGCCCGGTGTAGCCGGAGCCGACGATCGCGACGTCGGCGTCGACATCGCGGGTGATCGGGCCATCGTCGTCCGGCAACGCGCCGGCGGTCGCCTGCCAATAGGTCGGCGCGTAGTCGCGGTTGTGGCCGGGGCCGTCGCTGACCAGCGGATCGTAATGCGGATCGTAGGCCGCCAGCGGCGGCGTCTTCAGCGGCCGGTTCATCACGCGGCTCCCTTGGCGGGTAGCACCGGCCGGTCCTTGCGGAACGCGCTCTTGCTGCAGATCAGCTCGCCGCGGAAGCCGAACAGATCGACGCCTTCGGCCTCGATCTTCGATCCGTCCTTCGCCGTCGCGCGGAAAATCCACTCGGAGATTCCGCGGTCGCCGAACACGCCGTGGCGCGTGCATTCCCAGCTCACATCCGGGAAGGTCGCGAAGGTGCCTTCGAACGCGGCGCGGACAGCGGCGGTGCCGACGATGCGGCGGCCGCAGGCCTCGGGCCCGGCCGCGGCATCGAACACGATGTCGTCGGTCATCGCCGACATCACACCGGCGCCGTCGTGGCGGTTGAAGGCGTCGAACAACTGTTCCAGCTTGCGCAGACGCAGGGCATCGAGATCGGACGTATCGAGAGCAGGCATGGAGGTTCCATCATGGTGGGCGCGCGAGCGTCTCCGTGATGATGGCGCGGATCGGCCGGCAGCTTCGATCGCACGGTGCCACGACAGGCGAGGGCTGCTTAGAACCAGATGCCGCGACGTCTGCGGCCAGAATCCGCGGTGCGTCGAACTGGCCCAATGGCTTGGCTCCGGCTGGACCTTCGCGCGCGATGCGCAATCGCCAAGGTGGCGCGATGATCAACATCGCCACCCGCATCAATCCCGCCATCGCGTCCGCCGTCTCGGATGTGATCACTCAATTGCAGGGCCGTCACCTGATCGGCAATGCGCTGGTTCCGGCGGTCGCCGGCGCCACGCTCGACGTGCTCGATCCGGCGACCGGCGCGCTGCTCGGCGAAGCGCCGGCCGCGACCACGGACGACGTCGCGCGCGCCGTCGAATCCGCGTCGGCGGCCTTTCCCGGCTGGGCGGCGACGCCGGCGCGGCAACGCGGCAAGCTGATCGCCGAAGCGGCACGCGCCATCGCGGCGAAGTCCGACGTGCTGGCCGCGGTGCTGGCGCTGGAGACCGGCAAGGCGATCCGCACCGAATGCCGCGGCGAAATCGCCACCGCCATCGATATCGTCACGATGTATGCCGGTCTCGCGTCGGAACTGAAGGGCGAGACGCTGCCGTTCGATCCGCAGATCCTCACTTACACCAGCCGCGAACCGCTCGGCGTCGTCGCCGCGATCCTGCCGTGGAACGTGCCGCTGGTGCTGATGATGCTGAAGATCGCCCCGGCGCTGGTCGCGGGCAACACCGTCGTTGTCAAAGCTTCCGAAGAAGCGCCGTTCGCCACCATCGAGATGGCGCGGCTGATGGCGGAGCTGCTGCCGGCCGGCGTGCTCAACGTGATCTGCGGCACCGGCCGCGATTGCGGCTCGGCGCTGGTCGAGCATCCCGCGGTCGCCAAGGTGACGTTCACCGGCTCGCAGGCCGTGGGTGAACTGATCTACCAAACCGCCGCGCGAAAAGTCATTCCGGTCAGCCTCGAGCTCGGCGGCAAGAGCCCGATGATCGTCTATCCGGACGCCGACATGGCGCGCGTCGTCGCCGGCGCGATCGCCGGGATGCGTTTCACCCGCCAGGGCCAGAGCTGCACCGCGGCGAGCCGCATCTATGTGCATAGCAAGCTGATCGACGCCTTCGTCACGGCGCTGCGCGACGCGGTCGCGAAGCTGAAGATCGGCGATCCGCTCGACGAGGCGACCGACATCGGCACCGTGATCTCGCAGCGGCAGAAGGCGAAGATCGAATCCTATCTGGCGCTCGGCGAGCGCACCGCCGGCGCCCAGGTCGCGCGTTGCGGCGAGCTACCGCGCGCGAGCCATCTGAAAGACGGCCTGTTCCTGCAGCCCACCATCGTGACCGGCCTGCCGGAGGACTCGCCGCTGATGCGCGAGGAAATCTTCGGCCCGGTGGTCTGCGTGCAGCCGTGGGACGACGAGGACGATGTGATCGCGCGCGCCAATGACAGCGATTTCGGCCTCGCCGCGACGGTGTGGACGCATGATTTGCGCACCGCACTGCGCGCCGTGCAGCGGCTCGATGCCGGCTACGTTCAGGTCAATCAGAACCTGACGATCCAGCCGAATCTGAGCTATGGAGGTTTCAGGAAGTCGGGCCTCGGCAAGGAAGCCTCGCTGGAAGCGATGCTCGAACACTTCACCAAGAAGAAGACCGTCGTCATCGACATGCGGTGAATCCCATCATGCAGGATCTGATCGCCGCGGCGCAGGCGAGCTTTCTCGGCGCGCTGCCGACGCCGGGCGTGATCGCGGCGACGCTGGCGGCGGTGATCGCCGCGGCGCTGCTGCGCGGCTTCACCGGCTTCGGCTTCGCGCTCGCCGCGGTGCCGCTGATGGGGCTGTTCATGGCCCCCGCCAAGGCGGTGCCGATCGCGGTGCTGCTGCAACTGCTCGGCGGGCTCACCGATCTGCGCCGCAACAATCACGACTGCCATTGGCCGTCGCTGCGCTGGCTGATCGTCGGTGCGGTGGTCGGATCGCCCCTCGGCGCGCTGGTGCTCAGCGTCGCGCCGGCGCCGGTGGCGCGGATTGTGATCGCCACCATCACCGCCGCCGCGGTGGTGATGCTGGGCCGCGGCTTCGCGCTGGCCGAGGTGCCGTCCCGCACCGCCACCGCCGCCGTCGGACTGGCCGCGGGCCTGTTCAACGGCCTGGCGGCGATGCCGGGGCCGCCGGCGGTTGTGTACTACATGTCGGGCCCGTTCCGCGCGGCCGTCGCGCGCGCGTCGCTGCTGGTGTTCTTCCTCGCCACCTCGGTGTCGGCGTTCGCCAGCACCGCGGCGGTCGGGCTCCTCAATGGCGGGATTGTCTGGCTCGCCGCGCTGTCGTTCCCGGCGATGATGATCGGCACCCGGATCGGCGAATACGGCTTTCGCCGTGGCTCCGAGGCGCTGCATCGGACCGCGTCGATCGCCAGCCTCGGCGGTGTCGCGCTGCTCAGCGCCGCCAAGGGCATCAGCGAATTGATGTGAGGCCGGGCCGACGGCCGGCCATCACCCCTTCAGATGCTGCGCCACCACCTGGCCGAGCCGCTCGATTCCGACCTCGATCCGGTCGGTGCGGATCGACGAGAAGCCGAGCCGGAAGCAGTGCCGGCTGGCGTTTTCGTCCATCGAGAACACCGCGCCCGGCTCGATCACCACGCCTTGCGCCAGCGCAGCCTGCGCCAGCACGGTGGTGTCGGTACCCTGCGGGCAACTGATCCAGTAATTGGTGCTGCCATGGCCGCGTGAGAACGTGCAGTCCGGCAGATGCTTCGGCAGCAGCCGGTCGAGGATCTTGGCGCGCTCCAGCAGCACGCGGCCGACCTGCTGCAGGTGCGAGCGGTAGTGCCCGAGGCCGATGAACAGAGCGGCGACGCGCTGGTTGTTCAGCGGCGGATGGCGCAGCATCAGCCGGCGCAGCGCGCGCAATTCGCGGATCACCGGCGCGGGCGCCACGACGTAGCCGAGCCGCAGCCCGGGCGCGAGCGCCTTCGACAGGCTGCCGACATACAGCACGTTGCTGGCGTGATCGAGGCTCTTCAGCGGCGGCAGCGTCGCCGCCTCCGGCATCAATTCGCCTTCGTAGTCGTCCTCGACCAGCACGACGTCGCCGGCCTCGGCGGCCTTCAGCAGTTCGAGCCGCCGCTGCATCGGCATCACCGTCGCGGTCGGGCATTGATGGCTGGCGGTGACATAGGCCAGCGCGCAGCTTCGGAATGTTTCGTCCGGCAGCAGGCCCTGGGCGTCCGAACGCAGCGGCACCACGTCGGGCGTCAGCATCCGGAAGATGTTGCGCGCGTCGGGGTAGCCCGGCTCCTCGATGCCGACCCGGGTGCGGTCGTTGATGAACAGCGTCGCGATCAGATACAGCGCGTGCTGCGCGCCGATCGTCATCATGATTTCGTCGGAGCGCGCATGAATGCCGCGGCGCGGCAGTACCTGCAGCTGCAACTGCTCGATCAGCGCCGGGTCGTCGCCGTCGATCAGGTCGCGCGCCCAGTTGTTGATCTCCGGAACGCTGAGCGCCGCGCGCGCCGATTCCCGCCAGTCATTGGTCGGGAACAGGCTGGGGTCGAACTGTCCAAAAATGAACGGGTAGGGATGCGCCTGCCAGTCGGCCGGCTTGACGATGTTGCGATGCGCCGACGGCTGCACCGCATAGCGTCCGGCCCAATGCGCATCGTCGCGGCTGGCGGCTTCGGTCGGCTTGCCGGCGCCGGACGCGACCTTCTTCGACAGGCCGGCGACGAAATAGCCGCTGCGCTGCCGCGACACCAGGAAGTTCTGATCGACCAGCTGCTCGTAGGCGATCACCACGGTATTGCGCGACACTTTGAGCACCGCGGCGAGGTCGCGGCTCGACGGCATCCGCATGCCGAGCGGCAGCCGGCCGTCTTCGATCGCGGTGACGATGATCTGGCGGATCTGCAATTGCAGAAACGATCCGCCGCGGTCCATTCCGCGAAACAAAGCGCCCCAGAACAGCGTATCGCTGTTGCCTAAGGATGCGGCATTTTCCGAAGCATTTGCCGCGCGATCGAGCGGGCCCATGCGAGCGGCTTCCTGATAAGTGAGCTGTGCGGGCTTTCCCAAGACGATATAACCTGTCGGCGCAGCGGATCCGGTGAACACCGAAATCCGAGTATGTCGGTTTGCGACTACGAAGCAAGAACTCTGCCATCGAGCCCGGCGCTGGGCGGATGGCGCTGGCTCCATTCGTGCGGGGCATCTGGCGCTAGTGCCGCCCGGTGGTTCGCTTCACGCTCGCAACTGCAAGTTCGAAAGGCTCAGCAGCGTGAACCACGACAACGTCGTTTATTCGGCCCGCAACATCATCACGATGAATCCGTCGCGTCCGACCGCGACGCATGTTGCAGTGCGTGATGGACGGGTCGTGGCGACGGGCTCGGCCGATGAGTTGTGCGTGAATGGCGCCCGGCTCGACAATCGGTTCGCCGACAAGGTGCTGATGCCCGGCTTCGTCGAAGGCCATGCCCACATCATGGAAGGCCTGATGTGGAAGCAGCCTTATGTCGGCGCGTTCGACCGCCGCTCGCCGGAAGGCAAGGTGGTTGCCGGCGTGCCTGATATCGACTCGATCGTTTCGCGGTTGCAGCAAGCCGAAGCCGCGATGCCGGACGACAACTCTCCGCTCTACGCCTGGGGCTTCGATCCGCTGCATATCGGTGGCAAGATGCTGACCCGGCAGGATCTCGACCGCGTCTCCACCAAGCGTCCGGTGCTGGTGGTGCACGCCTCGTTCCACATCAACAACGTCAACACCGCGACCCTCGAACTCGCCGATCTGCTGCATGCGACCGACATTTCGGGCGTCGTCGCCGGCGCCGACGGCCTCGCCAGCGGCGAGCTGCAGGGCATTCCGGCGCGGATGCGGCTGTTCCGCGCGCTCGGCCACAACCCGCTGGCCGGCACCATCACCGAGGCCGACGTGCGGCGCTACGCGGCGTCGTCCTGCGTGCAGGGCGTCACCACCATCACCGACCTGCACAACGACCTCAACGATCCGACCATCGAGGTGTATCGCAGCGTCACCAGCCAGGACGATTTCGGCGTCCGCCTGGTGCCGGCGCTCGCCGCTGTGTCGCACACGCCCGAGCAAGCGATCGCCAAGCTCGAGGCGCTGCGTCAGCAGCCCAGCGCCAAACTGCACTACGGCATCGTCAAGCTGGTGGTCGACGGCTCGATCCAGGGCTTCACCGCGCGGCTGCGCTGGCCCGGCTATCACAACGGCGCCGCCAACGGCCTGTGGTACATTGCGCCGGAAGAATTGCCGCGGCTGGTCGACAAGTATCACCGCGCTGGCGTGCAACTCCACATCCACACCAATGGCGACGAGGCGACCGAAGCGGCGCTCGATGCGATCGAGGCCGCGCAGATCGCCGCGCCGCGGCCGGATCATCGCCACACGCTGCAGCATTGCCAGATGGCGGATGCGGCGCAGTTCCGGCGGATGAAAAATCTCGGCGTCTGCGCCAATCTGTTCGCCAACCACATCTACTACTGGGGCGACGCGCATTACGAGCTGACGATGGGGCCGGAGCGCGCGTCGCGGATCGACGCCACCGGCACCGCGCGCCGCATCGGCGTGCCGTTCGCGATTCACTCGGACGCGCCGGTGACGCCGCTGGCGCCGTTGTTCACCGCCTGGTGCGCGGTCAATCGCGTGACCTCCGGCGGCCGCGTGCTCGGCCGCGACACCGAGGCGCTGACCGTGGAGCAGGCGCTCGCCGCCATTACGGTCGATGCCGCCTACACGCTGAAGATGGATCACCTGGTCGGCAGCATCGAGACCGGCAAATACGCCGACTTCGCCGTGCTCGAAGACGATCCGCTGAGCGTCGCGCCGGAGAAGCTGAAGGACGTCGCGATCTGGGGCACCGTGGTCGGCGGCGTCGTCCGGGAGGCGCCCCGCGCATGAGGAAAGCGACCGCGACCATTCCAGTCACGGTGATCGGCGGCTTCCTCGGCGCAGGCAAAACCACGTTCGTCAATCATCTGCTCGCCACCGGCGGGCCGCGCACCGCGGTGCTGGTCAACGATTTCGGCGAGATCAATGTCGATGCGACGCTGATCCAGGGCCACGACGGCACCACGATGACGCTGACCAACGGCTGCATCTGCTGCAGCATCGGCACCAGCTTCATCGAGACGATGTGCAAGGTGCTCGATGCCGAGGTGCCGTTCGAGCGCATCGTGATCGAAGCCTCCGGCGTCGGCGATCCGTGGAAGATCGCCGAGATCGCGCTGATCGAACCGACGCTGCGGCTCGACCGGGTGATCGTGCTGGCCGATGCCAGCCGCATCGCCGCGTTGATCGACGACGCGCGGGTCGGCGCCACCGTGCGCAGCCAGTTCGAGCGCTGCGATGTCGTGCTGCTGAGCAAGACCGATCTGGTCGATGCCGCGACGCGCGCTGCGGCCCGCGCTGCGGTGCTGGCGCTGCGCTCCGACATGCGCATCGTCGAGACGACTCGCGACTCGCTGCCGACGCTCGCCTCGCTCGATGCGCCAGGGAAAGTGTCGGCGTTTCGCGCCGATTCACCGCCGGTCGATCATCGCGAAACCTTTCGCAGCTTCGCGTATCGCCGCGACGGCGCGTTCGATCGCGGCCGCATCGCCGGCGCGGTGGCGGCGCTGCCCCCGGAACTGCTGCGGCTGAAGGGCTCGTGCCGGCTCGACGGCGAGGATGCGCCGCAGGTGTTCCAGATGGTCGAAGGTGTATGGTCACTGTCGCCATCGGCACCGGAGCAATCTGAATCTGGCATCGTGCTGGTCGGGGTCGGCACCCGTGATCTGCCGCCGCCCTCGGTACTCGACGCGATCCTCGACCGCGCGCTCGCAGCCGGAGCCGTATCGTGATCGCCTCTCGTCCCACCAGTCCGACCAAAAATGCGGCCCTTGAAATGAGGGACATTCGCCTCAGCCGTCATGCCCGGGCTTGTCCCGGGCATCCACGCCTTGCTGCAAAGGTGACCAGGCAGACGTGGATGGCCGGGACAAGCCCGGCCATGACGAAGGGCACGTGCAGATACCAAGACTTGAGAAGCTTCACTCTCGTTCCCGGCCCCTCACAGCGGAGTTCGAATCCATGATGTTGACGAAGCGGACCTTTGTTATCGGAGCTCTCGGGGGCGCCGCCCTGATGGGCTTGCCGTTCGAGACACGCGCGCAGTCGGCCGGCAGCGGCGGCACGCTGGTGATCGGTTCGACGCAGGTGCCGCGCCATTTCAACGGCGCGGTGCAGTCCGGCATCGCCACGGCGCTGCCGAGCACGCAGATCTTCGCCAGCCCGCTCCGCTTCGACGAGAACTGGAAGCCGCAGCCTTATCTCGCCAAGTCCTGGGAGGTCGCACCGGACGGGCTGTCGGTGACGCTGAAGCTGGTCGACGACGCGCTGTTCCACGACGGCAAGCCGGTGACCTCCGAGGACGTCGCATTCTCGATCATGACCATCAAGGCCAACCATCCGTTCAAGACGATGCTGGCCGCGGTCGACAGCGTCGAGACGCCCGATCCGAAGACCGCGGTGATCAAGCTGGCGCATCCGCACCCGGCGCTGCTGCTGGCGATGTCGCCGGCGCTGATGCCGATCCTGCCCAAGCACGTCTATGGCGACGGCCAGGACGTCAAGACGCATCCGGCCAATCTCAAGCCGGTCGGCTCCGGCCCCTACAAGCTCGGCGAATACAAGCAAGGCGATTACTACACGCTCGAGAAGTTCGACAAATTCTTCATCCCCGGCCGGCCGAAGCTCGACAAGATCGTGGTGCGGCTGATCTCCGATCCGAACGCCCTGATGGTGTCGGCCGAGCGCGGCGAGGTCCACGCGGTGCCGTTCGTCACCGGCGTGCGCGACATCGACCGGCTGGAGAAGGCAAAAGACATCGTCGTCACCGACAAGGGCTTCGCCGGCCTCGGCGCACTCAACTGGCTGGCCTTCAACACCAAGAAGAAGCCGCTCGACGACGTCCGCGTCCGCAAGGCGATCGCCTACGCCGCCAACCGCGATTTCATCGTCGGCAAGCTGATGGGCGGCAAGGCGATGCCGTCGATCAGCCCGATCGCGCCGGGCTCGCCGTTCGACGAACCCAATGTCGAGCACTACAAGTTCGACGTCGCCAAGGCGGGCAAACTGCTCGACGAAGCCGGACTGAAGCCGGACGGCAACGGCGTCCGCGCCACGCTGACGATCGACTATCTGCCGGGCATCGACGAGCAGCAGCGCAACGTCGCCGAATACATGCGGTCGGCCCTGAAGCGGGTCGGCATCAATCTCGAAGTCCGCGCCGCCCCCGACTTCCCGACCTGGGCGCAGCGGGTGTCGAACTACGATTTCGATCTGACGATGGACTCGGTCTACAACTGGGCCGACCCGGTGATCGGCGTCGACCGGACCTACCTGACGTCGAACATCCGCAAGGGCATCATCTGGTCCAACACCCAGCAATATTCCAACCCGAAGGTCGACGAGATCCTCGCCAAGGCGGCGGTCGAAACCTCGCCGGAGAAGCGCAAGGCGCTGTATTCGGAGTTCCAGAAGATCGTGGTCGACGAGGTGCCGATCTTCTTCATCAACGCGGTGCCGTTCCACAATGCGTTCGCCAAGGGCCTCGGCGGGCTGCCCACGACGATCTGGGGCGTCGTCTCGCCGCTCGACGAGATCCACTGGGCGACCCCGCCGAAGACCTGATCCACACCTCGACGAAGACGAAATCCGATGGCATTCCTCACCCATCTTTCCGGAAAGCTCGCCAACGCCGCGGCCCTGCTGCTCGCGGTGCTGGTGCTGAATTTCTGCCTGATCCATCTTGCGCCGGGCGATCCGGTGCAGGTGATCGCCGGAGAGATGGGTGGGGCGTCGGCCGAGGTGATCGCCGAGCTGCGGGCCAAATACGGCCTCGACCAGAGCGTGTTGCAGCAGCTCTTCACTTATCTCGGCAAAGTGCTGCACGGCGATTTCGGCTATTCCTATTACTTCAACCAGCCGGTGCTGTCGCTGATCTGGCAGCGGCTGCCGGCGTCGCTGTATCTGGCGCTCGCCTCGCTGTTCACCGCGGTGGTGATCGGCACGCTGCTCGGCGTCGTCAGCGCGCGGCGGCCGAACGGGGCGCTCAGCCATGTCGTCACCGTGCTGTCGCTGGCCGGTTACGCGGCGCCGATCTTCTGGACCGGCCTGATGCTGCTGTTGCTGTTCGGCTCGGTGTGGCCGGTGCTGCCGGTCAACGGCATGACCGACGTGGTCAATCCGAAGACCGGCTTCGGCTATGTGCTCGACGTCGCGAAACATCTGGTGCTGCCGTCGCTGACGCTGGCGCTGGTGTTCATCGCGCAATATTCGCGGCTCGCCCGCGTCAACATGATCGACGTGCTGTCGGCCGACTACGTCCGCACCGCCCGCGCCAAGGGGCTGCCGGAGAGCGTGGTGATGTTCAAGCACGCGCTGCGCAACGCGCTGATCCCGATCGTCACCGTGGTCGGGCACCAGTTCGGCAATCTGTTCGCCGGCGCGGTGCTGGTCGAGACCGTCTACAGCTGGCCCGGCATGGGGCGGCTGGTGTTCGATTCGATCCTGCGCCGCGACTATCCGACCCTGATGGCGGTGCTGTTCTTCTCGGCCGTGATGGTGATCGCCGCCAATATCGTCACCGACCTAGTCTATCGATTGATCGATCCACGTATCCGCGCGGGGGCCCGATGAGCACGCTCGACCAGCCGCTGATCGTGGCGCAGACCGTGACGCCGGCCGCGCTGCCGGTCGCCAAGGCGGTGTCGCCGACGAAGGCCGCGTTCCGCCAGTTCTTGAAAAGCCCGTCCGGGGTCGCCGGCGCGGTGCTGCTGATTGTGCTGGTGTCGGCAACATTGTTCGGGCCGTGGATCTATCCGCTCGACCCGCTGGAGATCGTCGGCCTGCCGTTTACGGCGCCGTCAGCCGACGCCTGGCTCGGCACCGACTATCTCGGCCGCGACGTGCTCGCCGGGCTGGTCTATGGCGGCCGCGCCACGCTCACCGTCGGCGCCGTCGCGGCGCTGATCACCATCATCATCGGCGTCACCGTCGGCGCGCTGGCCGGCTTCTTCGGCGGCTGGATCGACAGCCTGCTGGTGAAGATCGCCGAATTCTTCCAGGTGCTGCCGCCGCTGCTGTTCGCGATGGTGCTGGTGACGCTGTTCGGGCCGAAACTCCTGACCATCACGCTGGCGATCGGCGCCGTGAGCTGGACCTCGGCGGCGCGGCTCACGCGTGCCGAATTCATGCGGCTGCGCGATCTCGACTTCATCAAGGCGTCGCGCGCCGCCGGCGCCGGCAACTGGCACCTGATCCTGCGGGTGGTGCTGCCGAACGCGCTGCCGCCGATCATCGTGTCGGCGACGCTGGCGATCGGCGTCGCCATCCTGTTCGAGGGCGGGCTCAGCTTCCTCGGGCTGGGCGATCCCAACACCATGAGCTGGGGCCTGATGATCGGCCAGAACCGCAACTACGTGCTCGACGCCTGGTGGGCGGTGACCTTCCCCGGCGCTGCGATCTTCCTGTCGGTGCTGGCGATCAGCCTGGTCGGCGACGGCGTCAACGATGCGGTCAATCCGCGGCTGCGACGGAGGTGACGATGGCGCCGGTACTCGAGGTCGACAAGCTCAGCGTCAGCATGACCAATCGCGACGGCGAACTGGTCCCGGTGCTGGAGAATCTGTCGTTCACCGTCGACAAGGGACGCACCATCGCGCTGGTCGGCGAGTCGGGCTGCGGCAAGAGCATGACGGCGCTGGCGATCATGCGGCTGCTGCCGGAAGGCTTCGTCATCACCGGCGGCCGCATCCTGCTCGAGGGCGAGGACGTGCTGACCGTGCGCAACCGGCGGATGCGTGCGCTGCGCGGCGACGCCATGTCGATGGTGTTCCAGGAGCCGATGACCGCGCTCAACCCGCTCTACACCGTCGGCGATCAGATCGCCGAGGTGCTGTATTATCACCGCCGGATGAGCCGCAAGGACGCGTCCGAACAGGCGGTGCAGTTCCTCAAGGCGGTGCAGATCCCGGCCGCCGAGCAGCGCGCCAAGGCCTATCCGCATCAGATGTCCGGCGGCATGCGGCAGCGGGTGATGATCGCGATGGCGCTGGCTTGCAAGCCGAAACTGCTGATCGCCGACGAGCCGACCACCGCGCTCGACGTCACCGTGCAGGCGCAGATCTTCGATCTCCTGGCCAACCTGCAGGACGAGACCGAGACCGCGATCGTGCTGATCACCCACGATCTCGGCGCGGTTGCCGAACTCGCCGACGACATCGCGGTGCTGTATGCCGGCCGCTGCATCGAGGCCGGGCCGTCGCACGAGATCGCCGCCGCGCCGCGCCATCCCTACACCCGCGGGCTGCTCGGCTGCGTCCCGCATCTCGCTGTCGGCGTCGCGAAGCCGCCGCAGTGGATCGATCTCGGCGAGATCCCCGGGATGGTGCCGTCGCTGGGGCAGCGGGGGCCGGACTGCGCATTCCTGCCACGGTGCGCAAATGCGCGCGACGTGTGCCGCGCGCGGCCGCAACCGCCGCTGGATACCGTCTCGACCGGCCACGCGGTGTCGTGCTGGCGCGCCGAGGAGATCGCCGCATGATGCATCCCCATCCCCTCCCGCACGACGGCGATCCGTATCTGCTCGACGTCAACGACCTGGTGGTGCATTTCAAAACCGGGCGGAAGCGCCCATGGGGCAAACCGTCCTTCGTCCACGCCGTCGACGGTGTCAGCTTCCGGGTCCGGCGCGGCACCACCTTCGGCATCGTCGGCGAGAGCGGCTCGGGCAAATCGACCACCGCGCAGGCGATCATGCGGCTGGTGCCGTCGACCTCCGGCCAGATCGTGTTCCGCGGCGATGACATCATGCCGCTCACCGGCGAGCCGCTGCGGCAGGTGCGCCGGCATATCCAGATCGTGTTTCAGGATCCGTTCTCCGCGCTGGACCCGCGCCGCCGCGCCGGCGACCAGATCCGCGAGCCGCTCGATCTGCTGCAGATCGGCACCAGCAGCGAACGCGACGCCCGGGTCCGGCAATTGCTGGCCGAAGTCGGCCTGCCGCCCGAAGCCGCCGACCTGTTTCCGCATCAGTTCTCCGGCGGCCAGCGGCAGCGGCTGTGCATCGCCCGGGCGCTGGCGCCCGAGCCCGAACTGATCGTCTGCGACGAGGCGGTGTCGGCACTCGACGTCGCGATCCAGGCGCAGATCCTCAATCTCTTGAAGAAGCTGCAGCGCGAGCGCGGGCTGACCTACATCTTCATCTCGCACGATCTCGGCGTCATCCAGCAGTTCTGCGACGAGATCGCCGTGATGTATCTCGGCAAGATCGCCGAGCAGGCGCCGGCCTCGGCGCTGTTCACCGCGCCGCGTCATCCCTACACGTGGTCGCTGGTGTCGGCCGCGGTGCCGCCGGGTCCGCTGCGTGACGAGCTGAAGGCGAAGTATCTGGTCAAGGGCGAGCCGCCGTCGCCGGTCGATCCGCCGCCCGGCTGCCGCTTCGCGCAGCGCTGCCCGTTCGCGATTCCGCGTTGCCGCGCCGATCTGCCGTTTCTCGACGCCACCGGCCCGGAGCATTTCGTCGCCTGCCATCGCAAGGACGAACTCGGCATCCCGGACTTCGCGCCGAAGACCGTCTGAGCTCGAGACGGCCCGAGCTCGGATCGCCTGACAGCAGACGTCAACCGGGCCGGCGCCCGGCGCCGGTCACTCCGCCGGAATCGCGGCCCTCGGCTCGGCTTCGTCCGCGACCATACGCTCGACGATCCGGCGCATGCGTTGCGGCGCGACGTCGATGCCGAGCCGGATCCGCTTGAAGCCCGGCCGGGCCTGGTCGGCCTGCTCGATGCGCTCCAGGATCTCCTTGTCCTCGTTGAAGGCGATGCGGAAATCGGCATGCAGCCGCTGATCGACGTCGGCATCGTCGCGGGCGAAATTCCGGACGTGCAGCCAATGGTCGATGCAGCTGTGATCGTCGACCGGGGTGATGAAGTGGCAGGCGAAGATCCGAAGCCCGGCACCGCGCTGCTCCGGATCTGTGATCGCGCCGGCGTCGGCGCTGCCGAAATCGATCACCGCGATGCTCGGCGCGCGGTAGTCGTAATAGTGCCAGCGATCGACGTGGCCGGTGAAGCTGCCGTACTTTGCGAACAGCGGGATCGGCGGCGCGTCGTTGATCCAGCGCCACACCAGCACGCCGCGCTCGTCGACCGTGTGTTCGACCGGAATCTCTTCGCTCGCCGCATTGCCGAGCGTCGACAGATGCACGAAGCTGACATGGGCGGGGTCGCAGAGGTTGTCGGCGAGGTTGAGATAGTTGGTGCCGATCCGCAGCGCGTCGCCCTCCGCCGCGTGCCAGTCCGGCCCACCGTATTGCGGCAGGTCGTAGATCAGCGCGGGGTCCGCCAGCGCCGGATCGCCGGGCCAGATCCACACCAGCCCCATCTTCTCGTGCAGCGGATAGGACGGCACGCGGGCGCTCGGCGGGATGATCGGCTGGCCGGGAATCCGGATGCAGCGGCCGTCGCGCGCGAAGGTCATGCCGTGATAGCCGCATTCGATCGCATCGCCCTTGAGCTTGCCGATCGACAGCGGCGCCAGCCGGTGCGGGCAGACGTCGTCGAGCGCGATCGGCTCGCCGCTCTCGCTGCGGTAGACGACCAGATCGATGCCGAGGATGCGATGGCAGCCGAGCGCGCGCGTCACGTTGCGCGACCACGTCAGCGGATACCAAATGTTGCGGGGCGCGATCAGCTTCATGGCGAGATCTCTCACGGCGTGTGGTGCGGTCATGTGGGGGGCTGGCTCTAGTCTTTGATCTTGGCCAGCACGGCGGCGTCGGTCGGCTGATGCGCGGCGCCGTCGACATAGCGCCAGTCGGTCATCACGCCCTGGCCGTCCTTCACCGCGAGCTTGCCGATGTAGACGCCCAGCGTGGACTGATGGTCGACGGCGCGGAACGCGATCGGACCGCACGGCGTGTCGACTTTCAGCCGCTCCATCGCCGCGATCAGCGCTTCGGTGTCGGTCGAGCCCGCCATCTCGATCGCCTTGGCGAGCACCAGCGTGTTGATGTAGCCGATCAGCGCGCCGATGTTCGGCGAGTCCTTGAACCGAGCCCGGTAGGCGTCGACGAACGCCCGGTGCTCCGGCGTCGCGATCTCGCTCCACGGATAGCCGGTGACGATCCACCCCGCCGGCGTCTCGTCCTTCAGCGGCGCCAGATATTCCGGTTCGCCGGTCAGCAGGCTGACGACGGTCCGGTTGGCGAACGCCTTGCGTGTCGTGCCCTCCCGCACCAGCCGGGCGAGGTCGGAGCCGAAGGTGACGTTGAAGATCGCGTCCGGATTGTCGGCGGTCATCGCCTGCACCACGGAGCCGGCGTCGATCTTGCCGAGCGGCGGCCATTGCTCGGAGATGAATTCGACGTCGGGTCGCAGCCGCTTGAGTTCCTGCTTGAAGTTCGCGACTGCCGCCTGCCCGAATTCGTAGTTCGGCGCGATCGTCGCCCAGCGCCGCGCCGGCAGCTTGGCGGCCTCCTGGGCCAGGATGGCGGTCTGGGTGTAGGTCGAGGGCCGCAGCCGGAAGGTGTAGCGGCTGCGCTTGTCCCAGATCAGCGCGTCGGTCAGCGGCTGCGAGGCGAGGAAGAACATCTTGCGCCGCTTGGCGAAATCCGAAACTGCGAGGCCCACATTGGAGAGGATCGTTCCGGTCAGCAGATCGACGTGCTCGGCGTCGACCAGCTGCGCCGCCTGGGTGATCGCCGCATCCGGCTTGCCGGCGTCGTCGCGGGCGATGATCTCGAGCTTGCGGCCGAGCACGCCGCCTTTGCCGTTGATCTCGTCGCGCGCCAGTTCCCAGCCCTGCCGATAGCCGCGGGCGCCGATCGGCAGCGCCGAATAGCTGGACACGTCGCCGATCCGGATCGGCGGCGGATCGGCGGCCTGGGCCTGCCAACCAGCCGCCATCAACGCCACCGCGACCGAGACCAGTTTCACCGTGAAGCGCCCAGCCATCCCGAACCTCCATCCCAGTTGCTAATGAATGTAGTACTTACTACATAGCAGAACGCGATCTGGAGGTATTGTCAACGGCCAAGAATCGGCAAGGCTTGCCAAAAGAACGGGCAAACCTATGCTGCGGCGCCCGATTCAGGGCGGGTTCGAGGTGGGGACGGATGGCGAGCGAGACGGACGTCGTGGCGCGGGAACTCGCAGCTCCCCGCCGCAAGGCTGCGGCTGGACGAAGCGCCGCGGCGAAGCCGCGCCGCCGAACCCGGACGCCCGACCAGACCCGCGAGGCGCTGCTGCGCGCCGCGGTCGCCGAATTCGCGCGGGAAGGCTATGGCGGCGCGCGGGTCGACCGCATCAGCAAGGCGGCGAAGAGCAACGACCGCATGCTGTACTATTACTTCGTCAGCAAGGAGAAGCTGTTCCACCACGTCATCGAGCACTGCTATGCCCAACTCGTCGCCAGCGAGGAGGCGCTCGATCTCGACCTGACCCGGCCGCGTGACGCGCTCGCCGCGCTGGTCGCGTTCAACTGGCAGTATTACTGGGAAAATCCGGAGCTGCTCAGCATCCTCGCGTCGGAAAATCTGTTCAAGGGGCGCCACGTCAAGAACAAGATCCGCGACGTGTTCGCCAATGCCCAGTTCGGCCTGCTCGAGCGGATCCTCAATGCCGGCATCGAGCGGCGGGAGTTCCGGCCGGACTGCGACCGCATCTTCGTTTATCTGTCGATCCTGTCGCTGACCTATTTCTACCGGTCGAATCTCTACACGCTGTCGAACTACATGCAGATCGACCTCGCCGAGCAGGAACGGCGCAAGGCGTGGCTGGCCCACGTCCAGGCGATGATCGAGGATCTGGTGCGGAGTCGGAACGACCGCTGATGGGTCGCCGATCGTTCGGCGACGCGCGGCCCGGTGGCGCCGGATGAGCGCGGCGGCTGCTGCTACGCCGTGGCGTCGAGCAGCGCTTTGCTCATGTCGCGGTCGGCCTTCAGCGTCGCCAGATTCGCCGTGTAGCTGTATTTCGCGACCAACTGGCCGATCAGCTCCTGCGCCAGATCGACATTCGGCGCCGCCACCAGGCCGTCCTGGTTGGCGAACGGCGCTTGCGGATCGGAGATCGCAACGGTCGAAGGCGACGTCGTGGTGACGCTGGTCTGCGTGCCGCCGCCGGCCGCGGCGGTCTGATTGACCTGCAGCGGCTTGTAGGCCTGCGGCGCGCCGGCCGGCACGGAGCCGCCGGCGGCCGGCAGCGCGCCGGTGGATTGCTGATTGGCGACATTGCTGGCGGAGACTTCGATCCGCCGGGTCGCGGCATTCAGGCCGGAGACGGCGATCGAGGAAATGCTGGACATGGCGCGCTCACGGCGGTGGAAACCGTCGCAAGTCTAACGCCCGCACCGCGGAACGATCCGTTCACCGCACCCCGACAATCCGAGCGATCCCGTTAAGTCCTCGTCAGCCATCGCGCCGCGGCGGTCAGGCCGCGCCGGTGGCGGCCGTCCCGTTCGCCGTCGTCGTCGCCTGCGGGCGGCGGCGCAGCTTGCGGCGCGACCACAGCAGCAGGCCGGTGATCAGCAATCCGAACAGCACGACCGACACGATGACGTTGAGCAGCCCGGAGATCAGGGCCGACCAGTTGCCCTCGTGCAGCAGCCGCGGCCAGTTGCGGGCCAGCGGCGTCACGCCGTCCGCGGTGAAGCTGTAGGCGCGCAGTTCGCCGCCTTCGTAGAGTCGCGCCATCATCCGCCCGCCGCGATTGGCGATCATCGACAGATGCGCGACGTCGTGCGATTGCGCGATCGTCCGCACCGCGTCGGCGAGCGGCAGCGGCGCCCTCGTCGCGGCCGGCGGCGGGCCGCTCAACGTCAGGCCGAACGCCATGAACAGCCCGGTGATCGGGCTCAGCAGCAGCAGCGGCAGCGTGAACCAGGCGGCGCCCTTGTGCCAGCCGGCGAGGCTGTTGCGCAGCCGCGGCAGGCCCATCAGGATGCCGATGATCATGATCACCACCATGGCGATGGTCGAGCCGATCACCAGCCAGTCGTAGCCGAGCAGGTGCTCGTGGGTGCGCCGCGCCCACAGCAGCACGTCGCCGACCGGATCGGACGCCGTCGCCGCCTCGCCGGTCGCAAGGTCGATCGTCGGCGCATTGACGCCCATCAGCCGCATCTGCCGGCCGCTGGCATTGATGGCGAAGCCGCGCGCCTTTCCGGCCGGATCGTAACGCTGCAGCAGGCCGACGATCCGATCGGCGTCGACCATGCCGGCGGGCAGGCCGCGGCTCTGCAGGATCGGCTCGACCGACAGGATCAGCCCGGTGAAGATGATCGCGATCAGCGGCAGCGCGAACACCAGCGTGGTCCAGCGGTGCAGTTTGAGGAGCAGGGCGTTGTTCATCGGGAGTCCAATCGTCGGCAGGGAAGCAGAGCGCGTTGTAGCGCAGGCAACCTATCGGGTGGCTGACAACCGCCGAACCGCTGGGCGGACGTGCGAAAGCGTCATGGCTCGGAAAGCGCAGCGGCCGGAGAAGGCGGTGGATGGCCCACGCGCGCTGGCGCACCGCGAATCACTTAGGGGCGCGCCGGGCCTTCCGACGTGCGCTGCGGCGAATCATCCGCGTGCATTGGGCGGTTTGTCCGGCATATCACTGACGACGACGGTCGAACTAACTGACAAGACACTCGTTGGCGCCGCCTTTCGCGAAGCCGTCTCAGTTAGTTGGATGGCGCCGGCAGGTTCCGTCGCGAAGGCCGGTCGAAGATCCGGCCGCAACCTCGCCCGATCCTCGGGGCTCTTCGAAATCCAACGGTCTGCCAGACTGATAGCCATCGGTATCGGCTCTGGCTCGGGGACTCGCGGCAAGCATCGCTCGCGCGCAGCGCGCGGTTCCGCGTCGAATTTTCGATGCCGTGACGGCACTTCATGCGCCCGGCATTTAGTCTGATTAAACTTGTGCCTGTTGAAATTCCCGAGTGTTGCTACGATGCTGCAGTTAAGATCGGTATCGTGCAAATCCAACTGGTATGGAGGTAGTATGCGCTCCTCAACGATGATCCTGCTCGGCTCCGTAGCCCTTGTTGCTGCACTCGCGATCAGCGACCGCGTCGGCGGCCCCCGTGGGGTGCTGATCGAGCCCGCCGTCGCCGCGACGCCGGTGGCGCCGCCGCCGCCGCCTGCCTTCCGCACCGTGACCTCGTCGTCGTGCTCGGCCAACGGCTGCCCGACGACCTGCGAAGCCGACGAGGCGCTGATCTCGGCGATCTGCATCGGCTCGACCGGTGCGAAATTCAGCGACAATCTTGTGGTCGAGAACGGACAGATCACCGCCAGCTGCGGCCCGTCCTCGACGGCCATCGTGGTGTCCTGCGCCCGCAAGTAAGCGCCGCCGGCACTTCTCAAAGGAGGGCTGCGCGGTCGAGCATTCGACGCGGAGCCCTCTGCAGTATCAAGGGTCAAACCGATGCAAAACTGGTTCATCGCACTCGCCGTCGCGGTGCTGATCGTGATCGGCTTCGCCGCCGGACCGATGTCCGTCGTCGTCGCCTTCCTGTCGTTCTGGGTCACCCTGTACCTGGTCTGGGCCTACGAGCTCGGCTTCAAGGACACCTGGTCGCGCTACGGCCTCAACCGCGTCAAGCCGCCGTTCTGGGCCGAGGAGAACAAGGCCTGGTTCCTGCCGATCTTCGACGACCGTCTGAAGGTGCTGAAGGCCGCCGCGGTGTCGCTGCTGATCGTCGCCTTCAGCCTGATGCTGCCGGTGTCGGTGGTGCGGGTCGCGACGCTGATCGTGCTGGCCTGGTACGTCACCGAGATCTATCGCGCCCAGAAGAACACAGACCAGCTCGATCGGGCCCGGTTCAACTAAGCCTCCCGGCTGCACACGGCCGCGACCGCCGCTCCGGCGGCGCGGCCGTGATTGCGAAGGGCTCGCCCGCCCGGGCGAGCGTCGCCGTTGTGCGCGCTCTCGGATGATGCGGCGCGAGCCGGACGCAGCGCACGCTTTCGATTAGCCATTTTTTCAAACGGTCTTCGCCGCCACTGGACGGCGCGGGCGATTTGGTCATCAATAGATCGATTGCAACGGCGCTTGCTGCTCGAGGAGATTGCGAATGGCGGACAAGAACTCATCCGACGTCATCCTGACCATGATGTCGAAGAACCTCGAGCAGGCGCGCGGCGCGATGAACAACTATCTGCAGTTCATCGAGAAGAGCCTGTCGGTGTCGCCGATGGGGACCAGCACCCAGGCCAACGCGCTGAAGGGCTATGTCGAGCGCAACGTCCAGGCGACCTTCGACTTCTCCGAGCAGCTGCTGCACGCCAAGGATTTCCAGGACGTCGTCCGGATCCAGACCGAGTTTCTGCAGACCCAGTTTCGGGTCCTGACCGATCAGGCCAAGGACGTGGTCGAGATGACCAAGCCGACGGTGATCGTTCCGCGAGACGGCTAGTCCGGATCGTCTGTCTCCAATTTGCTTGCCCGGGGGCGCGCCGGGAACTAAACCGGCCGCGCCCGACTTGCCGAGACTCCGGCAGGTCGTTCACGCATTTGGACAGGCGCCATGTTGAAATCCGTTCTTTCAGTCGTTTCGCTGCTGCTGCTGGTATCAGCCGCGCAGGCGCAGCAATCCGGCCGTCCCGATCCGGGATGCGGGCGCGACGTCTCGCGCTTCTGCCGCGCGGTAATGGACCAGGGCGACGGCGTCATCCTCGCCTGCCTGAAGCAGCACCGTGCGAAGCTCAGCAAGACCTGCGCCAAGGTGCTGACGGACAACGGCCAGTAACGGCTTCGTTCAGGTCGAGCCGCCGCTGACTCCGGCGACCGGCAGCACGTCGGTGCCTGTGGCGCGATCCGGCGAGTCTTCTTTCCACCGCACCGATCCGAACGGCCGTTCCAGCATCCGGCGAACCCGCACCGGGTCGGCGCCGCGATGGAACGCGATCGCGCGCTGATGCAGCGTACGATCGTCCTGGGTCGAACGGTTGCGCTGCCGCAGATAGTCCAGCCAGGTCGGGCAGTGATAGCGCTCGGTCCACAGCTCCGGATCGGCGATGTCGCGCGCGATCGACCAGCCATAGGCGCCGTTGCGCTGGCGGCTGAGCTGGACCTGCTGCATCACGCCGTGAAACGCCCGCGCGTCGTCGGGATCGATGCGGTAGTCGATTTCGATCACCACCGGTCCGCTGCGCGGCGTCAGCGCCAGCTTCACTTCCGGGTCGGCCAGCAGATCGGCGTCCTCGATCTGGGTGCCGACCGACGGCATCCGCAGGAACAGCCCGAACAGCGGCGAGACCAGCATCGCGGCGGACGAGATCAGCATCGACGGCGCGACCCCGGACAGATCGGCGACGTGGCCCCAGATCCAGCTGCCGATCGCGACGCCGCCGGCGATCGAGGCTTGAAACGCCGCCAGCGATCGGCCCGCCACCCAGCGCGGCGCCGACAGCTGCACGCCGATGTTGAACAGCGCGATCGCCAGCATCCAAACCGCGCCGGCGATCACCAGCGCGGCGGCGGTGAGCAGCGACGAGCGGCTCAGCGCGATCGCCGCCATCGCCACGCCCATGATCAGCGCGCAGCCGCGGATCGCGGCCTCGCTGCTCAGCCGCTCGCGCACCGGCCCGACATTGAGCGCGCCGATCACCGCGCCGACGCCGAACGCGCCGAGCAGGATGCCGTAGGTCTCGGCGCCGCTCTTCAGCACGTCGCGCGCCACCAGCGGCATCAGCGCCAGCACCGACGAGCCGGCGATGCCGGTGATCAGCGTTCGCGTCAGCACGATCCGGATCGACGGCGAGTTGGCGATGTAGCGCACGCCGGAGACGATCGCGCGGTTCATCCGCTCCGGCGGCAGCCGCGGCGGCTCGCTGACCCGCCGCCACAGGAACAGCACCACCAGCAGCGGCAGATACAGCACCGCGTTGGCGGCGAAGGCCGCGACCGCGCCGGCGGTCGCCACCACGATGCCGCCGACCGCCGGGCCGAAGCTGCGCGCGATGTTGTAGCTGATGCCGTTCAGCGTCACCGCCGCCGGCAGCGCCTGGCTCGGCACCTGCTCGCTGACCGAGGCCTGCCAGGCCGGGCCGAACAGCGCCATGCCGGTGCCGACGATGAAGCAGAAGCCGAGCAGGATCTCCGGCGTCACCAGGCCGAGATGCGCCAGCACCGCCAGCACCGTCGACCCGCCGAGGCCGAGCGTCAGCGACGCCAGCGCCACGATCCGGCGGTCGTACATGTCGGCGATCGCGCCGGCCGGCATCGCCACCAGCATGATCGGCAGCATCAGGGCGGTCTGCACCAGCGCCACCTTGTCGGCGGAGGACGTCATCTGGGTCATCGCCCAGGCGGCGCCGACGCCGTTGATCATCAGGCCGAGATTCGACAACAGGCTCGCCAGCCAGATCCGCCGGAACAGCGCATAGCGCAACGGCGCCGCGACGCCGCCGGGGGAAAACGCGCCTCGCTTCGATCTGGCTGTCATCAAAGCCCTTTCCTTGGGACGTTATCCTCGCGGCGCCTTGCGCCGAGTCCCGGCGCTTTGGTGCAGTGATGCCTGCGATCCTCCGGGCCTGTCCAGTACCAAACGGTCCCTTGAACGGGACCAAGCGCCTGCTACGGTTCGGAAAATCAGGGAGGAGACCGACGTGCAAACCACCAGGCGCAGCCTTTTGAAGGGATTGGGGGCGCTGCCTCTGCTGTTCAGTGGCCCGACGCTGCAGGCTTTCGCGCAGGGTGGCGCGGCGTCGGCGGCGGAAACCGCGGTTCCGCCGATCCTGTTCGTGCACGGCAATGGCGACCACGCCGCGCTGTGGATCACGCAAATCTGGCGGATGGAATCCAACGGCATCGCCCGGCCGCGGCTGGCGGCGCTGAACTTCACCGATCCGCAGGCGCGCAACGACGACACCGTGGCGCAGCCCGACCGCTCCTCGACCGAGGACCAGCGCCGCGAACTCGCCGCCGCGGTCGCCGAGCTGAAACGCCGCACCGGGGCCGCGAAGGTCGCGCTGGTCGCCAGTTCGCGCGGCGGCAACGCGGTGCGCAGCTTCATCAAGGCCGGCGGCGCCGCCGACGTCTCGCACGCCGTGCTGTGCGGCACGCCCAATCACGGCGTCTATGCCTGGGACGTCGGCCTCGGCAACGAATTCAACGGCAAGGGCCCGTTCCTGCGCGGGCTCAACGAGGGCGAGTCGGAAGTGACGCCCGGCGTGGCGTTCCTGACCCTGCGCAGCGACGGCCTCGACAAATACGCCCAGGCCGACGGCCGCTTCGTCGGCAAGCCGGGCACGCCGACCGGCGTCACGGTGGAGGGACCCGAGCTGCGCGGCGCCACCAATCTGGTGCTCGGCGCGCTCGATCACCGCGAGGTGGCGTTCCATCCCCGCTCCTTCCGCGAGATCTACAAATTCATCGCCGGCCGCGAGCCGTTGCGGGTCGCGATCGCGCCGGAAGAAACCGTCCGGCTCAGCGGCCTGGTCACCGCCACGCCGGGCGGCGTGCCGACCAACCGCCCGGTCGCGGACGCGACCGTCGAGGTGTTTCGCGTCGCGCCGGATAGCGGCGAGCGGATCGGCGCGGCGCTGTACAGCGGCAAGACCGGCGCCGACGGCCGCTGGGGGCCGGTCGACACCCAGCCGCCCTGGCCGCTGGAATTCGTGCTGAGCCAGCCGGGCGAGATGACGACCCACATCTATCGCTCGCCGTTCCCGCGCTCCTCCGACGTCGTGCATCTGCGCGCGGCGCGGCCTTCCGCGAAGCCGGAGGCCGATGTCGGCGCGGTGGTGATGCTGTCGCGGCCGCGCGGTTATTTCGGCCTGCCGCGCGACGTCGTGCTGCTCGACGGCCGCGAGCCGGCCGACGTCAAGCCGGGCGTGCCGACCGATTCGGTGACGACGCTGAAGCTGCCGATGTCCGAGGCCGGACGTGCGGTGACTAGCCTGTTCAACGAGGAGCGCCTGGTGGCGCGGGCATGGCCGCTGGCGGAGAACCGCGTCACTGTGGCCGAGCTCACTTACTGAACAGGCCTTTCGGGCGCCCGGATTGCACCCTACCTTCCGGGGCGGGGTGGAACCGGGCCAGGGAGCGTCACGTGAGTATCGCCGAAGCCTACGACATCACCGAACCGCGGACGCCGCTGGTGCCGCCGACGCCGCCGCGCGCGCCGGACGACATGACGGCGCTCGGCCGGCTGGCGGCGCTGCGCACCAATGCGATCGCCACCTGGGGCGCGCGGGCCTATCAGGACGACCTCGTCAAGGGCCGGTTCTTCAATCACGCCAGCTACATCCTCAACACGCCGGAGGCGATCCGGCATGTGCTGGTCGACAATTACGAGAACTACACCCGGACCGTGACCGGCATCCGCGTGCTGCGGCCGATCCTCGGCCAGGGCCTGCTGCTCGCCGAAGGCCGCGCCTGGAAGCATCAGCGCCGCACGCTGGCGCCGGCCTTCACGCCGCGCGCGGTCGGCACGCTGGTGCCGCACATGATCTCGGCGACCGAAGAAGCCGTCGCCGAGCTGCAGGCCGGCGCCGGCGCGCCGGTCGATCTGCGCGAAGCGATGCAGCGTCTCGCGCTGGAGATCGCCGGCCGGACGATGTTCTCGTTCGAGATGGGCACCCACGGCAAGGCGCTGCGCGATTTCGTCATCGAATACGGCACGACGCTAGCGAGCCCGCGCTTCCTCGATCTGCTGCTGCCGCTCGGCTGGCCCAGCCCACGGGACATTTCGCGCGCGTTCTTCCGCAAGCGCTGGACGCGGTTCGTCGGCGAACTGATCGCCGCACGCCGCGCCGCCGGCAAGAGCGACAGCGCGCCGCCGCGCGATCTGTTCGAGCTGATGCTCGCGGCGCGCGATCCGGAGACCGGCGAAGCGTTCTCCGACGATCAGCTCGGCGACCAGGTCGCGACCATGATCCTCGCCGGCCACGAGACCACCGCGACCGCGCTGTTCTGGGCGCTGTATCTGCTGGCGCTCGATCCGCGCACCCAGGACGACGTCGCGGGCGAAGTCCGCGGCGCCGGCGGCGGCGACACGCCGGCGATCGAACGTCTGCCGTTCACCCGCGCGGTGCTCGACGAAACGCTGCGGCTGTATCCGCCGGCGTTCCTGATCGCCCGTGAGGCGGCCGGGCCCGACAGCGTCGCCGGCCAATCCATCCGCCGGCAGGACGTGATCCTGATCGCGCCGTGGCTGCTGCATCGGCATGAGAAGCTGTGGGACAATCCGTCGGCCTTCATGCCGGCGCGGTTCATGCCCGGCGCGCCGCCGCCGGACCGGTTCGCCTATCTGCCGTTCGGCGTCGGCCCGCGGATCTGCATCGGCGCGCATTTCGCGCTGGTCGAGGCGACGCTGGCGCTGGCCCGCATCGTCGGCGCCTTCCGGATCGAACTGATCGACCGCGACCCGGTGCTGCCGATCGGCATCGTCACCACCCAGCCGGAGCGCTCACCGATGTTCCGGCTGACCCGCCGCTGATCAAGCAGGAGTCACTTGGCCGCGGTCGCGGCCTCACCTACATGAGGGCCATGACCGACGTCCGACCGCTCCTCGCCGTGCTGCGGCAGACCACCGACGCCCCCGTCGTCGATGCCATCGCGCAACTGATCGCCGACGGCGCCGACAGCGAACTCAATCGTATCAATCTGCTGGAATTCTCGACCCGCACCGGCCTCGACGAGGAGAAGGTGATCTCCGGCTTTCTGCACGCCGCCCAGCTCGGCCTGTTCGACATGAGCTGGAACGTGCTGTGCCCGGGCTGCAGCGGCGTGCTCGACAGCCACCCGTCGCTGAAGGCGCTGCGTCACGAGGAGTACACCTGCGCGCTGTGCGCCAAGAGCTACGAGGCGTCGCTGGACGATCAGGTCGAAGCCGCCTTCACGGTCAATCCGACCGTGCGGCGGATCGGCGCGCACGATCCCGATAGCCTGCCGCTGTGGGACTACACGCGGCAGATGTACTGGAGCTCGGGCATCGAAATCGACGAGGACGTACTGGCGCGGCTGTCCGACCAGGACACGCTGGCGGCGGTCGCGCTGAAGCCGGGCGAGACCGCCGAACTGTCGCTCGAGCTGCCGGCCGATTTCATCATCGTGTTCGAGCCGGTGACGCATTCGGCGCAGTTCATCGACGTCGCCGGCGAAGCGGCGACCGAGCCGCAGTCGCTGGCGCTGAGCTTCGAGCGCTCCCACCCGCTGACGCCGACGCTGGCACTGCGGCCGGGGCCGCTGCAACTGACGCTGACCAACAATTCCGACACGCGTGTGCTGCCGGCGGTGTGGGTCGCGGCCGACGCGCTGCATACGTTGCTCGGCAAGCGCAAGCCGATCCTCACCGCGAAACGGATGCTGACCAACCAGACTTTCCGCGACGTGTTCAAGGCGGACAATCTCACCGCCGAGCAGCGGCTGAAGATCACCTCGCTGACCTTCCTGTTCACCGATCTCAAGGGTTCGACCGCGTTGTATCAGCGCGTCGGCGATCTCGCCGCGTTCGACCTGGTGCGGGCGCACTTCCGGGCGTTGCTGGAAATCATCGCGGCCGAGAAGGGCGCGGTGGTGAAGACCATCGGCGACGCCGTGATGGCGACCTTCAATCGCCCCGAGCACGCACTCGCCGCGGCGCTGCGGATGCGCAAGGCGATGGACGCGCTGAATGCGGAGCGCGGCACCAAGGATCTGGTGGTCAAGATCGGCATCCACGAAGGCCCGTGCCTGGCGGTGATGCTGAACGAGCGGCAGGATTATTTCGGCCAGACCGTCAACATCGCGGCGCGGGTGCTGGGGCTCGCGACCACGCAGGCGATCCATCTCACCGGCGCGGTGATCGACGCGCCGGCGGTGACCGCGATCCTCGATCGCGAGGCGATCGCGCCGATCGAAAAGCACGCCGCACTACGCGGCATCGCCGATCGGGTCCTGGTCTATGAGATTCCTTAACGCATTGGCGACATTGCCGAACCGTCATGAAGGCCGCGGGAACCGGGCCGGATTGCCAACGTTACGATTCCGCGTCATCAATCGCGCTCGCGCGCAATCGCTCCTCGCAACACGAACGCTCATCGCAAGAGTCGAAGCCGATGCTGGATAAACTGCGCCAATTCATTTCCGATGTGGTCGCGCCGACGGCGCCGGACGAGCTGAATTTCGACGACGGCGGCTACCGTCTGGCCGCCACGGCGCTGCTGATCCACGTCATCTCGATCGACGGCGAGCCGTCGGAGATCGAACGCAACAAACTGCACTCCTTGCTCGAAACCCGCTTCAAGCTCGATCCGGCCACCGCCAGCCGGCTGATCGCGTCGGCGACGCTGGTCGAGGGCGAGGCGGTCGATCTTTACCATTTCACCAGCGTGATCATGCGTTCGGTCAACGAGCAGGGCCGGCAACGCATCATCGAGATGATGTGGGAGCTGGTGTATGCGGACGGCAACGTCACCGAGTTCGAGGAGAACGTGGTGTGGCGCGCCGCCGACCTGCTCGCGGTGTCGTCGCGCGACCGCATCAACCTGAAGCGCCAGGTGGCCGCGCAGCAGCCGGAAACCGACCCGGCCAACTAACCCCGGGCGGTCCGGCGCGGCCACTACTTATTACCGAGTTGTCAAGATCGCGCGCGCCGGGCTGACTCCGCGGCTGTTCGACGCGCGCCGACGCCGGACGACCGGATCCGGGCTCGCCTATGGCCTTGCACGCTGCTTGCATCTTGCATAAGGCCTAGCGATGATCCGGCGGCCATCCGGCCTCTCAATTCAAGAGTCTTCCATCGTGACTGAACGCGTGACGTTGATTACGGGTGCATCGGCGGGAATCGGTGCGGAGCTGGCGCGTGTTTTTGCGGCAAATGCTCACAGAGTGGCCCTGGTGGCGCGTCGCGCCGATCGGCTGGAAGCGCTGGCCGCCGAGATCGTCGCCAAGGGCGGCCGGGAACCGATCATCATCGTCTGCGATCTGGCCAAACCCGAAGGCGTCGACGAGATCGTCGCCAGGCTGGCCGCCGCCGGCGTCGAGGTCGAGTATCTCGTCAACAATGCCGGCTACGGCCTGTTCGGGCGCGCCGCGGAAATCGACCGCGAGGACCAGCTCGGCATCATCGACGTCAACATCCGCGCGCTGACCGACCTGTCGCTGCGCTTCGCCGACAGCGTCGCCAAGCTGCGCGGCGGCATCCTCAACGTCGCGTCGATCGCCAGCTTCCTGCCGGGTCCCGGAATGGCGGTGTACTATGCCTCCAAGGCCTATGTGCTGTCGCTGAGCGAGGCGCTGCATCAGGAACTCGGCAAAAAGGGCGTCCGGGTCACGGCGATCTGCCCGGGACCGGTGCCGACCGAGTTCCAGCTCCGCGCCGGGTTCGAGCCCGGTTTCGATTCGGCGGTGCTCAACGTCTCCCCCGCCGAGGTCGCCCGCCAAGGCTATCTCGGGCTGATGAACAACCGGCGGCTGGTGCTGCCCGGCCTCGGCGTCAAGATCGTGCCGTTCCTGCTGCGGTTCTTCCCGCGTGGCTTCATCCTCGCCGCGGTCGGCGGCTATCAGCAGCGGCAGCGCTGAGCGCCCCCCAGCGCGCTGCCTGATTTTGGCCCGGAGTTTGCTTTAAGCGCTTGTGATCGAGAAAGCTCAGTCCGTCGAGGCAATTGCCCGGCGGTGCGGGGTTCCCGATCGATCCGCCAGCGCCCAGAGGCCATGCTCCTGCCGACCGACATGTTTCCCCGGATCGCGACGCCCCCGCTGCAGCCGGCCGACCGGCCCGACGCTGCCCCGGACCCGCGGCCGGTGCTGATCGTGCTGCATCAGGAAACCTCGACGCCCGGCCGGGTCGGCAACGCGCTGCGGGCGCTCGGCCATCCGCTCGACATCCGCCGCCCGCGATTCGGCGATCCGCTTCCCGCCACGCTCGACGGTCATGCCGGCGCCGCGGTGTTCGGCGGTCCGATGAGCGCCAACGATCCCGACGACTACATCCGCCGCGAGATCGACTGGATTTCCGTGCCGCTGCAGGAAGACCGGCCGTTTCTCGGGATCTGCCTCGGCGCGCAGATGCTGGCGGCCCAGCTCGGTGCGAAGGTCTCGCCGCATCCGCAGGGCCGCGCCGAAATCGGCTATTACGACATCCGGCCGACTGCGGCGGGGCTCGCGATGTGCCCGCAATGGCCGCGGCAGGTCTATCACTGGCACTGCGAAGGCTTCGAGCTCCCCGTCGGGGCGGAACTGCTGGCCGAAGGCGGTGATTTCCCGGTGCAGGCGATCCGCACCGGCAACGCCTACGGGCTGCAGTTCCACCCTGATGTGACCTGGGCGATGCTGCATCGCTGGACCACCAAGGGCCACGAGCGGCTGGATTTGCCGGGTGCCCGGCCGCGCCGCGACCATTTTGCCGACCGCGCGCTACACGACGCCGCCGAGCGTGCCTGGCTCGCCGATTTCCTCGACCACTGGCTGACGCGGACGCCGCTCGCGATGCCGCTGCGGGAAGCCGCCGAATAACCTCGCTCGTCGCGTTGGACTGCTTTCCATCCTCGGAACGGGCTTGCTACTCTCTGGCCCGGGCGACGCGCGTCAGCGCGCTGCACCGAGAATGCCCACGAAGGGGCGCAAGAAAAGCAAAAAGGGAGAGGCGCCGATGAGCACCCCAGTCTATCAGGACATCCTCTATGACGTCGCCGACCGGATCGCGACGATCACGCTGAACCGGCCGGACCGGATGAATGCGTGGACGCCGGTGATGGAGCGCGAGGTGCGGCAGGCGATGGAGGCCGCGGCGGAGGATCCGGACGTTCGCGTCATCGTGCTGACCGGCGCGGGCCGCGGCTTCTGCGCCGGCGCCGACATGCAGGTGCTGCAGACCATCGATCCGTCCGACGTCCGCCGCGCCTCCAGCCTGCCGCCGTTCGACATGAACCGCCGGCCGGATTGGCAGACCCGCTACGCGTTCTATCCGGCGATCGGCAAGCCGATCATCGGCATGCTGAACGGCGCCACCGCCGGCATCGGTCTGGTCCACGCGCTGTATTGCGACGTCCGCTTCGCCGCCGACAGTGCGGTGTTCACCACCGCCTTTGCGCGGCGCGGGCTGATCGCCGAGCACGGCATTTCCTGGATGCTGCCGCGAATCGTCGGCCACGCCAACGCGCTCGACCTGTTGCTGTCGGCGCGGCGCGTGTCGGCCGACGAGGCGCTGCGGATCGGGCTGGTCAATCGGCTGTATTCGGCCGATCAGCTGCGCGAGCAGACCTATGCGTATGCGCGCGACCTCGCCGACAACGTCTCGCCGGCGTCGATGCGGGTGATCAAGCGGCAGCTCTACGACGTGCCGTTCCAGACGCTCGCCGAAGCGACGATCGAGGCCAACCGCGACATGGTGGTTTCGCTCGGCAGCGACGACTTCAAGGAAGGCGTCGCCAGCTTCGTCGAAAAACGCCCGCCGCAGTTCAGGAGCGTGTGAGGGGCGCCGCGAAGACGACGGCTGAGATCAAGGATTGCCCTCACCACTCGTCATGCCCGGGCTCGTCCCGGGCATCCACGCCTTCCCGCGATGACGGAAGCAAAGGCGTGGATGGCCGGGACAAGCCCGGCCATGACGAAGGATCGTGCGTAAGTCTAAAAGGACCGGGAAACGTCGGTGCTGGGATTGTTGCTGCGCGCGGCGGCTTTTGAGCGGCCCGTCTTCGCCCTTCGGGCTACGCCGGGCACCACGCTTCGCCGAGCGGCTTAGCGCGGCTGCGCCACGCGAAGCCACTTGGCGAAGCGTGGTGGAGCCAGGCGGGATCGAACCGCCGACCTCGTCATTGCGAACGACGCGCTCTCCCAGCTGAGCTATGGCCCCTCCGCGGCCGGCACAGTTTTGCACCGGTCAGCGAACGCCGCCATTTACAGTGCACCACAAGGCCAAGTCAAGGACGTGCCGTATCATCGTCATTGGGCTTTATTTGCAGGGAGTTCCCTTGTTTGGACCGGGGCAAACCGATATTTACGGCCTAGCCCTTCCGCGTTCGAACCCGCGAGATTTTCCCCGCCATGCGCGCCATTCTCGACATCGTTCTCATCATTCTCGATCTGTACATCTGGCTGTTGATCGCCTCGGCGATCCTGTCCTGGCTGATCGCCTTCAACGTCGTGAACACGCGCAACCAGTTCGTTTCCGCGGTGTCGGAATTCCTCTACCGAATCACCGAGCCGCTGCTGGCGCCGATCCGCAATCTGCTGCCGTCGCTGGGTGGCCTCGACATCTCCCCGATCATCCTGATTCTGCTGATCATGTTCCTGCAGCGGGTGATCACTTATTACATCTACCCCTCGGTGTTCTGAGCCGCTGACCGCCCGGTCCCGGAGTTTCCACGATGGAGGCTTGGCGGTATTCTGCTCAGGGTGTCGCCGTGGCGGTCCGGGTCACGCCGCGCGGCGGCCGCGACGATATCGACGGGCTGGAGACGCTGTCCGACGGTCGCCCGGTGCTGAAGGTCCGGGTTCGGGCCATCGCCGATGGCGGCGAGGCCAACCGGGCGGTGCTGGAACTGCTGGCGAAGTCGCTCGGCGTGCCGAAACGCAACGTCCGGCTGTTGTCGGGGGCGACGTCGCGACAGAAACAGATCGCCATCGACGGCGATCCCAAGAAGCTCGGCGAGGCGCTACGCCAATTGACGGCGGCGAAGCCCGACTGAGCCGGCCGTGGGAGGCCCTCGAGGGCGCAACACCGATCGCCTCTTCATCCGGAGAGGTTTTGTGTTTTTCGATGCGACCGCATCGTCTCGACTTCGGGGGGCCGACATGACTGCCACGATCATCGACGGAAAAATCATCTCAGCCGATCTGCGCGCCCGGGTGGCGGCGGAGGTGGCGCGGATCAAAACCGATCACGGCATCACGCCGGGTCTCGCGGTGGTGCTGGTCGGCAACGATCCGGCCTCCGAGGTCTATGTCCGCAGCAAGCACAAGCAGACCCAGGAAGCCGGCATGGCGTCGTTCGAGCATCGGCTGCCGGCCGATGTGGCGCAGGCCGAGCTGCTGGCGCTGATCGGCAAGCTCAACGCCGATCCGGCGGTGCACGGCATTCTGGTGCAATTGCCGCTGCCGAAGGGGCTCGACAGCAATGCGGTGATCGATGCGATCGATCCGGCCAAGGACGTCGACGGCCTCAACCCGGTCAATGCCGGGCGGCTGGCGAGCGGCCTGTTCGCGCTGACGCCGTGCACGCCGCTCGGCTGCATCATCATGGCCAAGCAGGTGCACGCCTCGCTGGAGGGCATGAATGCGATCGTGATCGGCCGCTCCAATCTGGTCGGCAAGCCGCTGGTGCAGCTGCTGCTCAACGAGAACGCCACGGTGACGATCGCGCATTCCCGCTCCCGCGATCTGCCGGCGCTGTGCCGTCATGCCGATCTGGTGTTCGCCGCGGTCGGCAAGCCGGAGATGGTCAAGGGCGACTGGATCAAGCCGGGCGCGACCGTGATCGACGTCGGCATCAACCGCACGCCGTCGCCCGACGGCGGCAAGGACAAGCTGGTCGGCGACGTCGCCTTCGCTGAGGCCAGGGAGATTGCCGGTGCGATCACCCCAGTGCCGGGCGGCGTCGGCCTGATGACGGTGGCCTGCCTGCTGGTCAACACCGTCCGCGCGGCGAGCGCGATCCACGGCCTGCCGAAGCCGGCGGTGTGATCGGATTTGACCTTTGCGGCTGTCGCCGCCGCCTCCGCAATCGTCATACGCGGGCTTGACCCGCGTATCCATCGCGCGCGGAAGCGCGCGAAAGAAGTGATTTCACGAAGATGATGGATTGCCGGGTCGAGCCCGGCAATGACGATGCGCGTGATGCTCCGACGCCGCGGGATCGGAGAGGCTGCGCTCAGCCTGCGGTGTTCCGGATCAGCCGCTGGTAGAACCGGATCATGTCGGCGTAGTTCTTGATGCTGATCCGCTCGTTGGTGCCGTGGAAGCGCTTGAGGTCTTCCGAGGTCGCGCGGACCGGAGAGAACCGGAAGATGTTGTCGGCGACGCCCGCATAGTGCCGCGAATCGGTGGCGGCGATCATCAGGCCGGGGGCGACGATCACGTCCGGGAAGATTTCGCGGATGGTGCGGTTGAGCGCGGCGTAGGACGGGCTGGCGGTGCCGGTCACCGGCGGCGGATCGAAATTGCCTTCGAAGCCCTGCACCGCGATGCGGTCGTTGGCGACGGTGGTCCGCACATGGTCGGTGACGCTCGCCTGGGTGTCGCCCGGCAGCAGCCGGAAATTGACGCTGGCTTCGGCCACGCCCGGCAGCACGTTGTCCTTGTCGCCGGCGTTGAACACGGTCAGCGCCGTGGTGGTCTGCACCATCGCAGCGGTGGTGCCGGTCTTGGCGAATTCGCGCAGCAGCAGCGGCTTGAACAGCCACAGATTCGACAGCACGACGCGGTTGAAGCCGGTCATCTCCGGCGCCAGCGTGTCGAACATGTCGGCGACCGAGCCGCGAATCCGCATCGGCAGCCGGTGGTCTTCGAGATGCGTCAGGGCCGCGGCGAGCATGCCGATCGCGGTGTCGCGCGGCGGCATCGAGGAATGGCCCGGGGTGCCGCGCGCGGTCAGCACCAGCGTGGCGTAGCCCTTTTCCGAGACGCCGATCAGCGCCGCCGGCTTGTCGAGCCCCTTCATCACCCCTTCGGTGATCAGCAGCCCCTCGTCGAGCACGAAATCGAGCTGCACCTTGCGCGCGGCGAGCAGCTCGGCGATCTGCTTGGCGCCGCGCAGGCCGGAGACTTCCTCGTCGTGGCCGAAGCCGAAATAGATCGTCCGCTTCGGCCTGAAGCCCTGCTTCGCCAGCGCCTCGGCGGCCTCCAGCATCGAATACAGATTGCCCTTGTCGTCCCACGAGCCGCGGCCCCAGATGAAGCCGCCTTCGATCACGCCGTTGAACGGCTTCTGCTGCCAGTCCTGCTCGGTCTTGGGCGCGATCGGCACCACGTCCTGATGCGCCAGCAGCGCGATCGGCTTGGCCTGCGGGTCGGTGCCCTGCCAAGTGTAGAGCAGGCTCTTGCCGTTCACGAGCTCGCGCTTTGCCGCGGCGTGAAACGCCGGGAAGCTCGCGGCGATATGCGCCTGCAGCCCGCGCAGCGCCTCGGCGTCCTGCTCGGGGTTGAGGAAATTGGAGATGGTCTGGAAACGGATCGCCTCGGCGAGGCGTTGCGCCGCGCCCTGCTCGTCGACCGCGACCGGCGGCACGGCGGCGACGTCGATCTGTCGCGACGGCTGGCGATAGGCGTTATAGGCCAGCACCGCCGCGAGGCCGGCGATCGCGACCAGCGCGATCACCACGATGTTGCGGACCCATCTGAACAGCCGGCGCATTGCAATCTCCTCCGCGGCCGGCGGCGCAGTTGCTTACGCCTTGGCCGCCTTCGCCCGCTCGATGCCTTCGAGAATCAGCTTGTGCGCGTCCTCGGCGCCGCCCCAGCGTAGCACCTTGACCCACTTGCCGGGCTCGAGATCCTTGTAGTGCTCGAAGAAGTGCTGGATCTGCTGCAGCGTGATGTCGGGCAGATCGGAATAGGTCTTGATCCGATCGTAGCGCTGGGTCAGCTTCGACGACGGCACCGCGATGATCTTCTCGTCGTGGCCGGCCTCGTCGCTCATGAACAGCACGCCGACGGGGCGGACGCTCATCATGGCGCCGGGCACGATGCCGCGGGTGTTGGCGACCAGCACGTCGCACGGATCGCCATCGTCCGACAGCGTGTGCGGGATGAAGCCGTAATTCCCCGGATAGCGCATGGCGGTATAAAGAAACCGGTCGACCACGAGCGTACCGGCGTCCTTGTCCATCTCGTATTTGATCGGCTCGCCGCCGACCGGGACCTCGATGATCACGTTGACATCATGAGGCGGGTTGACGCCGACGGGAATTGCGTCAATGCGCATCGAGTACTCCGGGGTGAATGGATTACGGGAACGTCGGAATAGCCCGAGCTTGCGCCGTTCGCCAGCGCAAAAACGTCAGTTGCTCCAGGCGAACGCCACCTTGTCGAGCGACTTTTGGCCGAACCGCTCCGAGGAGCGCGCCACCATCCGACCGCCGAGCGTGCGATAGAACTCGGTTGCCGGCTCGTTGTCCGACAACGCCCAGATCACCATGCTCTTCAGGCCGCTCTGCACCAGGTCGCGGCGCGCCGCGGCAAACAGCCGCCGGCCGAAGCCCAGGCCCTGAAACTCGGGTCGCAGATAGAGTTCGTAGATCTCGCCGTCGAAATGCAGGCTGCGGGCGCGGTTGCGGCCGTAATTGGCGTAGCCGGCGACCTTGTCGCCGAAGCACAGCACGCTGACCCGGCTGCCTTTGCGGATCGCCGAGTCCCACCAGTTCGGGCCGCGGCGATTGATCAGCTTTTCCAGCTCGGCGCCCGGGATGATGCCCTGATAGGCGGACCGCCAGGCCTCGTCATGGGTGGCAGCGACCGCGGAAGCATCCGCAGCCCTGGCCGGCCGAACCTCGATCAGCGTTGTGCTCATGACACTGATCAAAGCAAGTCGCGGGCGCGGCATCAAGGTCCAACGTTAATTATCGGTTAACATGTGGATTTTCTGCATCACCGCGGACAGGACTGTGCCGGAATCGGACAGATCGGGCCGTGATCGGGCGCGCCGGGCTGTTGTGCGCTGCGCTGCGGCGTGGAACGTGCGAGCGTCACACGGCCTTCGTCGCTGTTACTACGCGTGCGCCCATCGCCTCCCTCGCCGCGCGTTCACCGCTGTCTCGTGCGCCGTGGGCGGTCGAGAAGAAGTGCGGCGAGGTGGCTTCGCCGGCGAAGAACAGGCGATCGTCGACCGGCGCGGCCAGCACCGCGCGGGCGCCGGCGTGGCCGGGCAAAGCGTGCGAGTAGGAGCCGCGCGCGAACGGATCGTGCGCCCAGCGCGACTCCGCGAGCGGAGATAGTTTGCGGCGGATGTCGTTGCCGAGCAACGCGGCGATCTCGTCGATCGCCTGCGCGGTGAAGGCGCCGTCGCCGGATTCTTCCAGCTCGCGGGCGAAGCTGCCGCCGAAGAAGCCTTCGATGCAGTCGTTGCCGAATGGCCGCAAGTGATAAGTCCCCATCGCGGTGCGCATCGTCGCGGCGCGCAGATTGCCGTCGGCGGGAAAGTCGTTGGGGCCGCTGAGCTTCAGCATCACCTTGTCGTCGACGCCGAGCGGCAGGTTGCGCGCGGCGTCGACCTTGTCGGGGAGGTGCGGCGTGAACCGGATCGCCTCATCGGCGATCAGATTGGTCGGCACGGTGACGATGACCTGGCCCGCGGTCAGGGTGCCTTTTGTGGTTTCCAGCTTCACCTGCAGGCCGGCATGATCGATCACGCTGACGGCGCAGTTCAGCACCACCGGGCAGCTCGCGCCGTAGGCTGCGATCAGCGCGCCGTAGCCGGCGCGGACCCGCCAGTTGACGCCGGTGTCGCGATAGGCCTCGACGTCGTGGATCGAGACGCGGTCGAGCTCGGCGCCGTTGACGTAGGTCGACACCGCGTCGATCATCGGATTCCAGCGATCGCCGGGTTCGAGACAGGTCGCCGCGGGCGCATCGGTCTTGCGCTTGGCGGCGCGCCAGACGCGCTCGTAGAAGGCGTCGAGGGCCTTGCCGAAGGCGGCGCGCTGGCGCGGCGGGAAGACGTCGCCGAAGCTCGCCTCGCTCCACGGCGGATGCGTTGTGTCGATCGCGATGCCGAGCTGCTCTGCGATGTCCACGAATGAATTCTCGTCGGCCGAATGCAGCCAGCCGCAGCCGACGTCGAACGCGATCTGCGGCGTGACCATCCGCGTATAGGCGCGGCCGCCGATCCGGTCGCGCGCCTCCAGCACGATCACCGATCGGCCTGAATGCTCCAGCGCGCGGGCCGCGCCGAGGCCGGCGGCGCCGGCGCCGATGATGGCGACATCGACGGAGGAGGGGAGGCGTTGATCAGTCATGGTTCGGAGTTTCTATCACGAGTATCACGGCACTTCGATGTCGCGACACGCCTGATACGACAATGCCCGGCGCGAGGCCGGGCATTGTGCAATTCGAGGCGTGGAAGTCGCAGATCAGGCGACGGCCTGCTTCGACTTCTCGGCGCGCTTGCGTTCGTTGGCGTCGAGCAGGCGCTTGCGCAGCCGGATCGACTTCGGGGTGATCTCGACCAACTCGTCGTCCTCGATATAGGCCAGCGCCTTTTCCAGCGTCATCCGGATCGGCGGGGTGAGGCGGACCGCCTCGTCCTTCGAGGTGGTGCGGATGTTGGTGAGCTGCTTGCCCTTGAGCACGTTGATCTCGAGATCGTTGTCGCGGGTGTGCTCGCCGACGATCATGCCCTTGTAGACCTTCCAGCCGGGCTCGATCATCATCGGGCCGCGGTCTTCCAGCTTGAACATCGCATACGCGACCGCCTCGCCCTGATCGTTGGAGATCAGGACGCCGTTGCGGCGGCCCTGGATCTCGCCGCGATACGGCAGGTAGTTGTGGAACAGCCGGTTCATGATGGCCGTGCCCTTGGTGTCGGTCATCAGTTCGCCCTGATAGCCGATCAGGCCGCGGGTCGGCGCGTAGAACACCAGACGCAGGCGATTGCCGCCGGACGGCCGCATCTCGATCATCTCGGCCTTGCGCTCGCTCATCTTCTGCACGACGACGCCGGAGAACTCCTCGTCGACGTCGATCACGACTTCCTCGATCGGCTCCAGCAGCTGGCCGTCCTCGTCGCGGGTCAGCACGACGCGCGGACGCGACACGCTGAGTTCGAAGCCCTCGCGGCGCATGTTCTCGATCAGGATCGCGAGCTGCAATTCGCCGCGGCCGGACACTTCCATCGCGTCCTTGTCGGCGGCCTCGACCACGCGCAGCGCGACGTTGCCTTCGGCCTCGCGCATCAGGCGGTCGCGGATCAGGCGGCTGGTCACCTTGTCGCCTTCGGTGCCGGCGAGCGGCGAGTTGTTGACGATGAACGACATCGACACGGTCGGCGGATCGATCGCCTGGGCCTGGATCGGGGTGTCGACCGACGGATCGCAGAAGGTGTCGGCGACGGTGCCCTTGGTGAGGCCCGCGATCGCGACGATGTCGCCGGCTTCGGCGATGTCGAGCGGCACGCGCTCGAGGCCGCGGAAGGCGAGGATCTTGGTGATGCGGCCGGTCTCGACCAGCTTGCCGTCGCGCGACAGCACCTTGACGCTCTGGTTCGGCTTCACCGTGCCCGACGCGATCCGGCCGGTGATGATGCGGCCGAGATAGGGGTTGGCTTCGAGGATGGTGCCGAGCAGGCGGAACGGACCGTCTTCCACCGCCGGCGGCGGCACGTGCTTGAGCACCAGCTCGAACAACGGACGCATACCGTCCTCGTGGTTGCCGTCCGGCTTGTCCGACATCCAGCCGTTCTTGCCCGAGCCGTACAGGATCGGGAAGTCGAGCTGGTCGTCGGTGGCGTCGAGCGCCGCGAACAGGTCGAACACTTCGTTGACGACTTCGGTGACGCGGGCGTCGGAGCGGTCGACCTTGTTGATGGCAACGATCGGCTTGAGGCCGAGCTTGAGGGCCTTGCCGACCACGAATTTGGTCTGCGGCATCGGGCCTTCGGCGGCGTCGACCAGCACGATCACGCCGTCGACCATCGACAGGATGCGCTCGACCTCGCCGCCGAAATCGGCGTGGCCGGGGGTGTCGACGATGTTGATGTGGGTGTCGTCCCACACCACCGAGGTGCACTGGGCCAGAATGGTGATGCC
>JACRJB010000021.1 GCA_016215605.1 Rhodopseudomonas palustris
CCGAAGGCTGGCCGCCAAGGGCAAGCCTCACAAACTCGCCCTGGTCGCTTGCGCTCGCAAGCTGATCATCTTCATCAACACGGTTGTCGCCCGCGGCACTCCTTGGACCGCCAAACCAAATGCGATCTAATGGTTGCTCAGAATGAGGCCAGTGCATGTGGACAGGACGTCACCCTCGGCGGGCGCCGAGGAAGAACTCGGTATTGCCGTCGCCGCCGGCGATCGACGAGGCGAACACCTCGATATCGGTGCAGCCGAGCGAGGCGGCGAATGCGGTGATGTCGTCGATCACCGCGCGATGCGCTTTGGCGTCGCGGACGATGCCGTGCTTCGACGGCACCTCGAATTGCGGCTTGATCAGCGCCAGCAGGCTGATCGGCGCGGCGGCCAGCGACAGCGCCGCCGGCAGGATCAGTTTCAGCGAGATGAAGCTGGCGTCGATCACCACGACGTCGGGCCGCTGCGGCAGCCGCTTGCCGGCGAGGCTGCGGATGTCGGTTTCTTCCATCGACACGATCTTGGCATGGCCGCGCAGCGACGGATGCAGCTGATCGCGGCCGACATCGACCGCGAACACCAGCGCCGCGCCGTTGGCGAGGAGCACCTCGGTGAAGCCGCCGGTCGAGGCGCCGACGTCGAGGCAGACGTGGTCCTCGATTTCGATCGGATAGCGCTCCAGCGCGCCTGCGAGCTTGACGCCGCCGCGCGACACCCACGGGTGCGCCGGCTGGGCGTCGAGCACGGCGTCGAGCGCGATCTGCTCGGAGACTTTGGTCACCGGCTTGCCGTCGGCGAACACCAGCCCGGCCTCGATCGCCGCCTGCGCCCGCGCCCGGCTCTCGAACAGGCCGCGCTCGACGAGGACAACGTCGGCGCGCTTGCGGAGTGTGGAATCGGGCGGCTTGGCCATGATTAGCTCGCCGCCTTCGGCCGCAGTCGCTTCGCCGCGATCTGCACGCAGGCCTCGAATGTGGTGAGATCGTGCCAGATATCGGCCGGTGCAGCTGGAGGCGTTACTAACGGCGCGCCGTGCAGCTCCAGACAATGAATCAGCATCAGATTATCAGGCAGACCGAAATCCTCGACCGCAAGTCCGTCGGCGCCGATCAGCAAACTGTCGCGTTCGGTAATTGTCTCGAAGCGCCGGGTGCGGTCGACATAGTTCGCCGGGTCGTTCGAATAGCCGAGCACGAGCTTGCCGCGGCCCGCCATGTAGCCGAGTTCATAGACCGTGCCGGCGTCGGCGCTGGGGCCGCGGAACGGCGTCAGATTGGCGATGATCGCATCGGCCGCGTCCATCATCGCCTGGTTGCCGCGGAAGATCTGCAGCGACGCATCATGCGCCGCCAGCGCCACCGCATTGTCGAGCGGAAACAGGCCGGTGAGGCCGTAGCGCGCGCACAGCCCGGCCTTGCGCCGCCCGATCTCGAGCGCGTCGGGCAGGAAGACGTCGGGGCCGGCGAGGTAAACTTTCGTCATTTCGGGATTCGCCTCGGTCGGCGTCAGCCGATCGGGGCGAAGGCCCGGAATCCATACTCCCTGCAGGGGTTATGGATTCCGGGTTCGCTCACGGAGCCTGTCATCGGGCCGGCCGAAGGCCGGACCCGTTGGTGAGCGCCCCGGAATGACTCGTGGAGAGACTGTCGCAGCTGACAAGCCTACGCCAGCTTCACCGTCTCGGCCTTGTGTTCCTTGCCGAGCGCTTCGAACACCTTCTTGACGATCGCCTTGGCGTCGAGGCCGGCATTGGCGTACATCGCGGTCGGGGTGTCGTGGTCGAGGAACATGTCGGGCAGCACCATCGCCCGCATCTTGACCTCGCCGTCGAGCTTGCCGTGCTCGGCCAGCGTCTGCATCACGTGGCTGCCGAAGCCGCCGATCGAGCCTTCCTCGATGGTGATCAGGATCTCGTGCTCGTTCGCCAGCTTCAGCACCAGATCGACGTCGAGCGGCTTCATGAAGCGCGCGTCGGCGACGGTGGTGGAGAGACCGAGCGTCGCCAGCTCTTCGGCGGCCTTCTCGCATTCGGCCAGCCGGGTGCCGAACGACAGCAGCGCGACCTTGTTGCCCTGGCGGATGATGCGGCCCTTGCCGATTTCCAGCGCCACGCCGACTTCCGGCATCTCGACGCCGCGACCTTCGCCGCGCGGGTAGCGCACCGCGCTCGGCCGGTCGTCGATCGCCACCTGGGTCGCCACCATGTGCACCAGCTCGGCTTCGTCGGAGGCCGCCATGATCACGATGTTGGGCAGGCAGCCCAGATAGGCGTTGTCGAACGAGCCCGCATGGGTCGCGCCGTCGGCGCCGACCAGGCCGGCGCGGTCGATCGCGAAGCGGACCGGCAGATTCTGGATGCAGACGTCGTGCACCACCTGGTCGTAGGCGCGCTGCAGGAAGGTCGAGTAGATCGCGCAGAACGGCTTGTAGCCTTCGGTGGCGAGACCGGCCGCGAAGGTCACGGCGTGCTGCTCGGCGATGCCGACGTCGAAGGTGCGCTTCGGGAACGACTTCTCGAAGATGTCGATGCCGGTGCCGGACGGCATCGCGGCGGTGATGCCGACGATCTTGTCGTCCTTCTGCGCTTCCTTGACCAGGCTCTGGCCGAACACGTTCTGATAGGACGGCGCGTTCGACTTGGCCTTGGCCTGGGTGCCGGTGGCGATGTCGAACTTGACCACCGCGTGATACTTGTCGGCGGCGGCTTCGGCCGGGCCGTAGCCCTTGCCCTTTTGGGTGACGACGTGGATCAGGAACGGGCCGGTGTCGGCGTCGCGGACGTTCTGCAGGATCGGCAGCAAATGATCGAGGTTGTGACCGTCGATCGGGCCGACGTAGTAGAAGCCGAGCTCCTCGAACAGCGTGCCGCCGCCCATCATGAAGCCGCGGGAATATTCCTCGGCGCGGGCGGCGCGGTCGGCGATCAGCTTCGGCAGATGCTTGCCGATCTGCTTGCCGGCCTCGCGCAGCGAGCGGTAGGTCTTGCCCGAATACAGCCGCGACAGATAGGCCGACATCGCGCCCACCGGCGGCGCGATCGACATGTTGTTGTCATTGAGAATGACGATAAGACGGGAGTTCATCGCGCCGGCGTTGTTCATCGCCTCGTAGGCCATGCCGGCCGAGATCGAACCGTCGCCGATCACCGCGATGACGTTGTTCTTGACGCCCGACAGCTCGCTGGCGACCGCCATGCCGAGGCCGGCCGAGATCGAGGTCGAGGAATGGCCGGCGCCGAACGGGTCGTAGGCGCTCTCGGTGCGCTTGGCGAAGCCGGACAGGCCGCCCGGCGTGCGCAGCGTGCGGATGCGGTCGCGGCGGCCGGTCAGGATCTTGTGCGGGTAGGCCTGGTGGCCGACGTCCCAGATCAGGCGGTCGCGCGGGGTGTCGAAGACATAATGAATGGCGGTGGTCAGCTCGACCACGCCGAGGCCTGCGCCGAAATGTCCGCCCGTGACCGAGACCGCGTCGATCGTTTCCTGCCGCAATTCGTCGGCAACCTGACGAACCTGATCGACCCGGAGCTTGCGCAAATCTTCCGGCGTGCGGATGGTGTCGAGAAGCGGAGTTTTACTCAAATCGGTCACGGCGATCTTCCAGTCTTGACTATGGGGTTGGTGAGGCCCGCGACGATGGTCCGAACTGTCCAATCCACGGGAGCCCACCTGGCCCCCGCCTCCTTGTTCAGGAGAAATCAACGATCGAAGCGATACAGTGCGCCTCGTTCAGTCGAAGTGATCTGGATCACTTAATTGCGGCAGCACACGTCCACCGAACTTGACACCGCCGCCTCGGCAAAGTGTCACGCGCGGCACATAAGCTCATACCTTTACACAAAGCTGAATTCAAAGCCAACCAGGGGGCGCCCAACGCCTAGCCAGCCTGCGTAAACTTTTGGCCAATAAGGTTGATCCACGAATTTCTGGAACCGGTTGTTGCGGCCCGGTCACGGTTTCGCGATACCCGTGCGGGCTGTTTGCCCGTCAGCTAATACCGACGAAGCTGTCGTTTTCCTGAACGAAAGTTATTGGACGTCGAGCGGCTCGGTTCCGACCGGCTGGCCCTGAGCGTCGGTCGTGATCTTGTCGACCCGGGCTTCGGCCTGGCGCAGCAGGTCCTCGCAGCGGCGCTTCAGCGCTTCGCCGCGCTCGTAGATCGCCACCGATTCCTCCAGCGGAACCTTGCCGTCTTCGAGCCGCTTGACGATGGTTTCGAGTTCCTCCATCGCGCGCTCGAAGCTCAGCTTCTTGACATCGGCGGGGGCGGCGTCGGCCATCGGCGGCTCCTGGATGCGCCGCGGCGCGGCCGGCGGCTGGTCTTGGTGGGGCGGTGAGGCGAGGGCGCCGCTCAGGCGCCCATCAGCGCGCCGACATGGGCGGCGACCGATTCACTCAGGCCGTGCAAGTCATAGCCGCCCTCGAGCACCGAGACAATGCGACCGCCCGCGGTCTTGTCGGCGACGTCCATCAGCTTCTGCGTCACCCAGGCGAAGTCCTCGGCGTGCAGGTTGAGGCTCGCCAGCGGGTCGCGGTAATGCGCGTCGAAGCCGGCGGAGATCACGATCAGCTCCGGCGCGAAGCGCTCGAGCTGCGGCAGGATCGCGGTCTCGAACGCGAAGCGGAACTCCTTGCCGCCGTCTTCGGAAGCCAGCGGCGCGTTGACGATGTTGTCGTGCTCGCCGCGCTCGCCGGCCGAGCCGGTGCCGGGAAACAGCGGCATCTGATGCGTCGAGCAGTACATCACGGTGCGGTCGCCCCAGAAGATGTCCTGCGTGCCGTTGCCGTGATGGACGTCGAAATCCACCACCGCGGCGCGCTCGATGCCGTATTTGCGCTGCGCATAGCGCGCCGCGATCGCGGCGTTGCCGAAGAAGCAGAACCCCATCGGCTTGGTGACTTCGGCGTGATGGCCGGGCGGCCGCGTCGCCACGAAGGCGTTGGCGGCCGTGCCCTTCATCACCGCATCGACCGCCGAGACCGCGCCGCCGACGCCGCGCAGCGCCGCTTCGAACGTGCCGGGCGACATCGAGGTGTCGCCATCGACATAGACGATGCCCGTCGAGGGCGACATGTGGCGCATCTCGACGATGTGGTGATCGGTGTGGCACAGCGCGATGTGCTCGAGCGAGCCGATCGGCGCCTCGCCGCGCGCCAGCGTCGCGAACCGCTCGGCGGTCAGCGTCTTGTTGACGGCGATCAGCCGCTCGGCGCGTTCGGGATGGCCCTCCGGCGTATGATGCTCGAGACACGCGGAATGGGTCAAAAACAACGTGGTCATTCGTCAGCGCCTGAAACGTCCGATCCGGAAAACGACAATATCTGAAGATGAACTTAGTTATCCGCTGCGTGTCGCGGAAGGGCAGCTTAAGGCTTAGAGCATCTTTCGGCAAAGTGGAAACCCCTTCGCCGACAGAAAATGTCCCGCGCGATCAGCACGACGCGCGGTGGAAATCCGCTAACCACGTTTGCGTGATACGCGCCGATCAATTCGTTCGCGCTCAATTCACGCGCGCGATCCGATCCTGCGCGGCCGGTGCGATCGGGCTGTGCGCCTTGAAATAGCCGAACAGGGCGTCGACATCGTAGACGCCGGTCAGCCGATCGGTGCCCTGCGTGAACGGGGCGAAGCCGTCGCCGCCGGCGGCCAGATAGGCGTTGACCGTGACGCGATAGAAGCGGTCGGCCGCGATCGGCCGGCCGTGCAGCAGCATCCGCTCGGCGACGATGCGTGCGCCGGGCGTGGCGGTATTGTCCCAGACATAGCTGAAGCCGTGCGACACCTGCAGGATGCGCGGCCGCGCCGGGTCCTGCCATTGCAGCTCCAGCGCCGCCTTGAGCTGCGCGCCGGTCAGCGTCATCGTCACCAGCTGATTGCGGAACGGCTGCGCCGCGAACACGTCGCCGAACGTCACCTTGAAAGGCGCCTGGCCGTCGGCCGCGCCGTTGATATCGGCGCGCAGGCCGCCCGGATTGGTGATCGCGATCTCGGCGCCGCCGGTTTCCTTGTCGCTTGTGGCGGCGAGCTGGGCGTCGGCGACCAGATCGCCGAGCGCGCTTTCGCCGGCCGCATTCGGCATCCGCGACAGCGATGCGGTGACGCTGCCGGCCGGCCGCGCCGCGATCGGCCCGGCGAGCCGGTCGTAGCTCGCGATCAGCGCGGTCTGCGCCGGGTCCTTTGCCAGCGTTTCGGTGCTGACCACGACGTTGTCGGCGGTGGCGCGGACGATGTCGCGGGTCTTCGGATCGAGCACGAGGTCGATCGCGGTGACCAGCGTGCCGTATTTGTCGCCGCTGGTGACCAGCCGGCCGTCGATCGTGCAGCTGTAGGCGCGGTGGGTGTGGCCGCTGATCACTACATCGACGGCCCTGTCGAACTTCCTGACAATGTCGACGATCGGCCCGGATATTCCCGGACAGTCGTTGATTCCGCCGCTCGGAAATCCGCCTTCGTGGATCAGCACCACGATCGCCTCGACGCCCTGCGTCTTGAGCTCGGCGACCTGCGCGTTGACGGCGTCGGCTTCGTCCAGGAATTGCAGCCCGGCGACACCCGGCGGCGACACCATGGTGGGCGTCGCCTTCAGCGTCAGGCCGATGAAGCCGACCGGAATGCCGCCGAAATGGCGGATCGCATGCGCGGGGAAAACCGTCTTGCCGGTCGCGGTCTCGACCGTCGAGGCAGCCAGATAGTTGAACTTCGCGCCGGTAAATGGATGCGGTCCCATGCAGCCGTCGACCGGATGGCAGCCGCCGTTCTGCATCCGCAGCAGTTCGGTCTTGCCCTCGTCGAATTCGTGATTGCCGACCGCCGACAGCGCCAGCCCCATCAGCGACATCGACTCGATGGTCGGCTCGTCGTGAAACATCGCCGACAAAAACGGGCTGGCGCCGATCAGATCGCCGGCAGCGACGAAGATGCTGTGGACGTGTCCCGCGCGCAACTGCTGGACCAGCGTCGCCATGTGCTCGGCGCCGCCGGCCGGCACGCTGATCTTCTTGGCCGGGTCGGCCGGGTCTGGCAGCAGGATGCCGCCCTGCGGCGGCTGCAGATAGCCGTGGAAATCGTTGATCGCGAGAATCCGCAGCTCGACCGGCATCGCCGCGTCGTCGGCCCGCAGCGCGGTGGCGGCGAGCGTCAGCGCCAATGCGGGCGCGAGGAGGGCGAGGCGACGTTTGAGACAGGTCATCAGGGGTCCGGTGGGCTTTGGCTCGGCGCGGGCATCGCTCAGGCGGGCGGCGCTGGCAACCGGTTTGTTGCCGCAGCGCTGTCCGTCCGCGCGGCGAAGCGCCGCTGCCGACCGTTTACGCCGCGGCGATTGAGGAATCGCAAACCGTCGGCGCCGGCGTCGTGGTCACCTGTGCGTCTCGCGCCGGTCGGCGCGTCGTCTCGACAGGTGCCGTATGCGCTCGAAACCGCTCCCGTTCGTCCTCGCCACGCTGCTGCTCGCCGGCCTCGCGCCCGCCGCCGCGCAGCAGACCGCGTCTCCGCCGCCGCCGGCCGATGTCGTCAAGCCCGGCAATCCGCGGCTCGCCGATCTGATGGAAGCCGCGCAGGCGCGGCACATCAAGCTGTGGTTCGCCGGCATCACCGGCAATTGGAAGCTCGCCGCCTACCAGAACCGCCAGATCAAGACCCGGCTGCAGGACGCCGCCGCGCTCTACCAGAGCCTGCCGGTCGACGACGTCACCACCATGGCCAAACCGATCGCCGCGCTCGCCACCGCGATCGCCGCCGAAGACAGCAAGGCGTTCGTCAAGGCCTATGGCGAACTAACAGCCGGCTGCAATTCGTGCCACCGGGAGGTAAAGCTGGGATTCGTCGAGCTGAAGACGCCGGCGGTCAATCCGTTCAGCGACCAGATCTTCGAGCCCAGGAAGATCGTCGAGCCGAAGAAGAAGTAGCGCGCGCCGTTCCGGTCGCTATTTCAGTGGCGGAGTTCGTCATTCCTGGCTCTCCGCTGCGCGGCGCCCCGGCACGACGAGCGCGTGGTTGTCGCGCCGGCAAGCCGCTTCGCGACTTGCCCGAAACGGATTCCTGATCGATCCTGCCGGTCCCAGCGAGAGTCAGGCAGGAGGCCGCCGGTTGAACAGCGTCGGGCGTTTTCGGGTCGCGCTGGTCGCTGCGCTGGCGTCGTTCTGCGGCGGGGCCGGGCACGCGGAGGTGCCGCGCAGCAGCTTCTATGCGCTCGGCCCCGAACTGTGTGGCAGCGCGCCGCTGGCGTTTCCGCGGATTCCCATCGACATGAAGAAGGGGTTTTGCGCCGGCCTCGTCGCGGGCGCGGCGGACGGCCTGCGGTTTCCGCGCGGCATCGTGCAGATCCCCGGCCAGCGCCAATTCATCGTCGCCGATATGGGCGGCTGGGGACACGGCGACGGGCGGCTCTTGATGCTCGATCCGCAGGCCGCGCCGGGCCAGCGGCTCCGCGAAGTGCTGACCGGGCTCGACTATCCGTTCGGCCTGGCGATCGGGCCCGACAACAAACTCTATGCCTCGATGGCGGAGACGATCTTTCGGTTCGATCCGCTGAGCGCCGATCCGAAGACCAGCGTCGAGACCATCGTCCACAAGCTGCCCGGCCGCCGGATCACGCTGGCCGACGGCACCGCGATCGAGGAAAGCGCGCATCCGATGAAGGCGTTCGCCTTCGACCGGACCGGGCGGTTGTTCGTCAATGTCGGCGCGCACAGCGACAATTGCCTCGCCTCGGCGCCCAAACCCTGCGTCGCCGAGCAGGGTAGCTCGCCGCTCGCCGCGATCTGGATGTTCACGGCGCCGGCGGGCGGCGTATTTCCCGCGCTGCAGCCCAACGATCCCAATCCGCCGCGCACGATCTACGCCAAGGGCCTGCGCAACTCGATGGCGCTGGCGGTGCATCCGCGCTTTCCCGACCCGGGCTACGCCTTCCTGCAGGCCGAGAACGCCCGCGATCTGCAGGACCCGTTCAAGCCCAATGAGGAGATCAATGCGATCGAGCCGGGCCGGCATTATGGCTGGCCGTATTGCTACGACCTGTCGACGCCGAGCCCGGAATTCGGCGCGCTGCTGCAGCAGAAAGGACCGCTGAAGAATTTCTGCGGCAATGACGCGGCCTACCAGCCGCCGCTGTCGCTGCTGCCGCCGCATGCCGCGCCGCTCGGCATGGCGTATTATCGCGGCGGCAAATTCCCCGAGCTCGACGGCAAGCTGTTGATCGCCCTGCACGGCTATCGGCCGACCGGCGGCCGGATGCTGATCTACGACGTCGACGAGCACGGCTTTCCGAAGCCGGCGCCGCCGCCGGTGCGCTATCAGGTCAGTTGCAGCGCCGAGCCCTCGCGCCCGTTCCGGACTGATTCCGGCCTCGCCGCCGCGGCGCCGTTCGCGGAACTGATCGCGGGCTGGCACCGCGTCAACGGCGCACGGCCGCGCGGTGCGCCGGTCGGCTTCACCGTCGCCGATGACGGTGCGATCTGGCTGGTCGAGGACAAGAACCGCAGCGTGATCCGGATCGATCGTTCGACCTCCGATCCCGAGCCGCTGCCGTGCGACACCCGGAGCACTGCGCAGGTCGACGAACTCGCGCGCTTCGTCGCCACCAATCCCGACAACAGGACGCGGCTCACCACGATCCGCAAGGGCGTGATCGAGAAGCACTGCCTCGGCTGTCATTCCGATTTCGGCTTGCGGCCCGGTCAGTCGGATAAAGACAAGGATCAGGCGGCGCTGCGCTTCATGCTCGGGCAGGACGGCTGGATCTATCCGGGCGATCCGGACTCCGGGCGGCTGCGCACCCGCCTGCGCGGGCTCGGCGCCGAAAAGCTGATGCCGCCGGGTGGTGAAAATCTGCCGAAGACCGAGCCCGGCTATCGCAAGCTGCTCGATCAGATCGATCTGTTGGTCGGCAAAATGGTCCCCGGCACGCGGATGCGGGTGAAGCAGGGCATCCCCGAACGCAAATTCTCCGATCGCAGCGGCAAGGAATGCGGCGAGATCCCGGCCGGCAAGGTCGTGGTGGTGACACAAAGGCAGGCCTCAGATAGGCCGGGCTTCAGCCGGTTCTATCGGCCGGCCGATCCTTTCCTCAATGGCGAGTGCAGCGACGCGGATGGCTACTACATCAGGCAGAACTTTTTGGTGCCGTTGTAGCGCCGCCCTGTCGAGCGCTGTGCTGATCGCCGTCGCGACCGCCGCCGTCGCCGATCCGGCGTTGTTCCAGAGCAGCCAGCTGACGCCCGCGGGCGAATACACTTTCGGCATCGAAGGCCCGGCGGTCGACGCCGCGGGCAATCTGTTTGTCGTCAATTTCGGCAAGCCGGGCACGATCGGCCGGCTCGCGGCCGGCGCGTCGACGTCGGAGAAATACATCGATCTGCCCGACGGCAGCGTCGGCGTCTCGCTGCGCTTTGCCCGCGACGGCGCGATGTACATCGCCGACTACAAGCGCCACACCATCTTCACGCTCGCGCCGGAGTCGCGCGAGCCGGCGGTGTGGTTCCAGTCCGATGCGATGAGTCAGCCCAACGATCTCACCATCGCGCGCGACGGCACGCTGTATGCGAGCGACCCGGACTGGAAAGGCCGCAGCGGCCGGATCTGGCGGATCGCCAAAAGCGCCGACAGCACGGTGCAGGGAACGCCGATGCCCGCGCCGCGTGCTATGGGCACCACCAACGGCATCGATCTCAGTCCCGACGGCAGGACGCTGTATGTCGGCGAGTCGAACAGCGGTCAGGTGTGGTCCTACACGATCGCCGGCCTCGCTTTGACCAACCCGCGGCTGCTCGCGACCTTCGAGCCGAACACGATCGACGGACTGCGCACCGACGTCGCCGGGCGACTGCTGATCGCCCGCATCCTGAAAGGCCAGATCGCCATCGTCGCGCCGAGCGGCAAGCCGATCCGCGCCGTCGTGCTGAAAGGCAAGGAGCCGACCAACCTCGCCTTCGGCGGCCCCGACGGCAAGACCGTCTACGTCACCCAGCGCCAGGGCGGCTACATCGAAACCTTCCGCACCGATCAGCAGGGGCGGGAGCGGTGCGTGGTGATGGGGACGTGCTGAGGAGGCGGTTGCTTTCTTCGGCCGAAGCAATGCGTTCAACAGTATCAGGCGGATTAGTTCGCCATTGCGAGGCGCGAAGCGACGAACGGTCCGGTTCCGGCGGATGTCGCACTGGATTGCGTTGCTTCGCTCGCAATGACGAACGCAGGGCGTTGATCGGATTCGCCACATTGTCAGGTTCTGACGCACCGGCATGGGCGTTTCGCCAGCCGAGCTCCGCCTCTTGATCCGTCCCGACAACCCGTATGCGCCGAGCAGACCTTCAAGCCGCCGGCTGCCGAAGGGCAGGCGATGCGTCGCTGCACGGCGTCGCAGTCCCTTGACTTCCGGGCGCGAACGAGATTTCATATATGCAATTCAAAAATCATATATGAAAAATACGGGAGGGGCACAGTGAGAACGCTGCGTCGATGTTGAAAGAGGCTTCGTCAGCGGCCGTTCGGTCCCTCTGCAATGGACCAGAAGCCGTCCGGGTGCCCGCCGCCTCGCACACCATCCCTTCCCGCACAGAGAGTCATCGACCGTGACTGATGCTGACGATTCCCGCCGAATGTTCGGTAGTTACGAACTCAAGCCGAACAGCGGTGTGAATCCGCCGTACTCGCCCGCCTATCCGGTCGAGTGGGGATGTTCGCTGCGGACGGTCGAGATCATGACCCGGGTCGAGCAGTCGAAGCTTCAGAAATTGCTCGCGGATGCCCCCTTCGAACTGGTCAACGACCGGGTCGCGTTCCGGTTCATGACATCGCCCGGCCACTCGCTCGCGATTCACGCGGGTGAGATGTTCGATCTGATGATCAGTGTTCCGGTGCGTTACAAGGACCTGTTCACCGAGACGCACATCTTCATGTACTGCAGCGACCCGATGGGCATCTGTGCCGGACGCGAAGTGTTCGGCTACACCAAGAAGGACGCTCACTACACGTTCGACGAGCGCCCCGACGGCTCGATCGTCGGTTCCGTGACTCGTCGTGCCATTCCGCTGGCCGATTTCAGCTTCACCCCGGACCCGGCTGCGCCGACGGTCCGCATCGTCGACGGAGATGCGCTGCCGGCGGGCGAAATCCACGTTCGGCGCCTTCCGCATCCTGAGCGGCTCGAAACCGCCTATGCCGACATCGCTTACCGCCGCACGCCTCTGAAATACTCGGTCCCGAAGCCGGGCCGCGCAACGCTGAACCTGCATCCCAGCGTCTACGATCCGATAGCGGAGTTGGAGCCCGAGATCATCGGCGCGCACTTCATGACGTCGGACGTCTACGGTGGAGGATTTGGCGTCGAGGATCGCCGTCTGCTCGAGCGACTGATTCCATAAACGAGACCCGTCAGCCAAAGCAGCTGCGGGCCGTAGAGAGCCGGCGCGATCGATCGCCGGTCCAAAGGGAGGATTGGATGACCGAATCGGTTTTGCCGATGAGCCGACGTCGTTTCCTGGTCGGCGCGGGCGGGCTCACGCTGGCGGCGACCGGACTGAGGACCGCAAGGGCCGACGACACCGTGCCGCTGCGGCTGGGTGTTCTGACCGACATGTCGAGTCTCTATGCCGACACGACCGGACCGGGCTCGGTGGCGGCAGCCAAGCTGGCCGTGGAGGACTTTCTCGCGGGGCCTCGCCAGTCGAAGCGCCCGATCGAAGTGATCAGTGGCGATCACATGAACAAGGCCGATTTGGGCGTCAACATCGCGCGCGAATGGATCGACCGGAACGGCGTCGACGCCCTTGTCGACGTGCCGAATTCAGCGGTGGCACTCGCGGTCCGCAATATGGTTCAACAGAAGAACAAGGCGATGCTGGTTTCCGGATCGTCCTCGTCGGATCTGACGGGCAAGAGTTGCTCGCCCAACCTGGTCCATTGGACCTACGATACCTATGGCCTTTCGACCGGCTCGGCGCGGGCCGTCTTGGCGGAAGGCGGCAAGACCTGGTTCACGCTCACCGCCGACTATGCCTTCGGGCACGCGATGGAGCAGGACATCAAGAGAATCGTGCAGCAGCACGGAGGCTCGGTGGTCGGCGGCGTGCGCGTGCCGATCAACAGTCAGGACTTCTCGTCGTTCCTGCTGCAGGCACAGGCCTCCAAGGCTCAGATCATCGCGCTCATCAACGCCGGCGGGGACACCATCACCTCGATCAAGCAGGCGGTCGAGTTCGGCATCACGCAAAGCAGTCAGCGCGTGGTTGCGATGGTGCTCTATCTCAGCGATGTTCACTCGCTCGGATTGAGCGTGGCCCAGGGCCTGCAATTCGCCGAGTCGTTCTATTGGGACCTGAACGAGGGGACGCGAGTCTGGGCCAAGCGCTTTGCGCCTCTGAACAACGGTAGATATCCGACTGCCTTGCAGGCCGGAGTCTACGGCGCGACGCTGCATTATCTCAAGGCGGTCGATGCGCTCGGCGCCTCCGACGACGGCAAGGCGGTGATCGAGAAGATGAAGGCCCTGCCGACCGACGATCCGTTGTTCGGCAAAGGAAGTATTCGGGCCGACGGACGCAAGCTGCACAACATGTATCTGTTCGAAGTGAAGAAGCCGGCTGAGTCGAAGTATCCGTGGGATTACTACAAGCTCGTCAAGACTATTCCTCCCGAGGAGGCTTGGCGGCCGCTCGGCGAAGGGGGCTGTGACTTCGTCAAATCATGATGGCGGAAAGCCGAAGCGACGGTCGGGTGGCCTTGGTCACCGGCGGCGGCGGCGCGATTGGTCGTGCGATCGCCGTCCGGCTGGCGTCTGTTGCGAGCGCGGTCGCGGTCGTCGATCTTGACCTCGCCGCCGCTGCGGAGACGGTCGCCGCCGTCGAAGCACGAGGCGTCAAGGCGATCGCGATCCGTGCGGACGTGTCCGCCGAGGCCGAAGCTTCTGGCTTTGTGGACACGGTCGAGCGACGATTGGGGCCGATCGGGATCTTCGCCAACAATGCGGGGATCGAAGGCGTCGTCGCGTCGCTGGATCAGTATCCGGTCGAGATGTTCGATCGGGTCATGCAGGTGAACGTCAGGGGAATCTTCCTCGGACTCAAATTTGTGCTTCCGCGGATGCGCGACCGTGGGCGGGGCGTGATCATCAACACGGCATCGACTTCGGCGATCCGCGGCCGTGCAGGTCTCGCCGCCTACGTGGCATCGAAGCACGCCGTGTTGGGGCTGACGCGCGTAGCGGCCCTCGAACTGGTCGGTACGGCGATCCGCGTGAACGCCGTGCTGCCGGGACCGATCGAATCGAGGATGATCCGCGACCTCAACCGCATGGCAGGAGCGGACGGTGATCGACTGTCGCGCGCGGGATCTGCCCCCTATGGCCGCCCAGAGGATGTCGCCGATGTGGTGGCACTTCTCGCATCCGACCAGACACGTCACGTCAACGGCGCGGCGTGGGTCGTCGACGCCGGAATGACCGTCGCCTAGAGCTTTTCCGGTTCTGATAGAATCGGAACCGGAGCTCTAGATTCTTGTTTTGACGCGTTTTCTTCACGCGAACCGGTTTCCACTTCGCTCGAAAACGCTCTAGATTCTCCTGTTCCAATCGAGTGAGGCGGCAAAACCGCGAAAGCCTAGCCGGGTCGTTCGTCGTGCGAGCGACTATGGGCCGCCGACGCGGCCGCCGATCCGTTCGGACAACACATGCGCCGCCTTGCGCAATTCGCTGGCGATCGTCGCCGCTTCGGCATCCGGGATCTTGTCTTGGCGGACCAATGGCACGGTCAGCGCCGCGACGCAGCGACCGGACGAGTCGATGACCGGACAGCTGTAGGCCAATATCCGAGTATATCCGTCATCGTTCGAAAAGTTTCCGCCATCGGCGGAAATCCTGTCGAGCGCTGCGATCGCCTTGCGGAGGCTGACGCTATCATTGTCAGCGATCATCCTCGCGAGCTCGTCGCGCCGGCCAGGCAGCTGAAACGCCGCCAGCACCTTGGCCGATGGATATTGTTGCGAGAGCGGAAACACCGCGCCGGCCTTCACCGACCAGCCCATCAGCCATTCCGGCTCGATGCGCGCAATCACCATGAACTGGTCGCCGTGCAGCACCGTGATGTGACACGACAGCTGGACCTTGGCCGCGAGCTGTTCCATCACCGGGAGCGCAGTCTTGAGCAGCCGCTCCGTCGGTGGGTATTGCGAGGCGATGCGAAACAGTTTCAGCGTCAGGGCGTATTCGCCCGTTGCCGGATCGCGGGCGACGTAGCCGCGCCGCTCCAACGCGACCAGCATCCTGAAGATCTCGCTGACCGATCGACCGACCCGATCGGCCAGCTGCCTTTGCGTCAGGCCGCGCGACTCGGTCGCCAGCGCCTCGAGCAGATCGAGTCCCTTCTCGAGCGCTGGTGCGGCCGGCTGAGTCTTCGCTGGCGACTTCGTCATCGGACGTTGTTCGACGCGGACATGATCAATCTGCACCACACGTCATGGATCACGGAAAATCGGGCCAATGGATCAGCTCCGTGCTCCCGGCGATCTGGAGTCACCCCTTCTTCCGCTGAAAAAACCGCGTGAACGCGCTCACCGCTTCCTGCGATTTCATCCGTTCGCCGAACAGATGGCTTTCCTGGTCGATGCGGCGGGTGAGGTCTTCGGGCGGCGGGCGCAGCAGTTTGCGCGAGATCGCGACGGCTTCGGCCGGCAGCGCGCAGAGTTCGCGGGCGGCCTTCTTGGCTTCCTCTTCGGTGTGGCCGGGCGCCACCACGGCGTTGACGAAGCCGGCTTCGCGCGCCTCGACGGCGGAGAGCTTGTGGCCCATCACCAGCATGCCGAAGGCGCGCTGATGGCCCATGGTGCGCGGCGCCAGCAGGCTGGAGGCGCCCTCCGGCACCAGGCCGAGCTGGATGAACGGCGTCGAGAACACCGCGGTGGTCGAGGCCAGCACGTAGTCGCAGTGAAACAGCAGCGTGGTGCCGATGCCGATCGCGATGCCGTCGACCGCGGCGATGATCGGCTTCACATTGTGGGCCAGCGAATACAGAAACTTGGTGGCGTTGCTGGCGCGCGCGGCGCCGCTGGTGTCGGTGCCGGCCTTGAGGAAATCGTCGAGGTCGTTGCCGGCGGTGAACACGCCGGAGCCGCCGGTGATGATCAGGCAGCGGATCGCCGGATTGTTCTGCGCGGTGTCGATCGCCGCGCTCATCGCGCGATACATCTCCTGGGTCAGCGCGTTCTTCTTCTCCGGCCGCCGCATGGTGATCACGCGCGTGGCGTCTTCATCGCTGACGATCAGATGCTCCGACATGGCATTTCCCCCGAACCCGGCGCGCGGTCATCGGCCGGCGTCCTCGCCATCGAGTGTAGCACGATCCGGCGCGCCGCCGGAATCGGCGTTTTCGGGAAAAACCCCGAATTTCAACAGCTTGCCGGACTTCGGTCGCCCCGCGCGCGGATCCGCGATGGCTGCCGCTGGTTTGCCCGGAGTTTGCCGCAGCGGCGTCAGGCCGACAAAACGCTATCGGCGGAAGCCAGTACCGCTGCGCTGTCGACCACGCTGCGCTCCAGCGCGGCGGCCTGCACCGCGACGTTCTCGGCGAAGAACCGCGCCAGCGTGACGTAACGCGCCGGTTCGCCGATGCCGTCGAGGTCGCGCGCCGCCAGCGCCTCCGCGGCCAGCGCGCAGCCGCCGAGCGTCGCGCCGAACAGCCGCAGATACGGCGTCGCGCCGGCGAGCGCGTCGTTGGTCGACGAGCCGAGCTTGTCCAGCAAGTACTTGCTGGCGCGGGTCAGCGCCTCGAGCGCGTCGCGCAGCCGCGCCCCGGTGGCGCCGAACGCCGGATCGTTGGAGGCTTCGACGTCCTTGACGATCACCGCGAGTTCGTCGAGCAGCGCCCACACCGAAGCGCCGCCATTGGCGCCGAGCTTGCGGGTGACCAGGTCGATCGACTGGATGCCGTTGGTGCCTTCGTAGATCGGCGCGATCCGCGCGTCGCGATAGTGCTGCGCGGCGCCGGCTTCCTCGATGAAGCCCATGCCGCCGTGGATCTGGACGCCGAGCGAGGCGACCTCGGTGCCGATGTCGGTGGAGAACGCCTTGGCGATCGGCGTCAGCAGCGCGGCGCGCGCGGCGGCGGCGGCCTTGACCTTCGGATCGCTGCTGCGTGCGGCGATGTCGAGCGCCACCGCGGTCGCGTAGCAGATCGTCCGCGCCGCGCCGGTCAGCGCCCGCATCAGCAGCAGATTGCGCTTGACGTCGGGATGCTTGATGATCGGATCCGAGCCGGTGCCCGTGCTGCCGATCGCGCGGCCCTGCTTGCGCTCCTGCGCATAGGCCAAGGCCTGCTGATAAGCGCGGTCCGCAATGCCGACGCCTTCGAGGCCGACGCCGAGGCGGGCCTGATTCATCATCGTGAACATGCACTGCATGCCGCGATTTTCCTCGCCGATCAGATAGCCGATCGCACCGCCCTGGTCGCCCATCTGCATGGTGCAGGTCGGCGAGGCGTGGATGCCGAGCTTGTGCTCGACGCCGCTCGGGAAGATGTCGTTGCGCGCGCCCAGCGTGCCGTCGGCGTTGACCAGGAATTTCGGGATCAGGAACAGCGAGATGCCCTTGGTGCCGGCGGGCGCATCGGGCAATCGCGCGAGCACGAAATGCACGATGTTGTCGGTCATGTCGTGGTCGCCATAGGTGATGAAGATCTTGCTGCCGAAGATCCGGTAGCTGCCGTCGGCGGCGCGCTCGGCGCGGGTGCGCAGCGCCCCGACGTCGGAGCCGGCCTGCGGCTCGGTGAGCTGCATCGTGCCGGTCCACTCGCCCGACACCAGCTTGCCGAGATAGATCTTCTTCAGCGCGTCGCTGCCGTGCTCGTTGAGCGCGTCGATCGCCGACAGCGTCAGCAGCGGGCACAGCCCGAACGCCATGTTGGACGACGCCCACAGCTCGGTGCACACCGCGTTGACCGCCATCGGCAGGCCCTGGCCGCCGAATTCCTCCGGCCCCGACACCGCGTTCCAGCCGGCCGCGATCCAGCGCTGATAGGCGTCCGGCCAGCCCGGCGCGGTGGTGACCTTCTGGTGCGCGAGCTTGATGCCGTGCTTGTCGCCGACCCGGTTCAGCGGCGCCAGGATGTCGCCGGCGAATTTGCCGGCCTCTTCCAGCACCTGCGCGGTGATCTCGCTGTCGTAGTCGCCGAGATGCCCGGCCGCCACCGCGGCCTGCAGCCCGGCGCCGTGGTTGAGAGAGAGCAGGATGTCGTCGATCGGCGCGCGATAGGTCATGGCAGGGTCCCGGCAAAGGAAAGCTGCCCGCCTTCTTCCATGAAACGCCGCCGCTCTCAACCTTTCGTCACGGCTCGCCCGCCCGGCCGGATTTCCGGGTTCCGCCGGCGCCCTGGGCGGTTGAAAACCGGCCGGCGTCTCTATAGACCGGCGGGGCCGGCAGGCGATTCCGCGGAGACGCGAGCGCCCGTCGCGGCCGTTCGGCCGATGGGGCGTAGCCAAGCGGTAAGGCAGGGGATTTTGATTCCCCCATGCGGAGGTTCGATCCCTCCCGCCCCAGCCAGAATGATCTATCCGATTGAGAGTATTGCAGTAAATCCCAGATCTGGGGGCCGACGCACAGCCCTGCGACACACCGCTGCTACACCAGGGTGTCGTACGACCGTGGCTTTCCACATCTTTCCCCGGGGCCACCCTGGCGACCCTTGCGGTCTCGGAACGGGAGGCCGCATCGACCGGCACCGCGGCGGATGCCGCCGAGAGCAACGAGACGATGAAGGCTTTGCCGCGGATGCTGCGGATCGCGACGCTGCGTGATCGCACCGCTAGCTATTTGCGCGAGCGGTTGATCGGCGAGATCGCAGAATTGTGCCCGAACCTGCCTGATACGACAATCTGGGCCAACGCGAATACTACAGATTCTCCTATCACCTTGGCAGCGGAGCTCGATCGGTTGTCGGTCGCCAGTGATCGTTCCGATCGACGCTCGCCCGCAGATTGCGTAAGGCTGCTATCGCTGCCGGTTCCGCATAGCGATCTGCTGATCGCCGAGCATCGGCGCGTCGGAAAATCGCTCCTCATGGCCGCGAAGATATTGCCCGACGAGCTTGATGCCGATCTGACGGCCGACATCGAGGCGCTCGTGTGGGGGCAGGCCTCGTGGAAATAGGATGGGACAATACTCCCCGCCATCGGCGAGCGCCCGTCAGAGGGGAAAGGCGACATCCGATCTTGTACGCACATGGCGGCATCAGGCGTCCTCGCCAAGCCCTCGCGCCGCTCAACCAAACCTTGGTATGGCTGCAGTTCGCCCGACGGACCAATATGGTCCGGAGTCCGTGACCAGAGCATGTCGGGCGTCGGCGCTCGCGTCTTGGCCGATGCGCTGGCGTTCCGTAGGGGCAAACTGTGAGGACGATCGACCGGAAAAAACGTCGGGCCGTGCTTGTGATGGCCTTCGTCGCATCGGCGTTGATCTTCGCTGCAGATGCGCTGAGTCCGATCGACGGTGCGGTTGCGGTGCTTTACACCGGCGTGGTGCTGATGGTCGCTCCGCTCGGCCGCAAGTTCATCGTCGCGGCGGGCTGCATCTCGGCGCTGCTGGCGCTGACGGCCTTTCTGTGGGGGCATGCGTCCGATCTGATCGGTGGCGCGCTGCTCCGGTTCGTCGTCAGTCTGGTCGCCATCCTCATCACCGTTCTGCTGTCGGTACGCGACCGCTCGGCCCGCGTGTCGCTGGCCGAGCAGGTGAGGATCCTCGAGGCGTCGCATGACACGGTGATCATTCGCGATTCCGCCGGGATCGTACGTTATTGGAATGAAGGCGCCGAGCGTCTGCACGGCTGGTCTCGCGACGAGGCGCTAGGACGTCACTACGCCGAGCTCTTCGACGAAAGCGCACCGGTCGAGGAAATCGCTCGATCGATGCGAGAGGCCGGAACGTGGTCCGGCGAGGTCGTGCGCACACGCCGCGACGGTGCCAGGTTGATTCTCGCGAGCCGCTGGCTGCAGCGGCACGATCCGGAGGGAAATGCGATCGGGATCATCGAAGCCAGCGCCGATCTCACCGAGAGCCGGCGGGCGCAGGCGGAGCGGCTCAATTTGGAGCGTCGCTACAGCACCATCTTCAATTCCGCCGGCTTTGCTGCCCTGGAATGCGATCTCAGCGGAGCTTTGAGCCTGGTGTTGTCCGCCGGGTCCGGCGATGTGGCGGCGTCGTTGCGCGCGGATCCGGCGCTGCTGGCAGCCGCAGTGGAACGGATTACGATCCACAATGCCAATCCGGCCGCCCTGGAGATGTTCGATGCCCAGGGCGCCGGCGATCTGATTGCGGCCGAGCTGCTGGCCTGCTCGATCCCGGACGTTCGGCAGGCGCTCGAGACCATCTTCGTCGTGCTTGTCACTGGTGCAACGCAGATCGAGACTGAAACCCGCTTCATCACTCGGAGCGGACGATCGATCGACGCGGTGTTGCGATTGTCGGTGCTGCCGGATGGAACCGACTGGTCGCGGGTTCTGCTGATGGCGTTCGACGTGACCGAACGCAACGAGGCGCGGGCCAAGATTGAGCGGACCTCCGCCGAACTCGCCCACGCCGGGCGGGTCTCGGTGCTCGGTCAACTCGCGGCATCGATTGCGCACGAGGTCAATCAGCCGCTTGCAGCGATCATCAACTACGGCAAATCAGGCAAACGCTGGCTGACGCGGCCGAGCCCGGATCTCGGCGAGGTCGCCGATTGCCTGGACAAGATCGTATCGAATGCCAATCGCGCGGCCGAGGTTGTGGGCCGCGTCCGCTTTCTCGCGCGCAAATCGGCGCCTCAGTCCGACTCGGTCGATCTGGTGGTGATGGTCCAGGATGCCATCGAATTGCTGAGACGAGAGATCCACAGCGCCAAAGCGACTGTGCGTGTCGAACACAGCGGTCCGATCTCGATGATCGATTGCGACCGCGTCCAGGTTCAGCAGGTGATCGTCAACCTGCTGATGAACGGGCTTCAGGCGATGCGTGGGATTGATGGACGTCGCGAGATCCTGGTCAGCCTCGAAGACAGCGGCGACATGGTGGCGGTCGTGGTTAGCGACACCGGGGCCGGTATTGCGGGAGAACCCACGCAAATCTTCGAGCCGTTCTTCTCGACCAAATCCGACGGGATGGGCCTCGGACTGTCGATCTGCCGGACCATCATCGAGGCTCAGGGCGGCCAGATCCAGGCGTCGAACAACGACGGTTCCGGCGCAACCGTGGCGTTCACCTTACCGCGGAGCAACCCGCAAGAGGGACGGCATCATCGCGGCCTCATATCTTGATATGATGGGTTACGTGGGCCAAAGCCGCCATACCATAGGCGGGCCGGGTTCGCGGATGCGGCGGGAGACAATTTTGGCGCAGGGAAACACCATCTGCATCGTGGACGACGACGACGACGTTCGAGAGAGCATCTCCAGCTTCTTTCGGTCGGTCGGGCTCCAGGTCGTCGGCTTCGGCACCGCGGAGAATTGCCTGTCGTCCGCGACGATCGACAACGCCGCGTGTCTGATCACGGACCTGCACATGCCCGGAATGAACGGGCTTGGATTGCATCGCGAGCTGCGGCGTCGCGGCGTCCAGGTGCCGGTGATCGTGATGACAGCCTATTCGACACCGGAAGCCCGCGCGGAAGCTCGCCATCTTGGCGCCGCCGGATTCGTCGAGAAGCCGGTCGATCCCGAAATCCTGCTGCAGAACGTCGAAACGATCCTGCGGGAAGCGTCGGCTCACGATCGCGATCCGGATTCGCGGGGCACGTCATGAGCGAGCCGTCGGGCGGGCCACAGCAATCGCTGATCTGCGTCGTCGATGACGACGAAGACGTCCGAAGCTCGATCAGCAGCCTGCTGCGCTCGGTCGGCTATCGGGTGAAGACCTTCGCCGGACCGCAGGAATTTCTCGCCTCCGATGCCGTGGACACCGCCTCCTGTTTGATTCTGGATATCCGGCTCGGAGAGGCGGACGGCCTGGAATTCCAGGAGGAGCTCGTCGCCGCCGATACGCCGATTCCGATCATCCTGATCTCGGGGCACGGCGACATTCCCATGACGGTGCGGGCGATGAAGGCCGGCGCCGTCAACTTCCTGCCCAAGCCTTTCGCCGAAGCGGCGCTGCTCGCCGGCGTCCGGGAGGCCGTGTCTCGTGCGCGACAGAAGCGGAGCGAGGCGGACCGTGACCATAGCCTCCGCGTGCACTACGAATCGCTGACGTCGCGCGAGCGCGAGGTGATGGGGCTGGTCACCGCCGGCTTGATGAACAAGCAGATCGCCTGGCAGCTGTCGCTGAGCGAGATCACCGTCAAGATCCATCGTGGCAACATGATGCGGAAGATGCAGGCGAAATCGCTTGCCGAACTGGTCCGGATGGCCGATGCGCTCGGCATTCGCGCTCCGTCCGCCGCTCAGCCCAACGGCGGCCGGCGCGACCCGCCGACGTCGCAACCGTAGGTCCTGCGGCTACCAGTTCGGATCTAGAGAGCCTCTGCGTCGGATTCGGCGCCGTCGCGGTTCGTGCCGATTCGAAGCGCAATTCGTCAACCGTCATTGTGCTTGGTCATCCCACTGCACCTCTCCCGAGATGCCGTCCGATCCTTCATGCCAATGCCGCGGTTCGCTGGACGATCATGCGGCCGCCGTATCGTGTCTGCCGGATCGACGATCGCGCCGACCGGCTCGGCTGCCGACGACGCGAGAAGCAACCTCGCGCAAATGTTTCGATGACGTCCTCGAAGTGCTGTTGCGCAAGCGCAGTGCTGATCCGGAACGGCTTCCGTCCCTGCGATGCCAGATCGATGTCAGGCCGCGGTCGAAAGATCGCACAGCTTCCCTCGACCTCAACGCCGTCGCAATGCAAGCAGGAGACCATTATGCCGACCTTCACGACCGCCGATGCCACGAAACTGTACTACAAGGATTGGGGCAGCGGGCAGCCTGTCGTGTTCAGTCACGGCTGGCCGTTGTCGTCGGACGCGTTCGAAGACCAGATGTTCTTCCTCGCCCAGCGCGGCTTCCGGGTGATCGCCCACGATCGCCGTGGTCATGGCCGATCGGACCAGCCGTGGACCGGCAACGACATGGATACTTACGCCGACGATCTGGCGACACTTGTAAAGCATCTCGATCTCAACAATGCGATCCACGTCGGGCACTCCACCGGCGGCGGCGAGGTGGCGCGCTACATCGGCCGTCACGGCGCGGCGCGAGTGGCCAAGGCGGTGCTGATCGGCGCGGTCCCGCCGGTGATGGTGAAGTCCGCGAAGAACCCCGGCGGACTCGACATCTCGGTGTTCGATGGTCTGCGCGCCGGCGTCACCAGCGATCGCTCCAGATTGTGGAAGGACCTCAGTCTGCCGTTCTACGGCTACAACAAGCCGGGTGCCGAGGTGTCCGAGGCCGTGCGCGAGTCGTTCTGGCTGCAGGGCATGATGGCCGGCTTTCCGGCGGCCTATTTTTGCATCAAAGCGTTCTCCGAAACCGACATGACGGACGATCTCAAGAAGATCCAGGTCCCGACTCTGGTGTTGCACGGCGACGCCGATCAGATCGTGCCGATCGACGATTCGGCGAAACTCTCGGCGAAGCTGCTGAAGAATTCCGAACTGCAGGTGATTCCCGGCGCGCCGCACGGCATGTGCACGACCCACAAGGACATGATCAACGAGCGGCTACTCGCTTTCTTCAAGAAGTAGTTTCTCGCATCGGCCCGTGCGTCCGGGCCGGTCGCTCCCCTTCCACTTTGCTCGGTCACCGATCCTGCCGATCGGGAACCCGCGGAGCCGAACGGTCGACCTCGCGCGCGCGCGTTACCCCGGCCGAAACACCGCCCCTCCCAGCGACCCAAGAAAGGACCTCACATGAACTTGCCCCTCGTCCGCCCGAACCTGGATAGCCCGACGGATCTGTCGTCCGAAGCCACGCGCGACATCGCCGCCGCGCTGCGCGCCCTGCTGGCCGACGTCTTCGCCATCTATCTGAAGACGAAGAACTTCCACTGGCACATGTCCGGTCCCCACTTTCGCGACTACCATCTGATGCTCGATGAGCAGTCGGACCAGATTTTCGGCATGACGGATCCGATCGCCGAGCGTGCCCGCAAGATCGGCGGCAGCACGCTTCACTCGATCGGGCATATCGCGCGGACCCAACGAATTCTCGACAACGACGCCGACTATGTCGATCCGCAGGACATGCTCGCCGAGCTTCGCAGCGACAATCAGCAACTGACGTCCGAGCTTCGCCGCGTGCACGAGCTCTGCGACGCCTTCGGCGACGTCGCGACGGCAAGCCTGATCGAAAACTGGATCGACGACGCCGAACGCCGTGTCTGGTTTCTCAACGAAGCGGGCCAAGGCGGCCACAATTCACGCGGCGCCTGACGCGGGGGACACGACATGACGATGGCCTCCGAGATCCGACCGTCCCTCGGCGACGCGATCCGAACTCTCGATGGCAAATGGGGGTGGTTCGTCGCGGCGGGCGTGATCGAGCTGATTGTTGCAGGAATCGCCTCCACCAATCTGGTGCTCGCCAATCTGACCTCCGTGGAGGTGATCGGCGCGGCGATGATGGTTGGCGGCGGTGCCCAGATCGTTCACGCTGTTTCGGCTCGCGGGGCGCAACGCGTATTGTTCTGGCTCCTGAGTAGCGTCATCTACATCGTCGCCGGGGTGATTGTGGTCTACGATCCTCTGCTCGCCTCGTACGAACTCGTTCTGCTGGCGGGGTTCTTCCTGGGAGGCGCCGGCCTCGTGCGAGTCTTGGCCGCCGTTCAGACGAGACCGGCGGCGGGCTGGCGCTGGATCGTCGCGGCCGGCCTCGTCACTTTCGCGGTCGGCGTCGTGCTGATCGTCGGCTCGCGAGGAATCGCCCTTTGGTTGTTCGGTGCTCTGCTGGTCGTGGACTTCGTCATGCAGGGCTGGAGCAATCTCGCCTTCGGACTTGCGATCAAAGTGCGAGCCGTAAGACGGTCCCGTCGCAAAGCGGCGTAGCAGAGGTCATCCGGCGGAGTCTCTTTGGCTCCGCCGGAGGTGTTCCGCCGCGTTCCACCGATTGCGCGTCTCTCACCCGGAACGTCGCAACTCGGATCCTCACGGCGCTGCGACGGGGTGACAGGCCCGCCTCCGCGGAATCAGTCCGCTAATCCGAGACGGAACGATAAGTTGCTTCCGATGCCGGGTTCGGAGTGCGCCGTCAGCTCTCCGCCATGCGCTTCGACGATTGCGCGGGAAATCGCCAGGCCGAGGTCCTTTCCGTCGGGGCTGCTGGGAAAGAACGGCTCGAATGTCCGCCTGAGAACGACCGCATCCATCGCGTCCCCGCTGTGACCGATGCTGCAATGAACCGCATCGTCGAGATGAAAGACTTTGATGGTGAGGCGCCGGTCGGCGTCGGCGACTGTGGCCATCGCGTCGACCGCGATGCCGATCAGCGCGAGCAAAACCTGCTGCAATTGCGCGGGGTCTGCCCGCACATGTTTCGGGGCCGCCGGAGCCTGCTTGTCGACGGCGATCCGGTGCCGCTCCAGATCCTTGGCGGTCGTCCGCAGCGCCGCTTCCAGCAGGTCCTCGATCAGCACGGGCGTCAGGGATGGCTCCGCGCGCTGGGCAAGCGAATGCAACGATCGTGCGATGGCTGCCGCACGCAAGGCCGAGTCGCGGATGCGCACGAGACCGCGGATCGCCTCACTCAGGTCGGCCTGCGGGCGATCGAGCCAACGCAGCGCCGCCTCGGCATCGAAGGCGAGGCTGGTCAGTGGCTGATGCAGCTCGCGCGACAGCGCGGCGGCGTAGCGCCCCATCGCCGCTCTGTGGTTGGGCTCCGTGGTTGGTTGCGGGCACGGCTCCGTTGCGCGGTCGAGGCCGCTCGAGGCGGACAGCGAAGGCGCGGCGCCGGGCCTCGCGCTCTCCGCGGACCGGCATCGTTGCGGCCGGCCGACTGTTGGCGGAGCGAGCGGTTCGTGCATCCAAGCATTCCTCATCGGGAGGTCGCAGTCCGACTCGACCGGTCGGATGCCGTTCCTCGATGGGCATGATCGTCCGCCCGCCGGGGGTGGTCTTGAACGAAATGCGAATTGTTGGACTCGATTCAGAGCCGTTTCGCAGTGCGGCTCACCGCCGATGATCCCGCCAGGCGCGCGGCGTCGCACCGGTCTCGCGAGAAAACACCCGGGTGAAATGGCTCTGATCCGCGAAGCCGCAGGCGATCGCCACTTCCGCAAGCGATAGTCGCCCCTCGGCCATCAGCTGCTTGGCTTGCTGGACGCGCATCTTGAGCAGCCAGCGATGCGGCGTCGTCCCGGTGGCCTCGGCGAACTGTCGCGCAAAATAGCTCGGTGTCAGCCCGCATTCGGCCGCGATCTCGCTGATCGAGATGTCGCCGTTCAGCCGGCTCGCGATCAGGTCCTTCGCCCGCCTCAGCCGCCACCCTGCGAGGCCCTTGGCCAGCACGCGCGGCTCGATCGCCACCCCATAGGTTCCAGCAATGTGGGCACACATCGCCATCATGCTGTGATCGAGAAAGAGCTGATTGGCTTCCGCAGGTCGCTCGAGTGCTGGGAGCACCGCCATGCCCAGATGCAGCATGGTTGGATCGAAGAAGCCGTGGCCGCTCCCGATGCGCAGCTCGTCGGTCGCCGCTACGCCGCTCGCGGCGGCCAAGTCGGCGAAATAACGCCGCGGGATATGAAAATGCAGGAAATCGAACGGGTCTTCCAGGTTGGCTTCGACGCCGTGCCGGAGGTCGTAGAAAACGCTGTGATTGCGGCGAAGCTCGGTCTGGACGGAGCTGCGGCCGCCGAGCCAGAGCTCGCCCTGCTGGTAGTCGATCAGTTCGACTGTGATTGCGAAGCCCTCTTCGGGAGGCACCGGCTCGACCAGCCCGAAGCCCGGCCCTCCGGTCAGACGGGCGACCGTGATGTCGCTTTGTGCGCGTCCCTTCACCAGTAGCGAGGTGACCGTACACTGCCCGCGCCAATGCTCGTCCAGCCGCGTGCCGTAGAATTCGGTCCTGCTCACTCTCCACTCCCCGTCACGTCTGCAATACTCGACCGGGCCGTAGGCGGACAACTCGCGTTTCAGTGAGCTGGTCGCGACGGGCGTGCGACATGGAGACGCCCGGAAAGCCGGCCGATCAGAAAACGTGCGCCACGGCCTCCATGCCGATCCGGTGCGGGCGCATGGCGGTCGCCTGCGCACGTCGACTGGTCGTGCACCGCGCGGCAAGCTGGGCCGTGCCGCAGGTCCGGCGGGCGGCGGACGCGACCTTCGCGAACGCGCGCGCCTCGATCTGCCGGACTCGCTCGGCCGAAATCGAGAGCGACTGACCGATCGATTCGAAGCTGGCGGGGCGCTCGCCCAGATGCCGTGCCGAAAAGATGTAGCGTTCCCTCGCATCGAGCTGCACCAGCGCGTCCCGGAGCGCGCCGCGCTGACGGTCGAGCTCGTCGTGGCCGGCGAGGACGGCTTCGGCGTTCGGTGAATCGTCGGCGATCAGATCCTGCCACTCGCCGCTCTCGTCGAGATCCGACAGCGGCGCATTCAACGACAGATCGCCCGACAGGCGCTGCTCCATCTCGATGACCTCGCGCAGCGGGACGTCGAGCGTTGTCGAGATCTGCTCCGCCAGGTCCTTGGTCAGGGCGCCGTGGTGATCGGGCCGCAGTTTGCGGATTTCGCCGCGGAGACGGAAGAACAGCTTCTTCTGCGCCGGTGTTCGGCCGATGCGCACCAGCGACCACGACCTGACGATGTGGTCGTAGATCGCCGATCTGATCCACCACACCGCGCAAGTCGCAAACCGCGCGCCCCGGTTCGGATCGAATTTGTCGAGCGCCATCATCAATCCGAGATTCGCTTCGGCGATCAGATCGCCGATCGGAAATCCGTAACGCCGGTAGTTGCGGGCCAGCTTCGCCGCGAGCCGAAGGTGGCTGGTGATCAGCACGTCGGCCGCCGCCTTGTCACGAGAGGCCAGCCAGCGCTGCCACAAGCGCGCTTCTTCGTCCTCTTCGAGGACCGGATAGCGGCCGATCGCCCGCATGTAGTCGTGCTCGTCGAACAGCATGGAATTGACGTGTGTCGATGCGGGCGCCGTCATAGGAGCTAATGAAGCCATGGGAATCTCCACTGCCGAATGCTGAACTCTGGTAAGCAAGGTAGCGAGGCCCGCTTCGACTGAACATTAAATCTAGGTGTTAGGTTGGCCTCGGAACGAATGACGGCGATCCACCCGCGCCTCCAGCGACAATGTCGGGCATTTCATCTGCAGGGCATCGCCGCGCGCGAAAAGCGCAAAGCATCGTCGATTTCGACAAGACCGGACGGCGCGTCCGCGCCGAAGATGCGTGCGGCTCGTCCACTTGATGGTGCGCGCCAGATGCCTGCCGGTTAAGAACCCGTGGGTCGCGCCGGGCCGTTACGGGCTGCTCGATAGCCGCGGTGAGTCGCCGGTCGGATTCGGCGAGCGGAGCTGGTCGAGCGTCACGCCGATCGCGAGAACCACAAGCACCCCAGCGGCTCCCGACATCGCTCCCATCAGGCCGAAATGCCTCAGCGCCAGACTGCCCAAAACGACGCCGACGAGAAAGGCGCTCCATGAGGCGCCAAAAACCAAGACCTGAGCTGCGCCACCCCGGCGCTGCGCCAGCACAGATAGAGCTTTGCCGAAATTGAACAGAAAGCCGGTGATGAAGCTCTTGCCGAGTTCGACGCCGACGATCGTCTCGTGAGCGGCGTTCTGGATGCCCATCGCAACGCAGATCGGGAGCAGCGCGGCGTAGCTGCTGGTGATGAGGCTCAGCGCGATCGTCAGCAGCAGCAATGCAATCTCCGTGGCCAGAATCGCCGTCAGCTTGAAGCGACTGACGGCGTCACCGATCCACGATCCGATAAACGCGCCCGCGATGAAACCGATGATCACCAAGCCGCACGGCATCAGAAACTGTCGATCGCCTTCGGCAATCGCGATGCCCAGGCGGGTGCTGTTGCCGCTCATGAACGAAACGTACAGACCGGCCAGATGGGTGTAGCCGACGGCGTCGAGAAATCCCGCCATGCACGTCAGCGACAGCGCGAACACGCCGTGGAGAATCGACCTCGCGCCGGGGGCCGTCGCGGTCTCCGGCGCTTTTGCCTTGTCGACGTCCGACCGCATCGTGCCACTCGCTTGGGATGTCGGCGTTGCGCGCGGGTGCGGGACAGACGGATGCTCGCGCGCGACCATGCCGCACGCAAGCATCCGTCTGCCGATCCGGCGTCAGCGGGTTACGGCGCGCGGGTTCGGGTTGAGTGCCGCCATCGCGACGTCGTCGAGATCGAGATGGCCGCGCACCAGATCCGGCGGGGTGAGCGCCAGCCACTGATTGAGCGGAACGTCCTTGAACAGCGGTTTGTTGAAGACGTTCAGCACCCGCACCGGAGTGGTGCCGATGTTCTCGATGTAGTGCGCGAGGGTTTTCGGCACGTAGCCGACGTCGCCGGCGCGATAGTTGAACGTCCGCGCCTTGGAGGTGGCGTCGAACACGGTCATCCGGGCCTCACCCTGAATGTAATATTGCCATTCGTCGGCGTCGGGGTGCCAATGAATTTCGCGCAGTGCGCCGGGCTCGAGGTCGATGATCAGCGCCGCCATGTTGGTCACGGGGAAGTTGCGGACGTCGATCACCGTGGTCTTGCCGCCGTCCCACTGCGTCGGCGTGAAGTCGCGGCCATGCACCGTGAACGGCATCGCGGGCCGGTTCTTCGGCAGCTTCTCCAGCACCTCGTCGAGCGGCGGCGGCACCGGAAGCGGGAAGATGTACTTCTCCTTCGGCGGCAGATTGGCGAAGTGCGTCGCCGGAATGCCGAAATTCTTGGCGACCACTTCGATCGGCATATGTGCCATCAACTCGGTCACCAGCAGCGTCTCGTTTTCGGAGAAGTTGCCGTCGTCGAACACCAGCAGAAACTCGCAGCCTTCCGCGTGCGCCTGGATCGAATGCGGGATGCCGGAGGGAAACAGCCAGATGTCGCCGGCCTGCAGATCATCGACGAAGACGCCACGGTCGTAATCCACCGCGGTGACGCGGCAGCTGCCCTGGAGCACGTAGCCCCATTCGGCTTCCTTGTGCCAGTGCAGCTCCCGGACCACGCCGGGGCCGAGCCGCATATCGACGCCGGCCATGCCCTTGGCGGCGGGCAATTCCCGCACCGTGACCTCGCGCGCCCAGCCGCCGGCCTCCAGGCGGTTGTGCGCCATCCCGAAAGAGAATTTCAGATTCGGGATCGAGCCGTTGTCAGTGGCAGGGGGGACCAGAATATCGGGGTTCTGCAGATCGAGTTCGATATTGCGCGGTCCCGGATCATCGGCGCCATAGCTGCCGCGAATCGGTTGAGGTTTGGCTGATGTCGGCATTGCGTGTCTCCGCTGCATGCATGAGGGGCCAGGCGTCATCTCATCCGTGAGGTGGGTCGCGGTCGGCCTGCAGCTAATATGAGGAGGACTGCCGCGATGGGCTTCTCGGAAAGCACTTCAAATGTGCGCGGCTTCCGCTTCGAACGATCGCGTATAGCGGCGGAGCGGTTTCGGGATGGGGCCGGACAATACGGACTACGACAGTGCGCGGCACTCTTCGATTGTCTTGCCCGGGGGACTGGGCTCGAACAGCCGGCCGAGTCGATACCCGGCCGCGGCGGCGAGCAATGACAGGGCGATCACACCCGTCACATAAGCGGCTCCGGAAAGCGCGTGATGGTCCAGGATGATCATGAACGTCTCCAGCCCCATCAGCGACCGCGTCGTGTAACCGCCGCAGAAACCCGCCATCACGAATTGACGGGACACGTCGCTCGCTGGGAAAGCCCCACGCCGATCCGTCAGCGTGGCGTAGAGCGCGATGATGAAAGATCCGGCGACGTTGACGAAGGCGGTCGCGACCAGATCGCCGCCGACTCCTATCTCCATGATGATCGATGCCGTGGCGAACCGCGACAGCGCTCCGAGCGAGCTGCCAAGTGCGACGGCGGTGCAGAGAACGATCCGCGAGGCTGGCATGGTCAGGCTCCTCCACCTGCAACCCAGATCGTGCCGGAATAGCCGAGCGCGACCGCGACCAGACACAGCGTTGTCGAGGCGACCACGTTCAGCGTCGCAAGCGCCGTACGGCGATCTAAGACCAGGTTGATGGTCTGGAGACTGAACGACGACACCGTGGTGTAGCCGCCGAGCACCCCTGTGATGATCAGATCTCGCATGAGCGGGCTGTCAAATCCGCCCGCGTAGACTCGAGCCAGGCCGACGAAGATGCCGATCAGCAGCGCGCCGGAGACATTGACGATGAGGGTGCCCCAGGGGAAGGTCGTTCCCCAACGCTGCCCGACGGCGTCCGACACCACGAAGCGGGCCGCGCCTCCGATGGCGCCGCCGACACCGACCAGCAGACAGGCTTCGAGCGTCATCGTCTGCGCCTCACATGTTCGTCGATGCAGAGGGGCTGGCGTCGTCGATCGGCGGCGCCGGCGGAGTTGTGCGCGGGACGCCCGCGGGCGATCGCCACCGCGCGATGCGCTCGCCGAGCGCGTCGAGATAGAGATAGACGACCGGCGTCGTGTACAGCGTCAGGACCTGCGACAGCAGCAGGCCGCCGACGATTGTATAGCCGAGCGGCTGCCGCAGCTCCGAGCCGGTGCCGGTGCCCAGCATCAGCGGCAGTCCGCCCAGGATCGCCGCCGTCGTCGTCATCAGGATCGGCCGGAACCGCAAGGTGCACGCCTGATAGATCGCGTCCTGCGCCGACAGCCCCTGCGTCCGCCGGACGTAGAGCGCGAAGTCGACCAGCATGATGCCGTTCTTCTTGACGATGCCGATCAGCAGGATGATGCCGATCAGGGCGATGACGCTGAGATCCATCTTCACCGCCATCAGCAACAGCAGCGCGCCGATGCCGGCCGACGGCAAGGTCGAGAGAATCGTGATCGGGTGGATCACGCTCTCATACAGCACGCCGAGAATGATGTAGATGACGATCAGCGCCACGCCGATCAGCAGCGGCGTGCCGGCCAGTGATGATTGAAACGCCTGGGCGTTGCCCTGGAACGAGGTCGCCAGCGAAGCCGGCTTGCCGGATGCCTTCTCAAAGGCCTGGATCGCCGCCACGGCGTCGCCCAGCGCGATCCCGGGCTGCAGATTGAACGACAGTGTCACCGAGGGAAACATGCTCTGGTGATTGATCAGGATCGGGCTCGGCACGATCTTGCTCGTCACCAGCGTGCTGAGCGGCACCTGCTGTCCGCTGGACGATGGCACATAAATCTGTTGCAGTGCCTCCGGGCCGTATTGGTCGCGCGGATCGACTTCCAGAATGACGTGATACTGGTTCAGTGAGGTGAACATCGTCGAGACGATGCGCTGGCCGAAGGCGTCGTCCAGTGTGTTGTCGATCGTGGCTGGCAGAATGCCGAAGCTGGAAGCCACATCGCGGTCGACCGTGATGTCGAGCCGCGGCCCGGCATTGGCCTGGTCGCTGGCGACGTCGGTGATGCCGGGGATCTGCTTGAGCCTGTCGAGATAGATCGCCGCCCAATGGGCGAGCTCGGCGGAATCCGCGTCGGTCAGCGTGTATTGATACTGTGTCTTCGACAGCCGGGCGCCGATGGTGATGTCCTGCGCCGACTGCATGTAGAGCTCGATGCCCTGGATGCGAGCCAGCTCCGGCTTCAGCCGGGCGATGATCTGGTCGGCGCTGACGCTGCGTTGCTCACGCGGTTTCAGGATGATGAAGATGCGGCCCTGGTTCAGCGTGGCGGTCGGGCCGCCCGGCCCGATATAGCTGGCGACCGATTGCACCGCCGGATCCTTCAGCAGCACGGCGACGATCGCCTGCTGCCGCTCCGACATCGCAGGGAACGAAATGTCCTGCGCGGCCTCGGTGATGCCGACGATCTGCCCGGTGTCTTCCTGCGGGAAGAAGCCCTTGGGGATCACGACATAGAGATAGGCGGTCAGCGCGATGGTGGAGAGCATCACCATGAGTGTGGCGAAGCGATGCCGAAGCACGACGCGCAGGCCGCGCGCGTAGAGCGCCAGCAGGGAGTCGAACGCCCGCTCGACGAGCAGATAGATCCGTCCGTGGCGCTTGTGGGTCTCGTCCTTCAGTAGCCGGGCGCACATCATCGGCGTCAGCGTCAGCGAGATGATCAGCGACAGGATGAGCGAGGCGGTGATGGTGACGGCGAATTCCTGGAACAGCTTGCCGACATAGCCGCCCATCAGGAACAACGGGATGAACACCGCAATCAGCGACAGCGTGATCGACACGATGGTGAAGCCGATCTCGGCCGATCCCTTGATCGCCGCCTGCATCGGGCTGAGGCCGTTCTCGATATGGCGGACGATGTTCTCGATCACCACCACGGCGTCGTCGACGACGAAGCCGACCGCGATCGAGAGCGCCATCAGCGACAGATTGTCGAGGCTGTAGCCGAGCAGATAGAGCACCGCGAAGCTGCCGACCAGCGACAGCGGCACCGTGACGGCCGGGATCACCGTCGCCCATATGTTGCGCAGGAACAGGAAGATCACCATGACGACCAGGCCGATGGTCAGCAGCAGCGTGTGCTGCACGTCCGAAACGGCCGCGCGGATCGTCTGCGTCCTGTCCGCCGCGATCGTCACCTTGACGGCCGGGGGCAACGAGGCCTGCAACTGCGGCAGCAGCGCCTTGATCCGGTCCACCGTCGCGATCACATTGGCGCCCGGCACGCGCTGAACGGCCAGAATGATGGCGCGGTCCTTGTTGTACCAGCCCGCCAGCAGATCGTTTTCCGGCCCTTCCATCGCCTTGCCGATGTCGCGGATCCGCACCGGCGAGCCGTTGCGATAGGCGATGATCAGCCCGTCGTACTGGTCCGGCTTGAGCAGCTGATCGTTGGTGTTGAGCGTGTAGGTGACGCGCGGGCTGTTCAGCGTGCCCTTGGGCAGATCGACATTGGCGCCGGCGACGACGCTGCGCACGTCTTCGAGGCCGATGCCGCGGGCAGCCAGCGCTTCCGGATCGACCTGGATGCGGATCGCCGGCTTCTGCTGGCCGCCGATGCCGACCAGGCCGACGCCGGGGATCTGCGAGATCTTCGGCAGCAGGATGTTTTCCGCATAGGCGTCGACGGTGGTGAGCGGCAACGAGTCGGAGGTCAGCGCCAGTAGCATCACCGGCGTCTCGGCCGGGTTCACTTTCCGGATCGTCGGCGGATAGGGAATGTTCGGCGGCAGGGAAGGACTTGCGGCATTGATCGCTGCCAGCACGTCCGTCGCAGCGCTGTCGACGGTGCGCGACAGATCGAACTGAACGATCAACTGCGCGACGCCGAGCGCGCTCGACGACGTCATCTGGACGACGCCGGGGATTTGGCTGAGCTGCTGCTCCAGAGGCGTTGCGATCGAGGATGCGACGGTCTGCGGATCGGCGCCCGGCAACTGCGCCGAGATCTGGATGGTGGGATAGTTGACGTTGGGCAGCGCGCCGACCGGCAGCAGTCGATAAGTGGCGAGACCGCACAGCAGGAGGCCGAGCATCAGCAGCGACGTCGCGATCGGGCGGCTGATGAAGGGGGCTGAGAGGTTCACGGCAGCGCGTCCTGCACGGCACTCTGCAGATCCGCCTCCTGCGCCGCCTTTCCGTGTAGTGGCTGGACGCGGCTGCCTTGCTGCAGGCGATACTGGCCGTCGACCACCACGGTCTCGTCGCCGGACAGTCCGCTCTCGATCAAGGCCTGTCCGCGGCTGATTTGACCGACCCTCACCGGACGCATCTCGGCCGTTCCCGCTGATGTAACGACGTAGACGTAGGAGCCGTTGGGTCCCTGCTGCACGGCCGAGCCTGCAACCGTCAGACCGTTCTCGAGCGTCGTCAGCAGCAGATCGACGCTGACGAGCTGGCCCGGCCACAGACGGTGCTGCGCATTGGCGAATTCCGCCTTGAGCTGCACGGTGCCGGTCGCCTCTTCGATCTTGTTGTTGACGAGCAGCAGCTTGCCTTCGTCGAGCCTGGTCTTGCCGTCCTGGCTGTAGGCGATCACCGCAAGTGAACCCTTCGCCATCTGGTCCTGGATCTGCGGCAGGTCGGTCTCCGGCAGCGCGAACACGACAGAGATCGGCTCGATCTGGGTCACAACCACGAGCCCGTTTGGATCGGTCGGATGGATGATGTTGCCGACGTCGATCTGCCGCACGCCGGTGATGCCGGGGATCGGAGAGGTCAGGCGGGTGTAGCCGAGCTGAATATTGGCCTGGTCGATCAGGGCCTGGTCGGACTCGACGGTGGCCTGCAGCTGCGCGACTTTTGCTTGCTGGGTCTCGATCGCCTGCGCGCTGGCAAAACCCTTGTCGCCGAGCTTGGTGTCGCGATCGAGATTGGCCTTGGCGTTGGCCAAATGCGCATTGTCGCGGTCGCGATTGGCGGCGAGCTGCGCGATCTGAGCCTGATAGGGACGCGGATCGATCTGCGCCAGCAGATCGCCCGCCTTCACGAATTGCCCCTCAGTGAAACTGATCTCGGTGAGTTGTCCCTGAATCTGACTGCGGACGACGTCAGTGTTGGTGGCGGCGACGGTGCCGATGCCGCGCAAATTGATCGGTACGTCGTGGCGGCGCGCCTTTGCGGCGATCACCGGCACCGCGGCGACCGGTACGGGCACCACGGCGGCTGCGACAGCCGAATCGTCATGCTTGATGTACCAGACGCCTCCCGCCACGGCCGATGCGACCAGCACGATGACGAGGATGAAGATGGTGCGCATGAGAGCACGTCCTTGCGAGTGCGACGGGCGGTTGCCGCCGTCCCACAGTTGATCAGTCGTCTCCGCCGATCTTTCGGAATCGCACGTCGCGCTCGGACTCAGGAAACAAAAGCTCTGCGGCGATGCGGTCGCTAAAAAACAGGCTTGGAATGCGAAGCAACGCTTTCCACCTGTCGGACGGTCAAGGCGATGAGGAGCGCGCAGGCGGCGCAGATCGAACGATCTGCCGCCTCCGCTGTTCGCTCACCACGCCGGTTCGACGCGAGGCGTCTCGCGCCGGATGTCCGCCAGGTCAAAACCAGTGCAAGGAGCAGGGCGCATGCCCAAGATTGCAGATCGTATCGTCGAGACTCTTCATCAAGCCGGCGTTCGCCGCATCTTCGGCGTCGTCGGAGACAGCCTCAACGGGCTGACCGAAGCGCTGCGCGAGCACGGCGGAATTCAATGGGTGCACGTCCGGCACGAGGAAGTCGCCGCCTTTGCCGCCGCCGGCGAATCCCAGATCACCGGCGAGCTCGCGGTCTGCGCCGGCTCCTGCGGCCCCGGCAATCTGCATCTCATCAACGGCCTGTACGACGCGCAAAGGACCCGCACGCCGGTGCTGGCGATCGCGGCGCAGATCCCGTCGGCCGAGATCGGCGGCAGCTATTTCCAGGAGACGCATCCGCAAAATCTGTTCCGGGAATGCAGCGTGTATTGCGAGCTGGTCACCGATCCGCACCAGTTCGACTACGTCATCGAGAATGCGATCCGCGCTGCGATCGGTCGTCGCGGCGTCGCCGTCGTGGTGATTCCGGGTGACGTGGCGTTGCAAGAGGCGTCATCGCGCGGCGTGTCGCCGGTCTCGGGCCTGCTGCCGCCTGCACCGGTCGTCACGCCCGGCGAGCCGGAGATCGAGGCGTTGGCAACGCTGCTCAACGATGCCGGCAAGGTCACGCTGTTTTGCGGACGCGGCTGCGCCGGCGCGCACGACGAGCTGATGGCTCTGGCCGAAGCGCTGAAGAGCCCGATCGTTCACGCGCTCGGAGGCAAGGAGTACGTCGAATACGGCAACCCCTACGACGTCGGCATGACCGGTTTCATCGGCTTTTCGTCGGGCTATGAAGCGATGCACGCCTGCGACGTGCTGGTGATGCTGGGCACCGACTTCCCGTACAAGCAGTTCCTGCCGGGCGATGTGAAGATCGCCCAGGTCGATCTTCGCGCCGAACATCTCGGCCGCCGCTGCAAGCTCGACCTCGGCGTCGTCGGCGGCGTCCGCGAAACCATCGAAGCGCTGTTGCCCAAACTGACGACCAAGACCGATCGCGGCCACCTCGATCATTGCGTGGCGCACTACGTTTCGGCCCGGGAGGGTCTCGACGATCTCGCCAAGGGCACGCCCGGGCACAAGCCGATCCATCCGCAATATCTCGCCAAGCTGATCAGCGACAGTGCCGCCGAGGATGCGGTGTTCACCTTCGACGTCGGCACGCCGACGATCTGGGCGGCGCGCTATCTGAAGATGAACGGGCGCCGCCGCCTGGTCGGCTCCCTCGCGCACGGCTCGATGGCCAATGCGTTGCCGCAGGCGATCGGCGTCCAGGCGGCGCAGCCGGGCCGGCAGGTGATCTCGCTGTCCGGCGATGGCGGCTTCACCATGCTGATGGGCGACCTGATCACACTGACGCAGATGAAGCTGCCGGTGAAGGTCGTGATCTTCAACAACGGCGTGCTCGGCTTCGTCGCGCTGGAAATGAAGGCCGCGGGCTTTGTCGAGCTCGGCACCGATCTGGAGAATCCGGACTTCGCCGCCATGGCGCGTGCGGTCGGCATTCACGGCGTGCGGGTCGAGGACCCCGGCGATCTGCCGGCCGCCGTGGCCGAGGTGCTCGCTCACGACGGCCCCGCCGTGCTCGACGTCGTCACCGCCAAGCAGGAACTGTCGATGCCGCCGACGATCGGTGCCGAGCAGGTCAAGGGCTTCAGCCTGTGGCTGATCCGGGCGGTGATGAGCGGGCGCGGCGACGAAGTGATCGATCTGGCCAGGCAAAATCTGCTGCCCCGTTAGCTCACTCAGCGGCGAAACACGGACGATGAGTCACTTCTGACGACGTGACGCATCGTCCAACTGCGCCGTCCGGCCACCGGACGGCAGCGCAGCGCCGCCGGCATTCCAGCTTCTTTGCGGCCGCGACACGGCCTCGCCGGTCGGCGGCCCGATCATGATTTCGCGAGCGTCTCCCGAGGCATCCAGCTTCGCAGGCTTCAGTGCGAAATGAAAACGCATCCACCTCGAAGCGTCCATCTGAAGAGAGAAGTGGGGCGGCTTGCTCCGCGATGGATCCTTCAGAGGTTGGATTGTGACCAAGCGCCCCGATGGAATTCGAGACTATGAGGAGCCGGCGGGCGGATGGGGAGCGCTGAAGGCGCTGGCCGTCGCGCTGAAGGAACAGCAGATCCTCGTCGAGGGCGTTCCCACTCTGTTGAAGCAGAACCAACCCGACGGCTTCGACTGCCCCGGCTGCGCCTGGCCCGACCCCAAGCACACCTCGGCCTTCGAATTCTGTGAGAACGGCGCCAAGGCCGTCACCTGGGAATCGACGCCGAAGCGTGTCGGCCCGGAGTTCTTCGCGCAGCACACAGTCGCATCGCTGTGGGAGCGGTCCGATTATTGGATCGAGGATCAGGGGCGGCTGACCCATCCGCTGCGATACAACGCCGAAACCGACAAATACGAAGCGGTCGACTGGCAGGCCGCGTTCGACGATATCGCCACGCGCCTCAACGCGCTCGACAATCCGAATCAGCTCGAGCTGTACACCTCCGGGCGTGCCTCGAACGAGGCGGCGTTTCTGTTCCAGCTGTTCGGCCGCCAGTTCGGCACCAACAATTTCCCGGACTGTTCGAACATGTGCCACGAGCCGACCTCGGTCGGCCTGCCACGGTCGATCGGTATCGGCAAGGGCACCGTCACGCTCGAGGACTTCGACAAGGCCGAGCTGATCATCTCGATCGGCCACAATCCCGGCACCAACCATCCGCGGATGATGACGCCGCTGCGCAACGCCTCGCGGCGCGGCGTCAAGATCATCGTGCTCAATCCATTGCGCGAGCGTGCGCTGGAGCGCTTCGAGGCACCGCAGGCGCCGATCGAAATGGCGACCACGTCGTCGACGCCGATCGCTTCGTGCTACTTTCAGGTCAAGGTCGGCGGCGACGCGGCTGCCCTGAAGGGGATCTGCAAGGCGCTGGTCGCCAAGGACAAGGCGGCGCGTGCCGCCGATCTGGCGCCGCTGCTCGATCACACCTTCATCGCCGGCCACACCGCCGGATTCGCCGAGATGGTCGCCGATCTCGAGACCTGCAACTGGTCCGCGATCGAACGCGCCAGCGGGCTGTCGCGTGCCGACCTCGAACGGGTCGCCGACGACTATGCGGCGTCGGACGCCACCATCGTCTGCTACGGCATGGGCGTCACCCAGCACGCCACCGGCACCGCCAATGTCCAGCAGATCGCCAATCTGCTGTTGCTGAAGGGCAATATCGGCAAGCCGGGCGCCGGCATCTGTCCGCTGCGCGGGCACTCCAATGTCCAGGGCGATCGCACCGTCGGTATCACCGAGCGGCCTTCGGCGAAGTTACTCGACCGGCTGCGCGATGTGTTCGGCTTCGAGCCGCCGCGCGCGTTCGGCCATTCGGTGGTCGACAGCATTGCGGCGATGCGCGACGGCCACGCCAAGGCGGTGATCTGCCTTGGCGGCAATCTGGCGATGGCGGCGTCGGACCCGCAGGCCTGCTTTGCAGGATTCCGCCGGCTCGATCTCGCCGTGCACCTCGCCACCAAGCTCAATCGCACACATCTGCTGGCGGCCAAGACGACCTATCTGTTCCCGGTGCTGGGCCGCATGGACGCCGACATTCAGGCGTCCGGCCGCCAGGCGCTCACCGTCGAAGACTCGATGTCGATGGTGCACGCCTCACGCGGCTTCCTCACCCCGCCGAGCGATCAGGTGCGTTCGGAGCCGGCGATCCTCGCCGGCATCGCCAAGGCGACGCTGGCGGGCCGGACGCGAGTCGATTGGGACGCGCTCGCCGGCAACTACGACCTCATCCGCGACGCCATCGAAGAAGTGTTTCCGGAGTTCGAGGCCTACAACGATCGAATCCGCAAGCCGGGTGGTTTTCAGCTTCCGAACTCGGCCGCGATGCGGATCTGGAATACGCCGACCGGCAAGGCGAACTTCGCGATCTTCGCAGGCCTGGAAGAAGACGAGACCACTGCGGACCCCGACGTGCTGCGGATGACCTCGCTGCGCGCGCACGATCAGTACAACACCACGATCTACGGACTGAACGACCGCTACCGCGGCGTGTTCGGCCGCCGCGACGTGCTGTTCGTCAACCCCAAGGACCTCGCGCGGCTGGGATTCGTCGAGGGCGACGTCGTCGATGTCGCGACCGCGCTGGACTACGCGCGGCCCGACCGCATCGTGCAGGGACTGACGCTGGTCAGCTACAATCTGCCGGACGGCTGCTGCGCGTCTTACTACCCGGAAATCCAGCCGCTGGTGGCGCTCGAATTTCGCGATCCGGAGTGTCTGACGCCGTCCTACAAATCGATCCCCGTCAAGATCACGCCCGCCACGGCGCCGCTCGCCGGCGATCGGGCGGTGGCGCGCGACGGGATCGTCGGCAGACCTCCGACCGAGACGGCCGCTGCCCAACCTTCGCCGACTTCCCCCACCGAATGAACTGAACAGGCTCACCCGATGGATCAACTCCTCCTCTCCCGACTGCAGTTCGCGTTCACGATCGGCTATCATATTCTGTGGCCGGCCTTCACCATCGGAATCGCCTGGTTCATCGTGGTGCTGAGTGCGCTGTGGCTGCGCACGCACAACCCGGTGTACCGCGATCTGGTCCGCTTCTGGACCAAGGTGTTCGCGCTCGCCTTCGGCATGGGCGTCGTCACCGGCGTCGTCATCTCGTATCAGCTCGGATTGAACTGGTCTGGCTACGCCCGGGCGACCGCCGATGCGATCGGGCCGCTGTTCGTGATGGAGGTGCTCACCGCGTTCTTCCTCGAGGCCGGCTTCATCGGCGTGATGCTGTACGGCCAGGAGAGGGTCGGGGAGAAACTGCACTTCGTCGCCTGCCTGATCGTCGCGATCGGCACGGTGCTGTCGGCGTTCTGGATCATCTCGGCGAACTCCTGGATGCAGACGCCCACCGCCTTCACCACGACGGCCGAAGGCCGGTTCGTCGCCACCGACTTCTGGGGCGTCGTGTTTAATCCGTCGATGCCCTACCGGCTGGCGCACATGATCACCGCGAGCTTCATCACCGGCGGGTTCGTGGTGACAGGCGTGGCAGCGTTCTGGATCTGGCGCGGGCGTCCCGCCGATCAACCGGCGGCGCGCAAGGCGTTCTCGATCTGCCTTGCTCTGCTGGCGGTGCTGATGCCGGCGCAGATGCTGATCGGCGATCAGCACGGGCTGAACACCCGCAAATATCAGCCGATGAAGCTCGCCGCCATCGAAGCGCGCTGGGATACGGCGCGGCGCGTGCCGATCAATCTGATCGCCTGGCCGGACGAGAAGGCGGAACGCAACGACTACGCGCTCGAGATTCCGCTGCTCGGCAGCCTGATCCTGACGCATTCGCTGAACGGCGAAGTGAAAGGCCTGAAGGAAGTGCCGCCGTCGGAACGCCCGCCCGTGCTTCCCGTGTTCCTGGCCTTCCGCGTCATGGTCGGCTGCGGGATGCTTTTGCTTCTGGTCGCCTTCACCGGGCTGTATCTGCGCTGGCGCGGACGGCTCTACACGACGCGCTGGTACCAGATCGCCTGCATGGGTTGCGTCCCGCTCGGCTTCATCGCCACGCTGGCCGGCTGGGTGGTGACTGAGGTCGGACGGCAGCCCTATGTGATCTACGGACATTTCCGCACGGCCGAGGCGGTGTCGCCGATCGCCACCGGCGCCGTCGCCAGCTCGATGGCGATCGCCTTCGTCCTCTACAACTGCCTGCTGCTCGGCTTCTTCTGGTACGCCGGCCGGCTGGCCTGGCGCGGCCCGATGAGCGCCCTGCCGACTCATCAGGCCGTGCCGCTGGCGACTGTCGCCGCCGCGCTTGGACAGAACTCCCCAACCCCTAAAGGTGCGAAATGAGCATGATGGCGAACTTCGACTTTGCGGCCTTCTTCGCTGTCAGCGCGGCGATCGTGATTGGCCTGTATGTGGTGCTGGATGGCTTCGACCTCGGCGTCGGCATCCTGTTTCCGTTCGCGCCGCGCTCCTCGGATCGGGACGTGATGATGACGACGCTGGAGCCGTTCTGGGACGGCAACGAGACCTGGCTGGTGCTGGGCGGCATGGTGTTGCTGGGCGCGTTTCCTCTCGCCTTCGCGATCCTGCTGCCGGCGTTCTACGTGCCGCTGTGCCTGATGCTGTTCGGCCTGGTCATTCGCGGCGTTGCGTTCGAATTCCGCTCGCAAGGCGGGCGATTCCAGATCATCTGGTCCGCGACCTTCGCGGCCGGTTCGTTCATCGCCGCGTTCTGTCAGGGGGCGGTTCTTGGAGCCTTCGTCGGGCGCAGCATCGCGGTGTCGGATGGTGCGTTCGCGGGTGGACCGTTCGACTGGCTCGGGCTGTTCTCGATCGCGACCGGTCTTGGCGTGGTCGCCGCCTACGGCCTGCTGGGCGCCTGCTGGCTGGTGTGGAAGACAGGCGGCTCGACGCAGAATTTCGGCCGCGAATTGATGTTGCCGACGCTGCTGTGCGCCGGCGGCGCGATCCTGCTCGTCAGCGTCTGGACGCCGTTCGTCAAGCCGCAGATCGCCGAACGCTGGTTCGTATGGCCGGACATGCTGTGGCTGGCACCGCTGCCGATCATAGCGGTCCTGGCTGGGATCGGCATTCTTCTGACGCGCTGGAGCGAACGCGAGTGGGCACCGTTGGCCTTGTCCCTTCTGCTGTTCATCACGTCGCTGGCCGGGCTCGGCGCCAGCGTGTGGCCCGAAGCCATTCCGGGCGTGATGACGATCTGGCAGGCATCGTCGATGCACCGGACCCAGGTCATCGTCGCCGGCGCCATCGTGATCATCGTGCCGATCATCCTCGCTTATATCGGCTACGGCTACTGGCTGTTCCGCGGCAAAACCAAGCCGGTTCCGGAGTTTCCGGAGAGCTGAGGCAAGCCGCGGCGGCCGTTTCGCAGGAGCTGTGAACGTCTACCGCCGGTTATTGTTGTGGTGGTCGAACGAGGGAGAAGCGAATGTCGAAAGGCTGCAAACACATCGCGGGCATTCGCGACGTCACGCCGAGCGCGCTCGGCTGCGAGGAATGCCTGAAGATCGGCAGCCCGTGGGTGCATCTGCGGATCTGCCGGACCTGTGGCCATGTCGGGTGCTGCGACGACTCCCCGCACCGACACGCGACCCGCCATTTCCATGCGACCGCGCATCCGGTCATCGAGGGATACGATCCGCCGGAAGGGTGGGGCTGGTGCTATGTCGACGAGGTTCTGTTCGATCTGTCCGACCGGATGACCCCGCATAACGGGCCGATCCCGCGATACTTCTGACACCCTCTCCACGTCCCGGATCGCCAAGGAACCTCGCTCGATAGGACCACAACGCTCACTTGTTTCTGCCAATGAGGAGTCGTGCCGTGACACGGACTGTGATCGTCCTTCCACTAGTCATTGCCTGCGTACTCGATAGCGGTGCGGCCTATGCGGGGGCATGCACGCGCTCGATTGTCAGACTGCAGTCTCAGGTCGATGCGGCGATCGAAGCCCGGCTGTCTGCACAGCCTTGGCGGCCGGAGAGCCTGTCCGCGCTACGGGGCTATCAACCAACGCCTCACTCGCTGGCCGTCGCCTCGGCAGATCCCGACCTTCAACAAGCTCTGGGTGCACTCGAACTTGCACGAGCCGCGGATCGTGCTGGCGACCGTGATGGCTGCCGGCGCGAGCTTCGGCGCGCCGATGCCGTGTTGCGGCGATCTTGAGCCGGCGGCCCGCAGATCGCGGCGCATCAACAAGGTGCGGTCCGGCCGGGTGCCGCCCGCGCGTCTTGCATCGTCCAGACGTCCGGGGTGCGCATACGTCCGTATGATGTTCGGTTGAACCTAACGCTTCATATTAACACGAGCGCGCATCGTGGCGCGTGAGCGTCAATGTGGAGGTCAGCCTTGTCGCATCCATTTTGCGAGTTCGCCAGCGAATCACACCCGAACCGTCGGGCCGCGAGCATCCGGGCCCAAGCGGACGCCCTTGACCAGCATCGAGATCGGTCTGCCCATCACCGTGCCGAGACGATCGCCTTTAAGAGCATCGCGGCGTCGATCAGCATTGTGGAGGGTGAGGGGGCCGCCGTTCGTGGGAGCCGGGACGGGTGGCGATATCGAGCAGCCGATGGCGGTCCTGAAACGCTGTTGAGTTTTCCCGACGTGGCTCGTCCGTTCGCCCGCCCCGGGGCAGATACGTCCGCCGATCAGGATCCGGTGGTCGCCAGGTTGTCCGAGGCTCTGGCGGCGGCCGAGCGCGAACCTTCTGAATTCTCCGCGCTCTATGCGGACGCCGTGCGCCTGGTGACGGTGGTTCGTCGCCTCAGTATCGAGGGGCACGCCAGCGCCCTCAAGCAGCAGCAGACGACGGCGACCACGGGCCTTCCGAAATGGCGCTTGAAGTTGGTTTGCGATCACGTCACGGCGCATCTCGGCGAGAAGGTGACGCTGACCGACATGGCGGCGGCGGCGCGGCTGAGTCGTATGCATTTCGCAGCGCTGTTTCTGCGGTCGACCGGCATGCGGCCACATCAATATCTGCTGCAGCGACGCATCGCGGCCGCGCAGGAACTACTCCAGGACGCCAACCAGCCGATCATCCAGATCGCCATTCAGGTCGGATTTCAGACCCAGGCGCACTTCACCACTGTCTTCAAGAAGATCACCGGTGTAACACCGGCAAAATGGCGAGAGATGGTGATGCCGCAAGGCTCGCATCCCGATCAGTTCGGCAGCGGCGTCGTCTCCTAGGCTTGGCCGTATGTCGTTGCGCTCAGCGGCGCTTCAAGACGAACAGCGGTCGCCAGCTTAACACCTCAGTACAGTATCGTTCGCCGAGCCGAATGGCATAATCCTCCCGCAATCGTGGAGATACAGACAATGATTGGCGAGCCTTCCATTCACGGAGCGAAGTCGATGTTCTCCGATGGTCCGATCGGTCAACACATGAACGCCGAGTGTAATCATCGGATAGCCAACAGTCTGCAGATGGTTGCGTCGATGATCTCGATGGAGAGCATGCAGCTCAATGACGACCGGGCGCGGCGCAGCTTGGAAATGGCAGGTTTGAGGATACAGGCGATCGCGGGAGTACATCGCAGGCTCTATTCCACGCCCCTGGGCGAGGACTCTCTCGATCTCGCCGACTATCTGATGTCGTTGATCGGGGAGCTTCGCCCGCTGTGCCTGCCGTCTCTCAATTCGGGCAAGCTGGTCACGGATCTCAGCCCGATGGCGGTGCGTCCCGAAATCGGGACCAGCCTTGGTCTTATTGCAGCCGAGGCGATCGTCAATGCCTGCAAGTACGCCTACAGTGACGGGCGATGCGGCGATGTCGTCGTTCAGATCCGTCGCAACGACCTCGGGACAGGAACGATGTCGATAGCCGACACCGGGCGTGGGCTGTCGGCTGATAATGGACCTTCGAAGTCTGGCTTTGGAAGCCGCGTGATCGATCTCGCGGCGGATCGCATCGGCGCAACCCTCCGCTATGAGGACAATCGACCAGGGACGAGGCTCATCGTCGATTTTGCGGTGAAGTCCTGCACGCGTGTACCGATATTCTCAGTCCCTGAATAAATCTCGAAGTGACGACGATCGAGGAGGTGGGTGTGTCGACCATACGACCGAGAATTGTCTTGGGCGGCCCGACACATCAAGCAAGTCCGCGCTCAGGATGGAAGACGGCACGACGTTTGTGCCCGATGCCGCCGATCGCGGCTGAGCCCGGCACGCGGGGCGCGCCGAGGTCGATCTTTACGATCTGAGCCGCCCTGCCGGCCCCGAAATCTCAGCGTGAGATATACTTATAGTCGCGAATGCGGGCGATGCTGGATTGCGGCGCCGAACGACGCCCAAGCGATAGAGCCAACATCTGCATGCAGGACGGCGCCACTATGCCGGAGAGATGCGAGGGAGCGCCGAAGTTCGTCGGCGCTCCCGGCTCGGCTCGGTCTGCGGCGTTAACGTACCGGCGTCTGAGTGCTGGCGTTGCCGAACAGCAGATGGGGATTGACGGAACATTCGCCGCCGACGCCCGACGCGCTGGCGCGGCACTGCGCGAGCGTCCGATACTCGCATTCCAGGGCATCCGCAGTGCCGTAGTTGACGCACCACTTGTAGGATGCGGCCGAGGCTGCGCCCGCGTTCAGCAGGCCGACGCCAACAACCGACAACATCAAGAGCTTCTTCATCGTTCCATCCTCGCTTGTTCGGCAAACCGCTTGCCGTGCAGAACCCATTTGCGTGCCGGATCGTGGTGATCATTGCCGATTATTTCGTGCCTATTCGAATTCGAACGGCTGGCGACCCAAACCAAGGTTGGTATCAGGTGCGCCGCCTCGCCCGTGCGCGGCGCTTAGTTCATTGGAGGGCGAGGCCGGCCGCGTCGGCAAACCATTGTATGATGGAGCTCGTCACGCACCGGATCCATCTGGGATGCATCCAGCTTCGAGGTGTCCGGCTAAGATGAGCGCATTCGACGACAGTGGCCGCGAGGATTGGCTCTTCTGGCACGGCTGGCAGGCGGTCCGGCTGCACCTCCGACTATTCGCCCCCCGAGTGCTGTTCGGTCTGCGCCTGTCGGCCTCGGTCGGCCTCGCTCTGTTCGTTACCTATTATCTCGAATTGCAGAACGCCTTCTGGGCGGCAACGACGGCGGCGATCGTTTGCCAGCCCAATCTCGGCGCTTCGATCCAGAAAGGCCGCTTTCGTGCGATCGGCTCGGCGGCCGGCGCGCTCGCCATGGTGGCGCTACTGGCGTCGTTTCCTCAGCAGCGCGAACCCGCGCTGCTGCTGTTGGCGCTGTTCTGCGGTTTGTGCGCGGCCGCCGCTACGTTGCTGCGCAATCTGGCGGCCTACGCAGCGGCGCTGGCGGGGATCACCAGCGCGATCATCTTCGCCGATACGGTGACGGATCCATCCTCGGCCCCTTTTCTCGCGATCGTTCGCGTCGGCGAGATCTGCATTGGCATCTGCGCGGCCTGTGTCGTCGCCATGCTGACCGGGTCCGGGTCGGCCCGGCGACAGCTTTGCCAGACGCTCGGCAGGATCTCGGCCAATCTCCTCGCGGGCTTCTCCACGGATGTCTCGTCCGATCGCGACGCCCGGGACGGTCGCGCCGCGCGGATTGCGCTTACGCGGGAGATGGGCTCTCTCAATCTCGCGATCGACGCGGCGTTGGGAGAGCAATCGCCGGTGCTCGCCGATCGCAATCGGCTGCGCCGCGTTCCGTTCGAACTGCTGGATGCGCTGACCAGCTGGCGCAATGCGACGCGCGTCGACGGCGTGGTCGACGCGACCGCCGACGCACGCGGCGAGCTCAGGGCGGTGCTGGCTGCGCTCGAGCAGGCCCGCCTACACAGTGATCCGGCGGGATTTCGCGCCGCTTGCCGGACCGCGCTGGCGCGGATCGATGCGATCCGCAAGTCCGATGTCGACGCGCGGATGTTGAATGCGGCCCGCGACGTCGTGCAGAGCCTCGTCGCCGCGGCAGACGCCGTGCTGGCAACAGCAGCTGTCGGTGGAAGAGGCGACCGGTCGGTGCCGGTCGTCCCCGTTCTCGCCGATCCGCTGCCCGCTCTGGTGAACGGCGCCCGGACGACCGCGGCGATCCTCGCGACCACCTGGTTCTGGGTGGCGACGGCCTGGCCGTCCGGCCCGTTCGCGATCGTCTTCGCCGCTGTCGCTACGCTGATCTTCGCATCGTTCGGTGACCAGGCGCGCGACCTCGCCCGGGACTACACGATCGGGGTGGCGTCGATGGTCGTCGTCGGCGGCGTGTTGTATTTCGGCGTGCTGCCGGCGCTGTCGAGCTTCGCGGCGCTGATGGGCGTGTTGTCGGTGCTGTTCGTCGTGCTCGGAACGATGCAGGCCGGGACGTGGCACAGCGTCGTCTTCCTGGCGATGACGATCTCGTCGCTGCCGCTGCTCGGCGTCGGAAACCCGGTCGTGTACGACGCCTCGGCGTATTTCAATCTCGCGCTGGCGATCGTGTCCGGAAGCGCGGTGGGAGCGCTGTTCTTCGTCGCCATGCCGGTGGTGCCGCCGGGCCTTCGGCTGCGGCGTTTGATCTCTCTGTCGGTCCGCGACCTACGCCGGCTGCTGTGGCGTCGGTGGACGCCGGATCGGGATCGCTGGACCGCGCTGATGGCGCGGCGCATCGAGCTGCTCCCGCCCCAGGCGACAGCGGACGACACCGCCGATCTGCTCGCGCTCTATGCGGTCGGCCGCGCAGTCCTCCGCCTCGAACAGGCTGTGCCAGACGACCGCGCGCTGGGCTCGCTACGCGTGGCGCTGTCCGCGCTCGCCGACGGTCGCCTGGCCGATGCGCGGGCGATGCTGGTGGCATGGCGCGGCCGTAACCTCACGCTCGATCCTCCGAACGAAGACGTGGGCCGCCGGCGCTGGATCGCCTGCCAGTCGCACATCGCCGTCGTCATTGATGCCATCGACAACCATCCGGCGCTGCTGACCGCCCCGTTTCGCGGCCGGCAGCTGCTAGCCGCAGCATTCAGGTGAGGACCGACGCAATGTATCGAGAAGTGAACGCATTCGGCGTCTACGTCGCGCCGTTCGTGGTGATGATGCTGATCGCTTGGGTGGCCACCATTCCGCTCGGCATCGTCGGCGCGCGGCTGCAGGTGGGCCGGCGGGTTTGGCACCCCGGTCTGTTCAATCTGTCCATCTACGTCGTCGTCCTCTCGACGATCGTGATCGTCTCAGGAGTTCGTCCATGACTGCCGCCGATGTCCCCGAAGTTCGCCGGCCGCCGGCAAGGTCGCTGCTCCCGGTGCTGGTCACGCTCGCCGCAGTCGCCGCTGCGGCGTATCTCGGACGGGTGATGTGGCAGGCCTACATGGCTGCGCCATGGACGCGCGACGGCACCGTACGGGCCTATGTCATCACCGTGACGCCGCAGGTGTCGGGCCGAATCTCGGAGCTTGCGGTGAAGGCGGCGCAGTACGTTCGCAAGGGCGATCCGTTGATGAAGATCGATCCGATCGATTTCCAGATTGCGCTGGCGAGCGCGGAAGCGACTGTGGCCAGCGCCAAGGCTGATCTCGCCAACAAGCAGGCCGAAGCCGAGCGTCGCGCCCGCCTGTCGTCTCTGGCCGTATCCCAAGAGGAGCAGCAGATCTACGCCGCCGCGGCCGACATGGCCGCCGCGGCCTATCGCCAGGCGCTGAGCAATCGCGACAAGGCACGGCTGGCGCTCAGCCGGACGGAGATCGTCTCGCCGGTCGATGGCTATGTCACCAATCTTGTCACCCAGGCCGGAGACTACGCCACCAGCGGCCAGCGCGCCTTGTCGATCGTCGACAGCGACAGCTTCTGGGTGGACGCTTATTTCGAAGAGACCTTGCTGCGTGGCATCCGCGTCGGCGACCAGGCGCACGTCGCGCTGATGGCGTATCCCCAGGTGCTGACCGGATCCGTCGTCGGAATCGAGCGGGGCATCGCGGTGTCCAATGCCGAGTCCGATCCGTCCGGACTTGCCACCGTCAATCCCGTCTTCACCTGGGTGCGTCTGGCTCAGCGCGTCCCGGTCCGGATCGCGTTGAGGGATGTGCCGCCCTCGATCGTGCTCGCCGCGGGTCTCACCGCGACGGTGTCGGTCGTGCCGAACAGCGCCCCGGCCGGCGCAAAGCCGATCGTCCCGCCACCGGCGGAGTAGCATCGCAAGGTCGTTGGCTCAGGTGCGGGACAGATGCAGATATTCGCCCGGCGAGGTGCCGACATGCGCGGATGAACGTGGTCTGTGAGGAGAAACGGCAGATGCAGGCGATTTCAGCCAAGCTCAGTCGGCCGTCTTTGAGTAAATTGATGCTCCTTCGCAGGAGGGGCCCGGGTCGTCGCCGAAACAAGCATGTCAATTTTGGCCAAAACATCGTCCATTCGTACAAAGACTGCGCCAGCCGGTTGCTGTAGGTCTGATGCTCAGGTCAACAGCAGCCGTTGGATCCGACCTTGGCGACGTCGAAGACATGTGATGGCGAAGACTTCAGACCGTTCGCATCGGCGGAGTCGGGGCCTGACCGAGTGATCGATCGCCAGTGGTGGTCCGAGCTGACCTTTTCGTCCATTGGCGTCGCAGACGGAACTGAGACGCACCTCGCTGGGGAGAAGAGTGGTCGAACTTGGCTCGTCCGCAGTGCGGCAGCGGGAACTTCTGCGGGAGTGCGACTGGAGCGCGAGGCGACGATCGCGGCGCATTTGGGCGGCGAGGTCGCAGAGTTGCCCGCCTATGTCGGGGACGGCGACAAGGTCGTTCTGGTTTATCCGGCTTGCTCGCGTCGCACGCTCACGCAGCTGCCGGCCGGCGAGGTCGCGATCGATCGCTTTGTCGCGATCGCAGCGAGCGCAGCCGCTGCGCTGGCGCAAGTGCACGCTTGTGGCGTCGTCCACGGCTCGCTCGACCCCGCCAAGGTGCTGGTCGACGAGAACGGCCGCGTCCGCTTCGGGGAGTTTGGCGGGGCGCGCCTGATCGGGCAGGAGCTTGCGCCCGATATGCCCGGGCTGCCGCAGATCGACTTCAAGTATGCAGCCCCTGAACAGGCCCGGCGTGATCATCCCGTGCTGGACGCGCGAAGCGACCTCTATGCACTGGGAGCCATCCTCTACGAATTCCTGGTCGGCCGCCCGCCGCTGCTGGCTGCGAGCATCGCCGAGTGGTTGCACGCCCATGTCGCCATCGAGGTGCCGCCGCCAAGCCTGGTCCGGGCGGGCATTCCGCCTGCGATCGATGCAGTTCTGCTCAAACTGTTGGCGAAGGATCCCGACCAGCGCTACCAGACCGCCGGCGAGTTGCTGGCCGACATCGAACGGATCGCGGCCTCGCCGGGGGCGGAGGATGTCCTTTCGGATCCGTCGGGCAAGCTGGCCGTCCGGGCTCGACTCGCCGACTCGTTCTTCGGCCGCAGCGCCGAGCTTGAGAGCCTGGTTCGTTCGCTGGACAATGTGCGGCAATCCGGCAGGGCCGAAGTGGTGTTGTTGTCGGGGTCGGCCGGCGCCGGAAAGTCCGCCCTCATCGGCCGCCTGCTGACGCGCGTCGGCCCGGGCGAAGCCATCGGCGCTGTCGGCAAGGGAGACCCGCTGCGCCAGGCGATCCCCTATGCGCCGATCGTTCAGGCGCTGCGATCGGCGATGACCAGCTTGGCGGCTGGCGACCGCGAGGCGCGCGAGGCCGTGCGCGGCCGGCTCGCCGAAGTGCCCGGCTGTGGCCGGCTGCTGGCCGATCTCATTCCCGATGTCGAGTTGCTATCGGGAAGTAGTCGGTCCCTGCCCGAAGTTCCTGCCCATCTCGCACAGGTTCGCACCACGCGTATTATTCGCGAGACCTTCGCCGCGCTGGCCTCGGCGCAGACGCCGCTCATCCTGTTTCTCGACGATTTGCAATGGTTCGACGGCGCCAGTCTCGACGTCGCCAAAGCGCTGCTCGATGCGCGTTCGTCGCACATCCTGCTGATCTGCAGCCATCGCAGCGACGAACAGAGTGATGGTCCCTGGCGCTCGCTGTCCGACGAAGCGCGCGCCTCCGGCATTCCCTGCACCGAAATGAACCTCGCGGCGCTGTCGCCGGGCGACACGGCCGAACTTATCGCTTTCGCCCTGAACCATCCTGTCGATCAGGTCGGGGAGCTGTCGGCGATCATTCATCGCGAGACCAACGGCAATCCGTTCTACATCGGTCAGATCGTGCAGAAATTGACCGACGAGCAGATCGTTTCGTTCGACGGAGCTCGGCAGCAGTGGGTGTGGGACCAGGCCCGCCTGTTTCAGGGCTTCACGGTGATCGAATTCATGGCGCGCCGGCTCGAGGCGCTGCCTAAGCGCCAGCGCGAGGTGCTTCGTCATCTCTCTTGCCTCAGCCGGCGCGGATCGATCGAAATTCTGGCCGGACTGACGGCGATTCCTTCGGACGATGTGCGCAAGCTGGTCGACAGCCTGGTGCAGGCCAATCTCATCGTGCGCGCCGGGGACTATCTCACATTTTCGCACGACCGCGTTCGCGAGGCCGCCTATTCGCTCACGCCGGAGGAGCGTCGGCCCAGTGAGCACCTCCGCATCGCGCGCCATTTCGTTGCTGCCGGTGACGGCGACGGCAGTTCGGATCTGGCCTTCGATATCGCGACCCAGATCACGCGCGCCGACAGGAGCAGGCTGGAGGACCGCGAGCGTGTGATCTTCGCCGGGGTGCTTTTGACCGCGGCCAGGACGTCTCGATCGACCGGCGCGGTCGAGCAGGCGTTACGGTTTCTCGACGTGGCCCGCGACCTGCGATCGCGTAGCGGCGCCACGGACCGCGAGTTTCCGGTGTTCGCGATCGAGTGGCTGCGATGCGATTGCCTGCTCGCCCTCGCTGATACCGAGGACGCGCTCCTTGCGCTCGGCGGTGTGATGGACGTCGCCGTCACGCCCGTCGAAATCGCCGACACCTATCGTCTGCGGGCACTGGCTCTGACCATCAGGTCCGAATACGACCCGGCGATCGAGGCCGCGTTGCAGGGCCTCTCGGCGATCGGCATCGAAGTCGAGCGTCTTCCTGATCTGGCCGACCTGGAGCGGCTCTATCGCGCCTGCCAGGCGCGGCTGGAAGAACTGACGCCCGCCGGGATATTGGCTCTGCCCGACGCTTCCGATGAAATCGCACGCGCGGCTCTCCCGCTGCTGTCGACGCTGATCTCAGCGTCCTTCGTTCCCGGCGACCTTCGCTTTCTTCACGTTCTCAAAATCGTCGAGCTCACTTTGGACTACGGCCTGACGCCGGAGTCCGCCTATGGGCTGGCATGGTTCGGCGTCTACGGCGCGCATCACTTCGCGGCGTATGAGCAAGGGGTGCTCTGGGCGGAAGTCGCTTGCCGGATGGTGGAGCGCGAGGGCTACGAAGCGCAGAGGGCCGCGGCCCTGATCGCGCTGGACCAGGTCAGCGTCTGGGCCAGGCCGATGCGCTTTGCGCTCGAGCGCGCGCGCGAAGGCGCCCGCGTCGGCCAGGCTGCGGGCGATCTGGGCATGGCCTGCTATGCGCGCAACCACATCGCCTCCAATCTTCTCGTGCTCGGCGAGCCGCTCGACGCCGTTCGGGCCGAGATCTCGGAGGGCCTCCGCTACACCATCGAGATCGGCTACAAGGATATCGAACGTATCCTCGACGCTCAGATGGGACTCGTGACTGCGCTGCTGAGCGGGGACAGCGATAGCCATCCAGTCCCAGACGCGGATTCCATCTCGTCGAAGGTGACCCAGTTTTGGGTGAGCTACTACGCTGGTGTCACGGCCTTCCTGTTCAATCGAGATGACGCGGCGCTGCGCCATCTCGAGAAGGCGATGGATCTGGCCTGGTCCGCGCCGGCTCACATCGACACGGCGCAGTGCCGCTTCTTCTTCGCGCTGGCATCGTGTCGCTCGATCGCGGAGGGCCGACCGGCCGACGACAAGATCGCGCGCCTCGACACGGTCCGCACGCTCTTCGCCGAATGGGCGCGTTTGAATCCGGACACCTTCGAGAGCAAGCATCTTATGCTTGAAGCCGAAGCCGCGCGGCTGGGCGGCGACGGCGCGGCCGCGCAGAGATTGTACGAGCGGGCGGCCCGTGTCGCGGAGAGAACGGGCTTCATCCACGACCAGGCGCTCGCCCACGAGCTGGCCGGGACTTATTACGTGGAGGCCGGTCTGTTCGCTCCGGCGCAGGGCTGCCTGATCGCGGCGGGCGCCTGCTATCGCCAGTGGGGCGCGATCGGCAAGGCCACGCATCTCGCCGTTCGATTTCCGCATCACGCGGGCAGGGTCGCTCCGGCGGAGGATGGGACCGGCCAGCGCGAACTCGATCTCGCGGCGCTGACGGCGGCGGCGCAGACGCTGGCCGAAGAGGTCGGACTCGAGCAGGTGCTGCGAACCCTGATGCGGAGCATGATCGTTCATGCGGGCGCTCAGTTCGGTCTGTTTCTGCTGGTTCAGGACGCCGTCGCGGGGATCGAGGCGTCGGCGCGGGTCGAGAGACAGGAGATCCGGGTCGATCTCTATAGCGCGATCCCGACCGACGACGACCTTCCGCTGTCGTTGCTGAAGACCGTGATGCGAATGAAGAAGTCGGTCACCTTCGCCGACGTCTCGGCGGACGCGCCACAGCTCGATGCGGCAGGGCCGCGTCGCCGGGCCGCCCGCTCGCTGACCTGCATTCCCTTCATCAAGCGCGGCGATCTGGTCGGGGTGCTGTATCTGGAGAACTCGCTGGCCGCCAACGTCTTCACCCCCGGCCGGACGGCGATGCTCGATGTCCTCGCCGCGCAGGCAGCGATCTCGCTGGATGCGGCGCGGCTGTATCGCAATCTGATCGACGAGAACCGTCGCCGGGCCGAGGCGGAATTTCAACTGCGCGAGGCCCGCGCGGAGTTGGGGCGGACCTCGCAGATGACCGCGCTCGGCAGTTTCGCCGCCTCGATCGTGCACGAGATCAATCAGCCGATCGCCAGCATTCTGGCGCAAGCCGATGCCGCTCTGCGCTGGCTCAACAGGGAGCAGCCCGACATCGCCGAGGCGACTCAAGGGCTGACGCGGATCAGGAATTCCGGACGCCGCGCCGCCGATATCGTGAAGTCGCTGCGGTCGCTGGGAAAGCAGGCGCCGGCGGCGTTCTCGCCGATCTGTCTGGAAGAGGTGGTGGAAGAGGTGATGCGGCTGATCGCCGAGGACCTCGACGCCGGCAGCGTGCAGATCACGGTGGGGCTGTCCGATCGGCGGCGGAGTATCTCCGCTGATCGCGTCCAGCTGCAGCAGGTCATCTTCAATCTCGTCACCAATGCGATCCATGCGATGGCGGAGATGGAGGAGAGGCAGATCGTGATCAGGACCACCGACGCCGACGACGGAATGGTGCGCCTGACCATCGAAGACAGCGGCTGCGGCATGTCAGACGAGGTCCGCGGCAGGATTTTCGAGCCGTTCTTCACCACCAAGACGGCCGGGATGGGCGTCGGGCTCGCGATCTGCCGCTCGATCGTGGAGTTGCATCGCGGCACGATCAGCGTTCGATCGACGCTGGGTCGGGGTAGTACGTTCGAGATCGCCATCCCCATATCCGAGCAAGTGGCGACCCAAACATATCTAGGTATGATTGGGCCCTGACGGTCCCGGTCCCAACTCCCAACCCATGCCGCGCAATGCCCCGGCGCCGCCTCGTCGGAGGTTTTGGTCAGGCGGGCGCGCTGAAGGTGTGGAGCGGAAGCAATGGCGAGCGAGACGGTGACACCGACCCTGCATGACGTGCCGATCGGCCTCGCGGCCAAGGGCGAGCGCCGCGAATTCGACAGCATGGGTAGCGTCGACGTCCCGGCCGATCGCTATTGGGGGGCACAGACCCAGCGCTCGTTGCAGCATTTCTCGATCGGCGACGACCGGATGCCGAAGGCGGTGTACCACGCCTATGGCTACGTCAAGAAAGCCTGCGCGCTGGTGAACCATGCGGCGGGCCGGCTGCCGGCATGGAAGACCGAGGCCATCGTCCGCGCCGCCGACGAGACGATCTCGGGCGCGCTCGACGATCACTACCCGCTGTTCGTGTGGCAGACCGGCTCCGGCACCCAGAGCAACATGAACGTCAACGAGGTCGTTTCCAACCGCGCGATCCAGCTGCTCGGCGGCACGCTCGGCACGCAGCAACCGGTCGGACCGAACGACGACGTCAATATGGGCCAGTCGTCGAACGACACCTTCCCGACCGCGATGCATATCGCGGCGGTAGCGGCGATCGACGATCAAGTCGTGCCGCAGCTCAGCAAGCTGATCGAGATCATTGAACGGAAGGCCTACGGCTGGATGGATGTGGTCAAGATCGGGCGTACTCATCTGGAAGACGCGGTGCCGTTGACGGTCGGCCAGGAATGGCACGGCTGGGCCGGCCAGCTCCGCGACGCCCGTGCCGCGATCGAGGCCAGCCGCGCCGGCCTGTATCAGCTCGCTGTCGGCGGCACTGCGGTCGGCACCGGCCTGAACGCGCCGAAGGGATTTGCGGCCGACGTCGCAGCCAAAATCGCCGAGCTCACCGGCAAGCCGTTCGTCACCGCGCCGAACAAATTCGCCGCGCAGGGCTCGCTCGATGCGATGGTCCGCGCCCACGGCGCGCTGCGCGATCTCGCGGTGGCGCTGATGAAGATCGCCAACGACATGCGCTGGCTCGCGTCGGGGCCGCGCTGTGGCTTCGGCGAATTGCTGCTGCCGAGCAACGAGCCCGGCTCCTCGATCATGCCCGGCAAGGTCAACCCGACGCAGTGCGAGGCGATGGTGATGATCTGCATCCAGGTGATGGGCAACGACAGCGCCGTCGCTTTTGCCGGCAGCCAGGGCAATTTCGAGCTCAACGCGATGCGCCCGGTGATCATCAACAACTTCCTGCATTCGGCGCGCATCCTCGCCGACGGCTGCGAGAAGCTCCGGACCTATTCGGTCGAAGGCACCGAGCTCAACCGCGACCGCATCGCGCAGTATGTCGAAGGCAGCGTGATGCTGGTCACAGCGCTGTCGCCGGTGATCGGTTATCAGAACGCCGCTCATATCGCCGAGGATGCCATTGCAATGGATCTTACGCTGAAGCAGGCGGCGCTCGCCTCCGGCAAGGTCGACGAGGCGACGTTCGATCGCATCGTCCGGCCGATCGACATGGTCGGCAGCGGACTCGCGGGCGCCTGAGATGCTGCGTGAACCGATCCCGGCGCAGCAGGCCGCGCATGTCGCGCTGCGGCTCGGCCGGCTGATGTTGGCCAACGGCGCCGACACCGCGCATGTGGTGAGTGCCGTCACCGGCTTTGCCGAGCGGCTCGGCTATCGCGTTCGTCTGTTCGTCGGCCTCGAAGGCTTGATCCTGACGCTGGAAGACGACGATGGCTTTCGTACCCGGCTCGGCCCGGCGATCGCCGGCACCGCCGTCAACATGGGCGTACTCGGCGAGCTGCGCAGCCGCGACATTGCCGACGCCGATGATCTCACCGCGATCGACCGTGCGCTCGACGACATCGAACACGGCGGCGCTCACTATCCGCGCTGGCTGGTGGCGCTCGGCATGGGCGTTACCGCCGCCTCGCTGGCGCGGCTGTTCGGCGCCGCGTGGCCGGTGGTCGGCGTCTCGGTGCTGGTCGGCATCGTCACGCAAAGCCTGCGGCAATATCTGGCGGCGAGCGGGACCAACCCTGTCGCCGGCGCGGCACTGGCCGCCTTCGGCGGCGCGATGGTCGGGCTGCTGGCGATGCGTGCGTTCCCAGGTGTCTCGCCGACGTTGTGTCTGGTGGCCGCCGGCATGATCCTGGTCCCCGGCGTGCCGCTGCTCAACGGGGTTCGTGATATCCTGGGCAGCCACATCGGCACCGGCCTCGGCCGGCTGATGCTCGCGGCCGTCACCGTACTGGCGATCACGCTCGGGCTGTTCTTGTCCGCGAGCCTGATGGGCGATGTGCTGCCGGTGAACGGCAACCCGCCGCTGCTCGCCACGTCCGAAGATCTGTTGTTCTCCGCGCTGGCCGGCGCCGGCTACGCGCTGCTGTTCAACGTGCCGGCGCGCGCCGCCTGGGTCTGCGTGATCTGCGGCATGGCCGGCCACGGGCTGCGCACCGGGCTCGAACATCTCGGTATCGAGCTCAGCCTTGCCTGCCTGATCGGTGCCTTTGTCGCTGCGCTCGTGGGTCGCATCTTCGCCGGTTATTTCCGTGTCCCCGCCGTCACCTTCGCTTTTCCCGGCATCGTCGCTATGATCCCGGGCTTCTACGCGTTTCGCGCCGGCATCGGCGGACTCGCCATCATGAAGGCGGGCGGCGCCGCGTCGCCCGAACTGATTGCCGGCACGCTCGGCCTGATCGTCACCGTGATGGTGGTGACGGCGGCTCTGGCCGTCGGCCTGTGCCTGGCGCTGGCCGCGCCGCTTCCGGCTGCTTTGGGCGGCCAATCGAACCAGGAAGGAGTGACCCGATGATACGCTGCGTGCGGATGTGGACCGGCGAGGACGGCAATTCGCTGTTCGAGGAAGGCTGGATCGATCTCACTGAAGGCGCGCGCGGCGACGCGGTCGGCAAGCCGGTGCCCGCCATCGAGGTTTCGTTTCAGGAGACGAAGTCGGGCGGCTCGTTCGAATGGCACCAGGATCCGGTGCCGCGCTACGTCATCACGCTGTCGGGCACGCTCGAATTCGAGACCAAGTCCGGCGCGACCTTCACGATCCGTCCCGGCGACATCCTGCTGGCGCAGGACAACAGCGGCTCCGGCCACAAATGGCGGCTGATCGGCGAGGAGCCGTGGCGCCGCGCCTATGTGGTGTATCGCGAGGGCTCCGCCTTGCAGTTCGTCGCAGCCAATAAAGAGCCGTCGAAATGAGCCAGATCCCCGAGACCTCCGACATCGTGCTGATCGGCGCCGGCATCATGAGCGCGACGCTCGGCACCGTGCTGAAGGAGCTGGAGCCGTCGCTCTCCGTGACGATGTTCGAGACGCTGCACGATTGCGGCCAGGAAAGCTCGCAGGCCTGGAACAATGCCGGCACCGGCCACGCCGCCAATTGCGAACTCAACTACACGCCGCAGCGGCCGGACGGCAGCGCCGACATCTCCAAGGCGCTCGAGGTCAACACCGAGTTCGACATCTCGCGCCAGCTCTGGGCGCATCTCGTCGGCAAGGGCGCGATCCCGGATCCGCGCGCCTTCCTGCATCCCTGCCCACATATGAGCTTCGTCTGGGGCGACGACAACGTCGCGTTCCTGCGCCAGCGCCACCGCGAGATGGCGGCGCATCACTGCTATCACGGCATGGAGTTCAGCGAAGACCCGGCGCAGATCGCCGCCTGGGCGCCGCTGATCATCGAGGGACGCGAGCCGGGACAGCCGATCGCCGCGACGCGGATCATCAGCGGCGCCGACGTTGACTACGGCGCGCTGACGCATTTGCTGGTGAAACAACTGCAGGCGCAGTCCGGCGTCTCGGTGCACTACAAGCACCGTGTCGTCGCGCTGGCGCGCGACGACGGGCGCTGGCTGGTGACGGTCGAGAACGTCGCCACCCATGAGCGCACCACGACCTCGACGCGCTTCGTGTTCGCCGGCGCCGGCGGGGGCTCGCTCGACATTCTGCAGAAGTCCGGTATCCCCGAAGGCAACGGCTATGCGGGCTTCCCGGTCAGCGGCATCTGGCTGCGCTGCGATGTCGACGAGATCAGCGCGCGGCATCACGCCAAGGTCTATGGCAAGGCGGCGCACGGCTCGCCGCCAATGTCGGTGCCGCATCTCGACACCCGTATCATCGGCGGCAAGCGCTCGCTGCTGTTCGGGCCCTATGCGGGCTTCTCCAGCAAATTCCTCAAGCACGGCTCCTACGCGGATCTGCTCCGCTCGATCGAGCCCGGCAACCTCCTGCCGATGCTGGCAGTGGCGCGCGACGACTGGCAGCTCAGCGAATATCTGATCGGCCAGGTGCTGCAGACCTCGGAGCATCAATTCGCCGCGCTGCAGGGGTTCTTCCCGAAGGCGCAGCGCGAGGACTGGCAGCGCGCCGTCGCTGGCCAGAGGGTGCAGATCATCAAGCCCGATCCGCAGCACACCGGGGTGCTCGAATTCGGCACCGAGCTGGTCGCCAGCGCCGACAAATCCTTCGTCGCGCTACTCGGCGCCTCGCCGGGCGCCTCGACCGCCGCCTTCATTGCCATGGAGGTGCTGCAGAAATGCTTCGACGACCGGCTGACGCCGAATGGGTGGCTCGGCCGCTTGAAGCAGATGATTCCGACCTATGGCATTGACCTTAAGAAGGACGCCGACGCCTGCCGCGACAGCCGTGCCAAAACCGCCAAAGTCCTGCAGCTCGATTTCGTCTAATCTTCCTGACGACGATGTCTTGGAAGCACCTCCAATGTGCGCCTTGGCGGTGCGGAGGCGGACCGCTTGCCTAGCTGCGTTCCGATCAGCGATTGCTTCCTGAAGGCCGCGGCAACGAATTCACCGTGCGGGTCGGGTGACGCCGGCCAGCACAGCAATTGGCTCCCTCGGCAACCGTAGAGCGGACGAGCGAAGCGACATCCGGCATGCCGTTTTCGGCATGCCGGATTGCGGAGTATCCGTGGTTCAACTCGTTTTCCCGGCGCGGCGCGGACGACGGGTGGCGACGCGGGGTCTCGTGCGCCGGGGAGACGGACCTCTCCCAGGTTGCGATAAGTCTGATGACGTTTGAATATCCCCGGGCCCGGATGCTCTCCGCACCACGGGCGGGCGCCGGGGCCCGGTCAGTTCGCCAGCGAGACTTCCTTCAGGATCTTGATCTTCTTGTCGGCCACGCCTTCGATCAGCACGACCTTGCCGCCCTGGTTGTGGTCGTCGAAGGTGACTTTGGCCCCCATGACGTTGGTGAACTCGATCTTCTTGATGGCGTCGCGGATCGCCGTCGGGTCGGTCGAGCCGGCATTCTTGATCGCCGTCAGCAGCAGGCGCATGGCGTCGTAGCCGGCCCAGGTCTGGAGCACCGGCGTCGTCTTGTGGCGCTTCTCGATCTCCGCGGCGAAGGCCTTATTGGCGGCCGTATCGACCAGATAGCTGTAGGTCCATGCGGTGATCGATCCCTCCATGCCGCCGGCCTGGATGATCTGCAGGTTGTTGCCGCCGGGGTCGAAACGGCCGATGAACGGAATCCGCACGCCGAGCTGCATGGCATTGCGCAGGAAGTTGAGCTGATCGCCGGCGAGCTGGAAGATCGCGATCGCGTCCGGCTTGCTCTGCTGGATGCGCGTCAGCAGTGCGGTGAAGTCCGGATAGCTCTGCGGGTGGAAGTCGGTCGAGATCACCTCGAGTCCGTGCTTCTTGGCGACCGCCGCGAAGGCCGCGGCGCCGCCGCGTCCGAAGTCGGTGTCCTCGCCCAATATGGCCACACGCTTGATCTTCGAGCTGCCGCTCAGATAAATGCCGAGCGCGTTCATCATGTCGTCGTCGGACGGGTTGATGCGGAACGTCCATTCGTTGCCGCCGACGCCGGACAGATCGGTGATCTTCGGGCTCGACGCGATGCCGTCCACCAGCGGAATCTTCGCCGCGGCGATCAACGGCATGGTGGCGAGCGTCGCCGACGAACAATGCGCGCCGACGATGGCGACGACTTTGGCCTCGATCAGCTTGTTGGCGACGTTCACCGCTTCCGACGGATTGCAGCGGTTGTCGTAGGCGAGCACCTCGACCTTCTTGCCGAGCACGCCGCCGGCCGCGTTGGCCTCGTCGAGAGCCAGCTGGTAACCCCACCGTTGCCATATCGCGGGCGCGGCGGCCGGTCCGGTATCGGGGACGCTGGCGCCAATCACGACGTTCTGTGCATGGGCCGCCACCGGAGCAGCGAGCGCAAGCCCGATCGCCACCATCAATCTCTTCATCAGCATCGTCGTGCCTCTCTCGACTACGAGGTTCGGGTTACAGCAAAAGAAATTCGTTCAGCGTCGTGCTCACGCCGCACCCCGGGCGGCGCTCACGAAGGCATGGACGTCGTCGGCGGAGGTCGCGAAGGACGTCACCAGCCGAACCAGAACGTCGTCGGTCCCGAGCGTCAGCAGCCGCCCGAAGCCGCGGTCGCCCCATTCGTAGTAACGCGCGCCGGCCTTCTTGAGCGCCGCATCGACCGGACGGGGAAGTGCGGCAAAGAGCTGATTGCCGCGCGGCTCGAAAGCCAGCCGCACGCCCGGCACCTGGGTGAGGCCGTCCGACAATTCGGCGGCGCGCCGGTTGGCCAGCCGCGCGAGATCGAGCCAGTGTCCGCCGGCGAGATAGGCCGCCATCTGCGCGCCGAGCATCCGCCCCTTGGACAGGACGTGGCCGGCGCGCTTGCGCTGATAGGCGAACGCCGCGGCCTTCGCCGCGTCGAAGAAGATCACGGCCTCGCAGGCCAGAGCGCCGTTCTTGGTGGCCCCGAAGGAGAGGACGTCGATGCCGGCCTTCCAACTCATCTCGGCCGCTGTGCATCCGATCGCGACCAGCGCATTGGCGAAGCGCGCGCCGTCCATATGCACCGCCAGGCCGCGATCGTGGGCGATGGCGGCGAGTTCGGCGATCTCGCCGCAGTCGTAGAGCGTGCCGCATTCGGTCGCCTGCGACAGCGACAGCGAGGCCGGCTGAACCTGCCGCACCGGGCCTGCCGGGAATTCGCGGAGGATGTCGCGCAGGGCGGCCGGATCGATCTTGCCGTGCGCGCCGTCGACGCCGATCAGCTTGGCGCCCGCGGTGAACATTTCCGGGGCGCCACATTCGTCATTGGCGATGTGGGCCCGATGATGACAGAACACCGCGCCCCAAGGCGGGGTGATCGCGCCGAGCGCGAGTGCGTTCGACGCCGTTCCGGTCGCGACGAAGTAAGCCGCGACCTCGCATTCGAACACCTCGTTCAGCAGCGCGCGCGCGCGGTCGCTGTAGCAATCGTGGCCGTAGGCCGGCTCGGCGCCGTCATTGGCCGCGAGGAGAGCCTCGAGCACGCGCGGGCTCGCGCCGACGGCGTTGTCGCTGGCAAAATCCATCACGGCCGATACCGTCATCAGGTGTTCCGATTAAGAGAACGTCGTTCCGAACATGATTAGAGAAGACGGTCGCCGGCCTGTCAAGCGGCGCACTGCCCATGAAGCCAGCGAACGCTGCACAGATTGCGGGACGAGCCGACAAGTAGTGAGCAGACGCAGCGCTTTCGGCTTGGAATCCCGTCGCCCCGTCGCTATAGATGAACGCTGTTACGTTTATCGGAATGGTTGGGATGGGTGCTGAAAGTCAGTCGGTTGCACGCGCGGTCGATATCCTGCAGCTGCTGTCCGACAACGGTTCGCTCGGCGTGCGTGAGATCGCCCGCCGCATGGAGCTGTCGCCGACCATCGTGCATCGGCTGGTGAGCACGCTGGCCTCGACCGGTCTCGCGGAGCAGGCGCCGGACACCCAGAAGTACCGCATCGGCTATCGCGCGTTCCGGATCGGATCGTCGTTCCTGTCGCAGAACGATCTCGACCGCGCCAGCACGCCCGAACTGGTGGCGCTCGCCGAACAGCACCAGATCAGCAGCTTCCTCGGCGTGCTACGCGGCGGCGCGATGGTCTATCTCAAGGTCGTCAAGAGCAACGGCCCGATCGCGATCAACAATCAGCCCGGCTCGCTCGCCGCGATTCACTCCACCGCCTTCGGCAAGGTGAGGCTCGCGGCGCTGCCCGACAAGGAGGCCGCCGAGGTGCTCGGCAAGGAGCCCTACAAGCGGCTGACGAAGAAGACCAAGGTGACGTTCCGCGCGCTGCTCGGTGAGCTGCGCGAGATCCGCGAGACCGGGATCGCGATTTCCGACGAGGAGAATCTGGTCAACGTCTATTCGGTCGGCGCCGCCGTGCGGGACGCATCGGGCGAGGTGATCGCCTCGCTCAGCGGAGCGGTGCCGCGGCAGGGGATGACCAAGCGCGAGATCGAACACGTCAACGCGCTGGTGAAGTCGGCGGCCGACAGCGTCTCGCGCAAGATGGGGGCGCCGTCGGCGCCGTCCGGCCGCGGTCGCTGACGCGGCTATTCGAGCGCATCGAGGAGCTGCCGCAGGTCTGCGGGGGTGCCCATGCCGGACGCCACGATCTCGTCGACGCCGACATCCTCATACGCCGCGAACGCCGCACGGACCTGCTCCGGCGTGCCACTGGCGCTGTGGCGCATCACCACATCGTCCGTCACCAGGGCGTTCACCGCGTCCCAGTCTTCGCGCGCATAGGCCGCGGCGAGCGCGGCCTGGTCGAGCCTGGTGCCCGCGAGTTCGAGATTGCGGGCATGGTGCTGGCCGCGCAGGATGAAACCGAGGGTGCGGCGCAGCCGGTCGCGCGCGGTGGTCTCGTCGGCATCGGCCGAAACATAGACGAGCGCCGTCTTCTTGATGACCCGGCCGGTTTTCTCTTCGCCCTTGCGCACGAGATCGAGCGTCCAGCGGATGAAAGCCGGCGAGGTCGCCGCGCTGATCAGCACGCCGTCGGCGGCGGCGCCGGCGAGTTCGAGCATCTGCGGGCCCGAGGCGGCCAGATAGATCGGGACGGCGCGCGCGCCGGTCGACAGCCGCCGGCCCGAGACCCTGAAGCGCTCGCCTTTGAAATCGACCGTTTCGCCACCGAGCAGCGCGCGCGACAGCGTGATCGCCTCGCGCAGGGTGCCGAGCGGATGCTCGGCGACGAGCCCCGCGGCTTCGAGATCGCGCGGCGCGCCGACGCCGAAGCACAGTTTGACGCGGCCGGGGAAGTACTCGTCCAGCGTCGCCGCAGCCATGGTGGCGTAGAGCGGATGGACCGAGTACGGGCTCATCGCCATCAGGGCGATGCTGATCCGGCTGGTGGCGCCGAGCGCGATCGCGGCCGAGGAGATCGGTTCGCGCTGGAATAAATGCGAGGCGAGCCAGGCCGTCGAGGCGCCGCCGCGATCGCCCAGTTCGATCATCGCGCGAAATGCATCGGGGGTCTCGCCGCCGTCGAAAGAGAGGCCGAGCGTGCTGGTCATTGGGCGCCTTTCCGGAACTGCGCGATGCGCGGTGTCACTCGATCCGCGGCATCACCTCTTCGGCGAAGAACTGCATCTGGTCCAGCAGTTCCTGGACGTCGTTCGCCGCGAAATACATGCCGAGCAGATGGGTGACGCCGGCGTCCTTCAGCTTCGCGATCTTTTCCAGGATCACGTCCGGCGTGCCGATCAGGTTGATGTCCTCCATCGCCAGCCCGGCTTCCTCCTTGAGCGTCGATTTCGACAGCGACAGCAGGTGCTTGTGCATCTGGCTCTGCTTGTAGCGGGCGACGGCGGCTTCCTGATTCTTGGCGCCGTGGACGATGAATTGCGGTGCGACCGAAATCTGCGCGGGATCGCGGCCGTTCGCGACCACCATCTCCATCATGCGCGCGACCATGCTCTTGAGCTTGGCGGCCGGCATGCCGGCCGGGATCCAGCCGTCCGCGGTCTCCGCGACGCGGCGGATGTGGTTCTCGTTGTTGCCGCCGAAATAGATCGGCAGCCGCGCCTGCTTCGGCTTCGGGAAGAACTCGACGTCCTTGTAGTTGTAGTATTTGCCCTCGAACGAGGCGACGCGGTCCTTGAACAGCAGTTGCAGCGCCTTGACGCCCTCTTCGACCATGTCGCCGCGATGGGCGCCGCCTTCGGGACGGAGCGCGTCGAACTCCTCCTTGTAGGCGCCGACGCCGACGCCGATTTCGAGCCGGCCGCCGCTGAAGTGATCGAGCGTCGCGATCTGCTTGGCGACGACCACGATGTCGCGGCGCATCGGCAGCACGAGGATGCCGGTGCCGAAGCGCAGCGTCGTGGTGTTCGCGGCGATGAACGCGTAGGTCATCAGCGGCTCCCAGAACCGCGGCGGCACCGGGAATTCCTCGCGCACATAGTGCTGCGTGGTCATGTGGTCGTTGCCCCAGACCGAGTGATAGCCGAGCTTCTCGGCGTGCTGGGCGATCTTGATCAGCGTCTCCGGGGTGGAGAAGGGGATCGGGTAGGTCAGGCCTTCCATTCCAGTGGGCAGGCCGGCGCTCAGAATCAGGCTCATATGTGGTGTCCTCGGCGAATACGGAGAGGGATGGATCGGATCAGGGACGACTGCCGCGGCGTGCGGCGGTCTCGGGTTTGTCGACGGAATAGTCGCTGCGCAGCACCACGCCGTAGGCCGTCTCGGCGGCCTCGCGCGACACCATGCCGAGATGCACGTCCGCTGCGACCGCCGCGGCATCGCGGGTGAAGGGATCGCCGAGGCCGCCGCCACCGGGCATTTCGATCAGCACGGTTTCACCGCGCGGAATGGTCTGCTGGCCCTTGCTCTTCAGCAGCCTGCCGGAGCCGAGCGAGATCTTGCCGGCCTTGCCGTCGGCGCCGCCATCGCGGCCGCGGGCGGGGAAATCGACGCGGTCGTAGTTGGCGGAGATCGCGAAGGCGGTGTCGTCGAGGCTGACGACTTCCATCACCTGGCCGAGACCGCCGCGGAATTGGCCGGGGCCGCCCGAGTCGGTGCGATACTCTTTGCGCTTGACCAGTAGCGGCGACATCGCCTCGGTGACCTCCACCGGCACGTTGCGCACGCCGCTCGGGAAGGCGGTGGCCGACAAGCCGTCCTTGCCGGGCCGGGCGCCGGTGCCGCCGGAATGGAACGACATCACGTTGAACACGCGGGCGCGCATCATCTCGGTGGAGTCGGCGTCGATCTGGCTGGAGCCGCCGAAGGCGAACAGGTTCCAAAGACAGGAGGTGCCTTCCGCCGGGACGTTGCCGTGAAGCGCCTGGCCGAGGCAGCCGATCACCAGATCGGGCAGCATCTGGCCGACGATATGGCGCGTGGCGACGGGCAGCGGCGGCTGCGCGTTGAGGATGCAATCCGTCGGCGCGCGCATCCGCAGCAGAGCGAGCGAGCCCTCGTTGTTCGGGATCTTCGGTGCGATGATGCATTTCACGCCGAAGCTCGCATAGGCCTCGGTGTAGCAGAACGGCACGTTGATGCCGAAGGAGGACGGCGGCGAGGTGCCGGCGAAGTCGACATCGATGCCGTCGTCGGAGATCGTCATGGTCGCGACCAGATCGAGCGGCCTGTCGTAGCCGTCGACGCGCATGCTGTTGCGGAACGTGCCTTTCGGCAGTGCGCGGATCGCCTCCAGCGTGGCGACGCGCGACCGCTCCAGAATGTGATCGCCGAGACGGTCGAGCGTCTCGATACCGAATTCGTCCATCATCTTCAGGAGCTGCCGGCCGCCGACATCGTTGCAGCCGGCCAGCGAATAGAGGTCGCCGACGACCTGCACGGGCTCGCGGACATTGCCTTTGATGATCTCGAGCAGCGTCTCGTTGGTGCCGGCGGCGCTGGCGAAGCGCATGATCGGGATGAAGACGCCTTCCTCGAACACTTGGCGGGCGTCCGGGCCCATGCCGCGTCCGCCGATGTCGATGACGTGGCAGGTGCTGGCGAACAGCGCGACCAGCCGGTCGGCGCGGAAGACGGGCGTCACCACCGTGAAGTCGTGGAGATGTCCGGTGCCCTTCCACGGATCGTTGGTGATGAAGATGTCGCCGGGCCGCATCGTCGTCGCCGGAAACTTGTCGAGGAAATGCACCACCGCGCGCGCCATCGAGTTGACGTGGCCGGGCGTGCCGGTGACGGCCTGCGCGAGCATGTGTCCGGCGGTGTTGAACACGCCGGCCGAGACGTCGCCGGCTTCGCGGGTCGAGGTGCTGAAGCCGATCCGGATCAGCGTCTGGGCCTGTTCTTCGACCACGGAGATCAGGCGATCCCACATGATCTGCTGATGGATCACGGTCATCGGATCGGCGTGAGGGGCGTGGACGTCCATGATCAGGTCCTCGTCATGACGATGCTGCCGAGCGCGTCGATGCGGGCGGTGTAGCGGTGGGTCACCATCGTCGTGGTTTCGTCCTCGACGATCAGCGCGGGGCCCGCGACGATCGCGCCCGGCACGAGGTCGCGGCGATTGTGGAGCGCGATGGATTCCGTCTTGCCGGTCTGCGGCGCCACCACATCGACATGCGCCGCCGGCTCGGCGGCCGTGCCGGACGGCATTGGCGGGCAGGGGAGGATCGGCGGACTGACGGTGGCGAGCCGCAGCGACCAGCCGAGAATCTCGACGTCGAGGTCGGGAATCCGGCGGCCGAATTGCTGTTCGTAATCGGCGAGGAACAGCCGCTCCAGCTCGGCGACCGAGCCCGCGGTGAAATCGCTCGCCGGGATGGTGACGGTGAGGTCGTGGCCCTGGCCGCGATAGCGCATGCTGGCGCTCCAGCCCTCGACGAGCTCGGCGGTCGGCGCGCCGAGGCGCACGACGTCTTCGGCCTCCTTGCGCATCTCGCCGCGCAGTACGTTGAGCGGCGCCGGATCGAAGCCGTCATCGAGCCGAACATGGCGCGTGCGCACGACCTCATAGGCGATCGGCGCCAGCAGGAAGCCGAAGGCGGAGCCGACGCCGGCGCCGGCCGGGACGATCACCGTCGCGATGTCGAGCTTCTCGGCGAGGCGGGCGGCATGAATCGGTGCGGCACCGCCGAACGCGATCATGACGCGGTTGGCGAGTTCGCGGCCACGCTCGACCGCATGGACGCGCGCGGCATTGGCCATGTTCTCCTCGACCACCTCGATGACACCGAGCGCCGCCGTCGGGGCATCGAGTGACAACGCGCGACCGACCGAGGCCTGCAGGGCGGCGGCCGATGCGTTGGTATCGAGCCGCATTTTTCCGCCGGCGAAGCGATCGGCCTGCAGACGCCCAAGCAGCAGATTGGCGTCGGTCACCGTGCCGTTCGCGCCGCCGCGGCCGTAGCAGGCCGGGCCCGGCTCGGAGCCGGCGCTCGCCGGGCCGACCTGGACGCGCTGCATGGCATCGACCGACGCGATCGAGCCGCCGCCGGCGCCGATCTCGACCATCTCGATCACCGGGATGCGGATCGGAATCCCGCTGCCTTTCAGGAAACGATATTGCCGCGCGACTTCGAAGGAGCGTTCGAAATGCGGCTCGCCATGATCGATCAGGCAGATCTTCGCGGTGGTGCCGCCCATGTCGAACGACACGATATGATCGTGCCGGCGTTCGTTGGCGATATGCGCGGCCAGAATGGCGCCGCCGGCCGGGCCGGATTCGACCAGGCGGATCGGGAAGCGCCGTGCGATCTCGACGGTGGTCAGGCCGCCGGCGGACGTAATGAGATAGATCGGACAGCGGAACCCGCGGGCGCGCAACGCTTCCTCGAGCAGCTTCAGATAGCGGTCCATGACCGGCTGCACATAGGCGTTGGCGCATGCCGTGGACCAGCGCTCGTATTCGCGCATCTCCGGGCAGACCTCGCTCGACATCGTGATGGCGAGGTCGGGCGCCAGCGTGGTGAGGATGTCGCGGCTGCGGATCTCGTGGGCGGGATTGGCGTAAGAGTGCAGATAGCCGAGCGCGACGCTGGTCACGCCTTCGGCGCGCAAAATCGGCACGAGACCGGCGAGGGCGGCCTCGTCGAGCGGTTCGACGACGCCGCCGTTGGCGTCGATGCGCTCCGGCACTTCGAGGCGCAGGTTGCGCGGCACCAGCGGCGGCGGTTTGTCCATGAAGATGTCGTACTGCTCGAAGCGATGCTCATAGGCCATCTCGATGGCATCGCGAAAACCGCGGGTCGCCAGCAACGCCGTCTTCGCGCCCTTGCGCTCGATGATCGCGTTGGTGGCGAGCGTGGTGCCGTGAATGATCAGGCCGAGATCGGAAGGCGCGAGGCCGGCATCCTGCATGATCAGGCCGACGCCGGCGAGCACCCCCTGTTCGGGCGCGGTCGGCGTCGTCAGCACCTTGCGGCTGTAGCGCTGGTCGCCCACTTCAAGAGCGAAATCCGTAAACGTGCCGCCGATATCGACGGCCAGGCGGGTGGGCGTCATTCCTCGATCGTCTCCTTGATGTTGCCACCCAGATAGGCCTCGCGGATGCGCGGATCGTCGCGCACCTCGCGGGCTGGGCCTTCGAGAAACTTGCGGCCGAGCTCCATCACGATCGCCGTGTCGGAGACCAGCAGCGCGCCATGGACGTTCTGCTCGACCACCAGCACGGTGACGCCGGCGCCGGCGATCTCTTTGGCGACGGCGAAGACCTCGGCCTGGGTCTTCGGCGACAGGCCGAGCGACGGCTCGTCGAGCAGCAGCAATTGCGGACCGGTGAGCAGCACCATCGCGGTCTCCAGCACCTGCTGCTCACCGCCGGAGAGGTTGCCGGCCAACTCCGACCACTTCCGTTTCAGCATCGGAAATTGCTCGGTGACGCGCGCGATCGCCGCTTGATGCTTTCGGCCGGGCAGCGTGTAGCAGCCCATCTTCAGATTTTCGGCGACCGTCATCTGCGGGAAATTGCAGCGCCCCTGCGGCACGAAGCCGACGCCGCGCTTCAGCCGCTCCGCCGGGCCGAGCTGTTGGATCGGCTCGCCATCGAGCACGATCTGGCCGGCGAACCAGCGATTGGTGCCGTAGATCGCCCGCAGCAGCGTTGATTTGCCGGCGCCGTTGCCGCCGATCAGCGTGGTGATCGAGCCGGGCGCGAGGCGGGTGGAGAAATCGCGCACGATCGGCACATCCGCATAGCCGGCGCTGAGATCGATGATCTCCAGTTTCGGGTAGGTGCTCATGATGCCTCGGCCTCCGCCGCCGCCGGCCGCGCGATGCCGAGATAGGCCTCCAGCACGCGTGGATCGTTGCGGATCTGCGCCGGCGTGCCTTCCGTCAGCTTGCGGCCCTGTTCGAGCACGATCACCTTGTGACAGAGGCTGTTGATGAACTCGACATTGTGCTCGACGATCAGGAAGGAGATGCCGGTGGCGTTGGCCTTGCGCAGGATGTCGGCGACTTCGTTGACGCGCGTCGGATTGACGCCGGCGACCGGTTCGTCGAGCACGATGAGGCGCGGCTTCGCCATCATCGCCGCCGCGAAGGCGAGCAGCTTCTTCTGGCCGTAGGACAGCACCGTGGCCGGCGCATCGCTCAGCCGGGTCAGGCCGACCAGGTCGATCAGCCCGCGTGCGCGGTCCTCGGCGGCGTCGCGGACCCGGCGATAGCGCGGCGTCCGCGCCAGCGCATCGAACCAGTTCAGATCGCGGAAGGCTTCTCCAGCGACGAGCAGATTGTCGAGCAGGCTGTAGGAATCGTAGACGCGCACGTTCTGGAAGGTGCGGATCATGCCGGCCTTGGCGATTTCCGCCGGGCGCTGCCCGGTGATGTCGCGCTCGCCGAGCAGGACGCGGCCGGCATCGAGGGTCTGAAAGCCGCTGATGCAGTCGATGGTCGTGCTCTTGCCGGAGCCGTTGGGGCCGATCAGGCCGGTGATGCTGCCCGCTTCCACCTCGAACGAGGTGCCCTGCACGGCATGCACACCGCTGAAGGCCTTGCTGACATCGGCGACGCTCAGGATGGCGGTCATCGCAGCGCCTTCCGCAAGGCGGCGATGCGCCGATCCTCGAGCCAGCCGGACACGCCACGCGGCATGAACATCATCACCGCGACCAGCACCACGCCATAGATCACCATGCGCAGCTCGTTGGAGAAGCGCAGTGCTTCCGGCAGCACCACCATCGCGGCGCCCGCCAGCACGACGGCCCAGAAACTGCCGGCGCCGCCGATGATGACGATGATCAGGAAGGTCTGCATGTAGTAGAAATCGAGGAAGCTCGGATCGATCACCTTCAGGTTGAACGCATAGATGCCGCCGGCCATGCCGGTGATGACCGAGGCGATCACGAAGGCGGCGAGCTTGTAGGGGCCGGGCGCGATGCCCTGGGATTCCACCAGCGGGTCGTTCTGTTTGACGGCCTTCAGGATCAGGCCGATGCGCGACGTCTTCAGCACATACAGGAAGGCCAGCGCGATCAGCGAGAAGGCCAGCGCGATGTAATAGAAGCGGGCGCTGGTATCGAAGACGAAGCCCATCAGGCTCGGGGGCGGCAGCCCGGGGATGCCGAGCGGGCCGCGGGTCACGCCCACCCAGTCGCGTGCGATCAGGCCGGCGAGCAGTGCGAAGGTCAGGGTCACCACCACGAAGGCGTGGCGCGTGGTGCGGGTGATGACGATGCCGATGACGGCCGACAGCAGCAGGTTGACGACCCCGGCAAAGGCGATGCCGAACCAGAAGCTCTGCCCGAGATCGACGACGGCGATCGCCGCGCAATAGCCGCCGACGCCCCAGAACCCGAGCTGCGCGAAGGAGAGCTGGCCGGCATAGCCGTAGACGAGGTTGAGCGACGCCGCGGCGGCGAGGAAGATCAGGCCCGAGATCGCGATGCCGACCACGTAGTTGGAACTGGTCATCGAGGGCAACGCCGCCAGCAGGGCGATCGCCACGAGAACGGCGTAGGGAGTCCAGCGGGGCTCGGTCATCCGACGCGCATGCTCCCGCGCTTGAAGAGGCCGTCCGGGCGGAGCAGCACCGCGACGATCATGATCACGAAGATCGCGCCCTCCTGCCAGACGATGCTGAAGAAGCCGCCGATCCAGCTCTCGATCATGCCGAGCGCGATGGCGACCACGATGGCGCCGGTCATGTTGCCGAGGCCGCCGATGACGACCAGCGCGAAGGCCTTGAAGATCATCGCCTGGCCCATCGCCGGGTGCAGCAACTGGATCGGCACCAGTGCCGCGCCGGCGAGGCCGCACAAGGCGGCGGCGAGCGCGACGGCGTTGCGGGCGACGTGGCGCGGCTTGATGCCGACCATCAGCGCGGCCTCGCGGTTCTGCGCGATGGCCCGCATGGCGCGGCCGAATTGGGTGAATTTCAGCAGACAATAGAGCCCCGTAAAGGCGGCGACCGACAGCGCGCCGGCGATCAGGCGGGTCAGCGTGATGCGGATCGAGCCGATCTCGACGCCGTCGAATCCATAGGCGGTGTCCACCATCATCGGCGTCGCCGTGAACAGATACTGCATGCCGTAGAGCAGGATCATCGAAATGCCGAGCGTGGTCAGGATGCTGCGCTCGAATTCCTTCTGGCCGATGTGACGCAAGAAGCCTTCGTAGAGAACGACGCCGACCAGCGACGTGGCGATCACGGCGACCAGCAGCGAGGGCCAATACGACAGGCCGACCAGCGGCAGAGTCAGCGCCATGGCGTAGCCGCCGAGCATCAACAGCTCGCCATGGGCGAAGTTGATCACCTCGAGCACGCCGAAGATCAGTGCCAGGCCCACCGCGATCAACGCATAGATCAGGCCGAGCATCAGGCCGTTCATAAATAGTTGCAGCAGATATGTGGCGCTGACTTCCATTGCATCCCGCGGCTGGCGTCTCGAAGGGTGTTTCGATAAACAGAACACCGTTCCGATCAATCTAGGGGAACGGAATCGCCGCGTCAATTTGCCTTTGAAAGCGCGTTGCTCATTCCCGCGGCAAGGCTTGCGCATTTGCAGGTCATCAGGCCGCCGCGGCGCGGATGTTGCGGGCAGTCGCGGCCGAGCCGCTTGACCCGCCGGAACGCCACCGCCTACACCATTCCATTCACAGCAGCGACGCGCACAGTTTCGGAGCGATCGCCGTTCGTCGACCGCCGTCCTGCAGGGCGAAATGTTTGGACGATACCGGCTGGTCGGGCTGCGCGGATTGACTTGCGAGGCCGGGACTGTCAGATTTATCGAAACATCGTACCGATAAGCGGTACGCCCTCCGCGGGTCCTCCCGATGGTCGCGTTCCGATGGGACGACGATGTTCGAACCCAAGACGAACGCCGTGGTCGGCGGCACAATGAGATGAAGGTCGACGACATGGTGTGGGACACGCGGGACGCCGACACTCTGTTGCGGACGTACCAGGCGATGCCGATGGCGGAACTGCTCGACGAGGCAGCGACGCTCGCCCGCGACGGGCACCGCCATGTGATCAGCTACTCGCGCAAGGTGTTCGTGCCGCTGACCCGCCTGTGCCGCGACAGCTGCGGCTACTGCACCTTCGCCAAGGCGCCGCGTCAGGTCGAGGCGGCCTTCCTGTCGCCGGACGATGTGCTGGCGATCGTCCGGGCCGGCCAGGCGGCCGGCTGTCACGAGGCGCTGCTGACGCTCGGCGACAAGCCTGAGTTGCGCTACGCCGCCGCACGCGATTTTCTCGCCGCGCAGGGCGTCGCGACCACGGTCGAGTACGTCGAGAAGATCTGCAAGTTGATCCTCGCCGAGACCGGCCTGCTCCCGCACGTCAATGCCGGCGTGATGAGCGAAGCGGAGACGGCGCGGCTGCGCAAGGTCAGCGTATCGCAGGGCATCATGCTGGAGAGCGTGTCGGAGCGACTGTGCGGGCGCGGCGAAGCGCATTTCGGTTCGCCCGACAAATTGCCGGCGGTGCGGCTCGACGCGATCGCGGCCGCGGGCAGGCTGCGGGTGCCGTTCACCAGCGGCATTCTGATCGGCATCGGTGAAACGCGCCTCGAGCGGGTGAAATCGCTGCTGGCGCTGCGGTCACTGCATCGGCGCTACGGGCATCTGCAGGAAATCATCGTGCAGAATTTTCGCGCCAAGGCCGATACGCGGTTCGCCGATCACCACGAGCCCGGGCTGGACGATCTGCTGTGGACCGCCGCAGTGGCGCGCCTGATCTTCGGGCCGAAGATGAACATCCAGGTGCCACCGAACCTCAGCTACGCGGACTATCCGCGGCTGCTGGAAGCCGGCATCAACGACTGGGGCGGGATTTCGCCGGTCACCGCCGATCACGTCAATCCGGAAGCGCCGTGGCCGGAGATCGCGCGGCTGCAGCAGGCGACCGAAGCGGCCGGGCTGACGCTGCAGCCCCGGCTCGCGGTGTATCCCGCCTATGTTCGCCAAGCCGCGGACTGGATCGATCCGGCACTGCTGCCGAAGGTACTGAAAGCGGTCGACGCTGACGGCTTCCCGCGCGACGACGGTTGGATGCCGGGCGGTCTGGCGCCGATCCCGCCGACCGGCGCCGCGCGCCGTGGCGACCCTTCGCTGGACGCGCTCGTCGCCCGCGCGGCCGGCGGCACGCGGCTATCGCAGCCCGAGGTGCAGGCGCTGTTCGCCGCGCGCGGCGGCGACGTCGACATGATCTGCGAGGCGGCCGATGCGGTTCGCGCCAGCACCAGCGGCGCGACCGTGCGCTACGTCGTCAATCGCAACATCAACTACACCAATGTCTGCAGCTACGCTTGCAAGTTCTGCGCGTTCTCCAAGGGCAAGACCCACGACCATCTGCGCGGGCGGCCCTACGACCTGTCGCTCGAGGAGGTTGCGCGCCGCGCCCGCGAAGCGTGGAATCGCGGCGCGACCGAAGTCTGCATGCAGGGGGGCATCAATCCGCACTACACCGGCAAGACCTATGTGGATCTGCTGCGTGCGGTGAAGGATGAAGTGCCGCAGATGCACGTCCACGCGTTCTCGCCTTTGGAAGTGAGCCAAGGTGCGGCCACCCTGGGCTTGCCGGTGTCGGACTTCCTGTCGATGTTGCGCGACGAAGGCCTCGGCTCGCTGCCCGGCACCGCCGCGGAAATTCTCGACGACAAGGTGCGGCAGGTCATCTGCGCCGACAAGCTCGACACGCAGATCTGGCTCGACATCGTGCGCAGTGCGCATCGCGTGGGTCTGCGCACCACGGCGACGATCATGTTCGGTCACGTCGAAGGTTCCGACAGTTGGGCCGCGCATCTGCTGCGGATCCGCGATCTGCAGGAAGAGACCGGCGGCTTCACCGAATTCGTGCCGCTGCCGTTCATCCACATGGAGGCGCCGATGTCGCTGCGCGGCCAGGCGCGCAGCGGCCCGACCTGGCGCGAGGTTCGACTGATGCACGCGGTGGCCCGGCTGGTGCTGCATCCGCTGATCACCAACATTCAGGCGTCCTGGGTCAAGCTGGGCGAGGACGGCGTCGCCAGTCTGCTGCGGTCCGGCGTCAACGATCTCGGCGGCACGCTGATGAACGAGAGCATTTCGCGCGCCGCCGGCACCCAGCATGGGCAGGAACTGGCGCCCGAGGCGATGGAAGCTCTGATCACGCGCGTCGGCCGGGCTCCCGCGCAGCGGACGACGCTGTATCGCCCGGTCGATGCCGAGCGCCGCGACGCCAGCTTCGCCGCGCCGGAGCTGCAGGATCTGGTGATGACGCCGTTCGTGCCGAAGCAGATGGCGCTGGCACGATGACCCACGTTCTGATCCCCTGCAAACCGCTCGCGTTCGGTAAGTCGCGCTTGGCCAGCGCGCTCGATCCGATCGGCCGGCGCTGGCTGTGCGAGCGCATGCTGCGCCGGACGCTGGCGGCGGCCGTTGCGGCCGTCGGTGCCGAACAGGTCAGGGTGGTGAGCGCGGACGTGCAGGTCCGCTACGTCGCCGCGTCGTGCGGCGTGAGCGCGATCGACGACGAGGCCGACGGTCTCAATGGCGCCCTGGCCGACGCGCGGCGCCAGCTGCTGCGGGACGTCACGACGCTGGCGCGCCTGATGATCCTGCCGATCGATCTGCCCTATGTCGAGCCGGAGATCCTGCGCCGCGCCGCCGCCGAAGCTGCGGCGGTGATGATCGGGCCGGATCGCAAGTTCGATGGTACCAACCTGCTTTGCATCGACGCGTGCTACGTGGCTTCGTTTCCGTTCCGCTACGGCCCGGCCAGCTTCCAGCGGCACGCCGACGCGGCGCGCGCGCTCGGAACGACGCCGGCCATCATGGTCGATCAGCGTCTCGCCTTCGATCTCGACGCGCCGGACGATTATCGGGAGTGGGCGAGTCACGCGGCCGCCTGAAGCGGCGAAAGGCAACGTCCGTCCCACGTCCATGTCGGTCGCGAACGCGCGGTGCCGTTCGGCTTCGTCGGCGGCGCCCTTGTTGCCGCATGCTGTGTCCGACGCCGAGTGCCGATCGCGGCAGTCCGTCGCCTAACTCATCACCATCCGGAGCCGGCACCGCAACTTGACGGCGCTGCGCAAAATCTCGTACTGTTCTCTACATTGGAACGTCGTTCCGAAATACGGAACGTAAGAAGTATGGACATCTCAATGCTCGCCAACACCGAACGGCTTAACGCGGGAATGAAGCAGGCGTCGCTCGCCGCGCTCGTCGCGACGATGCCGGAAAACGTCACCTATGCGAGCGGCTTCTGGGCGATGAGCCAGTGGATCCGCCGCGGTCCGCAGGCCTATGCGCTGCTGCCGGCGCCGGGCGGTGGAGAGCCGGCGGTGATCGCCTCGACCGGCCTGATCGACCTCGCTGCCGACGCCGAAGTCTGGGTGCAGGACATTCGTCGCTTCGGCGGATTCTCGGTGAACAAGACGGAGGGCGTGGAGCTCGATCCGCATGATCAGCGCATCGACGCCTTGCTGGCGCGGCAGGATGACGGCGACGCTGTCAAGGCGCTGGTCAAGGTGATCAAGGATCGCGGGCTGCAGAACGCGCGGATCGGCGTCGACGAAATCGGCATCCTGCCGCAATATTGGGATCAGCTCGCCGAGGCGCTGCCGGGCGCGACGCTGGTGCGGGCGGCCGACATCTTCCGCTACGCGCGGGCGATCAAGACGCCGGAGGAGATCGTGCGGCTGCGCAAGTCGGCGCAGATCGCCGACATGTCGATCAGTGCCGCGCTCGCGGTGGCCAAAGTTGGTGCCACCGAGAACGATCTGGCCCGGGCGTTTCACACCAAGACCATCGTCGAGGGCGGAATGCCCGTGCTCGGCTGCATCGGCGTCGGCGCGCGCAGCGCGGGGACCAATGTGCAGCCGACCGATCGCGAGCTGATCGCCGGCGACATCATCCGCTTCGACGTCGGCGGGCGCTACAAGCACTACCGCGCCGATATCGCCCGCAACGGCGTGCTCGGCGAGCCGGATGCCAAGACGCGCAAGTATCATCGCGCGATCTGCGTCGGTCTCGATCGCGCGATCGAGATGATCAAGCCGGGCGTCAGGGCGGCCGATGTATTCAATGCCGCGGTGGAGGCCGTGCGCCGCGAGGGCATCCCGCATTATCAGCGCAGCCATGTCGGTCACGGCATCGGGCTCGACGGCTATGACGCGCCGAACATCGCGCCCTCCAGCAAGGACGTGTTCGAGGAGGGCATGGTGATCTGCGTCGAAACGCCCTACTACGAGATCGGCTACGCCGGCCTGCAGGTCGAGGACACGCTGGTCGTCACCAGGGACGGCGTCGAGTCGTTCATGCTGTCGAACACGGCGCTGCGGGTGCTCTGATGGCGAAGGTCAAAGGCCTGCAGTGCCTGCGCTGCGGCGCCCTTTATCCCCCGGATCATTACGCCGAGGACTGCCCCGCCTGCCGGCCGGTGGTGCGGAGCAATCTCGTCGTCGTCTACGATGAGCCGATCGCTCTGCGCAAGCCGGGCGCGGCCGGCGCCGGGCCGTCGAGCGGCCTGTGGCGCTACGGCGACGTGCTGCCGGTGAGCGAAGCGGACGCGGTGTCGCTCGGCGAGGGCGGTTCGCCGCTCCACCATCTGCGCAATGTCGGCGATCAGCTCGGGCTCAAACAGCTCTACGGCAAGGACGAGAGCGGCAATCCGACCTGGTCGTTCAAGGACCGTCTCGCTTGCATCGCGGTGTCGGTCGCCAAGCAGATGGGCGCCAAGACCATCGTGTCGAGTTCATCCGGCAACGCTGGCGCCGCCGCCGCCGCTTATGCGGCGAAAGCCGGCATCCCCTGCGTGGTGTTCACGTTCGGGGGAGCCGCTGGGCCGATGGTGACGCAGATGCGCGCCTACGGCGCCAAGGTCGTCACCGTGCCGCAGAAAGAAGACCGCTGGCGGTTCATGGAGCACGCCGTGCGGCAGTATGGCTGGTTTCCGACTTCGCCGTTCTTCGGCCCGGCGGTCGGCTCCAATCCTTACGGCATCGAAGGCTACAAGACGCTGGCCTACGAAACCGTCGAGCAGCTCGGCTGGCGGGTGCCGGACTGGTGCATCCTGCCGGTGTGCTACGGCGATGCGCTGATCGGGATGTGGCGCGGCTTCACCGAGATGATGGCGGCGGGCTGGATCGACCGGATGCCGAAGATGGTCGCCGCGGAGGTCTACGGCTCGATCGGCAAGGCGCTCGACGACGACCTCGAAGCGCCGCCTGCGATGCCGAAGACCTTCGACACGGTGTCGGGCTCGATCGGCGCGGTGCAGGGGACGTTTCAGGCACTCGAGATCGTGCGCAAATCCGGCGGCCGTGCGGTGACGATCTCCAACGACGACACCATGCGATGGCAGCATCTGCTGGCGACGCGCGAGGCCCGCTATCTCGAGCCGGCGTCCGCTGGCGGACTGGTCGCGGTCGAGCGGCTCGCAAAATCGGGACTCATCAAGCCGGACGACGTCGTCGTCTCGCTGCTCACGGCGTCGGGTCTGAAAGACCCGGCGGTCACCGCCGCGACGCAGGGCGACACCATGGCGGTGCCGTCCGATCTGTCGGCGGCCTGGCAAATCCTGCAATCGGCGGGAATAGTTCCAAGCAACTGAGGCGAGGTGGAGATGGATATGAAATCGCAGATCGTCGGCGCACTCGGCATTCTGGCCGCGGCAATGCTTCCACAAGCCGCGGCTGCGGACTATCCCGACAAGCCGATCACGCTGATCGTTCCGTGGGCTGCCGGCGGCAGCACCGACCAGACCGCGCGCGTGCTCGCCAAGGCGGCCGAGGCCTCGCTGGGCCAGACCATCGTGGTGATCAACCAGCCGGGCGCATCGACCTCGATCGGCATGGCCGCTCTCGCCAAGGCGGCGCCGGACGGCTACACCATCGGCACGTTGTCGAGCACCAGCTATCTGGCCGCGTTGCAGGGCCGGCAGCTGCCGTTCGACCCGATCAACGCGTTTTCCTACATCAGCTACTATGGCGACAATCTGATCGGCATCGCCGTGAAGGCCGATGCGCGCTGGAACACGATCGATGATCTGATCGCCGAGGGCAAGGCGAAGCCGGGCGCGATCAAGTACGGCACCGCCGGCGTCGGCACGACCCAGCATCTCACCAGCGAGGCGCTGCAATTCGCCACCAAGGCGAAGTTCGTCCATGTGCCGCAGCAGGGCTCTGCCGCTTCGGTGCCGGCGCTGCTCGGCGGTCACGTCGACTTCATCATGGAGACGTCGGTCTGGGCTCCGTTCATTGAGAGCAAAGAGGTGCGGCTGCTCGCGGTCACCACGCCGCAGCGTAGCAAGATGTATCCCGACGTGCCGAGCCTGTCCGAGAAGGGCCTGAAGTCGCTGCGCTCGGTGCAGGCGATCATTGCTCCGGCCGGCCTGCCGGAAGACGTGCGCATGAAGCTCGAAACCGCGTTCCGCAAGGCGATGAGCGACAAGGCGTTCCAGGACACGATGGACCGTCTCGGCATGGTGCCGCTGGATCTGCCGGGCGCCGAGGTCAAGAAGCTCGTTGAAGGCGAATACGCCTCGGCGCGTGAAATCCTGCAGGAAATCGGCAAGGCGAAATGAACCGGCCCTTGGCCACGGCCCGCCTGACCACGCCGACCTACGTCGCCGTCCTGATGCTGCTGGTGTTGGCGCTGACCTTCGGGCTCGGCGCCTTCCGCCTCGGCTTCTGGGTCGACGACGCGCCGGGGCCGGGCGTGCTGCCGCTGGCGGTGTCGATCGCGCTGCTGGTCCTGTTGGTCCTGGTCGTGCGTGAGCCGTTGCCGGCGGACGAGCGCGCGTTCGCGCTGGCGCCGGCCGCGGCGATCCTGGCGACGATCGTCTACGCGATCGTCGTTCCCTACACCGGCTTCGTGATCGCGACGCTGGCGCTGCTCATCGTCTGGATTCGCGGCTTCTATCGCCAGAGCCTGCTGCGCGCCGTCGTCGCCAGCGTCGGGCTCACCGCCAGCGGGCTCGTGATCTTTCCGTTGCTGCTCAAGGTGCCGATGCAACTGGGGCCCGCCTGGTAATGTTCGAAGCCCTCGAAAAACTCGGCTACGGAATCTCGCTGTCGCTCGAGCCGTCGAACCTGCTGTACGCGGCGATCGGCTCCGTGCTCGGCACACTGGTCGGCGTGTTGCCCGGGCTCGGCCCGGTGACGACCATCGCCGTGCTGCTGCCGCTGACCTATCACGCCGGCTCGCCGCTCGGCGCCATCATCATGCTGGCCTCGATCTATTACGGCGCGATGTATGGCGGCTCGACCACCTCGATCCTGCTCAAGGTGCCGGGCGAAGCCGCCTCGGTGATCACCTGCATCGACGGCTATCAGATGGCCAAGAAGGGCCGCGCCGGTCCGGCGCTGGCGATCGCCGCCATCGGCTCGTTCATCGCCGGCACCGTCGCGGTGTGTGCGCTGGCGCTGGTTGGCCCGCTGTTCGCCAAATTCGCCGTCACGTTCGGACCGCCCGAGTACTTCGCGCTGGCGTTGTTCGGGTTGTCGTTGAGCGCCACGCTGTCCGGCGGCTCGCCGGTGCGCGGCATCACCATGGTGCTGGTTGGGCTGCTGCTCGGTCTGGTCGGCATCGACACCATCACCGGCGTCGAGCGCTACACCTTCAACATCATGGCGATCACCGACGGCATCGATCTGGTGCCGATGCTGATGGGCCTGTTCGGCGTGGCCGAAATTCTGCACAATCTCGAGGACAAGTCGCGCGGTTCGCTGTTGTCGACCAAGATCGGCCGCCTGTTTCCGAGCCGGCAGGATTGGAGCGAGTCCGCCGGTCCGATCGCGCGCGGCTCGGTGATCGGATTCTTCGTCGGCCTGATCCCCGGCGGCGGTGCGATCCTGGCGTCGCTGATGAGTTACACGCTGGAGAAGAAGCTGTCGAAGACACCGGAGCAGTTCGGCCACGGCGCCATCGCCGGCGTCGCCGGTCCGGAATCGGCCAACAATTCGGCGGCGACGGCGTCGTTCATCCCGCTGCTGACTCTCGGCCTGCCGGGCAATGCGGTGACCGCCGTGCTGTTCGCCGGCCTGCTGATTCAGAACGTGCAGCCCGGTCCGCTGATGCTGGTGAAAAACCCCGACGTGTTCTGGGGCGTCATTGCCTCGATGTATGTCGGCAACATCATGCTGCTGGTGCTGAACCTGCCGCTGGTCGGGCTGTGGGTGCAACTGCTGCGCGTGCCGTCCTGGCTGCTCAGCGCCACGATCCTGCTGATTGCGATCTTCGGCACCTACAGCCTGCGCAGCAATTTCGCCGACGTGACGACGCTGATGCTGTTCGGCGGCATCGGCTATCTGCTGCGCAAGGCCAGCCTCGATGCCGGTCCGCTGATCATGGCGTTCATCCTCGCCAACATCCTCGACACCGCGCTTCGGCAATCGATGCTGATGGGCGACGGCAGCCTTATGATCGTGCTGCAGAGGCCGCTGTCGCTGATCATCCTGCTGGTCGCGACGCTTATCCTGGTGGCACAGCTTTGGTCATATTTCGGCCGGGTGCGTGTCCGCCCCCTGCCGTCGGAGACCTGAGATGAGCGCCGCGGAGCGTCCCGATCGCGTCGACTTCCTCGACAAGGTGACCGGCCGCGCCGCGTTCATCTCCGATCTCGACGTGCCCGGCATGGTTCACGGCAAGGTGCTGCGCAGCACGATGCCGCATGCGCGGATCACCGGCATCGACATCGATGCCGCGCTTTCGATGCCGGGCGTGATCGGCATCGTCACCGGTTCGGACCTCGGCGGCATCGATCCGATCTGGGGCGTGTCGCTGAAGGACCGGCCGCTGATCGCGATCGACCGCGTGCGCTATGTCGGCGAGCCTGTCGCCGTCGTGGTAGCCGAAACCGAGGCGCTGGCCGAGGAGGCGCTCGACGCGGTGATGGTCGACTACGACCCGCTGCCTTATGTCACCGAGGCGGCCGAGGCGCTGGCTCCGAATGCGCCGCTCATCCACGATGGCGTTCAGCCGCTGAAGGATTTCTACTTCAAGGGCGAAGCCAAGCCGGTCGCCGGCACCAACATTTTCCAGACCTATGCCTACGAGACCGGCGACGTCGACGCGGCGTTCGCCTCGGCCGATCGCGTGTTCGAGGACAGCTTCGACTTCCCGATGGTGTATCACTACGCGATGGAGCCGCATTGCGGCATCGCGTCGTTCGGCGACGACGGGTTGACTGTGTGGAGCTGCGGCCAGGCGCCGACCGCGGTGCAGAAGGTGCTGTCGCGCATCTTCGATCTGCCGATCGCCAGGGTGCGGGTCATCACGCCGCTGATCGGCGGCGGCTTCGGCGGCAAGGCCTCGGTCAAGATCGATCCGCTGGTCGCCACAGTGGCGTGGAAGATCGGCCGCCCGGTGCGGATCTGCTTCTCCGCCTCCGAGTCGATGCTGACGGCACGCCGGCTCAGCGCGACGGTCAACCTGAAGACGGCGGTCAGCGCCGACGGCATGTTGCAGGCAAAGTCCGTCGAGGTGCTGATGAACGGCGGCGCCTATGCGGACACCGGGCCGGCGGTCGCGATCAAGGCGGCGATCCGCGCCATCGGCCCGTACAAGATCCCGAATCTGCGGCTGCGCAGCACGGCCGTCTACACCAACACCGTGCCCGGCGCGGCGTTTCGATCGATCGGCGGACCGCAGGGCGTATGGGCCACCGAATCCCAGATGGACATCATCGCCGACGCGCTCGGCATCGATCCGGTCGAGCTTCGCTACCGCAACATGCTGAAACGCGGCGAGCATGTCCGCCCCGATCTGACGCCGATCGACGTCGATATGGCGGAAGCGATGGGGCTGGCGTCGCAGGCGATGAGCCGGCTCGACGCACAGGAGCCGCACCGCAGGATCGTCCACGGCACCGCGCTCGGCATCGCCGATCCGGCGAATTCGCCGGTCGCGGGCGTGCTGCTGCGGCTCAAGATCGACGGGTCGATCGCGGTGATCTCCTCCAGCATCGAGGTCGGGCAGGGCATTCGCGAGGTGCTGTGCCGCGTTGCCGCCGAACAGCTCGGCCAGCCGGTGGCCGCGGTCAGCGCGCTGACGCCCGACACCGCGATTGCGCCGTTCGACTGGGGCACCGGCGCCAGCCGCTCGTCGCTGATGATGGCGCTGGCGATCGAAGATGCGGCGGCCGACATCAAGGCGCAGATCGGCGACATCGCCGCGTCGACGCTCGGGCTCGATCCGGCGCGCATCGAGCTGGTCGCGGGCGGCTTCACCGCGGACGACAAACGCTACAGCTTCGCCGATCTGCTGCATCCATACTTCGGCATCGACAGCGGTGAACTGATCGGCATCGGCCGGATCTCGCCGCGGTCCCGCGGAGGCGCGCTGGCCAAGGCGCCGCTGTTCTGGGAAACGGCCGCCGGGCGCTGCGGCATCACGCTCGACGAGGACACCGGCGAGATCGCGGTGAAGCGCTACGTCAGCGTCGCCGACATCGGCCGCGCCATCAACCGCACCGGCGCCGAGGGCCAGGACGAGGGCGCCGCGATCATGGGCCTCGGCCACGCGCTGTTCGAGGAACTGATCTATGCCGACGGCCAGCCGGTCAACGGCACGATGATCGATTATCACGTGCCGACCATCGACGACGTGCCCGCGCAGTTCGAAACCGTGTTGATCGAAAACGGCGGCGGGCCGGGGCCGGGCGGCATGCGCGGCATGGGCGAGGGTGCGATCCTGCCGATCGCGCCGGCGATTGCCAATGCGCTGGCGACCGGCTTCGGCATTCGCGTCAAGCAGCTGCCGCTGACGCCGGAGCGCGTCTGGCGTGCGCTGCAGGACAAGAAGGACCGCTGAAATGGAATTCCGGATGGAAGCCGATCTGCCCTGCGCGCCGGACCGGCTGTGGCCGATCATGCTCGACATCCGCGAGATGGCCGGCTGTATTCCGGGCATCGAGACGATCGAGGAGAAGGAACGGCTCAAAGCCTATTCGGCGCTGATGAAGCAGAAGATCGGGCCGTTCAAGCTCGAGGTGCCGGCCGAGATCGTGGTCGAGGCGTTCGGCGAGTTGGAATTCGTGATCGCGCAGGCCACCGGCAGGGACAAGTTCACCGGGACGACGCTGCGAGTCAATTTCGACCTGCGGCTCGAGGTCATCGAGGCGGAGCTGACGCGGCTGGCGGTGCAGGCCGAGCTGCAGATCGCCGGGCGGCTGGCGTCGCTCGGCCATTCGATGATCAAGAAGAAGGCGCAGGAGAACTTCGCCGAATTCGAAGCCAATTTCCGCAAGCGGCTGGAAGAGATCTGATCGTGCGGCTCGCCCCGTTCCAGTTGCATCGTCCGACCGAGCTGCACGCCGCGCTCGCGCTGCGCGCGCAATTCGGCGACGACAGCGCGTATTATGCGGGCGGAACGGAACTGCTGCTGGCCCTCAAGGCGCGCGTCCTGCGCTACGAGCATCTGATCGATCTGAAGCGCATCGTCGGGTTCGACCGGCTCGCGCGCGACGGCAACGACCTGGTGATCGGGCCGCTGGTGACGCATCTGCGGCTCGCCACCGACCCGCTGATCCGCGAGTCCCTGCCGGCCTACGCCAGGCTCAGCGACAACGTCGGCAACATCCGAGTGCGGGCGTCGGGCACGCTCGCCGGCAATCTGTGTTTCTCGGAGCCGCACGCCGATCCCCCAGCGCTGCTCTGCCTGCTCGGCGCATCGGTGACGGTGCACGGGCCGAACGGCGAGCGCAGCGTGCCGATGGCCGAGTTCATCCTCGGCCCGTTCACCACCGCGCGCGCCGACGACGAGATTCTCACCGCGATCCGCATCCCGCTGCCGACCGCCGGCGAGCAATTCTGCTATCGCAGCTTCGGCCACCTCGAATACCCTGCCGTCGGCGTCGCGGCGGCGTATCAGTCGCAGGCCGGCGCGCCGCGCTACCGCGTCTGGATCGGCTGCATCGGCGACAACCCGATTCATGCGGAGCCGGTCGAAGCGGCACTCGCGGGCGTGCCGCCGCAGGCGTTGTCCGACGTCTTGCCGCAGGCGGCCGAAGCCATGGCGGCCGAACTGCCGGCAACCGACGACATCTACGGCAGCGCCGACTACAAGCGGCATCTCGCCGCCGTGTTCATCGGCCGCGCGGTGCTCGAAAGCGCCGGCATGCCAGGAGGGCGCTGACATGGCCGATCTCGCTTCGCTCGACATTTCCTTCACGCTCAACGGCGCGCCGCAGACGCATTCGGTGGCGCCGTTCGCGCTGCTGATCGATTTCCTGCGCGATGATCTGGCGCTGAAGGGTACCAAGCGCTCTTGCGACGTGCAGGTGTGTGGCGCCTGCACGGTTCTGGTCGATGGCCTGCCGGTGAGCAGTTGTACCTCGCTCGCCGCCGACATCGACGGCAAGTCGGTGGTGACGATCGAAGGCTTGGCGGAGCACGGCAAGCTCAGCCCGGTGCAGCAGGCCTTCGTCGATCATGCGGCGATGCAGTGCGGCTTCTGCACGCCCGGCATGGTGCTGGCGACGACGGCTTTGCTGGAGCGCCATCCGCATCCGACCGAGCAGGAGATCCGGCATTATCTGCGCGGCAACATCTGCCGCTGCACCGGTTACATCAAGATCCTCGAAGCGGTGAAGAGCCTTGTCTGAACTCTCGATCTCCAGCGACGGCAGAGACGAACCGGCGGTGTTTCGCGACAAGGTCGCGGCCGGCGAAGCCGGTGGCGCCGACACGATCTGGATCGCCAACCATCTGTTCCTGCGCGATCCGGCGGTGCTCGGCGCGCTGACGCTGTCGGAGACGCGGCGCCTCAAGGTCGCGCTGATGGCGGTGAGCCCGCTGACGCAGCATCCGGTGCAGATCGCCATGGCCACGGCGACGCTGGCGGAACGTTTCCCGGGGCGGCTCAAGCTCTGCCTCGGCGTCGGCGCGCCCGCCGACCTCGCGGCGATCGGGGTGGACGGCGCCAAGCCGCTGCGGGCGATGCGCGAAGCGCTGCTGATCGTCCGCGCGCTGCTGTCGGGCGAGACGGTCACGTTCCAGGGCGAGACGTTTCGCATCGATCGCCGCCGGCTGGTGGCGGCCGGGGCCGACATTCCGATCGTGCTGGCGGCATCGGGGCCGCAGATGCTCGAGCTTGCCGGGGCCGAAGCCGACGGTGTGCTGATCAGCGCCGGCGCGTCGGTGCCGTTCGTGCAGCAGACGCTGAGCAGCGTCGCGCGCGGCGCCAAGGGGCGCACCGTAAGGACCTCCGGCCTGGTCTATGCCTCAGTCGACGAGGACGAGCGACGAGCCAATGACCGGATCCGCCGCATTCTGGCGATCCTGCTGCGCGGCGCTCATCACAAGGTCAATCTCGATCTCGCCGGCAGCGTGCTCGACCAGGCCGCGCTCAACGCCGCCGTCGTGGCGGAGGACTGGGACCGTGCCGAGGCGATGATTGGTGACGACATCGTCGTCCGCCACGCCGCCAGCGGCACCCCCGAGCAATTGCGTCGCAGGCTCGCCGAGTATCACGCCTCCGGGCTCGACGAGATCGTCATCGCCGGCGTCCGCGACGGCGCGCAGATCCAAGCCATCCTAAAATCGTCATGAGGGAACGCATGAAGTTCAGTGTCTGTCTGTCGACCGGTTTCGAGGGCGTGATGTATCCGATCCCGTTCGCGGGGCCCGAGGATTTCATCGCCCAGGCGCAGCTCTGCGAGCGTCTCGGTTACGATTCGGTGTGGGGCAACGATCACATCACGACGCAGAACTACGTCCGCGACCTGTTCCCGGGCAAGCCGCCGAACTTCTACGAGCCGCTGATCGTGCTCGCCGCGATCGCCGGCGCCACCAAGACGATCAAGCTCGGCACCGCGCTGACCGTGCTGCCGATGCGCGATCCGGTGTATCTTGCCAAGCAGGCGATTTCGCTCGACCAGATGTCCAACGGCCGCTTCATCATGGCGGTCGGGCTCGGCGCTTATCGCGAAGAATTTCTCGCCTGGGGCGGCTCGCGTGCCGCCAAGGCTCGTCGCGGCGACATGATGGACGAGGGGCTGCTCGCCCTCGACATGCTGTTCAACCAGCCGAGCGCCAGCCACGAGGGCGCCTACTACTCGTTCAAGGACGTCGAGATGTTCCCGAAGAGCCGGGCGCAGCCGTTCCCGCTGTATATCGGCGGCCACAATCTCGAGGCGATCGAACGCGCCGCGCGTTACGGCCAGGGCTGGCTACCCGGCTGGCGGCCGCTCACCGAGATGGAGCAGCGCATCAAGGACCTCAAGGCGCGGGCCGCCGAGCTCGGTCGCGACCCGGCATCGATCGAGATCGCTCCGCAATTCTCCTGCACCATCGCCAAGACGATGGAAGAGGCCGAGAAGCGTTACATGGAGAGCGGTCTGGTCGCGCACCGCGTGTCGCTCGCCTACACCGGCCGTGATCTCAGCCATCAGGTCGTCGCCAATCTGGTCGGCTCGCCCGACGTCATCCTCGAGAAGATCGAAAAGCTGCGGGCGATCGGTATCCAGCATTGCAGCGCGCTGATGTTTCCGGCCGACACGGTCGCGGAGATGAACGAGCAGATCGAATGGTTCGGCACCGAAGTCATGGCCAAGGTGCCGGCATGAGTGGCCCTGCGGTTCGTGCAGCAGAGGAGCAGCGGTTCGACCGGGTCGATCTCGCCGCGCTCAGCCGCGCCGACCGCTACAAGATGCTCACCGGCGCGGTGATCCCGCGGCCGATCGCGTTTGTCACCTCGCTCGGCCCGGGCGGCATCGTCAACGCCGCGCCGTTCAGCCAGTTCGTCATCCTCGCGGTCGATCCAGGCCTGCTCGGCTTTTCGGTCGGGCCACGGACCGGCAGCGACGTCGCCAAGGACACGCTGAACAACGTGCAGCGCGCCGGCGAGTTCGTCATCAACATGGTGCCGGAAGGCTGGGAGCAGATCGTCCAGCAGGCGAGCGAGGAGTATCCGGCCGACGTCAGCGAAGTCGATCTGCTCGGCGTCGCGACGCTGCCGTCGCGCCAAATCCGGACGCCGCGACTCGCCGGCAGCAAGATTCAGTTCGAGTGCACACTCGACCAGGTGCTGACCTTCGGCGACGCGCCCAACCATCTGGTGGTCGGGCGGATCGTCGACATGCACGTCGCCGCAGGGCTGACGCAGAACTGCAAGATCGATCCCCGGGCCTACGCCCCGGTCGCCCGCATCGGTGGCCGCAATTATGTGCGGCTCGGCGACATCGTCGAAGTATAAGCCGTCGCTGATATCAGAATAGAGGATGCCATGACTGCAACAACTCATACGATCTGTGTCGTCGGCGGCACCGGCGCCGAAGGCGGCGGGCTGGCGCTGCGCTGGGCCAAGCACGGCCACCGCGTGATCATCGCCTCGCGGGACGCGGCGAAGGCCAAGGCCGCAGCCGACGAACTCAATGCCCGGCTCGGCGGCGGCAAAGCGGAAGGCGCCGACAGCGCGACCGGCGTCGCACAGGCCGACATTGTGGTGCTGACGGTGCCGTTTCAGGCGCAACTCGCGACGGTGCAGGGGCTGAAGGACGCGCTGCAGGGCAAGATTCTGGTCGACGTCACGGTGCCGCTGGTGCCGCCCAAGGTCACGCGGGTTCAGTTGCCGGAAACGGATTCGTGCGTCGTCGCGGTGCAGGCGCTGCTCGGCGAGGGCGTGCGGGTGGTGTCGGCGTTCCAGAACGTGTCGGCGCACAAGCTGAAGGATCCGGACTACGAGATCGACTGCGATGTGCTGGTCGCCGGCGACGACAAGGAGGCGCGCGCCAGCGTGATGCAACTCGCCGCCGACGCCGGGTTGCGCGGCATCGACATCGGCCCGCTGGCCAATTCGGTGGTGTCGGAGAGCCTCACTTCGGCGCTGATCTGGATCAACAAATTCTATAAGATTCCCGACGCGGGAGTGCGGATCACCGGCCTCCCCTGAGGAGGGCGATCTTGGTCGGACGCGTTGTCGAGCTTTATGCCGTGGAGGGATTGCCGCTGGTGGCCGCGGGTGACGACCTCGCCGGTCTGATCCTGGCTGCCTTGTCGCATGCGGCCGTGCCGCTGCAGGACGGCGATATCGTCGTCATCGCCCAGAAGGTGGTGTCCAAGGCCGAGGGCCGCAGCGTCGAGCTTGCGGCGGTGACGCCGTCGTCGCGCGCGATCGAGATCGCGGCCGAGGCGCACAAGGATCCGCGAATCGTCGAACTGATCCTCGCGGAGTCGAACGATGTGCTGCGCGTTCGGCCCGGCGTGATCATCGTCGAGCATCGGCTCGGCCTGGTGCTCGCCAATGCCGGCATCGACCGCTCCAACGTCGAAGGCGAGACCGCGCTGCTGCTGCCGCGGGATCCTGACGGCTCGGCCGAACAGATCCGGGCGCGGCTGGTCGCGGCGACCGGCGCGGCGATCGGCGTGATGATCATCGACAGCATTGGCCGCGCCTGGCGCAACGGCACGATCGGCACCACGATCGGCGCCAGCGGTATCGCCACGATGCGCGACTTGCGCGGTCAGCCCGATTTGTTCGGCCGCAAACTCGAAACCACCGAGGTCGGCGCCGCCGACGAGGTCGCGGCGGCGGCGTCGCTGGTGATGGGGCAGGCGGCGGAGGCCACGCCGGTCGTCGTGGTCCGGGGAATCGATCTCGCCGGCACCGGCACCGCGCGCGATCTGCTGCGGCCGAAGCACATGGATATGTTCAGATGATTTCGCCTGCTGCGGAAGATCACATCATTGCATTGGCCGGCGGAGTCGGTGGTGCCAAGCTGGCAGACGGTCTTTCGCATCTGCTCGGCGACCGGCTCACCGTCGTCGTCAACACCGGCGACGATTTCGAACATCTCGGTTTCCACATCAGCCCGGACCTCGATACGGTCACCTACACGCTCGGCGGTGTCGCCAACAGCCAGCAGGGTTGGGGCCTCGAAGGCGAGACGTGGGGTTTCATGGAGCAACTGGCGCGGCTCGGCGGGCCCGCCTGGTTCAAGCTCGGCGACCGCGACCTCGCGACCCATGCCTACCGGACCAACCGGTTCCGCGAAGGCGCGACGCTGACCGACGTCACCGCTGAGCTGAGCGCCGCGCTCGGCGTGGCATCTCGGCTGCTGCCGATGTCGGACGATCCGGTCCGGACCGTGATCCACAGCGGCGGCCGCAGCATCGCCTTCCAGGAATATTTCGTGCGGCTGGCCTGCGGCGTCCCGGTCGATCGCATCGAGTTTGCCGGCACCGCGACGGCCCGGCTCAATCCTGCGATCGGTACGTTGCCTGATCCAGCGGCCGTGATTATCTGCCCGTCGAATCCGTATCTCAGCATCGATCCGATCCTGGCGGTGCCTGGCGCCCGGGGGTGGCTGAAGGGACTCGGCGTGCCGATCGTGGTGGTGTCGCCGATTGTCGGCGGCGCCGCCATCAAAGGTCCGGCGGCCAAGATCATGCAGGAACTCGACGCGCCGGTGTCGGCGCTCGGCGTCGCCGCGCATTATCGCGGGCTCGCCGACGGCATCGTCATCGACAGCCGCGATGAAGCCCTGGCGGAGGAGATCGCGGCGCTCGGCATCGCCGTGCACGTGGTGCCGACGGTGATGCGCTCGAAGGCGGATCGGGTGGATCTCGCGGACGGTTGCCTCGCCTTCGCCCGCGGGCTCACCCGAACCCTCAGGGCCAACCCACTGGGGCTTCGACCAAATAGGCTTTGAAATGATGCCGGCAACCGAGTATCCGCATCGCGCGTCGAAGCTGTGCGGTCGCGTGGGTGCGGCAGCCGTTCGTCGCGGAGATGGCCATCCGAATGATTAATGTGGGAAAGACGGCGACCGGAAGCCAGACCGTCGCGCGTGCCTTGGCGGTGCTCGAGCTGTTGGGCCGGGAGGGTGAACTCGGCGTCCGCGAACTGGGCCGCCAGCTCGGCGTCGCGCCGAGTATCGCACAGCGCCTGATCAATACTCTGTCGGAGGCCGGCTTCGTCGAGAAATCGCTTGGGAACTCGAAGTGGAAGATAGGCTACAAGGCATTTCAAATCGGTTCGGCTTTCCTGGCATCGACCGACCTGAACGCTGCCACCGCGCCCGAACTGCATCTGTTGGCCGAGCAGCATCAGGTCAACAGCTTCCTGGGTGTGCTGCGCGGCCGGGATGTCGTGTATCTGGCGGCAGTGCAAAGCGGCGGCCCGATCTCGATCACCAACGCGCCGGGATCACGAACCTATCTGCATTCGACCGCACTCGGCAAAGCGTTGCTGCTGGATAGTTCAGACGATGAGGTTCAAGCTCTGATCGGCCCCGGCCCACTCAAGCAGTTGACGAAGAAAACCAAACGCTCGGTGCCGGCGGTGCTCAAGGATCTGAGAGAGGGGCGGCGGCAGGGTTACGTCATCTGCGACGAAGAGAACCTCGAGAACGTCTTCGCCGTGGGCGCTCCGATTCGTGACGCCTCCGGCGGAATCATCGCAGCCCTGAGCGGCGCCGTGCCACGCCAGCGCCTATCATCCCGCGCCATCGAAGAGCTCTGCGAGTTGGTCAAAGCATCGGCCACCCGATCCTCGCGGAGACTGGGCTCGCTGAAGTGATCTCTCCCGCGAATAGACGGCCCAGAACGCGATCTTAGTCTAGGGGGTACGGCCACGTGAAGATCAACAGCCTGCAGGCCGTCGAGCGCGATCAGCAGCGACTCTTGGCGCAGTTCGATGCGATCGCGCGTCCGCTGCCGGAGCGGGCGCAAGGCGCGGCATAGGAGCGGGTCATGTTGACGGTGGTACGGTGCTTGTACAGGCCCGGAGGCGCCGAGGCGCGCCTGCACATTCGCGACGCACACGTCGAATACATGATCGCCAACCGTAACGTCCTGGAGCAGGGCGGCGCGTTGCTCGCCGCCGATGGTACGGTCGAAGGGATGTTTCTGATCTTGCGGCACGACAGTCGCGAAGCGGTCGAGGCGTTTCTTACGGACGAGCCCTATAGCCGCGCCGGCCTGTTCGCGACCACGACGATCGAAACCTTCGACCGGTTCGTGCCGCACGCCGATCCGCGATTCCTCGACAAGCTTCTGGTCGCGGCGCGCGACTGGATCGCGCGGAACTGCAAGCCGCTTCGCGCGGACGGATGACGCCTTCGGCATGCAAAGCCCGATCGGCTTGCAAGAGAAGCTCCGATCGGGCGGTGCGGCCTCGTTTGCTGCGGCGCCGGTCGCACGAGTCTTCGCACGCCACGATCAGATTCTGCGCGCAACCGTGGGTGTACAGCTGACGGTTGGACGCGGGATCACGCGGTCGTCAGACCTTCGGTGGGCAAGATGCAGCCTTTCAGTCGGCAGCGGCGCCGTCGAGGGGAACAAGATCGTGTCCCCCCAAGTGGTGTAGCTTGGCGGTAGAGGAGCCGCTCGCGAGCGCGCTCCCCATGGCGCCGTAGCGAGCGAGCGGCGGTCATCGACGATTTCCTCGGTAGGATCGGGTTGCGACACCAACCTGACCAAGG
>JACRJB010000019.1 GCA_016215605.1 Rhodopseudomonas palustris
CCCGACGATTATCGACCCAGGGGATCCGCCGTGGCGGCCTGAACGCCACCTCCCGAACTCGATCGCAACCATGCGTCTGCTCCTGATCCGCGCACTTGCCAAAACCCTGCCGCGATGCCCCTGTTGTGGCCTCGCCGCAGCGTCAAGCCGGTGGCGGAAACTTATGACGCAGTAGTACTAACCCACCCTACGGCGGTGGTGCTTTCGACGAACGCCACGGCCGGCTTCCACAGCGAACTCTTTGCGAGTGATCCCCTTGCCACTAGACTTCCGCTTCGCTCTCGCCAAAGATTCCGCCCATGCGTCGACGCACCCGCGATTACGGTCCCCGTCCCTCTGTCCCCGAGCCGCGGCCGGTGCTGCTGGCGGCGGTGCGGGATTTCGTGGGGGCTGCGGCGGCGATCGACGGGGTGCGGCGGATCGCGCTGATCGGCTCGCTCGTCACCGACAAGCCGGTACCGAAGGATGCGGATTTGCTGGTCACGATCGCGGCCGAGATGGATCTCGACGCATTGGCGCGAGCTTCCCGGCAGATGCAGGGCAAGGCGCAGAAGATCAATCTCGGCGCCGAGGCTTTCCTCGCCGATCAGAACGGCCGCTATCTCGGCCGGATCTGCCACTGGCGGGAGTGCCGTGCGCGCGCCCTCTGCCGCGCGCAGCACTGCGGCGCGCGCAATCATCTGAACGACGACCTGCATGACGTGACGTTGCCCGCCAAGCTGATCGCCGAGCCTCCGCTCGAACTGTGGCCGACCATCGTGCGCCGCGTTCAGCCGGCAGCGGACGTCGAAGCGATCCTACTGGCGCAAGCGCCGAGTCGCGAAAATGGTCCGTAAGATGGGTTGAGCGCAGAGATCCATCAGAACGACTGCATGTCCGCAAAATGCCATTGCGGAGCGACGCGAACTTCCACCGTCCTTGCCCGCCCGCGCGGTCGCTTCGCTCCACGCGGACCGCGACGCGATGCCCTTATGGCTGGCCGAAGCGTTGCTGCGCCCGACGGATCACTTCCGCGATCATCGGCCCGCTGTTCTTCAGCTCGTCGGCAATCTCGGTGGCGCGGTCCGGCGTGATCAGGGCGCCCTCCTCTCCGTCGAGGATACAGCCGCCGGTGGCGTCGGCATAGGCGGCGGCCGCCAGATAGCCGGCCTCGCTGGCCGCCAGATCGCCTCCCCAGCGGAACGCCAGCACATAGCGCCAGCGATGATCGAACACGACATCCTCCGTTTCGTCCATCAGCTCGCCGGCGTCGAAATGATCGCATTCGAACGCCGTCGGGCGATCGCGCAGCACCGCCGGCAAGGCGCCGCTCAGCTCCGCGAACGGCCGGGTGACGGACAGACGCAGCGGCGCGCCGCGGCGGTCGAGCGCCTGCTGCCAGTCCTCGATCGTGGTCAGTTGCCGGTCCGAGAAGACATAAATTTCTATCGACATGTCGGTTGCTCCTGATCCCCATCGGCGGCGGCGCGCGACCGGCGCTCCGGCGATGCGCGGCCTGCGACCGACCTCCGTCGGAGACACCCGCGTAACGGTAAATTATTAAACTACTCGCCTGTCTTGACATTCGGAACATATCATGAACAAATGGCTTGGCAAGTTTTCAAGCGAAGTTTTTTTTGCGGAGGCGGCAATGTTGCTGTGGGGCGTGATTTCACTGGTTGCGTTGTTCATCGCGCCGGTCCGGGCGCAGTCGCTGATCGACAAGTCCGTGCGCGACGAGACCGCACGCGTCAGGAACGACGATCCGGCGATGGCGGCGGCGATCGCCAAGGCGCGCGCCGGGCTCGACGATTTTCTCGCCCGCGCCGATCATCCGGCCGGCGATCAGCGCGAGTTCTCGATCAAGGTGAAAGTGCCGCTCGGCGCCAACAGCGAGTTTCTCTGGCTGCGCCCGTTCGTCCGCGACGGCGACGGCTTCATCGGCCGCGTCGTCAACACGCCGCGCTACATCGCCAATCTGAACTATGGCGACCGCCTCGCCTTCGAACGCAACGACATCGCCGACTGGTCGTACAAACAGGACGACCGGGTGATCGGCAATTTCACCGCCTGCGTGCTGATCGCGCGCGAGCCGGCGGCGCAGCGCGCCGCGTTCCGCTCCCGATACGGCATCGATTGCGAGTGACCGCCCGGAGGAAGCGGGCCGGCTGCGGCTGCCGGCGGGCCGCCGTGCCCGCCGGCCGCAAGCGCTTGACGATTTGTTAACCACGCCCCCAGCGGCACCGAACTGATCGCTTGCATTTTAATTATCGCCTCGACAGCAACAAGGAGCAGACGATGAACGAAGCGCTACTGATCATGCCCAACATGCGCGGCGGCTGCGCGACGGTTGGTAGCAAGGTGCACACGTTGTTCCGCGTCAACGGCCGGCGGCCGGGCCTGGCGCAGCTGGAGACGGACGCAGAAGCGGCGGCGGATCGCGACGACCAGAGCGCGGGCCATGATGAAGCGAACAGGTCGAGCCGGTAACGATCAGCTGGTCGTGGCGTAGCCCGGGTGAGCGAAGCGACACCCGGGTTGTTGCTTTGAGGCAGACCCCGCGTATCGCTACGCTCATGCGGGCTACAGGCCGACAGGCCAGCTACGCGCGTCGACGAACTACACTCCCGCCCGCTCCTTCACCCGCGCGCCCTTCGCGATCGTCGGCGGTGCGGCGTTCAACGTCTCGATCGCGAAGCCGGCGGCGGCCTTGTAGCCGGCCATGAAGGCGGCGCGCTCGGCCGGCGGGATGACGTCGTCGATATTGTCGAAGGTGCCGCCGCAGCGCTCGTCCACCAGATTGAGCAGACCGAACGGGCCGGCGCCGCGGTTGCGCAGGATCAGCTGCGAGATCGGGCCGCACATCTTGGCGTCGAACGCCGCCAGCGCCGCTTGGTTAGCACCGTGCGCCACCATCGCGGCGCCGAGTTCGCGCGCGTCGATGATCGCCTGGCTGCCGCCGTTGGAGCCGGTCGGATACATCGCATGCGCGGCGTCGCCGAGCAGCAGCACCGGGCCGTCGCGCCAGGTCGGCACCGGATCGCGGTCGATCATCGGATTCTCGAACGCGCTGGTGGATTCGCGGATCAGGGCCGGCACGTCGAGCCAGTCCCACACCCAGCCGTCGAAATGATGCGCGAAGTCGGCGGTGGGCACCTGGCGGAACCAGCCCTGCTGCTTCCAGCCTTCGCTGTTGTCGAGGGTCACTTCGGCGATCCAGTTGATCATCGACAGCCCGGTCGCGGGATCGGGATGCGAGATCGGATAGATCACCACGCGATGCTTGTGCGTGCCGAGGCCGATGAACGACGCGCCGGTGCGGGTCGGCTTGCCCCAGGTGGTGCCGCGCCACATCACCGCGCCGCCCCAATGGATCGGCGGCTGATCGGGATGCATCTGCGCGCGGATCGCCGAGTGGATGCCGTCGGCGCCGATCAGGAGCGCGCCGTGATCCTCCGTGGTGGTGCCGTCGGCGTGCTCGACCCGGACGCTGACGCTGTCGCCGGTGTTGCGATAGGACGTGACGCGGCAGCCGAGTCGCACCGCATCGGCGCCGAGCCGCTTCACCACTTCGTCGTGCAGCAGCACTTGGAATTGGCCGCGATGCACCGCGTATTGCGGCCAGGCGTAGCCGGCCAACCTGCCGCGCGGCTCGGCGTAAATGTCGTTGCCGTTGAGGCCGACCAGCGCCCATTCCTGCGCCGGCAGGCCGACGCGATCGAGTTCGGCCTCGCCGATGCCGAGATCGCCGAGCTCGCGCACCGCGTTGGGCTGCAGATTGATGCCGACGCCGAGCGGCCGCATCTCGCGCGCGGCCTCGTAGACCACGCAGGGCACGCCGATCTGATGCAGCGTCAGCGCCGTCGCCAGCCCGCCGATGCCGCCGCCGGCAATGATGACCTTGTCGCTCATGAACGCCCCACCCTCGACCTGCTTGTGATTGCGATGTGCTGTAGCCAGCCACGACCGGCGAGGCAACCGGCCCGGCACCAAGATGTCCGGGGAATGACCGACTTGACGCTCGGAACATATCAAGAACAGAATTGCAGCCGTTACTTGATGCATTGTTTTTGCTTGTTTCAGGAGGGCGCCATGACGCGCCGGACCTTTGCGCTGGCAGCCGTCGGGCTGCTGCTCTCGGCGCTTCCGCCTGCCGGGGCGGGCAATTTGCTCGACCGGGTCGAGCGCGACGAACTTCGCTACGTGCCCGACGACGATCCGGCGATGCAGGCGGCGATCGCCAAGGCCCGCGCCACCCTGCCCGATTTCCTCGCCAAGGCCGCGCGCCCGCGGATCAACCAGCGCACCTTCGCGCTGAAGGTGGAGGTCAGGCTCGCCGACGGCCGCAGCGAATTCCTGTGGGTCACGCGCTTCGCCAACCAGGGCGACGATTTCATCGGCGTGGTCGACAACGAGCCGCGGCTGGTGCCGACCCTGAAACGCGGCGGCTATCTGGTGTTCAAGCGCGACGAGATCGCCGACTGGCTGTATCTCGAAGGCGACCGGATGGTCGGCAATTTCACGCTGTGCGCGATGACGGCCGCGGTGCCGGAGGATCGCCGCATCGCCCGCGAGCAATTCGGCCTCGCTTGCGACGACGCTCCACCCGCGGCACCGCGATGAGCAACGCCCGCGCCGCGCTGATCGTCGCGCCGGACGGCGACCATGTCACCGGCCATTGCGCCTGCTGTGGCAGAGTCAGCCGCTGTGTGTGGGGCACCGTGTCGACCGACGATGCAGGCCTCGCCATGTACTACGTGCACTGGAGCGTCGGCCACGTCGCCGAGGTCGGCGCCGATCTCGACCTGATCATCGGCCGCTGGGGCGACGGCACCGGCGCGGCGGATCGTTGCGTGGTGCGACTACATCACGTCGTGAGCCCGGACGGGGTGATGGTGCAGGACGCGGCGATGCGCGACGGGTTCGATCGTCTGGCGGCGCGGGCGCTGGCGCGCGCCGAGGTGATCGGCACCCCGCTCGCCGCGGAAGTGTTCGCCGTCTACGACGCGATCCTGCTGCAGGATGCGCGGCTCGGCGAATTGCATGGCGCCGCGGCGTGACGATGCCGTGCGCCGCGCCGCGCACGACAGCTCGGGCATGCGAGGCGAGTTCCGCAGCGGTCCGCCTAGCGCAGGCCGATCGCGAGGCCGCTGAGGTCGAGGTCGGCGATCAGGCCGACCTGCCGGCCGGAGAGTTCGAGCACCGCGCCCTTCTCGTTGCGCAGCACGATGGCGCGGGCGCCGACGCCGATCGCGGCACCCGCGCCGGCGGCGCCGTAGATGCCGGCGACATCGCTGGCGCTGCGGATGTTGCTGACGCGGCCGACCAGGTCGGCCTTCGAGCCGCCGAACACCAGGCCGTAGGACAGGCCGCCGATCGACAGCGGATAGCGCCGGCCGTTGAAGGTCAGCGTGCCGGAGCCGCCCGAGCCGCCGATGATCCAGCCGCCCTTGAGGATGGTGAGCGCGATCCGGCCCTCGGCCGCGCGCGCGGCGGTGGTGCCGGCGATCGCCGCGAGCATCAGGGCGAACGCAACTCCGAACAATCGACGCATCGGTCTCTCCTGCTGACGACGAGCCGATCGGCGACCGGCGACACGACCGCGCCACCACGGCGCGACGATTCGTGCAGCCACCATAGCAGAGCGCGCCCCGCCCGGCGGCCTCGTCTGGCGAGACGATGCGTCTCGACATGTTTGTCCATCATTCCGTGGCTCGCGCAGATCGCGAACCCTTGCCTATCGTTCGTCATTCCGGGGCGCGAGCGCAGCTCGCGAACCCGGAATCTATAGCCCCTGGAGTCGCGATCGTGCGCAGCGGCGCAACCGCCGTGCCTCGAGACGGAGCGCGGGGATGATGGATTCCGGGCTCGCCGCTGCGCGGCGCCCCGGAATGACGGACGAGAAGCCGCGCATGATGTGGGCGCAGCGCAAGTCTGCCTGCCGGAAAGGTCTTCGTGTCCCGCACGCGGTGCAGCGCGCAGCGCTGCGCCGCAGATGCGGGACCCCGGTTTCTTCTGGAGAAGTAGCAAGTGTTGTGGGCCCCCCGAACCGGGGTCCCGGATCTGCGCAGCGGCACTGCGTGCCGCGGCGCGTCCGGGACACGCGAAAGCCCCTTGACAATAATCCTAATATGATTATAGTCCGCTTCGTCCTGTCCGTGAGGGGCGCTTCGCGAGGCGTCGTACAAGCGGGACAGATCGGACGGGCTGGGCGACCGGCCCCGATGATAGTTCGATGAAGCCGGCATGGCGCTGGCGGAGTCGGACGGACGCGGCGTCCTGCGCGTTGCGGTTCGCACCCGCACGTCCGGGAGGCTTCGGGTACCCGTCCGGGCCTACTACGAGGCTCTGCGACTTGTTAGTTCGCTGGACGGGGGCAGGTGAAGGCGGCGTAATCCGCCGGATCCGTGGGGTTTCATTACCCTTGCCTGTCCCCGGAAGCACGGGCCTGAAAGCCTAAAACCGCCGCGGTGGGCGCGCCGGAAGGCGTTGCGCGATGGTCCGCAAAGCCATCGCGAGAACCACCAACTATCCGCGCCGACCGGCGCGCCCCCACCCCTCGCTGTGATAGCGACGGGCGCAAAGCTCGGGCTCGATGGAGCCGCGAGACCAATTCGCCATGGCTGTTTGAAAATTGGCTGTTCGAAAATTGGCTGTTCGAAAATTGGCTGTTCGAAAATTGGCTGTTTGATATTCGCATCGGCAAGCGCGATGAGGCGAATGGCGATGAGGCACGGCGGCGCGACGCGCATGCGTGCGACGCTTCTCGGCCGCGCTTCGCCACCGCCGCCGTTTCGTCCTTGATACAGGTCAAAGCCGGGCCGCCGCTCGCGATGATTTGTCCGCGTGTTGCACCAATGATCGATGGGTAAAACCCGCGCCGCGGCGCAGGTCCGGCTTTCGGCGGCGCGTAATTGGCGGTAGGTTGCGGGATCATGCTGTGGGGACTCGCGGTGCTGCGCAAAGCTTTCATGAAAGTGTTCTCGGCCCACCCGGTCGAGACCATTGCCGCCTGCACCGGTCTGTTCATGATCGTGCTCGGCTTCGCGCTCGGCACGCAAACCGGCTGGGTGTGGTTCTGGGGCCAGGTCTCGGCGATCTTCGGCGCCAGCCTCGCCACGCTGGCGATCGTCTGGACCGTGCGCCAGCGCGCCGCCGAGGCCCGCACCGCCGCCCATCTCAACGTGCTGGCGCGCCAGCTCGAGACCTCGATCAGCCAGATCCACAAATCGATCAAGGGCGGCCGCGACGAGTCGCTGCCGTCGGCGGTGTATCTCGCCCAGATCGAGCAGTGCATCGACAATCTGATCGGCGTCACCCACGAGATCGGCGAGATCACCGGCCGGCAATTGCCGTTCGACGTGATCGAGATGCTGACCGCGCGCGACACGCTGCAGATCGAGGCGCACATCACCGACGCGCGCGCGCCGGAGCGCAAGCTCGCCACCGAGACCGAGAACTGCCCGGCCTGCAAGAAGGCGGTCGAATTCCAGATCGGCAGCCTGCCGGGCGACAGCGCCAAGCCGACCTGCCCGCATTGCGGCCAGCGCTTCCACGCCCACCGCTCCACCACCGGCAACATCTTCCTGCGGATGCCCGGCGCGTCGCAATTCACCCGCGCGGTGTCGGTGAACTGCCCGGTCTGCGCCAGCAAGATCCCGGCGAATATCGACCAGGGCAAGCAGCAATCGGAGACGCGGTTCTGCTTCTCCTGCGGCGCCAAGGTGTCGATCGATCCGCTCGGCCAGGAATGCACGCTGATCAGCAAGCAGGAGCGGCTGCCCGGCCACTTCAACGCCGCCGGCAGCCTGGTGTGCGGCCAATGCAGCGATCCGGCGATCGTGCTGACCTCGAACAGCGCCGGCACCTACGGCATCTGCCGCAAGGACGACGGCCTGGTGTTCCTCCCCGCCAACACCACGCCGAACGCCGCGCCGCCGCGCAGCGACGCCGCCGAGTAGCAGGCGACCGACGTCCCCGGCCGCGACGGGCACGCGCCGCGACGCGTGCTGCGATGCGGCATGGTTTCAGTTTGACAGCCGCGCCCCGCTTGATCACGCTTGCAGTTGCCTTGGCAACTTCTCTCGCACTGCAGCAGATCCCGCATGAGCAACGCCCCGCATTTCGACATCGACGTCGCTTCGTTCTGGGCCGATCCCTACCCCGCCCTCGCCAAGATGCGCGCCGAAGCGCCGATCGCCTTCGTGCCGCAGCTCGGCTCGACCATCTTCACCAAGCGTGACGACATCTTCGTCACCGAGAAGCGCATCGACGTGTTCTCGTCGCACCAGCCGGCCGGACTGATGAACCGGCTGATGGGCCACAACATGATGCGCAAGGACGGCGACGCGCATCTGGCCGAGCGCACCGCGATGTTTCCCGCGGTGTCGCCGCGCACCGTCAAGGACGTCTGGCGCGGCCAGTTTCAGGCGCATGCCGACCGCATCCTCGATCAGCTCGCGCCGCAGGGCGCCGCCGATCTGGTCAAGGCGTTCGCGCTGCCGCTGTCCGGCGAATGTCTCAAGGACATCACCGGCCTCACCAATATCAGTTACCACGAGATGGATGCGTGGTCGCAGGCGATGATCGACGGCATCGCCAACTACACCGGCGACAAGGCCGTGGAGGATCGCTGCCACGCCGCGACCGCCGGCATCGACGCCGCGATCGACGACATGGTCCCGGTGGTCCGTGCCCATCCCAACCATTCGATGCTCAGCGTACTGCTCGCCGCCGGCATGGCGATGGAGTCGATCCGCGCCAACATCAAGCTGGCGATCTCGGGCGGGCAGAACGAGCCGCGCGACGCCATCAGCGGCTGCATCTGGGCGCTGCTGACGCATCCGTCGGAATACGCCAAGGTGGCCGCGGGCGAAGCGAGCTGGCTCGCGGTGTTCGAGGAATATGCGCGCTGGATCGCGCCGATCGGAATGTCGCCGCGCCGCGTGGCACAGCCGTTCCATTATCGCGGCGTCGATTTCGAGCCGGAGGACCGGGTGTTCTTCATGTTCGGCTCGGCCAATCGCGACGAGGCCTGCTTCAGGGACCCGGACGTTTTCGACGTCGGCCGCGACCACGCCAAGAGCATCGCCTTCGGCGCCGGCCCGCATTATTGCGCCGGCGCGTTCGCGTCGCGCGCGATGGTCGCCGACGTCGCGCTGCCGAGCGTGTTCGCGCGGCTGCAGGATCTGCGGCTCGATCCGCGCGACAGCGTGCGGATCGGCGGCTGGGCGTTTCGCGGGCTGCTCAATCTGCCGGTGGCCTGGAACAGCGCGGCGCCGAATTGATGCCGTCACCTCACCTCTGCTAAGGGTGAGCGGACAGCAATCGTTTGGGGGCGCGTGTGGCCGAAGCAGAATCCACCCGCCGCGGACGTCCGGGGCCGCAAGGGCCGCGCGGACGTCCCGGCGAACCGGGACGTCCCGGACCGCAGGGACATCCGGGACGCCCGGGACCCGAAGGCCCGCGCGGCAAACCCGGCCCGGTCGGCAAGCCCGGCCCGCTGGGTAAGGCCGGTCCGCAGGGCAAGCCCGGCGCCGATGGCAAGCCGGGGCCGCAAGGCAAGCCCGGCGCCGACGGCAAGCCCGGCCCGGTCGGTCCCGACGGCAAGGCCGGACCGCAAGGCCCGCGCGGCGAGCAAGGTCCCCGTGGCGAACAGGGACTGCGCGGCGAGCAAGGGCCGCGTGGCGAAGCGGGTCCGCGCGGCGAGGCCGGCCCGCCCGGCGCCCTGCCCTCGATCGAGCAGGTGATGCCCTGGCTGCACCTGATCTTCGACGCCTATGAGGACTACAAGGCGAAGCGCAAGCAGGAGGCGCGCGACCGCGCCGAGCGCGACGCGGCGGAAGCGCGCGAAGCGATCGAGCGCGAAGCCGCCGAGCGCGAGATGGCCGCGGCGCTGGACGATGCGGGTCACGCCGACGACCATGAGCCTGATCGCGAGGACGACGACGACAAGCACGACGGCAAGAAGAAGAAAAAGCGCAAGCACAAGGACTGAGGCGCGGTCCTCCGCGCCATTGTGCAATTCTGCTTGTTGTCGGCTCAGAGCTGATGATCTGCAGCTCGTGCCACACGTCCAACCTCATGGTGAGGAGGCGCGAAGCGCCGTCTCGAACCATGCGCCGCGAGTCCTGCGTTGCCCTCATCCTTCGAGACGCCCGGCTTTGCTGGGCTCCTCAGGATGAGGACTCAGTGCTCTGGAAAGGCCGCATGGCTTCAATCAATCGAGCGCGCGCTAACCGAACCGCGCGCGCGAGCGCTCTCTCGCCTTTTCGGCTTCGATCTCGCGATTGCGCGGCTCGGCCCCAGTCTGCAACGACGCCAGCAATCGGCGCGCGACCGCGACGACGTCGTCGACGGCGCGGTCGAACGTCGGCTGATTGATCTGCGACGGGGTCTGAAACCCCGAGAGCTTGCGGACGAATTGCAGCGCCGAGGCGCGGATTTCGTCGTCGGTCGCCGGCGGTTCGAAATTGAACAGCGTCTTGATGTTGCGGCACATGACGTGATCCCTGAGCGGTGTCATCCGATGCCGATGGTAATGTCGTCTCCGCGGCGCGCAACGCGGAACTCGTCGTCCGCGGCTCTTGTGATCACCGGCGCAGTGACTAGCTGATCCTGCAGGTCAACAACTGCAGGGATCTCGATGTCGGCGATCTGGTACTACACCGTGCTGGCATTCGAATCCGTGCTCGGCGTGTTCGGGCTGCGGCTGTACGAGGAGCCGGCCTACACGGTGCTCGACCGGCCCGCCGACACGATCGAGATCCGCCGCTACGCGCCGCGGCTCGCCGCCGAAGTGGCGCTCGATCGCCAGACCGATGCCAGTGGCCGCGCCTTCAGCCTGCTGTTCAACTACATCGCCGGCGCCAATCGCAGCGCCTCGGGGCAGGCGGAGCGCGTCGCGATGACCGCCCCGGTCGACGTCACCCGCCCGGAGAAGATCGCGATGACCGCGCCGGTGCAGACCGAGCGCAACGACGGCGCGGTCCGGATGCGGTTCTTCCTTCCCGCGCAGTTCACCGCGGAGACCGCCCCGGCCCCCACCGACCCGCGCGTCAAGATCGTCACCGTGCCGGAGCAGACCATCGCGACGCTGCGCTTCACCTGGACCGGCCGCGATCTCGCCGCGCGCCAGCAGCAGCTGATCGCAGCGCTCGCCACGACCAACTGGCAGCCGACCGGCGCGCCGTTCGGCCTGTTCTACGACGCGCCCTTCACCATTCCCTTCCTGCGCCGGAACGAAGCGGCCGTCGCCGTCGCGCCGCGCTGAGCAGCGGAACCGGGCTCGAACGCAAACGTTGACCGCGCAACTCCAGGCAACCAACGAGGCGAACATGAGCGACGTCACCTACACGATCGTCGAGCACGACGGCGGCTGGGCCTATCAGGTCGACGGCAGCTTTTCCGAAACCTTCCCGACCCACAAGGACGCGTCCGCCGCCGCCGAACGCGCCGCGAGCGAACAGCGCGTGCCGGGCGACACCGAAGTGATTCAATACGAGGACGACAGCGGCAAATGGCGCGAAGAAACCGCGCGCGGCGACGACCGGCCAACCACGACGATCGTCGACAACGGCTGAGGCGCAAGCCTTGCGCGAGGGCTCAGCCTGCTCAGATCAGGCCGAGATCCGTCGGCCTGGCCGCGGCGAACACCCGCGCGACGCTCGTAGCATCGAGTCCGTACATCCGCTGGATCAGGCCGGCGAACAGCGCACGATAGTCGGTGAGCACCGGGTAGTCGCGGTTCTGAAACAGCCTCGGCTGTTCGACCTTGACCTGTTCGCCGACGATCCGGCCGCCGTTCAGTCCGCCTCCGAGCACCCAATACACGCTGCCGTGGCCGTGATCAGTGCCACGATCGCCGTTCTCGCGGAACGTGCGACCGAATTCCGAAATCACCACGACGACGGTGTCGCGCCACGCGTTGGGTCCGATTTCCTCACAGAAGCCGCTGATGCCGCGGCCGAGTTCACCGAGCCGATCGGCGAGATAACCGGTCGCCGCGCCCTGATTGACGTGGGTGTCCCAGCCGCCGACGTCGACGAAGCCGAGGTTGAACTGCTCGCGCATCAGCCGGCCGATCCGACGCGCCGACAATTCGAAGCCGCGCGGCGACACCGCGCCGCGATTGGCCGCGGTCATCTCGTCGGAGATCGACTTCACGACTTCGTCGCGCACGCGAAACCCTTCGGAGACGGCCGATGCGAGCCTGGTCTTGGCGTACATCTCCTTGATCAGCTGCGCCTGCCGATCGTCGACGCCGGGCTTGCCGACGCTGTTCAGCGCGATGTTCGGGATATCCGCCTTGCCGCGGAAGATCAGCGGCAACTGATCGGTGAAGGCGATCGGCCGGACGCGCGTCAGCTCGGCCGCGAGCCGGCTCATGAAGCCCGAGCGATAATCACGCGAGCCGCCGGTCGCCTGGCCGAGTTCGATCGTATCTTGCGTCTCGAAATGGCTGCGGGTGACGTCGTCGCTGGTGCCGGCGAACGGCACGAACGCGATCTCGCGCTTTGCCCACAGCGGCATCAGGCTGTCGCGCAGCGCCGGATGCAGGCCCCATTCGGCGTCGAGCGCGAGCGCGGCAGTGGGGTTGCCGACATCGGGCCTCGCGATCGCGAGGGTCGGGCGGGATTCGTAGTAGAAGCTGCTCGACACCGGCACCAGCACATTGGCCGCGTCGTAGGCGCCGCGCAAGAACACCACCAGCAGCTTGGCGTCGGTCGCGGGGGCGGCCCAGACGCGGCCGGCGACGGTGAGCGGCGCGAGCGCTGCGAACGCCTTCAGCAGATCACGACGGTTCATGGGGAGCCTCCGCGTGCAGTCGGGACATGAATTCGGGCGACGACAGGAACAGCGTGTTCCAGTCCTGCGGCGAGATCGCCTTGTCGAGCGCGCCGCGCGTGGTCGCACTCAACGTCTGGCGCAGGCCGCCGAAGTAAAGCGCGTTCTGGAGCAGCGGGAATGCCGGCCGATCCTTCGCATCGGGGCCTTCCGGCTTGAACAGCCCGGCCGATCCCGAGCCGATCTGCCGTGCGATCTCGAACCGCAGCATCATCTGCCCCGGCCCGTTCCACGCGTCCGAGGTCAGCGCGTAGCCGTCCGGCGTCTGCCGGTTGTACAAACCCTCGCCGAGCCGGTTGAGCCAGTTCTGGATCGGCGCGGTGTTGACGATCAGCTTGTCGTCGTAGGCCAGCCGCACCGCGGAGTAGACGTATTGCACCGGATCCTTGAAGCGCTCGCCGCTCTTCAGGGCGGTTTCGAAGTCCGGCGACTGGATCATGGCGGTGAGCACCGCGGCGATATCGCCGTCCGATGTGACGAACGCCTTCGTCATTCTGGCGATCAGGGCCGGCGGCGGATTGTCCGAGACGAAATACACCGCGATCTTGCGCGAGATGAATTGCGCGGTCGCCGGGTGATGCACGATCAGGTCGAGCGCCTCCTCGACCTCGGCGTAGCCGCGGCCCTGGATCGGATGGCCGAGAAAGGTCTTGTCGCTGTAGTCGTGACGCGCCGGATTGAACTCGAAGGCGCCGTCGCGGACCAGCTGCGGCCGCAGCTCCGGCTTGAGCTTGGGATCCTCCGGCCGCACGTCGACGCCGACGCCGGTGAGAATCTTCGCCAGCGCCTCGACGTCGGCCTGGGTGTAGCCGCTGCCGACACCCATGGTGTGCAGCTCCATGATCTCGCGCGCGTAGTTCTCGTTGAGGTGCCCCACCGCGTTGCCGGCGTTGTCGAGATAGCGCAGCATCGCCGGATGCCGCAGCGTCGCGCGCAACAGATCGCCGAACTTGCCGAGCGCGTGCGGGCGTATCGCGCGATCCTCGTAGTCGCCGACCAGCAGTCGCAGATCCGCCTTGCCCTGGTGGACGTTGAAATGGTTCAGCCAGAACCAGCCCATGCGCTGGCGCAATTGGTCGGGCGCATACAGGGCGCGCAGAATCGAGCGCGCGGCGGCCTGCCGGACGCGCTCGTTCATGGTCTGCTGCTGCGCCTGCTTGGCGGCCTTGCGTTGTTGCTCGTCGGGGATCTCATTGGCCGCCTTGGCCTGCTCCTGATAGCTCGCCAGCATCGCGGGCGTGACGCCAGCCGCGTCGGGCATCGCGGCGATCTGCGCGGTCACCGGTTCCGGCAGCGCGATCTCTGCGGCGGGGTGCAATTGCTCCTGCAGCCAGCGCGTCGCGCCGATGCTGCGGACCCGCTCGGCGGTCGAGACGTTGACGCCCCAGCTCAAACGATCGATCAACGCCAGATCGTGGGCGGACAATTCGGCGGCGTCGGCGCCGGCGCGGCTCAGCGCCAGCAGCAACACGACACTGGCCGTGACCGAGGTGAAGAGCTTTCGACTGTTCGTCGTGAACACCATGGCGACGCCGTTCAATGTCGGCCGAAGCGGCCGGGTCAATTTGACGCGGATGATACGAACCCGGCCAATGAACCGACCGTGAATGGAGCTTGGCATGCCGATGGCGGAAACAAGATCGTGAACGCCGCGATCCGGGACGATGCCCTTCACGAAATTGTCGTGCCCGCGGATGTTCACGACGCAGCCGCTCCGATGATGACAGGCATGGCCCATGGTTGAACCTCCCAGCGATCCGGCCTCGGCGACGCATCGCGTCGTATTGCGCTGGGTCCTCGCGGCGTTCTTCGCTGCGGCCGGCGTCGCGCATCTCGCGGTCCCTGACAAATTGCTGGCGATGACGCCGGCGTGGGTCCCGTTCGCGCCGGACGTGATCCTGATCACCGGGCTGTGCGAATTCGCCGGCGCCGTCGCGCTGGTGACGCGGCCGCTGCGCTGGTGGGCCGGCGTCGCGCTGGCGCTGTATGCACTTTGCGTCTGGCCGGCGAATATCCATCACGCGCTCGGCGGCATCGAGATTCCCGGCCTGCCGAGCAGCTGGTGGTACCACGGCCCGCGACTGGCGGCTCAGCCGCTGATCATCTGGGCCGCGCTCTACGCCGCCGGCGTGATCGACTGGCCGTTCCGGCGCCGACACCGCTGAGCAGATCGCGCCTTTGACGAAGATCGTGATGAGGTCGGCTCCACCCGGCACATGATAGGGTTGCCGGCTTCGCGTCAGGGTTGCACATTGCAACCCGGCGGAGGCTGACGTGGCTGGCGTGTTGCGTGTTTCGGCGTTGGTGGGGGCGATCGTGCTGGCCGGGTGCGTGACCCACGGCTCGCTGCGCTCGGGAAGCTGGCTGATCGACCAGCGGCCGGATCGCATCACCGGCGCCCCGGTGGGTGGCGCCTACACCTCGGTCTGGGGCGCCACCAACTCCAACGATCCGTCGATCTACACCGCCAGCCTTCAGCTCACCTGTTTCGAAAACCGGCCAATCGCGCGCATCGCGTTCCAATTCAAGATCGGCTCGGACCGCAACACCAGCTTCGGCTATCGGTTCGACAACAAGCCGGGACACGACGCGGTCGAGTCGCGCGTACTGCTCGGCTATCGGGTGCTGGTGATCGAGGACAATGCGGCGCTGCAGCAGTTCATCGACGATCTGCGCGGCTCGGCCAAGCTCTACGTCCGGATCCGCTCGCTCAACGCCGGCCATTCAGCCGCGGAGTTCAAGGTCGACGGCTCGGAACCGGCGATCGAGGCGGCCTATGCGGCCTGCCCGCTGTCGACGCCGCCGGCGCGCCGGACGACGTGACAAGGCGCGTACCCGAAGGGATACGCGCCCGGTCATTGCAATCAGTCGTGGTCGAGTTCGCCGATGTGGTGCTGCTGATACAGCTCGACGCCGATCCGGTTGACCAGATCGATCTGGGTCTCGAGGAAATCGATGTGATGCTCCTCGTCCTTCATCAACTGCTCGAACAGGTCGCGCGACACGTAGTCCTTCACGCTGTGGCAGTAGGTCGCCGCCTCCTGGTACAGCTCGCGCGCGCCGATCTCGGCCTGCAGGTCGGAATTCAGCACTTCCTTGACGTTCTGGCCGATCCGCAACGGATCCAGCACCTGCATGTTCGGGAACCCGTCCAGGAAGATGATGCGGTCGGTCAGCTTGTCGGCGTGCTCCATCTCTTCGATGGATTCCTTGCGCCAGGTCTTGGCGAGGTCCTTCAGTCCCCAATTGTCGAGCAGGCGATAATGCAACCAGTATTGGCTGATCGCCGTCAGCTCGCTCCGCAGGCCGCGGTTCAGATATTCGATGACCTTGGCATCGCCCTTCATGACTTCTCCTGTCGCATAGCGGCGCACCCCGGCAACAGGCCGGAGCGCCGTTCTCGATTTAGAATTGGAATAATTCTAGATCACAATTCCAACGAATCGCAATCCCCGCGATGGCTTGGGCCTAGCGCGTTTGAAGGGGTCAGGAAACGTGGGTGTGAGCGTGTCCGGGGGTGCAGCCGGTGTCGTTCATGATCTTCCGGATCGTGTGCATGCAGCGGCCGCACTGGCGGCTGCAGCCCAGGCAACGATGAACCTCGCCGGCGCTGCGCGCTTTCCCGCTGTCGGGATTCAGCGCGCTACGGACGTCGTGGTCGGTGAGGACGTTGCAGGAACAGACGATCATGGAATTCAGCAGTCCCAATGATGACGGTGCAAGCTTTTCGATAGTGAAGAGATAGGACCGACGCAAAAGGAAAACGTCTGTTTTGAAGCTATTCCAAACTCGGTGAGCGGTCTTGATCTCGCTCAAGCGCCGGCGAAAAGCCGAGTTGTCCAGACCCGCTCCAGTTAGTTGGCGGTTGGAGCGCCCCGGATCATCCGCGGCTCGCGCCGCAGCCCAAACGTGGCCACTCTGCGGCCGCGCCATTCATTGATCGTTCAACAGTATTGTGGAACCTTCCGACCGCGACGCTGGTGCAAAATCCCGTCGCGGCACGATGAAAATCGAAGGAAGACGCCATGAAGAAATCGATGATGGCGCTGGCCGCAGCGGCGGCGCTGGGGATTGCAGCGGTCGGCTCGCCGGCCCCGGCACAGGCCCATGACGGCTTCGGCGTAGGGCTGGCCGCCGGGCTTCTCGGCGGCGCGCTGGTCGGCGGTGCGGTCGCCGGCCCCGGCTATTACGGCTACGGACCCGGCTACTATCGGCCGGCGCCGGCCTATGTGGTCGAACCGGGCTACTACGGCGGCTGCTTCTGGCAGCGCCAGCGCTTCTGGGACGGCTATGGCTGGCGCATCCGCAACGTGCGCGTCTGTGAATAGCATTGAACCTTCAAGCACCTGCGCCGACTAATATATCTGCCGGGTCCGCAGCGGAACCGGGGGTTCCACCCGGGGCGGCCCGAAAAAGACCGTTTTTGAGGGACAGTGATCCGCAGCTGATCTGCGACGATTGACGGCATTGCGCTTTTTTGGTGCTGTGCGGTTGGTTTTGCGAGTTTTGATCAAAACACGCGCCGGTCGCGGCGCTACTCTGGAGAGACAAATGAAGAAGACTGTTTCGATCCTGGTTGCAGTCGCGACCCTCGCCGGTTCGCTGGTCACTGCCGTTCCCGACGCGAAGGCCGATGGCGGCCGGATCGCAGCCGGCGTCGCCGGCGGCCTGATCGGCGGCGCCCTGCTCGGCGGCGCGATCGCCGCCAGCCGCCCGGCCTACGCCGCGCCCGCCCCGGTCTATGTCGAAGAGCCGGCCTGCCGCGTCGTCCGCCAGCGCTTCTGGGACGACTATCGCGGCGTCTGGCGTTCGCGCCCGGTCGAAGTCTGCGATTGATCCGACCGATCCGGATCGCGCTTCGCGGATCCTGATGTTCGACGCATGAGTTGTTGAACCCGGCCGAGCGATCGGCCGGGTTTTCGTTTCGGCGGACCTTGTATCGCCGTCAGCGCGCCGCTTCGATCGCGCGCAGCACGCTTTCGCTCGGCCAGCAATCGAGCTTCAGCCGCGCCGACTTCTGATACGCGCCGAGCGCGGCGCGAGTCAGCATCCCGGCCTTGCCGTCGACCTTGTCATTGTAGAAGCCGAGCCGCGTCAGCCCGCGCTGCATCGCCTCGACGTCCGCGGTGCGCAGCTGCTTGGACGCGGCCCATGGCGTCGCGAACGGCCGAGGATCAGTCATCCGATCGGCGAGATGGCCGACGAACAGCACGTAGAGATCGGAAAAATTGTATTCCTTGATCACGAAGTAGTTCTTCGTGGTCAGGAAGGACGGTCCGTAGATTCCCTCGGGCTGCAGCAACGAGGCCGGCTCGGCGAGTTCCTCGGCGCTCAGCCGCTCGCCGCGCACCGGCGCAAAGCCTTCACGCACCCATTGCCCGAGCGGCTTGGTCACCTCCGGGCGACCCTGCGTGCAATCGGCGTTCGCCGGCGCGCGAACCTCGTAGGCCCAGCGGACGCCCGGCTTCCAGCCCTTGTTGACGAGCTGTTGCGCGGCCGAGGCCAGCGCGTCCGGCACCGAATGCCAGATGTCGACCTTGCCGTCGCCGTCGAGATCGATCCCGTGCTTGTAGTACTCGGAGGGCAGAAACTGCGTGAGGCCGGTCGCGCCGGCCCATGACGAACGCATCCCCTCGCGGGTCACCGCGCCGTCTTCGATGATCTTCATCGCCATGATGAATTCGGTGCGATACTGGTCCTTGCGACGGCCGACATAGGCCTGCGTCGCCATCACCCGCACCGCGTCATAGGGCAGCCGGTAGCGGCCGTAGTCGGTCTCGCGGCCCCAGATCGCCAGCACCACCGTCGCCGGCACCCCGAAGCGCTGTTCGATCGCGCGCAGCGTCGGCCCGTATTGCGTCAGCAGCTTGCGGCCGTGCCCGGCCAAAGCCTCGATCCGCGCCTCTTTCACATAGTCGGCGGGGACCTGCACGAACTCGGCCTGCGACGGCGCGCCGGTCTTCGGCCGCCCCGGCAGGATCAGATCCGGAAGTTTGTAGTCCGGCTCGAGCCCCGCCGTGACGGCGTCGAAGGTGGCGCGGGAGACGCCCGCCTGCTGCGCCTCGGGCCACAGCGAGGCGATGAAGCGCGCGAAGCCGGCATCAGCGGCTCTTGCGGCCGTCGGCAGCAGCGCCAGCGACAGGGCCATGCACGCCGCGACGACGACCGCCCCCACGCGCATCGTCAATGTCCGGCGTGGGCCTTCGCCTCGTCGATGGCCTGGTTCGAGATCCGGTCCACCCACGCGATCCCGATCGCCGACAGGATGAACACGGTGTGGATGATGGTCTGCCACATCACCCCGGTCTCGGTGTAGCCGGCCCGGCCCGGCGCGCCGAGACTGCCCGCTTCGATGAAGGTCCGCAGCAGATGGATCGACGAGATGCCGATGATCGCCATCGCCAGCTTGATCTTCAGCACGCTGGCGTTGACGTGGCTGAGCCATTCCGGCTCGTCCGGATGCCCGCGCAGATTGAGCCGCGACACGAACGTCTCGTAACCGCCGACGATCACCATCACCAGCAGGTTGGAGATCATCACCACGTCGATCAGCCCGAGCACCGCCAGCATGATCTGCTGCTCGCTGAAATCGAAGGAGTGCTGGAACAGGTGCCACAACTCCTTCAGGAACAGCACGACGTAGATGCCCTGGGCAACGATCAGGCCGACATAGAGCGGTAATTGCAACCAGCGCGAGCCGAAGATCAGCATGGGAATCGGGCGCAGCGCCGAGCCTTTCGGCGGCAGCGGCGTCTCGGGCGTCATCGACATGGGGGGCAGCTCCAGACGGGGTCAGTTGGGGACCTCTCAAGTGGGAACTCCGTTCGATTCTGTCGAGACACCGGGGAGCGGCGATTAACCGCAGCCGAGACCGTGAACGCGCGGGCCGCTACTTGATCGCGACAATGAAGATACGCGGGAAACGCAGCAGCACCTTGCCGTCCGCCTGGGGCGGATAAGCGGCGGCGACCCGCGCCGTATAGGCGGCCAGATAGGCCTTGCGCTCGTGCAGGTCGAGCGGATCGATGAACGGCCGCAGGCCGGTCCCCTTGACCCATTCGACGATCGCCACCGCATCGTCGAGGACGTGGTTGTAGATCGTGTGCCAGATCTCCAGCCGGCTGCACAGCGGCCGCAGCGCGTCGTAATACACGCCCGGCTTCGGCAAGGAGTCGCGCAATTCCGCGGCCTGGGACAATTGGTGACGCCATGGTTCCTGGAACGCCACTTCGCGCATCATGATGTGCGACGGCTCGTCGAGATTGTCGGGCATTTGAACCGCGAGCACCCCGCCCTGCTCGAGGCCCGTCACCAATCGCTTCAGATGCTTGAGGTGGTCCGGCACCCACTGAAACACCGCATTGGCGAACAACACGTCCGTACCGGGCGGCGGCGCCCAATGCGCCACATTGGCCTCGATGAATTTATGCTGCGGCAACCGTTCGCGCGCCTGGCGGAGCATGTCGGCGGACGTGTCGACGCCGATCACCGCCGCCTCCGGCCAGCGCTCGACCAGCAGCGCGGTGGAATTGCCGGGCCCGCAGCCGATATCGGCGACCTTGCGCGGCGCGAGCACCGGAATCTGCGCCAGCAGCTCGCGCGCCGGCCGGGTGCGCTCGTCCTCGAATTTCAGATACTGCTCGGCACTCCAGTCGGCCATCCATCCACCCTTACGCCCCCGAGTCGGGCAGGAAAGCTATTGATCCGGCAGGATTTTGCAATATCCTCGATCCATCGTATATTTGTGACATATACAAATGATCGATCTGAGCCGCATCGTCGGGTTCGACTGGGATGACGGCAACGCGCGTAAGAGCACTCACAGGCACGGCGTCAGCCGCAGTGAAGTCGAGCAGGTTTTCGGCAACACACCGTTGCTGTTGCTCGACGATTTGCGGCACAGCGCAGCGGAGCAGAGATACCATGCCTATGGGAAGACCGACGCTGGTCGCCTGATCCAGATCAGCTTCACGCTGCGTCGCGACGGTGCCCTAATTCGAGTGATATCCGCCCGACCGATGAGCGGAAGGGAGCGAGCGCGATATGGCGAAGAAACTTAAGCAGGTCCCCGAATTCGCAAGCGAAGCCGAAGAACGCGAGTTTTGGGAAAAGCACGATACGGCGGACTACTTCGACCTGTCGAAAGCCGTTCGGGTCCGTTTCCCGAATCTCAAGCCTTCAACAACCGCAATCTCCATTCGCCTGCCGACGGATCTTTTAGAGCAGATCAAGGTCGCCGCGAACAAGCGGGACGTGCCGTATCAGTCGCTGATCAAGATGTGGCTCAGCGAGAAGGTGGGATAGCGCACGCCTCCCACCTCTCTCAGCACGCGCCTCAGCGCGTCAGCTTCTTGTACTTCGCCCGGTGCGGGATGATGGCGTCCTGACCGAGGCGGCGCATCTTGTCCTTCTCGTAGTCCTGGAAGTTGCCTTCGAACCATTCGACGTGGCTGTCGTCTTCGAACGCCAGGATATGCGTGGCGATACGGTCGAGGAACCAGCGGTCATGGCTGATGATCACGGCGCAGCCGGCGAAATCCTCCAGCGCCTCTTCGAGCGCACGCAGCGTGTCGACGTCGAGGTCGTTGGTCGGTTCGTCGAGCAGCAGCACGTTGGCGCCGGATTTCAGCATCTTGGCGAGGTGGACGCGGTTGCGTTCACCGCCGGAGAGTGAGCCGACCTTCTTCTGCTGGTCGCCGCCCTTGAAATTGAACGACGAGCAATAGCCGCGCGAATTGACTTCCTTCTTGCCGAGCAGGATCAGCTCGTTGCCGCCGGAAATCTCCTCCCACACCGTCTTCTTGGCATCGAGGCTGTCGCGCGATTGGTCGACATAGCCCAGATGCACCGTCTCGCCGACGGTGATCGTGCCCGCGTCCGGGGTTTCCTGCTTGGTGATCATCCGGAACAGCGTGGTCTTGCCGGCGCCGTTCGGGCCGATCACGCCGACGATGCCGCCGGGCGGCAGCTTGAAGGTCAGGTTATCGATCAGCAGCTTGTCGCCGAAGCCTTTGCTGAGGCCTTCGAAATCGACCACGTTGTTGCCGAGCCGCTCCGCCACCGGGATGATGATCTGCGCGGTCTGGCTCTGCTTCTCGCTGGCCTTCTTCAAGAGATCCTCGTAGCGCTGATAGCGCGCCTTGGACTTGGCCTGACGAGCCTTGGGCGACGACGCGATCCACTCCTGCTCGCGCTCCAGCGTCTTCTGGTGAGCCGCGTCCTCGCGGCCCTCCTGCTGCAGCCGCTTCTGCTTCTGCACCAGCCAGGACGAGTAGTTGCCCTCGTAGGGAATCCCCTTGCCGCGATCGAGCTCGAGAATCCACGACGTGACGTTGTCGAGGAAGTAGCGATCGTGGGTGACGATCAGGATCGCGCCCGGATAGTTGCGCAGATGGCTTTCCAGCCACGACACGCTCTCGGCGTCGAGATGGTTGGTCGGTTCGTCGAGCAGCAGCAGTTCGGGCTGGTCGAGGAGCAGCTTGCACAGCGCGACGCGGCGACGCTCGCCGCCCGACAGCTTGGTGACGTCGGCGTCGTCCGGCGGGCAGCGCAGCGCGTCCATCGCCTGATCGACCTTGCTGTCGAGATCCCACAGCCCGGCGGACTCGATCTGGTCCTGCAGCGCGGTCATCTCGTCCGCGGTTTCCTCGGAGTAGTTCATCGCCAGCTCGTTGTAGCGATCGAGGATCGCCTTCTGCTTGGCGACGCCGAGCATGACGTTCTCGCGCACGGTCAGCGCGGGATCGAGCTGCGGCTCCTGTTCGAGATAGCCGACGCGGGCGCCTTCGGCGACCCAGGCCTCGCCGGTGTATTCCTTGTCGATCCCCGCCATGATCTTGAGCAGGGTCGACTTGCCGGCGCCGTTGACGCCGAGCACGCCGATCTTGGCGTCCGGGTAGAACGACAGATGGACGTTATCCAGCACCTTGCGGGTCGGATAGGCCTTGGTCAGGCCCTGCATGAAATAGACGAACTGGCGAGCCATCGTGGTCCTTGAAAGCGGTGCTTGTGGGGGAATTTGTTGTGGCTGATGTAACGGTGCGCCCGGCAAAGGGCAACCCGAGCGGGCGGACTGTTAAGCAATCATTCAGCCTGCCGCAGCCATTGAGCCCCCGGCCGGGACCATTCGCATAAAGTTTTAACGACCCCGGCCAACACTCGCTGTGAGGGCTGCGCCGATGCGGCCTTCGCGCCCGAATGGCGCCGAACACGGGGCCGAACCCATGGCAAGCCTCACCTCGACCACATCCGTTTCAAGCGAAGCCGCCGAGCAACGCCGGCCGTCCGGCTGGATCGGCGAAGTGCGCGAATTCTGGAGCCAGTTCTTCGTGCAGGCATTCAGCCCCTACCGGCCCGAACTGCACTACATGCGCGGCCCTGGACCGGCCTGGCGCGCCAAGCACGGCCACAGCAAACGATCGCGACACGACTGACGTCGCCGGGTCAAACCACTCCGACCAACCCCACAACACAACGCCCGCACGGATCGCTCCGTGCGGGCGTTGTGTTGACCGATGATTTCAGCGTCAGCGGATCGTCACCGGCGCCGGAAGCGGTGCAACGGTGGTCGGCTGGGCTCCGGGGACGGACATCTGCAGCGACTGCTGCGGAGCCTGCGCCGGTGCAGCGGACGCGACCGGCTGAGGCTGCGCGCTGGCCGTCGGCGACGGCGGCGCACCGCCGGGCAGCACCACGACACGGGTGCCGACCTTGACGCGCTCGAACAGGTCGCTGACGTCGTCATTCAGCATGCCGATGCATCCCGACGACACGAACTTGCCGATCGTCGAGGGCTGGTTGGTGCCGTGGATGCGATAGACGGTGGAGCCGAGATACATCGCGCGGGCGCCGAGCGGATTGCCCGGGCCGCCGGCCATGAAGCGCGGCAGATAGGGCTGACGCTCGATCATCTCGGTCGGCGGATGCCAATCCGGCCATTCCGCCTTGCGGGTGATCTTCTGCACGCCGTTCCAGGTGAAACCGTCACGGCCGACGCGAACGCCGTAGCGCATCGCACGGCCGTTGCCGAGGATGTAGTACAGATAGGTGTTGCTGGTATCGACCACGATGGTGCCGGCCGGCTCCTTGGTCGGGAACGCCACTTCCTGGCGACGCAGGTTCGGCGGCAGCTGGAAGCCCTGGTCGGATTCCGGCTGCTCTTCCGGCGGCAGCGCCGCGACCTGCAGCGGCCGGCCATCGGCGCCGAGTTGCGGCGAAGGCGCCACCGAGCCGGTGGACTGCTGCGGAGCGCCGGGCCCGACGGCCTCCGGGGGACGCGGCGAACCATCGCCGCGATTGGAATAGATCACCGACGGCGGACCGGCCGGGCGGCCGTAACGCGGATCATCGGGCGACATCACCGGGCCCTGCGGCGCCGGCGCACGGTCGGAGTAGACAGGAGCGCCCATCGGGCGGCCGTAGCGCGGATCGTCCGGCGACAGCACCGGGCCCTGCGGGACCGGAGCGCGGTCGGAATACACCGGGGGCGCGCCGACCGGGCGGCCGTAACGCGGATCTTCGGGCGACATCACCGGACCCGGCGGCGGCAGCGCAGCCGACGGACCGGCGGCAACGCCCTCCTCGTCGTCGACATTGTCGAAGTCCGGCATCTGGCGGCGATATTCACCCGGCGCCGTCGTCGCATACGATCCCGGAGCCGTCGAATAGCTCTGCGCGTGCGCCATCGAAGATCCGGCGGAGATCGCCGCAACCGTCGCCAACAACGTCAAGATTCGCTTGTTCATCATCGCCCGTTTGTAAACCGAAGCCGAGACCGGATCGTTAAACCGGCAGATGCCGCAGGATCACGGCACATTCAAGACAAGACCAGCACAATCACGCCAAATTCGATCAGATTTGAAGGCGTGTGCTGCTTTTGTCGCGAGTTCGCTCCGTCTGGTCGCGATTTCGGCGCGGCTGCGCGAGGTTTCGCCCTGTTTCGGAGCATGTCCGGGTTCGTCCCGCGACGATCGACGCCGGATTGAACCGAGGCGCCTTTGGGCGTGGTCATCCGCCCACGCGACTCCATGACACCGCAAATTTTCGCGCGGAGCTGCGAATCCATTGCGCTATTCTCGATCTGCTCTGATTCGCAGCGCGCGTCGCGTTTTGCCCGTCGATCAAAGCCGTGTGGTCGCCGCGTTGGTGTTGCTCAAGTGGTCTTCGTGCGCCCGTCGCCGAAGACGGAATGAACCCGAGATGCTTCCCGGAGTCCGGTTCCTGTTCGCGGCGGTTGCGCTTGCGGTGTCGATGCTGGTGTTTGGGCTAGGTGCAGCGGCCTTGCTGCGCGCCGCCCACGAGCAGTTCGCCAATGTCCGATCGATCCGTCCGGCGCCGACCGCACTGGCGGCACGGCCCGTCGAACCGGCAATGCCGACGCTGAGCATGTTGCGGGTCGAACCCGCGGCGCCGGATCCCAAGGTGCTGGACTCCGCACCCGTCGCAGTGCCGCCTGCACAGACGGAGCGACCGGCCCCGCAAGCCTTCGACCTGAACCAGCCCAAGCCGGCCGAGAATGCCGTGCCGGACGCCAAGGTCGCGGCGCTGCCGGCACTCGAACCGAAAACCCCGGAGATCGGGGCGGCGGAGACGGTGCCCCTCGACATCAAGACCCCGGAGGCGAAGCCTGCCGAGGCCGCGAGCCCGGAGGCCAAGGCTTCCGACTCCAAAGCTCCCGAGGCCAAAGCTTCGGCCCAGGTCCCGCCGAAGCCCGCCCAGGACAGCTCGTCGCAGCAGGCCAGCCTGACCACGCCGGCACGGGAGTCGGCCGGCATTCCCGCGATCGAACCGGTCAAGACCGAGCAGAGCTCGATGCCGGAGGCCAAGCCGCAGCCGTCGCCTCCCTCGTCGACGGCGCAGTCGGACGCCGCTCCGCCGGCGATCGCCCCCGTCGCCAAGTCCGTTCCAGCAGCCGCCCCGCCGGCTCCCGAGCCGACAACGGCGATCACGACCGCCGAACCGCCGAAGGCCGAGCCGGCCAACAGTGAGCCTGTTGTGGCCGAGCCGCTGCCGCAGGTCGCTGCGCTGACGGGCCCGATCCCGACGCCGAAGCGGGATCCGCGCGCGCCGTCCAAACCTGCGGCGCTCAATTCCGATCCGGCGCCCGCGACCGATCAGGCGGCGAAGCCCGACGGCTCGGAGACGACTTCAGCGATCAACGGCGCTCCGCCGAAAGCCGCGGCGCCGGCAGTTGCGCCGCCGAAGGCCAGCAAGCCGAAGCAGGCGAAGCGCAAGGCCAAGCGCGCTCGGCAGGCTGAGGAACGGCGCTCGCGTTCGCGGGCCGCACGCCCGGCGTCGGAGTCGCCGTTCGGCTTTCCGCCGACCTGACCGGACGGTGTGATCAGGCCGGTCCGGTAGCGATCGGCGGGCCGTCGAGTGCGCCCCATTCCGACCAGGACCCGTCATACAGCGCCGAGCCGCGCACGCCGAGCCGGTACAGCGCCAGCGTCAGCACCAGCGCCGACACGCCGGAACCGCAGCTCGTGACGATCGGCCGATCGAGATCGACGCGCGCGCGGACGAAGGCTTCGCGCAGCTCGTCACGCGATTTCATCAAGCCGGTCTTGGCGTCGAACAGCTCGTTGTAAGGCACGTTGCGGGCTCCGGGGATATGACCGGCGCGCAGGCCCGGCCGCGGCTCCGGGACCCGCCCCTCGAAACGATCGGCGGCGCGGGCGTCGATCACCTGCTCGGCGCCGCTGTCGAGATTGGCGACCAGCTGCTGCTTGCTGCGCAGATAGTTCGGATCGAGCTTCGCGGTGAACGTGCCGGGCGTCGGCGACGGCTCGCCGGACTCGGTCGGCCGGCCTTCCGCCTGCCATTTCTTCAAGCCGCCCTCGAGAATGCGGACGTCGGCATGGCCGAACGACAGGAACATCCACCACGCCCGCGGCGCGGCGACCCAGCCGCCGGCATCGTAGACGACGACGGTGTCGCCCGAGGAAACGCCCAGCGCCCCGACATCGCGCGCGAACTGCGCCTCGTCCGGGTACATGTGCGGCAGCGGGTTGCCGCGATCGCAAATCGCCTCGACGTCGAAATACACCGCGCCGGGAATGTGCGCGGCGAGATAATCGTCGCCCGGCCGCGGCATCACGCCCGGCATCTTGAACGAGGCGTCGAGCACTTTGACCTTGGGATCGCCGAGACGCGCGGCGAGCCATTCGGTGGAAACCAGCGGGTCGTCGGTGGCGGTCATCGGGATATCTCCGGCGTAGCCGAACAAGACACGGGAGCGCCGGAAGCCGGCCGGCGCCGCACCGTCATTGAGAAAACCGCGGCGCCGGTCAAGCCGGCGCCTGGTCGGTGCCGATCAGCCTTTCGGCGCCTTCGGCGTCCACGGCTCGACCGGTCCGCCGGCATCGCGCCAGGCGGCGAAACCACCCTCGATGTGCGCGACCGGCTTCAGCCCCATGTCCTGCGCGGTCTTCGCCGCCAGCGCCGAGCGCAGGCCGCCGGCGCAATAGAACACGAACTTCTTGTCACCTTGAAACACCGGCTTGGCGTACGGGCTTTCCGGGTCGATCCAGAATTCCAGCATGCCGCGGGTGCAGGCGAACGAGCCCGGGATGCGGCCGTCGCGCTCGATCTCGCGCGGGTCGCGGATGTCGACGATCACCACGTCGCTGGCGGGGCCGGCCTGATGCAGCGCGATCGCGTCGGCGGTGCCGATCGTTTCGATCTGCGCGTTGGCCTCGTCGAGCATCGCCTTGATGCCGCGGGTGATCGTCTGGGGCATGGTCGTCCTCGTTTCATTTCTTATCAGTTGGCACGTCATTCCGGGGCGCGCGAAGCGCGAACCCGGAATCTCGAAGTTGAACAGCTCGAGATTCCGGGTTCGCTCGCTGTGCGAGCGCCCCGTAATGACGGACCGATGCGATCTCCTAACGCACCAGCTCCCGCATCGCGCCTTCCAGGCCTTCGAGCGTCAGCGGAAACATCCGCTCCGAGAACAGCCTGCGGATGATGGTGGTGGATTCGGAATAGTCCCAGTGCCGCTGCGCCACCGGATTGAGCCACACCGCGTGCGGATAGGTCCGCAGCACGCGGTCTAGCCAGACCGAGCCGGACTCCTCGTTGACGTGCTCCACCGAGCCGCCCGGGACCATGATCTCGTAAGGCGACATCGAGGCGTCGCCGACGAACACGACTTTGTAGTCGTGCGGGAATTTGTGCAGCACGTCCCAGGTCGGGGTGCGATCGGTGAAGCGGCGCTTGTTCTGCTTCCACACGCCTTCGTACAGGCAGTTGTGGAAGTAAAAATATTCCATGTGCTTGAATTCGCTCTTCGCCGCCGAGAACAGCTCCTCGACCTGCGCGATGTGCGAATCCATCGAGCCGCCGATGTCGAAGAACACCAGCACCTTGACGGCGTTGCGCCGCTCGGGGCGCATGTGCACGTCGAGATAGCCGTGGTTGGCGGTCTCACGGATCGTGGTGTCGAGGTCGAGTTCGTCCGGCGCGCCGGTGCGGGCGAATTTGCGCAGGCGACGCAGCGCGACCTTGATGTTGCGGATGCCGAGTTCGACGTTGCCGTCGAGATCCTTGAATTCGCGCTTGTCCCAGACCTTCACGGCTCGCTGGTGGCGGCTCTTCTCCTGGCCGATCCGCACGCCTTCGGGATTGTAGCCCTCGGCGCCGAACGGCGAGGTTCCGGCGGTGCCGATCCACTTGTTGCCGCCCTGGTGCCGCCCCTTCTGCTCCTTCAGGCGCTCGCGAAGCGTCTCCATGAGCTTGTCCCAGCCCATCGCCTCGATCTGCTTCTTCTCTTCCTCGGTGAGATATTTTTCGGCGAGCTTCTTCAGCCATTCGGCCGGAATGTCGGCCTTCTCCATCGCGTCCAGCAGATTTTCGAGGCCCTTGAAGGTCGCCCCGAACACGCGATCGAACTTGTCGAGATTACGCTCGTCCTTCACCAGCGCCGAGCGCGACAAATAATAAAAATTCTCCACGCTCTGATCGGCGAGATCGGCGTCGAGCGCCTCCATCAGCGTCAGATATTCGCGAAGCGAGACCGGGACCTGAGCGTCGCGCAGCGACGTGAAGAATTGAAGGAACATGGCCGACAGATTGCCCGACCCTGCGCTCCCGTCAAGGGCGCAATACCTTCGCGGCGGCTGTTGAAAACTCCGATCGGAACCGCGAATGCCGTCAAACGGACCGATCGGATTATGGGTTGGGTAATCAAAGCGGCGCACTGCTGTGCCCGCAACAAAGCCCCCCGAAGGCCGATGACATCCCGCAATCTCCCATCGTCCAATCCGACCGGACGGCTCTCCACGCCGTCCCTGATCGTCACCATGTTCGTGCTGGCGATGAGCGCCTGCGTGCTCGCGCTCGTGGTCTGGAAGGGCTACGACGCGAGGCGCAACGCGCTGGCGCAGAGCGAGACCGAGATGCGCAATCTGGCGCATTCGCTGGCCGAGCACGCCACGCATTCGATCGAGGCCGCCGACGTGGTGATGGACGACATCGTCGCGTTCATGCGCTTCCAGCCCGTTCCCGACGCCCCCCTACTCAACGCCCGGCTGCGCGAGGTCGCCGACAAGCTGCAGCAAATCAAGGAACTGGCGGTACTCAGCGCCAACGGCTCTGTGCAATATGCGTCAATGACACCGCTTCCCATCGTCAACAATGCGGATCGCGACTACTTCATCTATCACCGCGATCACGCCGACCGGATGCTCAGGATCACCGGTCCGATCGTGTCGCGAGTCTCGGGCCAGCCGGTGATCGCCGTGACGCGGCGTCTGGAAACCAGCGACGGCCGCTTCGCCGGCGTCGTCGTCGCGACCATCGAAAGCGACTATTTCAACGAGTTCTACAAGACGTTCGCCCTCGGCGCCGGCGGTGGCATCACATTGTCCGGGATCGACGGCCACGTCGTGATCCGCTGGCCGACGCCGGTCGCGGGCCGCGACTTGACGAAGAGCCAGTTGTTCCAGACCCTGCTGCCGAGCAGCCCGGTCGGATACAATCTGGCGACCTCACCGTTCGATGGCCTCACCAAATATTACGCCTATGAACGGCTGTCGCGCTATCCGCTGGTCGTGACGGTCGCGCGCACGGAAGACTCCGTGCTGTCGGGCTGGCACGAGGCGGTGCGATCCGATGCGGTGGTGGCGACGGCGATGCTCGCCTGCGTGGTGCTGCTGGCCGCAGGGCTGGCGGTGCAATTGCGCAACCGCGAGCGCTTCGAGAGACTGCTGCGCGAGCGCGACGCGCGTCATCGGCTGATCGACGCCAACATCGGCGACGTCGTCGTGGTGCTCGATGGCGACGGCGTCGTCACCTTCGTCTCGATGTCGGTCGAAACCGTGCTCGGTTTCAGGCCCGAGGAGATCCTGGGCCGGGTCTATCTCGACCTGGTGGATCCCGAAGACGTCCCCGGCCTGCGGACGATGGGCAAGCGTCTGTCGCATTCGCCCGGCGGCCTGCGTGCCGAATTCCGGATGGAGCGGGCCGACGGCACCACCGTCTGGCTCGAGGCGAACTTCAGATTCAGCCGCCACGACGGCCGCACCGACCGCAACATCGTCTGCACGCTGCGCGACGTCACCCGCCGCAAGGAGGTGGAGGACGAAGTCGAGGCGCTCAATTCCCGCCTGGCGGAAATGGCGCGGACCGACGGTCTCACCGGCCTGCCGAACCGGCGTTCGCTCGACGGCTTCCTCAGCCGCCAATTCGAAGCGCGACAAACATTGTCGGTGCTGATGATCGACGTCGACAACTTCAAAGGCTTCAACGACCAACTCGGTCATCATGCCGGCGACGACGCACTCCGGCAGTTCGGCCGATTGCTGGCGCAGACCGCAGCCGGCGTCGACGGTTTCGCCGCGCGCTACGGCGGCGAGGAATTCACCATCGTGCTGCCCGGCACCGCGATGGCGGCCGCGCTCGCCTTCGCCGAGGAACTGCGGGCGGGCGTCCGTGCGCTCGGCATCGTCAATCCCAGCGCGGCGCGCGGCCGGCTGACGGTGAGCATCGGCATCGCCGCCAAGGACCACGGCATTCGCGACCCGGAAATGCTGCTACGCGCGGCCGACAAGGCGCTGTACGAGGCCAAGCGGCGCGGGCGCGACTGCAACGTCGCCGCGCCGGCCTTTGTCGACGATGCGGCGTCGCTGGTCCCCGACGCCGTCGTCCGCTCCACCACGCGTGTCTGAACCGCGCCCGCACCCGGTTCCGACTGCCTAGACCTCGCGGGTTTTTCCACTAAAGTCGCCTCGGCCGGACCGCCCAGGCGTCCGGCTGAGTGAAATTCATCCGGGGGTTGTCATGGGGATCGATTCCATCATCATCTGGCTGCTGGTCGGCGCGATCGCCGGCTGGCTCGCCGGACTGCTCGTCCGCGGCGGCGGCTTCGGCCTGATCGGCAACATCGCGATCGGCATCGTCGGCGCAGTGGTCGCCGGCTGGCTGCTGCCGTTTCTCGGCGTCAACCTCGGCACCGGCATTTTCCGCGCGATCATCAACTCGGCGATCGGCGCGGTGATCGTGCTGGTGTTGCTGGCCATGATCCGCAGAGCCTGATACGCAGACGAACAACGAGAAATGCGGCCGCCGTGGGCGGCCGCGTGCCCGAGACCACGCGACAACGACAAACAACAAGAACGGCGCGCGCCGCCTGACGACAGACGAGGCAGAAAACGCATGAAATTCACCGGCACCAAGGACTACGTGGCGACCGACGATCTCAAGGTCGCCGTCAATGCGGCGATCGTTCTCGAAAGGCCGCTCTTGGTGAAAGGCGAACCCGGCACCGGGAAGACCGTGCTGGCCGAGGAGGTCGCCAAGGCGATCGATGCGCCGCTGCTGACCTGGCACATCAAGTCGACCACCAAGGCGCAGCAGGGTCTCTACGAATACGACGCGGTGTCCCGACTGCGGGACAGCCAGCTCGGCGACCCGCGCGTCTCCGACATCTCCAACTACATCAAGCGCGGCAAGCTATGGGAGGCGTTCACCCATCCGAAGCGCCCGGTGCTGCTGATCGACGAGATCGACAAGGCCGACATCGAATTCCCGAACGACCTCCTGCTCGAACTCGACCGGATGGAATTCCACGTCTACGAGACCGGCGAGACCATCAAGGCGGCCAAGCGCCCGATCGTGGTGATCACCTCGAACAACGAGAAGGAACTGCCCGACGCGTTCCTGCGCCGCTGCTTCTTCCACTACATCAAGTTCCCCGACGCCGACACCATGCAGGCGATCGTTGACGTCCACTTCCCCGGCATCAAGCAGCGGCTGGTGGCCGAGGCGCTGAAGATCTTCTTCGAGGTCCGCGACGTGCCGGGCCTGAAGAAGAAGCCGTCGACCTCCGAACTGCTCGACTGGCTGAAGCTGCTGCTCAACGAGGAAATGAGCCCGGAACAACTGCGCGAACGCGACCCGCGCAAGCTGATCCCGCCGCTGCACGGCGCGCTGCTCAAGAACGAGCAGGACGTGCATCTGTTCGAGCGGCTGGCGTTCCTGAGCCGGCGGGAAGTGTAAAGCTTCTCTCGTCATTCCGGGGCGCGTAGCGCGAGCCCGGAATGACGAGATGTTCTGCGCAATGCACGACTCCCCGCGGCTAGCAGACAGCCGCAAGATCGATCCATCAGCGTTTACGTCGTGGCCGGGCTTGTCCCGGCCATTTTCGTTTTAACCCAGCAGATTACCGCCAGCGGATCCTGCGTGGCGCAACGAGACAGACGCCAATTCGCGCAACACTGTATACATTTACGGCAGCCGATTGACCGAATTCTGCAATCTTTCCTTGCCATTCCACCTTTCTTGTATACAGTCTGAACCCAATCAATAATGCACAGGGAGGCCATGATGCCCGCCTTTCCGCTCAACGCCTGGTATGCGGCCGCTTGGGACGCCGACATCAAGCATGCGCTGTTTCCGCGCACGATCTGCAACAAGCACGTGGTGATGTATCGCAAGGCCGACGGCAGCGTGTCTGCGCTCGAGGACGCCTGCTGGCATCGGCTGGTGCCGCTGTCGAAGGGCCGGCTGGAAGGCGACACTGTGGTCTGCGGCTATCACGGGCTGAAGTTCAATCCGCAGGGCCGCTGCACCTACATGCCGTCGCAGGAGACGATCAATCCGTCGGCCTGCGTGCGCAGCTACCCGGTGGTCGAGCGCCATCGCTTCATCTGGCTGTGGATGGGCGATCCGGCGCTGGCCGATCCGGCGCTGGTACCGGACATGCACTGGAACGACGATCCCGAATGGGCCGGCGACGGCAAGACCATCCACGCGCGTTGCGATTGGCGGCTGGTGGTCGACAATCTGATGGACCTGACGCACGAGACCTACGTGCACGGCTCCTCGATCGGCAATGAGGCTGTGGCCGAAGCGCCGTTCGACGTCACCCATGGCGACCGCACCGTCACCGTGACGCGCTGGATGCGCGACATCGAGGCGCCGCCGTTCTGGGCCGCGCAGCTGCGCAAGCCCGGCCTGGTCGATCGCTGGCAGATCATCCGCTTCGAGGCGCCCGGCACGGTGACGATCGACGTCGGCGTCGCGCCGGCCGGCAGCGGCGCGCCGGAAGGCGATCGCTCGCAGGGCGTCAACGGCTTCGTGCTCAACACGATGACGCCGGAGACCGACACCACTTGCCACTACTTCTGGGCGTTCGTGCGCAACTATCGGCTCGGCGACCAGCGCCTCACCACCGAGATCCGCGAAGGCGTCTCCGGCATCTTCCGCGAGGACGAGATCATCCTCGAGGCGCAGCAGCGCGCGATGACCGAGAACCCGGACCGCGTGTTCTACAATCTCAACATCGACGCCGGCGCGATGTGGTCGCGGCGGCTGATCGACCGGATGGCGGCGCAGGAAGCCGCGCCGCGCCTGCAGGCCGCGGAGTAAGCGATGAACGAGAAGGTCGTCGACCGCTCGATGTCGCAGACGGTACGCGCGCAGCTGGCGCTGCGCGACATGGTGCTGTCCGGCCGGCTCCGCGCCGGCGAGCGGATCTCCGAATTGCAGGCGGTCGAGATCACCGGCGTGTCGCGCACGCCGGTGCGGCTCGCTTTGGTGCGGCTGGAGGACGAAGGCCTGCTGCAGGCGATCCCGTCCGGCGGCTTCATGGTCAAGGCGTTTTCCGAACGCGACATCCTCGATGCGATCGAACTGCGCGGCACACTGGAAGGCCTCGCCGCCCGCTTCGCCGCCGAGCGCGGCGTCACCGCCCGCAGCATCGAACCGCTGAAGGAATGCCTCGCCGACATCGACCAGCTGGTGCAGCAGGATCCGATTTCGGTCGAGGCGTTTTCGGCCTACGTCACCCTGAACGCGCGCTTCCACGCGCTGCTCAACGAACTGTCCGGTTCGGCGCCGGTCATGCGGCAGATCGACCGCGTCGCCGCCCTGCCCTTCGCCTCGCCGAGCGGCTTCGTGATGGCGCAGTCGGCGTTGCCGGAAGCGCATCAGATCCTGCTGATCGCGCAGGACCATCATCGCATCGTGGTCGACGCGATCGAGAACCGCGAAGGCGCCCGCGCCGAGGCGGTGATGCGCGAGCACGCCCGCCTCGCCGCGCGCAATCTGCGCCTCGCGCTGCGCAACCGCACCCATCTCGATTTGCTGCCGGCGCTGACGCTGCTGACGTCGGCCGCGGACAGATAACGGAGGCCCCGATGCGTTTCGCCGAGCACTGGAGTTCTGCCACCGTGGTCGCGACGCGCGATCTCGCGCCGACGATCCGCGAGATCGTCCTGAAACCGGATGCGCCGGCGGCGGCCTGGGCGCCCGGCAGCCACGTCAACGTCGCGCTGCTGATCGACGGCCGGCCGGAACGCCGCAGCTACTCGCTGGTGCCGTCGGCGGCCGACGGAACGCTGCGCATCGCGGTCCGCCTCGCCGACGACAGCCGCGGCGGTTCGCGCGCGATGTGGGCGCTGCAAGCGGGCCACCGGCTGGAGATCACCAACCCGACCTCGCTGTTCGAGATCGACTGGACGCGCAGGCACTACTGCCTGATCGCCGGCGGCATCGGCGTCACGCCGATGCTCGGGATCGCCGCCGCGCTGGCGCGCAAGGGGCTCGCGCCGTCGATGCACTACGCGGTGAAGTCCCGCGGCGACGCCGCGCTGCTCGACGAACTCACCGCGCTGCTCGGCGACCGTCTCGCGATCCACGCCGGCGACGACGGCGCGCGGCTCGATCTCGGCGCCACCTTCCGCGCCCTCCCCGACGACGCCATCGCCGTACTGTGCGGCCCGCTGCGGATGCTGGAGGCGGCGCGCCTCGCCTGGAGCGAGGCCGGCCGCGCGCCGATCGATCTGTGCTTCGAGACCTTCGGCTCCAGCGGACGGCTGCCGACCAGCGATTTCCGGGTCCGGATCGCGTCGACCGGCAACGAGATCGTGGTGCCGCGCGACCGCTCGATGCTCGATGCGCTGAACGCCGCCGGCTACGAGGTGATTTCGGATTGCCAGCGCGGCGAATGCGGCGTGTGCGCCATCGACGTGACCGCGGTCGACGGCGAAATCGACCACCGCGACGTGTTCTTCAGCCCGCACGAAAAGCAGCAGAGCGGCAAGATGTGCGCCTGCGTCTCGCGCGCCCGGGGCACCGTCACCGTGGATACTTTGTACCGCCCGGATCAGTTGCCAGCGCGGGAAGCTCTCGACGCCTGACGTCGGGCGTCAGCGCCAGCCTTCATGCACGTCGGTCGGCTGGTCGCAGACCCATTCCGGCCGCAGCATCACCTGGCAGCCCTTCTCGAACGGCAGCGCGCACACCGTGCGCTGGTCCTGCATGATCTCGATCGCCCAGGTCAATGGGACCGTCGGCTGCAGCTGCACCAGCCGCTGGATCACGCCGGCTGCGAACAGCGTGGCGTCGATATCGTCGGCCAGTGCCGCCCCGTCGTGGCCCGGGCCATCGACGCGGTTGATCGGATCACGGACGTGAAAGCGATAAAACGGCATGGCAACAAGATGGCGGCGTTGGGCACGTCACAGAATGATGTAGATCAAACAGCGGTTGTTTAGCCGATCATTCTTTCGGCGAGCAAGCTGTTATCACGGCGGAACCAGGCCGAGTTCAACCGGAAACCGTCGGTTCCGGCCGAAGTTTGCCGGACAGCTGATAGTTCAGATGCGCCTTCACGGTCGGCCATTCGGCGGCAATGATCGAATACACCACGGTATCGCGCAGCGTTCCATTCGGCGCGATCTGGTGACTGCGCAAGATGCCATCCTGCTTGGCCCCGAGCCGCTCGATCCCGCGCCGGGACTGATGGTTGAAGAAGTGTGTCCGGAACTCGACAGCGATGCAGTCGAGCGCCTCGAACGCATGCTGCAACAGCATCAGCTTGCACTGCGTATTCAGCCCGGTGCGCTGCACGCGCGGCGTGTACCAGGTCGAGCCGATCTCGACCCGGCGGTTGGCGGCGTCGACGTTCATGTAGGTGGTCATGCCGGAAATCCGGCCGGCGGCGTCCTTCACCGTCCACGGCAGCATCGCGCCCTGCGCCTGCAGCGCCAGCCTCCGGGCGATCTCCGCCTCCATCCGGTCCGGCGCCGGCACCGCCGTGTACCACAGCTTCCACAGCTCGCCGTCCTGCACCGCCTCGATCAGCCCGTCGCGATGCGCCGGCTGCAGCGGCTCCAGCGTCGCATGGGGGCCACTGAGGGTGATCGGTTCGAGCCAGGGCATTGCTGTGGTCCTTGATGAATTCTGCCGCCCCTCCTTACGCCGCGACGACCGGATTTGTCCCGCTCATCGACGGCTAAATTCAGGGACGCCGTGCTGAAACAATGGGCGCGCCCCGGGGCCGAAATTTCCGGCACGATCTCGCGCGCGTTGCAGCCGGACGGCAGTACTACTTGTTCAGGAAATTCAACGGCAACCCGCCGCGCGGCCAGTCCATGGCAATCAATTCGCCCTTGCCGGACAGGGTGATGTAGGCGGTCTTCAGCTCCGCGCCGCCGAAGGCGATGTTGGTGGTGACGCGGTCGCCGGTCGGCACCTGCTCGACCAGCGTGCCGTCCGGGGCGATCACCGAAATGCAGCCGGACACCAGCGTCGCGACGCAGACGTTGCCGCCGGCTTCGACTGCCAGCGAATCGAACATCTGATAGCCGCCGAGGCCGGCGATCGGCTTGCCCTTCTCGCCGCGGTAGATCACGTCGCGCGGCTTGACCTCGCCGGGCGCGACGATGTCGTAGGCCCACAGCCGCGCCGTCGGCGTTTCGGCCGCGTACATCGTGGTCTCGTCGGGCGACAGGCCGATGCCGTTGAGCGGCAGCGTGCCGAACACCTGCTCGGTGATCTCGGTCATGCCGGGCTTGATGTAGTAGGCCGCGCCGACGTCCATGTCGCGGGCGCGGCGCTTGCCGAGGTCGGTGAACCACAGCCCGCCGTGCTTGTCGAACACCAGATCGTTCGGCCCTTTCAGCGGATGCTCGCCGCATTTGTCGAACAGCGTCTCGATGTTGCCGCTCTGCAGGTCGATCCGCTGAATCGAGCCGCCGATATATTCGTGCGGCTCCGGCGCGCCGGGCATCATCGTGCCGCGCGACGGAAACCAACCGAAGCCGCCATTGTTGCAGATGTACATCTTGCCGTCGGGGCCGAGCGCCGCGCCGTTCGGGCCGCCGGGCACCTTGGCGACGACCTCCTTGCGGCCGTCGGGCCAGATCCTGGTGAGCTGCTGGGCGCGAATCTCGACCAGCACTACCGAGCCATCGGGCATCACCACCGGGCCCTCGGGAAACGCCAGATCGGTGGCGAGAACGCGGATGTTGGTCATGAATCCTCCCGATGGTTGTTATTATCGCAGGGCGGATCGCGGTCTCGCACGCTGCTCATTGTGCGGCGATGTTAGGTCATGTCGGCCGGCATTGCCAAGCAGGCCGGCGCTCGTGAATTCCGCCGAACGGAAGCGTCCGCCTGTTTCGCACTACTTGGCGTCGGCTTTGGGCGGCGCGCTGTCCTTGGCCGGTGCAGTGTCCTTGGCCGGCGCGGCCGCAGGTTCAGGCTTCTTCGGCGGCGCCTGCAATTGCGCGACGGTCTTCTGCATCGCGGCCAGCGCGGTCTTCAGCGCCTCGATCTGACGGTTGGCGGCATCGAGCTTCTGCTGCTGATCGAGCCGCACCTTGTCGAGCGACTTCTGCAGAAAGTCGACATTGCTTTGCAGGCAGCTGGTGCGGCGTTCCATCGTCTTCTCGACGGTGCAGATCTCGATGCCGGGAACGTCCTGCGCCGCCGCCACGCTGCTCCAGCCGAGCGCCATCAGCATCGCCATCGGGATCGTGCGGGCGGTCATGGTCATCTCCATCTCCAGTTGATTGAACGCCAGCCAAGCGACGTCGGCGGCCGGCTGTCAACGCGCCGAGGCCGCGGCGGATTGCCGGACTCGCAGCCGCGTGCAAATTTCGCCCGATGCAGGACCCTCCCGTCGAAGAGTGCTTCGTCTATGTGCTCGGCTGCGCCGGCCCGAGCCGCTATCTGACCTATGTCGGCTGGACGCTCGATCTCGACCGCAGGCTGTCGCAGCACAATGCCGGCACCGGGGCGCGCTCGACCCGCGGCCGGAGCTGGGTGCTGATCCACAGCGAGCGCTTCACCAGCCGCCAGGACGCGATGAGCCGCGAATGGCACCTGAAGCGCGACCGCGCCTTCCGTCGCCGCCTCGCCGCCCAGGCGCAGGGTCTGAAGAGCTGATCCCGCCCACACCTGTGCCGCTTTGTGACAGCGTCGCTGACACATTTTAACATTTGGAACGCGGCCGGAACGAAGCAGGGCCGAATCACTGCGACTCGGCTGTTCCAGCCGTTCACGCCCCACATCTCGGGGGTATGTCGCGGAACAGGCCCAACCACCATCACGACATGAGGTCGAATCCGCGTGCGGCCGAGCCCAACTCGTTAATGTCGGCAGCTCTTGCGGGAGACGTCCGCCGTTCGGGCGGCCGCAGGGCCGTTCAGGCCGCTGCTTCGGCAAGGCGCAGAGCGCCCAGCGTCCGATGTCTCGCGTTGCGACACCGTTCCTCGGCGATATTAACTTTTGGAACGGCGACGGAACGAAACGGCGACGAATCACCGCGAATCGCCCGTTCTGCGCGTTCACGCCCCATATCTGGACTGCAACCGCCCACGAAGCACAACAGCTGCTCCCGACCACTGGCGATCGCTGCTGCGAAACCGGAACAATCGTTAACGGCCCATCGCCGGCGAGGCAGTCGGCCCGGCCGCCGGCCGATCCAAACTCAGGGCCTGATCGCCAGTTCCTCGATCTCGGCCGGCTCGAGCAGCGCGGCCGCGATCCATTCGCGCATCTCGGACATTTCCATGATCGTTCGGGCGTAGCTCGCCAGCCCGGCATCGAGCTTGACGTCGTAGGTCATGAACCGCGTCACCACCGGCGCATACATCGCATCCGCCATCGTGCGCGGACCGAACAGGAACGGCCCGCCCGACCGGTCGAGGCATTCGCGCCAGATGGTGCAGACCCGGTCGATGTCGGCCTGCGCGCGCGGCCAGATCTTGAAGCCGGGAAAGTGGCCTTTCAGATTGACGGGCAGCGACGCCCGCAGCGTGGTGAAGCCGGAATGGATCTCGCCGCAGATCGATCGGCAATGCGCCCGTGCGATCCGCTCTGCCGGCAGCAGCCCGGCCTCCGGCCTGAGCTCGTTGAGATATTCGGCGATCGCCAGCGTATCCCAGATCTCCGCGCCGTCATGGCGCAGGCACGGCACCAGGATCGACGACGACAGCAACAAGATCTCTGCCCGCGCCGCGGCATCATCCGGCGGAACCACGACCTCGTCGAACGCGAGTCCTGAGAATTTGGTAAGAAGCCAGCCTCGGAGCGACCAGGACGAATAGTTCTTGCTGCTGATCGTCAGCGTGGCCTTCGCCATCATTGTCTCCAGAGCGCCCATCACACCGCCGGCCGAAGCCCTGCGGCTCGGCCAAAACGCGCACGTGCTTAGCGAGCGTTTGTTTCACGATGATTTCGTCCCGGGGCGGCGTGCGGCAGATCAGGTGGCAATTTTGGGCATGGCACGACGTCGCCGGGCTGGCGCTCCATCCCGATGAACCTGATTCAAAATCGGATGCCGGGCAGCACCAGCCCGCGCGCCCCAGCCTTCCGCTTGAGCGCTAGGCTGCGCCTCGGGTTAGGTTGAGCACCTTGTTCCGGTGCGCCACGGCCTGCTTGGCGGCAGTGGTGTGGGTGAACATTTCGAGTTCGGTCTCGTCCTCGGCCGACACCGGCGTCAGCGCCGCATCCATGTAGTCGTAGCGCTTGGGATCGCGCGCCACCCGGTAGGCGAGTTTGCTCAGCCCCCAGGCGGTCGACAGGATCACGCCGGTCTTGCGCGCCAATTCCAGCGCCAGCCGCGGCCAGAACAGCAGCGCGTTCTCGCGCGGCAGGCCGGGCCGCCGCTCGGACGGATGGCGCAGCCGGAAAATGCCGCTTTGCAGCGGATGGACGTTCTCCAGCGACACCGCCAGCGAGAACGTCAGCAGCAGCTTCACCATGCTGTCCATCTTAATGCCGGTCTTGCCGGCGCGGCGCAGCAGGGTTTCGATATGCGCCGGTTCGTAGTAGTGCCGCCAGACTTGCTGATAGATACCTTCCCACTGCTGCTGCGACATCTTCGGATGCGCGGTGCAGACGTGCTCGATGTCGTATTTGTTGAGGTCGGGGTCCATCGCGATCCCGGCCTTCCACAGCTTCTGGTGATCCTCCGAGCCCGGCAGCGGCGTCAGGCAGAAGAACTCCAGAATGTCGATCGGCAGTTCGCGCTTGATGATGTCGATATCGGCGAGGATGCTCTCCGGCGTATCGGCGGGGAAGCCGAGGATGTAGCCGGCCAGCGTGATGATGCCCTGCGCCTTCCAGGCGAGCAGCATCGCGCGATATTCGGTGATCTTGTTCTGCCGCTTGTTGGCGGCGAGCAGCGTCTCGGGATTGATGCTCTCGAGCCCGAGGAACACGCGGGTGACGCCGGCGCGTTTGCATTTCTCGATGAAGTTCGGAATCTTGTGGCACAGCGTGTCGACCTGAATCAGCAGGCCGAGCGGGATGCCCTGCTCTTCCTTCAGCCAGATCAGCCGGTCGAGAATGGCTTCCCAATCCTTGTTGCGTGCGAAATTGTCGTCGGTGATGAAGAATTTCGAGACGCCCTGCTGCCAGTTGGCGCGCACCAGCGCCTCGACGTCGTCCGGCGAGCGAAACCGCGACTTGCGACCCTGGACGTTGATGATGGTGCAGAACGAGCACTGATACGGACAGCCGCGGCCGGCATCGAACGACGTCGACAGGCCGAGCGTGCGCTTGACGTTGGCGAGCGGCAGATACGGCACCGGCGTGCCTTCGATGCCGGGCAGATCGTCGAGATAATTGTACAGCGGCTTCAACTGGCCGGTCGCCGCGTCCTGCAGCAGCGCATCGATCCGGCCCTCGGCCTCGCCGGCGAAGATCGAGACGCCGAGGTCGCGGCAGGCGTCGAGATCGACCGCCTGGCCGTCGAGCATCGACAGACAGCCCGAGACGTGAAAGCCGCCGATCGCCACCGGAATGCCGGCCGCGCGGAACGGCCGGGCAATGTCGAGCGCCCGCGGATACTGGTTCGACTGCACGCCGATCAGCCCGACCAGGCCGAAATTGTCGTGCTCGGCGAGCCGCTTCAGCAGCTTCGGAATGTCGATCCTGGTGTTGAACTCGTCCATCGCCTCGATGTCGATCTCGACATCGGGACCGAGCACTTTTCGCGCGGCGCTTTCCTGGGCGATGCCGTAGACGCTGGCCAGCGAGTTCGACGGGATGGTGGCGCGCCACCACCGGATCACATAGCCGTCGTCGCCATAGTGCGAAGGCTTGATCAGCAACAGCTGAAAACGGCGCTTCGGGCGGTCCTCGACAATCGACACCAGCCATCCCCCTGCAATCAAAGCGATGAAACGAAGTCTGATCCGATGGAGAAACAAGCAAATTCGGCTGGGATGCTGCCGGGAATGACGCTTTGCCGCAAGCGCAATTAGTCGGCTGAACGGCCCGGACGGTCAATCGACCGTCTCAACGTTGCGCAAATGCCGCATTCTAACGGCCAAAACAGACCAAGATCGTCGTCAGGGCGTCATCAAGACGCGATCAGTAACAAAAATCAGCAGCGCGTGACGCAGGTCACGCGTCAGCTACGCGGCCGGATATAGGGCTCGACCGGGCCGTGCACCTTGATCGCCAACTGATTGCCGAACCGGTCCTTCGCCGTGCCGGCGGCGACGCGGACCCAGCCCTCGCTGATGCAGTATTCGATCACGTTGGTCTTTTCCTGGCCCTTGAAGCGGATGCCGACGTCGAGTTCGAGGATCGCTTCGTTGTAGTAGGGGCTGCTCGGCTCGATCGAGAGACGGTCCGGGAATTCGATCGCGGGCTCGGTGGGCGTGGTCTTATCGGTCATAGCAAGGTCTCGATATCCTTCGCGAGCGACTCCGGTGTGGTCGTCGGCGCGTGCCGCGATACCACATGGCCGGCGCGGTCGACCAGAAATTTGGTGAAATTCCATTTGATCGCGGAGCCGAGCAGCCCGGATTTCTCGCCCTTCAGATACCGATAGAGCGGATGGGCCTGCGCGCCATTGACGTCGATCTTGGCGAACATCGGAAAGCTGACGCCGTAATTGCTCGCGCAGAATTGCGCGATCTGCGCCTCGCTGCCGGATTCCTGCGCGCCGAACTGATTGCAGGGAAAGCCCAGCACCGAAAAGCCGCGCGGACCATAGGTCTTCTGCAGCGCTTCGAGGCCCTTGTATTGCGGCGTGAATCCGCAGGCGCTGGCGGTGTTGACGATCAGCAGCACCTGCCCGTCGAACCGCTTCAGCGGCAGTTCTTCGCCCGCAAGCGTCCGGGCCGAAAACTCATAGATCGACGCCATCCTCGGCCGCCTTACCGCACCGGATCGATCGGCGATGCCGGCGTGCCGCCCGCCTCGATCGCCTCGCCGGCGAGCAGGCAGAGGTCCTCGCGATAGCGGCCGGCGACGAGTTGCACGCCCACCGGCACGCGGCCGACCAGACCGGTCGACACCGTCAGCCCCGGCAGCCCCATGAACGGAATGCCGACCTGCGGCATCTGCGCAGCCCACACCCGCCTGAACGATGCTTCGTCCTTCAGATCGAGCCGCTGCGGAAACGGCAGCTCGCCCGACACCGGCATCAGCAGCACCGCATAGCGCTCGAAGAACAGCTGCCAGTCGCGCGTCAGCGTCGCGCGGCGGGTGAGGAGCTTCGCGTAAGTCGCCGCATCCGGGATTTCCCGATCGCGATTGCCGTTGAGGCAGGCCAGCGCGCCCTCGTCGCCCTCGCGCGCGGCGGCCGCCAGCATCGCCTGATAGCCGTCGCCGAGCCACATCCGCGACTGCAGATCGGCGGCCTCGCGCAGCGGCGGGGTGTTCTGCAATTCCTCGACGGTCCAGCCGGCCTTCTCCAGCCGCCGTGCGGCGTCGATCACCGCGTCGCGCACCGCGGGGACGACGTCGAGCCCGTCGGGCGCGACGCACAGCGCGGCGTGCTTCGGCATCGGCGGCCCTTGCAGCGGCGCCGGCACCCACCAGGGGTCGCGCGCATCCGGCTGCGACATTGCCGCAAGCGCAAGCCGCAGATCGCCGATGGTCCGCGCCAGCGGTCCCGACACCGCGCTGATCTGCGGACAGATCGTCCGCTCCGGCGACGATGCGTTGTAGGCGGCGATCCGCCCGAGCGTCGGCCGCAGGCCGTGCACGCCGCAGGCATAGGCCGGATAGCGCACCGATCCGGCGATGTCGGTGCCGTGCGCGATGTGGCCGATCCCGGCCGCGAGCGCCGCGCCGGCGCCGCCCGAGGAGCCGCCGGGCGTGATCGACGGATCGCGCGGGTTGAGGGTTTCGCCGTGCAGCTTGTTCGAGGTGAACCAGCGATAGGAGAACGCCGGCGTGTTGGTGCGGCCGACGATCACCGCGCCGGCCTTGCGCAGATTGTCGACCACCGGGCTGTTGGATGTCGCGATCAGGTCGCGCTGCTGCGTCAGGCCGTTGGTGGTGGCGAAGCCGGCCTGATCGACATTGACTTTGACGGTCACAGGCACGCCGGCCAGCGGCCCCGCGTCACCGCCCTCGGCGAGCGCGCGATCGACCGCATCGGCCTGCGCCAGCGCATCGCCCGGACGATGATCGATCACGGCATTGATCGCCGGATTGACGGCGTCGAGCCGATCCAGCGCCGCCTGCGTCGCTTCGCGTGCCGAGATCTTGCGGGTGCGGATCAATCCGGCCAGTTCGGCCGCGGGCAGTCGCCAGATGTCTTGCATGTTCCCCCCGGTTGACAATGACGTGATAGCGCGGAGACCGATGTCGCGCCACCGTGAATCCGAGGGACGTCAGTGCCTGTTCCGTGGCAGATTCGGCATGTCGAGCAGCGCCTCGCTGAAGGGAAAATCCAGCACCACGTCGCCGTCTTCGTCGGTGACTTCGAGGCTCGCCCGAATCAGATCGACCTGCGCGGCCTCGGTCTTGATGATCTCGCGGATCGTGGCGCGCGCGACCTGCCAGGCGTGATCGGCGTCCTGCAGATCCTCGCCTTCGGGGTCGGGGATCAGTTCCTCACCGATCCGTGTGTTGAAATAATATCTGGGCATCCAAGGTTTCCATTTCGCTCGGCCTCAAAGGTGAGGGCAAGCCGCTCGATCCGCAACCCTGTCTGCCGCATAGCGCGTCTTCATGCGCTCGCGTTGGACGTGGTTTCGCTGTAACCAAACGTGATGGCACACGACGCAAAGTCCGACATCCGCTCCGAGAGCAGCAGCGGCGCAGGCCCCCTCACCTCGCGGATGCTCGCGGTCGGCGACGGCCACGAACTCTACATGGAAACCAACGGCAACGCCGATGGCCTGCCCGCGGTCTATTTGCATGGCGGCCCCGGCAGCGGCTGTCAGCCGGATCATCGCCGGTTGTTCGACGCCCAGCGCTTTCACGCGGTGCTGTTCGATCAGCGCGGCGCCGGCCGCAGCCGGCCGAAGGGTGGGCGCGAGGCGAATACGCTGCCGCATCTGATCGCCGACATGGAGACGGTCCGCACCACGCTCGGCATCGAGCGCTGGCTGGTGGTCGGGGGGTCATGGGGTGCAACGTTGGCGCTTGCCTATGCGCAGGCGCACCCGGATCGCGTCAGCGGCATCGTGCTGCGGGCGACGTTTCTCGGCACCCGCGCTGAACTCGATGCCGCTTTTCTCGAGACCCTGCCGCGATTCTATCCGCAACTGCATGCCGATTTTCTCGGCGTGCTGCCGGACTCCGAGCGCGCCGCCCCGCTCGATGCTTATTGGCGACGGATCCTCGATCCCGACCCCGCCGTGCACGGCCCCGCCGCACGCGCCTGGGGCGAGACGGAATCGATCCTGTCGCAGATCGCGCCGAAGCGAACGCGGCTCGACCTTTCGCCATCAGGCGCGCGGCCGCTGCCGGCCACGCCGTTCATGGAGGCGCACTACTTCGCCAACGATTGCTTCATGCGTCCCGATCAGCTGCTGCGGGACGCCGCTGCGCTCGCCGGCATCCCCGGCATTCTGGTGCAGGGGCGCTACGATCTGCTGTGCCCGCCCGCGACTGCGCATCGGCTGGTCGCGGCGTGGCCGGGCGCCGAACTACGCACGGTCGACGCTGCCGGGCACCTGCTGTACGACCCGGGCATTCGCGATGCGGTGATCACCGCGATCAACGACATCGCCGCCAAGATCGACAAGTAAGGACATTCGCCGATGCCGCTCGCCGGACAAGGAATGCTGCTGACTTCGATGGACGTCGATCCGGCAGACGAGGCCGACTTCAATCGCTGGTACGATCGCGAGCACATCGCCGAGCGCGTCGCGATCGACGGCTTCCTCGAAGCGCGGCGCTACGTCGCGCACGACGCCGCGCCGAAATATCTCGGCCTGTATTCGACCGCAACTTTCGAGGTGCTGAGCAGCCCGGCCTATCGCGCCGCGCTCGCCAACCAGACCGAATGGTCGAACCGCAACATCGCAAAATTCAGGAACATGATCCGCGGCGTCGCGCGGATCACCGCGAGTCGCGGTCAGGGTCGCGGCGCCGTGCTCGGGCTGGTGCGGATCAGGCCGGCAGCCGGCGCCGAGGACGCATTGCGCACGGCGATCGTCGCCGCGCTCGACCCCTTGCCGTTCGACGGCCTCATTTCAATGCACCTCTTGGAGAACGATCCGGCGCTGTCGAAGCCGCTGACCGACCCCCCGGGCGTCACCAGCCCCAGCGCGGCGGATTGGTTCGTGCTGATCGACGGCACCGGCGTGGATGCCGTCCGGGCCGCGACGATCGGCGGTTTCGACCAGCTCGTGGCCGAAAACGGCGCGGCGCTGATCGCGGCCGGCGTCTACAAGCTGCTGTGGGACCTGGCGAAGAGCGATCTCGGCGGCTGAAACGGAGTGCCCTGTTATCCCAGCATCACATCATTGCGATAGGCCTCCCCCCGGAACCGATTGTCGCTTCAAGCGTAATTCACCATCGGCGGGATCGGCTGCCACGCAAGCTGGCACTGAGGATGAGTTGACAAGCCTCCACTCCCGGACGGAAATGCCCGCGAGGCCTTCTCGCACCGAATGAACAGACAAAGCACATGAACCCCGTCAAAGCGCTCGAACAACACGGCCAGGCGGTCTGGCTCGATTTCCTGGCCCGCGGCTTCATCGCCAAGGGCGACCTCAAGAAGCTGATCGACGCCGACGGTGTGAAGGGAGTTACCTCCAACCCGTCGATCTTCGAGAAGGCGATCGGGTCTTCCGACGAATATGACGGCGCGATCGGCGCAGCCCTGCAGCAGGGCGACCGCGCGGTCGGCGATCTGTACGAAGCGGTCGCGGTCGAGGACATCCAGCACGCCGCCGACGTGCTGCGCCCGACCTACGACAAGCTCGACGGCCGCGACGGCTTCGTCAGCCTCGAAGTCTCGCCCTATCTGGCGCTCGACACCAAGGCGACGATCGTCGAAGCCGAGCGGCTGTGGGGCGCGGTGAAGCGCGACAATCTGATGGTCAAGGTGCCGGCCACGCGGCAGGGCCTGCCGGCGATCAAGCATCTGATCTCCAAGGGCATCAGCGTCAACGTCACGCTGCTGTTCTCGCAGAAGGTCTATGTCGAGGTCGCCGAAGCCTATCTGTCCGGTCTCGAGGCGCTGATCGCGAACGGCGGCGACCCGGCGCATGTCGCCAGCGTCGCCAGTTTCTTCGTTAGCCGGATCGACAGCGCCGTCGACAACGAGCTGGACGACAAGATCGCGAAGGCCAACGATCCGGAAGAGAAGGCCCGGCTCGAAAAGCTGAAGGGCAAGATCGCGATCGCCAACGCCAAGCTCGCTTACCAGGACTACAAGCGGCTGTTCTCGGGCGACCGCTGGAAGAAGCTGGAGATTTGCGGCGCCAAGCCGCAGCGGCTGCTGTGGGCCTCCACCGGCACCAAGAACAAAGCCTACAGCGACGTGCTTTACATTGAGGAGCTGATCGGCCCCGACACCGTCAACACCGTGCCGCCGGCGACGCTGGATGCCTTCCGCGATCACGGCAAGGCGCGCGCCAGCCTCGAAGAGCACGTCGACGAGGCCCGCGCGGCCCTGAAGGACCTCGACAGCGTCGGGATTTCGCTCGATGCGATCACCGACCGGCTGGTGAAGGAAGGCGTGCAGTTGTTCGCCGACGCGTTCGACAAGCTGCTGGGCGCGGTGGCGTTCAAACGCCAGACCGTGCTCGGCGGCGGCATCGACACGCAGAAGCTCGCGCTCGCCGCCGATCTCGCCAAATCCGTCAAGGAGCACGGGGAGGACTGGCGCAATGCCGGCAAGATTCGCCGGCTGTGGGATCGCGACAAAGCGGTCTGGACCGGGACCGACGAAGACAAATGGCTCGGCTGGCTGAGTTCGGCCGCCGCTGAAAAGGCCAAGCTCGCCGACTACACCGAATTCGCGAAATGGGTGAAGGCACGCGGCTTCACCGACGCCGTCGTACTCGGCATGGGCGGCTCCAGCCTCGGTCCGGAAGTGTTCGCCGAGACCTTCGCGCAGCACAGCGGTTTTCCGAAGCTGCACGTCCTCGACTCCACCGATCCGGCGCAGGTGCGCACGCTGGAACACAGCGTCACTCTCGCCACCACGCTGTTCATCGTGTCGTCGAAATCCGGCGGCACCACCGAGCCGAACGTGATGAAGGACTACTTCTTCGCCCGCGTCGGCGAGACCGTCGGCGCCGACAAGGCCGGCCAGCATTTCGTCGCGGTGACCGATCCCGGCTCGTCGATGGAAAAGGTCGCGACCGAGAACAAGTTCGCGCGGATCTTTCACGGCGACCCGACGATCGGAGGACGCTATTCGGTGCTGTCGCCGTTCGGCATGGTGCCGGCCGCCGCCGCCGGGATCGACCTCGGCAAACTGCTCGATCTGACTCTGGCGATGGTGCGCTCCTGCGGACCGGACGTGCCGCCGCAGGAAAATCCGGGCGTGCAGCTCGGCCTCACGATGGGCTGTGCCGGGCTGGAAGGCCGCGACAAGGTGACGATCACCTCGTCCAAGGCGGTCGCCGATTTCGGCGCCTGGGCGGAGCAACTGATCGCCGAGTCGACCGGCAAGGACGGCAAGGGACTGATCCCGATCGACGGCGAACCGCTGGCGGCGCCGTCGGCTTACGGCAACGACCGGCTGTTCATCGATCTGCGCACCGAGAGCGAAAGCGATGCCGCGCACGACGCCAAGCTGTCGGCGCTGGAGCAGGCCGGGCATCCGGTGGTGCGGATCGTGCTGAAATCGCCCGACGCCATCGGTCAGGAGTTCTTCCGCTTCGAACTCGCCACCGCAGTGGCGGGCGCGATCCTCGGCATCAACCCGTTCAACCAGCCGGACGTCGAATCCGCCAAGATCAAGACCCGCGAACTCACCGCGGCGTTTGAAAAATCCGGCGCGCTGCCGGACGAGACGCCGGCGCTGTCGACGACCGAAGCCGATCTCTACACCAACGAGTCCAACGCCGCGGCGCTGCGCAAGGCCGGCGCCGACGGCACGCTCGGCTCCTGGATCAAGGCGCATCTGTCGCGCTCGCAGGCGGGCGACTACGTCGCGCTGCTGGCCTATATCGAGCGCAACGCCGCCCATATCGAGGCGCTGCAGACGATGCGGCTGGCGGTGCGCGACGCCAAGCATCTGGCGACCTGCGCCGAGTTCGGCCCTCGCTTCCTGCACTCGACCGGGCAGGCCTACAAGGGCGGGCCCGACAGCGGCGTGTTTCTGCAGATCACCGCGGACGACGCCAACGACCTCCCCGTCCCCGGCCACACCGCAAGCTTCGGGGTGATCAAGGCGGCGCAGGCGCGCGGCGATTTCGACGTGCTGACAGAGCGGGGCCGCCGGGCCCTCCGAGTTCACATCAAGGGCGATCTCGGCACTGGACTGAAGGCGCTCGACGCCGCCGTCCGCGCCGCTCTGAACTGACGACGACGACGACAACGAGGCTCCGCATTCAAGCGGAGCCCGGACACATAGGAGATCCTGCGGATGCAGCTCGGCATGGTCGGCCTCGGCCGAATGGGTGGCAACATCGTTCGTCGGCTCATGAAGGATGGTCACCATGCCGTGGTGTATGATCGGGATCCAAAGGCTGTCGAAGCGCTGACGCGCGAAGGCGCGGCCGGCTCGCAAGGCCTCGAAGACCTGGTGGCCAAGCTCGACGCGCCACGCGCGGTGTGGGTGATGCTGCCGGCCGGTCACATCACCGAGACCACCATCGAAGCGCTCGGCAAGCTGCTGTCGCCCGGCGACGTCGTCATCGACGGCGGCAACACCTTTTGGCAGGACGACATCCGCCGCGCCAAGACGCTCAAGGAGAAGAACGTCAGCTACGTCGACGTCGGCACTTCGGGCGGCATCTGGGGCTTCGAGCGCGGCTATTGCATGATGATCGGCGGTGACAAACCGGTCGTCGACCGGCTCGATCCGATTTTCGCCACGCTGGCGCCGGGCATCGGCGACATTCCGCGCACCCCGGACCGCGACGGCCGCGACCCGCGCGTCGAGCAGGGCTACATCCATGCCGGACCGGTCGGCGCCGGCCACTTCGTCAAGATGGTGCACAACGGCATCGAATACGGCCTGATGCAGGCCTATGCCGAAGGCTTCGACATTCTCAAGAACGCCAATATCGACGCGCTGCCGAGCGAACACCGTTTCGATCTCGACATCGCCGACATCGCCGAGGTGTGGCGGCGCGGCAGCGTGATCCCGTCATGGCTGCTCGACCTCACCGCCTCCGCCCTGGCGCGCAACGGCGAGCTCGACACCTATTCGGGCTTCGTCGAGGATTCCGGCGAAGGCCGCTGGACCATCAACGCCGCAATCGAGGAAGCCGTCCCGGCCGAGGTGCTGACCTCGGCGCTGTTCGCACGCTTCCGCTCGCGCAAGGAGCACACTTTCGCGGAGAAGATCCTGTCCGCAATGCGCGCGGGCTTCGGCGGCCACAAGGAGCCGCAGCAACATCCCGACGCCGCGCACCAGTCCGCCCCCGAAATCCTCAAGCCGAAAGCGGAGCGCGCGTGACCACTCAAGCCAACCCACAGGTCCCGGACGGCTGCGCCTTCGTCATCTTCGGCGTCACCGGCGACCTCACCCACCGCCTGGTGATCCCGGCGCTGTACAATCTCGCCGAAGCCGATCTGCTGCCGGAGAAGTTCTGCGTGGTCGGCATCACCCGCAAGGAGATGTCGAGCGAGGATCTGCGCGCCAGCCTGATGCACGGCCTGCGCAAATTCGCGACCCGGCCGGTGAACGAGGACATCGCCGACAAGCTGCTCTATTGCGTCACCTCGGTCAGCGCTGATCCGTCCGATCCGGCGTCGTTCGATCGTCTCCGCGAGCGGCTGGAAAAGCTCGAGGCCAATCGCAACACGGGCGGCAACCGGCTGTTCTATCTGGCGACGCCGCCCGACGCGTTCGCGCCAATCTCGACCGAACTCGGCCGCGCCGGATTGCTGAAAGAGGATGGCGAGGCGTGGCGACGGCTGGTGGTCGAGAAGCCGTTCGGCACCGACCTCGCCTCCGCCAAGGCGCTGAACGATCATCTGCTCAGCATCGTCACCGAGCACGAGCTGTACCGGATCGATCACTATCTCGGCAAGGAGACGGTGCAGAACATCCTGGTGCTGCGGTTCTCCAACGGCATGTTCGAGCCGATCTGGAACAGGGATCACATCGACCACATCCAGATCACCGTCGACGAAAGACTCGGCGTCGGCCATCGCGGCAGCTTCTACGACAAGACCGGCGCGCTGCGCGACATGGTGCCGAACCATCTGTTCCAGTTGCTGTCGCTGGTCGCGATGGAGCCGCCGGCGCATTTCAACGCGCATTCGGTGCGTTCCGCCAAGGCCGAGGTGCTCACCGCGATCCAGGTCCAGAGCGAAGAGGAAGCTCTGCGCAATTCGGTGCGCGGGCAGTACACCGCGGGCAAGGTCGGCGACACCGAGATTCCGGATTATCGCAGCGTCGAGGACGTCGCACCGGGCAGCACCACCGAAACCTATGCGGCGCTGAAGCTGACGATCGACAACTGGCGCTGGGCCGGCGTGCCGTTTTATCTGCGCACCGGCAAGGCGCTCGGCGCCAAGCGCACCGAGGTCGCTATCAAGTTCAAGCAGGCACCGTTCGCGATGTTCCGCTGCACGCCGGTGGAAGAACTATCGCAGAACTATTTGGTGATCGGGATCGAGCCGGTCGAAGGCATCTCACTGCAGTTCAACACCAAGATTCCCGGCCCGTCGATCGCCATCGACGGTGTCGAAATGACCTTCCGCTACAAGGATTACTTCAAGGTCGCGCCGAGCAATGGCTACGAGACGCTGCTGCACGACTGCATGATCGGCGACAACATTCTGTTCCAACGCGCAGACGGCGTCGAGGCGGGATGGCGCGCGGTGCAGCCGTTCCTCCATGCCTGGGACAAGGCCGGCGCGGAGGGTCTGCAGACCTACCCGGCCGGCAGCGAAGGCCCGGAGGACGCTGAAACGCTGCTCACCCGCGACGGCCGCAACTGGCGGAGCCCGGCCAAATGAAGGCCGGCGACCGACGCCAGATCGTCGTCGCCGCCGATGCCGAAGCCCTGGCGCGGATCGCGGCGCAGCGGCTGATCGCCTGCATCGAGCTGCATCACGACCGCCCGGCGATCTGCCTGACCGGCGGCTCCGGACCGCAGCGGATGTTCGAACTGCTCGCGACCGAGTTCGTCGACCAGGTCCCGTGGTCGCGCGTGCACTGGTTCATCAGCGACGAACGCTTCGTGCCGCTCGACGACAAGCTGAGCAACATGGGTGCGATCCAGCGCGTGCTGCTCGACGGCCGCGCGCCGCCGCAGAATATTCACGCGATTCCCGTCGGCGACAGCGCGACGCCCGACGACGCGGCGCGGCGCTATGCGAAAGAGCTGCAGGCTTTCTACGGCGCGGCAACGCTCGATCCGGCGCGGCCGCTGTTCGATCTGGTGCTCGGCGGCGTCGGGCCCGATGGTCATACTGCGTCGCTGTTTCCCGGCTGGCCGCAACTCGCCGTCACCGATCGCTGGACCGCGGGCGTCGATACGGCGCATGTCACTCCCTTCGTGCCGCGCGTCACCCTCACCTTCCCGGCGCTGGAGGCTTGCAACGAGATGCTGTTCCTCGTTCACGGCGCCGGCAAACGCGACATCGTGCGCCGCGTTTTCGCCGGCGACGACCTGCCGGCCGGCCACGCGCGCTCGAACGGCGAAACGGTGTGGCTGATCAGCGAAGACGCGCTGCCGGAGAGCCTTAGTGACCGATAAGTCGGTGCCGCACGTTCTGATCGTCATGGGCGTGTCCGGCTCCGGCAAAAGCACGATCGGCAAGACGCTCGCCGAGCGACTCGGCTGGACCTATCAGGATGGCGACGATTTCCATCCGCCGAGCAACGTCGCCAAGATGAGCGCCGGGCAGCCGCTCACCGACGACGACCGCTGGCCCTGGCTGCGCGCCATCGCCGCCGAGATCGACCGGATCGCCGACGACGGCCGCCAGGCCGTGTTCGGCTGCTCGGCGCTGAAGCGCGCCTATCGCGATGTCCTCGTGCACGGCCGCGCCGATGTCCGCATCGTCTATCTCGACGGCAGCCGCGCGCTGATCGCCGAGCGCATGGCGGCGCGCAAGAACCACTTCATGCCGCCCGGTCTGCTCGACAGCCAGTTCGCAACGCTGCAAGTGCCCGGCCCGGACGAGCGCCCGTTCACCGTGAGCATCGACGCTCCGGTCGAAGCCATCGTCGACGCCATCGTCGAACAACTCCCGCAAGCCACGCAACAACGGACCCCGAACCGATGAGCCGGATCGCCCTGGTGGTTTCCGACGTCGACGGCACCTTGGTGACGTCGGAGAAGAAACTGACCGACAAGTCCCGCGCCGCCGTGGCCAAGCTTGCGCAGGCCGGCATCGGCTTCACCCTGACGTCGAGCCGGCCGCCGGTCGGGATGCGGATGTTCAGCGATCCGCTCGGGATCACGCTGCCGCTCGGGCCGTTCAACGGCAGTTCGATCGTCGAGCCGTCGCTCGCGGTGATCGAGCAGCACCTCATTCCCGCCGCGGCGGTGAAGACCAGCCTCGACCTGCTCGACCGCTACGGCATCGATGTCTGGATCTTCACCAACGACAATTGGTACATCCGCCGCGACGACGGCAAGTACGTGCCGCACGAACAGCGCACCATCCTGTTCGATCCGACGCAGCTCGACGATTTCACGCCGCTGATCGGCCAGGCCTGCAAGATCGTCGGCGCCAGCCCGGATTTCGCCCTGCTCGAACGCTGCGAGAAAGAGCTGCAGGCCGCGCTCGGCGACGCCGCGCTGGCGATCCGCTCGCAGCACTACTATCTCGACGTCACGCCGCCCGGACAGAACAAGGGCACCTTCGTACAGGCGATGGCCAAGCGCCTCGGCATTCCGACTCAGGCGATCGCCACGCTCGGCGACATGCAGAACGATCTGGCGATGTTCAAGGTCAGCGGGCTGCCGATCGCGATGGGCAACGCCACCGACGACGTCAAGCGGCTCGCCGCGCACGTCACCGCGCCGAACGACGAGGACGGCTTCGCCGCCGCGATCGACTTCATCCTCGCCCGCAACGCGCAAGCCTGACGCCCCGCCAGCGATTATTTCGAGCGCTGCACCGCGGGCTTGTCGGCGGCCGCCTTCGCCGCGCTGAGATTGTCGGCGGTGATGATCAGCGCGATATGGGTCAGCGCCTGCGGGAAGTTGCCGGTCTGCCGCCCGGCGTCGGGGTCGTATTCCTCGGCGAGCAGACCGACGTCGTTGGCGATGCCGACCACCCGATCGAACAAGTCCTTGGCCTTGTCGATCTCGCCGGCCAGGACATAGGCGTCGGCCAGCCACAGGCTGCAGGCGAGGAACGCGCCCTCGACCGGCAGCGGCTCGTCCGGCGTCTCGCGCGGATCGTGGCGCAGCACGAATCCGCGATGCACCAGATGCTTTTCGATCGCCTCGATCGTGCCTCGCACCCGTGGATCGTCCGCCGGTAGAAAGCCCACCGCGGGGATCACCAGCACGGCAGCATCGAGAAACGCCCCGCCATAGTGCTCGACGAACGCATTCTGCCCGGCGTCGAAGCCCTTGGTGCAGACGTCGCGGTGGATCTCGTCGCGCAGCGCCCGCCATTTCGCCAGCGGCGCTTTCAGCCCGAACGTCTCCGCGCTCTTGATGCCGCGGTCGAACGCGACCCAGGCCAGCACCTTGGAGAACACGTAGTGCTTGGTCGGTCCCCGGCGCTCCCAAATGCCACTATCGGGGCGATCCCATATCGTCGACAGATGCTCAAGGATCGCGCATTCCATCGACCAGGATTCGCCGTCGAGTTCGAGCCCCGCCACCCGCCATTGATGAAACGCGTCGATCAGTTCGCCGTAGACGTCGAGCTGCAATTGCGCGTGCGCGGCGTTGCCGATCCGCACCGGCTGCGCGCCCTCGTAGCCGGGCAGCCAGTCCGCCTGCCATTCCAGCAGCCGGCGATGGCCGTAGATCGAATACATGATCTGCAGATTGGCGGGCGCGCCCGCAGCGGCGCGCAGCAGCCAGTCGTGCCAGGCGGAGGCTTCCGCGGTGTAGCCGTTGTTCATCAAGGCGAACAGCGTGTAGGTCGCGTCGCGCAGCCAGCAGAAGCGATAGTCCCAGTTGCGGGAGCCGCCGAGCTGTTCCGGCAGCGACGTGGTCGGCGCGGCGACGATGCCGCCGCTCGGCGCGAAAGTGAGCGCCTTCAGCGTGATCAGCGAGCGCATCACCAGGTCGCGATATTCGCCGCTGTAGGTGCAGCGCCCGGCCCAGTCCGCCCAGAACTCCTCGGCGTCGCGCAGCGCGGCGATCGGATCGATCGCCGCCGGCACCGGCAGATGCGACGGACCGTAAGTCATCACGAACGGCACGGTGTCGCCCTGGCTCACCGTGAATTCGGCGACCGTCGTCATGTCCTCGCCGTGGGTTTCGATCGGCGAGCGCAGCACCGTCATGTCCGGCCCACAGATCGCCAGCAGTTCTCCGGCCTTCTCGCCGTGCTTGACCCACGGGATGTCGGCGCCGAACCCGAAGCGCAGCGCCAGATGCATCCGCATCGCGACCTGGCCGGACTCGCCGCGCACCAGCCGGACGATGTCGGACGCCTTGCCGCGCGGCGGCATGAAGTCGATCAGCGTCACGGCGCCGGTCGCGGTCTCGAACCGGGTTTCCAGGATCAGGCTGTCGCCGCGATAGCGCCGCGTCGTCGTGACGATCGCTTCGGACGGGCCGATCCGCCAATGGCCGTGGTTGTCGTCGCCCAGCAATGCGGAGAAGCAGGCGTCGGAATCGAACGACGGCCAGCACAGCCAGTCGATCGATCCGTTGCGTCCGACCAGCGCCGCCGTCTCGCAGTCGCCGATCAGCGCGTAGTCCTCGATCTTACCCGGCAACGGCGTTCACCGCAGGCCGGCGCTCCGAAGTGGCGGCGAGCAGCGCCGGTTGGTTGATCACCGCTGCGATCTCGTTGAGAGCGCGCGGCAGCCGGCGCCGCCAGTTCGGATGTTCGAACACGGTGCCGGGCACGTTCGGCTGGTCGAGCACGCCGAGCAGATCCTCCAGCGAGATCGCAAGCAGGCGCGACCTCGTGCGGGCCAGGAATGTCAGCACCGCGTAGATGTCCTCGTGCTGGATGCCCTGGTGCCGCAGCACGTCGCCGAGCATCGCCAAAGCGTATCGCCGGGCGTCGTCGCTCTCGCCGGGATCGATGCCGACGGAGTGCTTGAACTGCAGATCGGTGAAGCTGCGCCAGCCCGAATAGGTGGCGAGGTCGTGGGTGTTGAACGTGACCAGCGCCTCCGGCAGGTAGTGATCGAGGCCGAAGAACCAGCCCTGGTGAAAATCGCGTTCGAACATCATCACGCGATACGACCACACGCCCCACGCCGCCAGGCGCTCGCGGAAGCCCTCCGGCACCGTGCCGAGATCCTCGCCGATCACCACGCAGCGATTGGCGACGCTCTCCTGCGCGGTCACCGCAAGCAGCGCCTCGAACGGCATCTGCACATAGACGCCGCTGTTGGCGGCGAAACCGTGCGGCACCAGATAAAGCCGGTTCAAGCCGAGCACGTGATCGAGGCGGATCGCGCCGGCATAGCGCATCGAAGCACGCAACATGTCGCGGAACGGCGCGAAGCCGGTCAGCTCCAGCCCCGCGGCGTTGAAGCCCGCAAGGCCCCAGTTCTGGCCGGCGGAATTCAACTGATCCGGCGGCGCGCCGACCGACAGATGCCGCGAGATCGCGACCTGTTCGTTCCAGGCATCGAAGCCGTCGCTCTGCACGCCGACGGCCACGTCCAGATACAGGCCGACATCCATGCCGCGCGCGGCGGCAAGATCGTGGCACGCACGCAACTGATCGTCGGCGCACCACTGCACGTATTCGATGAATTCGATCTCGGCGCCGTCGGGGCTCGCGCGCAAGGCGTCGCAGCGGTCGTCCTCGGGATGCTGCCACTCGTCGGGCCATTCCCACCACGGCGTCTTGAACCGATGCCGCAGCGCCTCGAAACAGGCGAACCGGGTCAGCAGCGGCGCACGGTCGCGGCGGAAGGCCTCGAACGCGGCACGGCGGCCGGAGCTCGGCGTGGCACGAAACGTCTCGTAGGCCCGCCGCAGCGCGCGCCATTTGAGTTCGGCGACGGCGCGATAGTCGATCAGTTCGACGTCCCGCAGCGGCGCGATCGCCTCGGCGCCGCCGGGCAGATCGGCGAGCCTGAATTCGGGCAGTCGCTCGACGTCGATATAGAGCGGGTTGAGAAACAGCCGGCTGTTCGGCGAATAAGGGCTGCAATCGCCCGGCCGGTCGTCGAACAGAGCATGCAGCGGGTTCAGCCCGATGCCGCCGGCGCCCCATCCCGCGGCGATCTCGATCAGCTGGGCCAGATCGGTGAAATCACCGATCCCCCAATTGCGCGACGATCGCAGCCCGTACAGCTGGATGGCGACGATCCAGGACCGCTCGAACGCGCCGCGAAACGCGCCCGGCGGCGCCACCAGCAGCGGGGCCTCCTCGACGTGGCCGTCCGCGTCAGACAGCTGCAGCCGATAGCTGCCGACCGGCAAATGTGACGGCCAGGCGACACGTCGCTCCTGCGCCTCCCCCTCCGCCACGCAGGCGTCGCCTGCGACGATTTTCCACGCCACCGGCAAAGCCGCCGCGGCGCTCAATTCCGAAACGCCGTGTTCTCCGGCACGAATGACGGCAAGTCGATCCAGCAATCGATGCGTCGCCCGGGCGGGCATCGCATCGAGGATGATCTGGAGGGCGGCGGGCTGGGTGACGTGACGCTGTCCCTGCCCATCGAAGAATTCGGTTTGAATCCCGAGTTCTGCAGCTTTGGTAAATAGATTCATCAGGCACGCTGTCTGCAACGCTGCGCCAGGGCGCCGCGAATCCGCCAAGTCGGAACAGGATAGTCGTGTGCAACGCGATTGCGTAGGGTGAGTTCCGGGAACCTTGGCCGGCCAGAAGCTTTGTTACGGGACGACCGCCCGTTGTTCGATTTCCAGGGAATGGGACGGCAGTCCTATAAGCATCACCGTGAACAGATCGACTCAAGCCATTCAGACCGCCGTGGCCGGCGGCGCTTTTCACATCGAAGACATCTACCCGATCATCGATAGCGGCCGATTTCCCGTCAAACGGGTCGTCGGCGAGCCGATCGAGGTGTGGGCGGACATCTATCGCGACGGCCACGAGGTGATCGCCGCGGCGCTGATCTGGCGACGCGAGCAGGATCAGGAGTGGCAGCGCGCGCCGATGCGGCTGGCGGTCAACGACCGCTGGACGGCCTCGTTCACGCCCGACCGACTAGGCCGATATGTCTATGCGATCGAAGCCTGGACCGATGAATTCGCGACCTGGCGGCACGGCATCGAGCTGAAGCAGAAGGCCGGCCAGGACGTCACGCTGGACGCGCTCGAAGGCGCCGGCCTGCTGACCAAGGCGCTGCACGGCGGCGCCGAAGCCCTGGCGGTCGTCCATCGCCAATGCGAGGACTATCTGCAGACCGGCGAAGTCACCCCCCTGCTCGCCCCCGAATTGCGCGACGCAATGGCCGAAAGCCAGGCGCGGCCCGACCTCACCCGCTCCGCGCTGCTGCCGCTGATGGTCGACCGCGAGCGCGCCCGCAACGGCGCCTGGTACGAAATGGTGCCGCGGAGCCAGAGCGCCGTGCCCGGCCAGCACGGCACCTTCCGCGACTGCATCGCCCGGCTGCCGGACATCGCCGCGATGGGCTTCGACGTGCTGTATTTCACGCCGATCCATCCAATCGGCCGGGTCAACCGCAAGGGCCGCAACAATTCGCTCAAGGCTGAACCGGGCGATCCGGGCAGCCCCTATGCGATCGGCGCGGAGGAAGGCGGCCACGACGCCGTGCATCCCGAACTCGGCACGCTCGACGACTTCCGCGCGCTGGTCGACGCCTGCAAGACGGTGAACCTCGAGATCGCGCTCGACATCGCGGTGCAGTGCTCGCCCGATCACCCCTGGCTGAAGCAGCATCCGGACTGGTTCAAGCGCCGGCCCGACGGCTCGATGAAATACGCCGAGAATCCGCCGAAGAAATACGAAGACATCGTCAATCCGGATTTCAGCTGTGACGACGCCGGCTCGCTGTGGAATGCGCTGCGCGACGTCATCCTGTTCTGGGTCGATCAGGGCGTGAAGATCTTCCGGGTCGACAATCCGCACACGAAGCCGCTGCGGTTCTGGGAATGGATGATCCGCGAGGTGCAGCTTCGTCATCCCGACGTGCTGTTCCTGGCGGAGGCGTTCACCCGGCCGAAGCTGATGAAGGGGCTCGCCAAGCTCGGCTTCACCCAGTCCTACACCTATTTCACCTGGCGAACCCAGAAATGGGAGATCGAGGAGTATCTGCGCGAGCTGACCGGCTATCCCGAGCGCGATTTCTATCGGCCGAATTTCTTCGTCAACACGCCCGACATCCTGCCGTTTCATCTGCAGGGCGGCGAGCCGTGGATGTTCAAATCCCGCCTTGCGCTCGCCGCGATGCTGTCATCGACCTATGGCATCTATAACGGCTTCGAGCTGCTCGAACACGCGCCGATCCCCGGCAAGGAGGAATATCTCGATTCCGAGAAATACGAGATCAAGGTCCGCGACTGGGACCAGCCCGGCAACATCAAGCCCTATATCCGCGATCTCAACCAGGCCCGCCGCGCCAACCCGGCGCTTCAGCAGACCAGCAATCTGCGCTTCGTCGACATTCAAGATCCCAACGTGACCGGCTTCATCAAACAGTCGACCGACCTGACCAACGTCGTCGCCGTCGCGATCGCGCTGTCGCGCGACTTCCACGAATTCTGGTTTCCGCTCGGCGACACCCAGATCGAGGTCGGCGGCGAGCGCCGTCCGGTCGTCGCGGTCGAAAACCTGCTGACCGGAGAACGCCACGCCGTCGAATGGGGCGGCCTCAACCTCCGGATCGACCCGCAACGCGATCCTGCGCTGCTTTTCCGCTGCCTGGCGTGAAGGACGCAGCCATGAACGTGATGTCCCCGATCGATTCCACCGTGTCCAAGCCCGACGTCGAGACCACCGACGAGCTTTGGTACAAGGACGCGATCATCTATCAGCTGCATGTCAAGGCGTTCGCCGACAGCAACAATGACGGCATCGGCGACTTCGCCGGACTGACCGAGAAGCTCGACTATCTGCAGGAGCTCGGCGTCACCGCGCTGTGGCTGCTGCCGTTCTATCCATCGCCGCAGCGCGACGACGGCTACGACATCGCCGACTACGGCTCGATCAATCCCGATTTCGGCACGATGAAGGATTTCCGCCGCTTCATCGTCGAGGCGAAGAAGCGCAATCTGCGGGTCATCACCGAACTCGTGATCAACCACACCTCCGACCAGCACGACTGGTTCAAGCGGGCGCGGCGCAGCGGCAAGGGCTCCAGCGCGCGCGACTGGTACGTCTGGAGCGACACCGACCAGAAATATCAGGGCACCCGGATCATCTTCACCGACACCGAGAAGTCGAACTGGACCTGGGATCCGGAAGCCGGCCAGTACTACTGGCACCGCTTCTTCTCGCATCAGCCCGATCTGAATTTCGACAACCCGCACGTCGTCAGCGCGGTCGTCAAGGTGATGAAGCGCTGGCTCGACACCGGCGTCGACGGCTTCCGGCTCGACGCCATTCCGTATCTGTGCGAGCGCGACGGCACCAACAACGAGAACCTTCCCGAGACCCACACCGTCATCAAGACGCTGCGCGCCGAACTCGACGCCTATGCCAAGGGCAAGGTGCTGCTCGCCGAGGCCAATCAATGGCCCGAAGACGTCCAGGAGTATTTCGGCGACAGCGACGAGTGCCACATGGCCTATCACTTCCCGCTGATGCCACGGATCTACATGGCGATTGCCCAGGAAGATCGTTTCCCGATCACCGACATCATGCGGCAGACGCCGGAAATTCCCGCGAACTGCCAATGGGCGATGTTCCTGCGCAATCACGACGAGCTGACGCTCGAAATGGTGACCGACGTCGAGCGCGACTATCTCTGGACCACCTACGCGGCCGATCCGCGCGCGCGGATCAACGTCGGCATCCGTCGCCGGCTCGCGCCGCTGATGGACAACGACCGCCGCAAGATCGAGCTGATGAATTCGCTGCTGCTGTCGTTCCCGGGCACGCCGATCATCTACTACGGCGACGAAATCGGCATGGGCGACAACATCTATCTCGGCGACCGCAACGGCGTGCGCACGCCGATGCAGTGGTCGTCGGACCGCAACGGCGGCTTCTCGCGCGCCGACCCGGCGCGGCTCTACGCGCCGCCGATCATGGACCCCGTCTACGGCTACGCGTCGGTGAACGTCGAGGCTCAGGCGCGCAGCCTGTCGTCGCTGCTCAGCGCCACCAAGCGGCTGATCTCCGTGCGCAAGTCGACTTTGGCCTTCGGGCGCGGGACGATGACCTTCATCCGGCCGGTCAATCGGTCGGTGCTGTCCTATGTCCGGCAATACGAGGACGAAGTGATCCTGTGCGTCGCCAATCTGTCGCGCTCGGCGCAGGCGACCGAACTCGACCTGACGCCGTGGAAGGACCGCGTGCCGCAGGAGATGCTCGGCCGCACGAAATTCCCGGCGATCGGCGAGCTGCCTTACATGATCACGCTCGCGCCCTACGGCTTCTACTGGTTCAAGCTGGAAGAGCGCGACACCTCGCAACACGTGGCGCCGGCCGCGACCGTGCCGGAGTTCGAAACGCTGGTGGTGCCGCTGGGGTCGACCTGGATGTCGCTGGCCCGCACCCGCGGCGTGTTCGAACGCGACGTGCTGCCGGCCTATCTGTCGCGCACCCGCTGGTTTCCGGAGCGGTCGCCGCGGGCGATCCAGCCGCATCTCACCTCCGCGATCCCGTTCTCGATCACCCACGAGAACCGGCCGTGGCTGGCGTTCTTCGAGGCGACCGTCCGCGGCGCGAATGCCCGCTACGTGCTGCCGATGCAGATCGACTGGGTGCGGTTCGATCGCGAACGTTACAATCCGCGCGCTTTCGCGGCGGTCCGCCAGGGCGCGCGCGAGGGAACGCTGCTCGATGTCGCCGCCGACGGCGAATTCACCACGATGCTGCTCGACAATCTGCGCGAGTCGCTGGTGGTCGAGAACGAAGGCGACCGGCTGGAATTCCGCCCCGGCTCGCGGCTCGCCGACAAGCCGCCCGGCCCGTACCAGAACATTCACGCGGTGCAGACCGAGCAGTCGAATTCGACCGCGCTGGTCGACGAGAACTACGTGGTCAAGCTGTATCGCCGGCTGGAGAGCGGCATCAATCCCGAGATCGAGATGGGACGCTTCCTGTCGGAGGTCGCGGGCTACGCCAACACGCCGTCGCTGCTCGGCAGCGTCGAACTGGTCGAGGGCGACACGGTCAGCGCGATCGCGGTGGTCCACGACTTCGTCGCCAATCAGGGCGACGGCTGGACGGTGACGTCGGGCTATCTCGACCGCTATGTCGACGACCAGCGGCTGTTGATGAACACCGAGCAGGACAGCGTCAGCGAGGAGCTCGCTCCGTATCTGCGCTACATGCAACAGACCGGCAAGCGCGTCGCCGAGATGCACGTCGCCTTGGCGAGCCATCCCGAGCTGCCGGACTTTGCGCCGGCGCCGATCAGCGCCGAGGATTCGCAGCGCTGGACCGAGACCGTCATCGAGAATGCCAAGCGGGTCCTCGACGAGCTGCAGCGCAAGCGCGACGGCTTAAAGGATGCCGACCGCGCTTTGGTCGACGAGGTGCTGTCGCATCGACAGAATCTGCTGGAGCGGCTGCGCGGCCTGTTCGGCGGCGACGGCGGCCTGAACATCCGCCACCACGGCGACTTCCATCTCGGCCAGATGCTGATCGTCAAGGACGACATCTTCATCATCGATTTCGAGGGCGAGCCGCGGCGATCGCAGGCCGAACGCCGGGCCAAGGCGCCGGCCGCGCGGGACGTCGCCGGGCTGGTCCGTTCGATCGACTACTCCACGACGGCCGCGCTGGAGCGCGCGCTGCGGACGCTGCCCGACGAGTCCGGCAAGATCGCCGCCGCGCTCGACGTCTGGCGGATGCGCTCGACCGACGCGTTTCTCGCCGCCTATCGCGAGACGATGGCCGACAGCCCGGTCTGGCCTTCGGATCGCGCTGCGTCCGACCAGATCTTGGACTTCTTCCTGATCGAAAAGGCGCTATACGAGATCGAGTATGAACTCGCCCATCGTCCCGATTGGCTCCGCGTGCCGCTGGCTGGCATTCTTCGCATCCTGACTCGGCAGCCCGAGGAGAATTCATGACTGTGCAATTGACCGACGAGGCGTATGCGGTGCTCGAAGGCCGCCACGCCGATCCGTTTCGCTATCTCGGTCCGCATCCCGAAAACGACCGCGTCGTGGTGCGCGCCTTGCTGCCGGACGCGGCCTCGGTCGAAGCCGTCGGCGAGCACGGCGAGACCGCCAATCTCGAACTCATCCACGAGTCCGGCCTGTTCGCGGGGCCGCTGCCGAATGGCTCGCACCGTTATCAGCTCCGCGCCCGGTTCGGAGATACCTCCGTCGACCTCGAAGACCCGTATCGTTTCCCGCCGATCCTGACCGACTTCGACCTGTATCTGCTCGGCGAAGGCACGGATCAGCGGCTGTACGACAAGCTCGGCGCCCATCCGATGGTGCTGGAAGGCGTCAGCGGCGTGGCCTTCGTGGTGCTGGCGCCGAACGCCCGCCGCGTCAGCGTGGTCGGCGACTTCAATTTCTGGAATCCGCGACGGCACCAGATGCGGGTGCGCGGCAACGGCTATTGGGAGCTGTTCATTCCCGGCGCCACCGCCGGCGATCACTACAAATTCGACATGACCGGGCCGCACGGCGAGACGCTGCCGCAGAAGTCCGATCCGATGGCATTCGAAGCCGAGCTGCGGCCGAAGACCGCCTCGATCGTGGTCGATCAAACCAAGCTGCCGCATCCCCGTCCGGCGCCGGAGCAGATCAACGCGCTCGGCGCGCCGATGTCAATCTACGAAGTCCATCTCGGCTCGTGGCGCCGCAAGGACGGCGAACAGTGGCTGACCTATCGCGATCTCGCCGAGCAGCTGCCGGCCTATGTGCGCGACATGGGCTTCACCCATGTCGAGTTTCTGCCGGTCAGCGAACATCCGTTCGATGGCTCGTGGGGATACCAGCCGACCGGGCTGTATGCGCCGACCAGCCGGTTCGGCACGCCGGAGGATTTCTGCGCGCTGATCGACGCCTGCCACGAGCACGGCATCGGCGTGCTGCTCGACTGGGTGCCGGGCCACTTCCCGGATGATCCGCACGGCCTCGGCAATTTCGACGGCACCGCGCTGTACGAGCACGCCAACCCGCTGCAGGGCCGGCATCTCGACTGGGGCACGCTGATCTACAATTACGGCCGCACCGAAGTGGTCAACTTCCTGGTGTCGAACGCGCTGTTCTGGCTCGAGCGCTACCGTATCGACGGGCTGCGCGTCGATGCGGTCGCCTCGATGCTGTATCTCGACTACAGCCGCCCGGCCGGCGGCTGGATTCCGAACAAGTTCGGCGGTCGCGAGAACATCGAAGCGATCGACTTCCTGCGACGCTTCAACGCCGAAGTGTTCGCCAAATTCCCGCACGCCACCACCGCCGCGGAAGAATCCACCGCCTGGCCGCAGGTGTCGCGGCCGGTCGAATTCGGCGGGCTCGGCTTCGGCTACAAGTGGAACATGGGCTGGATGCACGACACGCTGAACTACATCAGCAAGGATCCGATCCACCGCAAATATCACCACGGCCAGATCCTGTTCGGGCTGCACTACGCGTTTTCCGAGAACTTCATTCTGCCGCTGTCGCACGACGAAGTCGTGCACGGCAAGCGGTCGATCCTCGGCCGGATGCCCGGCGACGAGTGGCAGCGCTTCGCCAATCTGCGCGCCTATTATGCCTTCATGTTCGGCCACCCGGGCAAGAAGCTGCTGTTCATGGGCAGCGAGTTCGGCCAGGAGCGGGAGTGGAATCACGACCGCTCGCTCGACTGGCATCTGCTGGAGACGCCGAAATATGCCGGCGTGCAGGCGCTGGTGCGCGACCTCAACCGGCTGTACCGCGATCTGCCGGCGCTGCATCAGCTCGATTGCGATCCGTTCGGGTTCGAATGGATCATCACCGAGGATTCGGCACGCAACGTGTTCGCCTGGATGCGCAAGGGCAACGACACCCGTGCGCGCTGCCTGGTGATCGCCAACTTCTCGCCGAACGTCTATCAGGACTACCGCGTCCGCGTGCCCTTCCCCGGCCGCTGGCGCGAGGTGCTGAACTCCGACGCCGCGATCTACGGCGGCAGCAATGTCGGCAATGGCGGCGAGGTCCGCACCCTTGACGGGCTGGTGCCCGAGCTTAGTCTGACGATACCGCCGCTGGCCGTGATTTTCCTGACGCCGGAAGACTGAGTATGCGCCTCACCGCTGGAAGCTGCTCTCGCCTCGGGGCCACCTGGGACGGCCGCGGCACCAATTTCGCGCTGTTTTCCGCCAATGCCCACAAGGTCGAGCTGTGCCTGTTCGACAGCCAGGGCCGCCGCGAACTGGAGCGAATCGAGCTACCGGAACGGACCGAGGACATCTGGCACGGCTACCTCAACGACGTCTCGCCCGGCCAGCTCTATGGCTACCGGGTGCACGGCCCGTACGATCCCGAGCGTGGCCACCGCTTCAACGCCCACAAGCTCCTGCTCGATCCCTACGCCAAGCGGCTGCACGGCCGGCTGGTGTGGAGCGACGCGCATTTTGCCTATCGGGCCGGCAGCCCGCGCGAGGATTTGTCGTTCGACCGCCGCGACAACGCCCGCGGCATGCCGAAGGCCGTCGTGGTCGACGAGACCGGCGGCTTTTCGCGGCACGAGAGCCGGCCCGGCATTCCCTGGGAAGACACCGTCATCTACGAGGCCCACGTCAAAGGTCTGACGCAACAGCGCGACGACGTGCCGCCCGGCCTGCGCGGCACCTTCGGCGGCCTCGCGGCGCCGGCGATGATCGATCATTTCAAGCGCCTCGGCGTCACCGCGATTGAACTTCTGCCGGTCCACGCGCTTATCGATGATCGCGTGCTGGTCGAGAAGAAGCTGGTGAACTACTGGGGCTACAACACGATCTCTTTCTTCGCGCCGGAGCCGCGCTACGCGCCGGACAATCCGCTCGACGCGTTCCGCACCACCATCGCGCGGCTGCACGACGCCGGCATCGAAGTCATTCTCGACGTGGTCTACAACCACACCGCCGAGGGCAATCATCTTGGGCCGACGCTGTCGTTCCGCGGCATCGACAACGCCTCGTATTATTGGTTGATGCCGGACAATCCGCGGTTCTACGACGACTTCACCGGCTGCGGCAGCTCGGTCAATCTCACCCATCCGCGCGTGTTGCAGATGGTGATGGATAGCCTGCGCTACTGGGTCGAGGTCTGCCACGTCGACGGCTTCCGCTTCGACCTCGCCACCACGCTGGCGCGCGGCCCGAACGGCTTCGAGCGCAATTCCGGCTTCTTCACCGCGATCCGTCAGGATCCCGTGCTCGCATCGGTGAAGCTGATCGCCGAGCCGTGGGATCTCGGCATGGGCGGTTACCAGGTCGGCGCGTTCCCGTCGCAATGGTCGGAATGGAACGACCGCTATCGCAGCGCGATGCGCCGCTACTGGAGCGGCGAAGGCAGCCTGATCGGCGAAGTGTCGCGGCGGATGACCGGCTCCTCCGACATCTTCAACCACGACAGCAGGATGCCGCGCGCCAGCATCAACCACGTCACCGTGCACGACGGCTTCACGCTGGCCGATCTGTTCAGCTACAACGACAAGCACAACCTCGCCAATGGCGAGGACAATCGCGACGGGTCCAACGACAATCACAGCAACAATTGCGGCCACGAAGGCCCGACCGACGATCCGAAGATCGTCGCGCTGCGCCGTCAGCTCCGCAAGAACCAGCTGGCCTGTCTGTTTCTCGCTCAGGGCGTGCCGCTGATGCTCGCCGGCGACGAGGTCGGCAATTCGCAGAGCGGCAACAACAACGCTTACTGCCAGGACAACGACATCGGCTGGGTCAAATGGGACGGCCTCAATCGCGAAGACGACATGGTCGACTTCGTCGGGCTGATGACCGAGATCCGCCGCCGCTTTCCGCAATTGCGCTCGCGCCGCTGGCTCGACGGCCGGCGTGCCGACGGCTCCTACGGCGTGCTGTGGCTGACGCCGTCGGCGGCCGAGATGACCGAGCAGGATTGGGCGTTTCCCGACGGCCGCTTCCTCGCTTACGTGCTGAGCTCTTCGGAGCCCGAGGCCGAAGCCATCTTCATCGTGCTGAATTCAGGGGTCGAAACCATCACGTTTCATCTGCCGAAGCTGCCCGAGTATCAGAGCTGGCACCAATTGTTCGACACCACCAAGGACACCGTTCAGGTGGCGCCGCTGCCGTCCGGCGGTGAAACATGCGCTCCGCCGCGCTCGGTGATGGCGTTCTCCGGGGCGACGGCGTGAACGGCCGCAGCTTCGGCCCTCGCCTGACCGCCCACGGCGTCGAATTCCGCTTGTGGGCTCCGAATGCGACGCGGGTCGATGTCGTGCTGGATGACGCCCATCCGATGCAGCGCGGCAAGGACGGCTGGTTCACCGCCGAAATCGACGGCGTCCGTGGTGGCGCGCGCTACCGCTTCCGCATCGACGGGGCGAACGACGTTCCCGACCCCGCTTCCGCGTTCCAGCCCGAGGACATTCCGGGTCCGAGCGAAGTGATCGATCATGCCGGCTATCCGTGGCGCGCAGCCGACTGGCGCGGCCGGCCGTGGCCGGAGACGGTGCTGCTGGAAGCGCATGTCGGCAGCTTCACCGCGGAGGGCACCTTCCGCGCCATGATCGACCGGCTCGATCATCTGGTCGACACCGGCATCACCGCGCTGGAACTGATGCCGCTGGCCGACTTCCCCGGGCGACGCAACTGGGGCTATGACGGCGTGCTGTGGTACGCGCCCGACAGCGCCTACGGCCGGCCGGAAGACCTCAAGGCACTTATCGACGCCGCGCACGAGCGCGGCCTGATGATGTTTCTCGACGTCGTCTACAATCATTTCGGGCCGGAAGGAAACTACATCGGGCAATATGCGCCGACGTTCTTCTCGAAATCGCACACGCCGTGGGGCAACGGCATCAACTATTTCGTCGAACAGGTTCGCGCCTTCGCGATCGAGAACGCGCTGCACTGGCTTCGGGACTATCATTTCGACGGGCTGCGGCTCGACGCGGTGCACGCCATTCCGGATCAGGGCGAGATCCCGATGCTGTACGAGCTGAGCCGCGAAGTCGGCAAGCTCGCGACGGAAACCGGCCGCCATATTCATCTCGTTCTGGAGAACGACGACAACATCGCCGCCGTGCTCGATCCGCTGATCCATCCGCCGCGCGGGCAGTATCGCGCGCAGTGGAACGACGATTATCACCATGCCTGGCACGTCGCCTTGACCGGCGAGAAGCAGGGTTATTATTCGGACTACGCCGATATGCCGCTGAAGCACGTCGCCAAGGCGCTCGGCTCTGGGTTCGTCTATCAGGGAGAGCCATCCGGGCATCGCGGCGGCCAGCCGCGCGGCGAACCGAGCGGCGAGCTGCCGCCGCTGGCCTTCGTCAACTTCCTGCAGAACCACGACCAGATCGGCAACCGCGCGCTCGGCGACCGATTGGAAAGCCTGACCTCCCCGGCCGCGATCGAAGCCGCGCTGGCGATCACACTGCTGACGCCGACCGTGCCGATGCTGTTCATGGGCGAGGAATGGGGATCGCAGGCGCCTTTCCCGTTCTTCTGCGATTTCCACGGCGAACTCGCCGACGCGGTCCGCGCGGGCCGACGCAAGGAATTCGCCGGCGCTTACGAAAAATACGGCGACGAGGTCCCCGACCCCCTGGATGAATCGACCTTCAAAAGCGCGATGCTGGACTGGAGCGAACGCGACGGCGGGCCGGGCGCCGCTAGGCTCGCGCTGGTGAAGCGGCTGCTCGACATCCGCCGCACCGCCATCGTGCCGCGGTTGGAAGGCGCCCGCTTCGGCAGCGCGGACGTCGCCGATGACGGCCTGCTGCGCGCCCGCTGGCGGCTCAGCGAGGGCGCCACGCTGAAGCTCGTCGCCAATCTGTCGGATCGGGGCGTGGCCTCGAAGCGCTCGCCGGATGGAACCAATTTGTGGGGCGACGATTGGGACGGGGTGATTCCGCCGTGGGCGGTCACCTGGCGCCTCGAAGAGTCCTGATGCCCCCTGCGATCCCGACAGCCACCTACCGTCTCCAGCTCACCGCCGATTTCGGCTTCGACGATGCCGCCGCGATCGTGCCGTATCTCAAGGCGCTGGGAATTTCGCATCTGTACGCGTCGCCCTTCACCAAGGCGCGCAAGGGCTCGACCCACGGCTACGACATCGTCGATCATACAGAGCTCAATCCCGAGCTCGGCGGCGAGGACGCGTTCGCGCGGCTGTCGGCGGCGTTGAAGACCCACGACATCGGCCTGATCCTCGACTTCGTACCGAACCATGTCGGCGTGCATTTCGCCGACAATCCGTGGTGGCTGGACGTGCTGGAATGGGGGCCGGCGTCGCCGCACGCCGCCTCGTTCGACATCGATTGGGACATTCTGCCGTTCCGCAACCGCGGCGGCGTGCTGCTGCCGATCATCGGATCGTCCTACGGCCAGGCGCTGGAGAACGGCGAAATCGAGCTGCGCTACGAGTCCGGCGACGGCAGCTTCTCGGCCTGGTACTTCGAGCACCGCCTGCCGATCGCGCCGCAGCGCTACAGCGAGATCCTGCGCACGATCGTGCGCGAGGCCGACGCGGCGGAACAGCCGGCCGGCAAGGCGATTCTCGAACTCGCCGCGCGCTATCGCGGGCTGAGCCATCCCGATCGCAAGGAGGCGCCCGGCTTCAAGGCGGCGCTGCGGGCGATTCCCGGCGGCGCCGACGTCATCGCCAAGGGCCTCGCCGCCTATCGCGCCGGCGAAGGCCGGCCGACGCAGATCCAGGCGCTGCACAATCTGCTCGAGCGCCAGCACTACAAGCTCGGCCATTGGCAGCTCGCCGCGAGCGAGATCAACTATCGCCGCTTCTTCGACGTCAACACCCTGGCCGGCCTGCGCGTCGAGGACGCCGGCACCTTCGAGGCGATCCACTCGCTGGTGAAGCGGCTGATCGCCAACGGGCAATTGCACGGGCTGCGGCTCGATCACATCGACGGCCTGCGCGATCCAGCGCAATATTTCCAGCGGCTGCGCCGGCTGATCCGCGACGCCAAGGGGCCGGCCGCGCCGCCGCTCTACATGGTGATCGAGAAGATCCTCGGCGAAGGCGAGGCGCTGCCGCGATTCGCCGGCGTGCACGGCACCACCGGCTACGAATGGCTCAACGTCATCACCCACGCGCTGCTCGACGGCGCCGGGCTCGCGCCGCTCGACGAAGTCTGGCGACAGATCAGCAGCACCTCGCCGGATTTTCCGCCGGTGCTGATGCGCGCCAAGCGCCGCGTGCTGGAGACGCTGCTGCTCAGCGAATTCACCGTGCTGACGCGACTGCTGGCGCGGATCGCCGGCGGGCACTATTCGACGCGCGACTTCTCCGCCGACAATCTGCGCCAGGTGTTCGAACTCTACGTGCTGCACTTCCCGGTGTACCGCACCTACATCGCGGCATCCGGTCCGACCGACCTCGATCGCAAACTGATCGCCGAAACCATCGAGAAGGCGCGCGCCGACTGGTTCGGCGCCGACGACGGCATCTTCGACTTCCTGCAGGATGCGCTGACGATGGACCTGCTGAAGCCGGGTCGCGCCGCGCACAGCAAGCCGCGCGTGCGCCGCTTCGCGCTCAAGGTCCAGCAATTCACCGGACCGACGATGGCGAAGTCGCTCGAAGACACCGCGTTCTATCGCTATCACCGCCTGCTCGCGCTCAACGAGGTCGGCGGCGAGGCGTCGGCCCACGCGCTGGAGCCCGACGCGTTCCATCGGATGATGACAAGTCGCGCCAGGGACTGGCCGCACGGCATGACCGCGACCATGACGCACGACGCCAAGCGCGGCGAGGACGCGCGCACGCGGCTGTTGGCGCTGGCGGAAATGCCGGGCGAGTGGGCGAGCGTCGTCGCCAAATGGAAGCTGATGAACGCGCCGCATTTGGTCACGGATGCCGGCCTGCGCGCGCCGTCGGCGACCTTCGAATACATGCTATATCAGGGCCTGCTCGGCGCCTGGCCGCTCGAACCGGACGCCGACTTCACCGATCGCATGCAAGGCTATGCGCTGAAAGCGGCACGCGAGGGCAAGCAGGAGACCAACTGGATCAACCCGAATCTGGCCTACGAAGAAGGCCTCCGGACCTTCCTCGACCGCATTCTCGATCCGGCGCAGGCCGGAGGATTTCTGGCGTCGCTGCAGACCCTCGTGGACCGCGTCTCGGTGATCGGCGCGCTCAACTCGCTGAGCCAGGTCACGCTGAAAGCGACGATGCCCGGCGTGCCGGATTTCTATCAGGGCACCGAGTTCTGGGATTTCTCGCTGGTCGATCCCGACAATCGCCGCCCGGTCGATTTCGCCGCGCGCGAGGCGGCGCTCGCTGCGATCGCCGAGCCGGATTGGAGCGCCCTGCTGCAGAGCTGGCGCGACGGCCGGCTCAAGCTGGCCTGGACGCGGCAGCTCCTGAAGCTGCGCAACGAATTCCGCGACGTCTTCGCCGACGGCGACTACCGGCCGCTCGCGGTCTCGGGGCCGCATCGCGACCATGTCGTCGCGTTTGCCCGCACCAAGGGTGCCGACGCGGTGATCGTGGCCGTCGGCAAGAATTTCGCGCCGCTGTCGGACAACGGCCGGCAATGGCCGCGTGGCGACGCGTTCGACGCCGCCATCGACACCACGGGATTGGTCGTCGATGGCGATGACCGCAACGCCGGCACGCTCGCGGCGTCGGATCTGTTCGGCGATCTGCCGGTGGCAGTGCGCCGTGCCCGGCTGACCAATCCCGAGCGCCCGGCTCGGCGTCGGCGAACGTCGGACGCCTGATCCGATTGCCCGGCGATCACTAACCAAAGCCGCCCTGGGATCTAGTCCGGACGGCTGGGTGTGAGCAGCCGACGCGGCTGCTACTTCTTTTCCAGCAGCAAATGCCCGCGCTTGCGGATCGCCTGCTGGGCCACGTCGGCGAATTTCTGCAACAGCCACGGCAGCCGCACTTCCAGCATCACGTGATCATCGGCGATATCGACATGCCCGGCGGCCACCTGGCCGAGCGCGCGCACCCGGAACATCATGCGATCGCCCTGCCAGCTTTCTTCCTCGACCTTCAGCACCGGCACATTGATCGCGGCCCGGCTCAGCCCGACCTTCAGCCGGCGGACGGCCTCGTCGCGGCCGAGGCGATGCGGAATGGAGACGACAAGCGGAGCTGACATCGCGGTGTCCTTCGGTCCGAACAGGTTGAACTGTTGATGTAGGTCGGCTGCGCGAAAATAACAGAGGGTCCCGCGCCGCCAGGGTTTCATGCGATGGAACCTTCACTCTCGCCGCGGGTTTGCGCTGTGACAGGCGGAGCATTCGGGCGACCCGTCACGACAAGGAGAGCGAGATGTCCATCGGTACAATCATTCTGATCATTCTGATCATTGCCCTGCTGGGCGGCTTCAGCGGCGTCGGCGGCGGCCCGTTCTACGGAACCGGTTACTACGGCGGCGGCGGTCTCGGCCTGATCATCATCATTCTGGTGATCCTGCTGCTGCTCGGCAAGATCTGACGATACCAAGACCTCGATACTCGGACCGAACTCAGGCCCCGCTGGAGGCGAGCGACTTGATCGCCGCCCTCAGCGGGGCCGCTGCTTGATCGTACTCCGCCCAGGCCTTGGTCTTGCCGAGCAGGCCGGGCACCGTCCTCAGCGTGTAGCGCCTGGGATCCAGTCCGGCCTTCACCTGCGTCCAGCTCAGCGGCATCGACACCGTCGCGCCGTCGCGTGCCCTGGGCGAGAGCGGCGCGACCGCGGTCGACATCCGATCGTTGCGCAAGTAGTCGAGGAAGATCTTTCCCTTGCGCTGCTGCTTCGACATGTTGAGCAGATAGCGCTCGGGGCTGTCCTCCGCCATCTGCGCACACACCGTCTGCGCAAACGTCTTGGCCTGCTTCCAGTCGACGTCGTCCTTCGGTTTCAACGGCACCACGACGTGCAGGCCCTTGCCGCCCGTCGTCTTGCAGAACGTCGCCAAGCCAACGGCTCCGAGTCGCTCCTTCATCTCGCGCGCCGCGACGATCACCTCGTCGAAGCCGACGTTCGGCGCCGGGTCGAGATCGAACACCAGCCGGCCCGGCACATCGTAGGCGCCCGGCGCGCAATTCCACGGATGCAGTTCGAGGCCGCCGATCTGCGCCACTGCGACCAGCCCCTCGACGCGGTCGATCTGGACGTAAGGCTTGCGATCGCCCGACACTTTGGCGAGGCCGATCAGATTGGACATGCCCGGCATCGCGTGGCGCTGGAAGAAATGCTCGCCCTTGATGCCGTCGGGCGCCCGCACGATCGAGCACGGCCGTCCCTCGATGTGGGCGAGTAGCCGATCCCCGACCGCCGCGTAGTACTCCGCGAGATCGAGCTTGGTGACGGCGTCGCCGATCTCACTCGCCGGCCACAGCTCCTTGTCCGGCTTGGAGATCACCACGCCCATCACTTCGGCGCGGCCGGCCGCGGCGGCATGCGTCGACTTGGCGCGCGCGGTGTTGCCGGCCGATGACGATTTCGCCGACGACGTCGCCCTGCCCTTCGGCTTCGGTTTTGCGATCGCAACCGTCGCCGGCTGCTCGGCTTCGACCTCCTCCGCCGGTTTGTCGGCGCGTAGTCCCTTGAAGGCGGCCTGGCGCACCATGCCGGCGCCGGTGAATCCGGCGAATTCGATCTCGGCGACCAGCTCCGGCGTCACCCAGTGAACGTCCGCGGTCTTGCGCGGCGCATTCTCGCCGGCGAACGGACTGTCCTTGGACTCGTGCGCCTTTAACTCCGGCAGAATGCGCTTCACGACGTCCTGGCCGAAGCCGGTGCCGACCAGACCGACATAGGCCAGCCGGTGATCCCCCGCGCGATCGTCGCGATGCACGCCGACCATCAGCGAGCGGAATTTGCCGGCGGTGGTCTTCCAGCCGCCGATCACCACCTCGTGCCCGGAGCGGCACTTCGCCTTGGTCCAATTGTCGCTGCGGCCGGAGCGATAGGCCGCATCGCGCTTCTTCGAGACGATGCCCTCGAGCGACAGCTTGCAGGCGGATTGCAGGATCGCATCGCCGCCGGTGTCGAAATGCTCGACATAGCGGATCAGCCCCTCTTTGCGCCGATCGCGTGCGGCCCGCAGCAGGTCGTGCAGCCGCTGCTTGCGCTCCGACAGCGGCAGCCCGCGCAGATCCTCGCCCTCGGCATAGAGCAAATCGAACGCGAAGCAGATCAGTCTGTCGCTGTCGCCATCCGACAGCGCCGCTTGCAGCGCGGCGAAGTCCGGATGGCCGTGATGATCGAGCGCGACGATCTCGGTGTCGATGATCGCATCCGGCAACCCGGCGGCTTCGTCGGCGATCGCCTGAAACTTCGCGGTCCAGTCCAGTCCCTTGCGGGTCTTCAGCGTCGCGACGCCGTCTTGGATGCGCAGCTGCATCCGGTAGCCGTCGAACTTGATTTCGTGAACCCAGCCATCGCCGCCGGGTGGCCGCTCCACCGAGCTGCAGAGTTGCGGCGGTACGAAGTCCGGCATCGGCGCTTTGGAAGCCTTGCGCGCGCGCGGCTTCGCCTTTGTGGTCTGCGCTCCTTTTGCCGCCCTGGTGCTCTTCGCGGCGGCCCGCTTCGTCTTGGCCGTGGTCACTGCCGGCTTGCCGGAGCCGTTCGCCGCGCGCTCGTCGGCGGCGAGCCCGTGGTTCGAGTCCCACACCGCGTCCGCCTTCACCCTGGCGGCCCTGCCCGTCATGAACGGCTTCGGCGCGCGGCCCTTGCCCTCGGCGATCTGCTGCATCGCACGACCCGACGCTACCGACCGATCTTCGTCAAGAATGGCGTTGGCGCCCTTGCCTTCGCGGGCCGCGTCGTCGCGATGCTTGATCAGCAGCCAGTTGGTCCTCTTGCCGCCGTTGCGGTCATGGCGCATCCGCACCAGCACCCAGCTGCCGTGCAACTTCTCGCCGTGGAGCGTGAATTTGAGATCGCCTTTCTTGAAGCCGCGCTTCGGATCGTCGCAGTCCCAATAGCCGCGGTCCCACAGTTGCACCGTGCCGCCGCCATACTGACCCTTCGGAATCGTGCCTTCGAAATCGCCGTAGTCCAGCGGATGGTCCTCGACCTCGACGGCGAGCCGCTTGTCGTGCGGATCGAGCGACGGCCCGCGCGTCACCGCCCAGGACTTGAACAAGCCGTCGTATTCCAGCCGCAGATCGTAATGCAGCCGCGTAGCGTCATGCTTCTGGATCACGAACCGCCGCCGCTTCGACGGCGCCACCTTGGCGTCGCCGCGCGGCTCCGCGGTCTGCGCGAAATCGCGTTTCTTCCGATACAGCGTGAGGGTCTTTTCGGCCGCCATGATCGTCTCCACCCCGAAGCGCTGCGCATCGCCTGCCACGACGGAACCAAAACCCGCCGCCATGGTTGAAGTTCCCGATCGGATAGACGTCCGGTTGCCCACACGTCACATCCCCACATCGGAGAGCATCATGGCCCCGCCGCGCGCTTACTGGAAGGGCTCGCTCAAACTGTCGTTGGTGAGCTGCCCGGTCGCGCTGTATCCGGCCTCGACCAGCGTCGAGAAGACCCGCTTCCACATGATCAACACCGAGACCGGCAACCGGCTGAAACAGCAGATGATCGACGAGGAGACCGGCGAGGTCGTCGACAAGGAGCAGAAGGGCCGCGGCTACGAAGTCCGCAAGGGCAAGTACATCGAGATCGAAAAGGACGAGCTGGAAGCGGTGCGGATCGAAAGCACCCACACCATCGAGATCGACAGCTTCGTGCCGGCGGACGAGATCGACAAGCGCTTCCTCAACAACCCCTACTACATCGCGCCCGAGGGCAAGGCCGGCATCGACGCCTTCGCGGTGATCCGCGACGCGATGAAGGACAAGGGCCGCGTCGCGCTGGCGCGGATCGTGCTGTCGAACCGCGAGCACGTCATCGCGATCGAGCCGCTCGGCAAGGGCCTGCTCGCCACCACGCTGCGCTATCCCTACGAACTGCGCGAGCCGGACGACTATTTCGACGGCATCAAGACCCCGAAGATTTCGAAGGACATGGTCGAACTCGCCGGGCACATCCTCGATACCAAGGCGGCGCATTTCGACCCGTCGAAGTTCAAGGACGACTACGAGACCGCGCTGAAGGCGCTGGTCAAGCGCAAGGCCGCCGGCAAGTCGATCAAGCTGCCCGTACCGGAAGAGAAGTCCGACAACGTCGTCAGCCTGATGGACGCGCTGAAACAGAGCCTGGAAGGCAACAAGGCCAAGAAGCCGGCGCCCCGCCGCGCCTCGTCCACGCGCAGCGGCGCCCGTTCCGCCAAGAAGGCCCACCGCTCGGCGGCACGGGCGCGGAAGGCGAGCTGAGGCTGAAAGCCGGCAAGGAGCCGAAGCAGACAAGAGAAGGCCGGCAAGTGAAAGACGGCAAGAGCCAACAACTAGCGGGCGTGCCTCGCTAGCCTTAAGGTGTAGGACACCGCAGCGCCCGCCGCCTGCTTCACCTCTCGTCCGTCATTCCGGGGCGCGCGCAGCGCGAGCCCGGAATCCATACCCCCTGGCATAGGTAGTTGGGCAGCAACGCTGGAAAAGCTCTGCCTTGACGGGCGCACCGCGCGTATGGATTCCGGGTTCGCTCGCGTGCGCGAGCGCCCCGGAATGACGAACGCAAAGCGGGCCGCCCGGCCGCTGACCTGCGACCGGCCCGGCGCCGAAGTCGGATCAACTCTTCTTCGCGCCTGTCTTCTTCGCGCCTGTCTTCGACGTCTTGCGCTTGGCAGTCTTGCGCCCGCCGGCTGTCTTCGCAGACTTCTTCGCGGTCTTCTTCGCGGTCTTCTTCGCGGTCTTCTTCGCTGCCGCCTTCTTCGCGGTTTTCTTGACGGTCTTCTTGCCGATCTTCTTGCCGGTCTTCTTCGCGGCTGTCTTGGACGTCTTCGTCGTCGCCTTGCCGGCGGCCTTCTTGGCCGTCTTCTTGCTCGGCACCTTCTTGCCTTCGGCGCGCGCCTCCGACAGGCCGATCGCGATCGCCTGTTTGCGGCTCTTCACCGTCTTGCCGGAGCCGCCGCTCTTCAGCGTGCCGGTCTTCCGCTTCTTCATCGCGCGCGCGACTTTCGCCGACGCCTTCTTGGAATATTTCCGGGCCATGCCGTTCCTCCCTTTTATGACTGGGAGATCAATTGTTCCGGATGATAATTAGTTCCGCCGCGGCGATCAGCGCTCGTCGCTGCAATCCGGCAGCGGCGTCTTCGCGATCACGAAGATGATCGTGTCGTCCTGGCGTGTCGTGTCTTCGATCCGGTCGCCGGTCTGTTGGATCAGCACCGGGATGTCGATCAGCGCCATCGGATCGGTGCAACGCACTTCCAGCCGATCTCCGCCGGCGAGCGTCGTCAACGCCTTGCGCGTCTTCAGCACCGGCAGCGGGCATTTCAGTCCGGTCAGATCGAGCACGAGTTTCGCCATGGCGGCGGACGATGGCGAAGCGCGACGCCTGCGTCAATCAGGCCGTCTTTCGCCTTATTGCGGAGAGGCGCCGGCGCCTGTACCACGCCAAAGGCATCCGACAGTCTGGAAACCACGCGATGGCCGATGGTCCCGCCACCCCTGGAGTTGTTCTCGCCGGCGGCCTCGCCCAGCGCATGGGCGGCGGCGACAAGTCGCTGCGCGAGATCGGCGGCCGGACTTTACTGGCGCGGGTGATCGAGCGGTTGACGCCGCAATGCGATGCGCTGGTGCTGAGCGCCAATGGCGACCTGGCACGGTTCGCGACCGGCGGCTTGCCGATCGTCGCCGATCCGGTCGACGGCTTTCGCGGGCCGCTCGCCGGCGTGCTGGCCGGGCTCGAATGGGTCGCCGACACTCGGCCCGGCGCGCGCTGGATGCTGAGCGCTCCGGTGGATTGTCCGTTCCTGCCGCGCGATCTGGTCGCACGGCTGCATCAGGCGCGGATCGATCAGCAGGCCGACATCGCGGTCGCGGCGTCGGCCGGCCGTTCGCATCCGGTGATCGCGCTGTGGCCGCTCGGACTGCGCGCCGACCTGCGCCGTGCACTGCTCGCGGACGACATCCGCAAGGTCGACCGCTTCACCGCGCGCTACCCGCGCGCGATCGTGGAATGGCCGACGGAGCCGTTCGATCCGTTCTTCAACGCCAACACGCCGGAGGACGTCGCCGAGGCCGAACGGCTCGCCGCGCGCGATCCGAACTGATTACGGCGTCAGCACCGCACGCCCGACCAGTTTTCCCTTCTGCAGATCGAGCAGCGCCGCGTTCGCCTGCGGCAGCGGCAGCGGCGTCACCGGAATCGGCGCGATCTTCTTGGCGCGGACCAGATCGAGCAGTTCCTGCGTCTCGCGCAGATTGCCGACATAGGAGCCCTGGATCGTGATCGCCCGCATCGGGATGAACGGCAGCGCCCACGGCGCGCCGCCGCCGAACAGGCCGACGATCACCAGCTTGCCGCCCTTGGTGAGACAATCGAAGCCGAGCTGCGCGGTCTGCGCATTGCCGACCAGATCCAGCGCGCCGCGCACCGGCGCGCCGGCCTTCGCGGCGATCTGCTCCAGCGCGTCGGGCGCAGCGCCGTCGACAGTCGCCAGCGCGCCGGCCTGCTCCGCCGCCTCGCGCTTCTTGGCGTCGATGTCGACCATGATCGCGCCCTTGCCGCCCATCGCCTTGAGCAGCGACAGCGCCATCAGGCCGAGACCGCCGGCGCCGAACATCACGATCGGGCCGTCGAAGGCGAAGTCCAGCTTCTTCAGCGCGCTGTAGGTGGTGACGCCCGAACACGCATAGGGCGCAGCCGTCACCGGATCGAGCCCGTCGAGGCTGAGCAGATAGCGCGGATGCGGCACGATCAGTTCGTCGGAGTAACCGCCGTCGCAATACACCCCGAGGAACCGCGGCTTGAGGCACATGTTCTCGTCGCCGGCGCGGCAGACCGCGCATTCGCCGCAGCCGATCCACGGATAGACCAGCACGACCTGGCCGATCTTGGCGTCCTTGGCGTCCGGGCCCGCGGCGAAGATCTCGCCGACGGTCTCGTGTCCCATCGTCAACGGCAATGCGACGCCGCGATCGGACAGCGACAGCTTCTTGCGGCCGTGGCCGAGTTCGTAGCCGCCCTCCCAGATGTGCAGATCACTGTGGCAGATGCCGGCGGCCTTGACGCGGAGCAGCACCTGCGTGCCGGTCAATTCCGGCGTCGGCCGGTTCTCTTCACTGAGCGGCTGACCGAAGCCCGAGACGCGAAAGCTCTTCATGGCGTGTTCTCCCGATTTTTCTTGTTGCCCAGATATGCCACGGCACCGCAGAGCCGTCGACCGACGTGACGACGAGGTTATCCTGCGGCGCGGAATTCGTTCGTGGTCTGCTTCACCAGCTCGGCGACCGACACGATGCCGCCGACGCCCGAGGTCGAATGTCCCGCGCTCCAGATATCGCGCCAGCGCTGCGGCCGGTTTTCGCGCGCGCCGATGTCGATGTCCTTGCCGATGTCGATCGCGCCGCGCTCCGGCAGCGCATCCGGGTCGAGACCGGCGGCGACGATCGACGGCCGCAGCATGTTGGTCTGCAGGCCGGTGAAGGCCTTGGTCAGCAGGATGTCGTCGGCGGAGGACTCCACCAGCATCGCCTTGTAGCGCGGATCGGCGGCGCTCTCCTGCGTCGCGATGAATCTGGTGCCCATGTAACCGAGGTCGCAACCGAGCGTCATCGCTGCACGCAGCGCGACGCCGTCGCTGATGCCGCCGGCCAGCACGATCACGCCGTCGTAGAATTCGCGCACCGCGCGGACGAAGGCGAACGGATTGAGCCATCCGGTCTGACCGCCCGCGCCCGCCGTCAGCAGTACCAGGCCATCCGCGCCCGCTGCCGCCGCACGTTCGGCGTGACGAATGCTCGCGACGTCGGCCAGCACCATCGCGCCGGCGTCGTGCAGCGGCTTGATCACCGGCTCGGGCGAGCCGACGCTGGTGATCACGATCTCCGGCTTGTGCGCCAGCAGCACCGCGAGATCGTCGGCCAGCCGCGCGTTGGAGCGATGCACGATGAGATTGGGACACCACGGCGCCGCCTGTCGTCCCGTCGCATCCGCATGCGCGCGCGCGCGTTGCTCGATCGTGCCGATCCACTCCTCGAGTTGTTCCGTACTACGGCAATTCACCGTCGGAAACGATCCGATCACTCCGCTCGCGCACGCCGCGGTGACCAGATCGACGCCAGACACCAGAAACATCGGCGCCGCGATCAGCGGCAGTTCGAGCCGGCTGCGGAATTTGCTGAGACGATCGGCTGCAGCCAAGGTCGTTCCTCCCTCATCATCTTTTGGTGTTCCGCCGACGGATCGGCGTGCTACTCTTGAAGCGAACATTGGCACGCGCAAAAGCCGATGACAAACATTCGGGAGCAAGCCCCATGACCGACGCCCTCAACGCATTCCCCACCGCCGGCACGCAGACCCTGCGCGCGCTGTCGCGCTATCCGACGCGCACCGCGTTCAGCTGGCCGGGCGGGACGCTGAGCTATCGCGGCGCGATCGACATGATCGGCAGCATCCAGAAGGTGTTCATGGGCCTCGGCGCGCAGCCCGGCACGCGCGTCGCGTTGCTCACCGCCAACCGCGCCGAAACCTGGTGCGCCGGCGTCGCCGCACAGCTGTGCCGCTTCGCCATCACCTGGCTGCATCCGCTCGGCTCGCGCGAAGACCAGATCGACCAGATCGAGGACTCCGGCGCGGAGATTCTGGTGATCGACGCCGCGGCATTCCTGCAGCGCGGCGGCGAACTCGCGGCACAAGCGCGCGGCCTGCACCACGTCTTCACCGTGGGCAAGGCCGATTACGGCCTCGACCTCTTGGTCGCACTCGACAAGGCCGGCAGCGCCACGCCGAAGGATTTCGCGCAGCTCGACGACGTCGCCGTGCTGAACTACACCGGCGGCACCACCGGAAAATCCAAGGGCGCGCTGCGCCGGCATCGCGAGAATGCCGGCTTCGCGAGCGCCATTCTGGCCGATTTCGAAATCCCGATGGACCCGCGCTATCTCACCGTGGCGCCGATCAGCCATGTCGCGGGCACCAAGGTGCTGCCGGCGTTGATGCGCGGCGGCACCGTGCACATGCTGAAGGGCTTCGATCCCGAAGCGGTGCTGCAGACGATCGCGCGCGAGAAGATCAACTTCACGCTGTTCGTGCCGACGATGATCTATGTGCTGCTCGACCACCCGGCGTTGGCGAAGACCGATCTGTCGTCGCTCGATCTGGTGCTGTACGGCGCCTCGCCGATGTCGCCGACGCGGCTGGTCGAAGGCATCGAACGGATCGGTCCGGTGTTCTCGCAGCTCTACGGCCAGACCGAGTGCTATCCGGTGTCGGTGCTGCGCAAGGCCGATCACGATCCGAAGCAGCCCGATCTGTTCCTGTCCTGCGGCTTTCCGATCGCGGCGTGCGACGCGCGGATCCTCGACGAGGACGATCAGGAGGTCGCCGACGGCGAGGCCGGCGAGATCTGCGTGCGCGCGCCGCATGTGAGGGCGGAGTACTGGAAGCGTCCGGAGCAGACCGCCGAGACGCTGAAGAGCGGCTGGCTGCACACCGGCGACATCGCCAAGCGCGACGACCGCGGCTACATGTACATCCTCGACCGCAAGAAGGACATGATCGTGTCCGGCGGCTTCAACATCTTCCCGCGCGAGGTCGAGGACGTGCTGTCGACGCATCAGGGCGTCGCGATGGTCGCCGTCGTCGGCGTGCCCGACGACAAATGGGGCGAAGCCGTCACCGCCGTCGTGGTCGCCCGCGCCGGCTGTCAGCCGAACGAACAGGAACTGATCGAGCTGGTGAAGAGCCGCAAGGGCTCGGCGCACGCGCCGAAGCAGGTGAAGTTCGTCAGCGAAATGCCGATGACCGGCGTCGGCAAGATCGACAAGAAAGTGCTGCGCGCCGACTTCTGGAAAGGCCGCGACCGGATGGTCGGGTAGGCCGCTGAGCCGAAACGACACCGCCGTGTCCCGGGCGCGATGCGGCACATCGTGCCGCTTCGCAGACCCGGGACCCCGGTTGAAAACGCGAATAACCGGGGCCCCGGATCAGCAGTGCACCACGCCGCTGCGCGTCGCGCTGCACAGCATCCGGGGCACGCATCGGGGATGACGACTACGACCTGAACAACCGGGTGTACTGGGTCTCGTGGCGCAGGCCGGCGAGGTCGGCGCGGAAGGTGGCGCCGCCGAGGTCGTCGAGCGTGGCGTCGAGCGCGCGGTCGCCGGTGGCGATCACCGCGGGCTCAAGCGCGGCGAGCACGCGCTGGCTGTCGGTCTGGCCGAGCGGCACCAGCCGGGCGCCGGCGGAAATCCAGTTCGACACCACCGCGTGCAGGAACGCGTGCAGCGTCGCCGCGAGCGGCACGCCATGGCTGGCGCTGACGAGGCCGACCGCGACCGGATAGGCCAGCGCGCCGTGGCACGCGCTCACCGCGCGCTCCAGACCGTCGCTGGCCCAGGCGTTGCGCACGATCTCGATGAACGCCTTGCCCTGCGCCGTGGTTTCGAGATGGCGCTCGGCCGACGTCACGAAGGCGGTCGCAAGTTCGGCGACGTCGCGCAGCGCCGCCGCGTCGCCGCTCGCAACCGCGCAATGGGCATGGGCCAGCAACACCCCGTCGCAGAAGCCGGCACCGTGTTCGAGCATCGCGGTGAGCCAGTCGCGCAGGGTCGCGGCGTCGGTGACGTCGCCGGCTTCGACCGCCCATTCGAGGCCGCTGGAATAGGAAAACGCGCCGACCGGAAACGCCGGCGACAGCCAGGTCATCAGCCGGTACAGCGACGCGCCCTGCTCCGCCGACAGAGGCTCGGACAATTTGTCGACCGTACGATCGGATTCACCGGTCATGGCCGGGTTCGTCCCAGCCATCCACGCCTTCGCTCCGGGACAGCCTGCAACACGTGGATGCCCGCGACCAGCGCGGGCAGGACGAGGTGATCGTCCTCGTCGTGCATCTCACTTGTGGTCATGCTTGTGGGAATGACCATGGTCATGATCATGGCCGTGGCCGTGGCCATGATCGTGGCCGCAATGCTCGTCGTGGACGTGATCCGCGTGGCCGTGATCGTGTGCGGCATGATCATGCTTGCCGTGATCGTGGCCATGCTTGTGATCGTGATGATCATGGCGATGATGCGCATGATCGTCGTGCCCATGATGATGGTGCCCGTGATCATGGTGGTCATGATCATGGTGCGCGTGGTCGTGGTCGCCGCTCTCGTGCGCCGGCGCGTAGGCGCCGCCTTCGGGATCGAACGGCGCGTCGATCTCGACCGCCTTCCCGCCGAGTCCTTTGACCATGTCGGCGATGACGTGGTCGCGGCGGATGCGCAGCGCCTTGGCCGTGATCTGGGTCGGCAGATGCCGGTTGCCGAGGTGCCAGGCGAGCCGCACCAGATGTTGCGGATCGCGGCCACGGATTTCCAGCAGCGGCTCCGGCGCCGCCACCACCTCGATGAGACGTCCGTCGTCCAGCACCAGCGCATCGCCGCCGCGCAAGGCGACGGCGTGCTCCAGATCGAGCAGGAATTCGAGCCCACGGGTGCCGGTCATCGCCATGCGGCGGCGATGCCGGTCGTCGAAATCGAGCACGACGGTGTCGGCCGCCGGCTGCTTCCAATGATATTGCCCGTGGACCTTGCTGGCTCGGATCATCTCACTCTCGTTCGGTTCGCGGCGCGCGGCGCGCGCTAGAATGTCTCGACCTTGCCGTCGCTGATGATCTCGATCACCGTCGGCGACGCCTTCAGCGGGGCGGATAGTTCGCGCCACACCTTCATGTGCGGGGCGCGGGCGTGGGCGTTGAGATCGTCGCGGCTTTCCCAGCGCTCGACCACCACGAAAGTGTTCGGGTCGTTGATGCTGGTGTGGCTGTCATAGGCGATGCAGCCCTTCTCCTTGCGGGTCTCGGCGATGCAGGCCTTGGCGCCCTGAATGAAGGCCTCGCGGGAGTCCGGCTTCACCTGCGTGGTGGCGACGACGTAGATCATGACGTTTCCCTTTTCTTGTTGTTGTTACTTCACGTCGACCTTTTCGGGCGTGATGATCTCGATCTTCGGCGGCGCCGACAGGCACTTCGCGGCGATCCGGCCGAACGCCTTGAAATGCTCGGCCTTGCCGTGCGGCCCGAGTGCCTCGGCGTTCTCCCACTGCTCGACGAACACCATCTTGGTCGGATCGCTGACGCTCTCGTGCATGTCGTAGGCGATGTTGCCCGGCTCCTTGCGGGTCTCGGCGATACAGTCCTTGGCTCCGGCAATCAGTTCGGCACGCATGTCAGGCTTCACGGTCAAAGTGGCGACGACATAGATCACGAATATTCCTCCCGATGGTTTTTATGGCGCAAGCGCCGCGCGGACATTAGGCGCTGGGGACGCCGGTGCAAAGCCCATTCCCGGCCCGGCAGAGGGTTCGGCAGCAGCGGTCAGCACCTGACCGGTGCGCGCCGCGCCTGCCCTCGCGCCGTGCTAAGCCGTGAGGAAATCGAGCAGCGCCTGCGCCGTCTGCTCCGGCGCCTCCTCGGTGAGGAAATGGCCGGAATCGACCGGACCGCCCTGCACGTTGGTCGCCCAGTTTTTCCAGGTGTCGAGCGGCGTCGCCGCCGATTGCGCGATGCCGGCATCGCCCCACAGCGCCAGCATCGGCACCGGGATCTTGTGGCCGGCCTCGTGGTCGGCCTTGTCGTGCGCGAAGTCGGCATGCGCGCCAGCGCGATAGTCCTCGCACATCGCGTGCAGCCGCATCGGATCGCGGAACGGCGCGAGATAGTGCTCGAGCGCGCGCGGGTCGAAGCAGGAGAGGTCCTTCTTCTTCGCCCAGCTCGCCAGCTTGTTCTTCAGGAAGAAATCCGGCGCCGCCGCGATCAGCGTCTCGGGCAATGGCGCCGGCTGGGCGAGGAAGCTCCAGTGATAGATCTTCAGCGCGTAGGCCCGGTCCATCCGCATCCAGTACTCGTAGGTCGGCAGGATATCGAGCACCGCCAGCTTCGACAGCCGGCCGGGATGATCGAGCGCGAGCCGATAGCTGACGCGGCCGCCGCGATCGTGGCCGGCGAGCGCGAAGTGGACGTGGCCGAGCTGTTCCATCGCCTCGATCAGTTGCTGCGCCATCGCCCGCTTGGTGTAGGGCGTGTGCTCGGCGTCGCTCTCCGGCATGTCGGACCAACCGTAGCCCGGCAGATCGGCGATGATCAGCTTGAAGCGCTCCGCCAGCTTCGGCGCCACGCGGTGCCACATCACGTGGGTTTCGGAGAAGCCGTGCAGCAACAGCAGCGGTGGCCCGTCGCCGCCGGTGCGGGCGAAGATCCGCCCGGACGAGGTGTTGATCCACTCCGAGCCGAAGCCCGGAAACAAATCGGCGAGATCGGGCATCGGGAGCTCCTCCAATTCTTACTCGTGCATCCCAAATACTTTTCGCATGCCAGGGCCGGCTGGCACGGCGCAACCTCTCCCGCTTGCGGGGGAGGTCGGATCGCGCCAGCGATCCGGGTGGGGGAAGCTGAGTCTCCGAACTACGCGGGCTCGGTGCTCGGCTCGCCCTCACCCCAACCCTCTCCCGCAAGCGGGAGAGGGAGCAGGCCGGCGCCTGGGCGAATGTCGAACAACTGAACTACTTCTTTCGGCGTTCCCGCGCCACCGCCTGCCAGCCGATGTCGCGGCGGCAGAAGCCTTCGGGCCAGTTGATGACGCCGATCGCCTCGTAGGCGCGGCGCTGTGCTTCCGCCACCGTCTTGGCCGAGGCCGTGACCGCGAGCACGCGGCCGCCATTGGCGAGGATCCAGTCGCCCGACGCCATGGTGCCGGCATGAAAGATCTGCACGCCCGGAATCTTCTCGGCGCGGTCGAGGCCGGCGATCCGGGTGCCCTTCTCGTAAGCGCCCGGGTAGCCCTTCGCGGCCATCACCACGGTCAGCGCCGGCTCGTCGACCCAGCGCAGGCTGAAATGCGCGAGCTGGCCGTCGCAGCAGGCGAGCAGCGCCGGCACGATGTCGGACATCATCCGCATCATCAGCACCTGGCACTCCGGATCGCCGAAGCGGACGTTGTATTCGATCAGCTGCGGACCGTCCTCGGTGATCATCAACCCGGCGAACAGCACGCCCTTGAACGGCGCGCCCATCGCCTTCATCGCCTTCAGCGTCGGCGTGATGATGCGCACCATCGCCTGCTGGCAGATCGCATCGGTCATCACCGGAGCCGGCGAATACGCGCCCATGCCGCCGGTGTTCGGCCCCTTGTCGCCGTCGAAGGCGCGCTTGTGATCCTGCGCGGTGGCGAGCGGCAGCGCGTGCTCGCCGTCGCACAGCACGAAGAACGACGCCTCCTCGCCGACCATGAATTCCTCGACCACGACCTCGACGCCGGCGTCGCCGAGCCCGCCGCCGAACATCATGTCGACCGCCGCTTCCGCCTCTGCCAGCGTCATCGCCACCACGACGCCCTTGCCGGCGGCGAGGCCGTCGGCCTTGACCACGATCGGCGCGCCCTGCACGCGGATGTAGGCCTTGGCCTCGTTCGGATCGCTGAACCGCTCATAGGCGGCGGTGGGAATGTCGTGGGCCTTGCACAGGTCCTTGGTGAAGCCCTTGGAGCCCTCGAGCTGCGCCGCGGCTTTGGTCGGCCCGAACGCCTTGATGCCGGCCGCCGCGAGAGCGTCGACGATGCCGACGGCGAGCGGCGCTTCCGGCCCGACCACCACCAGCTCGATCGCATTCACCTTGCAGAAGTCGATCACCGCCGCATGGTCGGCGACGTCGAGCGCCACGCAGGTGGCCTCGCGCGCGATCCCGGCATTGCCCGGCGCGCACCACAACTTTGTCACAAGCGGCGAAGCGGCGATTTTCCAGGCCAGCGCGTGTTCGCGGCCGCCTGAACCGAGCAGCAGAATGTTCATCGCCAGCCTGACCGTACCCCGTGGATGTTGCGCGAGGTGTAACACGGCGGGGGTCGCGGGCAACGTGCCCTGACGGCGGATGTGGATATGTCAGCCGCCGTCCGGCCCCGCCCCGGCGATGATCTCGCGCAGCGTGGCGACGTGGCGGGCGAAGGCGCCGCGGCCGTCGGCGGTGGCGGTCACCGTGGTCTGCGGCTTCTTGCCGACGAAGGCCTTGTCGACCGCGACGTAGCCGGCCTTCGCCAAAGTCTCGATATGCGCGCCGAGATTGCCGTCGGTGGCGCCGGTGAGCTTCTTCAACCGGGCGAATTCCAGCCCCTGCGCGGCCGGCAGCGCGTTCAGCGCCGCCATGATCTTCAGCCGCAGCGGCTGATGGATGATGTCGTCGAATTCGGCCATCGTCAGTCCCGGCGCATCCACAGGCCGCCGAGCACCAGCCCGCCGCCGTTCACCACCGCCATCCACGGCTCGAACCACACGCCGGCGAAGACATAGCCGAGCAGCGTCAGCGCCGTGATGCCGAGCCCGATCGCCACGAAGGCGCTGCCGACCCACAGCCCGGCGATGGTGTAGACCAGCATGAAATAGATCGGCCAGAACGCGCCGAGCTCGCGCGGACCGAACGCGCCGAACACGCAGGTCAGATAGCCGAACGCGAAGAACAGCAGCAGCGCCAGCGGCACCCGGGGATCGAACGCACCGGCGCCGGTGCGCCGCCGGACGACGGCGCCGATCGCGAACGAGCCGGCGACGCCGACGGCGTTGACCGCGACCCACAGCCACCCAGCCGCGCGCGGCCAGAAATAGCCGCCGAGATAGCCGGCGACCACCAGCCCGCCCCATTGGATCAGCATCAGGCTGGCGATGTCGTAGATCCGCGACTGCCGGACCCGGCGCACGATGGCGTCGATCTCCGACAGCGCCTGCGCGGCCTGCCTGGCGTCGACGCCGCTCATGTGCCCGCTCCTCCGCTGACGACGTCGTCGGCAATCGCCGACACCGCGGCCGGGTCGCCGACGATGCCCATGTGGTTGATGCCCGGCAGGATCCTGACCCGGACGCGGTCGCCCATCGTCGCCTGATACTTGTCGGACACCATCAGTTCGTCGGTCTCGCCACTGATCACCGTCACCGGGCTCGTCGCCGCGGCGAGATCGGTGCGGAAGTCGCGGCTCGCCGCGAAGTCCATCAGCAGCCGGAACGAATAGGTCGCGACCACGTATTTTTCGGAATGCGGCTGCACCGCGAAGCCGATCACCGGCAGTTGGTCGCAACACGCCACGCCGATCGCCCGCAGGGCCGACAGGCCAATGATCCGCGGGATGTCCGGCGACGCCCAGCCGCCGCCCTTGGCGCGGTTGGTCGGCTCGCTGTAGCCGAGGAACGGCGCCAGCAGAACGGTGCGGCTGAACTCCTTGCCGGTCGCCGATCCGGCCATCCGCAACGCGAAGCCGCCGCCGGACGAATGCCCGATCAGCACCAGCGGCGCCCCGGGGCGCGCGGCTTTCACCATCGCGACGACGTCGGCAAAGTCATCGCCGAGCTGGCCGCGATAGCCGATATCGCCGCGCGTACCCGAGCCGCCATGGCCGCGGATATCCGGCGCGAACGTCTCCACGCCGCGGGCAGCGAGCGCCTGCGCCAGCGCATGTACCGCGATGCTGGAGCCCGACGACCCGTGCACCACGATGGCGACCGGCCGGACGCCACCCTGCTGAGCCGGGTACCGCCTGTAAGCCAGCTCGCTGCCGTCGCGCGCGTAGAACCGCGCCAGCGCCGGCATGGTGCTGCGATCGACCGCGCCGGCCGTGTTGGCGATCGAGGCCAGCGCCGGCGGTTTGGTCACCGGCACCGCGATCAGGGCCGCGAGGACCAGGACGACGACCCCTGCGACCGTCACGGCCCAGCCCAATATGCGCGCCGCTTTTCGGATCAATCCCATCCCATCCTCCCATCGATGAATTTACAGAGAACTCTGTAATACAGAGTATCGCGGTCAGCAAGGGTTGATTGGCGAGCGGGACGCAAATCCCTAACTTGCCGGCGAACCAGGATACCGAATCGCATGGCCCGACTGCTCGCCCCCGAAACCCTTGCCAATGTCGGCGAATTCACCGTCTCCGAGCTGTCGCAGGCGCTGAAGCGGACGGTCGAGGACACCTATGGGCACGTCCGGGTGCGCGGCGAGATCAGCGGCTTTCGCGGCGCGCATTCGTCCGGGCATTGCTATTTCGCGCTGAAGGACGAGAGCGCCAAGATCGAGGCGGTGATCTGGAAGGGCGTCGCCGGGCGGATGCGGTTCAAGCCGCAGGAAGGCCTCGAGGTCATCGCCACCGGCAAGCTCACCACCTATCCCGGCTCGTCGAAATATCAGATCGTGATCGAGGCCCTGGAGCCGGCCGGGGTCGGCGCGCTGATGGCCTTGATGGAAGAGCGCAAGCGCAAGCTCGGCGCCGAAGGCCTGTTCGACGAAGCCCGCAAGCAACTGCTGCCGTGGCTGCCGGACGTCATCGGCGTCGTGACGTCGCCGACCGGCGCGGTGATCCGCGACATCCTGCACCGGCTCGAAGACCGCTTCCCGCGCCGGGTGCTGGTGTGGCCCGTCAAGGTGCAGGGCGAAGGCTCGGCCGAACAGGTCGCGGCCGCGATCCACGGCTTCAACGCGCTGCCGGAGGACGACCCGATCCCGCGCCCGGATCTGCTGATCGTCGCGCGCGGCGGCGGCTCGCTGGAAGATCTGTGGTCGTTCAACGAGGAGATCGTGGTCCGCGCCGCCGCCGACAGCATGATCCCGCTGATCTCCGCGGTCGGCCACGAGACCGACGTGACGCTCATCGATTTCGCTGCCGACAAACGCGCACCGACGCCGACCGCCGCCGCCGAAATGGCGGTGCCGGTGCGCGCCGAACTGTTCGTCGAGGTGCACAGCTACGCGCGGCGGATGATGCTGTGCTGGACGCGCGGCCAGGACTCGCGCCGCAACGAACTCCGCGCGGCCGCGCGGGCGCTGCCGTCCGCGAGCGAGCTGCTCGCGATTCCGCGGCAGCGGCTCGACGGCGCGGCGGCCTCCCTGCCCCGCGCGCTGCGGGCCAACACCCATGCGCACCACCGCCGCTTCGCCAAGGCCGCGGCGGGCATCACGTTGAACGTGCTGCGCGCGCAGGTCAGCCACAGCGCGCATCGCCTCGAACTATCAGGGACGCAATTGCAGCGCAGCGCCCGCGCCACGCTGCGGCATCGCCGCGAGCGCTTCGAAGGCCTGGCGGTGCGGCTACAGGCCTCGCGGCTCGCCAATCAGCAGGCCCAGCGCATGAGGATCGCGCGCGAGCAGGAACGCCTGCAGCGGCTCGCCGAACGCGCCCGCCGCGCATTGACGACCCTCTTCGAACGCCGCAGCGCGCGCCTCGATTCGAGCGCCAAGCTGCTCACCGCGCTGTCCTATCGCGGCGTGCTGGCGCGCGGCTTCGCGCTGGTGCGCGATTCCGACGGCCGTGCGGTCCATGCCGCGGCCGCCGTCAGCGCCGGCGCGCAGCTCAGCGTCGAGTTCGCCGACGGCCGCGTCGGTGTGACCGCGGATGGCGGCCACGCAGTCCCGCGTGACGCTGGAAAGGCGGCGGCGCCAGCGACCAAGCCGACGCCGAAACGCGTGTCGAAGCCGGTCGATCAAGGCTCGCTGTTCTAGGCAAGCGGGCCGACAGCACTAGCGGTTCGTCCCGATCAGCCAGCCGAAGGCCCGGCGAACAAACGCCTGGCCGTCGCGCTGCACCGGCGTTCCGTGCGCCATCAGCACCCGATCCGCCGGCCAGGCGAGGATCCGCTGCAAACTCGCGCGCGCCGCTCGCCGATCGAAGAAGGTGAAGCGGAATTTGCGCGGCACCGACGGCTCGCTGCCGAGCATCAGATCCCATTTGGCGACGACGCCGCGCCAGCCCGGAAACCAACCCGCGGGAAACTGCTGAATCAAGTCGGTGAAGACGACGGTGCGACTCGGGCGATGGAAGAACACCACCTCGCGGGTGATCGCATTGCCGGGCACCACGATCTGATCGATCTCGTCGCGCCACGCCGGATGCGGCCGATCTTCGAGCTCGGCAGCGATCACGAGGCCCTTCAGCTTGCTTCGTGTCCCCGGCGCCGCGTGAATTTCCGCGGCCGGATAGGCGCGCGTCCACTCGGCGACGAACAGATGATGCAGCGAGTTCGGCGCGATCAGGTAACGGACCTCGCCGAGCGCATCGACCGCGCGCCTCAGGCTCTCGCTCAGCCGAACCGGGGAGCAGACGAACAGGTCTTTGCCGGAGAGGCGGATCAAGGTCATGCGCGTCGGATAGCGAAACCCGCCGGTCGCAACGGGAACGCCGTCCGCCGTCCAGATCTCGGGACCGAACGGCGTCAGCATGTACTCACCGCCCCAGCCAGTGCGACACCCGCTTCTCGGCATCGCTGCGTGCGGCGGGGTCGAAGCCGAGGTGCCCCTGCTCCGGCTCGCCGGGGTCGCCGGCGCTGGTGAGATGCAGCTTGACGCCGGCCCGGTCGAAATCGTGATAGGCGCCCGGATAGACCACGATCCGCGCCAGCGCGCTGCGTCCCTGCGCGCCCTCGATCATCGCGCGGCACGCCGACGCCGAACTGATGTCGTCATTGCCGCCGATCAGCAGCAGCGTCGGCACCCGCGCGCTCCAGCCGAGCCGCGCCGAGCTCCGGCAATCCGGATAGAACGCGATCGCCGAACGGAACTCAGGCTCGCCCTTTGCAATGACCGTCTGCGGGCGCACCGCCCACAGCAAGGCGCTCGCGCCGGTATCCCAGCCGATCAGACCGATGCGCTGGCGCGCGACGAAGGACTGCTGCGCCAGCCAGTGCCGCGCCGCGCCGATATCGGCGAGCCGCTCGCGCCGCCCGGCGGCGCGGCGGGTCTTGGCGTGGCATTGCGGGCCGAGTTCGCGCGAGCCGTAGCTGTCCGGCAGCAGCACGACATGGCCGGACTTCAGCAGCTGATCGGCCCAGTCGGCGTAGCGCGGCTTGATCGGGCCGGACGGGTCGGACAGGCCGCCGCAGCCATGCAGCGCGATCACCGCCGGAAACGGGCCGTTGCCGTCGGGTTTGTACAGCAACGCGCTCAGCTTGCCGTTGGCCCCCGAGATATCCACCATTTCGGGCGCCGGCGCCGCGACGGCCGCCTGTCCCGCTGCGAGCAGAACCGCAATCGACAGAAACAAAGGCAGGCGCATTGCAGAAGTCCAGGCGATGTTCCCGTTCGGCCGGCGAGCGTCCGCCAGCCCTGAAGCTATCATGCGCCGGAACGGCGATTTCATCACAAGTCGGTGGTTTGCAAGACGCCTCATCCGTTCTATCTGTGGACGGCATGCATCGGCCGCGAACCGCGGGGCAAAGGGCCCTCCGCAAGCGGTATCTCAGGAGACAGCCGTGCTCAACAAATTTGGCCCATCGGGCTCGGGCGAAGCGCAGGTGCAGTATCTCGACGGCGATTTCCGCGTGATCTCGCCCGGGACCTACGTCCGCTGCGCCGTCACCGGGGTGCAGATTCCGCTCGACGAATTGAAGTACTGGAGCGTCGATCTGAAGGAAGCCTACGCGACGCCGATCGCGGTGCTGCAGCGGCACTACCCGATGGCGGCGAAGCCGCTGGTGTGACGCCCTAGCTGCGCGCGTAGCGGCTGGCGCGCACCCGATTGAGCTGCTCCAGCACGAACAGCCGCAGCCTGGCGTCGTCCTCGACGACCAGCGTCACGGCGAATGCCGCGACGTCGCTCCCGAGCGATGCGGCCGCCGCCCCGATCCGTGCGAGATCCTTTTCGGTCGTCACCAGCGCCAGGCCGCCGCTGCGCGCGCGCGCGGCGAGGCCTGCGAGGTCGTCCGCCGTGAACGGATGATGATCGGCGAACGCCTGAGCGTCCACCACGTCGACACCGCTGCTGCGCAAGGTTGCGAAGAATCGGGCCGGATCGCCGATGCCGGCGAAAGCGAGCACGCGACGCCGCTTCAGCCGCTCGACCGAAGCGTCGTCGGGCCGCAACTGCGCGCGTAGCACCAGGCCGCCCCGGGCCGCGATCTGCGCCGCGACGCCGTCGGCCGCCGCGCCGTCGCCGATGACGACCAGCGCGTCGGTGCGCTCGATCTGCAGCGGCAGCGGCGCGCGCAGCGGGCCCGCCGGAAACACGCAGCCATTGCCGACCCCGCGCCGACTGTCGATCACGATCAGCGAGGCGTGTTTGACCACGGCCGGATTCTGGAAGCCGTCGTCCATCACGATGACGCTGGCGCCCTGCGAGCGCGCCAGCGCGGCGCCGTCGACGCGGTCGCGCGCGACCACCACCGGAACGCTGCGCGCCATCATCAGCGGTTCGTCGCCGACATCGGCAGCGCTGTGACGTTGCGGATCGACGGCGATCGGGCCGCGTAGCCGGCCGCCATAACCGCGGCTCAGCACGATCGGCCGCTCGTCGAGATCGCGGAGGATCTGCACCAGCGCCAGTGTCGTCGGCGTCTTGCCGGCACCGCCGAGATGATAGTTGCCGACGCAGAGCACCGGCACGCCGGCCTCGACCCCGGGCTTCTGCATGCGCCAGCCGGTGATTTCGCCGTAGACGGCACCGAGCGGCAGTAGCAGACGCGACAGCAGCGCGGGAGGCCGGTGCCAGAAGCCCGGCTCACGCACCGGCGGCGCCTTGTTCGATGCGGAGTTGCAGGAGATAGGGTTCGAGCGCGGCGACGGTGCGGTCGAGCGCGCCGCCCAGCCGTTCGACCACGTGGGTGGCCGCATCGATCGAGGTCTGCCGCGCATTGGCGTCCGACAGCAGCTGACCGAACCGCCGCACCAGCGTATCGACGTCGCCCGCGGTGAACGCGCCGCCTTCGTCGTCGAGCGCGCGATACACGTCGCTGAAATTCGAGACGTGCGGGCCGTGCACGATCGAGGCGCCGAGCTTGACCGCCTCGATCGGATTCTGGCCGCCGTGCTCGATCAGCGAGCCGCCCATGAACACGATCGGCGCCAGCCGGTAGAACAGGCCGAGTTCGCCCATCGTGTCGGCGACGTAGATCGCCGTCGCCGCGGTCGGCAGCTGCTCGCGCGAGCGCAGCGCGGCGTGCAGGCCGGCGCCTTCGATCAGGCCGGCGATCTGTTCGCCGCGATGCGGATGCCGCGGCACGATCACCGTCAGCAGCGTCGGAAACACGCCGGTCAGCGTGCGGTGGACGTCGAGCAGGATTTCCTCTTCGCCCGGATGGGTCGAGGCGGCGACGATCACCGGACGGCCGCGCGTCACCGCCATCAGCCGCTCCAGCCGCGCCGGATCGCCCGGCGGCGGATCGACGTCCATCTTGAGATTGCCGGTGGTGATGACGTTGCGGCTGCCGAGCGCCGAGAACCGCTCGGCATCCATCCGCGACTGCGCCAGGCAGATGTCGAACTTGCCGAGCAGCGTGCCGATCGTCGCCGACGCGCGGCGCCAGCGCGGGAAAGAACGCTGCGACATCCGGCCGTTGATCAGCACCATCGGCAGCCGCCGCGCCGCGGAGGCGAGGATCAGGTTCGGCCACAGATCGGATTCGATGAACAGCGCCAGCGACGGCTGCCAGTGGTCGAGAAAGCGCGCGACGAAGCGCGGCGCGTCGTAGGGGATGAACTGATGGATGATGTCGGGCGGAAACCGCTTCGCCACCACCGCCGCCGAGGTCACGGTGCCGGAGGTCAGCAGGATGCGCAGATTGAGCGCGCGCAGCCGCTCGATCAGTCCCGCCGCGGCCAGCACCTCGCCGACGCTGGCGCCGTGAATCCACACCAGCGGCCCGTGCGGCCGGACATGCGCGGCGACGCCGCGGCGCTCGCCGACCCGCTCCGGCTCTTCCTTGCCTTGCTTGAGCCGTCGTTTGATCAGCAGCGGCGCCAGCGGCGCGACGCCGGCGGTGAGGCTCTGGTAGACGCGCAGCGTCATCGGCAACGGATCGGCCAGCGAAGGCCCCGTCTGCCACCGCGGAGGTGACGCGCCCGTCATCGCAGCGCGAGCCCCGTCAACGCGCCAGCTTTGCGTCCTGGCCGGGATCCAGCAGGCGATGGAGATGAACGATGAAATAGCGCATGTGGGCGTTGTCGACGGTCTGGTGGGCCTTGGCCTTCCACGCCGCGAAGGCGGACGCGTAGCTCGGATACACTCCCACGATGTCGACCTTCTCGAGATCGCGGAAGGTGACGTTCTCAAGATCCTCCAGCTCGCCTCCGATTACGAGATGAAGCAATTGCTGCGCATTGTCGGGCATCAAAGTTCCTCAGCGGCAAACGGACGGCGGGCTCAGCTCACAGGGCGATTGCGAAAATGCTCGACGATCCGAGCATGACGATCGCGCCCCGCGGCCACCAGCACCCCGTGCGTGACCTCGGGGCGGTTGTAGACGATGGGCTCGCCCGCGATGGTTGTTAGTGTACCATCCGCTTCGTGCACGATCAAATCGGCCGCGGCAAGGTCCCAATCGCGGCTTTGCCCACCTGCGAACGCGATGTCGATCCGGCAATCCGCCACGCCACACAAACGCAATGCCAGCGAGCCGATCCGTGGAAGAATGTTAGCACCATCCGGCAGGGCCAGCCGCTCGATCAACGGCTTCGGACCCGCAACTTTGACGAAATCCAACTCCGCGCCAGTGCTGGCGCGAATCGGTACCCCGTTGAGGGTCGCACCGGCGCCCCGTGCGGCGAAGAAGAACTCGTTGCTGACCGGGGCGAACACCGCCGCGAGGATCGGCGAGGCGTTGTCGACCAATGCCGCAGACACGCACCAATCTTCTCGCCCTGCGAGATAGGCGCGCGTGCCGTCGATCGGGTCGATGATCCAGACCAGCCGCTTGTCCAAGCGCGCCGGATCGTCGGCGCTTTCCTCCGACAGCCAGCCGTAGTCGGGCACGGCGGACTGCAGCCGATCGCGGATCAGGTCGTTGACGGCGATGTCGGCCTCCGACACCGGCGACGAAGCGCCCTTGGTCCAGTTGCGCAGCTCGGTGCGGAACATCGACAGCGCCAGCGCGCCGGCTTCGCGCACCGTCTCGACGAGCAGTGCCGCGTCGCGCGCGCCCGCCTCGCTATGTCGCGTATCGGGACTAGCGTCCGGCAATCGTCAGTCCCTCGATCCGCAGCGTCGGCGCGTTGACGCCGTAGCGGAAGGTCAGGTCGTTGGCCGGCGTCAGCGTCTTGTACATCTCGATCAGATGCCCCGCGATGGTGACCTCGCTGACAGCATAGGTGCATTCGCCGTTCTCGATCCAGAACCCGGCGGCGCCGCGGCTGTAGTCGCCGGTGACGCTGTTGACGCCGGAGCCGATAAGGTCGGTGACGTAGAAGCCCTGCTTGATGTCGCTCATCAGTTCGGCGGGGCTGAGCGTGCCGACTTCGAGATGCAGATTGTAAGGTCCCGGCGACGGCGACGACGACACGCCGCGATGGGCGTGGCCGGTGGTGGTCAGCCCGAGCTCGCGCGCGGTGGCGCAATCGAGCAGCCAGGTGGTCAGCACGCCGTCCTCGACGATCGCCAGTTCCTTCACCGCGACGCCCTCGGCGTCGAACGCCTGCGAGCGCAGCCCGCGCTTGCGCAGCGGATCGTCGACGATGCGGATGCCGTCGCGGAACAGCTTCTCGCCGAGCCGGTCCTTCAGGAACGAGGTCTTGCGGGCGATCGCGGCGCCGTTGGCGGCGCCGACCAGATGCCCGACCAGCGAGCCCGCGACCCGCGGATCGAAGATCACCGGCACCTTGCAGGTCTCGACCTTGCGTGGGCCGACCCGCGCCGCGGTGCGCTCGCCGGCGACGCGGCCGACCGTCTCCGGCGACATCAGGTCCTCAGCGTGCGGCGCCGTGGTGTACTCGTAATCGCGCTCCATGCCGGTGCCGTCGCCGGCGATCGCCGTCATCGAGATGCTCTGGCTGGAGCGCAGGAAGGCGCCGTGAAAGCCGGTCGAGGTCACCAGCACCATGCCGCCGATCCCCGACGAGGCCGACGCGCCGCCCGACTTGGTGACGCCCTTCACCGCCAGCGCCGCCTGCTCGGCGTCGCGCGCGCGGCGCTCCAGCTCGGCAGTCGAGGGCGTCTGCGGGTCGAGCACGTCGAGCTGCGGGAAGTCGCGAGCGAGCAGCGCAGGATCGGCAAGGCCAACATATTTGTCGTCGGGCGCGACACGGGCCATCGCCACCGCGCGCTCGGCGAGCTTCGACACGCCGTCGCCGCTGATGTCGTTGGTCGAGACCACCGCCTGACGGCGGCCGACCAGCACGCGCAGGCCGACGTCGTCGCCTTCGGAGCGCTCGGATTCCTGCATCCGCCCGTCGCGTACTTCGACGCCGTGCGAGACGCCGCGCACCGCGACCGCATCGGCCTGATCGGCGCCGGCGCGCAGCGCCGCTTCGACCAGCCGCTGCGCCAGGTCGCTCAAGGCCGACTGGTCGAACAGATCCTGATCCTTGGAAGGCGAAGACGGCGATCGCACGCTTGGTGAAGAGTTCACAAACGGAAATCCTGATGCTGAAAGCAATGACGGCGGGCCCCGGAAAGCGATCCGGAGACTTCACAGATGTGCCTGTTCGGCGCGGACTTCAAGCACTTTGCGGGGCGCGGGAACAAATCATTGTCGGCTTTTCCGCAAGCTTCCGTCAATCATGCTGGCCAAGCTTCTGTCAATCATGCGGGCCGATGCAGGGCGAGTCAGCTTCGATTAACCGAGCTTTTTAAGCGATTCCGGACGCCGCTCTGGCAAGCTTCACCCATCGACCGGATACATAAATTCGGCGGGGAGAACACAGCCGTGAGGCGTCAAACAGCAACAGGCGGAAGTCATTCCGCCGGGTCGAGCCGCGCTCTGCGGCTCGACCCCCTCTCACTGCCGATCCGCTTCGACGCGCACGACACGCGTGCCGATGGCGGCGTCCGGCAAATCGAATTGCACCGCGAACGCGTGATCCTGCACCGTGCCGTCGCCGGCATGCGGATGGCGATCAAGGTGCGTGTCAGCGACTTCCGCGGCATCGCCTGCCGCGGTCTCGACGACGTCCGGATGGTGATGCTGGTGCATCGCGATCCGTCGCTGTCGGTGCCGCTGTGTATCAGCAACGACAGCGACGAAATCGAACGCGCCCGCATGCTGTGGAGCGAGATCTTCGCCCTGCCGCAACTGCCCGACGACACCCCGCGCGAGCCGGGGCAGCGTCGCCGCCGCCACAGCATGATCAGCCGTCGCCGGCCGCGCTTCCTGATGCGCCGGCGCACCGGCGCCCTGCTCGATGCGCCGCGCAACTACGCCGGCGAGCGCGAGATCATCGCCCGGAACTGATAGCTGGCCCTCGACGCTTCGCGTGAAAGTGGATCGCCGCCGGACTTTCGCCGGCCGCGATCCGGTTCGTTGTGTATGTGTACATGCGCAACCATGGAACTTCTTTGCCGCCCCCACCGTTATCAGCGACCCAGGCCATCGCCTGCCGGTCGACGGATTCGCTTGAGTCTGGCGCCTGTCTTGCGCTTTGATCCTGCGTGCCGCGGCGCGTCGTCGCCGACGGCCCACAATACGGGCTCCCGGGAGGAGCGTTCTTGACGTGAAGGCAGCCGATACGGTGACGGACTCCCAGCCGACGATGGCCATCGTCGGGCTCCGTCTTAGGCGGCTCGGCAAAGGCTGAGAGTGGCGGAAACCCTTGGAAATTTCGACGTCGACCTGACGAATTGCGATCGCGAGCCGATTCACGAGCTCGGCGCCGTCCAGCCGTTCGGGTTCCTGCTGGCGCTCTCCAACGACTGGCTGATTCAGCGCGCCTCCACCAATGTGGCGGAGTTCTTCGGCACCTCCCCCGAGGACATGATCGGCACCCATGCGGCCGATCATCTCGGCGTCTCCATCGTTCACACCCTGCGGAACCGGCTGACCCTGCTGCGCGGCATCGATGCGGTGGAGCGCGTGTTCGGTCATCAATTACCCGGCAAGACGGAGCGCTTCGACTTCGCGGTCCACGTCTCCGGCCGCAGCGTTATTGTCGAGGCTGAACCCTGCGTCGACGAAACTCAGCCGGACACCGCCAGCACGATCCGCGCGATGATCTCGCGGCTCGACTCCACCCAGGACGAGAAAGCCTTCATGCACGAGGGCGCGCGGCAGGTGCGCGCGCTCACCGGATTCGACCGGGTGATGGTGTATCGCTTCGACAGCGACGGCTCGGGCAAGATCGTGGCGGAAGCGGCACGGTCCGGCATCGGCAGCTTTCTCGATCTGCGCTATCCGGCCTCCGACATCCCGCAGCAGGCGCGACGACTGTATCTGCGCACGCCGTTCCGGATCATCGCCGACGTCAAGGCGGCGCCGGCGCCGATCTATCCGCGGCTCGACGAACGCGGCGCACCGCTGGATCTGTCGCTGTCGGTGCTCCGCGCGGTGTCGCCGATCCACATCGAGTATCTCGAGAACATGGGCGTCGGCGCGTCGATGTCGATCTCCATCGTGATCGAGGGCCGGCTGTGGGGCCTGTTCGCCTGCCATCACTACGACGGCGCGCGGCTGCCCGGCTTCGAGCGCCGCTCGATCGCCGAGCTGTTCGGCCAGATGTTCGCGCTCAAATTGGAGAGCCGCGAGCGCAAGGCGATGGCCGGCTACGAGAACAATGCGCGCGCCGCCAGCGACCGGCTGCTGGCCGCGATCGCCGGCGATTCGACGCTGTTGGAGAATCCCGACTGGCTCGGCGCGATGCTGCAGGGAACGGTGCCGAACGACGGCATCGCGATCTGGATGAACGGCCGGGTGACGCAGGTGGGGCTGACGCCGCCGGCGGGAGAATTGCGCACCATCGTGCGCCGGCTGAACGCAATGGCCGCCGGCCAGATCTACGCCACCGACCGGCTCGCCGACACCGTCCCGAGCGCCACGGCGTATGACGACATCGCCGCCGGCGTGCTGGCGATTCCGATCTCGCGAACGCCGCGCGACTACGTGCTGCTGTTCCGGCAGGAGAAGATCCGAACCGTGACCTGGGCCGGCGATCCGCACAAGCCGGCGAGCTTCGGCCCGCACGGCGCGCGGCTGACGCCGCGGCAGAGCTTCGAGGCCTGGAGCCAGGAAGTGCGCGGCCGGTCGCAGCCGTTCACCGAGGCCGAGATGCGCGTCGCGGAGATGCTGCGGATCTCGATGATCGAGATCGTGCTGCGGATGACCGACGAGGCGCAGGAAGAGCGCCGGCGCGCCGCCGAGCGTCAGGACCTGCTGATCGCCGAACTCAATCATCGCGTCCGCAACATCCTCGCACTGATCCGCGGCCTGATGCGGCAATCGCGCGAGCCGGGCGAATCCCACCCTGCCCTCAATATGCTGGAGGGCCGGATCCAGAGCCTGGCGCGTGCGCACGATCAGATCACCAAGGACAATTGGAGTCCGGCGCCGCTCGGCCTGCTGATCGAGACCGAGGCCGCCGCCTATCTCGGCGGCCGCAGCGACCGCGTCGAGACCGCCGGTCCCGACGTGCTGCTGCAGCCGCAGGCGTTCACCACGCTGGCGCTGGTGTTCCACGAACTGATGACCAACTCCGCCAAATACGGCGCGCTGTCGGACAACGGCCGCGTCACCGTCGACTGGCGGCTCGACGCCGACGGCGATCTGCAGATCGAATGGCGCGAGCGCGGCGGTCCGCCGGTCAAGCCGCCGACGCGCGAAGGCTTCGGGTCGACCATCATCAATCGTTCGATCCCCTACGATCTCGGCGGCCGCGCGCAGGTCCGCTACGAACTGGCGGGGCTCGAAGCCGATCTGTGCGTGCCCGCGCGCCACCTCAGCGAATCGACCGGCCGCAAATCGCCGTCCGCGGCCGAGACCCCGCAGCCGATCGAACCGCCCGCGGCGAAATCACTGCTGAGCGGCGCCGCGCTGCTGGTGGAAGACAGTCTGATCATCGCGATGGATGCCGAGGACATCCTGATCCGCCTCGGCGCCGAGCGCGTCGTCACCGCATCGACCATCGCGCAGGCGCTGGCCGAACTCGATCGCAACACGTTCGAGGTGGCGCTGCTCGACGTCAATCTCGGCCACGAGAGCAGCCTGCCGATCGCCGACCAGCTCGCGGCGCGCGGCATTCCGTTCGTGTTCACCACCGGCTACGGCGAGCAGATGAAGCTGGTGGAGAAACACAACGGCGCGATCATCGTGAACAAGCCCTACAACGCCACCGGCATCGCGGCCGCGCTCGCCAAGGTCTTGCACAAGTAACGGCGCGATCGCGTTTGCTACGCGGTGGTCCGTGCGACGGCGTCGCAGGTCAGGCCGATGAACAGCAGCAGGCCGGCGTCGCGGTTCGACTTGAACAGCTTCAGGCACAGCGGGCTGTCGTGGATATCGAGCCGCACGATCTGCGAGGCGAGATGCACCGCGAAGATCGCGAGCCCGGCCCAGGCGAACCAGCCGGCGCCGGCCAGCACCAGCGCGGTTCCGAGCAGCGTCACTGACAGTCCGTACAGCGCCATCAGCGCCGTGTGGGTCTTGGCGCCGAACAGCAAGGCGGTGGATTTGATCCCGATCAGCAGGTCGTCTTCGGCGTCCTGATGGGCGTAGATCGTATCGTAGCCGACCACCCAGGCGATCGAGCCCGCGTACAGAAAGAACGCCACCAGATCGAGCCGGGCGAAGGTGCCGGCGAAGCCCATCAGCGCGCCCCAGGAGAACGCCAGCCCGAGCACGATCTGCGGCCAGTAGGTGATCCGCTTCATGAACGGATAGGCCGCGACGATGATCAGCGACGCGATGCCGGTGGCGATCGCGAAATTGTTGAACTGCACCAGCACCGCGAGGCCGATGAACGACAGCAGCACCATGAACGCCGCGGCGTTTTTGGCGCTGACCTGCCCGGACGGGATCGGCCGCGACCGGGTACGCTCGACCTTGCCGTCGAGATCGCGGTCGGTGATGTCGTTCCAGGTGCAGCCGGCGCCGCGCATCACGAACGCGCCGACGAAGAACAGCGCGCAGAACAGCGGAAGGTGGCTGAGATCCTTGGCGATGCCGGCGGCCAGCGCCGCCGACCACCAGCACGGCATCAGCAGCAGCCAGGAGCCGATCGGACGATCGAACCGCGCGAGACGAAGATAAGGCCGCGACCATTCCGGCGCGTGGCTGTCGACCCAGTTACCCGTCGAATCGGCAACCGGCGCCGTCGCGCCGCTGATCGGGACCCCGGTCATCTCTGCAGCACGTTGCCGTTCAGGGTGTCGAACGTGGTGCCGCCGTATTTCTTGGCGGACGTGTTCGCCTCGGGCGCGGCCGACGAGCCGAGCACGTCGGCCAGACTCGGGCCGGCGGGACCACGCTGCTGCTGCTGGGCCGCGATGTCGCAGACCTTCTTCTGCATGCCGGTGGTGTTCTGATGGCCCTTCCTCAACTGGTCGGCGATTTCACCGGGGATGCCGCACTTCTTTGCGTTGGTCACCACGTAGCTGATCATCTTGGTTTCCGAGGCGGAAAACGCGGTGATCAGCTTGCAGGCTTCGGACGCCGGCGCCTTGCGCTTGCCGGCCGCCTGGATCGCGGCGCCGCGCTTTTCGGCTTCCTGGCGCAGCTTGACGAAGTCGTTCATGCATTCTTCGCCCCCGGCCTGCTGCCCCATCGGCGCGGCCTGGGCCGGCGGCGCGAAACCGCCTCCACCGCCCGCGATCGGCGCGGCGCCGGCTGCGGGGAACGCACCGCCGTTGACCGGCGGAAACGGCGACGGCTGCGCGGTCGCTGCGCTCGACTGCCCCGGCAGCGGCGCCGGGAAAGCGGACGTCGAGGACGTCGTCGACGAGGTCGAGGACGACGATGACTGGTTCGGTAGCGGGGCCGGGAATGCGCCTTGCGCATGGACCGGCAGGGCGTGGAAAGTGAAGACGGCAGCGGCCGTCGGCACTATCAAACGTCGGATGATCAAGGCTGCTCCTCCGGCAAGGTTCGATGGTCCCCAAGAATCCGCAAACGTCCAATCCCCAAACGTCGGTCGCGCGACGATGCAATCGCCGCCAGGGCCTTTTACGATTCCCGAATGCCCTTAACAACCCGTCGAATGGGGCGGCAGCGCGGCGGTTCGCCACGTTTAGCCGCTGATTTTGCTGGACGTTTGGATTAGAACGCGCTCTGGAACCGGCCATGTCCCGATACGATTTCCGCAGCCCCCGGCTTTATGTCGATGCTCCGCTCGCAACCGGTGCGCGAGTGCCGCTCGACCGCGACCAGAGCAATTATCTCGGCAACGTGCTGCGGCTCAGCGCCGGCGCGCCGGTGCTGGCCTTCAACGGCCGCGACGGCGAGTGGCGCGCCCTGGTCGCCGGCCGCAAGCGGCCCGAGGAACTCGAGGTCGCGGAACCGACCCGGCCGCAGGATCGGCTGCCCGATCTGACCTATGTGTTCGCCCCGCTGAAACATTCGCGGCTCGACTATATGGCTCAGAAGGCGGTGGAAATGGGCGCCGGCCGGCTGCAGCCGGTGCTCACCCGGCACACCCAGGTGCATCGGCTGAACACCGACCGGATGCGGGCCAATGTGATCGAGGCCGCCGAGCAATGCGGCATTCTCAGCCTCGCCGCCGTCGAGGAGCCGATCGCGCTGGAGCGCTGGCTTGCTGCCCGGAGCGAGGGCAGCCGGCTGCTGGTGTTCTGCGACGAGGATGCCGAGATCGCCGACCCGGTCGCGGCGCTGCAGGCCGCCCGCCCCGCCGCGGCCCAAGGCATCGACCTGCTGGTCGGCCCGGAAGGCGGATTCGCCAATGACGAGCGCGAATTGCTGCTGCGGCAGCCGAACATCCTCCGGCTGGCGCTCGGTCCGCGGATCATGCGCGCCGACACCGCCGCGGTCGCCGCGCTGGCGCTGGTCCAGGCGGTGATCGGCGACTGGCACGGTATTTAGGTAGAGCTCAACCATTGGCAGCCGGCAGCCGGCGCGGACCGCTCCTTTGACGGTCGAAACTGTCATTCGGCCGTGTTAAGGGCTGCGCCGACAACCGATTTGCCCCTTCCCTGTCCGGGACCGCTGGAATTTCGACCATGACCAAGACCGCCGCCGCTCGTGCGACCGGATCCGCCGAGTGGGCGGAGGCGTTGCTGCGATCGTTCAGCCAGGCCGGCTATGTCCGCGCCGAGCCGGCGATCCTGCAGCCGGCCGACCCGTTTCTCGACCTCTCCGGCGAGGACATCCGCAAGAGCCTCTACCTCACCACCGATTCCAGCGGCGAAGAGCTGTGCCTGCGCCCCGACCTGACGATCCCGGTGGCGCGCGACTATCTCGCCTCGCCGGCCGCCGGCCAGCCGGCCGGGTTCTGCTATCTCGGCCCGGTGTTCCGCCAGCGCAGCGGCAAGCCGAGCGAATTCCTGCAGGCCGGCATCGAGTCGTTCGGCCGCCAGGATCGCGCCGCGGCCGATGCCGAGATGCTGGCGCTGGGACTGGAAGCCACCGCGGCGTTCGGCCTGCATGACGTCGACATCCGCACCGGCGACGTCGCGTTGTTCTCGGCGCTGATCGATGCGCTCGGGCTGTATCCGGTGTGGCGCCGGCGGCTGATGAAGGACTTCAACCGCAAGGCCAGCCTGGCGCAGGATCTCGAGCGGCTGACGCTCGCGACTTCCAGCAGCAACGAATACGAGGGCGTGCTGGCGGCGCTGGCGGGCTCCGACCGCAAGGCGGCGCTGGCGCTGGTCACCGACCTGATGTCGATCGCCGGCGCGACCACGCTCGGCGGCCGCGCGGTCTCCGAGATCGCCGACCGCTTCCTCGAACAATCGACGCTGAAGAGCGGCGCATTGCCGCGCGACGCGCTGCAGAAGATGCAGCGCTTCCTCGCCATCAGCGGCGATCCGCAGGACGCGTTGAAACAGCTCCGCGCGCTGGCCGCCGACGCCAAGCTGGCGATCGATCCGGCGATCGATCAGTTCGAGAGCCGGATCGGATTCATGGCCGCACGCGGCATCGATCTGAGCAACACCCGGTTCTCGACCTCGTTCGGCCGCGGCGTCGATTACTACACCGGTTTCGAATTCGAGCTGCACCGCGCCGGCAATGGCGACGACCCGCTGGTGGCGGGCGGACGTTACGACGGGCTGATGAGTCAGCTCGGCGCGAGCGCTCCGATCCCCGCGGTCGGATTCTCGATCTGGATCGAGGCGATGATCCAGTCCGGCCCCGCCAACACTGGGAGCGCGTCATGACCGCGCCGTTCGTTCTCGCAGTCCCGTCCAAGGGCCGCCTGCAGGAAAACGCCGAGGCCTTCTTCGCCCGCGCCGGTCTGGCGCTGTCGAAGCCCGGCGGCGCCCGCGATTATCGCGGCACCATCGCCGGTCTCGACAATGTCGAAGTCGCGTATCTGTCGGCCAGCGAGATCGCCGCCAATCTGGCGCGCGGCTCGGTGCATTTCGGCGTCACCGGCGAGGATCTGCTGCGCGAAAGCATCGCCGACGCCGACGCCCGCGTGCTGCTGCTCGACGGCCTCGGCTTCGGCTACGCCAACGTCGTCGTCGCGGTGCCGCAGGCGTGGATCGACGTCCGTACCATGGCCGATCTCGACGACGTCACCACCGGCTTCCGCGCCCAGCACAACCGCCGGATGCGGGTCGCGACCAAATACATCAACCTGACCCGCGGCTTCTTCGCTCAGCACAACGTCGTCGACTATCGCATCGTCGAAAGCGCCGGCGCCACCGAGGGCGCGCCCGCGGTCGGCACCGCGGAGATGATCGTCGACATCACCACCACCGGGGCGACGCTCGCCGCCAACGGGCTGAAGGTGCTGGACGACGGCGTGATGCTGCGCAGCCAGGCCAATCTGGTCGCCTCGCGCGACGCCGACTGGTCGGACGACGCCCGGGAAACCGCGCGCATCATCCTCGACCAGATCGCCTCGCGCGCCCGCGCCAGCAAGTACAAGGAAGTCCGCACCCGCTTCAAAGGCTGCAACGACGCGCTGCTCGCCGAGGCGCACAAGCGGTTCGGCGTGGTGTCGCCGTTCGGCGGCCCGACCTCGTCGGGGATGCTGACGCTGCACTGCCCGCCGGCGCAGCTCTACAGGCTCGGCAGCTTCCTGCGCGACCACGGCGCCGACACGGTGTCGGTCGCCTCGCTCGACTACGTGCTCGACAAGGACAATCCGCTGTTCAGCAAACTTGCAGCATTCCTCGGGCAATAATGCCGGGTTATGGTTCCCGCGACGTGGCGAGGGCGCCGCGCCGTCACCATATCAGCCGTGTCGCGATGAGCGCGGAAACTAACAACGCAGCGAGCGAAGCCGGAACCGACACATGAGACTCGGGAGTGACCTGTCAGGCCTGAACGCCAGCGCGAGCGCAGCAGCGCTGGGGCTGTCGATTGTCGTGCCGGTCTTCAACGAAGCCGGAGGGCTGCAGGCGCTGCACGATCGCCTGGCGACGCTGGCGCACACGTTGCGGCAGCGCTACGGCCTCGCCTGCGAGGTGGTCTATGTCGACGACGGCAGCGCCGATGCGACGCTGAGCATCGCGCGCAATCTTCCCGCCGACGGCATCGACGTCCAGGTGGTGTCGCTGTCGCGCAATTTCGGCAAGGAAGCGGCGCTGCTCGCCGGCCTCGACCACGCCCGCCGCGGCGCGGTGCTGTTCATGGACGGCGACGGCCAGCACGCGCCCGAACTGGTCGAGAAGCTGGTGTCGCACTGGATCGACGACGGCTACGACGTCGTCTACACCGCGAAGGCGCATCGCGACAACGAGCCGCGGTTGCGCCGCGCGGCGGTGCGCGGCTTCTACGCGCTGATCAATTGGGGCGCCCGGCAGAAGATCCCGGAGGACGCCGGCGACTTCCGCCTGCTGTCGCCGCGCGCCGCCGCGGCGCTGAAGCAGCTCCCGGAGCGCAACCGCTTTTTCAAGGGACTGGCGAGCTGGATCGGCTTCAAGCAATTCCGGGTCGACTACGAGCCGGAGGCGCGTACCCACGGCTTCACCACGTTCAGCGCCGGCCGGCTGATCGGCCTGTCGATCGAAGGCCTGACCTCGTTCTCGGTGGCGCCGCTGCGGATCGCCAGCCTGCTCGGCGCGCTGCTGGCGATCGGGGCCTTCCTGTTCGGCCTGTCGATCCTGTGGGAGACCTGGGTCGACGGCAAATCGGTGCCGGGCTATCCGTCGCTGATGGTCGGCATGATGACGATCGGCGGCGTGCAGCTGCTGATGATCGGCATCGTCGGCGAATACATCGGCAAGATCCTCTCCGAGCTGAAGGCGCGGCCGATCTACTTCGTCGCCGAGCACAGCGTCCGGCACTCCGACCCGACCGCCGACGCCAACCCGGCCAAGCAGACCGCCGCCGAATGACCGCGGCGGCGCGGCGGATCTGGCTGTGCGCCGACGACTACGGCATCAGCCCCGGCGTCAACCGCGCGATCATCGACCTGATCGCGCGCGGCCGGCTCAACGCCACCTCGGTGATGATGGTCGGTCCCGCGATCGGCCGTGACGACGTTCGCGCTTTGCTCGACGCGACCGCCGCCAATCCCGGCTGCGCGATCGGCCTGCATGCGACCCTGACGGCACCGTTCTCGCCGCTGACGATGCACTACCACCCGCTGCATGGCGGCATCTTTCTGCCGCTCGGCCGCAAGCTGCGCGGCAGCCTGCTGCGCCGGCACGACCGCGCTGTGATCGCGACCGAACTCACCGCGCAGCTCGACGCCTTCGCCGAGCGGTTCGGCCGGATGCCGGACTACGTCGACGGCCATCAACACGTGCAGCTGTTTCCGCAGGTTCGCGACGCCTTCGTCGGCGCGGTGAAGGCCCGCGCGCCGCACGCCTGGGTGCGGCAATGCGGCCGTGCGCAGCCGCTGGCGCAGCGGCTCGGCGCACCGAAGCCGCTGCTGCTCGACGTACTCAGCCGGCAGTTCCGGATCCGCGCCGCGCGCGCCGGGCTCGCGTTCAATCCGGGCTTCGCCGGCGCCTATGATTTTTCTCGCGAGACCGATTTCGAAAAACTGATGACCTCGTTTCTCGACCGCCTGCCCGACGGCGGGCTGGTGATGTGTCATCCCGGCTTCGTCGACGATGTGCTGATCGGTCTCGATCCGTTCACCGATCAGCGCGAGCGCGAACACGCCTTTCTCGCCGGCGATCGCTTCCCGGCGCTGCTGGCGGCGCACGATGTCACCCTGGCGAGCAAACCGGCGATCACTCCGGCACCGGTGGTTCTGTCGCCTACCGAAAATTAATCCTGGCCGGGACTTATTGCGGCCCAAACCCTCCCTACATTTTCCCCGCTCACGCTCGCTGCGCCGCCGTCGCGGATTGCGCGCCGCATGAGGTAACGGATGCTCAGGGAGACCATCATGACACCGCAAGAACGCCAGCTTGTGGACGATCTGTTCGAACGGCTGGCCCGGCTCGAATCCGCGCCGCGCGATCCGGACGCCGCGGCGGCGATCGCCCAGGGTCAGCGGATTGCGCCGAATGCGCTCTATGGGCTGGTGCAGACCGTGCTGGTGCAGGACGAGGCGCTGAAGCGGGCGCACGACCGCATCCAGGAACTGGAAGGCGGCCACGAACCCGACGCCAATCGCGGCGGCTTCCTCGACACCATGCGCGACGCGATCTTCGGCCAGGGACAAGCGCCGCAGCGCGGCTCGGTGCCGAACGTGCGGCCGCCCGGCGCGAGCCGGCCGTCCTGGAACACCGGGCAGGTGCTCGGCCAGCAATCCGCGGCCCCGCCCTATGCGCAGCCGCCGCAAGCGCCGTATGGCCAGCCGCAAGGTCAGTATGGCGGTCCGTTCGGCGGCGGCGCGGCCTCGCCGATGGGCGGTGGCGGCGGCTCGTTCCTCGGCACCGCGGCAGCGGCCGCGGCCGGCGTGGTCGGCGGCTCGCTCCTGCTGTCCAGCATTCGCGGCATGATGGGCGGCGGCAGCGGCCATCAGAGCATGGCCGATCAGTCCGGCCTCGGCGGCGGCAGCCAGGGCCCGTGGGGCGGCGACGCGGCGGGCGGCAACCTCGCGCAGCAGGCCGGCCTCAACGACATCGGCTCGCAGCGCGGCGGCGTCGATGATAGCGGGTCCCGCTACGGCGCGCTCGATCAGGACTCCAGCGGCGATCGCGATCAGGTCGCCGACGCCGGTTACGACCACGACGACATGGATCTCGACTCCGACGATTTCGACGGCGGCGGCGACAGCGACTTCGCCTGAGCCGATCAGTTTCGCCACTCCCCGAACGGAAACGGCCGCCCAAGGGCGGCCGTTGTCGTCACGAGCGACGATCGCTCAGATCACCACCACCCGCGCGCCGACATTGACGCGGCCGTAGAGGTCGATGACGTCCTCGTTGCGCATCCGGATGCAGCCGGACGAGACGTTGGTGCCGATCGTCCACGGCTCGTTGGAGCCGTGAATGCGATACAGCGACGAGCCGAGATACATCGCGCGGGCGCCGAGCGGATTTTCCGGGCCGCCTTCCATGAAGCGCGGCAGATCGGGACGGCGCGCCAGCATTTCCTTCGGCGGCGTCCAGGACGGCCACTCGCGCTTGGCCGAGATCGTCTTGACGCCCGACCAGGTGAAGCCCGGGCGGCCGACGCCGATGCCGTAACGCAGCGCCCGGCCGTCGCCCTGCACCAGGTACAAGAACTTGTTCGGCGTATCGACCACGATGGTGCCGGGCTTTTCGCTGCCCTGGTAATCGACCATCTGCTTCTCGTAGCGCGGATCGAACGCCGGCCGCGCCGGGTCGATCGCCTCCTGCTGCCGCATCTGCTGCGGCGCCTGCGGATCCATCGGCGGCAGATAACCGCGCCGCGGCTCGTAGGACGGCCGCGACTCGTAATAGCCCGAGGGCGCCTGCTCGCCGCCGTCGCTGAACAGGAACTCGATGAAGCCGCCGCCCATGTTGGCGCGCTGCGCCGACGCGGTGCGGACCGGCACCGGCTGTGGGGCCTGACGAGCCCCATAGATCACCGTGGGCTCGGGGACGGGCGACGTTTCGTAGGCGGCCGCGGGCGGCGCCGCGGCGGCCAGACAGGACACACTGGTCAGCAATGCGAGGGTGGATTTCTTCAGCATCGACGTACTCTGAACTGTTTCGTCGTGAACGTGCCCCGAAAAAGGAGCCGGTGAACGCAACGGATCAGAAACCAAAACCGGATCGGTTTGGTAAACGAAAGCCGGATTTGGATTCACCACGTCGGCAAACAGCGCTGTTCCTGCGGACAGCGTTTATTTTCGATGAATGCGCGAACGCCATGGTTAATCCGGCGTTTCTTCGTCACCCCGACCGCTGTTCGATTAGTTGCGGACTGGCAACGCACCGTTAAACAGATGGTACTACAAACAAGTAATTGCCTGAAAACGGGATGAGCCGATGTCACTTCAACGCAAGCGCTTCCGGATCGAAGAACTCACGCTCGGTAGCGCGCCTCCGCTCGCACCTGTCGACTGCGATGCGGGGCCGACCCATCACGACATCATGTCGGAGCTGCGCGCGATCCGCGCCCAGATCGTCGGCGGCGGCGTCGGCACCGGTGTCGGCACCAAGCAGATCGACGCGACGGTCGCCGCGGAGGCCGCCGAAGCGAAAGCGCTGCTCGCGACCTACCGCGCCCAGATCGAGCAATTCGAGAAGCTCCGGGTCGAACTCGACCTGATCCACAACGCGATCGACCAGACCAAGCGCGAGATCGCGGAGCTTCACACCATGAGCTTCAACGGCGAAGAGATGGCCAAGGTCAACGGCGAACTCGGCGCCGTGGTCGGCGGCACCGAGGAAGCGACCCAGCAGATCCTCGAAGCCGCCGAGGCGATCGATCAGGCCGCCACCGCGCTCGGCAAGGTCACGTCGGTCGATCAGCAGAAGGCGCTGAGCGAAGAGATCCAGGAACGCGTGATCGCGATCTTCGAGGCCTGCAACTTCCAGGACCTCACCGGTCAACGGATCAGCAAGGTGATGACCACCATGAAGTTCATCGAGAACCACATCGTGGTGATGATGGACATCTGGGGCGGCGTCGACGCGATCAAGGCGCACGCGCCGCCGATCGTCGACACCCGCGAAGGCGACGCCAGGCTGCTCAACGGGCCGAAGCTCGACGACGAGGGCCACGCCTCGCAGGACGACATCGACGCGATGTTCAACTGATCGCAGCGAACTGTTCATACGAACGCCCCGGTTCAGATCAGAACCGGGGCGTTTTCGTTTTCGCCTTTGTGTTTCGCTCGAGGCGAGCCTTCAGGGCCGCGGCGCCGCCCGCGGTGGCCGGAGCAGCAGGAAGCAGCCGAGCCCGGCGAGCGCCGCCACCATCCCCACCTCGATCACCGCCGCGTCCGAGAACCGCTCCACCGCCGCGGCGACGACGAACGGTGCCGACGCCTGGATGAACAGCGCCGGCCGCGCGATCCGCCCGATCACCCGTCCGTAGCCGGCGTGGCCGAACATCAGCAGCGGCAGGCTGCCGCGCGCGATCGTCATCACGCCGTTGGCGGCGCCGAAGGCGACGCAGAACAGTCCGGCCACCGGGACCGAGACCCCGACGAAGGCCAGCATCGCGAACGACACCGCCATCAGCGCGATCGCGCCGCGCGCGATCCACAGCGGATGGGTGCGTCCGGCCAGCAGAAAATCGATCAGCCGCGCCGCCACCTGCGCCGGCCCGAACAGCGCGCCGAGCGTCACCACGGTGGCGCCGCTCAGGCCGCCGCGCTCGAACATCGACAGCAGATTGGAGGTGACGCCGGACAGGATCAGCGCGTGCAGCGCGAAGCCCATCGCCAGCAGCAGGAACGGCCGCCCTTCCGGACGCAGCGGCTGCTCCGGCACCAGATGCGGCGTCGCCGCGACCGCCCCGTGGGACGGCGACGGCGTCCGCCGCAGAACGAAACCGTGCAGCGGCGCGACGACGAAGGCCATCACCGCGGCGAACACCAGATAGGTTCCGCGCCAGCCGACGTGCTCGAGCAGCAGATGCGTCGCCGGCCAGCCGACCGTCGAGGCGAAGCCGCCGGCGAAGGTCACGAAGGTGATCTGGCGCCGCGCCGAACTGCCGAACAGCCGCGCCAGCGTCGCGAAGGCCGGGTCGTACAGGCTCGACGCCATCGAGGCGCCGATCAGCGCCCAGCTCAGGAAGTACATCGGCCGCGCGTCGGTGGTGGCGAGCAGCGTCAGGCCGAGCGCGCCGGCGAGTGCGCCGGGCGCCATCACGACATTGCCGCCGTGACGGTCGATCAGTCCGCCGACGATCGGCGACAGGATCCCGGAGATCACCAGCGCCAGTGAAAACCCCGCCATCCCGAACGTCAGCGACCAGCCGCGATCCGCCGTCAGATGCGGCATCGTCAGCACCGGCGGATAGATCAGGATGCCCCAGCACAGGATCTGGGTGAAGGCCAGAACCACGACCGCGCGTCCGGGGCCGACCCCGAGGTTACGCAGCGCGGTCATGACGGCATGGCGACGACTCGGCTCGAACGTGCCTCAGCGCTCAGGCGCGCGGCGAACAGCGGACATAGACCATGTTGCCGTAACGGACCGCCGCATCCTTGTCGAGGAAGCGGGTGACCAGGACGCGGCCGTCGAACGACACGATCTCACGATCCTGCTCGCCGATCGGGCCGGCCGGGCCGATGTAGTTCTTGCCGCCGGGCGATCCCTTCAGCCGGAGTTCCTGCGGCGTCGCCTGGTCGGCGAGATGCATGATCACGCCCCCGGACGCGCCGGCGCCGATCACGTAGGGATTTTTGCACTGCGATAGCGCGGCCTTCTCGGTGCGGGCGCGATCCGCCGGATTCTGGAACGACGCCAGCCCCCAGCGGCCGACGATCTCGTCGGCGCGAATCGTTGCCGGCATCTCCGGCGGCGCCGCAGGCTCGACCACCTCGGCCGGCTGCGAGCCGCCGAGGCCGCCGAACCCACCGAAGCTGCCGCACGCGCCGAGGCCCAGCGCCATCACCGACGCCATCGCCAGATTGAGGGGCGCGCGTGCGTTGCTTGAACTGATCATAACTTCTCCCCGAGAGAACATCCCCATGCGCCCTTCCGTCACACAAGCGCAAAATCCCACGGCAGGCAATGCGGTCGGCAAACAGCCTGGTGCTCCGATCTGGTTTGCGAGAATCCTATAATAGCCTCACCAAGCTATTAAGCCCTCAACTTGACAGAAAGAGCCGCAAGTCATATTCGGAACCGACAATTAGCACTCTCGCAGCACGATTGCCAACAACGCGGACGACAACCCGAACCGCGCATCGGACCCGGCACTCGACGCCGAGCCTCCAGCAAACAGCACAGGACATCCCATGGCTAAGCTCAATTTTCGTCCACTCCATGACCGCGTCGTGGTGAAGCGCATCGACGCCGAAACCAAGACCAAGGGCGGCATCATCATTCCGGACTCCGCCAAGGAGAAGCCGCAGGAAGGCGAAGTCGTCGCCGTCGGCCCGGGCGGCCGCGACGAGACCGGCAAGCTCACGCCGATCGACGTCAAGGCCGGCGACCGCGTGCTGTTCGGCAAGTGGTCGGGCACCGAGATCAAGCTGGACGGCCAGGAGCTCCTGATCATGAAGGAGTCGGACATCATGGGCGTGGTCGGCTGACCAGCTCGCAACAGACATCAGGAGAGACTTGAATGGCAGCCAAAGACGTCAAATTCGCCGGAGACGCGCGCGATCGCATGCTGCGCGGCGTCGACATCCTCGCCAACGCGGTCAAGGTGACGCTCGGCCCGAAGGGCCGGAACGTGCTGATCGAGAAGAGCTTCGGCGCTCCGCGCATCACCAAGGACGGCGTCACCGTCGCCAAGGAGATCGAGCTCGAGGACAAGTTCGAGAACATGGGCGCGCAGATGCTGCGCGAAGTGGCCTCGAAGACCAACGACCTCGCCGGTGACGGCACCACCACCGCGACCGTGCTGGCCCAGGCGATCGTGCGCGAAGGCGCCAAGGCCGTCGCCGCCGGCATGAACCCGATGGATCTGCGCCGCGGCATCGAGATCGCGGTGTCGTCCGTGATCAAGGACATCCAGAAGCGCGCGCGTCCGGTCGCCTCCTCGGCCGAAATCGCCCAGGTCGGCACCATCTCGGCCAACGGCGACGCGCCGATCGGCAAGATGATCGCCCAGGCGATGCAGAAGGTCGGCAACGAGGGCGTCATCACCGTCGAAGAGAACAAGTCGCTCGAGACCGAAGTCGACATCGTCGAGGGCATGAAGTTCGATCGCGGCTACCTGTCGCCGTACTTCGTGACCAACGCCGAGAAGATGACCGTCGAGCTCGACGACGTCTACATCCTGCTGCACGAGAAGAAGGTCTCGGGCCTGCAGTCGATGCTGCCGGTGCTCGAAGCGGTGGTGCAGTCGGGCAAGCCGCTGCTGATCATCGCCGAGGACGTCGAAGGCGAAGCGCTGGCGACCCTGGTGGTCAACCGTCTGCGCGGCGGCCTCAAGGTCTCGGCCGTCAAGGCGCCGGGCTTCGGCGATCGCCGCAAGGCGATGCTCGAAGACATCGCGATCCTGACCGGCGGCCAGCTGATCTCGGAAGAGCTCGGCATCAAGCTCGAAAGCGTCACGCTGAAGATACTCGGCCGCGCCAAGAAGGTGGTGATCGACAAGGAGAACACCACCATCGTCAACGGCGCCGGCAAGAAGCCGGACATCGAGGCGCGGGTGCAGCAGATCAAGGCGCAGATCGAGGAAACCACCTCGGACTACGACCGTGAGAAGCTGCAGGAGCGTCTGGCCAAGCTCGCCGGCGGCGTCGCGGTGATCCGCGTCGGCGGCGCGACCGAGGTCGAGGTCAAGGAAAAGAAGGACCGTGTCGAGGACGCGCTGAACGCGACCCGCGCCGCGGTGCAGGAAGGCATCGTGCCTGGCGGCGGCGTCGCGCTGCTGCGCGCCAAGAAGGCGGTCGGCCGCATCCACAACGACAATCCTGACGTCCAGGCCGGCATCAACATCGTGCTGAAGGCGCTCGAAGCTCCGATCCGCCAGATCGCCGAGAACGCCGGCGTCGAAGGCTCGATCGTGGTCGGCAAGATCCTCGAGAACAAGTCGGAGACGTTCGGCTTCGACGCGCAGAGCGAGGACTATGTCGACATGCTCGCCAAGGGCATTGTCGATCCGGCCAAGGTGGTGCGCACCGCGCTGCAGGACGCCTCGTCGGTCGCGGCGCTGCTGGTCACCACCGAAGCCATGGTCGCCGAGCTGCCGAAGGCCGACGCCCCGGCGATGCCGGGTGGCGGCGGCGGCATGGGCGGAATGGGCGGCATGGGCTTCTGAGAGCCCGGCCACCTTCCTCCCCGACAAAACACGCAAGGCCGCCTCCGGGCGGCCTTGTTGTTTGTGGGGCCGCGGTGGCTAAGACCGCGCGATGGCACGGCTGTCGCCACTCTCTCAGCCGTCATCGCCCGCCTTCGCGGGGATGACGGCTGCAAGTGTCTTTGCGCTTGTTTTTTTGGCGCGAGCTCTGCGATTTGCTAGTCAGGGCCATGGTTCGGATTCAATTCGAATCGACAAGGCTGCGAAAACTGCAAATCCTGCGAGGACACCCCCGATGCGCGCGCTCCTGTTCAGCCTGCTGATGCTGCTGCCTGCGACCGATCTCGCCCGCGCCCAGAGCAAGGCGGCGCCGAAGGCCGCGGCGCCCGCCAACGAGACGCGCTACTTCACCGCGGTCGACGGCTTCATGGACAGCGCCGACGTGATCCTGAAGGAGACCCGGCAGGGCAAGACGGTGACCGGGGCGGTGCTCGACGTCTGCTACTCGCCGGTCAAGGGCTCCGACCACAAGGACCGCTTCGTCGCCAATCTGCAGGCCAGCGGCCCGAACCTCACCGGAACCACCCAGACCACCGGCGACAAGGCGCCGGTCACGGTCAAGCTGACCCGCAAGCCGAACGGCGAGACCGTCGACTTCAAGGGCCAGATCAGCATCGGCACCACGGTCCACGAGATCGCCTCGAACGACAATTCCGACCTGAGCGAGAAGGAATATCTGGAGAACCAGACCACCGAGGACGGCATCGCGCCGGCGCCGAAGGACTTCACCGAAGTATCGCCCGAGGCGGTCGGCGTCCGGGTCAATCTCGAGGCCGCGGCGGATTTCCTGAAGACGCTGAAGGGCCAGAACCTGCAGGTGTCGCTGTCGAGCCTGAGCGTCGGCTGCGACGCGCTGCGCGCCGGCGCGCTGGTGATCAACCTGACCACCGATCCGGCGCGCGCCGCGGCGCTGATCGCCAAGGCCAAGACCTTCCCGGGCGTGCTCGCCGCCGGCTGGACCAACGGCGCGATCGAGATGGACCGCACCATCCTGTTCCCCGCCGCCGGCTGGCGCGACGGCGACAAGCTCAACCGCGACAAGATCGCAACAACCGTCGCCGGCGTGCTGACCCAGACGCTGGGCGCGACGCTGGCCACGTCGGCATGGAACGACGATACCGGCAAGCTGAAGCTGACCTTCAAGCGCCCGAGCGACCTCGTGCCCTCGCTGCAACTCACCGAGACCATCGAGGTCGAGGCGATGGTCAGCGCCGACAAGCCCGGCGCGACCGACAAGCTGATGCTGTGGCTCGGCAATCCCTCGGTGAGCACCGCCGACGAATGCGCCGGCGCCAAGCTCGCCATCAACGACGACGCCTCCGGCGAAGAGGAAGCCGAGCCGCGCAGCGACGGCGGCGCCGTCGCCGCGCTGGCGAAGGAACTCAAGGGCCAGCGCTGGGATTCCGAGAGCTCGACCTGGCAATAGAGCACCACCGGGCGGCTGCCGGCACGAACCCGAAACGGCCGCGGCCTGCTCCCTCGCCCCGCTCTTGCGGGGAGAGGTTAGAGGCCACCGTTGCGGCAGGAGCGCGATTTGACATGCCGCTGCATTGCGGCAAAGAAGCGCTTCCCTCTCGGCGGCAGGATGTTCGGTTGAATGACGCGCTATGACGCAGTGGTGATCGGCGCCGGCCTCGGCGGCCTGACCGCGGGCGCGATTCTGGCCCGCGAAGGCCGCAAGGTGCTGGTGATCGAGCGCGGCAATTCGGTCGGCGGCGCGGCGTCGAGCTACAAGGTCGGCGATTTGTTCGTCGAAGGCTCGCTGCACGTCACCGGCGATCCGCGGCATCCGCGCGATCCGAAGCATGCCGCGCTCGGCCGCGCCGGCGCGCGCGACGCAGTGCCGTTCGTGGCCGCCGGCGCGCTGTACGAAATGCGCGGCGGGCCGCTGACGCAGCCCTTCGTGCTGCCGGATGATTTCATCGGCGCCCGCGAAGCGCTGCTGGCGCGGTTCCCCGACGCGCGCCGCGGCATCGAACAATTGCTCGGCGAGATGGAGCGGCTGGCGTCCGCGGTCGGCGACGGCGGGCTCGAGGCGGTGTTCGCGCTGGCCCCGGAATTTCCCGACTGGTCGTCGTCGCTGGCCGACAAGCTGCAGGCGCTGTTCGGCGACAACGAAGCGCTCAAATGCGCGATCGCCGGCAACCTCTCCTACTTCCACGACGATCCCGCGACGCTGTGGTGGATTCCGTTCGCGATGATGCAGGGCAGCTTCCTGCTGACCGGCGCGCGCTACGTGCAGGGCGGCTCGCAGCGGCTGTCGAGCGCGATCGCCCGCGCGGTGCGGACCGCGGGCAGCGAGGTGCTGCTGCGCCGCGTCGTCAGCCGCGTCGAGATGGGCGAGCCCGGCGGCATCCATCGCATCACCCACACCGCCCGCGACGGCAGCGATCCGCAAGCGGTCGAAGCGCTCACCGTGATCGGCAACGCCGCACCGGGTGCGCTCGCCGCGCTGATGCCGGAGGCGCAAGCCGATCGCCTGACCGAGAGCTACGCCGGGCGCCCGCTGTCGCTGTCGTTGTTCGCCTTGACGCTCGGCCTGTCGCAGCCGCCGCGCGAGTTCGGCGTCAGCAGCTTCTCGACGCAGTTACTTCCGGACTGGATGAGCGATCTCGCCGGCTATGCCGAAGGCAAGACGCTGATGGCCGGCGAACCGGCGCAGCGGATGCCGCCGCTGGCGCTCGCCGACTACGCCGCGATCGAGTCGGGCGTGCCCTCGCCGCCTTACGTGCTGTCGGTGGTCGGGCCGGATCAGATCGCGAACTGGAGCGGACTGACGCAGGACGACTACCGCGCCAAGCGCGGCCGCTGGCAGCAGGCGATCGTCGATCATCTCGACCGCATTTATCCCGGCCTGGCCGGCGCGGTGACGGCGTCCTCGTTCAACGTCGCACTGTCGGTGCAGCAATATCTCAACGTGCCGCAAGGCTCGGTCTACGGCTTCGCGCCGCTGCCGCCCGACGACGACGCGCCCTACCGCTCGCCCCGCACGGTTGTTCCGGGCCTGTATCTCGCCTCGGCCTATGCGGGCGTCGGCGGCTACAGCGGCGTCGTGCAATCGGCGGCACTGTGCGCCGACATCATCCTGCGCGACGCCGGCCGTTAGAACAGTCCCGTTGAACTAGAACCGCCGCTCTGAAGCGCTCGACAGGCACACCCTCATGGTGAGGAGGCGCGAAGCGCCGTCTCGAACCATGCGCCGCAGGCGAGTGCGTCACCCCATCCTTCGAGACGCCCGGCTTCGCCGGGCTCCTCAGGATGAGGACTCACTGCCTCTGGAAAGGCTGTATCGCTTAAATCAATCGATGAACTGCTAGTTCGAATTCAGCCGGAACCGCAGCGGCTGGCCGCCGGAGAACGTCACGTAATCGCCCTGCCGTGTCCAGCTCGTCGCCGCCGTCAGCGCCGCGACCAGCGCGTCGTCGGCCTCGGCGCGATCCGGCGGACAGGCGCGATCGTCGATCGTGCCGGCGACGAACACCACCGAGCTGCCGGCGATCGAGAACTGGCCGCTGCCGCCCTTGCACCACAGCTCCAGCCGGACCTCGCCCTTGTCGCCGATTTCGAGATTGGGAACCCGCTTCGAGCCCGGCTTCGGCTGGGCTTCGAGGGTCATTTCCAGACCGAATGGAAACTCGTCGGATTGAGCCTTCGCAGCGGGCGCGCCGGCGACGACGAGAGCTGCCGCCAGCGCGGCGCATGTCAGCAGGGAAGAACGCATCTGTCCTCGGCAGTTGTTCGGGTCGATCGGCGCTGTCTATCGCAGATGCAGCCGGCTTGGCCAGCGCGCCGCGTCGTCACAACGGAAAACCCCGCGGCCGAGGCCGCGGGGTTCCGCATGTCGAAACGATGACGAAGCTACTTCAGCACCATCGCGGTGAACGGATAGACATAGGCCTGCAGCATCACCAGCACGCCGACCAGACAGGCCAGCGTGATCGAATGCAGGAACACGTAGCGCAGGATCGAGCCTTCGTGGCCGTACCAGTTGGTCGCGGTCGAGGCGACCACGATCGACTGGGCGTCGATCATCTTGCCCATCACGCCGCCCGACGAGTTGGCGGCGCTCATCAGGATCGGCGACAGGCCGAGCTGTTCCGAGGTGATCTTCTGCAGGTTGCCGAACAGCACGTTCGAGGCGGTGTCCGATCCGGTCAGCGCCACGCCGAGCCAGCCCAGCAGCGTGCCGAAGAACGGGTACAGCACGCCGGTGGCGGCGAAGGCGAGACCGAGCGTCGCGTCGACGCCGGACAGCCTTGTCAGCGTGCCGATCGCCAGCATCGCCGAGATGGTGATCAGCGAGATCGCGCACAGCCGGATGGTGCGGCCGTATTCGACGAACATCTTGCCCGGCGAGATTCCCATCAGCACGCCGGAGATCAGCGCCGCCAGCAACATGCCGGTGCCGGTGAACGACAGATAGGTGAAGCTGAACACCGCCCCTTCCGGCGTCGGCTTCGCCGCGACCGGCGGCACTTTCATGATCATCTTGTCGAGTTCGGGGACCGGGTAGTTCCAGACGAAGATCGAATTCGCCCAGCCCTTGAACAGGCCCGTGCCCCAGATCAGCATCACCAGGCAGACGATGATCCACGGCAGCAGCGCGCCCCACAATTGCGCCTGAGTCAGCTTGGCGGTGTCCATCGGCTTCGGCGGCTTCATGGTCGCGGCGGATTCGTCCTTGCCGCGCAGCGACGGCGACAGCCACAATTCCTTCGGCTGCCACACTTTGAGGAACAGGATCAGGCAGCCCATCGAGATCAGCGACGCGCCGATGTCGACGATCCACGGATTGATGTAGTTCGAGATCACGAACTGCGGGATCGCGAAGCCGACGCCGGTGACCAGGATCGCCGGCCAGATCTGCATCATGCCGCGGAAGCCGGCGAACGCCCAGATCAGCCAGAACGGCACCAGCAGCGAGAAGAACGGCAGTTGCCGGCCGACCATGGCGCCGAGCACGTAGGGGTCGAGCCCGGTCACCGAGGCCAGCCCCTGGATCGGCGTGCCGAGCGCGCCGTAAGCGACGGGCGCGGTGTTGGCGATCAGCGACAGGCCGGAGGCGGCGAGCGGCGAGAAGCCGAGCCCGATCAGGATCGCGGCGGTGATCGCGACCGGCGTTCCGAACCCCGAGGCGCCTTCGAAGAACGCCCCGAACGCGAAGGCAATCAACAGCAGCTGCAGGCGGCGGTCAGTGGTGACGCCGCCGATGGCGCGCTGCAGCAACTCGAACCGCCCGGTCTCGACGGTGATGCGGTACAGGAAGATGACGTTGAGGACGATCCAGCCGATCGGGAAGAAGCCGGTGACCACGCCGAGCAGCGAGGCGCGGATCGACATGTTGGCCGGCATCGTGAACACGTAGATCGCGACCAGATTGGCGAGAATCAGCGCGATGATGGCCGCCAGGTGCGCCTTCACCTTTCCGCTGGCGATCAGCACCAGCAGCGTGACCACCGGGATGGCGGCCGCGATGGTCGACAGCGTGGCATTCCCGAGCGGATTGTAGAGCTGATTCCACATTCGGATTCCTCCCTTGCATCTGTTGTGGCATCTCGGCCTCGTTGGACCGATGAGGAGGCACTGGACGCAGGCAGGTGAACCCGAGCCGCCGGGTCGTCACAAACTCGCGAAATGGGCCGGCCACCATCCCCTGCCGTTGTCTTCATGCTAGGGTGCGACAAGTGGGCGCGACAAGTCGCCGTAGGTCGTTTTACCTACAACTTTCGTCTAGGCCCTCGCCCGAGAGCCTCGCACCCGGAGAACCTCATCCCGTGACCAACATCCGATCCACGCTGGCGACGGTCTGGCGCATCGCGGTTCCGTATTTCAAATCCGAAGACCGGCGGATGGGGCGAATCCTGCTGGCGTCGGTGCTCGGCATCGAGCTCGCCGTGGTCGGCCTGAGCGTGCTGTTCAACCGCTGGAACAACGTGTTCTACAACGCGTTGCAGGAGCGCGATTACAACGTGTTCGCCTATCAGCTCGGCTATTTCTGCGTGCTGGCCGCGATCTGGATCGCCCTCAAGGTCTATCAGCTGTATCTCAACCAGTGGCTGCAGATCCGCTGGCGGCGCTGGATGACCGAGCGCTACCTCGGCGACTGGCTGCACGATTCCAATCACTACCAGATGCAGCTGCTCGGCGACGCCGCCGACAACCCGGACCAGCGCATCTCGGAGGACACCCAGCTGTTCGTCGAACGCACGCTGGTGCTCGGCGTCGGCCTGCTCAACGCGGTGGTGACGCTGTTCTCGTTCGTCATCATCCTGTGGGGGCTGTCCAACGAAGCGCCGCTGCACGTGTTCGGCCGCGACATTCCGATCCCGGGCTATCTGGTGTGGGGCGCGCTGATCTACGCCGCGATCGGCACCACGCTGACCCACTGGATCGGCTCGCCGCTGGCCGAGCTGAATTTCCGCCAGCAGCGGTTCGAGGCGGATTTCCGCTTCAACCTGGTCCGCGCCCGCGAAAATTCCGAGCAGATCGCGTTGCTGCGCGGCGAGAGCGCCGAGCGCGGCAAGCTGTCGTCGCGGTTCGGCCTGGTCGCCGAGAACTTCATGCGGATCATGACGCGGACCAAGAAGCTGACCGCGTTCACCGCGAGCTACTCGCAGGCCTCGGTGGTGTTTCCCTATATTCTGCTGGCGCCGGCCTATTTCGCCAACAAGGTGCAGCTCGGCGGCCTGATGCAGACCGCATCGGCCTTCAGCAGCGTGCAGGACTCGCTGTCGTTCTTCATCACCGCCTATCGCACGCTGGCGGAATGGCAGTCGGTGGTGGCGCGGCTCGACGGTTTCGAAGCCGCGATCCAGACCGCCGGCGCGCAGCGCGCCAATCCCGGCGTCAGCCGCACCGTCGCCAAGGCCGGCGATGCGATCCGGCTCGACGGTTTGAAACTGACGCTGCCCTCCGGCCAGCCGCTGATGAGCGCCGACGACTTCCACATCAACGGCAAGGAGCGCACGCTGATCGCGGGCCCGTCGGGCTCCGGCAAGTCGACGCTGTTCCGCGCCATCGCCGGGATCTGGCCGTTCGGCTCCGGCGCGATCGCGATTCCCGCCGACGCCACGATCATGATGCTGCCGCAGCGCCCGTATTTCCCGGTCGGCGAATTGCACGCCGCGATCGTCTACCCCTCCGAGCCGGAGGCGTTCACCGCCGCGCAAGTCGCCGAGGTGGTCCGGGAGGTCGGGCTGCCGGGCCTCGCGGACCGGCTCGCCGAGCATGGCCACTGGAACCGCACGCTGTCGCTCGGCGAACAGCAGCGGCTCGGCGTGGCGCGCGCGCTGCTGCACGCGCCGCAATATCTGTTCCTCGACGAAGCCACCGCCTCGCTCGACGAACCGTCGGAAGCCGCGCTGTACCGCCTGCTCGATCAGAAGCTGCCCGACACCACCATTGTCTCGATCGGCCACCGCTCCACGCTCAACGCCTTCCACGACCGCGACGCCGTGCTGTCCCGCTCCGGCAACGGCTTCACGCTGCACGACAAGATCCGAACGGCCGCCGCAGCGGAGAGCTGAGCGCCGCTCGATCCCGGCGGCCAACCTCGAACCTGATGGCCGCCCCCGGCCCTCATGGCGAGAGCCGGCGTAGCGCATGCCCCTCGTTCGTCATTCCGGGGCGCGCAGCGAAGCTGCGCCAACCCTGAATCCCGCAGTCGTTGCGCACGTGTTCTTTTCCTTCCATCACGTCGAGATTCCGGGCTCGCCGCTGCGCGGCGCCCCGGAATGACGGAGGCGAGAGGCTTTCCGGGTGATCGTCAGTTTCGTGTCCCGCACGCGGTGCAGCGCGCAGCGCTGCGCCGCAGATGCGGGACCCCGGTTTCTTCCCGAGAAGCAGCAAGTGTTGTGAGGGCGCGAACCGGGGTCCCGGATCTGCGCAGCGGCACTGCGTGCCGCAGCGCGTCCGGGACACGGGCCATGATCGGCCCTTGACAATATTCCTATTATGATTATAGTCCGCCATGTCCTGTCCGTGAGGGGCGCTTCGCGAGGCGTCGGATAGCGGGACAGATCATGCGGCTGGGCAACCAGCCGGGTGATGGTTCGACGAAGCCGGCATGGAGCTGGCGGAGTCGGACGGACGCGGCGTCCTGCGCGTCGTGCCTCGCAAGCACGCGTCCGGGAGGCAGAAGGTCACCGTCCGCCGCTACTACGAGCGGCTGCCGCTTTCGTGGCTGGACGGG
>JACRJB010000022.1 GCA_016215605.1 Rhodopseudomonas palustris
TAGCGTAGATCGTCACGTCGATACTGTGCACGAGTGGTTTCGGACCAAGTCATTGTGCCCTCCATCGAATCTTTGCAAATCCGACGGAATCACAATCTGCCCGAAATCACTCGCTTAGTTTTCGGCCAGGCTCTGAGGAGCTCGGCGCCGCTCGCAGAGCGGAGCCGGGCGTCTCGAAGGATGGCGGCGAGCGGTGGACCTCCGCGAGGCCGAGCCTCAGTGCTCGCGTCGCCCCTCACCCCAGCCCTCTCCCCGCAAGAGCGGGGCGAGGGAGCAGGCAGAGTGCGACGCACCGCAGTGCGTCTCAATGATGCTAACTACGCCGTCTTCGCCGCCTTCAGCCCGAGTTTCGCTTCCACCTTCTCGCGCATCACGAATTTCTGGATCTTGCCGGTGACCGTCATCGGGAAGTCGTCGACGAATTCGACGTAGCGCGGGATCTTGTTGTGGGCGATCTGGCCCTGGCAGAAGGCGCGGATGTCGTCGGCGGTCAGCGTCTCGCCGGCGCGGACGCGGACCCAGGCGCAGAGTTCCTCGCCGTAGCGTTCGTCGGCGACGCCGAAGATCTGGACGTCCTGGATCTTCGGGTGGCGATACAGGAATTCCTCGATCTCGCGCGGATACAGATTCTCGCCGCCGCGAATCACCATGTCCTTGATCCGGCCGACGATGTTGCAGAAGCCTTCGTCGTCGATCACCGCCAGATCGCCGGTGTGCATCCAGCCGGCGGCGTCGAGCACGTCGGCGGTCTTCTCCGTCTCGTCCCAATAGCCGAGCATGATGCTGTAGCCGCGGGTGCAGAGCTCGCCGCGGGTGCCGCGCGGCACGATCCGTCCTTCGAGATCGACCACCTTCACCTCGACATGCGGGTGGATGCGGCCGACGGTTGAGACGCGACGCTCCTCCGGATCGTCGACCGCGCTCTGGAAGCTGACCGGGCTGGTCTCGGTCATGCCGTAGGCGATCGTCACCTCGCGCATGTTCATCGCGTCGTTGACCCGTCGCATCACTTCGACCGGGCACGGGGCGCCCGCCATGATGCCGGTGCGCAGCGACGACAGATCGAAGGACGCAAACTGCGGATGGTCGAGCTCGGCGATGAACATCGTCGGCACACCGTACAGCGCGGTGCATTTCTCCTGCGACGCGGTTTGCAACGTGGCCAGCGGATCGAACCCCTCGCCGGGATACACCATCGCGGCGCCGCAGGTGACCGCGGCGAGATTGCCCATCACCATGCCGAAGCAGTGATACAGCGGCACCGGAATGCAGATGCGATCCTGCTCGGTCAGCTTCATGGCGCGGCCGACGAAGTAGCCGTTGTTGAGGATGTTGTGGTGCGTCAGCGTCACGCCCTTGGGCGAGCCGGTGGTGCCGCTGGTGAACTGGATGTTGACCGCGTCGTCGAACTGCAGCGCGCCGACGAGCTCCGCGATCATCTGGCGATGGCGATCGCCGCCCATCGCCGCAACCTCGTCGAACGCGATCGTGCCGGGGCTCTTCGGCCCGCCGATCTGGATGACCGCGCGCAGTTGCGGCAGCCTGGCGGATCTCAGCGCGCCGGGCTGCGAACGGGCCAGCTCCGGGATCAGCGTGTTCAGCATCTCCATATAGGCGGAGGTCTTGAACGCGGTCGCAGTGACCAAGGCGGCGCAGCCGACCTTGGCGAGGGCGAATTCGAGTTCGCTCAGCCGATAGGCCGGATTGATGGTGACCAGGATCAGTCCGGCTTTTGCGGCGGCGAATTGCGTCAGCGTCCATTCCGGGCGGTTCATCGACCACACGCCGATCCGATCGCCGCGCTCCAGCCCGAGCGCGACGAAGCCCGCGGCCAGCGCATCGACGCGCGCCGCGAACTCGCGCCAGCTCCAGCGCACGCCGTGGCTCGGCGACACCAGCGCCTCGCGCTCCGGCCAGCGCTGCGCCGCGAGGTCGAGCGCCTGGCCGATGGTGATGCCGAGCAGCGGCGCATCGGAGACGCCGCATACGTAGCTGGGAGCTTTTCCGGCTGGAGCCTGATCGGTCACGCGGTTGTTTCCTCACTGGCCGCCGGCGCGTCGGCCGGCGGGGTGTTTTTGATTGTTCGGATGGTCGCGCGTCCGGTGAGGCTTGTCGAGCCTCACCGGATCACCGCCACCTCAGGCCGCCTTCTGGCCCGAGCCCAGGCTGGCATAGACGCCGCGCTCGAACGCCGCGAAGGCATCGAGGCACTTGGCGTCGCCGAACGGCAGCACCTGCATCAGGATCACGCCGCTGACATCGCGCGCCGGGTCGATCCAGAAATAGGTGTTGGCGAGGCCGGCCCAGGCGAGGCTATTGGGGCTGCGGCCTTCCGGCGTGGTCTCGGTGTTGATCAGGAAGCTCAGGCCCCACTTCTTGTCCATGCCCGGATAGAGATCGACATCGTTGGTGGCGAAGGCGACCGCCGAGTCGAGCTTGGTGACGTTGAGGTCGCCGATGTGGTTTTGGCCCATCATCGCGACGGTCTCGGGCTTCAGCACCTGGTTGCCGTTGCCGCGGCCCTTGTTGAGGATCATCCGGGTGAACTTCAGATAGTCGGCCGCGGAGCCGTAGAGGCCGCCGCCGCCCATGTGGAATTCGGGATTCTGCTCGACTTCGAACGGGATCGGCGCCAGCGAACCGTCTTCGCCGCGGGCATGCACCGCGACCAGCCGGGTGCGCTGCTCGTCGGTGATCTTGAAGCCGATATCGTTCATGCCGAGCGGCGCGAACAGATGATCGCGCAAATACGCGTCGAGCTTCATGCCGCTGACCGCCTCGACCGCCTTGCCGGCGAAGTCGATATTCGTGCCGTATTCCCAGCGCGTGCCGGGATCGGACGCCAGCGGCGTCTTCAGCGCGGCGTTCTGGCAGCCGATGATGCCGGGCACGCCGGCGTGCTCCATGTACTTCACCATGTCGGCGTTCCACATGTCGTAGCAGAAGCCGGCGGTGTGGGTGAGCAGCTTCCGCAACGTGATCGCGGTCTTGGCCGGGCGCGTCTTCGGCGTGCCGTCGGCGGCGAAGCCGTCCAGCACCAGCGGCGCGGCGAGATCGGGCAGCACCTTGCCGATCGGCTCGTCCAGCGACAGCTTGCCCTGCTCGACCAGCTGCATCGCCGCCGCGCCGGTGATCGCCTTGGTCATCGAGGCGATCCAGAACACGCTGTCGGTCGTCATCGGCTGGGCTTTGGAGAGATCGCGCTTGCCGAACGCGCCGTGATACAGCGTCTCGCTGGAATTGCCGGCGTAGGCGACGACGCCCGGAATGTCGCCCCGCTCGCAGAAGCCTTGCAGCGCTTGATCAATTTTCGTGCCGTGCATGCAGTCATCCTCCCATGTGATTTTTTGTAGTTGGACGATTGTTCCGCGCGATCGCGACATGCGCAAGACGACACATCATTGATCGGCTCGAAACTGGAACGACTTCGCAGTTTCGTGAAGGCGGCGGCCAATCGTGCCGGGCAGATTAAGGCGCCTGCAACCACAAAGACTTGCGGCGATGCGCTGCGGAACGAAGCCCGCCTCATGTCGTTCACAATACGGCCGCAGTTGCTTGAACCTCGCAGCGGCCTGCGACGTCCTACTTCCATACGCCGACCTGTAGCCATATTGCCACGGAGAGTTTCGATGATCCCATCCTGGAGCGACTGGAAGCGTTATCCCCGTGCCGGTCGCGGCACCATCGAAGCGCCGGTCGGCCCCGGCATCTATGAAATCCGCAACGCCAATGACGGCTCGCTGTTCGGCTTCGCCGCAACCGACAATCTGGCGCAGGCGCTGGCGCGGGTGCAGATCCAGCCGAAGCGGCTGAGCGGCTGGTTCGGCCGTCGCACCCAGGCGCCGATGCCCGACCTGGAATATCGCGTCTGCGCCACCGCGACGCGGGCGGACGCCAAGATGTGCGCCGCACACATGATCAACCGGCGCGAAACCTGGTTCAGCCGCGCCGCCTAATCTTTTGCATCGCAATGCGGGAGGCCTTCGCGCCGTCGCACCATGACGTGAGGCGGCGCAGACGGTGCGAACCGCGCGAGATGCTCCTATACTTCTTCCGAAGCCGGGCCCCGACGATCGGTGACCCGCGCCCCGACAACCCCGGAAGAGGTGATCCGAATGTCCCCGACGACCGCTGCTGCCCGCACATCCGCGACCGCATCCTCGCTGCGCGACCGCCTGAAAGATCCATCGCTGCTGCGCGAACAATGTTTCATCGACGGCGCATGGACCGGCAAGGGATCGATCGCCGTGACCAATCCGGCCAATGGCAGCGAGATCTGCCGGATTCCGAGCCTCGGCGCCGCCGAGGCGACCGCGGCGGTGGAAGCCGCCGAGCGCGCGTTTCCGGCCTGGGCCAAGCTCACCGCCAAGCAGCGCTCCAACATCTTGCGCAAATGGTTCGAGCTGATCGTCGCCAATCGCGAGGATCTGGCGCTGATCCTGACCAGCGAACAGGGCAAGCCGCTGACCGAAGCGCTCGGCGAGGTCGATATCGGCGCCGCCTATGTGGAGTTCTTCGCCGAGGAAGCCCGGCGGGTCTATGGCGAGACCATTCCGACCCAGCGCGCCGACGCGCGGCTGATCGCGCTCAAGCAGCCGATCGGCGTCTGCGCCGCGATCACGCCGTGGAATTTTCCGAACTCGATGATCACCCGCAAGGTATCGCCGGCGCTCGCGGCCGGTTGCACCGTGGTGCTGAAGCCGGCCGAAGAGACGCCGTTCTCGGCGCTGGCGCTGGCGGTGCTGGCCGAGAAGGCGGGGCTGCCGAAGGGCGTGTTCAACATCGTCACCGGCGACGCGCCGCCGATCGGCCAAGTGTTCTGCGAACATCCGGCGGTGCGCTTCGTCGGCTTCACCGGCTCCACCGAGGTCGGCAAGATCCTGTACCGGCAGTCCGCCGTCGGCGTGAAGAAGCTCGGTTTGGAGCTCGGCGGTAACGCCCCGTTCATCGTGTTCGACGATGCCGACATCGACGCCGCGGTCGAGGGCGCGATGGTGTCGAAATATCGCAACATGGGCCAGACCTGCGTCTGCGCCAACCGGCTCTACGTCCAGGACGGCGTCTACGACGCCTTCGTCGAGAAGCTCGCCGCCAAGGTCAAGGCGATGAAAATCGGCGACGGCACGGAGCAGGGCGTGACCCAGGGTCCGCTGATCAACGAGGCCGCGGTCGAGAAGACCGAGAAGCACATCGCCGACGCGGTGTCGCACGGCGCCAAGGTGATCACCGGCGGCAAGCGCCACGCGCTCGGCGGCACCTTCTTCGAGCCGACCGTGCTGGCGAATGTTCGGCCGGATGCGCTGGTCGCGCACGAGGAGACGTTCGGCCCGCTGGCCCCGGTGTTCCGTTTCACGACCGAGGACGAAGTCATCAAGCTGGCGAACGCCTCGCCGTTCGGCCTCGCCAGCTACTTCTATGCGCGCGATCTCGGCCGCGTCTGGCGCGTCGCCGAGGCGCTGGAGAGCGGCATGGTCGGCGTCAATTCCGGCCTGATCACCACCGAAGTCGCCCCGTTCGGCGGCGTCAAGGAGTCAGGTCTGGGCCGCGAAGGCTCGCATCACGGCATCGAAGAATATGTCGAGATCAAATACGTGATGATGGCGGGGATTTGAGATAGCTCGAGCCGCTCGCCCATTCCCATCGTCATCCTCCGCGAAAGCGGAGGATCCAGTACGGCGGTGCGCTCGCTTATCAAGCGAACGCTCTGGGATACTGGGTCGCCCGCCTGCGCGGGCGATGACGGAGGGGTGTGGGGCGGCCGCGCGACACCTTTCCGATCAGTGCGGGTTTTCCAGGCTGAACAACTCCGACTGTTCATCATAGGCGAACAGCTCGGCGTAGCGGCCCCAGGACACGACCGTCTTCAGCGTCTCGTCGGCGTAGTCTTCCGACATGTAGTCTTCGAGTTCGTTGCGGAAGCGCGCGGCCGGGGCGGTGTGGGACGGGCGCTCGTCGAGGACGCGGCGGATCAGGCCGACCAGCGGCACGTAGTTGACGAGGTGATCGGCGAACAGCTTCTTGCGGTCGTCGGTGTCGAGATCGGCGAAGCGCCGGCCGGCGTCGGTGAGCACGATGTCGCCTTCGCTGACCTGGGCGAAGCGCAGCAGTTGCAGCGTTTCGGCGAGATGAAACAGCTCGTCGGCCTCCATCTGCAGGCTTTCGGCCAGCACCGGCAGGTCGGCCCGCCCGTGATACGGGCCGCCCGCCAGCGTCTCGATCAGGCCGGCCAAGAGATTGGACGACAGCGCGTTGAGCACCAGCCCGATCCCCGGGCCGGCCGCGCCCTCGGCGGCGATCTTCGGCTCCGGCCGCTGCGTCATCCGGGCGTAGATGCTGTCGACGAGTTGCCGGAACGCCGGATCGAGGCGGTTGCGCGGGTGCGGGAAGTCGACCTTGATTTCGGCGGCGACGCGGCCAGGGTTCGACGAAAACACCAGAATGCGGTCGCACATCAGCACCGCCTCTTCAATGTTGTGCGTCACCATCAGCACCGATTTGATCGGCAGCCGTCGCTCGATCCACAGTTCGACCAGGTCGGTGCGCAGCGTCTCGGCGGTGAGCACGTCGAGCGCGGAGAACGGCTCGTCCATCAGCATCAGATCGGGGTGCACCACCAGCGCGCGGGCGAAGCCGACGCGCTGGCGCATGCCGCCGGACAGCTCCTTGGGATAGGCGGATTCGTAGCCGTCGAGGCCGATCAGATCGATCGCCGCCAGCGCGCGGGTGCGCCGTTCGGTGCGCTCGACACCGAGCGCTTCGAGCCCGAGCTCGACGTTCTGCAGCACGGTGAGCCAGGGAAACAGCGCGAAGGATTGAAACACCATCGAGATGCCGTCCGGCGGGCCGTCGATCGGCGCACCGCGATAATGCGCCGTGCCGGTCGACGGCGACGTCAGGCCGGCGATGATCCGCAGCAGCGTCGACTTGCCCGAGCCGGAGCGGCCGAGCAGCCCGACGATCTCGCCGGTGCGCAGCTTCAGATCGACATCCTGCAGCACAACGAGATCCTCGCCGCTGCCCTTGGGGAAGGACCGGCTGACGCCGCGGATGTCGAGCAGATCGGTTTGAGACACCGTATCGAGCATGAAGGTCTCCTCGAGATCAGCCGAGCCGCAGGCGGCGCTCGCCGAAGGCATAGAGCGGCCGCCACAGCAGCCGGTTGAACAACGTGACGAGGATGCACATCACCGCGATGCCGAGCACGACGCGCGGGAAGTCGCCATCCGAGGTTGCGGTCGCGATATAGGCGCCGAGGCCGTTGGCGCGCAGCTGGGTGTCGCCCCAGCTCGCCACCTCGGCGACGATCGAGGCGTTCCACGAGCCGCCCGATGCGGTGACGGCGCCCGTGATGTAGTACGGGAAGATTCCCGGCAGCACGACCTTGATCCACCAGCGCCAGCCGCGGACGTGGAAGCTGCCGGCGACTTCGCGCAGATCGCTGGGAAACGCGCTGGCGCCGGCGATGACGTTGAACAGGATGTACCACTGCGTGCCGAGGATCATCAGCGGGCTGAGGAACACATCGACGTTGAGGCCGTAGCGCACGATCGCGACGACGAACACCGGAAACGCCAGATTGGCCGGAAACGCCGCGAGAAACTGCACCACCGGCTGGACCCGCTCGGCGAGCTTCGGACGCAGGCCGATCCACACCCCGACAGGCACCCAGATCAGGCTGGCCAAAGCGATCAGCACGACCACACGCGTCAGCGTGATCAGCCCTTGCCCGACGGCCGACAGCAGGTCGGCGAAGCCGAGCGTCGCCGACAGATAACGCAGCGCGATGAAGCCGGCATAGCAGCATCCGACGATGACGACCGCCAGCCACACCGCATCGGCCACGCGCGACGGCGGACGCGCGGCGCTGCGCGCGATCGCGATGCCGCGTCGCCCCAACCGCAGATTGGACAGCGACCGCAGCAACGCACCGAATGGCCCCGACAGACTGCGCAGCACGCGGGTGCGCCGGAACAGGTCGAGCACCCAGGAGGTCGGCTCGGTGCCGGACGCGGTCTGCTCGAAGCGGAATTTGTCGGCCCAGGCGACGATCGGCCGGAACAGCAGCTGGTCATAGGCAATGATCACCAGCAGCATCGCCAGGATCGCGTAGCCGATCGCCGCCAGATCGCGCTGCTGAATGCCGAGCGCCACATACGAGCCGATCCCCGGCAGCGTGATGGTGGTGTTGCCGACGGTGATGGCTTCCGAGGCGACGACGAAGAACCAGCCGCCCGACATCGAAATCATGGCGTTCCAGATCAGGCCCGGCATCGCGAACGGCACATCGAGCCGCCAGAACCGCTGCCAGCCGCCGAGATGGAAGCTGCGGCTGGCTTCGTTGAGATCCTTCGGCACGTTGCGCATCGACTGGTACAGGCTGAACGTCATGTTCCAGGCCTGGCTGGTGAAGATCGCGAACACGCAGGCGAGCTCGGCGCCGAGCACGCGGCCCGGAAACAGATTCAGAAAGAACACCACCGTGAAGGTCAGGAAGCCGAGGATCGGCACCGACTGCAGGATGTCGAGCAGCGGGATCAGCACCATTTCGGCGCGACGGCTCTTCGCCGCGAGCGCCGCATAGGCAAACGTGAAGACCAGCGAACACGCCATCGCGGTCAGCATCCGCAGCGTGGTGCGCAGCGCGTATTCGGGCAGATTCGCCGGATCGAGCGAGACCGGCGGGCTGTTCAGCGCCGACAGCGGCACGCTGATTTGCTCGCCGCCGTGGACGATCAGCACCATCACGCCGACGATCAGCAGCAGCGCCGCACAATCCCAGATGTTCGGCAGAAATCGGCGACCGATCGGAAGGAACTGGTTGGTCTGGATCGGCACGCGCACACCCATAGGACTCGACGGGCACAAGGTCGCGCCGGATACTGCCTGTCTGGCCGGACAGCATGACAGTGACGTGACGACGGCGGGACGGGATCGTCCGCGACCTATTCGATCGGAATGATCGATGTCAATTCAGTTCCGCGCGACTGAAAGCAGCGCGAGAACATTGACCAGCGCGCAATCGTTTCACTGCCGCAGCATGATCAGCGGATCGGCACTGTCGGGGCTCTTGCGCCATTGCGCGTTGTCGTCGGCCTCGAACCGCCAGACCTCGCCGGACGGCGCGAGCAGCAGCAGGGCGCCGCGTTCCAGCCGCCACATCGTCGGGCCGAAGCTCGCGACCATCGGGTCGCAGCGCGGCTTGAGGAAGGCCTGGAAATTGTCGGGCGTCGCGGTTTCGTTGTTGGTCAGCGTCAGGCCGCAGACCGGGCGGCCGCTGCCGCGGACCATCGACCAATCGCCGATCATCTGGTCCATCGACTTGGCGAGCGAGCGCGCCGCCGCGAGGTTCTGCAGGATGTAGACGCCCTCGTTGGCGCGCAAGCCTTCGAAGATGCCGCTCTCGACCTCGGTGAAATCGATCACCGAATCGCCGCCGGGATTTTCCAGCCGAACGATGTCGAGGCCCTTCACGGTCCAGGCGACGATGTCCTTGGTGAAGGGCAGCGCGGCGGCGCAGCCGGGTTCGAGCTCGAGCTTCATGCCCTGCTGGATGCCTTGCGCAGCGTCCGGCTTCAGCGTCACCACGCAGGTCTTGCTGCGCTCGGTGGTCGACAGCTCCCACTGCCCGACCATGTCCTTCTTCAGCGTCCCGGCGTCCTGCGCCGGCGCCGACGCGGCGGTCAGCAGCAAAGCCAGTGCGGCGGCGACGCAGCGTCTCATCTCAGCGGCCTTTCACCGGGGTTTCGGGGATCGGCGTCAGCGGCGGCTTGCCGTCGAACCACGCCTTCAGATTGTCGACGACGAGCTGATCCATCGCGTTGCGCGTCACCACCGAGGCCGAGCCGATGTGCGGCAGCAGCACGACGTTCTGCAGCGCGCGCAGCGCCTCCGGCACCTTGGGCTCCTCGGCGAACACATCGAGGCCGGCGGCGAGGATGCCGCCCGATTGCAGCGCCGCGATCAGCGCCGGCTCGTCGACCACCGAGCCGCGCGCGACGTTGATCAGCACGCCGCGCGGGCCGAGCGCGGCCAGCACCTCGGCATTGATCAGCTTCGACGTGGATGGCCCGCCGGGAATGATCACGACCAGCGCGTCGACGTCCTCGGCCATCGCGATCAGGTCGGGATAGTGCTTGTAGTTCACCTCCGCCGACGGCCTGCGCGAATGATACACCACCGGCACCAGCGAGGCGTCGAGCCGCCGCGCGATCGCCTGGCCGATCCGGCCCATGCCGACGATGCCGACCGTGCGGTCGCGCAGCGAGCCGGCGCTGAGCGGATAGGCCTGCGTCGCCCACTGCCCGGAGCGGACGAAGCCGTCGGCGCGGACGAATTCGCGCAGCGTCGCGATCAGCAGACCGAGCGCGGTGTCGGCGACTTCTTCGGTCAGCACGTCGGGCGTGTTGGTGACGACGACGTTGTTCTGCGCCGCCCAGGCGGCATCGACGTGATCGTAACCGACGCCGAACGACGAGATGATCTCGAGCTTCGGAAACCGCGCCAGCATCTCCGCATTGGTCGGCACCAGGCCGGTGACGGCGACGCCGCGGATGCGGGCGCGAACGTCGTCGGCCAGCCGCTCGACGTCGCCGGGCTGCGCGCACAGATGCAGCGCGTAGCGCTCCGGAAATCCCCGTTCGACGACCGGCTTGCTCGGTCCGTAAATCAACAGATCGATGCTCTCCATCGAACCGGTTTCCCCCGTCATTCTTGTTCCTTTCCGAGCGCGCTTTCGTGCCAGCGCCGCAGCAGCAGATGCGACAGCAGCGCGAGCAGCCCATAGATGACAATGCCGGCCGCGGAGAGCAACAGCAATGCCGCGAACATGCGGGGAATGTTGAGCCGGTATCCGGATTCCGCGATCCGATACGCCAGACCGGAGCCCGCCCCCGCCGAGCCCGCCGCGATTTCGGCCACCACCGCGCCGATCAGCGACAGCCCGCCCGCAATCCGCAGGCCGCCGAGAATGTAAGGCAGCGCCGCCGGCAGCTTCAGCCGCCACAGCGTCTGCAGCCCCGAGGCGCCGTAAAGCTGGAACAGCCCGACCAGATTACGATCGACCGAGTTCAGCCCGAGCGTGGTGTTGGCGAGCACCGGAAAGAACGCGACGATCCAGGCGCAGACCACGACCGCGGTTTCCTGCGGCAGGTAGATCAGCAACAGCGGCGCGATCGCGATCACCGGCGTGACCTGCAGCACCACCGCGTAGGGGAACAACGAGTACTCCACCCAGCGCGACTGGTTGAACAGCAGCGCCAGCGCGATGCCGCCGAGCGCGGCGGCGAGGAAGCCTTCGAGCGTGGTCCACAGCGTCGCCAGCAGCGACGCCGACAGGATCGGCCAATCGGCGAGCAGCGTCTGCCAGACCAGGCCGGGGCTCGGCAAGATATACGGCGGAATCTGATTGAGCCGCACCACCAGATCCCACGCCGCGATGCCGGCAGCGAGCACCACCACCGGCAGCAGCACGCGCAGGATGCGCGCCGCGGTGAGGCGGGAAGGCTGCGGCTCCGACGGCTCGCGCGCGCTCATCCGCGCACCCGGGCGCTGCCGGTCTCGGCGAGTGCGCGCGAGACCTCGCGGCATTGCGCAGCGTAGTCCGCGGAGGTGCGGAAATCCTCGCCGCGCGGTTCGGGCGCTTCGATCCGGAATTCCGCCGCGATCCGCCCCGGCCGCGGCGACATCACCACGACGCGTTGCGACAGATACACCGACTCGAACACCGAATGGGTGACGAACAGGATGGTCTGGCGCAGCTCGCGCCACAACGCCAACAGGTCGTCGTTGAGCCGGAAACGGGTGATCTCGTCGAGCGCGGCGAACGGCTCGTCCATCAGCAGGATGTCCGGATCGGTGACCAGCGCGCGCGCCAGCGACACCCGCATCTTCATGCCGCCGGACAGTTCGCGCGGATAGGCTTCGGCGAACTCCGACAGATCGACCCGCGCCAGCGCCGCATCGACGCGGCGGGCGATCTCGGCAGCCGGCGCATGTGCGAGTTGCAGCGGCAGGCCGACATTGTGGCGGACGCTGGTCCACGGCATCAAGGTCGGCTCCTGAAACACGAAGCCGATCGAATGCCCGCGCTGGGACGGCGACCCGGCGGCGACCTCGATGCGACCGGAGGAGGGCTTCGCCAGCCCCGCGATCAGCCGCAGCGCGGTCGACTTGCCGCAGCCGGACGGCCCGAGCAGCGACACGAATTCACCGCGGCGGACGGCGAGGTCGACCGGTCCGAGCGCGAGCACGCCGCTGCGATACGCCTTGGTGATCGCCCGCAGGCGAATCGCCTGCCCTGCGGGCGGGCCGTCGAGATCGAGCGGAGCGGACACGGCCATCGTGCCGGGCTATTTCTTCGGCCGCAGATCGACGCCGACGCCCTTGTTGATGAACTGCAGCGTGTAGGCCCGGCGGAAATCGAGATCGCGCTTCGCCACGCCGGCGCGCGTCATCTTGTCGAAGAAGCTGGCGTAGCGCGCATCGCTCATCGCGCCGATGCCGCTCTTCACCGCGTCGCCGGAATCGACGATGCCGTATTCCTTCATCTTGGCGACCGAATAGGCCAGCATCTCGTCGGTCATCTCCGGATTGAGCGACTTGATCATCGCGTTGCCGGCGGCATTGTCGCCGTACAGATAGTTGTACCAGCCGATCATCGAGGCATCGACGAAGCGCTGGATCATCTCGGGATTCTTGTCGATCAGATCGCGCCTCGTTTCGATCAGCGTCGAGTAGCCGTCGAGGCCGTAATCGGCGAGCAGCAGCACGTTCGGCTTGAACTTGGCCTTCTGCTCGATCACGAACGGCTCGGAGGTGACGTAGCCCTGCATCGCCGAGTTCTTGTCGATGATGAAGGGCTGCGGGTTCGAAGTGTAGGGCTTCACCTTGGCTTCGCTGAAGCCGTATTCGGATTTCAGCCATTGGAAGTAGCTGGCGATGCCCTCCTTGGAGACGAACAGCGTCAGCCGTTTCAGATCGTCGAGCTGTTCGACCTTGGACTCCGGATGCGACAGGAACACCTGCGGGTCCTTCTGGAACACCGCGGCGATCGCCACCACCGGGACGTTGCCGGCGACCGCGTCGAACGATTGCAGGGTGTTGGCGGTCATGAAGAAATCGAGCTTGCCGGCGAGCAGCAGCGCGCGATTGTTGACGTTCGGCCCGCCGGGCACGATCGTGACGTCGAGCCCGTAGGCCTTGTAGGTGCCGTCGGCAACGGCCTGGAAGAAGCCGCCGTGTTCACCCTCGGCGACCCAATTGGTGCCGAACGAGACCTTGTCGAAGCCGCCCGCCGGCACCTTGCGGACCGGCTGCGCCACCGGCGGCGGCGGCTTCTTCGGCGGCGGAGGCGGCGGCGGCTTCACTTCAGGCTTGGGGGCGGCCGGCTCCGCGCCGTGACCGGATGCCCAGGCCGGCTGCGCCAGCAGCAGCACGACAGACCCGATTAACGCTCGCAGCAGGAAGGCGGGGGTCATGATTGGACTCCGTCGTTCGTTTTGGCCCATGATGGGAGCGGCGAGGCGGCGCGGTTGGGTCCGGTCGAGGATAGATAGCGAAACAATGCGGGCATTTGAACCACTGATGAGGGCAGCCGCACGCCCCGCGCGGACCCCGGACGCCAGACAGGCCACATGACCCGCCTCCCGCCGCGCGACTGGACCGAGATCCGCTGGCCGGAGATCGAAGCCGCCGATCCGGCGCGCTGGATCGCAGTGCTGCCGCTCGCCGCCACCGAACAGCACGGCCCGCATCTGCCGCTCGGCACCGACGTGACCATCGCCGAAGCCTATCTGGCGCGGGTGCACGAGCTGCTGCCGGCGGACCTGCCGGTGAGTTTTCTGCCGCTGCAGCAGGTCGGGCTGTCGCTCGAGCATCTGTCCTTCCCCGGCACGCTGACGCTGTCGACCGAGACCGCGCTGAAGCAATGGCGCGAGATCGGCGACAGCGTGGCGCGCGCCGGCGTCCGCAAGCTGGTGATGGTGACCAGCCACGGTGGCAACAGCGCGGCGATGGGACTGGTAGCGCAGGAGCTGCGGGTGCGGCACGGCATGCTGGCGGTGACCACCGGATGGGCGCGGTTCGGCCTGCCGGACGGGCTGTTCGCCGCCGACGAGCTGCGCCACGGCATTCATGGCGGCGCGGTCGAGACCTCGATCATGCTGGCGCATGCGCCGCAGCAGGTGCGCACCGACAGGATCGCCGATTTCGTACCCACCACACGCGGGATGGAGCAGGCGTTCCGCTGGCTGTCGGCGCAGCGCCCGGCGCCGTTCGCCTGGGCGGCGCAGGACCTGCACCCGAGCGGCGCGATCGGCGATGCAACGGCCGCCTCCGCCGACAAGGGCCGGCTGGCGCTCGATCACGGCGCCCGCGCCTTCTGTGAATTGCTGGCCGACGTCGACCGCTTCGACCTCGCCGCACTCGGCGCCACGCCGCAGGCCTGATCCGGCCCCGTCTGCGGACGTGATCTGGCGCACACCCGTCCGATCGCCCGCCGAACCGCGGCCACGACCGCTCCGACCACCTTGCATGCGGACCACGACGGGCCGCCTCGCACAGGATGGAGTTGTCAGATGTCGCTCAACACCAAATTCGCCGCCCTCGCCCTCACCGCGATCGTCGCCACCGGCGCGCTCACCGCGTCGACCCAGGCGCAGGCCAAGGGCCCCGGCCCGGCCTTCGGCGTTGCCGCCGGCCTGATCGGCGCCGCCGTGATCGGCAGCACGATCGCGGCGGGCGGCCCGTACTACTACAACGCCGGCTATCGCCACTGCGTGTGGGTCCCGCAATACAACTACTACGGCGCCTATATCGGCCGGGTTCGGGCCTGCGACTGAGCCGATCCGCACGCGTGGAGTTGCGTCCGGCACGGGCGCCTCATCCACCCCGTGTCGGAGCAGACCCGCCCGGTCGTCCCCCCGGGCGGGTCACTTTTTGGCGTCCGACGATGGCGCGACTATGAGTTGCAAATCCCACCCAACATCCAGACACCGCGCGCTTGTGCTTTGGAAGGATTCCAGAGTAGAGGGTCGCGAACTCACGACGATCAGCTTCCCAGCGATTTGCCGTGCTTGTTGCGGCCTTGATGTCAAATCAGTGACAACGACCTCGACTATCGTCAGCTTGCGAGCTGCTTGCAGATGCAACTTTGTGCAGAAGCGGCAAGGAGCCGCAGGTCCCGTTCTACAAGTCAGGTCATTCGATGGACGTTCGTCGGTATCTCCGCCCAGCACTCCGCAAGCTGCAGTCCCCAGGGGCGCCGGTGCGCGCCTCCGCCTGTCTGCAGCCTTGTCGCGCGAGTCGCTTCCCGGTGGCGGCGCTGTGGGCGGGCGCGGCATTCGGCGCCGTCGCGGGACCGCAGCCGGCCGTCGCGGCTGACGCGCTGAAGGCGCTGAAGGCGGCGCCGAGCCCGGCCTATGACTGGAGCGGGTTCTATCTCGGCGCGCATGCCGGCTACGTCCGCGGCCGGAGCGATGCCACCCTGCAGGACCCGGCGTTCGCCGCGCGCCAGAGCAACGGCTCCGGCGGAATCACCGCGGGCGCGCAGGCCGGCTACAATCTGGTGACGCGCTCCGGCGTGCTGCTCGGCGTCGAGGCCGACATCTCGTTTCCGAGCTATCTGCCGGCCAATGCGGTGCTGTCGGAATTCGATACCGGGACCTCGACCGCGCTTCAGCATGTCGACTTCTACGGCACCGTGCGCGCCCGGCTCGGCATCGCGGCGGGGCGCTGGTTGGCTTACGTGACCGGCGGCCTCGCCTACGAACACGAGCGCTATCTGACCGACCCGGGCTCCGGCAAGGTGCTCAACGGCAGGATCGGCTGGGCCGCGGGCGCGGGCCTCGAATACGGCTTCGCGCCGCATTGGAGCGCGCGGATCGAATATCTCTACAGCGACTATCAGCACGCCTCGGTGCTGCTGCCGACCGGCGCGCAATACAGCAACGCCCTGAACCTGCAGACGGTCCGGTTCGGCGTCAATCGCCGCATCGACTGGCTCGGAGCGAATGGCGCCAATCCGCTGGAGGCGATCGCCGATCCGGAAATCGATCGCTGGGAAATCCACGGCCAGACCACCTTGCTCGGCCAGGGCTATCCCTCTTTCAACGCGCCCTATAGCGGCACCAACAGTCTGTCGCCGAACGCGCAGTTCAAGAACACCTGGAGCACCAGCCTGTTCGCCAATGTCCGGCTGTGGGACGGCGGCGAATTGTATCTCAATCCGGAATTCCTGCAGGGCTACGGATTGAGCGACACCGCCGGCATGGCCGGCTTCCCTAACGGCGAGGGCCAGAAATCCGGCTTCGCGTTTCCGCACATCAGCCCGTCGCGGTTCTATCTGCGTCAGACTTTCGGGCTCGGCGGCGAGCAGGAGCAGCTCGCTTCCAGTGCCTCGCAGCTCGCCGGCAAGGCCGACATCTCGCGCCTGACCCTGCAGGTCGGCCGCTTCAGCGTCGTCGACGTGTTCGACGGCAACAGCTACGCGCACGATCCGCGCCGCGACTTCATGAACTGGTCGATCTGGGCGTCCGGCGCGTTCGACTACTCGGCCGACAAGCTCGGCCTCAGCTACGGCGCCACCGCCGAGCTGAACCAGAAGCAATGGGCGATCCGCGCCGGTTACTTCCTGATGGACGCCGAGTCCAACTCGAACAATTTCGACATGCGGCTGCTGCGCCGCGGCGAATACGTCGCCGAGCTGGAGACGCGCTACACGCTGTTCGGCCAGCCCGGCAAGCTGCGCACGCTGGCCTTCCTCAACAGCGTCTATTCCGGCAGCTATCGCGAGACGCTCGACAATCCGCAGTTCGGCGTCGACATCACCCAGACCCGCAAGGGCCGGATCAAATACGGCTACGCGCTCAATCTCGAACAGGCGGTGACCGACGATTTCGGCGTGTTCGGGCGCTGGAGCTGGAACGACGGCAAGAACGAGATCATGGCGTTCACCGACATCGACGACAGCCTGTCGGGCGGCGTCTCGATCCGCGGCCAGCGCTGGGGCCGCGCCGACGACGTGATCGGCATCGCCGGCGCCACCAACGGGCTGTCGCGCGATCATCGCGATTTCCTCGCCGCCGGCGGGCTCGGCCCGCTGATCGGCGACGGCCGGCTGAGCTATCGCCGCGAGAACGTGCTGGAAGCCTACTACGCCTACGCGATCACCCGCGCCTGGACGGCGACCGCCGACTACCAGTTCATCGTCAACCCCGCCTTCAACGCCGACCGCGGGCCTGTGTCGGTGTTTTCAGGACGGCTGCACGGCGAGTTCTGAAGCAGATAGTCTTTGCTGGAGAGTGACCCGCCGCTCGAACTGGAGCGATGCCGACGCACCATCGGCAGCGTGCTCCCTCGCCCCGCTCTTGCGGGGAGAGGGTTGGGGTGAGGGGCTGCTGCCGACCCGCGCATGCCCCGCTCGATAGTAAGCGATGTGCCCGGCCCCTCACCCGAAATTCGCTTTGCGAATTTCGACCTCTCCCCGCAGAAGAGCGGGGAGAGGTGAAGGTCATGCGTTTCACACCACCGCCGCGGCGAACGTCTCGGCCCGCGCCATCGCCCAGGCTTGCTTGAAGCGGGGATCGTCGGTGCCTGTGAGTAATTCGCCCGGGCGCAGCGTCGGGTAGAGCTGCGCGAACGACACCACGTCGGACGACGAGGTGCGCTGCGAGAAATGGATCGGGCGGATGTCCTGGGGATGGTCGAGCCCGGCCGCCGCGATCAGCTCGGCCAGCGCATGCAACGTGGCGTGGTGATAGTTGAACACCCGGTCGACCTTCTGCGGCACCACCAGCGCGCGATAGCGCGACGGCTCCTGGGTGGTGACGCCGGTCGGGCAACGATCGGTGTGACAGCTCAGCGACTGGATGCAGCCGAGCGCGAACATGAAGCCGCGCGCCGAATTGCACCAGTCGGCGCCGAGCGCCATCGCGCGCGCCATGTCGAACGCGGTGGCGATCTTGCCGGCGGCGCCGATCTTGATGCGGTCGCGGACGCCGATGCCGATCAGCGCGTTGTGCACGAAATTGACGCCCTCGCGCATCGGCATGCCGAGATGATCCATGAACTCCAGCGGCGCCGCGCCGGTGCCGCCCTCATTGCCGTCGACGACGATGAAATCCGGCGTGATCCCGGTCGCCAGCATCGCCTTGCAGATCGCGAGAAATTCCCACGGATGGCCGATGCACAGCTTGAAGCCGGCCGGCTTGCCGCCGGACAGACGCCGCATCTCGGCGATGAAGCGCAGCATCTCGACCGGCGTCGAGAACGCCTTGTGATAGGGCGGCGAGATGCAGTCCTCGTCCATCGCCACGCCGCGGATCCGCGAGATTTCCTCCGACACTTTCGCCGCCGGCAGCACACCGCCATGGCCCGGCTTGGCGCCCTGACTGACTTTCAGCTCGACCATCTTGATCTGATCGTCGGTAGCGAGGCGGGCGAAGGCCTCCGGATCGAAATTGCCGTCGCGGGTGCGGCAACCGAAATAGCCGGAGCCGACCTCCCAGATCAGATCGCCGCCGTTCTCCCGGTGATACGGGCTGACGCCGCCCTCGCCGGTGTCGTGGGCGAAGCCGCCCTTTTTGGCGCCGGCGTTCAGCGCCCGCACCGCATTCGGGCTGAGCGCGCCGAAGCTCATCGCCGAGATGTTGAACACCGAGGCCGAGTACGGCTTTAAGCAATCCGGCCCGCCGATGGTGATGCGGAAGCGCTCTTCGGCGTGCGGCCGCGGCGCCACCGAGTGATGCATCCACTCGTAGCCGTCGCCATAGACGTCCTCCTGGGTGCCGAACGGCCGCTTGTCGAGCACCATCTTGGCGCGCTGATAGATCAGCGCGCGGGTATCGCGGCTGAACGGCTTGCCGTCCTTCTCGCTCTCGAAGAAATACTGCCGCATCTCCGGCCGGATTTCCTCGAGGATGAACCGCAGATGCGCCGAGATCGGATAGTTGCGCAGCACCGCGTGGTTCTTCTGCAGCAGGTCCCAGATGCCGAGCAGCGTCAGCGCGCCGAACACCAGCGTCAGCGTCAGCAGCAGGCCGAACAGCTTGGTGTGGAAATCGGTGATCGCGATCGATGCGAACAGCGCGGTGAGCACCGCGCAGATCGTCAGCGCGATGTAGCGTGGCGAGAAGGGAAGCAGGATCGTTTCCATGAAATCCCCGCGAGCCGGCAGGCGCCGGCCTGTTTGTCGCCGCCGATAGTGGCGGAGGCGGCCGCACCGCAGGCGCGGGCGAACCGGGCGCGTTGTATAGCACGCCGAATGCGGCGCGATAACGCCGGGCGCTCGGCTGGATCACGCCTCGGTGATCCGCTAGGTTGCCGCCACGAGTCGTTCGGAGCGCCGCGCGACGGGCGGGGCCCTGATGCCACAGTTGCAGGATTTTCGACGCGAGAAGCCGAGCTTCTACCCCGATCAGGCGGTCTATGCCGAATATGCCTGCGCCCGGCTGGGCCTGTCGTTTCGCGAGCTCGACGGCGGCACCGGCCTGTTGTTCAGCGTTTACGCAGGGGCGAAGGAGATCTGCTTCGGCGGCGGGCGCTGTTCGTATTATCCGCAAAACGACGCCACCGCGTCGTCGCTGGCGACCGACAAATATCTCGCCAACGCGCTGCTGGAGCGCGCCGGCGTCGCGACGCTCGGCGGCCGCTATTTCTTTCTGCACGACCGCCACCGCGCATTGCGGCCGCCCGGGCACGAACGCAGCGACGCACTCGACTATCTCGCAGCGCTCGGCGGCCGCGGCTTCGCCAAGCCGCTCAGCGGATCGCGCGGCGACTTCGCGCGCGTGGTCGACGGCGCCGCGGCACTGGCCTCGTATCTCGACGAGGTGGCGCGCCACTACGATTCGGTGCTGATCCAGTCGATCGCTACGGGGCACGAGTATCGGATCTTCGTGATCGACGGCGAGACGCTGTACAGCGCGCGAAAGCTGCCGCCGTTCGTTATCGGCGACGGCGTGCACAATCTGCGCGAGCTGCTGCGCGACCATGATCGCGCACTGCGCGACCGCGGCCTGTCGGACACCGGCACCGACGATGCCGCCTTCGACGATGTCCCGGCGGCAGGCGAACGCCGCGACATCGCGGGCCGGATGAATCTCAGCGCCGGCGGCACGATGCTGATGGAGGACGCAGAGTCGGCGGCGGTCGCGAGCGCGACGGCCGCAGTGCGCGCGCTCGGGCTGCGGCTCGGCGCGGTCGATCTGTTCGTCGATCCGGACGATGCAACGGCGGTGCGGGTGATCGAGGTGAACGCCAACCCGGCGATCCGCTTTCTGGAAACATGTGGCCGTGACGATCTGATTCTCGCGATCTGGCGTCACACCTTCACGGCGACGGGACTGTTGTAGATGTTCGACCTGCCGAAATACGGCGAAGGAATTTGTCTGGCGCGGCTCGCCGCGGTGCTCGACCGGCTCGGCGTCGATCGCATCCGGCTGCAGCACAGCGCGATCGCGATCTGCGGCTCGAACGGCAAGGGCTCCACCGCCGCCTTCACCGCGGGCATCAGCCGAGCCCATGGGCTGCGCACCGGACTGTTCACCTCGCCGCATCTTTTTCGTTTCAACGAGCGCTTCCGGATCGACGGCGAGCCGATCGCCGACGACGTGCTGAGTCCGCTGATGGCGCAGGTCAGCGACGCGATCGGCGACATCGCGCGCGCACGCGGCGAGCTGTTCGGCGCGTTCGAGGCGCAGTTCGCGCTGGCGTGTTTGTACTTCCAGCAGGAGGGATGCGACCTGATCGTGTGCGAGGCCGGAATCGGCGGCCGCTACGATCCGGTGCGGCTGCTGGGGGCCTCCGTCAGTTGCGTCGCCTCGGTCGATCTCGAACACACGGCGCTGCTCGGCAACTCGCTCGAACTGATCGCCTCCGACAAGAGCGATGCGTGCGCCGCCGGCGGCACCATCGTCTATGGTGAGAACTGCCGTCCGCTGCGCGATCACCTCGCCGAATACAACCGCAACCGCAATGTCGATGCGCTGTATGTGCGCGACGACATCGACGTCGCCCACGAGGCGATTGTCGATGCATGGCAGCGCTTCGATCTGCGGATCGACGGCCACCACTACACCGCACTCGAAACGTCGCTGCTCGGCGCGTTCCAGCTCAACAACGCCGCGATCGCCGCGGCGCTGGTCGCGCTGTGGCTGAAGCGAACCCGTCCTGATCACGACCCGGCGCAGCTCGAATCGGCGATCCGCAGCGGCCTGCGCGAAACGCGCTGGCCGGGGCGACTGGAGACGATCGGCGCGGCGCCGCTGACGGTGATCGACGTCGGCCATACGCCCGATGGCATCCGCCAGGCGCTCGCCGGGCTCTACGCCGCGCATGGCGAAGACGGCTGGCTGCTGGTGCTCGGCGTGTCGCGCGATAAGGCGGCGGGCGAGATCGTCGGCGCGCTGGCGCCGCTGTTCGACACCATCGTCTGCAGCTCGGCGCATCACAAGGGCGCGCCCGCCGAGCTGATCGCCGAGGCGGCGCGCGCGGCGAACCCGCATGCCGCCATTCACACGGCTGCGACCGTCGCCGACGCCGTGCGCGAGGCGCGCGTGCTGGCCGAGCGGCTCGATGCGCGGATCTATGTCGCGGGCGGGCTGTTTCTCGCGATCGAATTCGCGACCGTGCTGCGCGGCGGCCGCGCCGAGGATCTGCGGTTCTTCTGATCGGTCATTTGAACGTTGCGCATCGCGGCGACGCCGACTAGCGTCCGCCGCCAACGAGACGACATCGCATTCAGGGAGAGACACATGACCGCCGTCAACCGCCAGGTGCTGCTGATCGAGAAGCCGAAAGAGAAGCTCGGCGCGGAGCATTTCCGCATGGCGGAAGCGGCGATGCCGGAGCCGAAGGACGGCGAGGCGCTGGTCAAGGTGCGCTACATCTCGCTCGACGCCGCCAACCGCGCCTGGATGCAGGGCGCGACCTATCGGGCCGCGGTCGAGACCGACAGCGTGATGCCGGGCGGCGGCATCGCCGAAGTGGTGAGTTCGAAAGCGCCGGGTCTGTCGCCCGGCGACATCGTGTTCGCCGACACCGGCTGGCAGGACTACGCGGCGCTGCCGGCCAAGCATCTCAGCAAGCTGCCGAAGGTCGAGCCGCTGACCCATCTGCTCAGCGTCTACGGCATCGCCGGCCTGACCGCTTACTTCGGCCTGCTCGACATCGGCCAGCCGAAGGCGGGCGAGACCGTGGTGGTGTCGGCCGCCGCCGGCTCGGTCGGTTCGATCGTCGGGCAGATTGCGAAGATCAAGGGCTGCCGCGTCGTCGGCATCGCCGGCGGCAAGGCCAAATGCGACTGGCTGGTCGACGAACTCGGCTTCGACGCCGCGGTCGACTACAAGGACGGCGGGCTGTTCAAGGCGCTGCGCGCCGCGGCGCCGAACGGCATCGACGTGTATTTCGACAATGTCGGCGGCGACATTCTCGAAGCCTGCCTGGCGCAGATGAACCTCAAGGGCCGCATCGCCTGCTGCGGCGCGGTCTCGCAATACGACCGCACGCCCTCCGCCACCGGCCCGCGCGGCATCCCCGGCCTGATCGTGGTGAAGCGCCTGATCATGCAAGGCTTCATCGTGATGGACTACATGGACCAGCGCGACGAAGCCGTCGCCAAGCTGCAGAGCTGGGTCGAGAGCGGCAAGCTCAAGGTGCAAGAGGACGTCATCGACGGCCTTGAAAATACCCCGGCCGCGCTGATCGGCCTGCTCGCCGGCGAGAACCGTGGCAAGCGGATGGTGAAGGTGTGAGCTGAGGCTCGCACAGCTGAGCCTCGTCCAGGAGGTCGCAGCACACGGGGACTATCAACTCGTCATGGCCGGGCTCGTCCCGGCCATCCACGCCTTCGCCCCATCACTCGCGCTGTAAGGCGTGGATCCCCGGGCCTTCGCCGCGCCGAAGCGGCTACGGCCGCGCAGGCGGAACGAGCCCGGGCATGACGAACAGTGATGTGAGGTGTCGGTTTCGTTTGAAAAAGCAGCAGTCCGGCGCGCAGGCGCGTTGGCGATCCCGGGATGACTCGAACATCCGACCTACGGTTTAGGAAACCGCCGCTCTATCCGGCTGAGCTACGGGACCGTCCGGGCGCGGGCGGGCCGCGCGCGTCTTAATCCCCCATAGCAGAGCGACCGCCGAATCGCCACCCCCGGAATGGGCCGTCGGGCTCACCGTGAGGCGCGCGACCGCGTTGCGCACCGCCGATTCCCGCCCGATGCGGGTCGAAGCTTTTGCCACGCCCACTGCCGGTCATCGCCCGGCTCGACCGGGGGACCCCGTATCCCAGGGCGCTGCTGCTGATCGCCGCCGGCGCTCTGGGATACTGGGCGGATTCAACCGGTCGTCGCAACACTTCAACGACGGAGGTTGCGATGAGACGATACGGGTTGGGTTCGGATGGGTGCCTGCAAGCTCTGGCGGCGCCTCGTCGTCCTCCGGAAGTACTGCGGCAGAACTGCA
>JACRJB010000002.1 GCA_016215605.1 Rhodopseudomonas palustris
GCTGCTCGATCAGGGCCAGGCGGGCGACAACATCGGCGCGCTGCTGCGCGGCACCAAGCGTGAAGACGTCGAGCGCGGCCAGGTGCTGTGCAAGCCGGGTTCGGTGAAGCCGCACACCAAGTTCAAGGCCGAGGCCTACATTCTGACGAAGGAAGAGGGCGGACGTCACACCCCGTTCTTCACCAACTATCGTCCGCAGTTCTACTTCCGCACCACCGACGTGACCGGCGTCGTGCATCTGCCGGAAGGCACCGAAATGGTGATGCCGGGCGACAACATCGCCATGGAAGTTCACCTGATCGCGCCGATCGCCATGGACGAGGGCCTGCGCTTCGCCATCCGCGAGGGCGGCCGCACCGTCGGCGCCGGCGTCGTCGCCAAGATCATCGAGTAAGGCGAATAGCGAATAGAGAGCGGCGGGCAGGGACCTGTCCGCCGCTCACTACTCACCATTGGCTCACTGAAGAAAGATACGGCAATGAACGGCCAGAATATTCGCATTCGCCTCAAGGCGTTTGACCATCGGATTCTCGATACGTCGACGCGTGAGATCGTCAACACCGCGAAGCGAACCGGTGCGCAGGTGCGCGGGCCGATTCCGCTGCCGACCCGGATCGAGAAGTTCACCGTCAACCGTTCGCCGCACGTCGACAAGAAGAGCCGCGAGCAGTTCGAGATGCGCACTCACAAGCGCCTGCTCGACATCGTCGACCCGACCCCGCAGACCGTGGACGCGCTGATGAAGCTCGACCTCGCCGCCGGCGTCGACGTCGAAATCAAGCTCTGAGATTGGACCGTCCGGCTACTTAACGGACAGAAAGAACAGGAAGCACGCCGATGCGCTCCGGAGTGATCGCACAGAAGGTCGGGATGACGCGGGTCTTTACGGAGACCGGCGAACATATCCCCGTGACCGTGCTGAAGCTGGGCAACTGCCAGGTGCTGGCCCACCGCACCACCGAGAAGAACGGCTATGTCGCTCTGCAGCTCGGCTCGGGTGCCCGTAAGACCGTCTACATGCCGAAGGCCGAGCGCGGCCAGTTCGCCGTCGCCAAGGTCGAGCCGAAGCGCAAGGTCGCCGAGTTCCGCGTGTCCGAGGACGCGCTGATCCCGGTCGGCGCCGAAATCCAGGCCGACCATTTCGTCGTCGGCCAGTTCGTCGACGTCACCGGCACCTCGGTCGGTAAGGGCTTCGCCGGCGGCATGAAGCGCTGGAATTTCGGCGGTCTGCGCGCCACCCACGGCGTCTCGGTGTCGCATCGTTCGATCGGTTCGACCGGTGGCCGTCAGGACCCGGGCAAGACCTTCAAGAACAAGAAGATGCCGGGCCACATGGGCGTCGATCGCATTACCACGCTGAACCTGCGTGTGGTGCAGCTCGATGTCGAACGCGGTCTGATCCTGGTCGAGGGCGCCGTCCCCGGCTCCAAGGGCGGCTGGATCTCGGTCCGCGACGCCGTCAAGAAGGCGCTGCCGGCCGACGCGCCGAAGCCGGGCAAGTTCCGGCTCGCCAATGGCGGCGACGAAGCTGCGGCTCCGGCTGCCGAGCAGGAGGGTGCGTGAGATGGAATTGAAAGTCACCACTCTCGAAGGTAAGGAAGCCGGCTCGGTCCAGCTGTCCGACGCCATCTTCGGTCTCGAGCCGCGCCAGGACATCGTCCAGCGCTGCGTGATCTGGCAGCTCGCCAAGCGCCAGGCCGGGACTCACAAGGCCAAGGGCCGCGCCGAAGTCTGGCGCACCGGCAAGAAGATGTACAAGCAGAAGGGCACCGGCGGTGCTCGTCACGGTTCGCAGCGCGTCCCGCAGTTCCGCGGCGGTGGCCGTGCGTTCGGTCCGGTGGTGCGTTCGCACGCCATCGACCTGCCGAAGAAGGTCCGCGCGCTGGCGCTGAAGCATGCGCTGTCGGCCAAGGCCAAGGGCGGCGGGCTGATCGTGATCGACAAGGCCGAGCTGGAAGCCGCGAAGACCAAGGCTCTGGTCGCCGCGTTCTCGGGTCTCGACCTGACCAACGCGCTGATCATCGACGGCGCCGAGGTCAACAACGGGTTCGCCACGGCGGCCCGCAACATCCCGAACATCGACGTGCTGCCGGTCCAGGGCATCAACGTCTACGATATTGTGCGCCGTCGGAAGCTGGTTCTGACGAAGGCGGCGGTCGATGCGTTGGAGGCGCGCTTCAAATGAAATCCATCGATCCGCGCCACTACGACGTGATCGTCGCTCCGGTGGTGACCGAGAAGGCGACCATGGCCTCCGAACACAACAAGGTCGTGTTCAAGGTGCAGAGCGGCGCGACCAAGCCGCAGATCAAGGAAGCCGTCGAGAAGCTGTTCGACGTCAAGGTGAAGAGCGTGAACACGCTGGTGCGCAAGGGCAAGTCGAAGTCCTTCCGCGGCACCTTCGGCACGCAGTCGGACGTCAAGCGCGCGGTCGTGACCCTGGAAGAGGGTCATCGCATCGACGTGACCACCGGACTGTAAGGCGGGACCGACCATGGCACTGAAGAAGTTCAATCCTACGACGCCGGGCCAGCGCCAGCTGGTGATGGTCGATCGTTCGGCGCTCTACAAGGGCAAGCCGGTCAAGACGCTCACCGAGGGCAAGATCTCGAACGGCGGCCGCAACAACACCGGCCGGATCACCGTTCGGTTCCGCGGCGGTGGCCACAAGCAGACCTATCGTATCGTCGACTTCAAGCGCACCAAGGTCGACGTTCCGGCCAAGGTCGAGCGCCTGGAATACGATCCGAACCGGACCGCGTTCATCGCGCTGATCAAGTACGAGGACGGCGAGCAGGCCTACATCCTGGCGCCGCAGCGCCTCGCGGTCGGCGACACCGTGATCGCCGGCGCCTATGTCGACGTGAAGCCGGGCAACGTCATGCCGCTCGGCAACATGCCGATCGGCACGATCATCCACAACGTCGAGCTGAAGATCGGCAAGGGCGGGCAGATCGCGCGTTCTGCCGGCACCTACGCCCAGCTCGTCGGTCGCGACCACGACTACGTCATCGTTCGCCTGAATTCCGGCGAGCAGCGCCTGGTCCACGGCCGCTGCACCGCCACCATCGGCGCGGTGTCGAACCCGGACCACATGAACATCTCGATCGGCAAGGCCGGGCGCAAGCGCTGGCTCGGCCGTCGCCCGCACAACCGCGGCGTCGTGATGAACCCGATCGACCATCCGCACGGCGGTGGTGAAGGCCGCACCTCGGGCGGACGTCACCCGGTTACTCCGTGGGGCAAGCCGACCAAGGGCAAGAAGACCCGCTCGAACAAGTCGACCGACAAGTTCATTCTCATCAGCCGCCACAAGCGGAAGAAGAAGTAAGGAAGCCGGACATGGTTCGCTCAGTCTGGAAGGGCCCGTTCGTCGAGGGCTCACTGCTGAAGAAGGCGGATGTCGCGCGTGCGTCGGGCCGTCACGACGTCATCAAGATCTGGAGCCGCCGCTCCACCATCCTGCCGCAGTTCGTCGGGCTGACTTTCGGCGTCTACAACGGCCAGAAGCACGTGCCGGTGGCGGTGAACGAGGAAATGGTGGGTCACAAGTTCGGCGAGTTCTCGCCGACCCGCACCTTCCACGGCCACTCCGGCGACAAGAAGTCGAAGAAGGGTTGAGGACGAAGCCATGAGCAAACCCAAGCGCGAACGGGTCCTCCCCGACAACGAGGCCAAGGCCGTCGCCCGGATGCTTCGCGTCAGCCCGCAGAAGCTCAATCTGGTCGCCCAGCTGATCCGCGGCCGCAAGGCTGCGGCGGCGCTCGCCGACCTGCAGTTCTCGCGCAAGCGGATCGCGGTCGACGTGAAGAAGTGCCTGGAATCGGCGATCGCCAATGCCGAGAACAACCACGATCTGGACGTCGACGCGCTGATCGTGTCGGAAGCCCATGTCGGCAAGGGCATCGTGATGAAGCGTTTCTCTCCGCGCGGCCGTGGTCGCTCGGGCCGTATTTTCAAACCATTCGCGCAGCTGACGATCGTCGTTCGTCAGGTCGAAGCCGAAGCAAGCGCTTAACGCCAGGCGCGGGAGACTTTCGATGGGTCAAAAGATCAATCCGATCGGGCTGCGGCTGGGCATCAACCGGACGTGGGATTCCCGTTGGTTCGCGGGCAAGAACGAATACGGCAAGCTGCTGCACGAAGACGTCAAGATCCGTGAAGTGTTGCACAAGGAATTGAAGCAGGCGGCCGTCGCCAAGATCATCATCGAGCGCCCGCACAAGAAGTGCCGGGTGACGATCCACTCGGCGCGTCCGGGTGTGGTGATCGGCAAGAAGGGCGCCGACATCGACAAGCTGCGCAAGAAGGTCGCCGACATCACCGCGTCGGACGTCGTCATCAACATCGTCGAAATCCGCAAGCCGGAGCTCGACGCCACGCTGGTCGCCGAGTCGATCGCGCAGCAGCTCGAGCGCCGCGTCGCGTTCCGCCGCGCGATGAAGCGTGCGGTGCAGTCGGCGATGCGTCTCGGCGCCGAGGGCATCCGGATCAACTGCTCGGGCCGTCTCGGCGGCGCCGAAATCGCGCGCATGGAGTGGTATCGCGAAGGTCGCGTTCCGCTGCACACGCTGCGCGCCGACATCGATTACGGCGTCGCGACCGCGTTCACCACCTTCGGCACCTGCGGCGTCAAGGTGTGGATCTTCAAGGGCGAGATCCTCGAACACGATCCGATGGCCCAGGACAAGCGGATGGCCGAAGGCGACAATTCCCGTCCGCGCCGCGACGCTGCCTGATCTGCTGCAGAATAAGGTTTGAGGGCGTAAGCCATGATGCAACCAAAGAAGACCAAGTTCCGCAAGGCGCACAAGGGCCGCATCCACGGCGTTGCGTCGTCGGGCGCGACCCTGGCGTTCGGCCAGTTCGGGCTGAAGGCGATGGAGCCGGAGCGCGTCACCGCGCGCCAGATCGAAGCCGCCCGTCGTGCGCTGACCCGTCACATGAAGCGCGCCGGCCGCGTCTGGATCCGGATCTTCCCGGACGTTCCGGTGTCGAAGAAGCCGGCCGAAGTCCGCATGGGCTCCGGCAAGGGCGCGCCGGAATTGTGGGTCGCCCGCGTCAAGCCGGGCCGGGTGATGTTCGAGATCGACGGCGTCAACCAGCAGATCGCCAAGGAGGCGCTGACGCTGGCCGCCGCCAAGCTGCCGATCAAGACGCGCTTCGTCGCGCGCATCGCGGAGTAATTGTCATGGCTGAGATGAAGACCGGCGACATCCGCGCGATGAGCGAAGACCAGATGGACGATGCGATCCTCAATCTGAAGAAGGAGCGCTTCAACCTGCGCTTCCAGCGCGCCACGGGCCAGCTCGAGAACACCTCGCGGCTGCGCGAGGCCCGTCGCGACATCGCCCGGATCAAGACCATCGCCGCGCAGAAGCGCGCCGGCAAGACGAAGTAAGGACCTGAGACATGCCGAAGAGGACCCTGCAGGGCGTGGTCGTCAGCGACAAGCAAGCCAAGACCGTGGTGGTGCGCGTCGACCGTCGCTTCACGCACCCGATCTACAAGAAGACCATCCGGCGCTCGAAGAACTACCACGCCCACGATGAGAACGATCAGTTCCATCCGGGCGACATGGTGTGGATCGAGGAGAGCAAGCCGATCTCCAAGCTCAAGCGCTGGACCGTGGTCCGGGGCGAACCGAAGAAGACCGCCTAAGCGCATTCGCGCGTCAGTTGAGAGCGCAGCAGCGCATTAGAGAGAGGACGAGGTGCATCAATGATCCAGATGCAGACCAACCTCGACGTGGCCGATAATTCTGGCGCACGCCGTGTCATGTGCATCAAGGTGCTTGGGGGCTCCAAGCGCCGCTATGCCACCGTGGGCGACGTCATCGTGGTGTCGATCAAGGAAGCGATTCCGCGCGGCAAGGTGAAGAAGGGCGACGTCATGAAGGCCGTGGTGGTCCGGGTCCGCAAGGACATCCGCCGCCCCGACGGCTCCGTCATCCGCTTCGACCGCAACGCCGCCGTGCTGATCAACAATCAGTCCGAGCCGGTCGGGACCCGTATCTTCGGGCCGGTGCCGCGCGAGCTGCGTGCGAAGAACCACATGAAAATCATCTCGCTGGCGCCGGAGGTGCTGTAATGGCCGCCAAGATTCGCAAGGGCGACAAGGTGATGGTGCTGAGCGGGCGCGACAAGGGTCGCACCGGCGAGGTGTTCGAGGTCCGTCCGGACGCCAACGTGGCGCTGGTTCGCGGCATCAACATGATCAAGCGTCACCAGAAGCAGACCCAGACCCAGGAAGGCGGCATCATCTCGAAAGAGGCGCCGATCCACCTGTCCAACATCGCGATCGTCGGCAAGGACGGCAAACCGACCCGCGTCGGTTTCAAGATTCTGGCTGACGGCAAGAAGGTTCGCATCGCCAAGAGCTCGGGAGCTGAGATCGATGGCTGAGACGGCATACACTCCGCGCCTGCGCACGGAATACGACACCAGCATCCGCACCCAGCTGACCGAGAAGTTCGGCTACGGCAACGTCATGCAGGTTCCGCGGCTCGACAAGGTCGTGCTGAACATGGGCGTCGGCGAAGCGGTCAACGATCGCAAGAAGGCCGAACTGGCGGCTGCCGACATGGCGCTGATCGCCGGTCAGAAGCCGGTCATCACCTATTCGCGGGTGGCGATCTCGACCTTCAAGCTGCGTGAGAACCAGCCGATCGGCTGCAAGGTGACGCTGCGCAAGGCCAAGATGTACGAGTTCATCGACCGCCTGATCACGGTCGCGCTGCCGCGCGTCCGCGACTTCCGCGGCCTGAACCCGAAGAGCTTCGACGGCCGCGGCAACTACTCGCTCGGCATCAAGGAGCACATCATTTTCCCCGAAATCGACTTCGACAAATCCGGCGAGTCGTGGGGTATGGACATCACCGTCTGCACGACGGCGCGCACCGACGACGAGGCGCGCGCGCTGTTGACCGCATTCAATTTCCCGTTCCGGCAGTGAGACGCTGACAAGCCTCTCAAACGCGGAAACCCAGGAGCCTGGCATGGCAAAGAAGAGTTCGATCGAGAAGAACAATCGGCGGAAGAAGATGTCCAAGAACGCGGCGCCCAAGCGCGCCCGTCTGAAGGCCATCATCGCCGACAAGGACCTCCCGATGGAGGAGCGTTTCGCGGCGACCCTGAAGCTCGCCGAGATGCCGCGCAATTCGTCGACGACCCGGATCCGCAACCGCTGCGAGATCACCGGCCGGTCGCGCTCGGTCTACCGCCTGAACAAGCTCAGCCGTATCGCGATCCGCGATCTCGGTTCGAAGGGGCTTGTTCCCGGCCTCGTCAAGTCGAGCTGGTAAGGAGGGTCGGAGATGTCGACGCACGATCCGATCAGCGATCTCATCACCCGCATCCGCAATGCGCAGATGCGTTCCAAGTCCAAGGTCTCGACCCCCGGCTCGAAGATGCGCGCCAACGTGCTCGAAGTGCTGAAGAGCGAGGGCTACATCCGCGGCTACGCCAGCGTCGAGCATCCCTCGGGGCGCAGCGAGCTCGAGATCGAGCTGAAGTATTTCGACGGCGAGCCGGTGATCCGCGAGATCGAGCGCGTGTCGCGCCCGGGACGGCGGGTCTACGCTTCGGTGAAGAACCTGCCGCGCGTCAACAACGGCCTCGGCATCTCGGTGCTGTCGACCCCGAAGGGGATCATGGCCGATCACGACGCGCGCGACGCCAATGTCGGCGGCGAAGTTCTGTTCACGGTGTTCTAATCGCAGGCGCGACGGCCGAAGGGTTCGGCCGACGCGCGACTGATACGGAAATTGGCGCATCGTCCGCGGCGTGGTTACGCCGGATGATGCAGGGTTGAAAGAGGATCGACCATGTCACGCGTTGGCAAGAAGCCCGTCACGGTCCCGTCCGGGGTGACGGCGACCGTCGAGGGTCAGACCGTCAAGATGAAGGGGCCGAAGGGTCAGCTTCAGTTCGTCGTGCACGACGACGTCGACGTCAAGTTCGAGGACGGCTCGGTGAAGGTGGCGCCGCGGTTCGAGACGAATCGCGCTCAGGCGTTGTACGGCACTGCGCGCGCCCAGATCGCGAACCTGGTGGAAGGCGTCACCAAGGGCTTCGAGAAGAAGCTCGAGATCACGGGCGTCGGCTATCGCGCCGCGCTGCAGGGCAAGAAGCTGCAGCTCGCGCTCGGCTACAGCCATGACGTGCTCTACGACATCCCGGAAGGCATCACCATCACGGTGCCGAAGCCGACCGAGATCAACGTCGTCGGCATCGACTCGCAGAAGGTCGGTCAGGTCGCCGCCGAGATCCGCGACTACCGCCCGCCGGAGCCCTACAAGGGCAAGGGCGTGCGCTACTCTGACGAGTTCATCTTCCGCAAGGAAGGCAAGAAGAAGTAACGGAGCCGGTCATGTCGAAGTTGAATGTCACGAATGCCCGGCGGAAGACTCGGGTCCGGATCGCGCTGCGGCGCACCGCCAACGGCCGTCCGCGGCTGTCGGTGTTCCGCTCGTCGAAGCACATCTATGCCCAGGTGATCGACGATCTGAAGGGCGAGACGCTCGCCTCGGCGTCGTCGCTGGAGAAGTCGCTGCGCGAGGCCGGCAACACCGGCGCGAACATCGACGCGGCGAAGGCGGTCGGCAAGCTGCTCGCGGAGCGCGCGGTGAAGCAGGGCGTCAAGGAAGTCGTGTTCGATCGCGGCGGCTATCTGTATCACGGCCGCGTCAAGGCGCTGGCGGATGCGGCCCGCGAGAGCGGCCTGAGCTTCTAAGTTTCGGTTTGAACGAATACCAGGATCGGGGCGAAAGCCTCGCAAAGATTGGAAAACACCATGGCAGCTGAACGCGAACGCGGTGGACGCGAACGGAGCAGGGATCGCGAGGAGCGCGACAGCGAGTTCGTCGACAAGCTCGTCCACATCAACCGTGTGGCGAAGGTCGTGAAGGGCGGTAAGCGTTTCGGTTTCGCAGCGCTGGTCGTGATCGGCGACCAGAAGGGCCGGGTCGGTTTCGGCCACGGCAAGGCGCGCGAAGTTCCGGAAGCGATCCGCAAGGCGACCGAAGCCGCGAAGCGCAACCTGACCCGGGTGGCGCTGCGCGAAGGCCGCACGCTGCATCACGACATCGCCGGCCGTCACGGCGCCGGCCGCGTCTATCTGCGCGCCGCCCCGGCCGGTACCGGCATCATCGCCGGCGGCCCGATGCGTGCGGTGTTCGAGACGCTCGGCATCCAGGACGTGGTGGCGAAGTCGATCGGCTCGTCGAACCCCTACAACATGGTTCGCGCCACCTTCGACGCGCTGAAGCACCTCGATTCGCCGCGCGCGGTCGCAGCCCGCCGCAACATCAAGGTTTCCACCCTGCAGTCCCGCCGCGTCGGCGGCGACGCGGAAGTGGTTGCCGAATAACAGCGTGATCGCGCGATCACGCTGACCAAGACAAGACGCGATCCGGAGTGAAGACGATGGCCAACGCCGCAAACATGATCAAGGTCGAGCAGATCGGCAGCCCAATCCGCCGCCATCACTCGCAGCGCGCGACGCTGGTCGGCCTCAAGCTCAACAAGATCGGGCGAGTCACCGAGCTTCAGGATACGCCTGAAGTTCGCGGCATGATCGCCAAGGTTCAACACCTCGTTCGCGTCGTCGACGAGAAGTAAGACAGGCGCATGATCCCGAAAAGTGGGATCCGGTTTTCGGTCCAGATCATGCGCGAAGGACAAGGAATCTAGCGATGAAGCTCGACGAGATCTCCGACAATCCCGGCGCGCGCAAGAAGCGCATGCGCATCGGCCGCGGCATCGGCTCCGGCAAAGGCAAGACCGGCGGCCGTGGCGGCAAGGGCCAGACCGCGCGTTCGGGCGTGCGCATCAAGGGCTTCGAAGGCGGCCAGATGCCGCTGCATCGGCGCCTGCCGAAGCGCGGCTTCAACAACATCTTCCGGCTGGAATTCTCCGAGATCAATCTCGACCGGCTGCAGGAAGCGATCGACGCCAAGACGATCGATGCGGGCGCGGTGATCAACGCCGAGTCCCTGGTCGCTGCCGGCGTGCTGCGTCGGTCGCGTGACGGCGTGCGGCTGCTCGGCCGCGGCGAGCTCAAGTCCAAGCTGGCCATCGAAGTCCACGGCGCCACCAAGTCGGCGATCGAGGCGGTCGAGAAGGCCGGCGGCTCGGTGAAGATCCTGGCGCCGAAGAAGGACGAAGGCGAGGCTGCGTAACATTGCCGTCATCGCCCGCGAAAGCGGGCGCCGGCCTTGCCGGCGACGGTGGAATTTACGACAGTTGCGCACCAAATTGATGCCCGGCGCTCGTTCGGCGGCCCGCATCCGGCGGCACCACGGGACGAGTAGCGCGGGAGAAAGCCGGACATGGTCTCTGCAGCGGAACAACTAGCGGCAAACCTCAACTTCTCGGCGCTCGGCAAGGCCGAGGAGTTGAAGAAGCGGATCTGGTTCACGCTCGGCGCGCTGCTGGTGTACCGGCTCGGCACCTACATTCCGCTCCCCGGCATCGATCCCACCGTGTGGGAGCAGGTGTTCAAGTCGCAGGCGGGCGGCATTCTCGGCATGTTCAACATGTTCGCCGGCGGTGGCATCCACCGCATGGCGATCTTCGCGCTGAACATCATGCCGTACATCTCGGCGTCGATCATCGTACAGCTGCTGACCACCGTGTCGCCGCAGCTCGAGGCGCTGAAGAAGGAAGGCGAATCCGGCCGCAAGACGCTGAACCAGTACACCCGTTATCTGACGGTGATCCTGGCGGCGTTCCAGTCCTACGGCATCGCCGTCGGTCTGCAGGGCGCCGGCAACGTCGTTTCCGAGCCCGGCGCGTTCTTCCTGCTGTCGACAGCGATCACCCTGACCGGCGGCACGATGTTCCTGATGTGGCTGGGCGAGCAGATCACCTCGCGCGGCATCGGCAACGGCATTTCGCTGATCATTTTGGCCGGCATCGTCGCCGAGCTGCCCTCGGCGCTCGCGAACATGCTCGAGCTCGGCCGTCAGGGCGCGCTGTCCACCGGCCTGATCCTGGTCGTGCTGGTGATGGCCGTCGTCGTCATCGCCTTCATCGTGTTCATGGAGCGGGCGCAGCGCCGCCTGCTGATCCAGTATCCGAAGCGCCAGGTCGGCAACAAGATGTTCGAGGGCCAGTCCTCGCATCTGCCGCTGAAGCTCAACACCTCGGGCGTGATCCCGCCGATCTTCGCCTCGTCGCTGCTGCTGCTGCCGACCACGATCGCGAACTTCAATGCCGGCACCGGCCCGGAATGGTTCCAGTGGATCGTGACGCAGTTCGGCCACGGCCGGCCGCTGTTCCTGGTGTTCTACATCGCGATGATCGTGTTCTTCGCGTTCTTCTACACCGCGATCGTGTTCAACCCGACCGAGACCGCCGACAATCTCAAGAAGCACGGCGGCTTCATCCCGGGCATCCGTCCCGGCGAGCGCACCGCCGAGTACATCGATTACGTGCTCACGCGCATCACCGTGGTCGGCGCTATCTATCTGGCGATCGTCTGTTTGATCCCCGAAGTGCTGATCTCCTATGCCGCGGTGCCGTTCTATTTCGGCGGCACCTCGCTCCTGATCGTGGTCAGCGTGACGATGGATACCGTCGCCCAGGTCCAGGGCTACCTGCTGGCGCACCAGTATGAAGGCCTGATCCGGAAGTCGAAGTTGAGGGGCCGCAAGAAATGAGACTGATCCTTCTCGGGCCGCCGGGGGCGGGCAAGGGAACGCAAGCGGCTCGGCTGGTTCAGCAGTACGGCATTGTTCAGCTCTCCACCGGAGACATGCTGCGCGCCGCCGTCGCTGCCGGCACGCCGGTCGGGCTGAAGGCCAAGGACATCATGGCGAGCGGCGGCCTGGTGCCGGACGAGGTGGTGATCGGCATCATCTCCGACCGCATCGAGCAGCCCGATGCCGCGAACGGCTTCATCCTCGACGGCTTCCCGCGCACCGTGCCGCAGGCCGAGGCGCTGGATCAGCTGCTGAAGGACAAGAAGCTGGCGCTCGACGCCGTGGTCGAGCTGCGCGTCAACGAGGGCGCTCTGCTGGCCCGGGTCGAGACCCGGGTCGCCGAGATGCGCGAGCGCGGCGAGGAGCCGCGCGCCGACGACAACGCCGAGGCGCTGGCGAAGCGACTCAGCGCCTACCGCGCCCAGACCGAACCGCTGGTCGAGTATTACTCGGAGAAGCGCAAGCTGCTAACCGTCGACGGCATGATGACCATCGACGAGGTCACCCGCGAGATCGGCCGAATCCTCGAAGCGCTCGGTGAGGCCAACGACAAGAAGGCCGCCAAGAGTTCGGCCGCCAAGCGCGCGGTGAAGAAGACCGCGAAGAAGCTGGCCAAGGGTGCCAAGGCTGCTGCTGCCGGCAAGGCGTCGACGAAGTCTCCAGCGAAAAAAGCTTCGGCCAAGAAGGCAGTTAGCGGCAAATCTTCGAGCAAGGCGGGATCCGCCAAGACGGCTGGCAAGAAGGTCGCGTCCGGCCTGAAGAAGCCGGCCAAGGCACCGAAAAAGACTGGCAAAAAGTCCGCCAAGGTGGCGCCCAAGGCGGCTGCGAAGGCGGCCAAGAAAGGCGCCAAGACGAAGTCCAAGTCGGCCGGCAAGGCCCCGAAGCGCGGCGCGAAGGCGGCCAAAAAGGCCGCCAAGACCGTCGCCAAGAAGGCCAAGAAGGTCACGAAAAAGCGAGCTTGAACCTGGATTCGGTTGACGAACAGAAACGGAATCCTTTAATAAGGCCCGATATCCCGTCGGATAGGTTTCAGACGATGCCGGGCCCCAGAACGACCGAGGGGATGGCGTCGTGTTCGCGTTTGTGAACGCCAGCCCGAGATAGCAAATTACAGCCGGCCCGACGGTCGGTGACAGGAGAGAAGTCTGTGGCCCGTATTGCCGGCGTGAATATCCCGACCAACAAGCGCGTGCTGATCGCGCTTCAGTACATCCATGGCATCGGCCAGAAGAATGCGGCCGACATCATCGAGAAGGTGAAGATCCCGGTGGATCGCCGCGTCAATCAGCTGAGCGACGCCGAGGTTCTTCAGATTCGCGAAGTCATCGACCGCGACTATCTGGTCGAGGGCGACCTTCGTCGCGAAACCGGCATGAACATCAAGCGCCTGATGGACCTCGGCTGCTATCGCGGCCTGCGTCATCGTCGCGGTCTGCCGGTGCGCGGTCAGCGGACCCATACCAACGCCCGCACCCGCAAGGGTCCGGCGAAGGCGATTGCCGGTAAGAAGAAGTAAGTTTGCGAGTAGCGAATGGCGATTAGCGAGTAGGGCAGCCCTATTCGCTACTCGCCATTTCGTTATTCGTCGTTTCGGTGGAGCCGCTGGCGTTACGGCGGCGTTGAGATCACAAGAAAGGTAGACCATGGCCAAGGAAGCCACACGCGTCCGTCGTCGCGAGCGTAAGAACATCGCCTCCGGAATCGCGCATGTGAATTCGTCGTTCAACAACACGACCATCACCATCACCGACGCGCAGGGCAATGCGATCGCCTGGTCGTCGGCCGGCACGATGGGCTTCAAGGGCTCGCGCAAGTCGACCCCCTACGCCGCGCAGGTCGCGGCCGAGGACGTCGCCAAGAAGGCGCAGGAGCACGGCATGCGCACCCTCGAAGTCGAGGTCGCGGGCCCCGGGTCGGGTCGTGAGTCGGCGCTGCGCGCGCTGCAGGCGGCGGGCTTCACGGTGACCTCGATCCGCGACGTCACCACCATCCCGCACAACGGCTGCCGGCCGCGCAAGCGCCGCCGGGTGTGATTTTTTCTGCCGCGCGTGGCGTCGAGCCTCGCGCGGCAGCTTCGATACTTTGGCGCGGATTGATCCGCAGTTTCCATCGCTAGTGACCGCGCCTTTATTGTCGGCGGCGCTCGACTGGCCAGGAAGGTGACACAGTGACGATCCAGAAGAATTGGCAAGAACTCATTCGACCGAACAAGCTCCAGGTGACCGCCGGCAGCGACGCCAGCCGCTTTGCGACGCTGGTCGCCGAGCCGCTCGAGCGCGGCTTCGGCCAGACGCTCGGCAACGCGCTGCGGCGCGTGCTGCTGTCCTCGCTGCAGGGCGCGGCGGTGCAGTCGGTGCACATCGACGGCGTGCTGCACGAGTTCTCCTCGATCGCCGGCGTGCGCGAGGACGTCACCGACATCGTGCTCAACATCAAGGACATCTCGCTGAAGATGCAGGGCGAAGGCCCGAAGCGGATGGTCGTCAAGAAGCAGGGTCCGGGCGTCGTCACCGCCGGTGACATTCAGACCGTCGGCGACATCGTCGTGCTGAACCCCGACCTGCAGATCTGCACCCTCGACGAGGGCGCCGAGATCCGCATGGAATTCACCGTCAACACCGGCAAGGGCTACGTCGCCGCCGAGCGCAACCGTCCGGAAGACGCGCCGATCGGCCTGATCCCGGTCGACAGCCTGTACTCGCCGGTCCGCAAGGTGTCGTACAAGGTCGAGAACACCCGCGAGGGCCAGATCCTCGACTACGATAAGCTGACCATGACGGTCGAGACCAACGGCGCGCTGACCCCGGACGATGCGGTGGCCTTCGCCGCCCGCATCCTGCAGGACCAGCTCAACGTCTTCGTCAACTTCGAAGAGCCGCGCAAGGAAGTCACCCAGGAGATCATCCCGGATCTGGCCTTCAACCCGGCCTTCCTCAAGAAGGTGGACGAGCTGGAGCTGTCGGTGCGTTCGGCGAACTGCCTGAAGAACGACAACATCGTCTACATCGGCGATCTGGTGCAGAAGTCGGAAGCGGAAATGCTCCGCACCCCGAACTTCGGCCGCAAGTCGCTGAACGAGATCAAGGAAGTGCTGGCGCAGATGGGCCTGCATCTCGGCATGGAAGTGCCGGGCTGGCCGCCGGAGAACATCGACGAGCTCGCCAAGCGCTTCGAGGATCACTACTAAGCAAATCGGCCTCATGGTTCGAGACGCGCTTTCAGCGCTCCTCACCATGAGGCCTCTCTCCTCATCCTGAGGAGCGGCGTAGCCGCGTCTCGAAGGATGAGGCACCACCGGGCGAACGCAGGCAGCCCACCTGCAACTCCGACGAACCGTCGGGATCGATTGAAGGAAGACCACAATGCGTCACGGCAAGGTTCATCGGAAGCTCAACCGCACCGCCGAACACCGCAAGGCGATGTTCGCCAACATGTGCGCCGCGCTGATCAAGCACGAGCAGATCGTCACCACGCTGCCGAAGGCCAAGGAATTGCGGCCGATCGTCGAGAAGCTGATCACGCTCGGCAAGAAGGGTGGCCTCGACAAGCGCCGCCAGGCGATCAGCGAGATGCGCGACCTCGACCAGGTCAAGAAGCTGTTCGACGTGCTGGCGCCGCGCTACGCCGACCGTCAGGGCGGTTACACCCGCATCATCAAGGCCGGCTTCCGCTACGGCGACAACGCCCCGATGGCGGTGATCGAATTCGTCGACCGCGACGAAGACGCCAAGGGCAAGGATTCCGGCCCGACCCAGGACAGCGCCGAAGCGGCGTAAGCTGCGGGCTTTCACAGCCGCTCGTCTCGCGGTTGATTGGTTTGAAGGCGGTGCCGCAAGGCGCCGCCTTTTTCGTTGCGCGCAGGCATGGTCCTCTCGTTCGTCATTCCGGGGCGCTCGCGTAGCGAGCGAACCCGGAATCCATACTCCCAGTCTTGCGTTGGTGCCGAGTGCGGTTGCGCTACAGCGATACGCGTGCGCAGGGGATATGGATTCCGGGCTCGCGCTACGCGCGCCCCGGAATGACAAACGGAAGGTTGATCAAGCTCGGCCTTGCCCGGCGATTGAAACGGCGTGATCGTTACTTAGCTGCGCGCTGAGCAACACGATCAGGAGCACATCCATGCACATCAATCTCTCCGGCAAGACCGCGCTGGTCACCGGCTCGACCGCGGGCATCGGCCATGCCATCGCCAGGGGGCTCGCCGCCACCGGCGCCAATGTCGTCGTCAACGGCCGCAGCCAGGGCAAGGTCGATGCCGCGGTCGCGGCCGTCGCAAAGGCGGCGCAGGGCGGCAAGATCACCGGCGTCGCCGCCGACGTCTCGACCGCGGAGGGCTGCGCCGCGCTGGTCGAGGCGCTGCCGGAGGTCGACATCCTGATCAACAACGCCGGCATCTTCGAGCCGAAGGGCTTCTTCGATATCCCGGATGAAGATTGGCAGCGCTTCTTCGACGTCAACGTGATGAGCGGAGTCCGGCTGTCGCGCGCCTACATGCCGGCGATGCTGAAACGCAACTGGGGCCGCATCGTCTTCATCGCCTCGGAATCCGCGCTGATGATTCCGAAGGAGATGATCCATTACGGCATGACCAAGACCGCGCAGCTGTCGGTGTCGCGCGGCCTCGCCGAGATGACCCGCGGCACTGCGGTGACCGTCAACGCGGTGCTGCCCGGCCCGACGATGAGCGAGGGCGTGCAGACCTTCGTGGCCGATCTGGCGAAGCAGAACGGCCAGTCGGAGAGCGAAGCCGCCGCCAATTTCGTCAAGCAGCACCGCCCCGGCTCGCTGATCCAGCGCTTTGCCACCGTCGAGGAGATCGCCAACATGGTCGTCTACGTCTCCTCGAAGGAAGCCGCCGTCACCAACGGCGCCGCCCTGCGCGCCGAAGGCGGGTTGCTGCAGACGATCGCGTAGTTGGTGATAGCTCACTGCCCGCGGCAGCCCTCACCCCAACCCTCTCCCGCAAGCGGGAGAGGGAGCGCGCTGCCGTTGTGGCGGGCGCGTCGTGCCGAACTAAGTTCTACGAAGCCGAATTTGGCGGATGGGTATCAGCGATTCTGAACCGCATGGGTCCGCGGCCCCCGCAGCACGCACGGCTTGCTCCCTCTCCCGCTTGCGGGAGAGGGCTGGGGTGAGGGCGACGCGGGCACGGAGTCGATTGATAATTAGTCCATTCCGTCATTCCGGGGCGCTCGCGCAGCGAGCGAACCCGGAATCCCGACATGTTCTGCATCCCAATCGTCGTGCGCGGAGCGAGATTCCGGGTTCGCGCTGGGCGCGCCCCGGAATGACTCGCGGAGAGGGCGGCGGATCAACGCAAGCCGACTAACCCCACCCCTCCAGCACGATCTTCCCCACCGACGTGCCGGTTTCCAGCAGCGCGTGGGCGCGTTTCAAATTCGTCGCGTTGATGGTGCCGAAGGTCTTGTCGAGCGTGGTGCGGAGCACGCCGGCGTCGATCAGATCGGCGACTTCGTTCAAGAGATCGTGCTGCGCGATGATGTCGGGCGTGGTGTAGCTCGACCGCGCGAACATCGCTTCCCAGTGCAGCGACGCCGATTTCGGCTTCAGCAGCATCGGGTTCAGCGTCGCCGGATCGTCGATCAGCGCGATCTTGCCCTGCGGCGCGAGGATTTCGACCAGCGCCGGGAAGTGCTGCTCGGTGCCGGTGAGGCTGGCGATCAGCGCCACCGGCGGCAGCTTCAGCGCGTCGAGCTGCGGCTTCATCGGCTTGGCATGGTCGATCACCGCATGGGCGCCGAGCGCGCGGCACCACGCCGTGGTCTCCGGCCGCGACGCGGTCGCGACCACGGTCAGCGCCGTCAGCTTGCGGGCGAGCTGAATCAGGATCGAGCCGACGCCGCCGGCGCCGCCGGTGATCAGCAGCGTGCGCGGATCGTGCGCCTTGCCGGGCCGCACGCCGAGCCGGTCGAACAGCAGCTCCCACGCGGTGATCGAGGTCAGCGGCAGCGCCGCGGCCTGCGCGAACGACAGGCTGGTCGGCTTGCGGCCGACGATGCGCTCGTCGACCAGATGCAATTCGGCGTTGGTGCCGGGGCGCCCGATCGAGCCGGCGTAGAACACCTCGTCGCCGGGCCGGAACAGCGTCACCTCGGCCCCGACCGATTCGACCACGCCGGCGGCGTCGTAGCCGAGGATCTTGGTCTCGCCGGCCGGCGGCGCGGCGCGCTTGCGGACCTTGAAGTCGACCGGATTGACCGAGATCGCCTTCACCGCGACCCGCAGGTCGCGCGGGCCCGGGGCGGGCGTCGGCAGCTCGACATCGGTGAGGGCGTTGGGGTCTTCGATCGGAAGGCTCTTGGTGTAGCCGACGGCTTTCATTGGTGACTCCATGATGAGGCGAGGTCGCGGCGCGCAACTTCCTCGTCTTGTGCCAATCTTGCAAGTACTGTCGTTTTGGGGATATAGTCACCGATCGGATACTAATGGACAAAACCGCATGAAGCGCCGCGATCTCGATTGCGCGCCGGGCTGTCCGGTCGAGGCGACGCTCGACCTGATCGACGGCAAGTGGAAGGGCGTCATCCTGTTCCATCTGCAGAGCGGCCGGCTGCGGTTCGGCGAGCTGCGACGCAAGATGCCCGGCATCACCCAGCGGATGCTGACCAAGCAATTGCGGGCACTGGAAGACGACGGGCTCGTGCTGCGCGAGGTGTTCGCCGAGGTGCCGCCGCGGGTCGAGTACGAGCTGTCGGCGATGGGCGAGAGCCTGCGCCCGGTGATCGACGCGCTGAAGCGCTGGGCCGAGGAGCACCGCGCCCGCACCGGTCCCGACGCCGCCATTGCCGCTCCGGCGGAGCGTCATGTCGGCGCCTGATGCGCCCGGCGGCCTGAGCCCCGCATTTGCCGGCTTTTCCTTCTCCTCTCGGGCGCGGGCGACTATATCTGCTGCGTCGTTGACGCCCTCACTGGATTCCCGGACATGATTTCGATGCGAAGCTTCGCTGCCCTGTGTTTGTCGATCGCTCTGGCGACCCCGGTCGCGGCCCAGGAGCGGCGGTTGCCGGCCTCGCAGGCCGAGATCAAGCTGAGCTACGCGCCGATCGTGCAGCACGCCCAGCCGGCGGTGGTGAACGTCTACGCCGCCAAGGTGGTGCAGAACCGCAATCCGCTGTTGGAAGATCCGATCTTCCGCCGCTTCTTCGGCGGCGGCGGACCGCAGCCGGAGCAGATCCAGCGCTCGCTCGGCTCGGGCGTGATGGTCGATGCCTCCGGCCTCGTCGTCACCAACAATCACGTCATCGAGGGCGCCGACCAGGTCAAGGTCGCGCTCGCCGACAAGCGCGAGTTCGAGGCCGAGATCGTGCTGAAGGACAGCCGCACCGATCTGGCGGTGCTGCGGCTCAAGGACACCAAGGAGAAGTTCGCCACGCTCGACTTCGCCAATTCCGACGAGCTGCTGGTCGGCGATCTGGTGCTGGCGATCGGCAATCCGTTCGGCGTCGGCCAGACCGTGACCCACGGCATCATCTCGGCGCTGGCCCGCACCCAGGTCGGCATCACCGACTATCAGTTCTTCATCCAGACCGACGCCGCGATCAATCCGGGCAACTCCGGCGGCGCGCTGGTCGACATGACCGGCAAGCTGGTCGGCATCAACACCGCGATCTTCTCGCGCTCCGGCGGCTCGCAGGGCATCGGCTTCGCGATCCCGGCCAACATGGTGCGCGTCGTCGTGGCCTCCGCCAAGAGCGGCGGCAAGGCGGTGAAGCGGCCGTGGCTCGGCGCGCGGCTGCAGGCGGTGACGCCGGAGATCGCCGAAACGCTCGGCCTGAAGCGGCCGTCCGGCGCGCTGGTCGCCAGCGTCACCAAGGGCAGCCCGTCGGAGAAGGCCGGGCTGAAGCTGTCCGACCTGATCGTGGCGGTCGACGGCTTTGCGATCGACGATCCGAACGCCTTCGACTATCGCTTCGCGACGCGGCCGCTCGGCGGCACCGCGTCGATCGACGTGCAGCGCGCCGGCAAGCCGGTCAAGCTGACGATCACGCTGGAGACCGCGCCGGACACCGGCCGCGACGAGATCGTGCTGACCGCGCGCTCGCCGTTCCAGGGCGCCAAGATCGCCAACATCTCGCCGGCGATCGCCGACGATCTGCGGCTCGATCCGAGCGTCGAGGGCGTCGTCGTCACCGATCTCGCCGACGACGGCACCGCCGCCAGCGTCGGCTTCCAGAAGGGCGACATCATCGTCGCGGTCAACAACAAGCGCATCGCCAAGACCAGCGACCTCGAGCGCATCAGCAACGAATCCTTCCGGCTCTGGCGCATCACCGTCGTCCGCGGCGGCCAGCAGATCAACGTCACGCTCGGCGGATGAGCAATCGCGAGGCGAGGCGCCTCCAAACCTCTCCCGGCGCGCGGGGAGAGGTCGCTCATCGAACGCAGTTCGATGAGCGGGTGAGGGGGCGCTTCCACACGGCCGAGCCTCTGCGTGTGATCACAGCCGAGACTCTGGGCCTCGTCGAGACGCCCCCTCATCCGACCCTTCTCCCCGCGCGCGGGGAGAAAGAGCCGGCCGTGCGTGGGGCGAGAGAGCCGGCAATCCGATGAGCAAGCGTCCGCCGCCCGCTACCAACCTGTTCGCCGCCGCCGGGCTCGAGCGCGAGGCGCCGCGGCCGTTGCCGGACCGGCTGCGGCCGCGCGTGCTCGCCGACGTCGTCGGCCAGGATCACATCCTCGGCCCCGACGGCGCGCTGACGCGGATGCTGCAGACCCGCACGCTCGGCTCGCTGGTGTTCTGGGGCCCGCCCGGCACCGGCAAGACCACGGTCGCGCGGCTGCTCGCCGATGCCACCGAGCTGCATTTCGAGCAGATCTCCGCGGTGTTCTCCGGCGTCGCCGATCTGAAGAAAGTGTTCGACGCCGCGCGCGCCCGCCGCGAGATGGGCACCGGCACGCTGCTGTTCGTGGACGAGGTGCATCGCTTCAACAAGGCGCAGCAGGACTCGTTTCTGCCGGTGATGGAGGACGGCACCGTGGTGCTGGTCGGCGCCACCACCGAGAACCCGTCGTTCGAGCTGAATGCGGCGTTGCTGTCTCGCGCGCGTGTCCTCGTGTTTCAGTCGCTCGATGCCGCGGCGATCGAGAAGTTGTTCACGCACGCCGAAGAGGTTGAAGGCCGCAAGCTGCCGCTCGACGCCGAGGCGCGGGCGGTGCTGGTGCGGATGGCCGACGGCGACGGCCGCGCCTCGCTGACGCTGGCCGAAGAGGTCTGGCGCTCGGCGCGCGACGGCGAAGTGTTCAATGCCGCGCAGCTTCAGGAAATCCTGCAGCGCCGCGCGCCGATCTACGACAAGAGCGCCGACGGCCACTACAATCTGATCTCCGCGCTGCATAAATCGGTGCGCGGCTCCGATCCGGACGCGGCGCTGTACTATCTGTGCCGGATGCTCGACGCCGGCGAGGACCCGCTGTTTCTCGCCCGCCGCGTGGTGCGGATGGCGGTCGAGGACATTGGGCTCGCCGATCCGCAGGCGCTGGTGATCTGCAACGCCGCCAAGGACGCCTACGACTTCCTCGGCTCGCCCGAGGGCGAACTGGCGATCGCGCAGGCGGTGATCTATCTCGCCACCGCGCCGAAATCCAACGCCGGCTACACCGCCTACAAGGCGGCGATGGCGACCGCCAAGCGCGCCGGCTCGCTGCTGCCGCCCAAGCACATCCTCAACGCGCCGACCGGGCTGATGAAGTCCGAAGGCTATGGCGGCGGCTATCAATACGATCACGACACGCCCGAAGGCTTCTCCGGCCAGGAGTACTTCCCGGACGCGCTCGGCCACCAGACCTTCTACGATCCGCCCGACCGCGGCTTCGAACGCGAGATCCGCAAGCGCCTTGATTACTGGGCCAAGCTGCGGGCCAGCAAGTCGTGAAATCCGCCGTCATTCCGGGGCGCGCGCAGCGCGAACCCGGAATCCCGATGTTCAGGTTCGCCGACCGCGCGTGTCGGACTAGACAAACCAGGACGTTGGGCAAGGCATCGGGCAGGGCCCCGGCTGGGCCTCCTTCATCTGCCAAAGCGTCCAGAGCCAGTACACCCACGCGACAGCGCACAGACATGGAAACGCGATCAGGGCTTTGCCCGCCCACTTCGCCCATCTGCTTCCTCCGGCGCTGAGCTTCGGATACGCGTCGCGCAGCTCCGTGCTGACTCGTGGATTGTGCTTCCAGTTCTTGATCAGCGCGCTCTGCGCCGACCAGGCGGCTGCGATTGCGAACAGCGAGGAGAGGCTTGCGATCAGTCCGACGAAAGCCATCACGAAAAGCAGCGGGCGAACATGGCTGGACGTGAGCTGTCCCGCTTTGCCCTCCATCAGGAAGCCGCTCAAGCCGAACAACCAGGTCTGAATTGTCAGCAACAGCGACATCCGCTGTTGAATCAGCGAGTTCTCGTGTTCGCAATAGCCCCGATACAGCCGATACGACTCGAAGAAATCATCGGTGGTTGCCGGCGCACGAGACGAGGCAGTGAAGGTTTGGCGAAGCCACATCGAATCCTCCAAGGGATTCATCATTCGATCTGCAATTTCTGCCGGGTGGCCGAGCGAGGCCCGCACGTCGGGGAGCGGTGGACCGCCACCGTGTCGCCAGCGGCAATATCGCTGGCCCGGCTCGTCCTCGATGCAAAATAGTCGGTCGCGGCCGACCTGCGGATCATAGGCCCGATCCGCGCGTGGCGAGTAGCATCGTGGTAGCGGCCGTCAAAAAAGCAGGGCAGACGCGAAAGGCGTCTCCGGCCAGGAGTACTTCCCGGACGTGCTCGGCCACCAGACGTTCGACGATCCGCCGACTGCGGCTTCGAACGCGAGATCCGCAAGCGGCTGGACGACTGGGCCAAGCTGCGCGCGGCAAAGGTATCCGGATCGTAGTCGTCGCCGCGCCGGACTGATTCGGCGAATCGAGATGCGACAATGCGACTTGGTAGCAGAGCTCTGGATCTGCATGGGCCGAGTTGATTGTATCAGGATGCCGATCGTTCGACGGCTTTTCCCAATCGGAAACCAAGACGCTCAAATTAGCGAGGAGTTGTCGCGACGCCTCGGGTCACCGATCGGATCTCTTAAGCTCAGCCGTGCTGAATTGCCGGTCCCCGACGCATTTCAGGGACGCACTATTTGACCCCAATGAAGACGGCCGAAAGCAATTTCAAAGCGACGATTCTCGCAAAGGCGCAGGCCAGTGCGGCGTTGCAGAATCTGAACCTCACCCTGATCTCGAATGTCGCGATTGCGGCCTCGCTGGCGTTTCTCCTCCACCAGGACGGCAAGGGGACGGCGGCCGCATGGTGGCTGACGGCGACGGTGGCGCTGGCGGTGTTGCGCTGGGCCTGGGTGTCGCATCTGCTCGCCGCGCGTATCGATCAGCACGATCCGCTGCGCCTGCTGCGGCATCTCACCTGGTTCGCGCTGGCGGGCGGGCTGCTGTGGAGCGCCGTGCCGCTCGGCTTCGACGCGTTCACCAAGGAGAGCGTCGACTACGTCATCTTCATCATGGTCGGCGTCACCACCGGCGCGATCATCCAGAGCGTCGCCTATCCCAGGATCGGCTTCGCGTTCGGCGCGCCGGTGATGTTCTCGACGCTGATCGGGATCGTTTCGTCGGGCAAGAGTACCGCCTTCATCATCTCGCTGGACGGCCTGTTTCTCACCTTCATGCTGTTCCGCGCCGCCGTGATGGGCGAGCGCAGCTTCATCGCCAGCCAGATCACCGCGTTCGAGGCGACCAACCTCGCGGAATCCCTCGCGCAGGCCAATGTCGAGGTGCTGAACACCAACCGTGCGCTGGAACGGCTGGCGCGGGCCGATCCGTTGACCGGGCTCGCCAATCGCAGCCACTTCCGGGAGGTCGCCGCTGCGGCGTGCTCGTCGCGGCGCGGTGTCGCCTTCGTGCTGTTCGACATCGACAGATTCAAGACGATCAACGACACGCGCGGTCACGACACCGGCGATCGGGTGATCGGGGCTGTGGCCGACGTGCTGCAGTCCGTCTGTGGGCCGGGCGATCTGCCGGTGCGTCTGGGGGGCGACGAGTTCATCGTCGTGGTGCAGGGAGACGATGTCGCAGAGCGCGCCCGAGCGCTCGCCGAACGGTTCGCCGAGGCGGTGAAGACGCCCTTGGAGGCCGCCGGGCATCCGCTGCAGCTCAGCTGCTCGATCGGCATCGCGGCGCACAGCGGTGGCCCGATCGATGTGGAGGAGTTGTTTGCCCGCGCCGACGCGGCGCTGTACCGCGCCAAGGACGATGGCCGCGCCTGCACGCGGGTGTTCGACGCGAGGATGCACGACGAATTCGTCCTGCAGCGCCGGATCGACAGCGATCTGCCGCGCGCACTGGCGCTGGGGCGGCTTCACGTCGAGTTCCAGCCCCAGGTGGTGATGGCGACGCGCGAGGTGATCGGCTTCGAGGCCTTGCTGCGATGGCGACATCCGATCGCCGGGATGATCCCACCGCCGGAGATCGTCAGCGCCGCCATCAGGCTGCAATTGTCGGCGCAGCTCCTGAGCTTCGTCGCCGAGCAGGTCTGCGATTTCCTGCTGGCGCTGGACGGCGCCGGCGCACCGCCGGTGCGGGTCGCCGTCAACGTTTCGCCGCGCGAATTGTCGATGCATTCGCCCGCCGAGATCCTGAAGGAAGCGACGCTGCGGGCCGGCGTCGATCCGCGCCGGATCGAGATCGAGATCACCGAGGACGCGCTGTTCGATCCGAAGCAATGCGCGCGCGAACTGCAGCAGATCGATCAGTACGGCTTCGCATTGGCGATCGACGATTTCGGCGTCGGCCATTCGTCGATCGCCAATCTCATGACCATCGAGCTCGATACGATCAAGATCGACCGCTCGTTCGTTCACGACATCGCGTCCAACCGCCAGAATCAGCAACTGGTCGCCGCCATCACCGCCGTCGCCCGCCCGCTCGGACACGGAATCATCGCCGAGGGCGTCGAGAGCGAAGAGGAGGCGGAGGTGCTGCGCCTGCTCGGTTGCTCCTGCGGGCAGGGCTGGCTCTACGGCCGGCCGATGCAGGAGAGCGACGCGATCGCGTGGCTGACCGGCGAGCGTGGCGGCGTCGACCTGCGCACCGCGGCTCTGCGGGCCTGAACGCAAGAGCGTTTTCGAGCGAAGTGGAAACCGGTTCGCGTGAAGAAAACGCGTCAAAACAAGAATCTAGAGCTCCGGTTCTGATTCTATCAGAACCGGAAAAGCTCTAGGCGTTCGAGCGCGGTCGCCGACGACGGATTCCGTGGTCGGCGACCGCGACGATGTGTGCGGCAGCCTCGCGGGCAGCTGTGGGCGAACGACGCTGCGCGCGCCGGCCGCGACGGGGCTAACCCGCCTGCCGCTGTGCGGCCGGTGCTTCGTCGAACCCGACGAACACCGCCGCCTCGCGCACCGGCTTGCGTTCCGACACCACCGCGTTGGCCGGGAAGGTCTCGTCCGGCCAGCCGAGCGCGATGCTCTTCATGATGATCTGGTCGTCGGCGATGCCGGCGTGTTCGCGCACCACCGGCGACTGCATGATGCCCTGGCTGTTGATGACGCAGCCGAGCCCGCGCGACCACGCGGCGTTGACCAGTGCGGTGGTCACCGCGCCGCAGTCGAACGGCGTGTCGTCGCTGCCGTCGAGCACGCGGTCGTAGGTGACGATGATGCACACCGGCGCGTCGAACTGGCGGAAGCCGCGCAGCACCCAGTCCTGCCGCGCATCCTTGTCGTCGCGCGCGATGCCCATCGCCGAGAACAGCTGCTTGGCGACGCCGACCTGGCGGTCGCGATGCGTCCCGGCGAACGGCTGCCCGGTGCGGAATTCGCGGCTGTGCGGTACGCCCGCCAGATTCCGCTCGGTGTTGCCGGCGCGGATCCGGTCGAGCGGCTCGCCGGTGATGACGTAGAAATTCCACGGCTGGGTGTTCATCGACGACGGCGCGCGCATCGCCAGCGTCAGGATTTCCTCGATCAGCGCGCGCGGCACCGGATCGGGCTTGTAGCCGCGGATGCTGCGGCGACCGAGGATCACGTCATCGAACTGCATGTGGTGTAGCTTCCCCCGAATGGCTTTTGAATTGGCCGGGAGTTTCGCGGTTTCGCGATGGCCGCGCAAGGCGGCAGTGCGGCCGCGTCATTCCGTGCGGCGGGATAGCCGGGTGCGAGGCGGCGTTGTGCTATGCTCGCGCCGGACGAAACCGCCGGGATATGTTCGATGCGAGCGACCACACTGTTCCACACCCGCGCCGCGCGCGCCCATCGCCGGCTCGCCGTCGTCGCGCTGCTGCTGCTCGCCGCGGCGCCGGCGCGCGCCGACAGCGTCGAGGTCGCGCCCGGCGTGCAGGTGACCAAGAAGACCTATTCGGGGCCCGCCAATCAGCAGCCGTTCTTCGGCTTCGCCGCCAAGACGCCGGAGCAGCGCGCCGCCGACGAGACCTTCGTGAACGATCTGGTGGCGGCGACCGGCTCGCGGCAGAAGGCGTTCGACGAGGCCAGCCTGCGCGGCTGGCGCGCGCTCAGCAAGGGCAACGCCTCGGAAGCGGCCCTGCGGTTCAACCAGGCGTATCTGCTGGCGCCGGAGGAGAGCGCGATCTATCACGGCTTCGCCATCGTCGCGATGATGCGTTTCAACGACATCGACTACGCCGATGAATTGTTCAAGCGCGCGCGCCGGCAGCCGCATCCGCTGAAGCCGCTGTTGTCCGATCACGGCCGCGCGCTGCTGATCGCCAAGCGGCCGCAGGAGGCGCGCGTCGTGCTGGAGCAGGCGGTGGCCGAGGCCCCGGAGCTCGCCGACGCCTGGTCGAATCTCGGCTTCGCCCGGTTGCAGAGCGGTGATGCCACCGGCGCCTGCGCCGCAGCGGACGAAGCCGCCACGCGAAAGCCATCCACCACCGTCGCCAGCGACCTGGCGCAACTGCGCCGAACGGCGGCGTGCAAGTAATCCACCGTCATTCCGGGGCGCGCGCAGCGCGAACCCTAAATCCCGAGATTCCGGGTTCGACGACATTGGGCCGGCGGCGCACGATCATCGCCCCGGACTGACCGCGTGATATAAACATCGGCGTCACAGGCCGGAGAGGTGCGCCGCATGAAATCCCACCGCAAGGAACTGTGGTTCGAGACGCCGGGGCGCCGCGCGTTCGTCAACATCACCCGCGAGGTCGAGGCGGTGCTGAAGGACAGCGGCGTGCGCGAGGGGCTGGTGCTGGTCAACGCCATGCACATCACCGCGTCGGTGTTCATCAACGACGACGAGAGCGGCCTGCACGCCGACTACGAACTCTGGCTGGAAAAGCTCGCGCCGCACCAGCCGGTGGCCTCCTATCGCCACAACCGCACCGGCGAGGACAACGCCGACGCCCACATGAAGCGCCAGATCATGGGCCGCGAAGTCGTGGTCGCGATCACCGACGGGAAGCTCGATTTCGGCCCGTGGGAGCAGATCTTCTACGGCGAATTCGACGGCGGCCGGAAGAAGCGGGTGCTGGTCAAGGTGATCGGCGAGTAGGCGGGCCGCACGCCGGGAACCGCCCGGCGGATTTGCGTCAAGCTTGAATCAAACCGGTCCGGGCCGGTCAGCGGCACGGAAACGCTGTTCGTGGTCGGGGCGTTGCCGGTGATTCCGGCGGGGTGAGTTTCACCACCGTTTAAGCAGTCGCGGGAAATGCTGGCGCCAGCGGCTATCGATAACGATTTGCCGCTGGTCGATGCGGCAGCGCCCGGGCCCTCCGGGACGTCTCGGCATCGTCGGAAGGGCGGGTCTCGATGTCGGTGTTGGGTCATTCAGCGGAATGGGGAATGGGGCGGCGCGGCGAGGCGGTGCGCAGCCGTCCGCGCGATCGGTTGCGGCTGCGGCCGATGCTGGCGTTCGACGACCCCGCCGACGAGCGCGACTTCGTGCGCTACTACACCAGTTTCTACTATCGCTACGCACAGGTCAGCCTGATCGTCGGGATGCTGCTGGTGTCGGCCGATTTCCTCGTCGACATTCTCGCATCGAGGGCGACGCCGGCCAATCTGCTCCGCATTCAGCTCTGCGTGCCGCTGCTCGGCCTCGGCCTGGTCGGCTCGTTCGCCGATTTCGCGCGGCGCCACTGGCAGGCGGTGATGTCCGCACTGATCACGGCCGCCGCCGGCAGCCTGTTCTGGGTGCTGCTGCTGATCGACGGCGAGGGCGGCATGGGGCTGACCTCGTGGGTCGGCATCCTCAATTTCGTGTTTCTCGAATTCTATTGCTTCGTCATCCTCGGCGTCCAGTTCCGCTACGCGCTGGTCGCGGGCGTGGCGATCCTGCTGATGTTCGAAGCCGCGATGCTGCACGCGATCGGCGCCGACGGCGGCGCGTTCGCGTATCTGTCGTATCACGTCGCGACCCTGTTCATCCTGGCCGCGGGCATCGGCTGGTGGCGGGAATTCCTGCTGCGCAAGGGCTTCGCGGCGCAGACCAGCCTGAAGGCGGCGCAGAGCGTGCTGCGCAACCAGAACGGCCATCTCGAGATCGAGGTGGAGCGCAGCACCCAGCGGATTCAGCGCACCCAGGACGTCACCATCGAGATCCTGACCTCGCTGGCGGAGACCCGCGACAACGAAACCGGCAACCACATTCGCCGCACCCAGCATTACGTCCGGGCGTTGGCCCGCCGCCTGCAGTCGCACCCGTCCTTCGCGGCCTATCTGGTGGAGTCGCAGATCGACATGCTGTTCAAATACGCGCCGCTGCACGACATCGGCAAGGTCGGCATTCCGGACAGCATTCTGCTCAAGCCGGGCAAGCTCGACCCGCACGAATTCGAGATCATGAAGACCCACACCACGCTCGGTTACCAGACCATCGTCAACGCCGAGAAGCGGCTCGGCACGCCGGTGGCGTTTCTCGCCTGCGCCAAGGAGATCGCGCTCAGCCATCACGAGCGCTGGGACGGCAACGGCTACCCGAACGGGCTGGTGGGCGAGGCGATTCCGATTTCGGCGCGGCTGATGGCGGTGGCCGACGTCTACGACGCGCTGACTTCGCGCCGCGTCTACAAGGAGGCGATGCCGCACGATCAGGCGGTCGCGATCATCAGCGACGGCAGCGGCCGGCAATTCGACCCCGACGTGGTCGACGCCTTCGTCGCCATCGCCGCGGACGAACTCAAGGCGATCGCGGCGCGCTACGCGGACTGAGCCGCGGGGCGGCCATGCGCCCCGTCGCAGCGCGGCGGCTGACGCCGCCTGCTACGCCATTTGTTAATTCATCGAAGGTAGTATGCGCCATCCTCGTGGTTGTACCGGGAGTGGCCGTTATCAGATCGTATTTCGAAACCCATTGGGTCGCGGCCGCGCTGTGCATGGGCGTGGCGCTGCTGTTGCTGCTGCCGCTCGGCGTGCCCGGCGGCGATCGCGCGCTGCTGCTGGTCTATCTGGCGTCGCCGATATACATGCTGCATCAGGTCGAGGAGCATCTCGGCGACCGCTTCCGCAGCTACGTCAACAGCAAGGTGTTCGGCGGCGTCGAAGCGCTGACGCCCGGCGACGTGCTGCTGATCAATCTGCCCGGGGTGTGGGGCATCAATCTCGCGGCGCTGTACGCCGCTTATTTCATCGCCCCCGGCTGGGGCCTCGCCGCGGCGTATCTGATCCTCGTCAACGGCCTCAGCCATGTCGGCATGGCAGCGCATCTGCGCGGCTACAACCCCGGCCTCGCCAGCGCCGCGCTGGTGTTCGTCCCGTTCGGCCTGTTCGCCGTGATCGAGATTCCCGGCACGGCGTTGCAGCACGGTGTCGGCCTCGCGATCGCGATCGGAATCCACGCCGCCATCGCGCTGCATGCAAGGCAGCGGGCGCTGGCAGGGCGGGGTGGGTTGGGGCAGGCGGCTTAACTCCGCGGCCCGTAGGGCGGCGCTGAGCGAAGCGAAGCCCACTTGAAACGCGGTGTGCAAACGCGCGTGGGCACGGCGCTCCGCGCCTCTTGCCCTGACGCCGGCTACTTCGTGACGCCCTTGTTGTCCTTGGCGTCGCGCAGATTCTGGTCTTCCTTGGCGCGCAGCCAGTCGTAGGTGTCCGACGTCCTGCCGCCGCGCAGGCCCTGGCCGGTGGTCGGGTCGCCGCCATTGTTCATGCCGAAGGTCGAATCCTTGCCGACCGCCGGATTGGTTCCCGGATTGACCTGCTCGCCGCGCCCCGTCGAGGTCGCCTGCGCCATCGCCGCGCCGGACATTGCAACCACACACGCCGCGGCCATCATCAGCTTCATCATGTTCCGTCTCTCGTTGAGCCCAGCGGGGATAAGGGACGGCGGACGCGGAAGTTCCGGAGGTTGCGATGCTGGGTGGATCCACCGCAGGTGGCACGTCCGTCAGCTGGCGCTGAGCGCAGCGGAGCCTATACGCAGCGCGGCCGCCATCGCGGCGCGGTTGCTCGGCGACGACACGCGCGACGCTTGCTGCGCGCGCCCGGGCTCCCGTCATGACGCTCGCGCGATCAACTTTCGCGTGTTGTCCCGACGCCAAACTCGTGGATAGATCAGCGCCGTTTGATTGCGAGATCACGAGTCCGATTGGGATGTTCAACAATGCGATTAGTTACTATTGCCGTGATGGGGGCGTTGCTGGCCCCGCAAGCGATGGCCTCGGACAGGCCGACCCTCGGCCTGCTCACTCACACATCGGAATGGTCGAACCTCAGATACAAATGCGCGGTCGAGAGCGACGGTCAGTTGCTGTGTGCGATGGCGTGGTCGGACGTCCGCAAGCTGTCTTCTGGCAAGACGTTGAAGGACGAGATCGCCAAGGGGCTCGACTTGCTGAAGACCACCAAGCCGGGGAAGCCCGAGGAGTGTGACGATCTCGAACGCAGAGTGGGCGACATCCGGCATCCGTCGCGCGCGTCCCCTGGGATCGCCGCGGAGGTGAGGGCGCTCGATCCGCGCGACCGCCGTGATCTGGTTCGGTCCTGGGAGCTTGCCGCCGAATTCTGCCGGCACCCGACCCGGCAGACGATGATCAAGCTGGTCACGCAGCGTTTCGAGCAGCGGGCCATGACGTGCAGCGTCGACGGGTATGAGGCTTACAGGCGGTTCAAGAAGGTCGACGAGTCCACTTGGGCGTCGACCACGGGGCCGGACGGCGTCTGCGGCTGGGTGAGCATCGCGAGGTTCGAGCGTGATGCGGCCGTGCCGGAGATCTGGAACTACGTCGAGCAACGCTCGATCGCCCATCCGCACATTGCCACGCCGGATCTGAAATGCTCCGAGTTCAAGCCGAGCGAGCAGCGCTACGTGTGGGGAGTGAATGACTTCCACGCAGGCTGCGAATTTATCAGCTTCGTACCCTTCTAGCCTGAGGGCCGGTCAAAGGCGTACCCCACCTCGGCGCTTCGCCCGTTCGCAACGGAGCGGCGGATGACGCTTCGCTGCTTCGCCCTGCGGGCTTCTCCGATCTGCGGCGGAGGGAAGGTTGAATCGCTGCCGGAGGGTGGCGCTGAGCGCCTCGTCCGCCATAGCTCGAAGAGCGACGGCGGAAGCGAAACCCACGCGGAACGGAGGCTCGGGATCATGCTGCGTCGACGCGTGGGCGCGGCGCCTTCGCGCCTTTGCCAGCGCTACGCTCGCTGCCCCTCAGTTGTTGGCCGTCCAGGGATCGATCACGGTCAGACCCGCGGCGTCGAACGCACTCGCGTCGCGCGACGCGACTGAGAACCCGTGCGCGGCGGCGATCGCGGCGATGTAGCCGTCGGGCGTGGGGAAGCCCTTTCCGGCCGCGCGCGCCTTGACGGCGAGATCGGCATAGCGCCGCGCCGCAGGGAGATCGAAGTGCAGGACACGGCGGTCGAACTGGTCCAGCAACCGGTCGATCCGAACTGCCAGCAGATCCTTTCGCTTGCCGTCCGGCATCACGCCGACCCCGAAGAGAAGTTCGGCCACGCTAATGCTGGACAGGAACAAGGTCTCGGCCGCCTGAACGTCGAGCCAGGCGCGGACCGACGGGTGAGGTCCTGGCTTGATCGCTTCGGAGACGACATTGGTGTCGAGCAGGATCATTCGAAGCACCAATTCCGAAGCGTCAAGTCATTCAAACTTCATCGGCTCGGCGGGACGCGTGTCGCGGACCTGTTCGAGCGCCTCGATATCGGCGTTGGTGAGACCCATCTTCCGACTGATCTCCGACAAGGCGGTGCCGAGCAGCAAGCGGCCCTCGGGGCGGGCTGCGGCCTCCAGAATGGCGCGCATCTCCGCTTCGGCGCTGCGATTGTGCTGCGCCGCGCGGACCTTCAGGGCGCGATGCGCCTCCTCGGAGAGGTTGCGAATGGTGACGGCGACCATGCTGGCGTCCTCCGCGGGATGATGGCGATGCTATCAGAATAGGAAAAATGATGGCATTTTTCAAGGGTGGTGGCGGTGTTGAGCATCCGCCGCCGGAGTTCTCTGGCGGAAGCGGGGTGGTGCAATCACGCCGAATGAACTAGCGGGCGGATCAGCCGGGGATAACTTAGGTTGATTTGGGGCGGATTACGCTTCGCTATTCCGCCTTACGGTCTCTCCCAAGTTTGGGACCATGCGTTTGGTCGTCCAGTTCCGTCGATCAATGATGCTGCGGAGATCGACAGGGCTGTCGTCGTCTCGCATGAAACGGGTGTTGATGAGGGAGACTGGCGCTTGGGATACGCGTTCAAGCTCTTCTACAAACTTGATTGTGTTTTCTGTGAGTTGCTCAAACCGCCGGGCATCTTGGTTGCTGCCATCAATGTAGTCGGCGAAGGTAAGGACAATGTCCGTCGGGGCATTGAGTATGCATGCCTTGCGGTACTGATCCCATTCAAACCAGCCGACCCTCCGTGGCCGCTTGGTTGTCGATGTGATCTCTTGCCTCGTCACCTCGTCCGGATCCAAGCGAGCCTCTCTGGCGACCTCTGCGAACGTAACTTCATGCTTTAGGGGCCCTGAGGTTTCTCCTTCCTTGTCCGGGTTTCCAACCCGGATCGGAGTTGGACGCACCACCATGAGAATGCGCCTCACCCTTGCGGGTGAAATGCCGGCCTCGGCTAAACACCCGGCCACATTCGTGTCGCGAGAGGTCACGTAGGGATGCGGCCCATGATAAAGACTTAGCCCGCTTCCCTGCGTGCCTTCCAAAAGGATCGAGCAGCCGTCTCGGTACGCCTTTTCAAGGTTCGCGACAATTGAGCCGCGATAGGGCTCTCTGTCGCCAACATAGGGTTTGAGTGCCTCAATATCCCTAGCCAAGCGGATGGCTCCCGGCTTTCGTCCAAGAATACGCCGAGCGGCTGCGGCACCACTCCCTCTGCCAGTCGACGCAATCTTCTCCTTCAGACCTTTCTCGCTTTCGATGTCTTCGTCCTCGACGATCATGGCCTGCGGGTCTATGAAGAGCCGCTCATGCGTGACGCCGCATTCCTTGATTTCGCTCAGAAGGTCATCGACCCTTATGGTCATGCCGGGGCCGAGAAGGAGCTTGGCGGTTGTATCGCGGGCCCCAGACGGTAGTTGATGGTACGTGTACACACCAGATCCGCTCGATACCGTATGGCCAGCATTGGGGCCGCCCACGCGTATCAGCACGTCGTAGTCTTTTGCCAGATAGGCTGCAACGTGACCCTTTCCTTCGCTTCCGTAGCCACCGCCGATAACAACGTCCACGCATCTCGATGTCGACGGTGCTAGCAGGCCGAGGCGAGCTGCAACCCGTACAAGGGTGTCATCGCCGTCTGTTCGGTTTGTGTTGATTCTGACGTCGGCGTCCAATTTGAACTTCTGAATATCCTCTTCGTTCTTGATGAGATCGGCCTCTGAGTAAGTCTCGGTGTTCTGCGTATCGCGCTTTTCGTTCCGCCTATTGAACCGCCCCTCTAGAATTGTGCGGTCTAAAACATAGAGGTGGACATGAACGACTTCAATCGACTGCCGCTGCCGGAAGCATTCGAGCTGACGCCAAGTGCGGACGTTATCTACAACGACAGGTTGCTCGAAAGGTAAGCCAGAAGTCTGGGTGAGTACCGAATCGAGCAGCCATTTATGACCAGTCTCGGCATCAAGGCGGTCACCGAGTGCTTGGAGGGAAAGGCGGTCGGTATTCAATCCGCGCTTCTCCGCCTCCGCTCTTATCAGGTCGCTTGTGCGGACGACGTGGTAGCCAAAATCGCGTTGCAGCCGCTTGGCTAAATCAGTTTTTCCTGTGCAAATGTGACCGCTAATCAGAACTACCTGACTCATGTTCCCCCCTAATGCGCCATTGTTTCAATATGTCAGTGACCACCTCCAGTGGAGATGCGCTGCTGACGTCAACAACAATGTCGGCTGCCTCAATTAGTCGGCGCGACTCAAGTTCGTTTGGATGGTACCGTGCAATTGAATACGGGGTGGTGCCGACGTATTCGCCGCCCTGGACCAGACGCTCTTCGTATCTCCGTTGGAGAACTTCGTCTGGGGCGGTCAGATGGGCATGATATGCCAGACGCTGATAGATCTGCTTGAAATGAAAAAGCTGTCGTGTCTTTCGCACACTATCAAACAGCCAGGAGTCGTGCTTTGGCTCAGCGGCCGTTTGCCCCCTTACAATCTCGTCGATGACCCATCGATAGTCCGTGGCGGCATCCAGTGTGTCGCCCAATTCTTGCAATTCGGCTCTACTCGTTCCCTTGCCCTGCTCGATGGCTAGCTCGGATAGATACTGCCCAGATCCAAGCCTTCTAAAGCCATGTTCCTTAACCAGCAGGCTAGCCACCGCGGATTTTCCGACGGCTATAGGGCCGCTGAGGAGCAGGAGTCGTTTCATCTAAAGCGGTCGAATTCCAATCCGTTCCCGCGCCACGTTGGGTCCCCCAGGGCCTTCAAAATGAAGTCGGTAACGGACTGGCTATGAACGGAACTGCGTGGGTAATGACCCGGAGGGGTGTGCACCTCTAACAGCCAGGGGGGCGAGCCGGGCTGGCAGAGTACGTTCTTTGCGATTGTGGCATCTTGATCCGAGTAGCAAATCACCGTGGTATCGTCCGGCAACGGCAAATCGCCGTGGACAAGCACCTCAATCATTGTACGAGCATTTAGCGGGTGATTCAGAATAGCTCGCTTTTCCGAGGTCGTGCGGCCAATGGGAATTTCGTGCCCATCGTAGTATTTTCCGTTCCGGTCACTCTCGGCGTGGCCGGGTTTTCCGTCGCGTTTGAGTTTTCGTGTCATTGCGACGTTGAAACGGCAAATGCTGGATTGCACATTGTCGACCGCATCAGATGGGACGCTGAGAGCGATGTGAGGAAATCCTGCAGCTAGCTTAGCTCTCAGGATGCGCGGCTGGTGGTCTAGGGTGAGATGGGCGTAATTGCCAAACCCGCGCGCGACGTCCATTCCGTGTGACATGGATCGGTAGTGACTCGTTGCGAAACCGGCAGCCGCGAGGGACGGCTTACACATTAGAGATTTGGAGCGGGCGATGAAGGGAAGATAGTGCAAAGGTGCGTAGTGGCGTACGTCCGCGATTCCCTGATCAGAAAGAAATCCCATGCCGTGTGTCCGGACTTTCTCTACACTAAAAGGCAGCACGAACGAGGCGCCACGTCAGCTAGGATGTCAAGCTGCTACTTCGGTAGTTTTTATAGGTTTTCGTTCCCTCCCACGCCCTTGACAAAATTCCCATAGGATCGTATACCCACACCCGTCCCGTCCATGAGGGGCGCTTCTAGAGGCGTCTTGGAGTGGGGCGGGGTGTGGCGCCTGCGGGCGGGGGCAGACGTGCCCCCCGCGCTCGGGACGCTTCGGGTCGCCGTCCGGGCCCATTACGAGGCTCTGCCACTTGTTAGTTGGCTGGACGCGGCACAGGCGAAGGCGGGAGAAATCCCGCCGGATAAACAGGGTTTCATTACCCGGACCTGCGCCCGGAAGCACGGCCCCGAAGCGAAAAGTCGTCACGGTGGAGCGCCGGAAGGCGTTTCCGCGGCCTCTGGGCGTCGGCGTTCCGATGCTCACGCTGCGGCAACCAACACCAAGGTGCGCCTTTCGGCGCTCCGCCGCCCCTCGACCGTTGCGAGGAGCGGAACATCCGCAAAGCTCGGGCGCCGTGCGCGCCGCGAGAACGCGGACGTTCGGCCGGGGCTGCCGTTGAGGCGGTTGTTCCGGTCCGCAGTCCAGCCGGCGCAAGCCGCGCCGGGCTGCGCGCTCCGAGCCGCGGCTCCGAGCCGCGCGGCGGCGGTGAGACCCGGATGGCGCTGTGCTGATCCGGGCGACGGCCTCCGGCCCGACGCCGTCGCATTCCGGCCGTGACCCGCTGCGGCTTTTGCGCTAGGCACAGCCTCAACCCCGGAGCTTTCATCCTATGAGCCGTCGTACCAAGAAACCCCTCGCCAAGCGCGGCCCCGGCGGCGATCGCCCCAAAGGCGGCGGCCGGCCGGCTGCGAAGCGCGGTGCGGCGGCCAGCGGGCCGGTGCGCGGCAATCGCGGCGAGGACGGCCGTCCGATCTCGGCGCGGCCGCAGCGCGAGCCCCGTGGCGAGCGCGCCGAGCGATCCACCGCCGAGCGGCCTGCCGCCAAGCGTCCCGAACGTCCCGCGTCCGACCGGCCGCAGAGCGCGCGGCCCGGCCGTCCGCCGGCGCGGTTCGGCGCTGCATCGTCGGCACGGCCGCCGCGGGCAGCTCGCCCCGAGCCTGCGCCGGAGCCCGAGACCATCGTTGCCGAGTCGGCGCCGCTGCCGACCAAGGTCGAGACCGTGGTGGTCACCGCCGACGAGAACGGCATGCGGGTCGATCGCTTCCTCGAGGGGCGGTTTCCCGGCCTGTCGTTCTCCCACATCCAGCGCATCGTCCGCAAAGGCGAGCTGCGGGTGAACGGCAAGCGCGCCGACAGCAAGGACCGGCTGGAGGAGGGCCAGAGCGTGCGGATTCCGCCGCTCAAGCTCGACACCCCGAAGGCGCCCGGGCATCTGTCCGAAGCCGAGCAGAAGACGCTGGCGGCGCTGAAGGCGATGACGCTGTACGAGGACGCCGACGTGCTGGTGCTGAACAAGCCCGCCGGCCTCGCCGTGCAGGGCGGTAGCGGCACCACGAAACACATCGACCTGATGCTCGAGGTGATGCGCGACAGCAAGGGCCAGAAGCCGCGCCTGGTGCACCGCATCGACAAGGAAACCGCCGGCTGTCTCTTGGTGGCGAAGACGCGCTTTGCCGCCACCGCGCTGACCGGCTCGTTCCGCCACCGCTCGGCGCGCAAGGTGTATTGGGCGCTGGTCGCCGGCGTGCCGAAGCCGAAGCAGGGCCGGATCTCGACTTATCTGGCCAAGGAAGAGAGCGAGGACGACAGCATCATGCGTGTCGCCGCCCATGGCGACGACGGCGCCAGCCACGCGGTGACGTACTACGCGGTGGTCGAGACCTCGGCGCAGAAGCTCGCCTGGGTGTCGCTGAAGCCGGTGACCGGGCGCACCCATCAGCTCCGCGCCCACATGGCGCATATCGGCCACGCAATCATCGGCGATCCGAAGTACTTCAACATCGAGAACTGGCAGTTGCCGGGCGGGCTGCAGAACCGGCTGCATCTCTTGGCGCGGCGGATCGTGATCCCGCATCCGCGCGGCGGCGTGATCGACGTCTCGGCGCCGCTGCCGCCGCACATGCTGCAGAGCTGGAACCTGCTCGGGCTGGAGCACGACCGGTTCGACCCGATCGAGCATGCGCCGGAGGAATGAGCGCAAGCTTCGCCGCCCGACTTGCGGTTTGGCGGCGCGATGCCGACATGACGACGATGACAAGGATCGCGCTCTTGCTGCTCGCCGCAGCGCTGATGGCATCGCCCGGCGGGCCCGCGACGGCGCAGGTGGCGTCGCCCGGCCTGGTGCCGTCGACGCTGCCGCCGCCGCCACCTCCGCCGTCTCCGCCGCCGCCTCAGGTCTATGTGCCGCAGGTGCCGAAGCTCGACGCCCCCCAGCCCACCCCACGGGCGCAACTGCCGAACCAGCGCCGCTCGTTCGGCGACCGCATCACCGACTGCCTCACCGACGGCAACGCGGCGCGGCTGTCGCCCAACGATCGCGCCGCCTATTCGCGCGCCTGCGCCAATCAGTAGAAGATTCGATGGTCAGCAAACGCGATGATGACTTCGTCATGGCCGGGCTTGTCCCGGCCATCCACGTGTTGCCACGCGGCGAGGCCGAAGGCGTGGATGCCCGCGACGAGCGCGGGCATGACGAGGTGAGAGGATCTTGTCAGTTGCCGCTGGCTGCTCGAGCCGTTTCGTTTCTGATCCAATCAGAAGTTACGGTTTGTGAGCGCCGCGACACGACATCCCTCATGGTGAGGAGGCGCGAAGCGCCGTCTCGAACCATGCGGTGCAGGCACTGCGTCGCCGCATCCTTCGAGACGCCCGGCTTCGCCGGGCTCCTCAGGATGAGGACTCAGGACGTGTGGGAAGGTTCTTCGCTTCAATCAGTCGATGAAGTGCCATAAGGGACGACATCATGCGCGAGCTGTTCGACGACGTCGCCGGCAAATCCCAGCTCGATCCGGAAGAAGCGGTGCGGCGCACGACGCGCACGGCGCTGCCGAAACGGTTCTACACCACGGCCGCGATCAGCGAGACGCCGGATGGTTTCGCGATCACGCTCGATGGCCGGCCGGTGAAGACGCCGACGCGCAACGCGCTCGCGGCGCCGCGCCGCGAGCTCGCCGAAGCGATCGCCGCCGAATGGCAGGCGCAGCAGGAGCTGATCGATCCGGCCACGATGCCGCTGACGCGGCTCGCCAACAGCGTGATCGACGGCGTCGCCCGCCGGATCGACGAGGTCACCGACGACATCGCCAAGTACTTCGGCTCCGATCTGTTGTTCTATCGCGCCGGCCATCCGGACGAGCTGATCGCGCGCGAGGCGCAGCATTGGGACCCGGTGCTGTTCTGGGCCGCGGACGAATTCGGCGCGCATTTCATCCTCGCCGAAGGCATCATCCACGTCGGCCAGCCGGACTCCGCGATCGCCGCGGCGCGCGGCGCGCTGCCGCGAGATCCGTGGTCGGTCGGCGCGCTGCATGTGGTGACGACGATCACCGGCTCGGCGCTGCTGGCGCTGGCGCTGGTCAAGGGCCGGCTCGATCCGGATCAGGTCTGGGCCGCCGCGCATGTCGACGAGGACTGGAACATCGAACGCTGGGGCCTCGACGAGGAAGTCGCGGCAAGGCGCGCCGCGCGCGAGGTCGAATTCAGGGCCGCGGCGCGGGTGCTGGCGGCGGTTTCTTCGCAGGGAAGTTAACGAGGGGTTTACGGCCCTGCGCTAGCCTTGGCGGAATTTTCGCGCAGCGACGTGGTCCTCATGGCGATTTCGGTCAATCCGAACCTCTCGGTCGTCGCCCTGCAGGGCACGACCGCCGACGTCGTGCTGCAGCCCGGCACGGTGGTGCAGGCCAAGGTGCTGTCGATCCTCGACAACAGCCAGGTGCGGATCGCGGTCGGCGGCCAGACCGTCGACGCCACCACGCAGATTCCGCTGCAGGTCGGCCAGACGCTGCAGGTCGCGGTGTCGCAGACCGATCAGGGCATCCGCCTCGCGGTGGTCAGTCAGCCGGTCACCACGGTGGTGCCGAACAGTCTCGCCGCGGCGAGCGCCGCGCTGGATACGGTCACGCTGGCGCCGCAGGCGATCGTGCTGACTGCGCAAGCCGCGCCGAGCATCGTGCCGGCGGCCAACGCGCTGACGCCGCAGCAGGCCGCAGCGCTCGCGACCGCCGCGCAGGTCGCGGCGACGCAGCAGACCGGGCTGTCGTCGCTGTTCGCCAATCTCGACGCCGCGACCAATCTGTCCGGCCTGCCGCAAGGCGTGCGCGCGGCGGTGGAGCAGGTGCTGGCGCAGCGCACCAGTCTCAGCCCCGCGCTGACCGGCGCCGATATCCGCCGCGCGTTCCAGAGTTCGGGGATCCTGCTCGAAGCGTCGCTGGCGAATGGGCAGCCCGCGACCGCCGGCACCGATCTCAAGGCGGCGCTGATCGTGCTGCGCCAGGTGCTGAGCACGGCGCTCGGCGGCAGCGCGGCCGCGGCGCAGACGGCCTCGACCCAGACGCCGGCGGCGTTGCTGCCGAACGGGCAGGGCGCGCAGTTGCTCGCACAGACCGCACTGCTCACCGCCCAGAGCGATCTCTTGGGTGCGACGACGACGCCCGCGCAGACGACGCCGTTCGCGGCCGCCGGTCTCGCGGCGGCGACAGCGCCGGCGTCGCTCGCCGCGTCGGCCGCCGCCGCGACAGCCGCGGCGACCAGTCCGGCCGAGCAGGCGCTGATCCAGAACGTGATCAATCAGCTCACCAACGTCAACGCGTCCGCATCGGCGTCGACCACCGCGGCGTCGGCCGCGACCACCGCCGCGACGCTGAGCGCGTTGCAGGAGGCGATCCAGGCCAATCCGCAGACCGCGGCGCTGCTCGCCAAAGCCGGCTTCGCCAACAATGCGCTGCTGCTGTCGCTGTTGCCGGTCGCGACCGGGGCGCGGATCGGCAAGGTCGACGACAACGCGATCGCGCGCACCAACACGCCGCCGCCGCCGATCGGCGGCGCGCTGCCGGCAGCGCAGCCGGTGATGCCGGCGACGCTCACCCCGCACGCGCCGCTCGACGCGGCGCTGCGCCGGATTCTCGCCGAGACCGAAGGCTCGCTGGCGCGGCAGACGCTGCTGCAGGTCGCCTCGCTGCCGGATCGCGCCGATCTCGCCTCAGCCAAGCTCGATGCGGCGCAGCCGCGCTGGAGCTTCGAGATCCCGTTCACCACGCCGCACGGCACCGCGGTGGCGCAGTTCGAAATCTCCCGCGACGGCGACGATGCCCAGACCGGCACGGCGACCAATCGGGTGTGGCGGGCGCGGTTCTCGCTCGACGTCGAGCCCGCCGGCCCGGTGCACGCGCTGATCTCGCTGCAGGGCGAGAAGACTTCGGTGCGGATGTGGGCGGAGCGGCCGTCGACCGCCGCGCAGCTCCGCGCCGGCACCGCGCAGCTCAGCGCCGCGCTCAGCCGCGCCGACCTCAATCCGGGCGACATCGTCATTCGCGACGGCGCACCGCAGCAGCCAGCGCCGGCCGCGGCCGGCCACTTCCTGGATCGCGCGCTGTGACCGACGTCAAGAACCAGATCGCCGTCGCGCTGCACTACGACCACGGCGGGGCGCCGCGCGTCGTCGCCAAGGGCAGGGGGACGATCGGCGCCAAGATCATCGAGGTGGCCAAGGAGCACAACGTTCCGATCGAGGAAAACGAAGTGCTGGCCGGCGCGCTGTCGCATGTCGAGCTCGGCGACGAAATTCCGGAGGAGCTCTACAAGGCGGTCGCCGAAGTGCTGGTGTTCGTGCTGAAGCTGTCGGGCCGGGGACCGCGCTAAGCTTCTCGCCGTCATTGCGAGCGTAGCGAAGCAATCCAGTCCCGTGCCGAAGCCTCTGGATTGCTTCGTCGCGGAGCCTGTACTCGGACGGCGCGCAGCGCCGATCCGAGTGCTCCTCGCAATGACGAGAGCGATTTGTAGTATGCCCGTCATCGTTTCACCACGAGCGCCGCGTAGGCTCTGCGCTTTATCCTCGAAGGACCGCCACTTGCTGACCCGCCGCACCGCTCTCGGCCTCTGCGCCGCCGCCCTGCTACCCACCCCCCGGGCGTTTGCGGAAGTCGCGCCGCCGCGCAGTGAGATCCGCGCCAGCCTGGCCAAGCGCTTCGCCGACGAAGGCACCGCAGGTACTTTCGTCGGCTACAAGACCGACGATTACTTGATCGTCGCCAGCGACACGCAGCGCTCCGGCGAGGCGTTCCTGCCGGCGTCGACCTTCAAGGTGCCGAACTCGCTGATCGCGCTCGAGACCGGTGTCGTGTCCGATCCCGACAAGGACGTGTTCAAGTGGGACGGCGTCACCCGCAGCATCGAGGCGTGGAATCGCGACCACACGCTGCGTAGCGCGATCGCTGTGTCGGCGGTGCCGGTGTATCAGGAGATCGCGCGCCGGATCGGCGCCGAGCGGATGCAGAACTACGTCAATCTGTTCGACTACGGAAACCGCAATATCGGCGGCGGCATCGACCAGTTCTGGCTGACCGGCGATCTGCGGATCGACTGCATTCAGCAGATCGACTTCCTCGACCGACTGCGCCGTCGCGTGCTGCCGGTCTCGAAACGCGGCCAGGATCTGGTCGCCGACATCCTGCCGGTGACGAAAGTGGGCGACGCGACGATCCGCGCCAAGACCGGGCTGCTCGGCGCCGAGAAGGGCCAGCCGTCGCTTGGCTGGCTGGTCGGCTGGGCCGAGAAGGGCGAGCGACAGACCGTGTTCGCGCTCAATCTCGATGCCCGCGAACCGCGTCACGCCGCCGCCCGGATGGCGCTGGCGCAGCAATGCCTGTCGGACATCGGCGCGATCTGACCGCGCTCAGTTCGCTTCCGCGGGGTGGGCTTCGGCGGGTTTGCGCTTGCCGATCCGGCCGAGATGGGTGTCGTGGAAGCTCGAGCCGTATTTCAGGCCGTAGCCGAGCATGCGGTCGAAGCCGATATGCGCGAACCAGATCAGCGCCAGCGTGCCGGCCATCGGCCACAGCACGAGCATGCCGCCGATCGCCAGCAGCAGCGGCGCGACCGTCGTGTGCAGCGCGTTGTAGACGATCGCGCCGATCCGCGGCCCGGCCAGATAGCCGAGGAAGCCGAGATCGGGCGCGAAGAACAGGATCGCGTACAGCTCCCAGGGCGAATCCGAGATCAAATAGAACAGCGTCATGCCGATGAACAGCGCCGCGCCCTCGGCGCGCATCAGCGACGCCACGCCGCCGCGCACCGCGCCGGGAGTGGTCGTTTCGGTCGTGCGCTCGATCATGCGGTCCTCCTGCGCGGGACACGCGATATAGGGCGGTTCGGGTCGCCGAGCCATCGCGCTTTCGCATCCAGCCGATGCAGTTTTGGGTGCGGTGGCCGGCGACCGGCAGCCGGATGTCGGCAGGGCGGGGGCGGCGGGCGCCCGGAACGCGCCGAAAGGGCTATCCCAACCCGCCGGAAGTCGGTTTCCCCCCTCGAAAGCGCCGTGCTAGAAGGCCTTGAATGTTGCGGCAAACCTGGGGCAAAGCTCAGGCACGCCATGCGGCGGGACAACGACATCAAGAAGCGCGGCTCAACCTCATGAAACACATCCTTGAAGCACTCGACGATCGCCGGGCGGCGGCCAAACTCGGCGGCGGCGAGAAGCGCATCGACGCGCAGCATGCGCGCGGCCGGCTCACCGCGCGGGAGCGGATCGACCTGCTGCTCGACAAGCATTCGTTCGAGGAGATGGACATGTTCGTCCAGCACCGCTCGACGGAATTCGGGATGGAGAACACCAAAATTCCGGGTGACGGTGTGGTCACCGGCTGGGGCACCGTCAACGGCCGCAAGACCTTCGTGTTCGCCAAGGACTTCACCGTGTTCGGCGGCTCGCTGTCGGAGACCCACGCCGCCAAGATCACCAAGATCCAGGACATGGCGCTGAAGGCGCGGGCGCCGATCATCGGCCTGTACGACGCCGGCGGCGCGCGCATCCAGGAGGGCGTCGCGGCGCTCGCCGGTTACTCTTACGTATTCCGCCGCGTGGTGCAGGCCTCCGGCGTGATCCCGCAGATCAGCGTCATCATGGGCCCCTGCGCCGGCGGCGACGTCTACGCGCCGGCGATGACCGACTTCATCTTCATGGTGAAGAACACCAGCTACATGTTCGTCACCGGCCCCGACGTGGTGAAGACCGTGACCAACGAGGTGGTGACGCCGGAAGAGCTCGGCGGCGCCAGCGTCCACGCCACCCGCTCGTCGATCGCCGACGGCGCGTTCGAGAACGACGTCGAGACGCTGCTGCAGATGCGCCGGCTGCTCGACTTCCTGCCCGCCAATTCGTCGGACGGCGTGCCGGAATGGCCGAGCTTCGACGACATCGAGCGCGAGGACTTCTCGCTCGACACGCTGATCCCGGACAATCCGAACAAGCCCTACGACATGAAGGAGCTGATCCTGAAGGTCGTCGACGAGGGCGACTTCTTCGAATTGCAGGACACCTTCGCCAAGAACATCATCACCGGCTTCGGCCGCATCGCCGGCCGCACCGTCGGCTTCGTCGCCAACCAGCCGATGGTGCTGGCGGGCGTGCTCGACAGCGACGCCTCGCGCAAGGCGGCGCGGTTCGTGCGGTTCTGCGATTCGTTCAACATTCCGATCGTCACCTTCGTCGACGTGCCGGGCTTCCTGCCGGGCACCGCGCAGGAATATGGCGGGCTGATCAAGCACGGCGCCAAACTGCTGTTCGCGTTTTCGCAATGCACCGTGCCGCTGGTGACGTTGATCACCCGCAAGGCCTATGGCGGCGCCTTCGACGTGATGGCCTCGAAGGAAATCGGCGCCGACATCAACTACGCCTGGCCGACCGCGCAGATCGCGGTGATGGGCGCCAAGGGCGCCGTCGAGATCATCTTCCGTCAGGACATGAACGACCCCGACAAGATCGCGGCGCGCACCAAGGAGTACGAGGACCGCTTCCTGTCGCCGTTCATCGCCGCCGAGCGCGGCTACATCGACGACGTCATCATGCCGCACGCGACGCGGCGCCGGATCGCCCGCGCCCTGGCGATGCTCAAGGACAAGCACGTCGAACTGCCGAAGAAGAAGCACGACAACATGCCGTTGTGAGGCGCCAGCCAGTTTGGCGAGGGCGTACTCGGAACCGGCTGGACGGTGTCAAATTTTGTGGAAGGCGACGATCGAGTCGCCTATTGTTCGACGATGACCGACGACCTCCAAAAATTGCTCGAAGCCGCCAAAGGTGCGAAGCCTACTCCCGAACATCGGGAGGAACAGCGCCGCAGCTTCGTCTATGGCAACACGCATTTCGAAAACGACCTGATTACGCGCGAGATGGTCGATCGCGAGGCTGAGAATTTGGCCAAGGACGAGAAATGACCGGTGACGAGCGCGATCGGCGAGACAGCCGCGCGCTCGAGCCTGAATTGCTTTCCGATCCGCAAGCCAAAGCGGCAGCGGAGACCAGGAATGGCCTTCGCCAATACGATGCGGCGATAGGGACTATCCAGAGCGCACTCGAGCGCGGGTCGTTCAAGCTTCGGCCCTCATTGATACTGGCCCTGCATCGCGAGGCCTTGGCCGGCATCAGCTCCTATGCCGGCAACTATCGCCCCGGTGGGGTAGCGATCGAAGGCAGCCAGCATGCGCCTGTCGCAGCGCATCTCGTTCCCGAGCTGGTCGAGGACATGTGCGACTACGTCAACGATCGTTGGGACGCGAGCACCCCAATTCATCTCGCCGCGTATTTGATGTGGCGTCTGAACTGGATTCATCCGTTCGCCGATGGAAACGGACGCACCTCGCGGATCGTCTCCTATGTCGTGCTGTCCATTCGTGCGGGAGCGGTGTTGCCGGGAACTCCCACGATTCCCGATTATATCGTCGACAACCGAAAACCTTACTTTGATGCATTGGACGCAGCCGACCTCGCATGTCGAAGCGGGACAATCGACGTATCGCGAATGGAAGCGTTGTTGGCCGCCTTGCTTGCAAAGCAGTTGGCCAGTTTCTACCAAGCGGCCGGCGGAAAGCTGCCAGACGAGCAATGAAGCGGAAATGGTGCTTCCGGTCGTCGAGAGCCTCGTCGTTTGCGCTTGCCTGGCTCCGCATGTGGTAATTTCGGCCTTTCGTCCGCCGTTAGTTTTAGCGCCGTCCCCGCAACTTCTCTGGAATTGCCTCGCGAACTGGCCCAAGATCGCCGCGTGAGCGCAACGCCGCCGCGGCTTTTGTCGTCGCGGTCGCTAGCGGGCGGCTCTGATTTCGAGACCAAGCCGATTTCTCAATTCTGGAGGGCCGAATATGCGCGCCCTGGTATTGCTTCTCCTGATCGCGGCGGCGGCCTTGGGCGGCTGGCTGTATTATCGCGGCTCGTTCGACAGCTACCGGCAGAAGACCGGCGAGACCTTCATCCGGGTCGGCGACTATCGCGCCGCGCATCTGCCGTCCGCGAACTACGCCGGGCACTATCTGCCTTACGCGCTGTTCGCGCTCCGCGCCTACGATCCGCCCAAGCTCGACCCGTCGCCGAAGGTGAATGCATTGCGGGAACGACCGGCGCCGGACGATCCGTCGCGGAGCAGGATCACCGCCGAATTGCTCGACGGCTGGTCCGGCGATTGGACGTTGATCGAGTCGCTGGACGACATCGGGCCGTTGCCGTGTCCCGAGGGGGAAGGGCAGTGCGGCAAACCGCTCGGCGGGCTCGGCTACAAGGTGTTCAGCTCGCCGGCGCGCAACGAGATCGTCGTCGCGTTTCGCGGTACCGACTCTCAGGAAGCCGACGACTGGATCACCAATCTGCGCTGGGTGACGCGCTTCCTGCCGTTGTACGATCAGTACACGCAGGTGCAGCGGCACATCGGGTCGATCCTCGACCGCGCGCTGGCCGTTCATGGGAAGGCCGCCCCGCGGATCGTCGCCACCGGACATTCGCTCGGCGGCGGGCTGGCGCAGCAGGCGGCGTACAAGGACGGCCGCATCCGCGCGGTCTACGCGTTCGATCCGTCCACCGTCACCGGCTATTACGATCCCGGGGTCGAGGGAGAGAAGAACTCGAAAGACTTGAAGATCGACCGGGTCTATCAGCGCGGCGAGGTGCTGGCCTATCTGCGGTTCCTGATGACCCAGCTCTATCCGGTGCAGGCGTTCAATCCGCAGATCCGCACCGTGCGGTTCAGCTTCGGCGCCGAGGGCGGTGCGATCGGCAAGCACAGCATGGCGGATCTCGCGGCCGGGCTGCTCGAAACCGCGGGACCACCCGATGCGTGGGCCGCGCGCGCCCGAGAGCTGCCGAATGCACCGGGGCCGCCGCCCAACAAGCACTGGATCTATCGGCTGCTCGACTGGATCAATCGAAAGTAACTGGGCCGGCCGGTGCGCGGCCGCGACCCAGGCGCCGCGGCCTCGATCGCCGGTCGATCCGCGGAATGCCGGGGGCGTGCGCGATATTGAAACCGGCGGTGTTCTCGGGCACAGTTTTCGCCGTCCATCTGCAGGTCCCTGGCTCATGAACCGAATTGCCGTCCTCGCTCTGGTCGCCGCGCTGGCGGCGTCGGCCTTGTCTTCGGCCTCGGCCCATTCCGAAGAGCAGATGCTGCTCAAGCCGCCGAAGGGCTACAAGGTGGTGGCCTCGTCGACCACCGACACGGCGAGCACATCGGTGATGGTGCCGGAAGGGCAGAGCGTCGCGAACTGGACCGAGAAGCTGACGACGCAGGTGCTTCACAAACAGGCCGACCAGTCGCCCGCCGATTTCCGGGCGCGGGCGGAGAAGGCGGCCGCGGCGCAATGTCCGGGCGCGAGTTTCGAGAAGCTGAAGGACGGCACCGAGAACCTGTATCCGATGGTCTCCTGGACCGAGAAGTGTCCGAGCGCCAAGGACAGCGGCAAGCCGGAATTGACCTGGTCGAAAGCCGTGCAGGGGCGGGAGAATTTCTATCTGCTGCAGAAGGCGCATCGGTTCGAGCCGAATGCCAAGCAGCTCAAGGCGCTCACCAGCCTGTTCGATGCGGCCAAAGTCTGCGACACCCGGGTGCCGGGCCAGCGCTGCAAACAGAAGTGAGCCGCCGCTGGATCGCGCCGGCGCGGCCTGATCGCGCTAGGGCGGCGGCGTCGCTCGTCCGAATGGCGGCCCGGGATCGCTGATTTTCGGCGTGGCGTGCCGGCGGCGGGCGGCCTATAAGCGCCGGGCTGATGGCCCTCATCGCATCATACGGCGAGTCGATATGACGGTTCCGTGGCATCTTGTCGGGCTTGCTTTCGTCGTCTGCCTGGCCGCGTCGGCGCCCGGCTTCCGGCGGGTCTATTACTTCGTCAGCCTGTGCTACGCCGGCGCCATCGCGGCGCAGGCCCTGCTGTTCATGCTGGTGTTCTATGCCACCATCGAGGGCTGGGCGTTGCTGCAGCTTTTGCTGCTGCTCGCCTACGGCGCCCGGCTCGGCGCTTTCCTCGCGGTGCGCGAACGCAATCCGGTCTACGCCAAGGAACTGGCCGGCGCCGAGCGCCGCACCGCCGACGTCAAGCTGTGGCAGAAGGGCGCGATCTGGCTCGGCGTCAGCCTGCTGTACACGCTGCTGTTCCTGCCGGCGCTGCTGACGCTGTCGCTGCAGGCGACCGGCGCCTGGCCGGCGTCGACGCCGCTCGGCGTGATGGTGATGGCCGCGGGGCTGGCGATCGAGAGCATCGCCGACTGGCAGAAATATCGCTACAAGCAAGCCGCCCCGACGCACTATTGCGACGTCGGCCTGTACCGCATGGTGCGCTGCCCGAACTACTTCGGCGAGATGCTGTTCTGGTTCGGCGTCTGGCTCTCCGGCCTGTCGGCCTATGCGACGCTCGCGGCGTGGCTGCTGGCGACGCTGGGCCTGCTGTACATCGAGGTGCTGATGACCGCCGCCGCGGCCGGCCTCGAGCGCAAGCAGGACGACCGCTACGGCGCCGCGCCGGACTATCAGGACTACGTCCGGACCGTTCCGATCCTGTTTCCGGCGACGACGATCTATTCGCTGCGCCGGCTGCGGCTGGCGTTCCGCTAGCGAGGGATCGCGACGCGCGTCCCTCGTGTCGCCGCCAACGAAAAAGCCCCGCGCGAGCGGGGCTTTTGGTGGTGCCGGGTCGACCCGGATCAGTAGCGGCGGAGGCAGCGGCCGGCGCGCCAGAAATAGCCGGGCGGGCAGACCCGCGGCGCAACCACGCGCGGCGGGACCACGACCACCGGCGGACGGCGATACATCGGGCGGCAGCGGCCCATCGGGCCACGCGCCCAGCCCGGTCCGCAACCCTGCGCCACCTGAATGACATCGGCGGAGTTGGTCGAACCCAGCGGCGCCAGCGGCATGGCGCTCGCGGCGCCGGCGATGGCCAGCGTGGCTGCGACGACGGTGGCTGCGAGAATGGTCTTCATAGGTTTGTCCTCTTTCGCCGGAGCAGGGGCCGGTATGATATCGGGCACGCCAGCACTCGCGCGCGTGCCTGCACGCTGGTTCGCTAGCCGATTCGACGTGAATAGGTCATGAACATTCGCGAACAGCTCCTGCTGCGGAGCGCCGCCGCGCGATGTCCGGCGCAGCAAAGCGGCGAGTGCATCGCTGCACCCGCCGCTTGTGATCCGCCGATCGTTTGTCTGAGCGCTGCTACGCGAATTGCCGGCCGAAGCTTATCGGCTCGGAGCCGGAGCAGGGGTGTCACTACCGGTCGTCGGAGCCGGCGGTGGCAAGGCCGCATCGCCGCGCGTCGGCGCTGCGCCGGTGGTCATGCCGGGCTGGGTGTTGTTGCGCGGCGTGACGTCGCGAACGCCAGGCGTGACCGGCGGCGCGTTCTCCGCGGTCTGGCCTCGCGATGCATCAGGGGTGTTCGGGATCACGATCGCCGGCGCCTTGGGGTCGAGCGACGACGAGTTCATGCCGTAGAACACTGCGCCGAACACCAGCACGATCGCGACCGCGAATGCAGCGATCCGTCCGCCGATCGCCGCACCGTCGCGTGGTTCGCGAGCGTTCTGCACTTCGGGATCGAAGCGCGGGTCGAGCGGTTCGTTGGCCGGCGGGATCGGCTGAAACGGGTCGTTCGGATTGCGTGGCGCCATGTCGTTCTCCCTTCGGTCTGCCGGAATCAATCCATCGTCGCCCGATCCGTTCCCTTGCGCGCGTTCAATCCGGCTCCGACGGCTGCGTGGTTCCAGGCGCGGCGCGATCATGTTGCACCGCGTGAGACACGATCGTTCGCGGCGACGGCATTTCCGATATCAATCGCCAAGCGAAGGCCGCGGCGGAAGGAACGAAACTGCGAAAACGCGGGCACCGCTCCGCGGCCGTTTTTTGTGATGCGCCAGCGGCATGATCCGGCATAGACTGATTCCAATAAGACCGCTGGAGCGGCCGAATGGTTGCGCGGTCCAACGCCTATGAGGGCCGTATGGGAATCGACCAGGGACCGATCAGTCTCGACCAGAAATACACCCAGCATTCGGGACGCATCTTCCTCACCGGCATTCAGGCGCTGGTGCGGTTGCCGATGGCCCAGGTCCGGCGCGACCGCGCGGCGGGGCTGAACACTGCCGGCTTCGTCACCGGCTATCGCGGCTCGCCGCTCGGCGGCTACGACCAGCAGCTCACCGCGGCGCGGCGGCATCTCGAACAGTACAACGTCAAGTTTCAGCCCGGTGTGAACGAGGATCTCGCCGCCACCGCGATCTGGGGCACGCAGCAGCTCAATCTGTCGCCCGGCGCGCAGTACGACGGCATCACCGGCATTTGGTACGGCAAGGGCCCGGGCGTCGATCGCTGCGGCGACGTGTTCCGCCACGGCAATGCCGCGGGGTCGGCGAAGAACGGCGGCGTGCTGTGTCTCGCCGGCGACGACCACGGCGCCAAATCGTCGACGGTGCCGCATCAGTCCGACCACGCCTTCATCGCGGCGCTGATGCCGTATCTGTATCCGTCGTCGATCCACGAGATCATCGAGATGGGTCTGCTCGGCATCGCGATGTCGCGCTACTCGGGCTGCTGGGTCGGCATGAAGGTGATCACCGAGACGGTGGAGACCACCGCGGAGATCAATCTCGCCGACGAGATGACGCCGTTCGTGATCCCGACCGATTTCGAGATGCCGCCCGGCGGCCTCAATCTGCGCTGGCCCGACGACCGCTACGATCAGGACCGCCGGCTGCAGGACTACAAGGGCTTCGCCGCGATCGCCTTCGCCCGCGCCAACAAGGTCAACCGCATCACCATGGATTCGCCGAACGCGCGGTTCGGCATCATGGCGTCCGGCAAGAGCTACGAGGACGTGCGCCAGGCGCTGCGCGAACTCGGCATCACCGAGCAGGTCGCGGCGCGGATCGGTCTGCGGCTGTACAAGGTCGGGATGCCGTGGCCGCTCGAGCCGGAGGGCGTGCGCGAATTCGCGCACGGGCTCGAGGAGATCTTCGTCGTCGAGGAGCGCCGCGAGATCGTCGAGAACCAGCTCAAGCAGCAGCTGTTCAGCACCCGCGACCGGCCGCGCGTGATCGGCAAGATGGACGAGCACGAACATCGCTTCCTGCCGTTCGCGCAGGAGCTCAGCGTCGCCAAGGTCGCGACCTCGCTGGTCGATCGCCTGCTGGCGATGGAGATCGATCCGACCATCGCCGAGATGCTGCGCGCCAAGGCCGACTGGTTCCACGGCCGCGACGCCTCGCAGGTGCAGAACGTGGTGCCGATCGCGCGCACGCCGTATTTCTGTTCGGGCTGCCCGCACAACACCTCGACCAAGGTGCCGGAAGGCAGCCGTGCGCTCGCCGGCATCGGCTGCCACTTCATGTCGCTGTGGATGGACCGCAACACCGAGACGTTCACCCACATGGGCGGCGAGGGCGTGCCGTGGGTCGGCATCGCGCCGTTCACCAACGAGAAGCACATCTTCGCCAATATCGGCGACGGCACCTACTTCCATTCCGGTTCGCTGGCGATCCGGCAGTCGGTCGCCTCCAAGGCGAACATCACCTACAAGATCCTCTACAACGACGCGGTCGCGATGACCGGCGGCCAGCGCCACGACGGCGATCTGTCGCCGCAGCAGATCACCTATCAGCTCCACGCCGAAGGCATCCGCGCGATCTATCTGGTCTCGGAAACGCCGGACGCCTATCCGGCCGATACGATCGCGCCCGGCACGATCCTTCGCCATCGCGACGAGCTCGACGCGGTGATGAAGGAATGCCGCGAGATCGAAGGCGCTTCCGCGATCGTGTTCGTGCAGACCTGCGCGGCCGAGAAGCGCCGCCGCCGCAAGCGCGGCACGCTGGAGGATCCGCCGCGCCGGGTGATCATCAACGCCGCGGTGTGCGAAGGCTGCGGCGACTGCTCGGTGCAGTCGAACTGCATCTCGGTCGAGCCGCTGGAGACCGCACTCGGCCGCAAGCGGACGATCAACCAGTCGACCTGCAACAAGGATTACTCCTGCCTCAAGGGCTTCTGTCCGTCCTTCGTCACCATCGACGGCGGCAAATTGCGCAAGCGTGCGCCGGCCGATCTCGGCGACGTCGGACATCTGCCGGAGCCGGCCAACCGGCCCGGTCTCGACAAGCCCTACAACATCGCGGTCGGCGGCGTCGGCGGCACCGGCGTGCTGACGATCGGCGCGCTGCTCGGCATGGCGGCGCATATCGAGGGCAAGGCCTCGATGATCCTAGACATGTCGGGCCTCGCGCAGAAGGGCGGCGCAGTGCTCAGCCATGTGCGGCTGTCCGACAAGCCCGAGGACGTCACTTGTTCGCGGATCGTCACCGGCACGGCGGACGTGCTGATCGTCGCCGACGAGGTGATGGCGATCTCCAAGGAGACGATCTCGCTGTGCGAGTCGGGCCGCACCCACGGCATCGTCAACACCCATCTGATCCCGATCTCGGATTTCATCCGCAACCGCGATTTCGATTTCCAGACCCGCAAGGTCAACAGCGTGCTGGAAGGCGCGCTGCGCAAGGATTCGGCGTTCCTCGACTTCACCAAGGCGGCTGAAACGCTGCTCGGGGATTCGATCGCCACCAACATGATGATGATGGGCTACGCCTATCAGCAGGGCCTGTTGCCGTTGAAGGCCGAGTCGATCGAGCAGGCGATCGAGCTGAACGGCGTGTCGATCAAGATGAACAGCCAGGCGTTCCATCTCGGCCGGCTCGCCGCCGCCGATCCGGCGCGGCTGGCGTCGTTGCTGCAGGGCGCCGACCAGACCGTGGTCGCGAAGACGCAAGGTGAGATGTCGCTCGACGAGATCATCGCGCATCGCAGCGCGATGCTCACCGCCTATCAGGGCAAGCGGCTCACCGCGCGCTATACCGACCTGGTGGCGAAGGTCCGCGCGGCGGCGGACGCCGGCGGCTATGACGAGGCGCTGCCGCGCGCGGTGGCGATCAACTACGCCAAGCTGCTGGCCTACAAGGACGAGTACGAAGTCGCGCGGCTGCTGACCGATCCGACGTGCGAGCAGCAGATCCGCGACCAGTTCGACGGCGACTACAAGATCAGCTTCAACCTCGCGCCGCCGATCCTGCCCGGCGTCGACGTCACCGGCCGGCCGAAGAAGCGGCAGTTCGGCGAAGGTATGCGCTCGGTGTTCCGCATCCTGGCGAAGCTGCGCGTGTTGCGCGGCACGCCGCTCGACGTGTTCGGCTATCACCCCGAACGCAAGCTCGAGCGCGACCTGATCGCCGGCTACGAGAAGGACGTCGGCACCGTGCTGCAGCAATTGTCGCCGCGTAACTTCGAGATCGCGGTCGAATTGCTGTCGCTGCCCGACCGGATCCGCGGTTATGGACCGATCAAGGAAAAGTCGGTGCAGGACGCCAAACTCCGCTACGCGGAATTGGCCCGCGACCTGGTCAATCCGCCCGACGTGCCGCGGCAGATGGCTGCGGAATAGTCTCGATCATCTGTGCCCCGGACAAAGCGTATCGCGCCGCTCGCGGCGGGATACGCTGCCGATCCGGGGCCCCGGTTTGGATCGCACGTCAGAGACCGGGGTCCCGGATCTGCGCAGCAGCGCTGCGCGCCGCTGCTTGTCCGGGACACGGTCGAAGCCTTTTTTCCGGAACACGGCAGGCAGCGCGGTCTGACGACGGCGCGCTTGCCAATTCGTCTCCGACGCGCGAAACATCTGGCGAGACAAACGCCAGCGGAGAACTGCGTTGACCATAAGAGGCAAAGCCTACGTTGCCGGCATCTACGAACATCCCACGCGCCACGCACCCGACAAATCCATCGCCCAGCTCCATGCCGAAGTCGCCAAGGGTGCGCTCGAAGACGCCGGGCTGACCAAGGCCGATATCGACGGCTATTTCTGCGCCGGCGACGCGCCGGGCGGCGTGATGGCGATGGTCGACTATCTCGGCCTCAAGGTCCGGCATTTCGATTCCACCGACACCGGTGGCTGCTCCTATCTGGTGCATCTCGGCCACGCCGCCGAGGCGATCGCCGCCGGCCGCTGCTCGATCGCGCTGATCACGCTGGCCGGCAAGCCGCGCACCGGTGCGCTGCCGCCGCGTCCGGTCGGCGCCGAAGGCGACTTCGAACTCGCTTATGGCGCGACCACGCACAACGTCTATGCGATGTGCGCGGCGCGGCACATGCACGAATTCGGCACCACCTCCGAGCAACTGGCCTGGATCAAGGTCGCGGCCTCGCATCATGCGCAATACAACGAGCATGCGATGCTGCGTGACGTCGTCACCGTCGAGGACGTGCTGAACTCACCGCTGATCGCCGATCCGCTGCATCGGCTCGATTGCTGTGTCGTCACCGATGGCGGTGGTGCGCTGATCGTCACCACCGAGGAGATCGCGCGCAGCCTGAAGCGGCCGCTGGTGCGGATGATCGGGGCCGGCGAGTCGATCAAGGGACCGCGCGGCGGCAAGGATCTCGACCTGACCTATTCGGCCGGCGTGTGGTCCGGCCCGGCGGCGTTCGAGATGGCCGGCGTGACGCCGAAGGACATCAAATACGCCTCGATCTACGACAGCTTCACCATCACGGTGCTGATGCAGCTCGAAGATCTCGGCTTCTGCAAGAAGGGCGAGGGCGGCAAGTTCGTCGCCGACGGCAATCTGATCTCGGGCGTCGGCAAGCTGCCGTTCAACACCGACGGCGGCGGGCTGTGCAGCAACCATCCAGTCAATCGCGGCGGCATGACCAAGCTGCTCGAGGCGGTGCGGCAGCTGCGCGGCGAGGCGCACCCCAAGGTGCAGGTGCCGAACTGCGATCTCGCATTGGCCCACGGCACCGGCGGCATGCTCGGCATTCGCCATGGCGCATCGACCTGCATTCTGGAGCGCGTGTAAATGAGCAATCCCGTGAAATATCCCGCGCCGCAGGGCAATGCCGAGACCAAGCCGTTCTGGGACGCGGCGACCGAAGGCCGCTTCCTGATCAAGCGCTGCAAGGCCTGCGGCGAAGCACACTACTTCCCGCGCGCGCTGTGCCCGTTCTGCTTCTCCGACCAGACCGAATGGGAGGAGAGCAAGGGCGAGGGCGAGATCTACAGCTACAGCCTGATGCGCAAATCCCCGACCGGCCCTTACGCCATCGGCTACGTCACGCTGAAGGAGGGCCCCTCGGTGCTGACCAATTTCGTCGATTGCGACTTCGCGGCGCTGAAGATCGGCACCAAGGTCAAGGTCGTGTTCAAGCCCAGCGACGGCGGCGCCCCGCTGCCGTTCTTCACGGTGGCCTGATCGCGCTCACCGTCATTGCGAGGAGCGAAGCGACGAAGCAATCCAGCCACGGTGCTCGACGCTCTGGATTGCTTCGCTGCGCTCGCAATGACGGGTAGGGCGCGTTCTTCGTCAAAGAATTAAACAAGGAGAAGCCGATGTCGGCCCGCTATGACGAACTGATGGCGCTGAAGAGCGTCGGGCAGAAGTATGCCTACACCGATCGCGACGTGATGCTCTACGCTTACGGCATCGGCATGGGCGCCGATCCGATGGACGAGAACGAGCTCGCCTTCGTCAACGAGGCGACCTACACCGAGCGGCCGCTGAAAGTCGTGCCGACCTTCGCGTCGGTCGCGGCGTGGGGCGCGGGCCCGGGCGAGATGAATCTCAACCGCCTGCTGGTGGTCGACGGCGAGCGCGACATCACCTTCCATCGGCCGATGCCGGTGGCGGCGAAGATCACCGCCGACTCCAGCGTCGTGCAAGTCTACGACAAGGGCAAGGACAAGGGCGTGGTGATCCGTCACCAGACCGTGCTGCGCGACGAGGCCGGCGCGGAACTGGCGACGCTGCTGGCGTCGCGGTTCGCCCGCGGCGACGGCGGTTTCGGCGGCCCGGCGCTGGAGCAGCCCGAGCCGCACAAGATGCCGAGCCGCGCACCGGATCGCACGATCGACATCAGCACGCGGCTGGACCAGGCGCTGATCTACCGGCTGTGCGGCGATCGCAATCCGCTGCACTCCGATCCGGAATTCGCCAAGAAAGCCGGCTTCCCGCGTCCGATCCTGCACGGCATGTGCACCTACGGCATCACCTGCCGCGGCGTGCTGCAGACCTATGCGGACTACGACGCGTCGGCGTTCCGGCAGCACGCGGTGCGGTTCTCGTCGCCGGTCTATCCGGGCGAGACCGTGACGATGGATCTGTGGAAGGACGGCGACGTGATTTCGTTCGAGGCCAAGGTGAAGGCCCGCGACGTCACCGTCATCAAGAGCGGCCGGAGCGTGCTGGGCTGACGCTCGAAAATCGCGATCCTGGGGTCGAGATTTTCGCTGGCGATCGGGCTATGAATGCGACGGAACCGACTCCGACCGGGGCGGTTTCGTCCATTCTCGGCGGTCGTGAGCCGGCACCTCGTGCCGGGGTTGTGGTGCGCCGTGATGACACCGATCGAAAGGCCGACCCGATGAAACTGACCCCCGATGCCGCCGGCACCTTCGCCATCGCCCCGACGCCGTTCCACGACGACGGCAAGATCGACGAGGGCTCGATCGACCGCCTGACGGATTTCTACACCCAGGTCGGCTGCGACGGCGTCACCGTGCTCGGCATTTTGGGCGAGGCACCGAAGCTCGACGCCGCCGAGGCGGAGAAAGTCGCGGTGCGGTTCGTCAAGCGCGCCAAGGCGCTGCAGGTGATCGTCGGCGTCTCGGCGCCGGGCTTCGCCACGATGCGCGCGCTGGCGCGGGCGTCGATGGACGCCGGCGCCGCCGGCGTGATGATCGCGCCGCCGCCGAGCCTGCGCACCGACGAGCAGATCACCGGCTATTTCCGCCAGGCTGTCGAGGCGATCGGCGACGACATCCCGTGGTGTCTGCAGGACTATCCGTTGACGCTGTCGGTGGTGATGACGCCGAACGTGATCCGGCAGATCGTGATGGACAATCCGTCCTGCGTGATGCTCAAGCACGAGGATTGGCCGGGCCTCGAGAAGATCACCAGGCTGCGCGCGTTCCAGAAGGAGGGCTCGCTGCGGCCGCTGTCGATCCTGACTGGCAATGGCGGCCTGTTCCTGGATTTCGAAATGGAGCGCGGCGCCGACGGCGCGATGACCGGCTACTGCTTCCCGGACATGTTGGTCGACGTCGTCAAGCTGTCCAAGGCCGGGCAGCGCGATCTCGCGCACAATCTGTTCGACGCGCATCTGCCGCTGATCCGCTACGAGCAGCAGCAGGGCGTCGGCCTCGCGGTGCGCAAATACGTGCTGAAGAAGCGCGGCGTCATCGCCTCGTCGGCGCAGCGCAAGCCGGGCTCGACCTTGAGCGAGACCGCGCGCGAAGAGGTCGACTATCTGCTGTCGCGCTTGGCGCGCGTCGACAAGCGTGCCGATCTCGAACCTCGCGCGCGCGCGGCGGAGTAGGGCGATGTCGGGCGAAACTTCGGTCGCACGGCCGGCTTCCACCATCCTGCTGCTGCGCGACCGCGCCGACGGCTTCGACGTCTTCATGATGGTGCGGCACTATCAGATCGAGTTCGCTTCGGGCGCGTTGGTGTTTCCCGGCGGCAGCGTCGACGCCGGCGACCGCGACATCATCGCCCGGCCGGAGCTGTATTGCTGCGCCGAAGCCGAGGGCGATCCGGCGCTGGAATTCCGCATCGCGGCGATCCGCGAGACCTTCGAGGAGAGCGGCATCCTGCTGGCGCGGCCGCGCGGCAGCGACCAGCTCGTCGCCGCGTCGCGCGCCGCCGAGATCGAGGCCGCGCATCGCACCGCGCTGTGCGAGAACAAGATCGGCTTCGCGCAGATCCTCGCCGACAGCGAACTGGTGCTCGCGCTCGACCTGCTGGTGCCCTATGCGCACTGGATCACGCCGGAGAAATTGCCGAAGCGGTTCGACACCTGGTTCTTTCTCGCCGAAGCGCCGCCCGAACAGCTCGGCATGCACGACGGCAAGGAATCCACCGATTCGATCTGGCTGTCGCCACGCGAAGCGCTGGACGGCGGCGACAGCGGCCGCTTCACCCTGCCGTTTCCGACGACGCGCAATCTGATCCGGCTCGGCAAGCAGCCGAACGTGCGTGAGGCGCTCGACGACAGCCGCGGCCGACCGGTCGTGACCGTGATGCCGGTCATGAGCCGGGACGGCGACAAGCGAATGCTGCGGATCCCGGCGGAAGCCGGTTACGACGGCGAAGTCTTCGAATTCTCCGGGAGTTAGTTCACGTTCTCGGGGAGTTAGTTCGCCGCCGCCTCGCTGCGCTGCGGTGTGCGCCCGCTGCGCTGCGGCACGCGTTACAACTTGCAGCAGTCGCATCCTCGGTTGACGCCCGCGGGAACGCGCGCGACACTTGCTGACTGGTCCGTCAGAGACCAATCAGGGAGTGAAGCATGAAACAGCCTGCCGAATCGGTTTGGTTTGCGCATCGTCGTGTCCGGGACACGCAGCCACGATCCTTCAACAGACACCTGACCATCGGCGCGGCTGCGATCGCCGCTGCCGTGCTGATTCAGGGCCATGCTCTGGCGCAGGGCGCCAAGGGCACCGCCGACCACATCCGCGCCGCGACCGGCGCGATCGACAGCGCCGCGATCGTCGCCAACGCCAAGACCACCAACGATTGGCCGAGCTACGGCCTGGATTACGCCGAGACGCGGTTCAGCAAGCTCGACAAGATCAACACCGACAACGTCAAGCAGCTCGGCCTGCAGTGGAGCTACAGCCTCGGCTCGGAGCGAGGCGTCGAAGCGACGCCGGTCGTCGTCGATGGCATCATGTACGTGACGGCGTCGTGGAGCGTCGTGCACGCCGTCGACACCCGCACCGGCAAGAAGCTGTGGACATTCGACCCCGGCGTCGATCGCTCGAAGGGCTATCGCGGCTGCTGCGACGTCGTGAACCGCGGCGTCGCGCTCTACAAGGGCAAGGTGTTCGTCGGCGCCTATGACGGCCGGCTGGTCGCGCTCGATGCCGCGACCGGCCAGAAGGTCTGGGAAAAGGACACGCTGATCGACAAGGAGCATTCGTACACGATCACCGGCGCGCCGCGGGTGTTCAACGGCAAGGTGGTGATCGGCAATGGCGGCGCCGAATACGGCGCGCGCGGTTACGTCACCGCTTACGACGCGGAGACCGGCAATCAGGCGTGGCGCTGGTTCACGGTGCCGGGCGATCCGTCGAAGCCGTTCGAGGACGCCTCGATGGAAGCCGCGGCCAAGACCTGGGATCCGGCCGGCAAATGGTGGGTCAACGGCGGCGGCGGCACGTCGTGGGACACCATCACCTTCGATCCCGACCTCAACATGGTCTACATCGGCACCGGCAACGGCTCGCCCTGGAACCGGAATCTCCGTAGCCCCGCCGGCGGCGACAATCTGTATCTTGCGTCGATCGTCGCGCTGAACGCCGACACCGGCAAGTACATCTGGCACTATCAGGAGACGCCCGGCGACAACTGGGACTACACCTCGACCCAGCCGATGATCCTCGCCGACCTGACGATCGACGGCCAGCCGCGCAAGGTGGTGCTGCACGCGCCGAAGAACGGCTTCTTCTTCGTGATCGACCGCACCAACGGCAAGTTCATCTCGGCGAAGAACTTCGTCGACGTGAACTGGGCGACCGGTTACGACGCCAACGGCCGGCCGATCGAGAATCCGGAAGCGCGCTCGGCGGACAAATCCTTCGACAGCATCCCGGGGCCGTACGGCGCGCACAACTGGCACCCGATGTCGTTCAACCCGCAGACCGGGCTGGTGTATCTGCCGGCGCAGGGCGTGCCGGTGAATCTCACCGGTGAGAAGGCGCTGACCCAGAACAAGATGGAGCCGTTCAAGTTCGGCAGCACCACCGGCTGGAACGTCGGCTTCGCGCTCAACGCGGTGCCGCCGAAGAACCTGCCGTTCGGCCGGCTGCTGGCGTGGGACCCGGTGCAGCAGAAGGAGGTCTGGCGCGCCGAATACGTCTCGCCGTGGAACGGCGGCACGCTGACCACCGCGGGAAATCTGGTGTTCCAGGGTACGGCCGATGGTCGCTTCGTCGCCTACAACGCCAAGACCGGTGAAAAACTCTGGGAGAGCCCGCTCGGCACCGGCGCGGTCGCGGCACCGGCCACCTACATGGTCGACGGCGTGCAGTACGTCTCGATCGCGGTCGGCTGGGGCGGCGTGTTCGGCATCAGCGCGCGTGCCACCGAAACCGAAGCGCCCGGCACGGTGTACACCTTCGCGGTCGGCGGCAAGGCGCCGATGCCGGCGTTCACCAAGTACCAGATGGGCAATCTGCTCGCCGGCATCGAGTACGATCCCAAGGACGTGCCGGAGGGCACCGCGATCTACGTCGCGGCCTGCGCCACCTGTCACGGCGTCCCTGGTGTCGACCGCGGCGGCAACGTCAAGAACCTCGGCTACAGCGAGCCGAACAAGATCGCCAAGCTGAAGGACATCGTGTTCAAGGGCCCGTTCCGCGACAAGGGCATGCCGGACTTCACCGGCAAGCTGACCGAGGCGGATGTGGTCAAGATCCAGGCCTTCATCCAGGGCACCGCGGACGCGATCCGGCCGAAGAAATAGCGGATCGCCGCGCTCCGGCGTTCGCGCCCCGGCCGGATCTTGATCCGGCCGGGGACGTTCGTCGGCAGACCCGTCTCCGAGACGCCGGCCGGCCCAGCGGGCCGACCGGCGATGGCCGTTGTTGCGGGCCGGTCGAGGCTGTACTCTCGCGGCGGAATTGTGGGGCCATCTTCGCCTCGACGGGAGCAGCGGTTTCGCCAGCATGCCAAACGCCATTTCAGCGTTCATCCAGAGCGTGAGGTCGCGCACGCTCTCGATCGGGCAGATGACGTTCGGCAGCTTTCTGCTGCTGCTGACCATCATCGCCATGACCAGCATCGGCAGCGTGGTCGCGATCCGGCACATCGACAACACGTTCGCCGAGCTGCAGCGACTGCAGAGCGTCGGCGATCTCGCCGAGGAGATCGAGCGCCGGATGAGCGACCTGCGCTTCGTGGCGCGGCAGGTCGTCAGCGAGCCGAGCGCGCAGCCGGCCGGCCGGGTGTTCGAGGCCGCCTCGACCCTGACCGCATTGCTGAAGAAGACCCGTCTCGAGCTGGATTCCGATCAGCGCGAGATGATCGACGGCGTCACCGAGCGGCTCAGCAATTATCGCGACGGTCTGGAGCGGATCACCGCGCTGATGCCGCGGCGCGCCGAGATGATCGCCACCATCCCGCCGCTGCGCGAGGCGTTCGAGGCCGTGGTCGTCGGGCTGCAGGACCGGCCGCTCGCGGCCGCGCTGCACGGCGAGCACAGCAAGATTGCCGCCGCGCTGCTGTCGCGCGATCTGACCGGCGCCGGGGAAGCGGCGCAACGGATGCGCGCAATCCCGATCGGCGATGCCGCCGCCGCGACCGCGGTGCGCGACTATGCCGACGTGATCATTTCGACCACGGCGGTCGAGCAGGAGGTCGCCTCGCTCGATCGCAACGTGCTCGGTGCGGAAGGACGATCGATCGCGCGGGTCACCGAGCTGCTGCGCGACGTCGCGGCGCGGCGGGGCAGGGTGCTGTCGCGCGACCTCGCCCGCACGCTGGCGGAGGACAAGTGGCAGAGCATCGTGCTCGGTTCGGCCGGCGTGCTGGCCGGATTGATGGCGGCGGCGTTCGTCGTCCGCCGCACGGTCGGACCGCTGGCGGCGATCACCGCGGCGATCCGCTCGCTCGCCGCCGGCCAGCAATACACCGCGATCCCGGCGATCGACGTCAAGAACGAGATCGGCGACATCGCCCGCGCCGCCGAAGTGTTCCGGCGCACGCTGGTCGAGGCCGACGGCGCGCGCGAAGCCGCGGTGCGGGCGCTCGCCGAACAGCGCCTCGCCGAGGAGAGCTACCGCAAGCTGTTCGAGGGCTCGATCGACGGCATCTACGTCACGACGCCGGACGGCGCGCTGCTCAACGCCAATCCGGCGCTGGCGCGGATGATGGGTTACGACAGCCCGGCGGAGCTGATGCGCGAGACGCGCGATATCGCCCGCTCGATCTACGTCGATCCCCGCAAGCGCGATGAATATCGCGCGCTGATGCAGCGCGACGGCATGGTGCGGGAGTTCGAATATCAGGCGTTCCAGCGCAGCGGCGCGGTGCTGTGGCTGTCGGACAGCGCCAGCGCGGTGCGCGACGAGACCGGCGTGGTGGTCCGCTACGAGGGCGCCGTCCGCGACATCACCGATCAGAAGCGCGCCGAAACCGCGATCGCCGAAGGCCGGCGACTACTGCAGCAGGTGATCGACACCGTGCCGGCGGTCATCAACGTCAAGGACACCGAGCTGCGCTACCTGCTGATGAACCGCTACATGGCGACGATCTTCGGCATCGATCCGAAAGACGCGATCGGCCGCACCACCGCCGACCTGATGTCGCGCTACGGCTCGCACAAGACCGACGCCAACGACAAGAAGGTGCTGGCGACCGGCGAGGGCCTCGGCTTCTACGAGGAGGAGTATCAGGACTCCACCGGCGCGATGCGGCAGTGGCTGGTCAACAAGATGCCGCTGAAGGACGCCGAGGGGCGGATCGAACGGATCGTCACCGTCGCGCTCGACATCGGCGAGCGCAAGCGCGGCGAACTGGAGATGCGCAAGGCCAAGGACGCCGCCGAAGCGGCGCTGCGCAATCTGCGCGAGACCCAGCAATCGCTGATCGAGGCGGAAAAGCTCGCCGCTCTCGGCCGGCTGGTCGCCGGCGTCGCGCACGAGGTCAACAACCCGGTCGGCATCAGCCTGACGGTCGCCTCGGCGCTCGAACGCAAGACCTCGGTGTTCACCGCCGAAGTCGAACGCGGCGACCTGAAGCGCTCGCGGCTCAACGAATTCCTCGCCACCAGTCGCGACGCGTCCTCGCAGCTGGTCGCCAATCTCAACCGCGCCGCCGAGCTGATCCAGTCGTTCAAGCAGGTCGCCGCCGACCGCAACTACTCGGATCAGCGGACGTTCGACCTCGGCGACCTGACCGAGCAGGTGGTGATGAGTCTGCGCCCGGGCCTGCGCAAACACAATCTGACGCTCGACGTCGACTGCCAGCCCGGGCTGACGATGAACTCCTATCCCGGGCCGTATGGCCAGGTGCTGACCAATCTGTTCCTGAACTCGGTGGCGCACGCCTTTCCCAACGGCCGCGCCGGCACCGTCGAGATCAAGGTCCGCGCCTCGGGCAAGGACAATGTCGAAATCATCTATGCCGACGACGGCTGCGGCATGAGCCTCGATGTGCGCAGACGGGCGTTCGACCCGTTCTTCACCACGCGGCGCGACCAGGGCGGCACCGGGCTCGGCCTGCACATCGTCTACAGCATCGTCACCAACCGCCTCGGCGGCCGGCTCGATCTCGATTCCGCGCCGGGCAACGGCACGCGGATTCAGATGATCCTGCCGCGCGTCGCGCCGCGCGACATCGTCGACGAACCGGTCAGCGCGCAGGCCTGAGTCCGGAGAGCGGCGGCCTGTGGCGGCCGGCCTGCGCGACGGTGCCAAGTCTGAGCCGGTGGAGCCGCTGCCCAAACCCTGAGCACTGGCAGGTTTCTTGCTTTCGTTCGGTTAGCACCTTCAGGAAGCCCGGAGCGAAGCATGCAGGCCGCTTTCTCGCCCCAACCTCATCGGACGGTGGATTCGTTTCAGACCGGTGTGCGCCAGGTGTGCGGCGACTACGCCGTTCGCCCGGCGTCGTTCGGCGACTTTCCCTTCGCCGCCTGGACCGGATTGCTGCGGACCGATCCCGGGATCGAAATGGCCTATGTCCGCCTGTCGGGTGTGCAGGTCGAGCGAACGCCGACGCATATCCGCTCGGATTCGGTCGACCATTTCGTGTTGACGATGCAGTTCTCCGGCGAGGCGGAGATGATGCAGGGCGCCGGCACGGCTGTGTTGCGGCCTGACGATATCTTCGTCAGTGACGCCACGCGCCCGAGCCGCTTCAGCTTCGCCAGAGGCGAGGCCGAGCAGGTCTCGTTTCACATCCCGCGCACGGTCGGGCTTGGCCGGTTCGGCAAATTACTGGAGGGCCCGAGCCTGATCCGCGGCGACAGCGGCTTTGCGATCGCCCTGAAAGTGCTGCTGCAGCGGCTGAGCTGGCAGATCGCTCATGCTGCCGACACGACCGCAGCGACGGCCGACGATTTCCGTGCCGACCCGATTCCGGAAAACCGCCTGAGCGAAACGTCGGAACGGCTCGAGGAAGCGTTCTTCTCGGTGCTGGCCAGCGCGCTGCTCGATGCGAAGGCTTCCGGCCATGTGCCGAGGGACACGCATGACCGCCTCTACGAGCAGGCACTCTGCATCATCCAGCGGCAGGCCCATGACCCGAGCTTCGGTGCGGGGCAGATCTGCAGTGAGCTCGCGATCAGTCCGCGTCAGCTGCAGCGGAGCTTTGCCCGGCACGGCGACAGCGCGCGCGAACAGATCCTCTCGACCCGGCTCGAACGGGCGCGCCGCCGCATTCTGAGTGAGACGCGGCTGACGGTGAGCGAGATCGCCTACGCATCCGGCTTCAACGATCTGTCGTTCTTCTATCGCGCCTATCGCCGTCAGTTCGGCGCGGCTCCCGGCGAACGCCGCTGACGTTCGGCTGCGGCTCCGGTCGCGGACGCGACTGGGCAGCGCGCCGCGGTCGCTTTAGTCCCAAACGTCGGTCGCTTCGGTCGATGTCGGCCGGCGCAGTGCGGTCCTAACCTCTCCTTCGTTCCGAACCGGAGGAGGGGAATCCATGAACCAGCGTATCCTGCAGACCGCGGGCAACGAGCCGCTGCTTCCGCTGCTGATCGGCGGCGAAGCCGTCGTGACGGGCGGCAGCTTCGCCGTGTCGAATCCCGCGACCGGCGAGATCGTCGGCTACGCGCCGGACGCCGGGGCCGAGGAGCTCGACGCCGCCGTCGCCGCTGCAGCGCAGGCCTTCGCAGCCTGGTCGTCGACGGACGACGCCACCCGCGCGGCCGCATGCCACGCCATTGCCGACAAGATCGAAGCGCATGCCGAGGAGCTGGCGCACCTCATCACCCTCGAACAGGGCAAGCCGCTCGCCGGCATCGGATCGCGGTTCGAAGTGCAGGGCGCAGTCGGCTGGAGCCACTACACAGCCGGCCTCTCGCTGGCACCCGAGATCCTCGCCTCCGGCGAAGGCGGACACGTCGAGAAGATCCGCAAGCCGCTCGGCGTTGTCGGCTCGATCACGCCGTGGAACTGGCCGCTGCTGATCGCCGTCTGGCACATCCTGCCGGCGATCCGCTCCGGCTGCACCGTGGTCTCCAAACCGTCGCCATTCACGCCGCTGTCGACGCTGCGCCTCGTCGCGTTGATGAACGAGGTGCTCCCGCCCGGCGTGGTCAATATCGTGACCGGTGACGACAGCGCCGGCAAGCTCGGCGCGCTGATGTCCGCCCATCCCGGCATTCGCAAGATCGTCTTCACTGGCTCGACGCCGACCGGCCAGAGCATCATGCGCTCGGCCGCCGAGACGCTGAAGCGTCTGACGCTCGAACTCGGCGGCAACGATGCCGGCATCGTGTTGCCCGACGTCGATCCGGCGGCGATCGCCGAAGGCCTGTTCTGGGGCGCATTCATCAACGCCGGCCAGACCTGCGCGGCCCTGAAGCGTCTTTACGTGCACGCGGACGTTTACGACGCGGTGTGCGAAGCGCTGACCGCTTATGTCGCCAAGGTCAGCGTCGGCAACGGGCTCGACGATGGTGTGATGCTTGGGCCGATCTCCAACAAGATGCAGTTCGACAAGGTCGTGGCGCTGGTCGAGAGCGCCAAGGCGAAGGGCCGGGTGCTGATCGGCGGCGAGCCGGGCGCGGGGCTGTTCTTTCCGCCGACCCTGATCGCCGATCTTTCGAACGGCGATCCGCTGGTCGATCAGGAGCAGTTCGGCCCGGTGCTGCCGATCATCAAGTACACCGATATCGAGGCGGTGATCGCAGCCGCCAATGCCAATCCGGCGGGCCTCGGCGGATCGGTGTGGTCCGGCGATCCGCAGAAGGCGCGCGCCATCGCGTCGCGGCTCGAATGCGGCACCGTCTGGATCAATCAGCACGGCATGATCCGCCCGGACGCGCCGTTCGGCGGCACCAAGATGTCCGGCCTCGGCGTCGAGTTCGCCCAGGACGGCCTGCACGAATACACCGACCTCCAGATCGTCATTTCCTGAAGGGCATCGCCATGACCAGCAAGATGAACCGACGTCAATTCATCGGCCGCACCGCCGTCGCGGCCGGCGTTCTCACCGCGACCGGAGGACTTCCGGGCGCATCCATCAACACCGCCGACGCGCTCGATGCGAGCTACGACTACATCATCTGCGGCGCCGGCAGCGCCGGCTGCGTGCTGGCCAACCGGCTGACCGAGAACGGCGCACGCGTGCTGCTGATCGAGGCCGGCGGCCCGGACAACAGCGAGAAGATCTCGACGCCGATCCGCGTCATCGAGCTGTGGAATTCGCCTTACGACTGGGCGTATTGGACCACGCCGCAGAAACACGCCAACAACCGCCGGCTGTTCTGGCCGCGCGGCAAGACGCTCGGCGGCTCGTCGTCGCTGAACGGCATGATCTATGTGCGCGGCGCGCCGACGGACTACGACCGCTGGGCGAGCTGGGGCAATGCGGGCTGGGACTGGAAGAGCGTGCTGCCGTATTTCCTCAAGTCGGAGGACTACGACGGCGAGCCGTCCGAATATCACGCCACCGGCGGGCTGCTGCACGTGACGTCGGAAGTGCGGCCGCATCCGGTCAATCTGGCGATGATGGAAGCCGCCGTGCAGGCCGGCCATCCCTACAATCCCGACTGCAATGGCGCGACCCAGATGGGGGTCGGCTTCTGCGATCTCAACACCCGCGGCGGGCTGCGGCAATCGACGGCGGTCGCCTTCCTGCGCCCGGCGCTGGAGCGACCGAACCTGACGGTGATCACCAATGCGCGCGTGCACAAGGTCGAGATCGCAGGCGGCCGCGCCACCGGCGTGACCTACATGCAGCAGGGCAGCCTGCACACGGTGACCGCCAGCCGCGAAGTCATCGTGTCGGGCGGCGCGATCGAGAGTCCGCGGGTGCTGATGCTGTCCGGCATCGGGCCGCGCGCGCAGCTCGAGAAGCTCGGCATTGCGGTCAAGCGCGAACTGCCCGGGGTGGGGCAGAACCTGCACGACCACACGCTGCTGCCGGTGACGTGGGAAGCATCCAAGCCTGTGCCGCCGCCGAACAACATGGGCGTCACGCCGTTGCACGTCCATCTGTTCGCCAAGACGTCGCCGGACCGACCCGAGCCGGATATGCAGCCGCTCGGCCTGTTCGGACCTTACTACGCGCCGGAGCAGGACGCCTCGGTGGCCAACGCCTTCACCTTCAACGCCGGCGGCGTCAAGCCGACGTCGCGCGGCGAGATCCGGCTGACCTCGGCCGACCCCGCCGCCGACATCGAGCTCGATATCAATGTTCTGGCGACGGACTACGACGTCGCGACGCTGGTGACCTGTATCAAGATGTTGCGCAAGGTCGCCGATCAGCCGGCGCTCAAGGCCTGGATCAAGCGCGAGATCTATCCCGGCCCGGCGGCGCAGAGCGACGCGCAACTCGCAGCCTACGCGCGCTCGGCGGTGATGTCGTATCATCACCAGTGCGGGACCTGCAAAATGGGCGTCGACAAGCTGGCGGTCGTCGATCCGCAATTGCGGGTCCACGGCGTCGCCGGTCTGCGGGTCGTCGATGCCTCGATCCTGCCGGAAGTAACGACCGGAAACACCAATGCGCCGGTGATCATGATCGCCGAGAAGGCGGCCGATATGATCAAGGCCGAGCGGGCCTAGAGTCCCGTTGCGTGAAGTGGTCCGGCTCGCGTCGCGTGCGAAACGCCCGCGAGCCGGTCAGCGCGTAGGCGCTCGAAGCGGCCGCTTGCGCGGGCTCAGTCGGCTTCGGCGAGCCAGCGCAGCGTCGCCCTGAACAGCTGGCTGGATTTGCCGACCAAAGCCGTGCCCTGCATCACCGCCGAGGTCTCGGTCCAGCTGCCGGAGACGCCGATGCCGACCGGCTCCTTCTGGCCGCCGAACAGCGGGTTGGCGTCGGGGCTCGGGGTGTGCTGGCTGACCGTGACCTCGCCCTTGAAGGTGTCGCCGGTGGTCACATAGCTGCCGGTGTAGAACAGATAGGCGTCGCCGCCGAGGATCTTGCCGTCGCGAAACATCGCGACGCCGCTGCCCTTGCCGGAGCGGCCGTCGAGTAGATCGGCGTGAATCGAATACAGCCCGTTCCTCATTGCGTCCCCCGCGCCGTCGACGAAAGCCGAAAGGCGCGACTTACTTATGCCAAAGCCGATCGATCGCCGTCAACGCGACAGGTGGGCGCGAAGCGGCAGAGGGGCAGTTTTGCGGGCGCGTGGACTTCGGACGAATGCCGCGGGGAGGAAAGCCCGGCTTCTCGCGAAGCCGGGCGTTGTCGTCAGGCGGCGCGGACCGTCCGGAGGAACCGGCCGACCTCGTCCTTCAGCCGGTTGCTGTCGCTCGACAAGGTCTGGGCCGCGGACAGAACCTGCGAGGACGCCGAGCCGGTCTCGGTGGCGCCGCGCTGCACGTCGCTGATGTTGGACGACACTTGCTGCGTGCCTTGCGAGGCCTGCTGGACGTTGCGGGAGATCTCCTGGGTCGCCGCGCCCTGTTCTTCGACCGCCGAGGCGATGGTCGAGGCGATCTCGGAGAGTTTCTCGATGGTGCCGCTGATGCCCCGGATCGCCCCCACCGACTCGTTGGTGGCGTTCTGGATGCTGGAGATCTGCTGGCTGATGTCGCCGGTCGCCTTGGCGGTCTGCTCGGCCAGCGCCTTCACCTCGGAGGCCACGACCGCGAAGCCACGTCCGGCTTCGCCGGCGCGCGCCGCCTCGATGGTGGCGTTGAGCGCGAGCAGGTTGGTCTGGCCGGCGATGGTGTTGATCAGTTCGACCACGTCGCCGATCCGCGCCGCCGCCGTCGCCAGTTCGCCCACTCGATCGTTGGTGGTGCGCGCCTGATTGACCGCCTCATTGGCCATCCGGGCCGATTCCTGCACCTGCCGGCTGATCTCGTTGACCGAGGACGACAGCTCTTCGGTCGCGGAGGCCACCGACTGGACGTTGGTGGAGGCTTCCTCGGACGCCGCCGCCACCATGGTGGCGAGTTCCTGCGAGCGTTCGGCGGTCGAGGTCAGCGTCGAGGCGGAGGCTTCGAGTTCGGTCGAGGCCGACGACACCGTGTCGACGATCTCGCCGACGGCTGCTTCGAAACTGTCGGCAAGCTGGATCATGTCGGCCTTGCGGCGCTGCGCGGCGATCTGCTCCTGCTTGGCCTGGGCCTCGGCTTCGTCGCGGGCCTTCTGCTCGGCGTTCTTGCTGATCACCACCACGGTCTTGGCGATGTCGCCGACCTCGTCGCCGCGGTTCGCGCCAGGGATCTCGGCATTCACCTCGCCGGCTGCGATCCGGCCGAGCGCACCGTTCAGCCGCGTCAGCGGACGGGCGACGCCGATGAAGGTGAAGATCACCGAGCCGATCAGCGCCAGCATCACCGCGCTGGCGGCGAAGAAGCTGATGCGGTTGGCCTGGCTGAGCTCCGCGTCGGCGGCGTCCTTGGCGGCGCGGAAGCTCTTGCTCGATGCGTCGACGGCTTCCCGCATCAATGCGGACGTCTCGTTGGCGATCGCCAGCGTACTGGCGGTCTGCGCGATCCGGGTGTCTTCCAGCTTCAGCACGTCGTTGGTCAGCCCGACGAACGTTTTGGCGATCGCCGAAAGCTGGTCGGTCGCGGCGGTCAGCGATCTGTCGGTCGAGAGACCGCGCAGCCGGCCCAAAGCCTCGTTCATGTCGCCGGCGCGCAGATCGATGGCCTTCTTCTGGCCTTCTTCCGCGGTTGCGGCGAACCGCCAGGTCGCGGCGCGCATCGCGTTGAAGTGTGAATCGGCCTCGTACGCCGTCTTTTCGATCTCCGGACGATTGGCGGTTGCGAGCGCGGGGGAGGCCCGCAGCGCGTCGATGGTCTTGCGCCAGTCGGCCGACACCGCGTTGCGTTTCGCGGTGACGTCGAAGATCTGCTGGATGGTTTTGCCCATGGCCAACGACTGGGCCTCGTAATCCTTTGCCAGGCCGGTGACCTTTTCGAGTCGCGCCTTGTTCTCCGGTCTCACGGTGCGCTGGGTCGAGCCGTCGAGCTCCTTCTTGGTGCGTGCGCTCATTTCCGACAGAACGGCGAGGGCCTTGTCGAGTTCGGCCGGGGTCTTCGACAGCCGGCCGTCCCTCGCGGCAAGTTGCATCCGTCGTACGCCGATATTGGCTTCCAGCGTGTGTTCGTTGATGTATTGCTGAGCTTCGGCCAGCGCATTGGCCGCCGCGATTTTCTGCTCGGCCATCATCTGATTGACGAGCAGGCCGCCGCTCAAAACAACACCCAAAAGGCCAGCAAGCCCAAGCTTGTTGCCGATCCGATCCAACTTCAACATGTAGTGCAAGCCCCCAAAAGAAGAAGTAGCTGCCGTCCTGGCAGTTACTTAGGTACCACTTTGGGGTTCCCGCATTAGCGGAACATTAATCCTGACCACTCGTATAAATACGAGTGGTATAGATACGAAGGGTGCAGAGAGGTCAGCCGGTCGTCAAAAGCATCGGATCGGGGTGGGCAGAGCGACCCGGCTTCTCGCGAAGCCGGGCTCGGTCGTTTATGCGGCGCGGACCGTCGAGAGGAATTTGCCGACCTCCGCCTTGAGCCGGTTGCTGTCGCCGGACAACGACTGGGCCGCCGACAGCACCTGCGCCGAGGCCGAGCCGGTCTCGGTGGCGCCGCGCTGCACGTCGCCGATGTTGGCCGAGACCTGCTGCGTGCCCTGGGCCGCCTGTTGGACGTTACGGGAGATCTCCTGGGTCGCCGCGCCCTGTTCTTCGACCGCCGAGGCGATGGTCGAGGCGATCTCGGATAGTTTCTCGATCGTGCCGCTGATGTCCCGGATCGCGCCCACGGATTCCTGCGTCGCGTTCTGGATGCTGGAAATCTGCTGACTGATGTCGCCGGTCGCCTTGGCGGTCTGTTCGGCGAGCGCTTTCACTTCGGAGGCCACGACGGCGAAACCACGTCCGGCTTCGCCGGCGCGTGCCGCCTCGATGGTGGCGTTGAGCGCGAGCAGGTTGGTCTGGCCGGCGATGGTGTTGATCAGTTCGACCACGTCGCCGATCCGGGCTGCCGCGGTGGCGAGCTGACCGACGCGGTCGTTGGTCATGCGGGCCTGGTTGACCGCATCATTGGCCATCCGCGCCGATTCCTGCACCTGCCGGCTGATCTCGTTGACCGAGGACGACAGCTCTTCGGTCGCGGAGGCCACCGATTGGACGTTGGTGGAGGCTTCTTCGGACGCCGCCGCCACCATGGTGGTGAGCTCCTGCGAGCGCTCGGCGGTCGAGGTCAGCGTCGAGGCGGAGGCTTCGAGTTCGGTCGAGGCCGACGACACCGTGTCGACGATCTCGCCGACGGCGGCTTCGAACCCGTTGGCGAGCTGGATCATGTCGGCCTTGCGGCGCTGCGCCGCGAGCTGCTCCTGCTTGGCCTGGGCCTCGGCTTCGTCGCGGGCCTTCTGCTCCGCGTTCTTGCTGATCACCACGACGGTCTTGGCGATGTCGCCGACCTCGTCGCCACGGGTCGCGCCGGGAATATCGGCGTTGAGTTCGCCGGCCGCGATCCGGCCGAGCGCGCCGTTCAGCCGCGTCAGCGGGCGGGCGACGCCGATGAAGGTGAAGATCACCGAGCCGATCAGCGCCAGCATCACCGCGCTGGCGGCGAAGAAGCTGATGCGATTGGCCTGGGTCAGCTCCGCATCGGCGGCTTCCTTGGCGGCACGGAAGTTCTGGCTCGAAGCGTCGACGGCTTCACGCATCAAGGCGGACGATTGAGTCGCGGTCGAGAGCAGCGAGGCCGACTGCTCGTTCTTGACGCTGTCCAGCTTCACCGCTTCACTGGCCAGACCGACAAAGGCCTTGGCGTCGACCGAGAGCTGGTCCGCGGCTGTGGTGAGCGCTTTGTCGCTGGAGATATTGCGCAGCCGGGCCAAAGCATCGTTCAAGGCGGCGGCGCGGAGCTCGATGATTTTCGTCTGGCTGTCTTCCCCGCTCACGGTATAGCGCCAGTTCGCCGCGCGGATCGCGTTGAAGTGCGAATCGGCTTCGTACATCACGCGCTCGATCTCGAGACGGTTCGCGGCCATCGCCGGAGACGCCTTCAGGGCGTCGAAGGACTTGCCCCAGTCGCTCGACACCTGGCCCCGCTTGGCGGCGATCTCGAACGCTTGCTGGAGGGTTTTGACCTGAGCCGATGCCTGGGTCTCGTAGTCCTTGACCAGCGCGTTGACTGTCTCGAGCCGTTGCCTGTTCTCCGGATTCACGGTGCGTGAAATGGCCGACTCGAGTTGCTTGTGAGTGCGCGCCGCCATCTCCGCCATCAAGGCGACCGGTTTCTCCATCTCGGTGGATGTTTTCGCGAGCCTGATATCACGCAGCGCGAGCTGCATCCGCCGCACGGCGATGTTGGCTTCCAGCGTGTGTTCGTTGATGAACTGCTGACCCTCGGCGAGCGTATTGGCAGCCTCGATCTTGCGTTCGGCCATGATCTGGTTGACCAGCATGCCGCCGGCCAACAGGACGCCGACGAGTCCGGCGAGGCCCAGTTTGTTACCAATGCGATCGAATTTCATCGTTCAAGGCCTCGTGTGAAAGTGACCGCGGTCGCGGTATGAAAGCGGCAGACATTCGTCTCCAATCGATTAGCAGGTGGTGAAGTTGACGCCGCGTAGGAGCACCAGTGCGTAGTCGTACGAATTAGTTGCCGCGGTGAGCGCCGGTGCGCGGACGATTGTCGGTCGTCCGCGCGGGGACATTCCGGCGATTGGGTGCGCTATCCGAGCGAGCGGGCGACGGTCGATCGACATGCGCGACTTTCGTTTGCGGGCGTCGCCGGGTTCGGGCGTCGCGGTAGATGCGCTCGGTTCGATCCGCTTGCCACAATGCGGGAGGCGATTGACCGGCCGGAGTGGATCGTCAAAGCTCCCCCTCGGGCCGGGCCGAGGGCGAGAACCGGCGCGAAGGAGACGGCATTGGGCCTCAAGACGCATCTCGTGGTGATCGATCCGCAGAACGATTTCATGGATATCCCCGCCGCGCCTGCCGACCCCGTCGGCCTGGCGCTGCCGGACGGGACGCGCTTCCGCTCGACGCTGCCGGTGCCCGGCGCGCTGGCCGACATGAACCGCGTCGCCACGATGATCGGCCGGCTCGGCCGGCGGCTCGGCCGGATTCACGTCACGCTCGACTCGCATCGCGTCATCGACGTCGCGCATCCGGCGTTCTGGCAGGACGGCGACGGCCGCCCGCCGCCGCCGTTCACGATGATCACGCATGACGACGTGGCGTCCGGCCGATGGTCGCCGCGCAATCCGGCGTGGCAGAGCCGGATGCTCGACTATACCGCCGAGCTGGCGCGCGCCGGCAAGTTCGTGCTGATGATCTGGCCCGAGCATTGCCTGATCGGAAGCTGGGGCCACAACGTCGCCGACAATCTGCGCGTCGCGCTGGCGAGCTGGGAGCGCGACAATTGCGCGACGGTCGACTACGTGGCCAAGGGCACCAACATCTTCACCGAGCACTACGGCGCGCTGCTCGCCGAAGTGCCCGATCCGGCCGATCCGTCGACGCAGTTGAACCGCGACGTCATCGCCGTGCTTCAGGACGCCGACCTGATCGCGATCGCCGGCGAGGCGTCGTCGCATTGCGTCGCGACCACCGTGCGGCAGATCGTCGACCATATCGGCGACCGGCATCTGCCGAAGATCCACCTGCTCACCGACTGCATGTCGCCGGTGCCGCCATCGCCGGGCTCGCCGGATTTCCCGGCGATCGCCGAGCAGTTCGTCCACGACATGGCCGCGCGCGGCGTTGTGCTGACGACGTCGGACGCGTTGCTGGCCTGACCGGTTCCCTTGCCGGTCTGCTGTGCCTGTGCCGGAGCGACGCAGGCCGGCATATAGAGTTCGTTAACGAGGCAGCCCTAGTCCTTAAGACGTAGATTAAGGTCGTGGGATGCCGGATCGCCGATGAAGGAAGACCCCGCTGCCTCCGTTTTGTCGGACGAGGCTCGCGTACGACTTTATGATCAGGCCCTGAACGCCGCGCGCATCGGCATTTGGGAATGCGACCTCGAGACCGAGCGGCTGAGCTGGACGTCGGGCGTCTACGACATCTTCGGCTATCCGGTGGACAACCCGCTGCGCCGCGCCAACATCGTCGATCTCTACATCGATGAATCGCGCCGCAACATGGAGATCGCCCGCGCCGAGGTGATCCGCAGCGGCCGCCCGGTCACGCTCGAGACCGAGATCAGGACCTGGCGCGGCGAGCGGCGCTGGATGCGGCTGTCGATCAACGCGGCGCAGGAGGGCGGGCGGCGCGGGCGCATCTTCGGCTGCAAGCAGGACGTCACCTCCGACCGGCAGGTGATGGAGAGCCTGCGCCAGCAGGCCGAAACCGATCCGCTCACCGGCCTCGCCAACCGCACGATCTTCCAGGACCGCTATCGCGAGGTGATCAGCGACGGCCTGAACCACGGCTTCGCGTCGGCGCTGGTGCTGATCGACCTCGACGGCTTCAAGGAGCTCAACGACACCCACGGCCATCTCGCCGGCGACGCGTGCCTGTGCGAGGTCGCGCAGCGCCTGCGCCGCGCCTTCCGCAACGCCGGTCTCGTCGGCCGGCTCGGCGGCGACGAATTCGCCATCATCCTGCGCGCGCCGACCGACCCGGCGCGGATCGCCGAGGTGCTGCAGCAGACCATCGTGATGCTGAGCCGACCGCTGTTCTGGAACGGTCTTCGCATCGAGGTCAGCGCCTCGATCGGCGCGGCGCTGGTCGGCCGGCCGCATCGCCGGCGGATCGCCGAGCTGTTCGCCGAAGCCGACGTCGCGCTGTATCGCGCCAAGGCCGACGGCCGCAACCGGGTGCATCTGATCGGCGACGAAGCGCACAGCCGAGCGGCCTGACGGCGGATTCGGGTCGGCCGGCTCGGCGGCGACGAATTCGCGCCATCAGTCTGCGGCCCCCGAGCCTCCATCGTCGACCGGGCCCTGGGGGCCGGCGGGGCCGGAATCCGGGCGCTGGCCGGATTTGACGTAAGCTTCGACCGGCGAGTGGCACTCGGGGCAGGCAAATTGAAGCTTGCGATAGCCCGGCCCCAACGGCCTGCTCAGCAGTTCCTGCAGCGCCAGGCAAAACTGGCAATCGGTCGAATGCGACATTGGGGGCCCGGCTCGAACGGGGAGCCGTCTAGTGCAGCGGCGCTGCGAAATCTATGGTGATTTCCTGACACCGGGCGGCACGGCAAGCGGCGGCGAGCGGATCGGCGAGGGTGCTGGCGCCCCGACAGCAGCGGCGTCTTGGCTTGTCGGGAATGGCGCGCTCGGAAGGATTCGAACCTCCGACCCTCGGAATCGAAATCCGATGCTCTATCCAGCTGAGCTACGAGCGCCTGGCCATGGGATCCGGCGGCGCGAACCGGCCGGACATCGGCGATTACCGCATTTTTGCAGGGATTTACAAGGGGGTGCGCGGCATTGCCCATGTTTTCGCCGAAATGCGGTGTTTAAGGATTTCCCAACCATGTGAAGCCAGAGTGGGGTCCGGGCCGAGTCCGGCCGTTCTGCCCTCCAGACCGTTCGATTGCCGATCGCCCCATGCGAAGACTGCTTGCGCCGCTGTTGTTGCCCCTGCTGCTGATGGTGTCGCCGGCGCATGCCGATCTGCGCATCACCCGCGATCACGGCGGCTATGTCACCGAATACAAGGCGAAATACGAGCGCATCCGCGACCGCCGCGAGCGGGTGATCATCGACGGCATCTGCAATTCGGCCTGCACCATGGTGTTCGGCATCGTGCCGCTGAACAAGATCTGCGTCACGCCGCGGGCCAGCCTCGGCTTCCATCTGGCTTATTACGACAAGTCGTTCACCTTCGGCATCAAGGTCACCAGCCTCGAGGGCACCTCGGAACTGATGGGCTATTATCCGCAGCCGGTGAAGGACTGGATCAGCCGCAACGGCGGCCTCACCAACGAGATGAAGAAGATCAAGAACGGCGTCGAGCTGTGGAAGATCGTCGATCCTTGCCCGGAAGAATTCTGATCGCGCTGCGCCGCTGAGCGCATGCAGCCCCTGCGCCGCGCATTTGCCGATTGCCGCCTGCACGCGGATCGGGCAGTCAGGGCGCAATGACAAAGTCCACCGACCATTTTGCCGCGCGCGCGGCGCCGGCGATCTTCGTGGTGCTGTGGAGCACCGGGTTCATCGGCACCAAATACGCGCTGACCGGCGCCGAGCCGCTGACCTATCTGGCGATCCGGATGGTGCTGGTGGTGGCGCTGCTGGCGATCATCGCCGCGATCGCCCGGCCGCGCTGGCCGAACCTCGCCGGCGTCGGCCACAGCATCGTCGCCGGCATCCTCGTTCACGGCATCTATCTCGCCGGCACCGCGATCGCGATCGCGCATTCGGTGCCGGCCGGGCTGTCGGCGCTGATCCCGGGGCTGCAGCCGATCCTGACCTCGACGCTGGCGAACCGCTGGCTCGGCGAGCGCGTCACCGCGCAGCAATGGGCGGGGCTGGCGCTCGGGCTCGGCGGCGCGCTGATGATCATGCACAACCGCACCATCAGCGGCGACGCCGGCTGGGGCTGGTTCGCGTCGGGCTGCTCGCTGGTCAGCATCACCGTCGGCACGCTGTATCAGAAGCGGTTCTGCGGCGGCATCGACTGGCGCGCCGGCAACATCGTGCAATATCTCGCGGCGCTGGCGTTCTTCACCGCCGGCGCTTTCCTGTTCGAGACCCGCGAGGTGAGATGGACCGCCGAATTCGTGCTGGCGCTGACCTGGCTGGCGGTGGTGCTGTCGATCGGCTCGATCGGCCTGTTGTACTGGCTGATCCGCCGCTCGGCCGCGACCTCGGTGGCGAGCCTGTTCTATCTGGTGCCGGCGGTGACGGCGCTGATGGCCTTCGCGCTGTTCGACGAACGGCTCGACGCGGTGTCGATCGCCGGCATGGCGACCTGCGCGGCGGCGGTGTTCCTGGTGAACCGGGCGAAGGCGTAGCGGGACGCCCGAGGCGTCTGCGTCATGGTCCGGAGGTGTCGCCGTGACGGACCGCGGTCCGCAACCACGCACCGTCATTGCCGGGCTCGCCCCGGCAATCCATCCTCTTCGCAAAGACTCCTCGTGGCGCGCTGACGCGCGCGATGGATGCGCGGGCCTTCGCCGCGCCGAAGGGGCTTCGGCCCCGCAGGCGGGTCAAGCCCGCGGATGACGGGAGTGAGTGGAGACAAGCGGTGCCACAAAGCAATCCGCCGCACCATGAGCAAGGTGCGTCCCCAAAGTAAGCCGTCACCCTCCGCTTTCGCGGGCGATGACGGCGGAATGGAGAGCGAGCGCTCCGCGTCACAGCAATTTCCGATTCAATTATCAAACAGCCACGACTCTTCGTTCTCGCGGCTCTGCTGAGCCCGAGCTTTGCACCCGTCGCTGTCACAGCGAGGGGGAGGGCGCGCCGGTCGGCGCAAAGGTGGTGAGTATCGCGATGGCTTTGCGGACCATCGCGCAACGCCTCGTCGGCGCGCCCACCGCGGCGGTTTTTGGCATCGGGACCGTTCTTCCGGGAACACAGCGGAGCGGGATCTCCCCGGCCTTTGCTGCGCCCGTCCAGCCACGAAAGCGGCAGCCGCTCGTAGTAGCGGCGGACGGTGACCTTCTGCCTCCCGGACGCGTGCTTGCGAGGCACGACGCGCAGGACGCCGCGTCCA
>JACRJB010000023.1 GCA_016215605.1 Rhodopseudomonas palustris
ACTCTGCAGTTCTGCCGCAGTACTTCCGGAGGACGACGAGGCGCCGCCAGAGCTTGCAGGCACCCATCCGAACCCAACCCGTATCGTCTCATCGCAACCTCCGTCGTTGAAGTGTTGCGACGACCGGTTGAATCCGCCCAGCATTCCAGAGCCGTGATGCTCTGGAATACGGGATCCTCGGCTTTCGCGGAGGATGACGTCGCGTTGAGCTGTGCGCGTGTGTCCCCACGCACGCGTCAGTAGCTGCTTGCCCGCCTTACGCCGCGGTCCAGCCGCCGTCCATCGACAGATTGGCGCCGGTGATCTGGCTGGCATCGTCGCTGCACAGATAGAGCGCCAGCGCGGCGACCTGTTCGGACGTGACGAACTGCTTGGTCGGCTGCGCCTGCAGCAGCACGTCGTTGATGACCTGCTCCTTGGTGAGCCCGCGCGCCTTCATGGTGTCGGGGATCTGCTTTTCGACCAGCGGCGTCCAGACGTAGCCCGGGGAAATGCAGTTGCAGGTGATCTTGTGGGTGGCGACTTCAAGCGCCACGGTCTTGGTCAGGCCGGCGATGCCGTGCTTGGCGGCGACGTAGGCCGATTTGAACGGCGAGGCGACGAGCGAGTGCGCCGAGGCGGTGTTGATGATGCGGCCCCAGCCGCGCTTCTTCATGCCGGGCACCGCGGCGCGGATGCCGTGGAACGCCGACGACAAATTGATGCCGATGATCGCATCCCACTTCTCGATCGGGAAATCCTCAATCGGCGATACGAACTGGATGCCGGCGTTGTTGACCAGGATGTCGACCGAGCCGAAGCTCTTTTCGCCGAGCGCAACCATTTCGGCGATCTCGGCGGGCTTCAGCATGTCGGCCGGCGAGTATACCGCCTTGACGGCGAAGTCGGCCTCGATCGACTTGCGCTCCTTCTCGATCGCGTCCGCATCGCCCATGCCGTTCAGCACCACATTGGCGCCGGCCTTGGCGAAGGCGCGCGCATAAGCGAGGCCGATGCCCGAGGTCGATCCGGTCACGACAGCGGTCTTGCCCGTGAGATTAGCCATCATCTGCTCCTGTTCGATCGTCTGACGACGCGGCGTCGAGTTGCCGCTATTTGAACCCATCCCGGGTGAGGTCCCAGGTCACCATCGCCTCGCCGTCCTGCGGCCCGCGCTGCCACTCCTGGTGGCGCATCGAGACATAGACATCCTGCTCGCCGGATTTCCAGTGCTCGATCATGTTGAGGCGGGAGAAATCGTAGTCCTTCGAGGACGCCTCGTAGTCGCGTTTGCGGTAGATCAGGTGCACCACGGTGACGGCATTTTCCTTCGCCGCCTCGTGCAGGATGGCATAGGCCGGGTCGTTGCGCAGTTCGTCCGGCAGCCTCTCGATCAGATGGCGCAGCGCCTTGCGGGTGTTGTGGATCTGCTTGTTCTTGTCGGTGTTCATGCGGGTGCGGCTGGAAAAGCGGATGTCCTTTTCGCGCTCCGCGGCTTCCAGCAAGGTCTGCGGCAGCCGGCCATGGGCGCTGAACAGGTCGACCTGAAAGACCAGCAGACTGTCACGCTGCTCGCTGTCGAGCACGTAGTCGAGCGGCGTGTTCGAGGCGATGCCGCCGTCCCAATAATACTGGCCGTCGATCTCGATCGCCGGAAAGCCCGGCGGCAGCGCGGCCGAGGCCATGATGTGCTCCGGTCCGATCGTCACGCGGGTGTTGTCGAAATATTCGAAATTGCCGGTGACGACGTTGACCGCGCCGACGCTGAGCCGGATGCCGTTGGTGTTGAGCAGATCGAAATCCACCAGGCGTTCGAGCGTCGCGCGCAGCGGCCTGGTGTCGTAGTAGCTCAGGGTTTCCGGATCGGCGGTCGGCATCAGATGCGCGGGCGGAAACCGCGGCGTGAAGAAACCCGGCACGCCGAATGCCGCGATCACCGCGGCGCTGGCCTCGTTGAACAGCGAATGCGCGTGGTCGGTGTGCAGCATCGGCTGCCACGGCACCGGCGACGAGGCCAGTTCCCAGAACTGCTTCAGCTTCTCGACACGTTTCTCTCGCGGATTGCCGGCGATGATCGCCGCGTTGATCGCCCCGATCGAAATCCCGGCGAGCCATTCGGGCTCGAAATCATGATGGCACAGCGCCTGATAGGCGCCGGCCTGATACGAACCGAGCGCGCCGCCGCCTTGCAGCACCAGAACACGACGCGGATGAGAGGCGGGTTTGGGATGGTGGTGGGTGGGATTCATGAGGTTCGCCACGGACAGGACGGGCACCGTGGCGCTCCGCATCCACGGCGTCAATCACGCGACCGGTCAAACCCGATCACGCCCGGGTTATCGCGGAGGCTCGGTCGATGCCAGGATCAACGTCCAGAACACTTTATATTTCGTCTTCGGCGCATAGACCGCGGCGATGCCGAGCTTGGTGACGCCGCTCTTCAGCATGTTGGCCCGATGCGGCGGCGAGTCGCGCCAGCCGGAAAAGGCTTCAGCCAGGGTGTGATAGCCGGCCGAGACGTTCTCGACCGCGACCGAGGCCGGATAGGACGAGGCATTCAGCCGCTGCGCCAGCGGCGCCTTGGCGTCGTGGTCGAGCTTGTTGCGCCGTGCCATGTTGGCCGACTGCTCCTCGGCGAGCCGCGTCAGCGCCGGATCGACCATCACCGGGCCGAGACCGTTGTTCTGGCGATATTGCGAGATCATCGTCGCCGCGGCGAACGAGTCGACCTTGGCGCCTTCGCGCGCCATGCTCGCATACATCGACGGCGTGTCGACCGTCGGCGCCACCTCGCCGGCGCAACCCGCCAGCAGCACGAGGCCGAGCACGGCCATTACCCCACGGAACATCCAGCAATTCCCCATCCGCGCATGCGAGCCGATCCCCATCGGCTTCGCGGCGCGCGAATGTTGTTGCACATCAACCGTGGCTGAAAGGTGAAGACGTGAGGCGGTACGGCGGATCACCGACTGCGCCCCACACCCGGCGCGCTCCCTCGCCCCGCTCATGCGGGGAGAGGTGCGCCGAGCGCTCCGGCAAGACGGCCTCCCCTCAAACGACAACGGCCCGGACTTGCGTCCGGGCCGTGTGCGGATGCCCTGGAGGAGGAAGGCACCCACGGGTCAACGATTGATCAGGCCGCGGCGGCCTTCGAGGTGGGGACTTCCGAGATCGTCTTCAGGATCTGCGAAGCGATCTGGTAGGGGTCGCCCATCGAGTTCGGGCGGCGATCTTCCAGATAGCCCTTGTAGCCGTTGTTGACGAAGGAATGCGGCACGCGGATCGAGGCGCCGCGGTCCGCCACGCCGTAGGAGAACTTGTTCCACGGCGCGGTTTCGTGCTTGCCGGTCAGGCGCATGTGGTTGTCCGGACCGTACACGGCGATGTGGTCGTGCAGGTTCTTCTCGAACTGGCCCATCAGCGCTTCGAAATAGTCCTTGCCGCCGACTTCGCGCATGAACTTGGTCGAGAAGTTGGCGTGCATGCCGGAGCCGTTCCAGTCGGTGTCGCCGAGCGGCTTGCAGTGCCATTCGATGTCGATGCCGTAGCTTTCGCACAGCCGCAGCATCAGATAGCGCGCCATCCACATCTGGTCGGCGGCGGTCTTCGAGCCCTTGCCGAAGATCTGGAATTCCCACTGGCCCTTCGCCACTTCAGCGTTGATGCCTTCGTGGTTGATGCCGGCGGCGAGGCAGAGGTCGAGATGCTCCTCGACGATCTTGCGCGCGATGTTGCCGACGTTCTTGAAGCCGACGCCGGTGTAGTACGGACCCTGCGGCGCCGGATAGCCGGCCTCCGGGAAGCCGAGCGGACGGCCGTCCTTGTAGAAGAAGTATTCCTGCTCGAAGCCGAACCAGGCGCCTTCATCGTCGAGAATGGTGGCGCGGGTGTTGCTGGCATGCGGGGTGACGCCGTCGGGCATCATCACTTCGCACATCACCAGAATGCCGTTCTTGCGGGTGGCGTCGTGGAACATCGCGACCGGCTTCAGCACGCAGTCCGAGCTGCGGCCCTCGGCCTGCATGGTGGAGGAGCCGTCGAAGCCCCACAGCGGCAGTTGCTCGAGCGTCGGGTAGATCTCGAATTCCTTGATCTGCGTCTTGCCGCGCAGGTTCGGCACCGGCGTGTAGCCGTCGAGCCAGATGTACTCGAGCTTGTACTTTGTCATGCGGTTCTCTCTGTTGATCTGCAAAGGGTTGTGGACCCGAAGCGGACTTGGAACCGCGCTTCCCGGCGGCCGATGTCCGGCCCATCTGAAGCATTTGTTATGCCAAATGCTTCGCAGCTGCGGTGATCTCGCGGGTGCGTGAACACGGCTCGGCGGGGCCGTCCGAAACCGCTTTCAGCCGATTCGGCTGGGCTCAAAAATCATCGATTCGACAGGGATTTGCCGAGGTCGAGCGCGCGAAACAAAATTAACCGATCGGGCGCACGCTTCTTCATCAGGAACAATCTCTGGATTGTTCCGCAACCAAGCGGGCCGGGAAACGTTGCCGGCACGTGACCAACGGGCGAGCACAAGACGATCTGCCTACAATCCAGGCGGCAGATGATATTTCCTTGAGCATATTGCACCACGCTTGGGCGCGGCCGATATCTACAGACCCGCAGCACCATCGCGCACGAAGGACTGCAAGCGAAGGAGAGAAGGAGAAGAGAGTGTCCCTACCAAATCTGAACCAGACGTCCGCAAAGATCTATCAATTTCCCGTCGGCGGTCGCGGTGGCCTTGTCCGGCGCGAGCCGGCCCACGAAACGACCACGCAGAGCGTCGTGACTAGCTCGAGCTGGTACCACGAAGCCGCGATGCTCGACGAGCAGCCCCGAAAGCCGCAATGAAACCAACGCCAACGACGCCGCAGGGCGTGATTGTCCAGAACTGACGAAGGGCCGGCGTGCAAGCGTTTCGGCCCTTTGGTTTGTCGTCTGGCCGTCTCTGAGTTCGCAGCTCAGACGCCGAAGATCGACCAGCCCAGCCGCTTGGTCAGCGCCTCCAGCGCGATCCGGCCGAGATGGGAATTGCCGGAGGCATCGAGCCCCGGTGACCACACCGCGATCGACGCTTTCCCCGGCGCGATCGCCAGGACTCCTCCCCCGACCCCACTCTTTCCGGGCAGACCGACCCGATAGGCGAATTCGCCGGAGCCGTCGTAGTGCCCGCAGGTCAGCATCAACGCGTTGATGCGGCGGGCGCGCTGCGCCGTGACGACGTTGTGTCCGGTGGTCGGATTCCGTCCGTTATGGGCGAGAAAGCGCCCGGCCATCGCGAGCTGGCGGCAGCTCATCGCGATCGCGCAATGGTGGAAATACACGCCGAGCGTGTATTCGACCGGATTGTCGAGCACGCCGAACGATTTCATGTAGTTGGCCAGCGCGGCATTGCGAAAGCCGGTGCGCTGCTCCGAAGCGGCGACCGCCTCGTCGATCACGATCGAAGAATCGGCGGCGAGGAACTGCATGAAGCGCAGGATCTCGCCGAGCGCCTCGCGTGGCTGGTGCCCGGACAGGATCAGATCGGTCACCGCGATCGCGCCCGCATTGATGAAGGGATTGCGCGGGATGCCGCGTTCCCGCTCGAGTTGAACGATGGAATTGAACGCGGACCCCGACGGCTCGCGGCCGACCCGGCGCCACACCCGGTCGCCGGCCTTGCCGAGCGCCAGCGTCAGCGTGAACACCTTCGAAATGCTCTGGATCGAGAACGGCAGGTCGGCGTCGCCGCCCGCCGCGACATGACCGTCGGCGTCGATCACGACGAGACCGAAGCGCTGCGGGTCGACCCCCGCCAGTTCGGGAATGTAGCTCGCGACCTCGCCGCGGTCGGTGCGCTGCGCCATCTCGCCGGCAATCTCGGCGACGACTTGATCGAGGTGAGAGGGGTTCATGGTGGTGGAAGGAATGGCAAGCTCCGTCGCAAAGCAAGGCCAAAGAGGATGCAGAGGGGAGCTATTGCGGGAGTTCATTGCGAAGTACCGCCGCTCGCGTGGCAGGCAGTCGCAGAAAATGACGGGTCAACCGCACCGGCGCTTTCTTCACCCTCCCCTGGACGGGGAGGGTGATCCTCGCAGCGTCGATGTGCTTTCAAATGATAGCCGGTGCCGCACGCGGGGAGAGGTTAGGCCCTGCTCGGCTCGATGATCGCTAAGTCGCCGTCACCTTGTGCCGCTGCTTGCGCAGTTGCAGGGCGCTCAGGTGGCCGTCGCCGGTCGGCTGATAGAACTCGGTGTAGCGATGCGTCGCCTCGTCGAAGGCGTGGGCATCCGCCTCCTTCTTGACGTCGAACGCGTCGAAGCCGTTGCGCAGCAGGAAAGTGAACTGGTCGCGCAACACCTGTCCGGTGGCGCGCAGCTCGCCGCGATAGCCGTAGATCTCGCGCAGCCGACGGGCCTGGCTGTGGGCGCGGCCGTCCCTGAAGGTCGGAAACACCAGCGCGACCAGCGCCAAACGGTCGAGCCACGGCTCGAGTTCGGCGACGTCGCGGTTGTTCGGCCAGACCACGCCGAGCGGGCGGTTGAGCTTGGTCAGCGCGTCGGCCTCGGCGAGAAAGCGCGCGGCCGGAACCAGCACCGCGCCGTCGGCCGGCAGCTCGGCATCGCCGTCGACCGATACGAAGTCGTCGGCAACGATCTGCCCGTTTCTAACGAGTGGCATAGACGCGCTCCTTGAAGGGCTCGACGCCGAGCCGCTTGACGGTGTCGACGAACAGTTCCTCCGGCTTTTCGCGCAACGCCAGATAGGCCTCGACGATGTCCTCGATCACGTCCGCAACCTCGGCATAGGGCACCGCGGGACCGATCAGTTCGCCGAGCTTGGCGTGCTCGTCGGCACGGCCGCCGATCGTGATCTGATAGACTTCCTGATCGTTCTTCTCGACGCCGAGAATGCCGATATGGCCGACATGGTGATGGCCGCAGGCATTGATGCAGCCCGAAATGTTGACGTGCAGCCGGCCGATCAGATTGGCGGTCTCGTGATTGGCGAAGCGCCGCGTCAATTCCTGCGCGATCGGGATCGAGCGGGCGTTGGCGAGCGAACAATAATCCAGCCCCGGGCAGGCGATGATGTCGCTGACCAGATTGACGTTCGGCGTCGCGACGCCGATCGCGTCGAGCGCGGCCCACAGCGCCGGCAGGTCGCGCTTGGCGACGTGCGGCAGCGCCAGGTTCTGCTCGTGACCGACGCGGATCTCACCGAACGAATATTTGTCGGCGAGGTCGGCGATCGCATCCATCTGCTCGGCGGTGGCGTCGCCGGGCGGTCCGCCGACCGGCTTCAGCGACAGCGTGACGATGGCGTAGCCGGGCTGGCGGTGCGGCGCGACCGAATTCTTGCGCCACGCCTCGAAGCGCGGATCGGCCGCCGCCGCGCGCAGTTCGGCCGGCTCGGCCGAGAGCTTCTCGTAGGCGGGGTAGACGAAGCGCGAGCGGATGTCCTCGATCATCTCGTCGTCGAGCGTCAGCGGCCCGTCGGCGATCTCCCGCCAGGCCTGCTCGACTTCGGCGGCGAACTTCTCGATGCCGAGCTCGTGCACCAGGATCTTGATGCGCGCCTTGTAGATGTTGTCGCGGCGGCCGTACTGATTGTAGACGCGCAGGATCGCCTCGACATAACTGAGGATGTCGCGGCCCGGAACGAACGGCTTGATGGTCTTGGCGATGAACGGCGACCGGCCGAGCCCGCCACCGACCAGCACCTCGAAGCCGGTCTCGCCGGCGTCGTTCTTGATCAGCCGCAGCCCGATGTCGTGGACCTTGATGGCGGCACGATCGTGATCGGCCGCAGTGATGGCGAATTTGAACTTGCGCGGCAGGAACGAGAACTCCGGATGCAGCGCGGTGTGCTGACGCAGGATCTCGGCCCAGACCCGCGGGTCTTCGACTTCGTCGGGCGCGACGCCGCCCCACTGATCGGCGGTGACGTTGCGGGTGCAGTTGCCCGACGTCTGCATCGCGTGAATGCCGACCTCGGCGAGATCGGCCAGCGCATCGGGCAGATCCTTCAGCGCGATCCAGTTGAACTGGATGTTCTGCCGCGTGGTGAAGTGGCCGTAGCCGCGATCGTATTTGCGCGCGACATGGGCGAGCTTGCGGAGCTGCGCCGACGACAACGTGCCGTACGGGATCGCGACGCGAAACATGTAGGCGTGAAGCTGCAGATACACGCCGTTCATCAGGCGAAGGACCTTGAACTCGTCCTCGGTCAGTTCGCCGCTGAGCCGCCGCTGCACCTGATCGCGAAACTCCGCGACGCGCTCGTTGACCAGCGTGCGATCGATTTCGTCGTAAGCATACATGAAAGAAGCCTTAGGCTTGAGCAGGCAGCGCGATGGTGACGCCGGTCTTGCGGATCTGTTCGCGCAGATTGCCGGGAATGACGGCGCCATCGCCGCCGAGCTTCACCGGCGCGATGTAGGCACCGACCGCGCCGATATCGTCGGCGACGGATTCGGCGAGCAGCGCGCGCGCCGGGTCCGCCTCGCGGACGATCGCGGCATCGGCGAGTTCGGTCGACCAGCCGCCGCTCCCGGTGCGGTAGATCACCACACCGTCGTCCGTGCGGTTCGCGGTCACCACCGATGGGCCGGTGATCTTGATCTTCTGTTGCAGCGGAGAGGTCATTCGGCGGCCACCTGATAGGTCGAGACGAGTTGCTGAAGTTGTTGCCGGCGCCACGGCGCCGAATGCGCGACGACGTCGCCGATCACCAGAATGGCCGGGCCGCCTTCGACCTGCGCGACCAGCGCCGGCAGATCGTCGAGCACACCGACCGCCGCCTTGGAGTCCGGACGCGTCACACGCGCGAACACGCCGACCGGCGTCTGCGGCGAGCGGCCGGCTTGCAGCAGGCCGGCGCGAACGGTCGGCGCAGCGCTCATGCCCATATACACGACGACGGTCATCTTCTCGTCGGTGAGCACCGTCCAATCGACCGCCTCGGCATCCGTGGCCTTGTGTGCGGTCAGAAACGTGATGCGGAGTGCCTCGTGTCGATAAGTCAGCGGCACCTCGAACTCCGCGGCGCCGCCGAAGCCGGCGCTGATGCCGGGCACAATGGAATACGACACGCCGGCGTCGCGCAGCGCCTCGACTTCCTCGCCGCCGCGGCCGAACACGAACGGATCGCCGCCCTTCAGGCGCACTGCGCGCTGGCCGGCCTGGGCGGCTTCGATCAGCAGCTTGTTGATCGCCTCCTGGCCGATGCCGGGCTTGTTGACGCGGCGGCCGACCGGCACGCGCGCGGCGTCGCGACGGATACGATCTAAGATCTCCGGAGACACCAGCTCATCGTAGAACACCACGTCGGCGTCCTGCAGAGCGCGTAGCGCCTTGATGGTCAGCAAGTCGGGGTCGCCGGGACCGGCACCGACCAGCGTGACATGGCCATCCGCGTGAGCCGACACCGAGCCGCGCGCATAGGCCGACGGATCCACGATCGCTCTCAATTCAGCTTCCGCCTCGGCTCCGCGGCCCTCGAGCACAGCGGCGCCGATCGAGCCATCGACGACGCGTTCCCAGAACCGGCGGCGCAGCGGAAACTCCGGCAGCCGCGCCTTCATCGGATGACGCCAGCGCCCGATCAGCGTGGCAAGATCGCCGATCCGCGCCGGGAGCATCTTCTCGATCATCTCACGGACGCGGCGCGCCACCACCGGCGACGACCCGCCGGTGCCGACAGCCACCACCACGTCGCCGCGGTCGACGATCGCCGGAAAGATGAAGGTCGAATGCGAGAGTTCGTCCATGACGTTGACCGGCACGCCGAGCGTGCGGGCCTTCGCGGCGAGCGGCGCGGCAAGATCGCCGGCGCCGGCGCACAGCAGCGCGATGGCGCCGCCGAGATCGGCCTGCAGCGGATCGCCGTCCGCGAAGCTGATGCGGGCACGATCGGCCTCGTCGACGCCCGACAGGTCGCGGTCGCCATCGGTCGCGTGCCAGCGCACCGTCGCGCCGGCCGATAGCAGCAGCCGCAATTTGGCGCGCGCCATCTCTCCGGCGCCAACCAGCACCACCGGCCCTGCCGCGAGATCGAGAAAGACCGGAAGAAACCGCATGAGCGCTCCGTTGCCCCTTTCGGGTCAGCAAGAATTATTTTCTACGTGGAATTCTTACAAGTCGCGGCGAAAGAAAACCAATCCTTTGCACCACGGCGCAGCTCTCTGGAATTTCCATCCCTCCAGACAGCCTGGGGGAGACGACCATTCTCCGGGCACCGGCTTGCGCTGATGCAACGAGCCCGCGCGCCGCGTGCAATCCACGAGCGGGCGCTTCACACCGACAATTAGCTCGACTATCTGACGACAATTGCCGCCTCGACCACGGAGGCGCAAACGACCGAATCCGCTGCGCGATTTCGTCACGTCGAAGCGATGCCGAATACCGTAGGCCAGCAATAAGGAGTTCTCGTGAACCGTTTCGCCCTTGCCCTGCTCGCCGGCCTCGGCGCCGTCGCGGCGCTGCCCGCGCAGGCACAGACATCCTCCACGCTGCTCAATGTCTCCTACGACATCGCGCGGGAACTCTATGTCGAGATCAACGCCGCGTTCGTTCCGTATTGGAAGCAGAAGACCGGCCAGGACATCACCATCAACCAGTCGCATGGCGGCTCGTCGCGGCAGGCGCGCTCGATCCTCGAAGGGCTCGAGGCCGACGTCGTCACCTTCAATCAGGTCACCGACGTTCAGGTGCTGCACGACAAGGGCAAGCTGATCCCGGCCGACTGGGCCAAGCGGCTGCCCAATAATTCATCGCCGTATTATTCGCTGCCGGCGTTCCTGGTGCGGGCCGGCAATCCGAAGGGGATCAAGGACTGGGACGATCTGGTGAAGCCGGACGTCAAGGTGATCTTCCCGAACCCGAAGACCTCCGGCAACGCCCGCTACACCTATCTGGCCGCCTACGCGTTCGCCAAACACAAATACGGCAGCGAGACCGAAGCCGACGCCTTCATCAAGAAGCTGTTCGCCAACGTACCGGTGTTCGACACCGGCGGCCGCGCCGCGACCACGACCTTCGTCGAGCGCCAGACCGGCGACGTGCTGATCACTTTCGAGGCCGAGACCAGCGCGATCCGCGATCTCGCCGGCGCCGACAAGTATCAAGTGGTGGTGCCGCCCACCAGCCTGCTCGCGGAGTTCCCGGTCAGCGTCGTCGACAAATACGCCGACAAGCACGGCACCCGCGCGCTCGCCACCGCCTATCTCGAATATCTGTACTCGCCCGAGGGCCAGACCATTCTGGCCAAGGCGTACAACCGCGTGCACGACAAGGCCGTGGTCGAGAAGTTCAAGGACAAGTTCCCCGACGTGAAGCTTTACAAGGTCGAGGACGAGTTCGGCGGCTGGGACAAGCTGAACGCCGACCATCTGGCCTCGGGCGCGAAGCTGGATCAGTTGTTCGGGGGGCGGTGAAGCCCCAGGGCGAGGGCCTAGCCGTTACGGGCCTTCCACGCGTCACGATCTCAAAGTTCGTCATTCCGGGGCGCGCCAACGGGTCCGGCCTCCGGCCGGCCCGATGACAGGCTCCGCGCGAGCCCGGAATCCATAACCACCACCGGGAATATGGATTCCGGGCCTGCGCGCAAGAGCGCGCATCCCGGAATGACGAACGAGAGGTTGTTCGTCGTCTCGGAATGACAACGCTGATTTTGTCGTCATTGCGAGGAGCGAAGCAATCCAGCGCCGTGCACTGAGCTGGATTGCTTCGTCGCTTCGCTCCTCGCAATGACGGGGCCGACTCTTCGCTCATAACTGTTCTGTCGTTTGACTGCCCTGCCTTCACTCTCGAACTGCCCTGTCTTCACTCACCCGGATCATCCCCTTGCGACGCAGCGTCATTCCCGGATTCGGTCTCGGCCTCGGCATCACGCTGCTGTATCTCGGCGCGATCGTGCTGCTGCCACTGGCTGCCCTGATCCTGAAGGCGTCGGATATCGGCGCGGCGCAGTTGTGGGCGATCCTGTCGTCGCCGCGAACGCTGGCGGCGATCCGGCTGACGGTGACGATGGCGCTGGCGGCCACGATCTTCAATGCGATCTACGGCACGCTGCTGGCCTGGGTGCTGGCGCGCTATACGTTTCCGGGCAAGCGCGTGCTCGACGCGCTGGTCGACGTGCCGTTCGCGCTGCCGACGGCGGTCGCGGGCCTCGCCCTCACCGCGCTGTTCGCAAAGACCGGCTGGTTCGGCTCCGTGCTGGAGCCGCTTGGGCTGAGCGTCGTCTATACCCCGCTCGGCATCGGCATCGCGATGGCGTTCACCAGCATTCCGTTCGTGGTGCGCACGGTGCAGCCGGTGATCGAGGATCTCGGCAGCGACGTCGAGGAAGCCAGCCGCTCGCTCGGCGCCAGTGACCTGCAGATCCTCGCCAAGATCATCTTTCCGTCGATCTTCCCCGCACTGCTGGCCGGCGCGTCGCTGGCGTTCGCGCGCAGCCTCGGCGAATTCGGCGCGGTGATCTTCATCGCCGGCAACCAGCCGATGAAGACCGAGATCGTCGCGCTGCTCGCCTTCATCCGGCTCGAGGAATACGACTACCCGGCCGCCGCCGCGATCGCCACGGTGATGCTGGTGATGGCGTTCGCGATGCTGATCGTCACCAACGCGGTGCAGGCCTGGCAGCTGCGCTATCTCGGGCGGGGCAACGCCAAATGACGACAAAGCCGAGTCGCCGCGTGAAAGCGGATTGGATGGTGACGCCGGTCGGTGCGGGCCCCGTGGCGCGCTTCGTCGTGCTGAGCCTGGTCGGCGTGATCACGCTGTTCATCCTGGTCGCGCCGCTGGCGGTGATCCTCGCCTCGGCGTTCGCACAAGGCGTCGGCGTGTTCCTGCGCAATCTCGGCGATCCCGGAACGCTGCATGCGATGTGGCTGACCACGATCACCGCGCTGATCGCGGTACCGGTCAACATCCTGTTCGGCCTCGCCGCGGCCTGGACCGTGACCAAGTTCGAATTCCCGGGCCGCACGCTGCTGATCGCGCTGATCGAGCTGCCCTACTCGATTTCGCCGATCGTCGCCGGCGTCGCCTATCTGTTCGTCTACGGCTCACAGGGCTTATTCGGGCCGCTGCTCGAACAGCTCGGCCTCAAGGTGATGTTCGCGCTGCCCGGCATCGTGCTCGCCAGCATGTTCGTCACCGCCCCTTACGTCGCCCGCGAGCTGATCCCATTGATGCAGGTTCAGGGAACCGACGAGGAGGAAGCCGCAGTGACCCTCGGCGCCGGCGGCTTCGCCACCTTCCTCCGGGTCACGCTGCCGAACATCCGCTGGGCGGTGCTGTACGGCGCGATCCTCTGCAACGCCCGCGTGCTGGGCGAATTCGGGGCGGTATCGGTGGTGTCCGGCAACGTCCGCGGCCAGACCACGACCCTGCCGCTGCAGATCGAGCTGCTGTACCAGGACTATAATGTCGCAGGCGCCTTCGCGGCGGCGACCACCCTGACGGCGGTGGCGGTGGTCACGATCCTGCTGAAAATGCTGTTGGAGCGGCTCGCCGGGGACGAACATCCGTTGTCATAAGTCGCGGCCGGCGCCCTGGGGCCTTCCAATGGCCTCGCCTTTGGCGCTAAAAGAGGCACCCCGAGGCCGCCTCCGCGGTCATCGGCTCATTTTGACCCCCTGAAACGGCCGCCCCTCGGCGCCCTTTCTCGCGAGACATCCTCATATGAATCGTATCGACGCCCACGGCTTGAAAATTGCGCCCGTCCTGTTCGACTTCATCACCAAGGAGGCCGCGCCGAAAACCGGCGTCACTCCCGACGCCTTCTGGGCCGGGCTCGCCGCGATCGTCCGCGATCTGTCGCCGAAGACCGTTGCGCTGCTGAAGCATCGCGACGGGCTGCAGGCCAAGATCGACGCCTGGCATCTCGCCAACAAGGGCAAGAAGCAGGACATGGCGGCCTATACCGCCTTCCTCAAGGAGATCGGCTATCTGCTGCCGGAGCCCAAGACCGTCGCGGTCGAGACCGCCAATGTCGACGAGGAAATCGGCAAGCTGTGCGGCCCGCAGCTCGTGGTGCCGCTGTCGAACGCGCGCTACGCACTGAACGCCGCCAACGCGCGCTGGGGCTCGCTGTACGACGCCTTCTACGGCACCGACGCGATCCCGCAGGAACCCACCCAGGCCAAGGGCTACGACAAGGCCCGCGGCGACAAGGTGATCGCCAAGGCCAAGGCGTTCCTCGACCAGGCCGCGCCGCTGGTCGCCGGCAGCCACAGCGACGTCACCGCCTACAGCGTGATCGCCGGCCAGCTCTCCGCCAAGCTGAAGAGCGGCAACGCCACCGGCCTGAAGACCCCCGAACAGTTCGCCGGCTACAACGGCGACGCCGCGTCGCCGACCGCCGTGCTGCTGGTCAACAACGGCCTGCACATCGAGATCAAGATCGACCGCGCCAACACCATCGGCAAGGACGACCCGGCCGGCGTCGCCGACCTGGTGATCGAGTCCGCGGTGTCGACCATCCTCGACATGGAAGACTCCGTCGCAGCGGTCGACGCCGACGACAAGGTGCTGATCTATCGCAACACCCTCGGCCTGATGGACGGCACGCTGTCGGAGAGCTTCGAGAAGGGCGGCAAGACCGTCACGCGCGCGCTGAACGGCGACCGCACCTACACCGGCCCCGACGGCAAGAGCGTCACGCTGCATGGACGTAGTCTTCTTCTGATGCGCAATGTCGGCCATCACATGTGGACCGACGCGGTGCTCGACGCTAATGGCGACGAGATTCCCGAAGGCTTCCTCGACGCCGCCGTCTCCGGCCTGCTCGCGATCCACGACCTCAAGGCGCTCGGCAAGACCCGCAACAGCCGCACCGGCTCGGTCTATATCGTCAAGCCGAAGATGCACGGCCCGGACGAAGTGGCGCTGACGGTCGAGCTGTTCGCTCGCGTCGAGAAGATGCTGGGCCTGCCGGAGAACACGCTGAAGGTCGGCATCATGGACGAGGAGCGCCGCACCACGGTGAACCTCAAGGCCTGCATCCAGAATGCCAGCAAGCGCATCGTGTTCATCAACACCGGCTTCCTCGACCGCACCGGCGACGAGATCCACACCTCGATGGAAGCGGGTCCGATGATCCGCAAGAACGAGATGAAGGCGCAGCCCTGGATCAAGGCCTATGAGGACTGGAACGTCGACACCGGTCTCGTCGACGGCCTGCCCGGCCACGCCCAGATCGGCAAGGGCATGTGGGCGGCCCCCGACAAGATGGCCGACATGCTGGCCCAGAAGATCGGGCACCCGCAGGCCGGCGCCACCACCGCCTGGGTGCCGTCGCCGACCGCCGCGACGCTGCACGCCCTGCACTATCACCAGGTCGACGTGCTGGCGCGGCAGAAGGAGCTGAAGGCCGGCGGCCCGCGCGCCAAGCTCGACGACATCCTCACCATCCCGGTGTCGAACTCGAACTGGGCGCCGGACGATGTCCGCCAGGAGATCGACAACAACTGCCAGGGCATCCTCGGCTACGTGGTGCGCTGGATCGACCAGGGCGTCGGCTGCTCCAAGGTGCCGGACATCCACGACGTCGGCCTGATGGAAGACCGCGCCACGCTGCGCATCTCCAGCCAGCATCTCGCCAACTGGCTGCATCACGGCGTCGTCACCAAGGAGCAGGTGCTGGAGTCGCTGAAGCGGATGGCCGTCGTCGTCGACAAGCAGAACGAAGGCGATGCGCTGTATCGCCCGATGGCGCCGGACTTCGACGGCGTTGCGTTCGAGGCGGCGTGCGACCTGATCTTCAAGGGCCGCGAGCAGCCGAACGGCTACACCGAGTTCATCCTGCACATCCGCCGCCGCGAGGCGAAGGCCGCGCATCTGCAGGATCTGCGCTGATTTCGTAAAGCCGATTATCGGCTGGTGACGATCAAGACCTCTCCCGCAAGGGAGGGGTCTTTTTCAATTGGCAGCGGATTACTTTCGCGCGTTTTCAAGCGACTGCTTGCCGCAGCGCAGCCCGGAACCTTCACTCAGGCCGTCCGTTGATCGGCATCCGAACCATGGAGAGCACGATGAATTGGGACCGCGTTGAAGGCAACTGGAAGCAGTTCAAGGGCACCGTCAAGGAGAAGTGGGGCGAGCTCACCGACGACGATCTCGACAAGATCGCCGGTCGCCGCGACCAGCTCGAAGGCAAGCTGCAGGAGCGCTACGGCTACGCCAAGGACAAGGTGAGCAGCGACGTCGACGACTGGTTCAAGACTCTGCGCTGATGCGCGCCGCTGGTAGCAACAGCTGCCGTGAACGAGAAAGCCCCGACCAATCCGTCGGGGCTTTCTTTTTGACCAGGAGCCCATCGCGCTGGACGGCGAGCGGCCGTCACAACAATGGGGCGTACGTCGTCACGTACGCCCCTCATTCGCATCCGCTTTGTCGGCGAGCGGCACGGCTCGCGCGCCCCGCGCGGCCGCTAGAAGACGGCCAGATATTTCAGCAGCGAGATGATGCCGATGATGATCACGACGACGCGCGCGATCTGCTTCGCGCGGCCGTCCAGCGGCAGCAGGTTGATCAGATACAGCACCAGAATGACGACAAGAAATGTAACCAGAATACCGATCAGCATCGAAGGATCCTTTCACCCGCGGCCCACCCGCACCCCACCAACGATGGGCGGGCGCAACGGTTCCATCCACGGAACTGCGATGAGTGGGTTCGGGCCGGATCGCAGCCGCTGAACTGGCTTAGTTCGCCGCCAGCACCGGGATCTTGCCGTACCCGACGCGGATCGACGCCGGCGCGGGTGTGAAGTTCAACGCCCCTTCGCGACGGTCGGTCCGTCCAGCGATCTTCAATCCATCTTCACTGGCGACGATGTCGCCCCTGCGAACGGTCGGATCGTCTTCGATCTTGATCTTCGCCAGCCCGAACTGATCCTTGCCGTTGCAGGTGCAGCCGGCGACGATCTCGGTGCGATATTTGAAAGCGTTCGGCAGTTCTGAATACGACTTCCCGTTGGACGCCCTGGCGCTGTCGATGTTCGAGCCGTAGACCACCTTGGTGTCGCTGGCCGGGCAGAAGCTGTTGCAGACTTCGTCCTTGCTGTCGCCGCCGGTCGCGGAAATCGGGAAGTAGCGGCCGTCACAGGTCCGCACGCAATAGGCTTGGCCGCCGCTGGAATAGACCCGCGGAGATCGGGGCGCCCGGGGCGCATAGTCGCCCTCGCTGGCGAACGGATAAGCCCGCTCCACCGGAGGCGCATATCCGCGCGACGGCGCATCGAAGCCGTGAAACAGCGCCGAGAAGAAATCCTGCGCCTTCGCGGTCGGACTGGTCGCGGCTACTGCCAGCAGAGCCGCGGCACCAATCCCGATTGTCCTTGCAGCAGAGCGACCCATGGTGGACCTCCGGCCCGTTCTGATCATTAGTCGGACGACGAGACGGACATGTTCATGGCCTGCCGATCCGGCCGGGCCCTGGTGACTTCACGGCCGGGAGTCGACTTCGGCAGCACCACCACCCGGGTTCCGACCGAGGTCCGGCTGAACAGGTCCGCAACGTCCTCGTTGGTCAGCCGGATGCAGCCGGACGACACGAACTTGCCGATCGTCGACGGATCATTGGTGCCGTGGATTCGGTATTCAGTCGAACCGAGGTACATGGCGCGTGCCCCCAGCGGATTGCCCGGACCGCCCGCCATGAAGCGCGGCAGATAAGGCTGACGCGCGATCATCTGCGCCGGCGGATGCCAATCCGGCCACTCCGCCTTGCGGGTGATGGTCTGGGTGCCGGCCCAAGTGAAGCCCTCGCGGCCGACGCCGACGCCGTAGCGGATCGCCCGGCCACCGCCGAGGACGTAGTACAGATAGGTATTCGCGGTATCGATGACGATCGTGCCGGGGGGCTGGTTGCTGTTGTAAGCGACGACCTGCCGCCGCAGCCGGTCGGACAGTTGCGCATCTTCATCGCCAGGCATCGCCGCATCGGGCGTCTCCGACGGCGGGGCGGCCAGCACCTCGTCGTCGCTGCCGAACGGGCCGGCCTGAGGGGCCGCCGCGTAGCCGAGCATCTGCGCCGATGCGACGCCGGGAAGCGCGGCGGCGAACGTCAACGCCGCAGCAAACACGATGAGCGGTCGCGCCACCGAATTGCGTCGCGCTGCATGTGCCGAAGTCATCATGGCGATATCCCCGCATGTTCTTGCATCGTTGCGATGCTGCTAACAAACGCGATTTGTCCCCGACAGTTCCCGCGATTTCGCGGGCATTGCTGCGCCGTTCGACGGACGCTGCCGGCTGAGGAACTTTCGCGAATAGTTCATGTTGAGGCAGCGGACTGCCGCGCATCCGCCGGCAGCTCGTTCGCCGCCCTGCGGCGTCTTCCAGAGCGATCGAACGCAGAGCAGGATAGGGTCTGGTGCGAAGTCTTCCCGTCGAACCGGCCGGCGCGCCGCTTCCGGAAAGCAAGGAAGAACGGCCCCCGTTGATCCGGCGAACCGAGGTCGTCGCTTTTGCGCTGGCGACCTTGCTGATCATCGTCATCATCGGCCTGCTGTATGTCGCCAAGCCGTTCTTCCTGCCGATCGTCACGGCCTTCGTGATGGGCACCATGCTGTCGCCGGCCGCGACCTATATAGAGCGATGGCGGATTCCGCGCGCCGTCTGCGCGGTGCTGATCGTGGCGGTGGCGCTGGCGGGCGTCGGCTTCATGGTGGCCCTGATCTCGGGCCCGCTCATCGAATGGAGCAGCCGCCTTCCCGAACTCGGCGGAATCCTGCGCGACAAACTGCACTTCTTCGAGCGTCCGCTCGCTTTCTGGCGACAAATCCAGTCGGCGCTGGGCGGATCCGAAGCGCTTCCGTCGGCGCCGATCCAGATGCCGCAAATCGACTGGATGCAGCCGACGCTCGAATTTCTGTCACCCACCCTGACCGAATTTCTGCTGTTTCTCGTCACGCTGGTGCTGTTCATCGCCAGCTGGAACAACCTCCGCCGCGCTTTGGTGATGAATTTCGCCGGTCGCAACGCGCGTCTGCGCACGCTGCGGATTCTCAACGAGATCGAGCAAAGCCTCGGCGGCTATCTCCTGACCGTGACGGTCATCAATCTTTGCTATGGCGCCGCGACCGGCGTGATCTGCGCCATGGCAGGCATGCCGAACCCCGCGGGGCTCGGGGCTCTCGCCGCGATATTGAACTTCATCCCGATCATCGGACCGACGGTGATGTTCGTGGTGCTGACATTGGTCGGGATCATCAGCATGCCGACCCTGGGCGCCGGCCTGCTGGCTCCCTTCGGCTTCGCCCTGCTGACCTTCGTGGAAGGGCATTTCATCACGCCGACCATCATCGGCCGAAGGCTGGCGCTGAACGCACTGGCGGTGTTCATTGCGCTGGCGTTCTGGACCTGGCTGTGGGGCCCGATGGGCGGCTTCCTGGCCTCACCGATCCTGATCGTCGGGCTGGTGCTGAAAGAGCATCTGATGCCGGCCGACACCCCGCAATTGCCGGGCGGTGAGTAAGTCGCCCCTTGTTATTGAGTCAGGACGAGACCGCTCGACAGTCAGCACAACGTACGCCCCAATTCGTGTTCGAGCAGTGATCAAACGAAAACATCCGCCACGATGTGGCGGATGCGATGGAGGCGGTGAGAAGCTGCGTGGTGACCGATCAGGTCATGCAGCGGCCAGGCTGGAGCTGCTTGGCGACGTCGGTCAGGACGCTGACGACCGGCTCGCAGGCCACCATGGCCCGACGGGGGGCGGCCGGCTGCTGAGCACGCGTGCGGGTGGCCTGCCCGACCTGGGCGTCCGGGACGCGGACCAGAACCGATTGGCCGACAAGAGTAACCCCGTAGGTCTGGCCAGGCTGTGCCTGCCCCGTGGTGGCCACTCGATCAGCCTTGTTGCCGCGATTGACGTCCTGCACCGCGCTTTCACGCAGGCTCTGCCGTCCGAGATCGCCGCCGACCGCCAATTGGGCAGCGCCCAACGTTCCGGCAATTGCGATGGCGCCCAAAATTCCCCGCACGATATGTGACATGGTATCCAGCCGCTCGTTGTGTCCGCGGCAGGATCGCCGCTTCGGTTTTCAGCGGCTTTGTCAAGACCCGCCGCACCAATTAATCGTTCTGGCGCGCGCTCGGTTCGATAACGATCGATCAACTAAGTGTGTGAAATTTCCGACGGCGGCGTTGGAACGTTAGTCAGCCGCTCAACGTTGTGCCGGCGCCGGTTAGTCCCCCTGCCCCAATTGACCGGTGATCCAGGGCGCAGCTGTGGTGATGCCAGCTGCGCCCTGTTCTTTTTGATAGATCTCGTCGCCATCGAGATCGGCAGACCGAGCCGCAGCCATTCCAAGTCTTTCTCATGAAAAAGCCGCCCGCGCCTGAGGCGCGAGCGGCTGATTCACCGATCGGACTATCAGGACGCCGCGGCGTTGGGCGTCCTGTTGCGCGAATTGCGCTGGAAGAACAACGCCTGGCTGGCCACCGCTGAAACCATGGCCGGCTGGAACGGCTTCGAAATCAGAAACGCCGGCTCCGGACGCTCGCCGGTGAGGAAGCGTTCCGGATAAGCGGTGATGAACACCACCGGTACCTCGAAGGTCTTCAGCAACTCGTTGACCGCGTCCAGGCCGGAGCTGCCGTCGGCGAGCTGAATGTCGGCCAGGATCAGGCCCGGCTTCTTGGTGCGGGCCAACGCGATCGCATCGGCATGGGTACGGGCAACGCCGATGACGTTGTGGCCGAGATTCTTGATCAGGCTCTCGATGTCCATCGCGATGAAGGTTTCGTCCTCGATGATCAGGACGTCCGTCGCGATCTCCTCGGCCATCTCGCGACCGGCGGCGTCGGCCAATTGACGGACCTCACCGACCTCGGTGTGGAGCACGAAGGCGACCTCTTCCTCAGAGAAACCTTCGAGCGACAGCAGCAGAAACGCCTGCCGCGGCAGCGGCGTGATCGCCGACAGCCGCCGCTCCGACGGCATCGGCAGCGAACGGACTTCGGAGTCGTCATTCAGCGCGACGGAATTCCAGATTTGTGCAAATAGGCGGAAAAGACCCGCCCGCGGCCCGTGCCGCTCGTCGAGCAGGCTCGGATCCTGCAGCAGGGCCTCCAGCATCGCCGCGACATAGGCATCACCCGAAGCCTGACTGCCGGTCAGCGCCCGCGCATAGCGACGCAGCAACGGTAAATGCTCGGCAACCAATTGCGATCTCGACATCCCCACTCCGATCCTGAATTTATCGCGGCCCTTCACCAAGCGGGGCGGCCGGGCTCCCCTTCAGGCTACCTACGCCGAAGCGGGCGAAAAGTTCCATCGACAGGGGGAACTTTACCGCTGCGACTGAATTAGGCTCCCAGTGACACTGCAAAACCTTCAAAAATCAAGCAAAACCCTAGCAGTTTCAGGGGACTTGACCATGGGGAAGACATTGGATCAGTCATGAAAGATTTCAAGGCTCAGACAACCAAGAAGTCGGCGCCTGGCAGCAAAGGCGGCCTGAACCAAGAGATTCAGGCCCGGATCGGCCACCAGCTCCGTGCCATGTACGACGACGTCGTCAAGCAGGGCGTACCTGATCGGTTCGCCGACCTGATCAAGCGTCTCGACGAACCTCCTCAGGGCGGTCACGTCGCGGCGTCTGAAAGCGAGAGGAGGGACTAATGCCTCTCACAGATTCTCTTCGCGACGACATTCTTGCCGCCGTCCCGAGTTTGCGCGCGTTCGCGATCTCGCTCAGCGGCAACGGCGACCGTGCCGACGACCTCGTGCAGGAAACCTTGTTGCGCGCGCTCGCCAACATCGATTCCTTCCAGCCGGGTTCGAACCTCCCGGCGTGGTTGTTCACGATCTTGCGCAACCTGTTCCGGTCCGATTACCGGAAGCGGCGGCGCGAGGTGGAAGATGCCGACGGCAGCTACGCCAAGACCCTGAAGTCACAGCCCGGCCAGAATGCTCATCTGGAGTTCGAGGAATTCCGGACGGCGTTGGATAAGCTTCCTCAGGACCAGCGGGAAGCTCTGATCCTGGTCGGCGCCTCCGGCTTCTCCTATGAAGACGCAGCCGCGATCTGCGGTTGCGCGGTCGGTACCATCAAGAGCCGCGTCAACCGTGCCCGTTCGAAGCTGAGCGCCCTGCTCTACGTCGACGGTGCTGAAGACTTCGGTCCCGATGACACGGTGCGCGCCGTGATCGGCAGCAACGGCTGATCTGCCGGTTTTCATCCTGACCAACGCAATGCGAAGTGGGCCCTCGGGCCTCTTCGTGGTTGCCAGAGCGATGGTCGCCATCAAAGCGACCGGTCAGCGCTCGGCGTTTGCTCAGCTACGGCGGAGCGGCGCCGAGATCTGGCCGGTTCTGTCGCGTTCGTTGATATCCACCACCGTCTCCATCGGAGCCGTCAGCTCGTAGACGTAGCTGACATCGGTGAAATAGCGCTTCGAGGTGCCGCCGAGGGCTTCCGGCGCGACGCGGTCCAGCAGGATCACACCGAACTCGCTGTCGGCCCGGCGCGTCGCCTCGCTGGTGTTGAACTCCTCCCAGCGGAAGCTGAAGGTGGATTCGTCCCCTTCGCCCTTGACCTCCCAGCTCGCGACGATATGCGGGTGCTTGCCGACCAGGGACAATCCCTCGTCGGAATGGGACGCGAGTTCGAAGAACAGCAGCGACAGGCTCTGCGCCGCACGCGCGCTGACTGCGATATCCGGGCCGTTGACCGCGATGCGGTCGGCATGCGGGATCGCCCGCGCCTCGAACAGCCCTTTCAGCATGACGCCCTGCCACTGGCTCTCGCTCAGCAGCGAGACGACGTTCGACATCGCGTGAATCCGCCCGATCAGCAGTTCGCGGGCCACGTCCATGTCCGAACCGTGGCGCAGCGTTCGCGTCACGATCGACTGGATGACGGCCAGGATATTCTTGACCCGATGGTTGAGTTCGTCGATCACCGCGGTCAGCCGTCGCTCGAACCCGATCCGCATCTGGATTTCGCGCCGCAACCTGACATTGCTGTGGCTGACATAGCCGAACAAGCCGCAGACGATGAAGGTCAGCGCCAGGCCGATCGCGGCGACGATCGCCGCCACCTGCTGCGCCCGGACGAACGGATTGACGCGCGCGTAGTAGGCGAGCGACCAGTCGCGATCGCCGAAGGTGACCGTCCGCACGATGGTGGGCGCCTCGTCGTTCGGGCTGCCCGGACGCTCCTGCACCCGGCCGCGGTCGTCGGCGACGAGTTCGACGCCCGCCTTCCGCGGGTCCTTCAGTACGACGGAGAACAGAGACATGTCGTCGTTGGTGAGCATCAGCGACGACAGATCGTAGGAGAAGGTGATGAAGCCGACGGCCGTGGCGGAGTCCGCGCTCAGCACCGGCGCCGCCAGCACGACACCGATCGGCCCGTCCGGCCCCCTCAACTGGATCGGGTCGGAGGCTTCGGGCTTACCTTCCTCGAGCGAACGCGCGAACATCCGGCCCAGCGCCGGATGATCGTCGAGCGACCGCCCCGGCAGTGCGATCGTTTCGGCATTGCGCGGCTCGATATCCATCACCACGTCGAGCGGCTGCTGGAGTGTCGCCGGATCGATCGCCGTGCCGTCGGAATGTCGGATCGTGGTGTCGGAGAATCCGGCCTTCGCCAATTCGGCTTCCGCGGCGGCGAACTCGTCGGGCTTCAGCCGCACCACCCAACTCGCCAGCAGGAAGTCGGTCTTGAACGCATAGATCGACGAGCGCAGCGGCTGCAGCATGTCCGCCTTGATCACCGCAGGCGTGCGGAACAGTCCTGAAGCAACCCTGCCGAGCAGTTCACGCTCGGTGAGCCGGTCCTGCACCTGACTCGCATGCACGTCGATCGCCCGGCCCAAAGCGATCCGCTCGACCGCAGACTCCTGATCGTAGATTCGATAAGCCGCGAAGCCGGACAACAGCATCCCGACGACGGCAACCAGCCCGATGATAAAGCCCAGCCGAACCACGCTTCTACTCGATCAACGATGGAGGGCGCCGTTGCCATCCATATCCATCATGTGCCGACGCCCGCGACGACCAGGGTGATGCATCCGTCGCGAGGCAGCGAGAGAATGTCACTGCCAGCATCGCTTTACAGCGTGACTGTCAGGCCCCAAGCGGTGCAACGTGAGCAGCCTCCTATTGTTCCCGTGAGCGTTAAAATTTCGTCGGGAGCTCAAAGAGTTAGAAGTTGAACGTCAGGCTGTCCCGGCGGTCGGCTTCAAGCCGCCTTTCGTCTCGATGAAACTGATGATGCGGTCGAGCCCATCGCGCTTCTTCAGATTGGTCATCACGAACGGCCGCTCGCCCCGCATCCGCCGGGCATCGGTGTCCATCTTTTCCAAGGACGCGCCGACATGGGGCGCGAGATCAATCTTGTTGATCACCAGCAGATCCGATCGGGTGATGCCAGGGCCCCCTTTGGAGGGAATCTTGTCACCCGCGGAGACATCGATGACATATATCGTCAGGTCGGCGAGTTCGGGGGAAAAAGTCGCCGCAAGGTTGTCGCCGCCGGACTCGATCAACACCAGATCGAGGCCGGGAAACTTGGTCCGCATCTCGGCAACGGCGGCCAGGTTCATCGACGCGTCTTCGCGGATCGCGGTGTGCGGACAACCGCCGGTTTCCACCCCGGCGATCCGATCCGGCGTCAGCGACCCCGAGCGCACCAGGAATTCGGCGTCCCACTTGGTGTAGATGTCGTTGGTAATCGCCGCAATGTCGTAACGCTCGCGCATCGATTTGCAGAGCAGGTCCATCAGCGCCGTCTTGCCGGAGCCGACCGGCCCGCCGATGCCCACGCGCAAAGGACCGTGATGAGCTGACATGGATGTTTCCCGATGACGCAGGCTTTGCAGGCTGATGGGACAGCGTCAAACGACAATGACACCGCGCGACGGAGCGAATAAGAACGATGCCGGCAGAGATTGCAAGACGCCGGCGGCCGTCGGGAATAGGCCGCTTGAACGGCGGATCAGGCCGCCTTGGTCGACGGGTCCTTGCCGCCGCCGTCCTTGACCGCGCTGTCCTTGCTCTTCGCCTCGTGACGAGGTTCGGCGCCCGAGGGCTTCTTTGCCGGCTTGCCGTAGCGTGACAGCGCCGCGAGTTCGGCTTCCAATTCCGCCTGACGCGCAGCCACTTTTTCAGAAAGTTTCTGGGTCGCTTCGTCGCGCAACGACGCCAGTTCCTCGATGCTGAGCGCGTCGAGATCGATCTTCGCCATCGAATGTCTCCCGATTGAAGCCGTGGGCTACCGGGTACCGCCTTACGCCGCAAGCGATCGGCGGAATTATCCACCGATCGGACGAGCGCGCGAGCATTTCGATTGACGCCCGGAAGCGGGGGACTCAAAGATGAGGCTGGGGATCACAATGACTTCATCGAAACTGCCAGACAGCGAGCTTTTCGCGCGTCCTGCGACGCCCAATGCCCGCCCGACCACTTCGGCCTCCGACAAGTCGACCGAAGATCGGCCTCAGGTAGTGCCGCAGAACCAGCTAACAGACCAGGCGCCGCGCAATGTCGACGCGTCCCCGCGCGGCACAGCTTCCGCTGCGGGCAGCACGCCGGCCGTCACAAATCCTCGATCAGCCTCCGAGATCCCCCCGGCATCCGCTGCAACTCCCAATGGCGTGGCAAGCGCAGCCGACGAACGCGCCGAAATCCTGAAACGCATTGCTGCATTCCGAAATTTGCAGGTCAGGCTGCGCCAGGATCGCGAAAAGTACTACGACGAGACGCTGGCGCGCACGCGCTCGCTGCTGTCCCAGCCGATGAAGCCGCGGCGCTGACGGCCTCGGCCTCGCGCAAACGCCGGTTAGTCCCACTACGTCTTTGGTTGCACAAATATCCCGCGATGCGGGCGCATTGCGCCTTATTCGAGCAGCATGCGTGCTCGATCGTGGCGAATCAGCGCACCCGGCAACGGCGCGTAGCGCCAACCCGCCGCGAAAACACGACGCTCAGCCGACATCTGATCAGCACAATCCCTGTATTTACTACCTAAGCCGTGCTGATTTTCGCCAAAATCTGAACTAAGCACGCCTTAAGCGAATGCTAACCGACGCGGCCCTGATCAGTTAGAATTCGTGAAATTGAGAATTGTCGACAGGGAACGAGTGTAGTAGAAGGGCGCTTCACTAAAGGAGCCTACGCGTGGCAAAGAAAGCTAAAGCCAAGACTGCGAAGACCGCAGCAAAGTCGAAGAAGGCGAAGACCGTAGCGAAAACCGCTACCAAGGCCGCCAAGAAGACCAAGATCACTCGGCGCGAATATACCAAGGAAGACATCAAGGAGTTGCGCGCGCATTCGAAGGCGCGGACCCCGGTGGCTCAGATCGCCAAGTTGACCAAGCGGACCGTCGGCTCGCTGCGTCAGAAGGCGCTCAAGCTCGGTATCGGCCTCGGCCACCAGCGCTAAGTCCGGAAAGACCCGCCTCGCGAAGCGACAACGACTGCCGATCGGCGGCTTCGGCCGCAAGTTTGGAGATCAGTCGCGCTTCGCGAGCGGCGGTAAGGCCTTCTTCGCCCACACTTTATTGTCGTGAAACGCAGCACCACCGTGCGGCGCGATCGAATCTGCGCTGGTCAGCACGTTGATCCCGCGGCCGCCTTGATGCGCGCTGTTGGGAAAGACCGACTCGGCGATCAGGACGCCCCGGCGCAATCCGCCGTCGAGCCTGGCGGTGAGCATGGTCTCGCCCCGCTGGTTACCGAGCGTCACCGCATCCCCTTCCTCGACTCCGATCATTTCAGCGTCCGCCGGATGTATCATCACCGTCGGCGCGCCTTCGCGCGCGCGTGACGACGGTGTCTCGTTGAAGGTGGTATTGAGAAAACTGCGCGCCGGGCTGGTCGCCAATCGGAACGGATGCGCGATATCCGGCTGTTCCGTGACCGCCCAGTGGTCGGGAAGGCTCGGCATCGCCTGCCATGGGCCCAGTTTCATCTGTCGCGGCACCTTGACGTTGCTCCAATCCGCGCGGAAATGGAATTTGCCGTCGGCATGCGCGAAGCCGTCGAGGAAGTGAGCCGTCCGGAAATCCGGCTGCAAGTCGCGCCAGAGATCGGCTTCGAGCTCCTCGATCGTGCCCCGCCCGCTTTTTTTCAGCGTCGCGTCGATCACTTCGCGCGGCGTCATGTCGAAGGCCGGATGGCGGACCTCGAGCCTCGCCGCCAGCCCCTGCAGCACTTCGTGGTTGGACCGGCATTCGCCGGGCGGCTCCACCAGCCTGGCGCCGACCGAAATATGCTGGTGGCCGCCGCCGTAATACAGATCATCGTGTTCGAGAAACATGGTCGCTGGCAGTACGATGTCGGCCATCAGCGCAGTCTCGGTCATGAACTGCTCGTGTACGGCAACGAACAAATCGTCCCGCGCAAAGCCTGCGCGGACCAGATTCTGCTCCGGCGCAACCGTCATCGGGTTGGTATTCTGGATCAGCATCGCCTTGACGGGCGCGCCGCCACCGAGCGCCTCGGCATCGCCGGTGAGGATGCGGCCGATCTTCGACTGATCGAGCACACGGGTCGAAGGGTCCAGCGTATCGAGGCCCTCGATCAGCGTCTTGTCGAAGCCGAAGATGGCACCGTTGTTGAAGAAGGCGCCGCCGCCTTCGTACTGCCAGGCGCCCGTCACCGCCGGAATGCACAGCGCCGCGTGCATCTGCGCCGCACCATTGCGACTGCGGGTGAAACCGTAACCGAGCCTGAAGAAACTACGCTTGGTCTCGCCGACCGCACGGGCGAACGCTTCGATCTCCGCCACCGGCACCCCGCAGATGGCCGACGCCCATTCCGGCGTCCGCGTCTGCAGATGCGCCTCCAGCTCATCGGGGCAGTCGGTGTAGCGGCCGAGATAGTCGCGGTCGGCGTAGCCGTCTCGAAACAACACGTGCATCACGCCACACGCGAAGGCGCCGTCGGTCCCCGGACGCAGGATGATCCGGATATCGGCCTGCTTCATGGTTTCGTTGTCGTAGATATCGACCGCGACGATCCGCGCGCCCCGTTCCTTACGGGCGCGTGACGCATGCGTCATCACATTGACCTGGGTCGAGACCGCGTTGGTGCCCCAGATCACGATCAGATCCGATCTCGCCATCTCCCGGGGGTCGACCCCCGCGACCTTGCCGGTCCCGGCGGCGTAGCCCGACCAGGCCACATTGGAGCAGATGGTCGAGTAGAACCGCGAGTACTTCTTGGTGTTGGCCAGCCGGTTGATGCCATCCCGCATCACCAGCCCCATGGTGCCGGCGTAGTAATACGGCCAGACCGACTCGGCGCCGAACTCGGCTTCGGCCGCATTGAAGCGGGCCGCGATCTCGTCCAAGGCCTCGTCCCAGCCGATGCGGACGAACTGCCCCGATCCCTTCGGCCCGGAGCGGCGCATCGGAAATGTCAGGCGATCGGGGTGATGGATGCGCTCGGCGTAGCGCGCGACCTTGGCGCAGACGACACCCGCCGTGTAGGTCTGGCGTTTGGATCCGCGCACCCGACCGATGGTCGTGCGGTCGATCACCTCGACGTCGAGCGCGCAGGCCGACGGGCAATCATGCGGACAGGTCGAATGGCGGATATCGATCTTCGCAGTCTGGTTCATTTGCGAACCGTTAGCATGTTAAGTGGCAGCTGAGAATATCCGGCTGCGGTCGCGAGGTGCGCTTCGAAAAGCGAGGGCCTGTCGCAACTTCCCGGCTGCTCGGCGGTTAGTCCGGTCCATCACAGATCGGACCATCCGTGCACCCAGCCAAAGTCTTCGAATTCGAACGCCTCGTGAAGGAATTCGTCGCCTGGCGCGCGGTCCCGTGCGACGAACGCGCCCCCGCAGCGGCGTGGTGGTGGGGGCCGGCGATGGCACTGCGGACCGAAACGAACCCGATGCCGGCCGAGTTTTGCACAACCTTCGATTTGCCGGACGGCGCATCCTACGCCGATGCGGCGCAGAGCTTGATGGCGTTCCTGGCGCCGCAAACGTCTCAGGCGCCCTCGACCGGGTTCCCGCGTCGGCCGAAACGGCTGCAGGAGGACGCGGCGACCTAGTCGGCCGTGGCGCGTTCGCTCAGGCGGTCTTCTCCAGGGGCGTCGCAGCCGGAGGCGGCGTCACTTCGTCCTGCCCCTCCAGATCGGCAATCTCCAGATTGAGATTGCGACCGGTCCTGCCCTCGACGATCTGGTTGATCTTGCGCGCGATCCCCGGCTCGCGGCTGATCAGTGCGCGAAGATCGGCGGCGTCGAGCACGAGCAATCGCGTGCGCGACACCGCTTTCACCGTCGCCGAGCGTTCGACGCGCTTCAGCACGGCGATCTCGCCGAAGAAGTGCCCGCTGCCGAGCCGGACCAGCCGTCCCTTTTCCTCAGGACCCAGCTCGATCTCGACGTCGCCCTCGGCGATGAAGTACATCGCCGTCGCCGGATCGCCGCGGCGAAAGACGGTGTCGCCCCGATCGATCTGGCGTGCCTGCAACAACTGCATGATGTGGGCGATGTCGCCGGCGGTCAGGTGCGAGAACAACGGCACCCGGGCGACCATGCTCCAGTTGACGATGAAATCGCGCCGGTGAATGACCTCCGAGAAGGCGTTGGCGACGATGCCGACCGGCAGCGCGATCATCACCAGGCCGCCGACGATGGTGACCGAGGCGATCATCCGGCCGATGCCCGTCGCGGGGACCACGTCGCCATAGCCGATCGTGGTCAGGGTGACGATCGCCCACCACATCGCGTCGGGGATGGTGCCGAACTTGTCGGGCTGAACGTTGCCCTCGACGATATGCATCGCAGTCGCGGACACCAGCGTCGCACAGCCCAGGATCACCAGGCAGGCCAGCAGCGCTCGCCGCTCGGCCTCCAGAACTTCGAGCAGCGACCGCATTCCAGACGAGTACCGCGCGAACTTCAGCACACGCAGCACGCGAAGGATGATCAACACCCGAAGGTCGTCGAAGCCGAGCATTGCGACCCAGAGCGGCATCACCGCGAGGCAGTCGACGATGCCCTGGGCGCTCGTCATGTAGGCCCACGCGGCCCGGACCGGCCCCATCTCCCGGAACGGGACGTGCTCCGCCGCGATCCAGATCCGGATGTAATACTCGATCGAGAAGAACACGAGGCAGACGAATTCGAGCGCGCGGAACGTTGCGCCGTAGTCGTCGCGGAAGCGCGGCACCGACTCCATCACCGTGATGCCGATGCTCAGAATGATGAAGAAGACGATGACGCGATTGACGACGACGCCGACGCGCGTGTCCTGCGCGTGCGATTCGAGAACCTCGTAGAAATATTGCCGAGCTCTGAGCAGGCGCGGCCGGGCTTCGGGCATCGTTGGGCCTCGAGTAGATCCCAAACAGATGCGCCGGCGGAGGAACCGATTCAGGCCGCGGCGAGCGCGTCGAAACGCTTCGGATCCAGCACGCGCACCCCGTCCGGGACGATCACAATCAGCTTTTCTCGCTCGAGCTTGGTAAAGGTGCGGCTAACGGTTTCGATGGTCAGGCCGAGGAAATCGGCGATGTCCTGCCGCCCCATCGGCAGACTGACCGTCTTGGTGACGCCTTCGAGCCGGGCAAGACGATCGCGCCAGCCGACGAGGAAGGCCGCGACCTTTTCCTCGGCCGAACGGCGGCCGAGCAGCAGCATCTGATCCTGCGCCAGGCTCAGCTCGCGGGTGGCGAACTCATTCATGCGCATCAGCATATGCGGCCTGTTTTCGATGAACCGCAGAAACGGACCACGGAAGAACTTGCAGACGGTGACGCCGCCGATGGAGTCCGCCGAGAACGAGTAGCGGGCGGATGGCGCCATTCCGAGAAAATCGCCCGGCAGCGCGAAACCGATGATCTGGCGTCGGCCGTCGGGTAGCAACTTGTAGAGTCGCGCGATACCCTCGACCAGACTGTACACCGCGTCGGCGACTTCGTCTTCGGAGAACAACGCTTCCTTGGCGCCATAGCGAACATGCTGCGCCAGGCGTTCGAACTCCTCGTGCTCGACTTGCTCGAGTTCGCCGCAAATCGCCAGCGGGCGCACCGCACAATGCGTCTCGCAGCGGAAACCGTCGCAAGTCGAGTTTGGAAAAGCGAGGTGCGGCATCCATCACTCCATGCGGTCGCCAGATCGAATTCTTGCCGCGCACTGCGTCGAATGCGTCATGCGCCAGTCAGGGCAATATGTCGGCAAATCGTCAAGGAAGCTTGACACAGATCAAGGCCGCTCGACGGGGCGCCATCGATGGTTCGTCCGCGACTTTGCGCCTTCTCCAATCCGAGCGCCCGATGCGAATCATTGCCGCCTGTCTCGCGATCTTGCTTCCCATGATCACGACGGCTTCGGCCGCAACCCCGGCTGAGCGCCACGGGTTTGCCTTCGCAAAGTCACACTGCGCGCGCTGCCATGCGATCGGCCTGACAGGTACCAGCCGATTGAAAAAAGCCCCGCCATTCCGCACGTTGCACGACCGCTACCCGGTCGAGACGCTGGCCGAGGCCTTCGCCGAAGGCATCTACACCGGACATTCAAAGATGCCCGCCTTCGAGCTCGAACCGGATCAGATCAACGACCTTTTATCGTACCTGAAGAGCCTGGAGCGGGCCGGACCTCGGGGGCGTTCGCACCCGCCAGGCTATCCACGGTCCATGGAATAAGCTCCTTGGCGGTCGCATCGAACGCTGCTTCGAACGCGGCAACAGCGGCACCAGGGTCCGGCTTGTCGAGCTTAGCGGACTGCTGAAACAGTCGGGCGCCGATCAACTTTCCATTCTTGTCGATGATCTTGGCGCCGAAGGCGACCTTCGCGCTCGGTCCGCCCTCACCTGCAATCAGAAAATTTCGAATGTCGATCAGCAGCTGGTAATCCGGCTGCACGGCGTCGTTCGGCCGCAGCGGCGGATGCGCGATGTCGTAGTTCTCGAAGCTCTGGAGCAGCTTCTCCTGGAGCATCTTCGGAATGCTGTCGCTCCATTGTGCGCCGGCAAAGGCCGGCAGGTCGAGCTCCGGCGCCAGCAGCATCTTCTGCGAATCGAACAGCACCACCGTGGTCGGCTCGGGGATCGTGAGCTGACCCTTGAGCGACTTGGTCGGCGGCGGAAACCCAGTGGCGGGCTGCAGATCATAGACGACCTTCTTGACCACCGGCTCGTTGGCGCCAGTCATGCGCTCGACACCGCCAAGAATACCATCGAGCGCTCCAGTCTTGCTCGACAGCCACTCCGAGAAGGTCTTCAGGTTGCCGATGGTTTCCTTGAGCGGCTGCGAATTCTCGCCGAGCACCGAATCGACCTTGCGCAGCGCCTCGCGCGCCGCCTGGGTCATGCTCATCCCCGCCCCCGGCTCGGCGATCAGCGTGGTGGCGATCGCGGATCCGGTCAGATCCTTGCCGCCTTCCAGCGCGACCACGGGCACGCCCGTGAGCCCCTGGAAGTCGAGCCCAACCTTGGTGTCCGGCCGCACCGGCGTATCGGTCGCCACGGCGATTGTCGCGTTGACCCGGCGCGGATCGTCGGACGCGAGACCGAGCGCGGTCACCTCGCCGACGCGGATGCCGTTGAACAGCACCGCCGCGCCGATCAGAAGGCCGGGGACCGGATCGCGAAACTGGATGTGGTAGCTGGTGCGCGCGCCGATGCCGGTGGTGTTGTGCAACCAGAATACGAATCCGAACACTGCGAGGATGGCCGCGAGTACGAACGCGCCGACGATGACGAAGGGAGCACGGGTTTCCATGGGCGTCCTAGTCCTGTTTGGGGCGCAGCATCTCGGAGCGCTTGCCGTGGAAATAGGCCCGCACCCAGGGATGTTCGGATTGCAGCAGCTCGGTCATAGGACCGATCGCGACGATCTTGCCGTCTGCCAGCGCCGCGACGCGGTCGCAGACGACGTTCAGGCTGGCGAGATCGTGCGTCACCATGAACACGGTGAGACCGAGCGTGGTTTGCAGCGTCTTGATCAACTGGTCGAAATCGCCGGCGGCGATCGGATCGAGGCCGGAAGTCGGCTCATCGAGAAACACGATCCCCGGATCGAGCGCCAGCGCACGCGCCAGCGCGACGCGCTTGGTCATGCCGCCGGACAGCTGCGCCGGATACTTATCCCAGTCATCGGGGCCGATCCCGACCATCTCAAGTTTGGCAGTCGCGATCTCGTCCTGCAGCTTTTCGGAAATGTCGAACGTCTCGCGTAGCGGAAACTGCACGTTCTGCCGGGCGGTCAGCGACGAGAACAACGCGCCCTGCTGGAACAGAATGCCCCAGGTGGCGGCGATCGCAGTGCCACGGCCGAGCCCCCGTTCGCTGTCGCGCCCCATTATGCTGATCTGTCCGCCCTGCTTCGGGATCAGCCCGATGATCGTGCGCATCAGCACCGACTTGCCGCCGCCCGAGGCGCCGACCAGCCCGAGAATTTCGCCGCGACGGACGTCGAGCGACAGATGGTCGATCACCGTCTGGCGCCCGAACCCGACCACGAGATCGGACACGCGGATCGCGTAAAGATCGGCAAGCGCGTTCATCGCTACATCCCGATCGAAGCGAAGAACACGGCGAACAGCCCGTCGAGCACGATCACCAGGAAGATCGACTTCACCACCGACGTGGTGGTCTGCAAGCCGAGCGATTCGGCGCTGCCCTTGACCCGCAGTCCCTCGCTGCAGGCGACGATGCCGATCACCAGCGCCATGAACGGCGCCTTCCAGATTCCGACTTCGAAGCTGTTGAGCGACACCGCCTCGTGCAGCCGGGCGATGTACACCGCAGGCTGCATACCGCCGTAGAACCACGCGGTCAGCAATCCGCCGTACAACGCCGCCATCGAGCCGATAAAGGTCAGGATCGGCAACGCAAGCACCAGCGCGATGATCCGCGGCAGAATCAGCACCTCGACCGGATCGAGCCCCATGGTCGAGAGCGCGTCGATCTCCTCACGCATCTTCATCGAGCCGAGTTCGGCCGTGTAGGCGCTGCCGGAGCGGCCGGCGACCATGATGGCGACGATCAGGACGCCGATCTCGCGCAGCACCAGGATGCCGACCATGTCGACCACGTAGGATTCCGCACCGAACTTGCGGAAATGAAAGATGCCCTGCTGCGCGATGATCGCGCCGATCAGGAAGGTGATCAGCACGACGATCGGAATCGCCCGCCAGCCGACGCGATAGACCTGGTAAGTCAGCGAGGTCAAACGCAGCGACCGCGGCCGCCGCAAGACCCCGAGCAGGGCGACGCCGAGGGCGCCGAGCATATCGAGAAACACCGAGATGTCGTGCGTCGCGCTCCAGGCCGAGCGACCGACCTGGTCCAGCCGCGCGATGATCGGATTGACTTTGGGACGCGGCGTCGGCCCGCGACGATTGACCTGACGGACCTCTTCGATCAGACCGGCATAGCGGTCCGCGACGCCGACGAAGTGCGCGGTGCGGCCGGCCTGCGCCGCGGCACGCGACACCTTCTCCAGCAGCCAGGCGCCGATGGTGTCGATCTCGACAACGTCGGTCATATCGATCTTGAGGGATTTGGCGGCCGCGACCTGCGCCGCGACGCCATCGAACAGCCGTTCGAGGACAGCCGAATGTGTCGCGATCCAGGCACCGCCCGGATGCAGTTCGAGCACATCGCCATCCGTCGCCGCATTCAGCACCGGCGCCGAACTCACTGCCGCTCCCACCCGGTTGTCAACGCCACCATTCATTGCTCCGCTGCGATTCGTTCACCGCCGAAGCGGTCGCCTTGAGCCGACAGCTTGCGTCGCGAACTACGATTGATGCAAATCAATTATCGCTTCCCGGCGCTGCGTAAGCTTTGTGCCCGACGCGACGACAGGATCGATCCGATGACCAAGGGCTCTCCGTCCGCCATCCTCAACACTTCTTTGCCCGCGCGCTTCCGCCAGATCCGGCTCGAGCTCGCGCGCGAACCCGGTCATCCCGACGGCGAATCGCATATCGCCTATGTGATCGTCGCGCCGCTCGACGAAAACGACCACATCGACGCCGAGACCTGGAAGAAACACCGTGAGGCCTGCCGCGTTGCGCGGCAGCGGCCGCAACAGCCGGACAGCCTTGGACATCTGATCCATCGTCCGGGCGGCTCGTGGGCCTTCCAATACGACGCCAACGCCAACATCCCGGATGAAGCCGGCTATCACTTCGGCGACGAACGGTTCGTACAAGGCGAATACGTGTCGATCCGCGAGGAAGGCGATATGCATACGTTTCGCGTCGTCTCGGTAAACCGGTTGTAAACCCTTTCCTCAGATCGGACGCGGCGTCACCGAGCCGCGCGATGCGGCTCGCTCACGCCTTTGCGACGGCGCGCGCAGACTCGTCGGTCAGCGGGAGCGTCACGTTGAGGATGTCCGGCTCGGAGTGATCGGTCTTGGCCTCGAAGCCCAGCTGGCGGCACATTCGCAGCATCGCGGTGTTCTCGCGCAGGACCTGGCCGCAAACGAATTTCAGCCCTTCGGCGCGCGCGTATTCGATGATCAGCTTCATCAATGCCCAGCCGAGGCCTTTGCCCTTGAGGTCCGAGCGCAGCAGGATGGCGTACTCGCCGCTCTCGTACATCGAGTCCGAGTGAATCCGGACCACGCCGAGCGTCTCTCCGGTCGCCTCGTCGAGCGCGATGAAGGCCATTGCGCGAGCGTAGTCGATCTGGGTCAATCGCGCGATGAAGGCGTGGCTGAACTCCTTCATCGCTGCAAAGAACCGCAATCGGAGATCTTCCGACGTCACGTGGGTGAGGAATTCGTGGATTGCCGGCTCGTCATCGGGTCGGAGCGGCCGCGCCAGCACCCGCCAACCGTCCTTCATCACCAGATGCCGCTGCCATTCCGACGGATAAGGTTTCACGGCGAAGGTGGCGTTGCCGAGGCCGGCGAATTTGCGCACCGCCTTGCGCACGACAACGCGGGCGTCGATCGCCACCACCCCGCTCTCGTCGGCGAGCAGCGGATTGATGTCGAGTTCGTGAATCTCGGGCAGGTCCGCCGCCATCTGTGACAGCTTGACCAGCGTCAGCGCCACGGCGCCGTCCTTCACCGCCGGCACATCGCGATACGCCTGCAGCAGTTTCGACACCCGGGTGCGGGCGATCAGCGAGTTGGCGAGCGGCAGGTCGAGCGGCGGCAGCGCCAGCGCGCGATCGTCGATGATCTCGACGCCGGTCCCGCCATGGCCGAACGCAATCACCGGCCCGAACGTCGGATCATCGGCGATGCCGACAGTCAGCTCCCGCGCCTTGCGGCGCATGATCATCGGCTGCACCATCACCCCGTCGAGCCGCGCCTTCGGCCGCAACTTCGACGCTCGGGCGAGGATTTCGTCGGCTGCGGCACGTACCGCCTCGGCGCTGGTGAGGTTGAGCACGACGCCGCCGACATCGGATTTGTGGGTGATGTCGCGCGACATCACCTTGACCACCACCGTAACGCCCTGCGCCAGGAACGGCTCGGCCCACGCCACCGCCGCATCGGCATCGGCTGCGGCAAGGGTCGGAACCATCGGGATCTGGTACGCGGCGAACAGCGCCCCGACCTCGATCGGGTCGAGCCACGAACGCCCCTCCGCCAGCGCCTTTTCGACCACCGCGCGTGCCGCCTCGGTGTCCGGATCGAACTCCTTCGGCAGACTCGGCGGCACCTCGGTCAGGAGTTGCGCGGCCTCGCGATAGCGCACCAGATTGATGATGCTGCGGACCGCATCGTCCTCGGTCGGATAGTTCGGGATCGCGGCCGCGTCGAACGCATGCGTCACCGATTCGTCGGCGCCGACCCAGACCGCGAACACCGGCTTGAAGAAGCTGCGGCGAATCCGCTCTTCTCCGACCAGCCGGATCACCGCCTTGGCAATCTCGCTGGACGACGTCATCGCGGTCTGCACGTTCATCACCAGAACGGCGTCGTTGTCCGGATCGGCGAGCAGCACCGACAGCGCCGCGGCGTAGCGCTCGGCATCGGCATCGCCGGTGATGTCGATCGGGTTCGACCCCGACCAAGTCGGCGGCAGCACCGCATCGAGCTTGTCGCAGACCTCTTTCGAGAGCGTCGCCGGGATGCCGCCGAGTTCGGCCAGCCGGTCGACCGCAAGCACGCCGATGCCGCCGCCATTGGTCAGGATCGCGACGCGTTTACCGCGCGGAGCGCTGACCCGACCGAGCGTTTCGGCGCAGTCGAACAATTCGCGCAGATCGAACACCCGCAGCATGCCGGCGCGGCGAAACGCGGCGCCGTAAACCGCATCGGCGCCGGCCAACGCGCCGGTATGCGTCGCCGCAGCCTTGGCGCCGTGCGCCATCCGCCCGGACTTCACCACCACCACCGGCTTGACCCGCGCCGCGGCGCGCGCCGCCGACATGAATTTGCGGGCGTCTGTGACCGCTTCGATGTAGAGCAGAATTGCACGGGTCTCGATGTCGCCGGCGTAGAAATCCAGCATGTCGGCGATGTCGACGTCGAGTTGGTCGCCGATCGAAACGATTGCGGAAAATCCGATGTCCTTGACGGCGGCCCAGTCGACCATGCCGGCCGCGATCGCGCCCGATTGCGAAATCAGCGCCAGATGCCCCCGCCGCGGCATGTGCGCGGCAAAGCTGGCGTTGAGATTGGAGCTCGGCACCATGATGCCGAGGCAGTTCGGGCCGATCAGCCGGATCCCCGATTTGCGCGCGGCCTGATTGGCGGCCTCCGCGTAAGAGCCCTTGCCCCGGCCCATCTCCGCGCTGATGATGATGGCGCCGGCGACACCGCGCTCGCCGGCTTCGGTGACGATCTTGGCCACCGTCCGCGACGGGGCGGTAATGACGATCAGATCGGGCACGAAGGACAGATCGGCCAGCGAACGAACTGTCTTGAAACCGCCGATCTCGGGATAGCGCGGATTGACGACGCCGATCTCGCCCTTGAAGCCGGCGTTGCGTAAATTCTCGAGCACGGCGCGGCCGAGCGATGCTGGCCGTGGGCTGGCACCGATCACCGCCACTGCAGCGGGCGCCAGGAGATTGCTCAATCGATAAGTCGACATCTCACCTCGGCGTCGGGCAATCAGCGGCCGATGTCAGAATCTGCATCGAACCAAGGCTGCCCGCCGCCTTGTAATACAAATGCCTCGACGTTTCCAATCCGGCCGCTGCGGCCGGGCGCCGCGTGGTCAGGGCCGCTGCTTGGTGAAGCTTGCGAGCGCCTTGATCACATCCTCACGCGAGATGATGCCTTCGAGCTTTCGATCGGCATCCAGCACCGGGATGCTGCGGGTCTGGTGTTCGACCATCAATTGCAGCACCCGCGTCAGCTTCGTATCGGCGTGAACGTAGATGAAGTCCGGCGTCATGATGTCGCCGACGGTCCGATTCATCAGGTCGTCATAGTGCGGCAACATCTGGGTGGGGTGAAACGCGAAGCAATTGAGAAAATCATACTTCGTCACCAGCCCAACCACGCGCGCCTCTTCCACCACCGGATAGGCGTTGTAGTCGTCGCGCTCGAACTGGTCCTCCAGCTCGCGCATGGTGATTTCCCGCGACACGGATTTCACCGAGCGCGTCATGTGGTCGGCAACAGTTGCCTCGAGAAACTTGTACAAGACCAGATTCCAATCGGTCGGGCTGCGATCATGGGCGCGCCAGCAGAGTGTATCGAGGCACCTGCTAATCGCCCTTTTTGGCAAATTGACCGCAGCTTTGCGGAATTGAATTGATCAGGGTCAATCCGGCGGTGTTTTCCCGGACGTCTTGTCATCTTCCGCGACAGTGCCCAACATGTCGGCACGGTGCTGTGCGGCATTGATCCATCGTCGGACATTCGGATTTCCCAAGTAGTCAGCATGGCAGAGCCGATCACCGCATCCGACAAAGTCGGACAGGCCGAAATCTTCCGTTTCGTCGCAGATCCGGCGACGCATGCCGGTGCCGATGTCGTACAGATCGATACGCACGGCGCCGCCGTTTTCCTGGCCGGGAACCGCGCGTTGAAGATCAAGCGCGCAGTCCGGTTCCCGTTCCTGGACTATTCGACACTGGCAAAGCGCAAGACTGCCTGCGACCAGGAGCTCGCGGTCAATCGACGGTTCGCGCCGCAGATCTATCGCCGCGTGATGCCGATCACGCGAGCCGCCGATGGAACCCTGCAGATCGACGGACCTGGCGAGCCGGTCGAATGGGCGGTCGAGATGACGCGTTTCGACGAAGGGCGAACCATCGATCACCTCGCCGCCGGCGGGCCGCTCGACCTCGACCTCGTCGCGGCCATCGCCGATGCGATTGCTGCGTCGCATCGCGCCGCGCCACGAGCCGCGACCGCGCCCTGGATCGCGTCGATCATTCCGATCAACGCCGACAACATCCCGTCGTTTGGTGCGGGCGGCTTTCCGGCCGATCAGGTCGCCGACCTCGATCGCGCCACCCGCGCCGCGTTCGACCACAGCCGCGGACTCCTCGAACAGCGCGGTGCGGACGGTTTCGTGCGCTGGTGCCATGGCGACCTCCATCTCGCCAACATCGTGTTGATCGACGGCACGCCGGTGCTGTTCGATGCGATCGAGTTCGATCCCGCCTTCGCGTCGGTCGACGTGATGTACGACCTCGCCTTCCCGCTGATGGACTTCCTTCGCTATGGCCGCAGCGAGGAGGCCGCCGAACTGCTGAACCGCTATCTCGCCGTCAGCGACGACGCCCATGCCGATGCGCTCGGCGCACTGCCGCTGCTGCTGTCGATGCGCGCGGCGATTCGCGCCAAAGTGATGCTGTCTCGCCCGGCCGGCGATGCCGACGCGAGGCGTCACCATCGCCAGACCGCGGACCTCTATTTCGCCCTCGCCGCACGCCTGATCGCGCCGCCGTCGCCCCGGTTGATCGCCGTAGGCGGATTGTCCGGCACCGGCAAGTCGGTGCTCGCGCGCGCCCTCGCCGGTCATATCGCGCCATTGCCGGGCGCCGTGGTGCTGCGCTCCGATGTGGTGCGCAAGCGGCATTTCGGCGTGGCCGAAACCGAGCGACTGCCGGCGGCCGCCTACGCACCCGAGGTGACGATGCAGGTGTATCGTAGCCTCGGCGAGCGCGCCTCGCGCATTCTGGCACAGGGTCATTCGGTGATCGTCGATGCCGTGTTCGCCAAGGCGGACGAACGGCAGGCCATCGAATCAATTGCGACGCAGGCGAAGTGCCAGTTCGCAGGCCTGTTTCTCGTGGCCGACCTCGCGACCCGGATCAACCGTGTCAGCAGCCGCATCGGAGACGCATCCGATGCCACGCCCGAGATTGTCCGGCAGCAGCAGGCCTATGAACAGAGCGCGGTCGGCTGGACCGAGGTCGACGCCGCCGGCACGCCGGACCAGACGCTGGCGCGAGCCGTGTCGGCGTTGCAGGGCCGCGATCAGGCCTGCAGCACGTAGCTGCCAGGCGCGTCCGCCAGCTCGGCCGGATTCGCATCCGGCAGACCGATGCGGGGCGGCGCGACCGGGTCACCCGACCGCGCGCCGAGCCATTGCACCCATTCGGTCCACCACGAGCCTTCGGCGTGCGGCGCCTCCTCGACCCAGGCGTCCGGGCCGACATAGGGACCGTCCGCTTCCTTCGTCATCACCTGGTAGCCGCGCGCTTTCGACGACGGCGGCGAGACGATGCCAGCGTTGTGGCCTCCTCCGGTCAGACAATAGGTGATCTCGGCATCCGCCAGCAGGTGAATCTTGAAGGTCGAGCGCCACGGCGCGACGTGGTCGCGCAGCGTCCCGACCACGAACATCGGCGTGTGGATGTCCGACAGGGCGATCGCCTTGCCGTCGACGACGTAGCGGCCCTCGGCCAGATCGTTGTCGAGGAACAGCTTGCGAAGATATTCCGAATGCATCCGATAGGGCATCCGGGTCGCGTCCGCGTTCCAGGCCATCAGGTCGTTCGGCTCGGAGCGCTCGCCCATCAGATAGTCACGCACCATCCGCGACCAGACCAGGTCGTTGGAGCGCAGCATCTGGAATGCGCCGGCCATCTGGGTGGCGTCGAGCACGCCGCGCTTCCACATGATGTCCTCAAGAAAGGCGACCTGGCTTTCGTTGATGAACAACGTCAGTTCGCCGGCCTCGGTGAAATCGGTCTGCGCCGCGAGTAGCGTGATCGATTTAAGGCGGCCATCGCCGTCGCGCGACATCGCCGCCGCGGCGATCGACAGCAATGTGCCGCCGAGGCAATAACCTACTGTATGGATCGGCTGGTGCGGAACGATGGCCCCGATGGTGTCGATCGCGGCCATCACGCCGAGACGACGATAGTCCTCAAGCGCGATGTCCCGATCCTTCGCGGTCGGATTGCGCCACGAGATCACGAACACGGTGAAGCCGTGTTCGGTGAGGTACTTCACCAGCGAATTGTGCGGCGACAGATCGAGAATGTAGTACTTCATGATCCAGGCCGGCACGATCAGGATCGGCTCCGGCCGGACCTCGCCGGTCGTCGGCAGATACTGGATCAGCTCGATCAGTTCATTGCTGTAGACCACCTTCCCCGGCGTCACCGCGACATCGCGACCGACCTCGAAGTCCTGCTTCAGTGCGGTGTCGTGCGACATCAACTGCAACAGATCTTCCCACCAGTTGCGCAGGCCCGATGCGACGTTGCCGCCTTCGGAGGCGAGCGTCCGGCGGATCACTTCGGGATTGGTCAGCGCGCAGTTCGACGGCGCGAAAACGTCGAGCATCTGCCGCACCGAGAACTCGACGATTTTCTCGTTCTGCTGCGAGACGCCGCGGACGCCGGTGGTGGCGTCGTGCCACCATTCTTCGGCGAGCAGAAAGCTCTGCGCCATGAGATTGAACGGTGGCTGCTGCCATTCTGGCGCGGCGAAGCGGCGATCCTGCGGCTGCGGCGCAATCAGCGACCAGGGCGGGGTGGCCTGGACCGACGCCTCCGTCCATTGCGAAGCACGGCGCAGCGCTTCGCGCGCGAGGTCGAGACGGCGCGCCGGCGCCCAGAACAGATGCGAGAGCCAGTCCGCATAAGCGAGCGACAACGCGGTCGGCGACAATCCGCCGGTCAGCGGCGCCAACGTCGCGTGCAGCGACCGATCGCTGTCGTTCGGCCCGGCATGTTTCACAGGGGCCAGCGACGAATGCGGCTCGCCGGCGGTTGGGGTGGCGGGGACTCGGGTCGGCAACATCATCGCCTCATCTCTCAGCGCGTCGACACGATCTAAGGACAGCCGCCGGTTCGCGGCAGCCCCGCGCCTTCAACATATAGGATGACGAAGCTGTCATCGCGCCGTCACGCATCCGTAGATTGCCGCGGCACTCGACCAATGGTTAAGGGATCGTAGCGCCGCGATACGTCGCAGCATCGCAGCCGGCGGCGATGCGTCGTTGACGATGATCAATGCGGAACTCTACGTAGTTCACCGGCACGCTGCGCCGGTCACGTGCCTCAGCGCGCCAGAAACGCGCAGCGGGTGGTCTGCTCGATCAGATGCTGGGTGACGCCACCAAGGATCCACTCGCGGAATCGCGAATGACCGTAGGCGCCCGCAATAATGATGCCGGCGCCCGCTTCGGTCGCGACCGTTTCGAGTTGCTCGGCGACATACCCGGTCGCAGACGGCACTTCGGCGACGGCGTGGATATGATGCCGGGACAGCCAGTCGACCACGTCGTGGACGCCGGCGAGCGCCTGGGCGCGGTCGCCGTCTTCCTCGACGATTTCGGCGACGGTGACATGGCTCGCCTGACGCAGCAGCGGGAGTGCGTCGACGATGGCGCGACGGGCCTCCGGATTGTCCTTCCAGGCCACCAGCACGCTCGACAGATCGACACGGCAGACGTCGGCCGGCACGACCAGCAACGGGCGCCCGATCCGCATCACCAGATCGGCGGGCTCCGCCACCGAGAACGGATCGCTCAGCGGTCCCTGCGTCGCTGTGCCGACAACGGCAATGTCCGCCGCGCGAGCCTGCTGCACGATGTATTTGGCGGGCTGTTCGATCGCCGACCGCCATTGCAGCTCGCGGGCATGGCCTTGCATCGCCTGCCGGAATTCTGTCTCCAATTCGCCGAGGCGCTGCCGGATCGTGGCAAGGCCCTGCTCGAGCAGCCGCTCGGCCAGATCGCCCGACGTATAGTATGGCGGCGGGCTGAGATCGGAAGCCGCGATGCCGATCAACCGGGCCTCGAACCGCTCCGCCAGTTCAGCGGCGACCCCGAGGGGGCACGCGTTCGGCCGATCGCACGACAGGGCAACCATCACCGTCGTATACGTCATCCGCACCTCCCAGAGTTCAGCCGACTCGAACTAATCGCTCTGCCGGGCACCTTATTGCTGCAACCGAGCCATGTTTCTGCAGCAGACCCGGCGCAACACGATGAGCTAGATCAAAGTGTGGTGCTTTGATGCCGGTATATTGCACGGCAAATCGCATCATGCGGAGAGCCCAGCCATGCTGAATGATATTGTCGTGCACATTCCGGCCGACAGGCCGGCCGACGGCATCGTCGAATGCGCCGTCTCCGTCGCCAAGGCGTTCGACGCTCACCTCGACGGCATCGTCTGCACCTATCAGCCGATCAATCCTGCGATCGTGGTCGGCGCGTCGGCGGCGTACTACGCCGCGGCCAATCAGTACAACACCGACAACGACGAAGCCTCGGCGCGCCTCGATCAATTCGAGATCGCCGCCCGCGCCGCCGGCATCACGCACGGAGCGCGAAGCATCTGCGACACCCCGGTGCTCGCCAACGAGTCGCTGTCGGAAATTTCCCGCCTCTACGATCTCAGCGTGGTGCCGCAGCCCGATCGCGCCCGGCCTGGTCACCAGGACCCGCTGCCGGAAAGCATCCTGTTCAATTCCGGCAAGCCGTTGCTGATGGTGCCCTACATCCAGACCGAACCGATGCATCTCGACCGGATGCTGATCTGTTGGGACGGCGGACGGCAGGCGGCCCGCGCCGTGCACGACGCCATGCCGTTCCTGCGTCGGGCCAAGACGATCGACGTCCTGGCGGTCAACGAGGACGAGGAGGAGGTCGGTCAGGCTTCGACGGACGCCCTGCTGGCGCATCTGCTGCGACACGACCTCGCCGCGACCGCGCACCGCTTCACCTCGCCGCCGACCAACATCCACAACACCATCCTGTCCCTGGCGGCCGATATCGGCGCCGACATGCTGGTGATGGGCGGTTACGGCCATTCGCGGCTGCGCGAATTCATCCTCGGCGGCGTGACCCGCGGCATCTTCAAATCGCTGACACTGCCGGCGCTGATCTCTCACTGAGGTCGAATTTCTGCCGGCGGCGCCGATGGGTGCCGCGCGGCTCCACAGATCGCGGCACCGCCGTGCCGGAGAGGATTCCAGACCATGCGCGCGAACCAGATCATGACGGCCCAGGTGGTGACGATCGGGCCGGAAGCCTCGATCGTCGATGCCGCCAATGCCATGCTCGAGCATCACGTCAGCGGCCTACCGGTGGTCGACGACGACGGCAAATTGATCGGCATCATCTCCGAGGGAGATTTCATCCGCCGTGCCGAGCTCGGCACCCAGCGCAAGCGCGGTCGCTGGCTGCGGCTGCTGCTCGGCCCCGGCACATGTGCGGCGGATTTCGTGCACGAGCACGGCCGGAAGGTCGGCGAGGTCATGACCCATCACCCGCACACGATCAACGAGGACACGTCGATCGAGGCCATCGTCAAGATGATGGAGAAGCATCACGTCAAGCGACTGCCGGTGATGCGCGGCGCCCGGCTGGTCGGCATCGTCACCCGCAAGAATCTGCTTCGGGCGGTCGCCAATCTGGCCCGGGAAGTGCCCGACCCGACCGCGGCCGACGACAAGATCCGTGAAAAGATCGTCGCCGAGATCGAACGCAACGACTGGCGGCCATTCGGCCTCAGCGTGCTGGTGCGGGACGGCGTCGTTCACCTCAACGGCGTGATCACCGAGGAGCGGTCGCGCCAGGCGGCGATCGTGGCCGCGGAGAACGTCTGCGGCGTCCGGGAGGTGCACGACCATCTGTGCTGGGTCGACACCATGTCGGGCTTCTACCTCAATTCCCCGGAAGACGACCGTTCGGCCAAGAAGGCGATCTGACCTTTCCGGCCGATCCCCGATCTGACATCCATGACCGATGTGGCGGACAGCCCCTCCGCCGCAGCGGGTCTCGTTGTGCATTGCGTCCGTTGCGGATCAGAACACCTATATGATAAGAAAAATACATTGAGTTGCGAAGGTAGCGCGTGACGGACCAAGCCCTATCGTCATCGGAATCCCTGGCGCGCGACAGGCGGCTGCAGCAGGGGATCGACAACTACGGCGTCGGCAGCTGGGAGATGAATCTCGCCACGCGGGATTTGGTGTGGTCTGCGACGACGCGCCGGCTGTTCGGCATCGCGCCCGACACGCCGATCGACTTCGACGGCTTCCTGTTGCTGGTCGATCCGGAGGACCGCGACCGCGTCGCGCAAGCGGTGCAGCGCTCGATCGACAGCGGCGAAAATATCGACATCATGTTCCGCGTCACCGACAAGGGGCAGCCCGGGCATTGGCTCCGGGGCCGCGGCGGATTGGTCAAGGAAGCCGGCACCGCCGGTTATCTCTGCGGCATCATCCTCGACGTCGACCAGCAGAAGGTGCTCGAACAGGAACTGCGGCTGCAGCAGAACCAGCTCCGCTCGATCCTGGACACCGTGCCGGACGCGATGATCCTGATCGACGGCCGCGGCATCATGCGGTTCTTCTCCAGCGCTGCCGAGCGGATGTTCGGGCTGACCGAGAAGGAAGCGATCGGCCAGAACATCAGCGTTCTGATGCCCCGCCCCGACGCCACCCGTCACGACAATTACATCACCCGCTACAACTCCACCGGCGAGCGTCACATCATCGGCATCGGCCGCATCGTCACCGGCCAGCGCAAGGACGGCACGACGTTCCCGATCCATTTGTCGATCGGCGAGATGGAGTCCGGCGGCGAACGGTATTTCACCGGCTTCATCCGCGATCTCACCGAGTATCAGCAGACCCAGGCGCGACTGCACGAACTGCAAGCCGAGCTGGTGCACGTCTCGCGGCTGACCGCGATGGGCGAAATGGCGTCGGCACTGGCGCACGAACTGAATCAGCCATTGTCGGCGATCAGCAACTACATGAAGGGCTCGCGCCGGCTGCTCGCCGGCAGCCAGGATCCGAACGTCTCCAAGATCGAGAACGCCATGGAGCGCGCGTCCGAGCAGGCGCTGCGCGCGGGACAGATCATCCGCCGCCTGCGCGACTTCGTCGCACGTGGCGAATCCGAGAAGCGGGTCGAGAGCCTCGCCAAGCTGGTCGAGGAGGCCGGCGCGCTGGGCCTGACCGGCGCCCGCGAACAAGGCGTCTTGCTGCGCTTCAACCTCGACACGCTGAGCGACCTGGTGCTGGTCGACCGGGTCCAGATTCAGCAGGTGCTGGTCAATTTGTTTCGCAATGCTCTTGAAGCGATGGCCAATTCAGAGAAAAAGGAATTGGTCGTTTCCAACGCCCGCGTCGCCGATCACATGATCGAGGTGTCGGTCGCCGATACCGGTGGCGGATTCCACGAGGATGTCAGATCGAACCTGTTTCAGACCTTTTTCACCACCAAAGAGACCGGAATGGGTGTCGGATTGTCGATAAGCCGCTCGATCATTGAGGCCCATGGCGGTCGGATGTGGGCCGAGACCAACCCATGGGGTGGCGCGACCTTCCGCTTCACGCTTCCCGCCGCGGCGCAAGAGGACCTCGCCGATGCCACGTAGGGGCAGCGTGTATGTCATCGACGACGATCAGGCGATGCGGGATTCGCTCGAATTTCTACTCGGCTCGGCCGATTTCGATGTGAAGTTGTTCGAGTCGGCGCTCGACTTCCTGAACCAGATGCCGGGCCTGCCGTTCGGCTGCATCGTCTCCGACGTGCGCATGCCCGGCATGAACGGCATGGACCTGCTGAAGCAGCTCAAGAACGATCGGGCGCGGCTGCCGGTCGTGATCATGACCGGCCATGGCGACGTGCCGTTGGCGGTCGAAGCGATGAAGCTGGGCGCGATCGATTTCATCGAGAAGCCGTTCGAGGACGACCGGCTGATCGGCATGATCGAGACCTCGCTGAAGCAGGCCGGCGATGAAGCCCGGAGCGAGGCGGTGTCGCAGGACATCGTCACGCGCATCCAGTCGCTCAGCCCGCGCGAGCGCCAAGTGATGGACGGGCTGATCGCGGGAATGTCGAACAAGGTGATCGCCCGCGAGTTCGATATCAGTCCGCGTACCATCGAGGTCTACCGCGCCAACGTCATGACCAAGATGCAGGCCAGCAGCCTGTCGGAACTGGTGCGCATGGCGATGCGCGGCGGCGTCATCAAGGATTGAGGCAGATCAACCTGCCTTCCGCGCCGGCGATTATTCTCTGACCCATGATGAAATTGCAGCCGGGTCGGGTGCGTGGGAACAGCTGATGACCTCCGCGCCTCAAAAATCTGTTGTCTACGTCGTTGACGACGATCAGGGCGTGCTCGGATCGCTGCGTTTCTTGCTGGAAACCGACGGCTTCGAGGTACGCACTTTTCGCAGCGGCTCTGCCCTGCTCGATTCGCTCGGTGGCGGTCGGGTCGACTGCATCGTCGTGGACTACAAAATGCCGGGCATGAATGGCATCGACCTCGCCCAGAAGCTGCGGGATCGCAAGATTGCAACGCCCGTTGTGATGATCACCGGCTATCCGGACGAGAGCATTTCCAGTCGCGCTGCCGCCGTCGGCGTGCGGCACGTGGTGTTGAAGCCGCATCTCGAAGAGAGCCTGGTCTTCCACATCCGCGACGCGCTGCAGGGCAGCGACGCTTCGGCGTAAAAGCCGACGCCGCGGCGCGCGGCCGTCAAGACAATGATTCAATTGATGTTTTGATCGCCTTGCCCGAAGGCGGGGCGGCGCCGCCTCCGTAAAAATACTTAGGGGGACCCCCTTAAGATATGGGGCGAAATACCTGGTCCCTGAAATCTTCATTACAACCTCGCCATCCGATCCAGATACCCCGATAGGAGATGGCAAGATGCTGAACCAGTCGCTCAGGGCCCCGACCGCCGCCAAAGCTCCGGTTGACCCTTCCTGTTCTCCGGCTGATCAGTTTTTTGCGACCACCGGCCACGCCGGCCTGATCGCCTCCGAATTCACCTACAAGAAGGAAGAGGAAATCTACGGCGAGGACGAGCCCTCCGAGTACGTCTACCAGGTCGTCTCCGGCGCGGTCCGCAGCTACAAGCTCCTCTCCGACGGCCGCCGCCAGATCGGCGCCTTCTATCTCCCCGGTGACGTGTTCGGGTTGGAATCGGGACCGACCCATCGCCTCACCGCGGAAGCCATCGTCGACACCACGGTTCGCCTGCTGAAGCGCCGCAGCCTTGAACAGGCCGCCGCGACCGACGTCCACGTCGCCCGCAGCCTGTGGTCGATGACCGCCGGTGAGCTGCGCCACGCCGAAGATCACATGCTGCTGCTGGGCCGCAAGAATGCGATGGAGCGCGTCGCCAACTTCCTGCTGGAAATGGATCGCCGCCTCGCCGTGGCCGGTCTGATGGCGCTGCCGATGTGCCGCCGCGACATCGGCGACTATCTCGGCCTCACCCTCGAAACCGTCTCGCGCGCACTGTCGCAACTGCAGAGCCAGGGCATCCTCGGCTTCTCCGGCGCCCGTCAGATCGAGCTGCGCAACCGCCAGCAGCTCCGCAACCTCGACGCCTGAGCGCGTTTGCGGCCCTTGGACGATGGCGGCACCGCCATCGTCGATGGGGCAGATATCTCTCCAGGACTGGCCGCCAGCAATGGCGGCCTTTTTGTTGCGAGCAGGACGCGGCATCACGCGTCAGCACGCTCACGACTCGAAAGAATTTTCTCTTCGGTTCCGATTTGATTGAAGAATGAACGCCTGACGGACAACCTATCGCCAGTTCATAGATTTTTATTTCACAGAACTGATTGACTTGGACGGACGCCCCCGACCTCATGGGCGTCCCGGCGAACCTTCGCGTCGACCACCGGAGCCACACGGCGGCGGGGTTTGCCTCTCACATCGCCGCAGGATTCAGCCATGACCGAGACACTTCATCCCGAAACCCTCGCGCTGCACGCCGGCTGGCGCGCCGATCCGGCGACCGGTTCGGTCGCCGTGCCGATCTTCCAGACCACGTCGTATCAGTTCAACAACACCGAGCACGCGGCGAACCTGTTCGCGCTGAAGGAACTCGGAAACATCTACACGCGCATCGGCAATCCGACGACCGACGTGCTGGAAAAGCGGGTCGCCGCGCTGGAAGGTGGCGTCGCCGCACTGGCGGTCGCGTCCGGCCAGGCGGCCTCGGCCTTCGCGCTGCAAAATCTCGCCCGCGTCGGCGACAATGTCGTCTCTTCGACCGATCTCTACGGCGGCACCTGGAATCTGTTCGCCAACACCCTGAAGGACCAGGGTATCGAAGTCCGCTTCGTCGACCCCGCCGATCCGGAGGCATTCGAGCGCGCCACCGACGACCGCACCCGCGCCTACTACGCCGAGACGCTGCCGAATCCAAAGCTCGCGGTGTTTCCGATCGCCGAAGTCGCTGCGATCGGCCGCAAGCACGGCATTCCGCTGATCGTTGACAACACCGCCGCGCCGCTGCTGGTGAAGCCGCTCGAACACGGCGCTGCGATCGTCGTCTATTCGGCAACCAAATATCTCGGCGGCCACGGCACGTCGATCGGCGGCCTGATCGTCGACGGCGGCAATTTCGACTGGGAGAAATTCCCGCAACGCCAGCCGGCGCTGAATACCCCGGATCCGAGCTATCACGGCGCCGTGTGGGTCGAGGCGGTGAAGCCCCTCGGGCCGATCGCCTACATCATCAAGGCGCGCACCACGCTGCTGCGCGACATCGGCTCGGCGCTGTCGCCATTCAACGCCTTCCAGATCCTGCAGGGCCTCGAGACGCTGCCGCTGCGAATCGAGCGCCACGTGCAGAACGCCCAGGCCGTGGCCGACTATCTCGAGAAGCGGCCCGAGGTCGTCAAAGTGATCCACCCGTCGAAGCAGAGCGGCGTTGCCCGCGAACGCGCCGACAAATATCTCAAGGGCAAATTCGGCGGCCTGGTCGGGTTCGAACTCGCCGGCGGCCTCGACGCCGGACGCAAGTTCATCGACGCACTGCAGTTGCTGTATCACGTCGCCAATATCGGCGACGCCCGCAGCCTCGCGATCCATCCGGCAACGACCACGCACTCGCAATTGTCGACCGAGGATCAGCTCGCCACCGGCGTGTCCGACGGCTATGTGCGGCTGTCGGTCGGCCTCGAACACATCGACGACATCATCGCCGATCTGGAACGCGGCCTCGCTGCGGGGCGGCTGGCGAAGGCGGCGTAAGTTTGGACTAGAACTTTTCCGGTTCTGATTGAATCAGAACCGGAGCTCTAGATTCTTGTTTTGACGCGTTTTCTTCACGCGAACCGGTTTCCACTTCGCTCGAAAACGCTCCAATATACGCTCCCTCTCCCCGAGCACAGCGCGCTCCCTCTCCCGCTTGCGGGAGAGGGTTGGGGTGAGGGCGATACAAGCACTGACTCAACAAGCATGGAGCGGGGTGCCCTCACCCGGATCGCTGCGCTATCCGACCTCTCACGCAAGCGGGAGAGGTTAAGGCAGGGCGAGCCTCACCACGTCGATCAGCACCACCGGCGCGACGCCGAACAGCACGATCAGAATCACACACAACGCGAGAAGTCCCTGGTCGACCCGCGGCAGCGGCTCGGCCTCGTCGTGCGACTGGCCGAGGAATGGCGCAGTGAAGAACCGCGCATAATAAAAGAAGCCGAGCGACGCACCGGCGACCACGATCGCGAGCAGCAGCCACAGGCCGCGATCGACCAGCACGTGCAGCAGATACAGCTTGCCGATGAAGCCGCCTGCAGCCGGCAACCCCGCCAGCGACAACAGCGACAACGACAACGCGATCGCTTCCAACGGGCGGCGCTTGATGAGCCCGTGCAGATCGTACAGCGTCGGGGCGCGGCCGAGTGCGGCCGACACGCACAGCGCGCCCAGCATCGCCGGCGCGTAGACGCCGAGATAGAACAGGACAGCCTCGGCCGCGCGCGGCGCGCCCGAGGCCAGAATCAGCGCGATGTAGCCGGAATGCGCGATCGTCGAATAGCCGAGCATCCGCGGCAGTTGCGGCTGGCGCAGCGCCAGCAGATTGCCGACCAGCACCGAGGCGGCGCCGAGCGCGGCGAGGCCGCTGCTCCACACCGGCTCCGGCAGATGCGCAGTGAGGAACAGCCGCAGCAGCACGATCGCCACCGCGGCTTTCGACACCACCCCGGCCAGCGCCGCGGCACTTGCGGGCGAAGCCTCGAACGCATCCGGCGTCCACATGTGGAACGGGGCCAGCGAGAACTTGAAGGCGAGGCCGGCGAGCAGCAGCGCGGTGCCGAGGGCGGCCAGCGCGCCGTGGCCGGTCCACCCGACAAAATCCAGCGCGCCGGTCTCGGCGTAGATCAGCGCGACGCCGAGCAGCAGCGCGGACGAGGCGAGCCCGCTCATCACCAGAAATTTGTAGGCCGCCTCCAGCCCTTGCCGCGACAGCCGGAATGCGAACAGCGCGATCAGCGACAGGCTGACGATCTCGATGCCGAGAAACAGCGTCGCGGCGTGACCGGCGCCCGCCAGCGTCGCCGCGCCGAGCGCAACCAGCACCAGCAGCGCAGGCGCTTCCTTGGCCGGCACCCCGGTGCGCAAGAAGATCAACGCGCCGAGTGATGCGAGACAGGCATAGGCAATGCCGAAACGCGCCAGGCCATCGTCGGTGAACAGCGCGCCCAGCGGCGCAGCCGGCGCGCCGACGCGCAGCAACACCAGCCCGGCCGCCAGCGCCAGACCGGCGCCGGCCGCGGCCTGCGCGGCTTCGATGCGCGCCAGTGGCACCAGCATCATCGCCGCGACAGCGGCGATGGCCAGCACCACGAGCGGCGAGAGCGCGGCGAATTGGGCTGCGGTCATGGCAGAGGCAGCACCAGAGCGGCCTTGATCGCCGGCTCGAGCAGCGCCAGCAGGCTCTGCGGATACAGGCCGATGACCAGCGTGGCGAGGCTCATCACCAGCACCGGCCAATACTCGCGCCAGTTCAGATCCGCGAGCGGCGCATTCGGCCGCGGCTGGCCGAACACCAGGCCCTTGAGCAGCCGCGTGGCGTAGATCACCGAAACGATCAGCGTCGACAGCGCCAGCAGCGCGAACACCCAGTTCACCTGGAAGATGCCGACCACCACCAGCGCTTCGCCGACGAAATTCGCCGTTCCGGGCAATGCCAGCAGCGCCGAACAGAACAGCGCAAACGCCGCGGCGAAGCGCGGCGCGATCTGCTGCAGGCCGCCGAGCTGGCGCAGGTCGCGGGTGTGGGTGCGTTCGTACAGCGCGCCGATCAGGAGGAACAGGGCTGAAGCCGAGAACGAATGCGCGATCATCTCGACGGCGGCGCCCGCCAGCGCGTAGTGCACGCCGGCGGCGATGCCCATCAGCACGATGGACATATGCGCAATCGACGTATAGGCGACCAGCCGTTTCGCATCGTTCTGGCCGCAGGCGACGAGACCGCCATAGAGAGCTCCGGCGGCGCCGAGCGCGATGCCGTAAGGCGAGACAGCCGCGAGCCCTTGCGGAAACAGCATCGGCGCAAACCGGAACAGCCCGTAGGCGCCGGTCTTCAGCAGCACGCCGGCGAGCAGGATCGAGCCCGCGGTCGGCGCCAGCGTATGCGCCTCCGGCAACCACGCGTGGAACGGCGGGACGGACAGCTTGACCAGGAAGGCGAGCGAGAAGCCGAGCAGCATCCAGACCTGCACCGAGGTGCTGAGCTTCATCTCCGCGAGTTCGAAGGCGTTGAAGGTCATGTGGTCGGCCATCGACGCCAGCGCGAACGCCGCCGCCAGCAGGCCGAAGCCGGCGACCGCGTTGAAGATCAGGAATTTCAGCGCCGCGCCTTCCCTGTCGCCGTGGCCCCACACCGCGATCAGCGTGAACGCCGGCACCAGCATCGCCTCCCAGAAGAACGCGAAGATCAGCAGGTCGAACGACAGGAAGACGCCGATCGTGGCGGCGACCGTCCAGCACAGGCTGGCGTGAAACAGCCCGGACTGCGTGCGAATTTCCGACCACGACGCCATCACCGAAATGATGCCGAGGCCGGCGGAGATCGCGATCAGCGACGCCGACAGCCCGTCCATCGCGAAGTCGAGCGAGATGCCGAACGACGGCACCCACGGATAGGAGACCTGCGCGTACCAGCGGCCTTCCGGTGCGCCCGCAACGATCGCGACGAGCAGCACCAGCATCAGCGCGAAGGTCGCGATCGCGACCCAGCGTTCGCGCTCGCCTTGTCCTGCGATGAAGAAGGCGATCAGGCCGCCGACGGCCGGCAGCAGAATGAGCGCAATCAGCGCCATGACGTCCCCCAAGCATAAAGTAACAGCGCCGCGCAGCCGAGCGCGATCCACAGCGAATGGTCGCGGACGCGACCGGTCTGCAGCCGCCGCGCCTGCTCCCAGGCGTGGCCGAAACTGCCCGCGAACCCCATCCAACCCCGATCGATCTGGTCCGGACTGAAGCGCGCGACGAAGCTGCCGACGAACACGCGCGCCACGACGATCAGAATCCGGCCGACCGGGTCGCCGGACACGAGGCGCACGACAGGCGTCTGCCCATCGGTCGCGCGCGCAATGAAATCCGGCTGAGCCGCCTCTCCCCCGAATGCGCGGCCCAGCGGATCGTCTGCCGCCAGCCCAGGCGCGTCAATGCTTTCGCGGCGCAGCGCCGCAGCCTGCGCGGCCGCTTCGGTGCCATCGGCGTTGCCGAGAACCGTGGCGATCGTCCGGAAGCGCCGGACGAAGTAATAATAGTACAGGATCTCGATCCGAAAGGCGCGGACATGGCGTAGCCGATGGGCGACCCGCTCCAACTCGCGCGGATGCCGCACCAACTGCCGCGCCAGCACCACGCCGAGGATCGGGGCGGCGGCGCCGAGCAGCGTCGGCAGCAGCGGAATATGCTCCGGCGCACCACCGGTGAAGCCGATCAGCGCACCGACCGACAGGCCGCCGACGACGGCGACGAAGGTCAGCACGCCGAGCGGCACCATCACCGCCGCTCCGCCCCATGGCGGCGCGGCGAGATCTGCGGACTGGCTGCCGGCGACAAACACCACCCGGAACGCATAGGCGCCGGTCAGCATCGCCGCAGTTGCGGCCAGCAGCCACAGCGGCACGCCACACGGCCCGCTGCTCCACACCGCGGCAAGCACCGCTTCCTTCGAGTACCAGCCGGCCGTGATCACCGGCAGGCCGGCGAGCGAGGCGGCGCCGATTGCAAAACTCCAGAACGCCCACGGCTGGCGATAGCGCGCGCCGCGCAGCGCCTCGATCGCGGTCGAGCCGCCCGAGGCATGGCTCATCACGCCGGCGCTGAGAAACAGCAGCGACTTGAACGCGGCGTGGATGGCGAAATGCGCCAGCGCCACCGCCGGCGCGCCGAGCCCGAGCGCCAGCACCATGAAGCCGATCTGACTCATGGTCGAGAACGCCAGCAGCTTCTTGACGTCGGTCTGGATCAGCGCGATCAGCGCGCCGGCCGCCGCGGTGAGGATGCCGAGCATCGCCACCATCGCGGAAATCTCCGGCGCCGCTGCGAACAGCGGGGCGAGCCGCGCCAGCAGGATCACGCCGGCCGCGACCATGGTGGCGGAATGCAACAGCGCCGACACCGGCGTCGGGCCGGCCATCGCACTCGGCAGCCAGGTGTGGAACGGAAACTGCGCGGACTTGCCGAGCGCGCCCAGCGCAATCAGCCCTGCAATCGGCGCCAGCCGCCACGGATCCATCGCCGGCACGGCGGCGAGCATGCCGTCGAGCCGCGTCGTGCCGGCGGACAGGAACAGCATCATCAGGCCGGCGAGCAGAAAGGCGTCGGCGACCCGCGTGGTGATCAGCGCCTTGCGCCCGGCCGACACCGCCTTTGGCAGCTTGGTGTAGAATGCGATCAGCATGAAGCTGCACAGGCCGATGGTTTCCCAGCCGAGGAACAGCAGGATCACGTCGGCAGCGAACACCACCGCGAGCATGCCGGCGAGAAACAGGTTCATCAGCGCGAAGTAGCGGCGCAGATCGGGCAGCGGCTCCGACGCCATGTAGGCCCCGGAATAGATCAGCACCAAGGCTGCGACCAGCGCAACGGTGCCGCCGGTGACCATGCTGAGCGGATCGAGCGACATCGCAATCTGCGCGACGAACACGCCGACGTCGATCGACAGGATCGGCACCGCCGCGCCGGCGACGCAGCCGCCCTCGAGGCACGACACCGCGACCGGCGCGAACAATATCGCCGGCAGCACCGCCGCGCCGACGCCGAGCGCGATCACCACTGTGCGCGACAGCGCCACCGGCATCAGCGACAGCACCAGGAAGCCGATCAGCGCCGGCACCGGGACGAAGGGGAGAAGCGAGGCCATGCTCATCCCTTCATGCCGCTGATGATGTCGCTGTCGTCGCTGCCGGCGGTGCGGCGAATGCGCAGGAACAGCGCCAGTCCGACCGCAACCTCGGCGGCGGCGAGCGTCAGCACCAGAATGAACATGCCCTGCCCTTGCGGATCGGCATGATAGGCGCCGGCGGCGACGAAGCCGAGCGCCGGGCCGCTCAGCGCGACCTCCAGCGCGATCAGCTGAAACATGATGCCGCGTCGCGCCAGCACGCCGAACACCCCGATCGCGAACAGGCCGGCGGCGAGGATCATCATCCCGATCAGGTCGGAGCCGGTCATGGGCGGCTCCTCGGCGTGCGGTCACTGCGGCCGATGTGGCGGACGCCGATCAGGCCGGCGAGCAGCAGCAGCGAGGCGAGCTCGATCGCCAGCGCCCACGGCCCGAACAACAGCCGCCCGACCTCCTGCGCCGACACCGGCGCGGCGGCGCTGGTCCCGGCGACGCCGAACTCGCCGAACACGAACGGCGCAAGGATCAGCACCGACAGCAGCAGTGGCAGCGGCCAGGCGCCGCGCAACGACGCCCGCTCGCGCGTGACCGATTCCGGGGAGACCGGCATGGTCATCACCACGAACACGAACAGCACCACGATCGCGCCGGCATAGATCATGATCAGCAGCACGGCCGCGTACGCCGCCCCGAGCGCGAAGAACGCCACCGCCAGCGCCAGCAGCAACACCACCAGATACAGCAGCGCATGCACCGCGTTCGGACGCGTCACCGCGATCGCCCCTGAGACGAGGGCGAAGGCACCGGCGTAGATTGCGAGCAAGAGGCTCATGGCAGCAGCCCCTTCAGATCGACCGGCGGGGATTCGTGCTCGGCTTCGCCCTTGTCCTTGCCGTCGATCGCCTTGCCGGCCACCGACCAGTAGCGATAGCCGCGCACCTTGCCCTCACCCGAGATCAGCAAATCGTGCTTCTCGTAGACCAGCGCGTCGCGCCGCCATTCGCCGAGTTCGAAATCCGGCGTGAGCTGGATCGCCGAGGTCGGGCACGCCTCCTCGCAGAAGCCGCAGAAGATGCAGCGCGCGAAATTGATGCGGAAATGCTCCGGGTACCAGCGGCCATCGTCGGCGACCGCCTTGGCCAGATCGATGCAGCCGACCGGGCACACCACCGCGCAGAGATTGCAGGCGACGCAGCGTTCCTGCCCATCGGGATCGCGGGTCAGCACAATGCGGCCGCGCGTGCGCGGAAACAGCTTCGGCTTCTCTTCCGGATAGAGTTGCGTCTCCGGTTTGACGAACAGCTTGCGGCCGACCCGCAGCATCGCTCCCAGCCAGCCGATCATGGCGCGCTCCTCGCCACCACGACGACGCCGGTGAGCAGCAGATTGAGCAGTGACAGCGGCAGCGCGATTTTCCAGGCGAAGCTCAGCAATTGATCGTAGCGCGGCCGCGGCAGCGTCGCGCGCAGCCAGACGAACACCACGGCGATCACGGCGGTCTTCAGGCCGAACCAGACCGGCCCCGGCAGCCACGGCCCGAGCCAGCCGCCGAAGAACAGCGTCACCGCCAGCGCGGACACCAGCAGCACCGCGAGATATTCGCCGAGAAAGAACAGGCCGAACGACATTCCGGTGTATTCGGTGATGAAGCCGGCGACGAGATCGTTCTCGGATTCCGGCAGGTCGAACGGCAACCGGTGCGCGGCGGCGACGCCCGCGATGCAGAACAGCGCCGCGCCGAGCGGCTGCAGCACGACGAACCAGACGCCGTGCTGGGCCTCGACGATCGCGTGCATCGACAGCGAGCCGGCGAGCATCACCACGCCCATCAGCGACAGACCGAGGAACACCTCGTAGGCCAGCATCTGCGCCGCGGCGCGCATGCCGCCCATCAGCGAAAACCGGTTGTTCGAGGCCCATGCGCCGAGCACCGCGGCATAGGCGGTGAGCCCCATCATCCCGAGCAGAAACAGCACACCGACATCGACCGGGGCCAACGCCAGGCCATCGCCGAAGGCGACGACACCGAACCCGGCGAGCACCGGCGTCGCAGCGACCGCGGGCGCGAGGATATAGGCGAGCTTGTCGGCGCCGGGCGGCGGCCGGTCTTCCTTGGTGAGAATCTTGACGGTGTCGGCGACCCATTGCAGCGAGCCGAACGGCCCGACACGGTTGGGCCCGAGCCGTTCCTGCACGAAGCCGAGCAGCCGCCGCTCGACCCAGGTGAAGGTGCCGGCGACCACCAGCAGCACCATGATCATGGCGACCGAGATCGTCGCGGTGAGGACGAGGCCGATCATCGCGCCGCCTCCACCCGCACCCGGCGCAGCGGACCGCGCGGCGCGTCGCCCCCGGCACTGATCGCCACGCAGCCGCGCGGTAGCGACGCGTCGAGCGACACCGGTGCGGCGAAAAGCCGGCCGTCGATCAGCACCGCGGCGCCGTCCGCGAGGCCGTGCAGCGCGGCGTCGTCGGGGTGCAGTAGCAGACGCGGTGCAGGCGCGCGCGCGGCAAGCAACGCGCTGACGCGGCTCAGCTCCCAGCCGGAGAACGCGTCGTGCAGGAGCACCAGCAGCAAACCTTCGCCCGTGACCGGCCCGGACGGCGGCGCATCGATCAGCGCGGCCTCGCTACGCTTGAGCAGCATCGCACCAGGATCTCCGCCGCGCAGCGGGCCGCCGACTTCCTCCAGGAAGCGCGTGACGTTGTTGGCGGAGTGCTGTCCCGAGGTCTTGTAGCTGGTGATCAGCGCCGGCGGCACCGCGGTGCCGCGCGCGCCCTTGATGCCGAAGGTCATCGGTCCGTCGAGATCGACCGGAATCACCGCGTCGGCGAATTGCCCGGCACGGTCGTCCGCGGTGCGGCCGGAATAGGGTCGCGGCGCGCGCGTGACCTGCCCATCGGCCATCATGAAATCCGCATCCGGCGCGGCATCGGCGACGCCGACCAGATCGGGGCGTTCGACGATCAGATCGCCGATCAACTCGTCGAGATCGTGCCAATCTCCGGCGCCGAACGCGTCGAGCCGGCGCCACGCCGATGGCGCGGTCTCGTGGGGTGGCACAGCCGCGAAAAACCGCTGGGCGCGGCCCTCGTAGTTGACGAAAGTGCCGGCGCATTCGGTGAACGGCGCAACCGGCAGCGTCACCGACGCGCGCGCAGTGGTCTCGCTGGCCATCGAGTCCAGCGCGATCACGGATTTGGCGGCGGCGAACAATCGCTCGACGCCGGCGCGGGGCGCGCGCTCGAACAGATCGTTTTCCAGCACGATGGCGGTCTTGGCCGCGCCGCGTTCCAGCAATGCGGCCGCGCCGTCGAGACCGCCGCCGCCAAGCAAGGCCAGGCCGATACTGTTGGCCTCCGGCGGCAACAGCGCGATCCGGGCCTTGGCACCGAGCGCCGAACCGAGCGCCGCGGCAGCCTCGATGATCCCGGCGACACCGAGCGAACTGCCCGCAATGATCAGCGGCCGCTCCGCAACCGCGAGAATTCCGGCGACGCGCTGCGCGTCGGCATCGCGAGCCGTCCCACCGCCGAGCACGCCCGCGACGTCGGCGCCGAACGCCGCGATCGCCAGCGGATCGCGTCGGAGCGCCATCACCGCGACATCGTCGAGCGGATCGGCGACCGGCGTCACCAGCATGATCGGGGAGCGCCGGCCTTCGCCGGCGGTGCGGACCGCCGGATCGAGCCAGCGCGGCACGCCCTTCTGCGCCGCGAGGTCGCGCTCGGCGCCACGCGCCGTCTGCCGCAACGCCAGCGCCACACGCGGCGAGGAGTTGGTCAGATCCTCGCCGAGCACCAGCACCGCGTCGGCCTGTTCGATGTCGGCGAGCGAGGCGACCTTGGCCGGGCCGGCGCGGAGAAGCGCCACGATGCGGCGGACCATGGCGGCTTCGGCGTCCGACACGCCGGCGAAGAATCGTTCCGGCCCGACCAGCCGCTGCAATGCGTAGTTCGCTTCCAGCGAGGCGCGCGGCGAGCCGAAGCCGATCGCGCCTTCGGCCACCGCGGCATGCGCCACTGCGCAGGCGTCATGCTCGGTGGCCGGCTCTCCGGCCAGCAGCGGCGCGCGGAGTCGTGCATCGGAGACGACATGCAGCGGGCCGTAGCGGCCGCGGTCGCAGATGAAATAGCCGTTGAGCGCGCCGTGATAGCGGTTCTGCACGCGCTTGACGCGCCCCTCGCGCTGGTCGACCAGGATGTTGCAGCCGACCGCGCAATGCGGACAGACCGAGGGCGTCGCCCGCATGTCCCATTTGCGCGCATAGTCCTGCGACCAGCCCTTGTCGTTGAATACGCCGGTCGGGCACACCTCGGCGAGATTGCCGGCGAACGGGCTCTCCAGCGGGCCGTCTTCGGCGCGACCGAAATACACGTTGTCGTGGGCGCCGAAGGCGTCGAGGTCGCGGCCGCCGGCATAGTCGCGATAGAACCGCGTGCAGCGATAGCAGGCGATGCAACGGTTCATCTCGTGCGTCAGCAGCGGCCCGAGATCCTGATTGCGATGGGTGCGCTTGTCGAAGCGATAGCGGCGGATGTTGTGGCCGGTCGCGATCGTCATGTCCTGGAGGTGGCAGGAGCCGGCCTCCTCGCAGACCGGGCAATCGTGCGGATGGTTGACCATCAACCATTCGATCACCTGGGCGCGGAACGCCGTGGCCTCCGGATCGCTCACCGAGACGCGCTCGACGTCGGCGACCGGCGTCATGCAGCTCATGACGATGCGGCCCTCCTTGTCGTCGGGACCGGCATAGACTTTCACGGCGCATTGCCGGCAGGCGCCGACCGAGCCGAGCGCGCCGTGCCAGCAGAAATACGGCACGTCGATGCCGTGCGTCAGGCACGCCGACAGCAGATCCTCGCCGTCCTTGGCCTCGATGATGCGGCCGTCGATGTCGAGTTTCCGGGTCATGCGCGCCCCACCGGACAACGGCCCGCGAGATGAGCCGTAAAGATATCGCCGAAGCGTTCGAGCCCGCTGCGCAGTGGCGTCAGCGCCCCGGTGTTGAGATCGCAGTAGCTGCGGCCCGACGGCCCGGTCAGCGCGACGTGCTGGTGCAACAGGTCAATATCGCCACGAGTGCCCTTGCCGGCTTCCAGCGTGTCGAGCAGTTTCGCCACCCACGGCAGGCCGTCGCGGCACGGCGTGCACAGCCCGCAGCTCTCGCGCGCGTAGAACCGCATGTGCCGCGCGATTGCCGCGACCGGGCAGGCCTGATCGTCGAGCACGATCAGCGCGCCGGTGCCGAGCGAAGAGCCGGCCTGCTTGGTGTGGGTGAAGTCGAGCGGCACGTCGAGTTCGGCGGCTTCGAGAAACGCCGTGGCGCCGCCGCCGGGCTGGAACGCCAACAGCGCGCGGCCGCCGCGGATGCCGCCGCACAGTTCGATCAACTCACGCCCGGTGGTGCCCATCGGCGCCTCGATCAATTGCGGGCGCGCAACACAGCCGGAGACACCGTACAACTTGGTGCCGCCCTCGTCCGTCCGCGAAAGCGATTGATACCACTCGGCGCCGTTCTCGATGATCGACGGCACCGCCGACAGCGTCTCGACATTGTTGACCGTGGTCGGACGGCCCCACAGCCCGCTGACCGCCGGATAAGGCGGGCGATGCCGCGGCACCGGACGTTCGCCTTCGAGCGCCGCGATCAGCGCGGTCTCCTCGCCGACGATGTAGCGGCCGGCCGAGGCGTGCACGCGCATCGTCAGGTCGAAGCCCGAGCCGAGAATGTCGCGGCCGAGCCAGCCGGCCTGCTCCGCCTCGGCGATGGCGCGGGTCAGGGCCGCGGCGGCGGCGCGATACTCGTCGCGGACCAGGATGATCACTTCGGTGGCGCCGATCGCATAGGCCGCGATCGTCGCACCCACGATCAGCTGGTGCGGCAGCGCTTCCATCAGCAGCCGATCCTTGAACGAGCCCGGCTCGGTCTCGTCGCCATTGACGCAGAGATAGCGCGGCCCCGGCCCCGCCTTCTCCGCACCGAGACGCATGAAGCGCCATTTGTTGGCGGTCGGAAACCCGGCACCGCCGCGGCCGCGCAGGCCGGCGGCCTCGACCAGCGCGATGATCGCCTCCGGGCTGTGGCGCTTCAGCGCCTGCGTCAGCGCAACGCCGCCGCCGAGGCCGCGCCAGACGGCGAGGCTGTGCGGCTGACGATCGGCACGCGCGCGGCCGGTGAGCGGCTTGTCGCTCATCGTGCACCTCCGATCGCCTTGCCGTCGATCAGCGCGTCGAGAGCGTCCGGCGTCAGCGGCCCGACCAGCTTGCGCTCCGGGCCGACCAGCGCCACCGGCGCGCGGTCGCAACCGCCGACGCAGCAGATGTTGATCAGCGTGAATTTTCCATCGGTGGTGGTTTCGCCAAAGCCGATACCGAGCTTCTGCATCACCGCATCGCGTACGGCATCGCCGCCGCACAGATAGCAGCTCAGCCCGTCGCACAGCAGGATCACGGTGTCGCCGACCGGGCTGCGGAAGATCTGGCTGTAGAACGTGGCGAGGCTGTCGATCTCGGCGGTGGTGACGCCGAGCACCTGCGCGGCTTCCTTGAGATGGGCGTCCGAGACCCAGCCCTCGGCCTCCTGCACCAACTTCAAGGCTTCCAGCATGGCGGCCTTCGGCCCGCCGTGGTTGGCGGCGGCCTGCGCGATCGCGGTCTTGATGGCGGGGCTGAGGCTCATCGGTCGACGTCCGACATTACGTAGTCGATGCTGCCGAGATAGGCGACGAGATCGGCGACCATCATACCGGGCGCCACCGCCGAGATCATCTGCAGATGCGGGAACGACGGCGTGCGAATCCGCGTGCGATAGCTCGATGGCTCGCCGTCGGAGATCAGCGCGAATTGCGTGAGTCCGCGCACCGTCTCGACCTGCCCGGTGGTCTCGCCGGCGGGCAACACCGGCCCCCAGCTGGCGCCGACGAAATGATGGATCATGGTCTCGATGTCGTGCAGCATCCGCTCGCGCGGCGGCGGCGTCGTCAACGGATGATCGGCCTTGATCGGGCCCGACGGCATGTTGTCGACGCACTGCCGGATGATCTTCAGCGACTGGCGAATCTCCTCGACGCGCACGCAGGTGCGGTCGTAGCAATCGCCGTTGTGGCCGACCGGTATCTCGAAGTCGAAATGCTCGAAGCCGGCATAGGGCCGAGCCTTGCGCACGTCCCAGGCCTGGCCTGTCGCACGTAGTCCCGGCCCGGTCACACCCCATTCGTGCGCCATCGCGGTGTCGTAGGCGGCAACGCCCTTGGTGCGTGCGCGAAAAATCTCGTTACGCAGCACCATGCCTTCGTAGTCGTCGAGCCGCGACGGCATCCAGTCGAGAAATTCGCGCACCAGCCTGTCCCAGCCCTGCGGCAGGTCCATCGATAGTCCGCCGATGCGGAAGTAACCGGGATGCATCCGCGCGCCGGTGATCGACTCGATCACGCGGTAGCCGCGCTCGCGGTCGGTGAACATGTAGAACACCGGCGACATCGCGCCTGTGTCCTGCGCCATGGTGCCGTAGAATAAGAGGTGATTCATGATCCGGAACATTTCCGACAGCATGATGCGCACGGTGAGCGCACGGTCCGGCACGGTGATGCCGCAGGCCTTCTCCACCGCCTGCAGATACGGCATCTCGCCCATCACGCCGCCGAGATAGTCGACCCGGTCGGTGTAGGGCAGGAAGTTGTGCCAGGTCTGGCGCTCGGCCATCTTCTCGGCGCCGCGATGGTGGAAGCCGATGTCGGGCCGCGCCGCGACGATCTCCTCGCCGTCCAGCGCCAGCACGATGCGGAACACGCCGTGGGTCGCCATCGAATGCGGCCCGTAGTTGAGGATCATCAGTTCGACGCCGTCGCGATGCGTCGGCAGGCCGAATTTTTCGGGATCGGCCGCGAGCGCGTGCTCCTTGGCGTCGAACAGCGCCGCCGTCATGTTGAACAGCGGCCGCTCGGTGGCGCGCCCCGGCTGCGTCTTGCGCATCGGATGGCCTTCCCAGCCGGGCGGCAGCAGAATGCGGTTCGAATGCGGCTGCAACTCGAATTCGACGCCGAACATGTCGTAGGCTTCGCGCTCGTACCATAGCGCGTTGGGAAACACGGTGCCGATCGACTTCGCGCGTGGATACTCCGCATCGAGCGGCGTCTTGATCCGGATGTCGGCGTTGCGATCGTGCGACAGCAGATGGCTGGCAATGGTGATGCCGCTCGGCGGCTGACCCTCGCGATGTTTTCGCGCGGTCTCGTCGATCGCCCACAGGTCGACCAGCATCTTGAACGGCCGATCGATCTCGTCCTTCAGGTAACGATGCACGGCGATCGTCACCTCGGGACGGATCCACACCGTCGGGAAGCTGTCGCGCGTGGTCTGCTCGCCCAGCACCGCGTCTCCGAACCGCGCGCTGAGTTCGCCGACGAGATTTGACGTGCTCACAATCGCTCCGGGGGATCGAGGAGGGTTTGGGCCATGCGTTCGTCGCGACGCTCATCGCGCCGGCGCGGCGCGTCGAAGCCGAGACCAGCGGAGTTGCCGACGGTGACGCCGAGCGGTCGGCGTTCCGAACCGATCTGCTGCTGCAGCATGATCAGCGCATCGAGCATCGCTTCCGGACGCGGCGGGCAGCCGGGGATATAGACGTCGACCGGGATGAAGCGGTCGACACCCTGTACCACCGAATAGATGTCGTACATGCCGCCCGAACAGGCGCAGGCGCCCATCGCGATCACCCAGCGCGGCGCACGCATCTGCTCGTACAGCCGCAGCAGCGGCGACGCCATCTTGTGAAACACGGTGCCGGACACCACGAGCAGATCGGCCTGCCGCGGCGAGGCGCGAATCACTTCGGCGCCGAACCGCGCCTGGTCGTAGACCGGCGTCAGCACGGTGACCTGTTCGACGTAGCAGCACGACAGCCCGAAATTGAACGGCCACAGGCTGTGCTTGCGCGACCACGCGGTGAGATCCTCGAGCGTGGTGAACAGGCTCGACAGCGCCATGTGTTCTTCGACCGAGACGGGCTCGGCCGGCTGAAGCGGGTTGGACGGCTGCAACGTCATCGCTTGCGCTCCTTGTGCCAGTCGAGCGCGCCGTCCGCCCACAGATAGACCAGCGCCAGCAGCAACACGCCGATGAACACCGTCGCCTCGATCAGCCCGAGCCAGCCGGTGTCGCGCGCCGCGACCGCCCAGGCGAACAGGATCGCCGCCTCCATGTCGAAGATCACGAACAGCGCGGCGATCAGGAAGTACGGCGCATTCAACGGGCCCTGCTGCGGCGCAGCCGGCAGCACGCCACCCTCGTAGGGCACGTCGGCGCGCGCGCCGGAGCGCTTCTCGCGCAGCCAGGCGGCCACGACGATGATCGCCGCGACGATTCCCGCCGACAGCGCGACGTGAATCGCAAGCGCAGCACCTGAATTGATCGGAAAGATCAGGTCACCCACCGGCGAGGCTCCTGGCGAACGGCAAAGTAAGCACGCGCGCTCCGACCCCGCGATGGGAACCGGATCGCCGTAGCATCGTGACCATGTCATCTGCCCGGTCAAGCACCGTTGACCTCGATCAAGATCGGCCCTCGTGCGAGTCCGAATCCCGATATGATTTCCGAGACTTGGAACCCCCGGCCCAATGCCGGAAATCGCCGCCATCAGCGGCTTCCCGCCCGTTCGGGTCGAACCGGCGAAGACTCCGATTCGAACGGCCGGCCCGCGCTGCGGCACCATGCCGCCCCGTGACGCAGGGCACTCGACGATCGCGGCGATGGAAGCGCGGGCCCCGTCATCCACCGAAGCTCGCGCGCCGCCTCATTCCGCTGCGCAGCGAAATCATCTAACGATAGACGGTTCCATCGCTCGGGGGCGGTCGATGTCGCTGTTTCGTCTCTATGCACGTGTGATCGCGCTGCTCGGTAAGGAGCGGCGGCTCGGCTGGACCTTGGCGATCGCCAATCTCCTGCTCGCCACCGCCCAGTTCGCCGAGCCCGTGCTGTTCGGCCGCATCGTCGACGTGATGTCGGGCAATCTCGCCACCGGCGCGCTGGTGCCGGAGGCGCGCTCGCCGTGGCCGCTGCTCGCCGCCTGGGTCGGCTTCGGGCTGTTCACCATTTTCTGCTCGGCCGCGGTCGCGCTGCACGCCGACCGGCTGGCGCATCGTCAACGCCAGACGGTGCTGACCGGCTATTTCGAGCACATTCTGCAACTGCCGCTGACCTACCACACCGGCACCCATTCCGGACGGCTGATCAAGGTCATGCTGCAGGGCACCGATGCGCTGTGGCGGGTCTGGCTCGGCTTCTTCCGCGAACATTTCGCCGCGTTGCTCTCGCTTCTGGTGCTGCTGCCGCTGTCGCTGTTCATCAACTGGCGGCTGGCGCTGCTGCTGTTCGCGCTGTGCGGCGTGTTCACGGTGCTGACCACGCTGGTGGTACGCAAGACCTACGGGATGCAGAACGAGGTCGAGGCGCAATACAGCGACCTCTCGGCGCGCGCCTCGGATGCGCTCGGCAACGTCGCGCTGGTGCAGAGCTACGTGCGGATCGACGCCGAGGTGCAGGGGCTGCGGTTCGTCGCCGACAAGCTGCTGGCCGCACAGATGCCGGTGCTGTCGTGGTGGGCGCTGGTGACGGTGATCACCCGCGCCTCGACCACGATCACCGTGCTGGCGATCTTCGCGCTCGGCATCGTCCTCAATCAGCAGGGGCTCACCAGCGTCGGCGAGATCGTGATGTTCGTCTCGTTCGCGACGCTGCTGATCCAGCGGCTCGAGCAGGTGGTGAGCTTCGTCAACAGCCTGTTGATGGAAGCGCCGCGGCTGCAGGAATTCATCAACGTGCTCGACGCCGTGCCCGCAGTGCACGACCGGCCGGACGCGATCGATCCCGGGCGGCTGTCCGGACTGGTCGAATTCCGGGACGTGTCGTTCTCCTACGACGGCAAGCGGCCGGCGGTGGAGGATCTGTCGTTCACCGCGCTGCCGGGCCAGACCATCGCGCTGGTCGGCGCCACCGGCGCCGGCAAGTCGACCGCGATCGCCCTGCTGCATCGCGCGTTCGATCCGCAGTCGGGCGTCGTCAAGATCGACGGCATGGATATTCGCGGCCTGACGCTGTCGGGCCTCCGGCGCAACATCGGCGTGGTGTTCCAGGAGGCGCTGCTGTTCGACCGCTCGATCGCCGACAATCTGCGCGTCGGAAAGCCGGACGCAAGCGACGCTGAATTGCGGCTGGCCGCCGAGCGTGCGCAGGCGCTGGACTTCATCGAGCGCAGCGATCTCGGCTTCGATACCAGCGCCGGGGAACGCGGCCGCATGCTGTCCGGCGGCGAGCGGCAGCGGCTGTCGATCGCCCGCGCGCTGCTGAAGGATCCGCCGATCCTGATCCTCGACGAAGCCACCTCGGCGCTCGACGCGGTGACCGAAGCCAAGGTCAACCTCGCGCTGGACGAGGTGATGAAGGGTCGCACCACCTTCGTGATCGCGCATCGGCTGTCCACCATCCGCCATGCCACATGCATCCTGGTGTTCGAGCACGGCAAGGTGATCGAAAGTGGAACGTTCGACGAGCTGGTGGCGCAAGGCGGACACTTCGCGGAACTGGCACGGGCGCAGTTCATGGTCCAGGAGGACGCGCGTGCCACAGTCGCCACTCCGGCCCATGACACCACCGTCGGGCTTTGAGACCGGTCGAATTTCGGCCCTTTTCATCCCCGAATAACCCCCGCTCGCTCTGTTCGACGAGCACAAGCCGGTATAGGGTCGGGTCAGCTGGGCCAACGCCTGAACCCGAACGTCAACCCGTAAAGACTTCGTCCCCCGCCGGACGGATCTCAAAGGACCGGAATCGGATCGTGCACTTCCTCTCCGCGCAGCCTCACAGACCATCGCGTTTCTGGATCGCCCTCGCCGCCCTGCTGATGTTGACGGGGCTGCCGCGGCTCGCCTCGGCCGAGGCGCTGTTGCTGATCGAGGCCGACACCGGCAAGGTGCTGCAGGCGGAAAACGCCACCTATCCCTGGTATCCGGCATCCGTCACCAAGATCATGACCGCCTACGTCACCTTGAAGGCGGTGAAGGAAGGCCGGCTGACCCTCGACTCGTTGATCACGGTGTCGCCGGTCGCCGCGGCGCAATCGCCGTCGAAGATGGGGTTCGCGCCGGGCACGCAGCTCACCGTCGACAACGCGCTGAAGATGATGATGGTGAAGTCGGCCAACGACATGGCCGTGGTGCTGGCCGAAGGCGTCGGCGGTTCGATCGACGGCTTCTCGGAGATGATGAACGCGACCGCGCAGCGGCTCGGCATGACGCAGACCCACTACGTCAATCCCAACGGGCTGCCGGCCGAGGGCCAGGTCACCTCGGCCCGCGATCTCGCGATACTGGCGCGGGCGGTGATCCGCGACCTGCCGGAATACGAGTACTTCGTGCACATCCCGGCGATCCGGTTCGGCAAGCGGGTCACCTACAATTTCAACAAGCTGATCGGCCGCTATCCGGGCGCCGACGGCTTCAAGACCGGCTTCATCTGCGCCTCCGGCTACAATCTCGTCGCCAGCGCGACCCGTAACGGACGGCGGCTGATCGCTGTGGTGCTCGGCGCCAGTTCCGGCCAGGATCGTGCGGTCAAGGCGGCCCAACTCTTGGAGCGCGGCTTCTCCGCCAATACGCTGGCGTGGCTGACGCCCTCGCTCGGCACCGTCGACAACCTCGCGCCGATTGACGCCACCCCGCCGAACCTGCGCGACGAAATGTGCGGCCCGAAGCGCAAGCGGCCGGCGAGCGACGAGGACGAGCAGGTCGCCGGCGTGATCGCCAATGGCGACACGGTGCTGTCGATGTTCTCGCCGCCGGCGCTGCGCCCGGTCGACATGATCGCCGCGGCGCCCGCGCCGACCGAACCTGTGCAGGTCTATACCGGCCCGACCCGGACCGGCGCAGCCCTGCTCGCGGCCGCCGCCCGGGACGCCGACAATCAGGCCGCCGCCGCCAAGAAGAAGACCGCTAAGAAGAAAGGCGCCAAGCCGAAGGACGACGCCAAGGAAGCCGCCGCCGGCGAGAAGAACGGCCGGACCTCGGTGACGATCGATACCACCAAGCCGAAGCCGGCCGGCGCCAAGCACGCCAACGCCAAGTCGGACGCCGCCGCCGACAAGCCCGCGGCAGCCGCGAAGCCCAAGCCGAAAGCCACAACCGCCGCCAAGCCTGCGCCGAAGAGCGCCACCGGCGAGACCAAGCCCGCCAAGCCCGGTACCTGACCGGGCGTCGTCCTCGCCGCCCCCGCCCTGTTGTTAACCCCGGCCGCCGATCGGCGGCGTGCGGCGGCCCGTCAGCTTGCGTTCGGCCGCGGCTTCGCCCAATACTCGGCCGGCAATCAACACCCTTGAACTGCCGCGCCTTTCGGCCAATTCGCCGTGTCAGGGCGATGTGCGACAATCAAAAACGCGGAGCGTTGCGCTCCCGGCGAGCGAGGAAAACACCATGGAGCGGATCTGGCTCAAGCACTACCCGCAGGGCGTGCCGGCGGACATCGACGTGACCCAATACGCTTCGCTGGTCGACCTGCTCGAGGAGAGCTTCAGGAGTTTCAGCGACCGCAAAGCCTTCATCTGCATGGACAAGGCGATCACCTATCGCGAGCTCGACGAGATGTCGGCCGCGCTCGGCGCTTATCTGCAGGGCAAGGGCCTGAAGAAGGGCGCGCGCGTCGCGCTGATGATGCCGAACGTGCTGCAATATCCGGTCGCGATCGCGGCGGTGCTGCGCGCCGGCTTCGCGGTCGTCAACGTCAACCCGCTCTACACCCCGCGCGAGCTCGAGCATCAGCTCAAGGATTCCGGCGCCGAGGCGATCATCGTGCTGGAGAATTTCGCCAGCACCGTCGAACAGGTCGTGGCCAAGACCGCCGTCAAGCACATCGTCGTCGCGACGATGGGCGACATGCTCGGCTTCAAGGGCGTGATCGTCAATCTGGTGGTCCGCAAGGTCAAGAAGATGGTGCCGGCCTTTTCGTTGCCCGGCGCGGTCCCCTACAACGACGCCATCGCGGCGGGCCGTGGCCAGAAGCTGACCAAGCCGACGCTCGGCCCCGACGACGTCGCCTTCCTGCAGTACACCGGCGGCACGACCGGCGTCTCGAAGGGCGCGACCCTGCTCCACCGCAACGTGGTGGCCAACGTGCTGCAGAACGACGCCTGGCTGCAGCCGGCGCTGGCGAAGCCGCCGCATGTCGACCAGCTATTCATTGTATGCGCGCTGCCGCTGTATCACATCTTCGCGCTGACGGCCTGCTACCTGCTCGGCATGCGCGCCGGCGGCGTCAATCTGCTGATCCCCAATCCGCGCGACATGCCCGGCTTCATCAAGGAACTGATGAAGTATCAAGTCAACAGCTTCCCGGCCGTCAACACGCTGTACAACGGCCTGCTGCATTCGCCCGGCTTCGACAAGGTCGACTTCTCCAAGCTGAAGATCTCCAACGGCGGCGGCATGGCGGTGCAACGCCCGGTCGCCGAATCCTGGCTGAAATTGACCGGCTGTCCGATCGCCGAAGGCTACGGCCTGTCGGAGACCGCGCCGGTGCTGACCTGCAACCCGGCGACGGTGACCGAATTCAACGGCACGATCGGCGTTCCGGTCCCGTCGACCTATCTGTCGATCCGCGACGACGAGGGCAACGAAGTGCCGTTCGGCACCGCGGGCGAGATCTGCGCCAAGGGCCCGCAAGTCATGGCCGGCTACTGGAATCGCCCGGACGAGACCGCACTGGTGATGACCGCCGACGGATATTTCCGCACCGGCGACGTCGGCGTCATGACCGAGGACGGCTTCACCAAGATCGTCGACCGCAAGAAGGACATGATCCTGGTCTCGGGCTTCAACGTCTATCCCAACGAGGTCGAGGAAGTGATCGCCAGCCATCCCGGCGTGCTGGAATGCGCCGTGGTCGGCGTGCCCGACAAGCGCACCAGCGAGGCGGTCAAGGCATTCATCGTCAAGAAGGACCCCGACCTCACCGCCGAGGACGTCATCAAGTTCTGTCACACCCAGCTCACCAACTACAAGGTGCCGCGGCAGATCGAATTCCGCACCACGCTGCCGAAGACCAATGTCGGCAAGATCCTCCGCCGCGAGCTGCGCGACGAGAAGAAAGGGCAAGCGGCCGCTTGAAGCGGTCTTCCCTTCACACCGTCATTCCGGGGCGCGAGCGCAGCTCGCGAACCCGGAATCCCCGACCTGTTCTGCACCCTCGCCTTTCCGCACCGCCGAGATTTTGGGTTCGCTCGCTTTGCGGGAGCCCCGGAACGACACTCGGCTGGCGCTGTGCTCGACCTCTTCGATGACGCAAGCGTGAGGTAACCATCGGCGCGCTCGTGCGGCTCCCAATTGTCAGTTCCCGGGCTGCACGGTACAAACCGGACGCATCGATCAGGGAGAGACTGCAGATGACCATCAAGGTTGGCGACCGTTTGCCCGAGGCCACGTTCCGCGTCATGACCGCGGACGGCGTCCAGGCGAAGACCACGAACGACATTTTCAAGGGCAAGAAGGTCGCGCTGTTCGCGGTGCCCGGCGCCTACACCGGCACGTGTCACAAGATGCATCTGCCGAGCATCTTCCTCAACGCCTACGCGCTGAAGGACAAGGGCGTCGACACCATCGCGATCGTCTCGGTCAACGACGCCTTCGTGATGAGCGCCTGGAAGCGCGACACCGACCAGCGCGACGAGGCGGTCTTCCTCGCCGACGGCAATGCCGAATTCACCAAGGCGATCGGCATGGAGATGGACGGCTCAGGCTTCGGCCTCGGCACCCGCTCGCTGCGCTATTCGATGCTGGTCGACGATGGCGTCGTCACCAAGCTCAACCTCGAGCCGAACCCCGGCAAGGTCGAAGTCTCCGGCGGCGACACGCTGCTCGGGCAGCTGTGATCCGCCGCTCGCGCTGACCTCATCCTGAGGAGCCCGGCATCGCCAAGCGAAGCCGGGCGTCTCGAAGGATGGCCGAGAGCACGGCGCTCCATCAACTCATGGTTCGAGACGGCGCTACGCGCCTCCTCACCATGAGGACCATGCTAACTCATCCGCGACTTCAGTCTATTTTCGATGAGCCCATCGCGCGCCAGTTGGTCGGCGCGTTCGTTTTCGTCGTGGCCGGCGTGGCCCTTGACCCAGTGCCAGCGCACCTGATGGCTCTTCAGCGCGGCATCGAGCCGCTGCCACAGATCGACGTTCTTGACCGGCTTCTTGTCGGCGGTCTTCCAGCCGTTGCGCTTCCAGTTGTGGATCCAGCTGCCGATGCCGTTCTTGACGTATTGGCTGTCGGTATAGAGATCGACCGTGCACGGCCGCGTCAGCGCTTCCAGCGCCGAGATCGCCGCCAGCAGCTCCATCCGATTGTTCGTCGTATGGGCTTCGCCGCCTTTGAGTTCTTTTTCGGTGTCGCCGAATTTCAGGATGGCCCCCCACCCCCCGGGGCCGGGGTTGCCGGAGCAGGCGCCGTCGGTGTGGATCACCACCGGGCGGGGGGCGGCCCCGGCTTCGCTCAGGGCCTCGCTCATGCCACCGCTCCCGCAGCTTCGATTCCGTAATCGCAAATGGTGGCGACAGTTTGCTGGAAGCGCAGCTTGCGGACGTATTCCAGCGGGTCTTTCGGCCGCACCAGCGCGCCTTCCGGCACGTTGAGGAAATCGACCAGCCGGGTCAGAAGGAAGCGCAGCGCGGCGCCGCGCGCGAGCAGCGGCAGCGCCGCCTGCTCGGCTTCGCTCAGGGCGCGGCCGCGTTGATACGCATTCAGCAGCGCCCGCGCCTTGGTGACGTTGAAGGCGTGATCCGGCTCGAAGCACCAGGCGTTCAGGCAGATCGCCACGTCGTAGGCGAGGATGTCGTTGCAGGAAAACGGGAAGTCGATCAGCCCGGACAATTCGTCGCCGATGAAGAAGACGTTGTCCGGAAACAGATCGGCGTGGATCACGCCGGTCGGCAATTGCTGCGGCCAGCAGCCTTCGAGGTGATCGAGCTCGGCGGCGATGAAGTCGCGCAGCCCGGGCTGGATCTCGTCGGCGCGCGACGCGGCGAGGTTGAACAGCGGCCGCCAGCCGGAGACCGACAGCGGATTGGCGCGGTAGTGCGGAAAGTCGAGCCCGGCGAGGTGCATCTTGGCCAGCGCTTCGCCGACGCCGGCGCAGTGAACCGCGTTGGGGCGGCGCGGCCAGACGCCTTCGAGGAAATTGATGATCACCGCCGGGCGGCCGGACAGCGTGCCGCAGATCTCGCCCCGGCGATTGGTCGCCGGCTGCGGGCAGCTGACGCCGCGCGCGGCGAGATGCGCCATCAGCGCCAGGAAATACGGCAGATCCTCGGAGGCGACGCGCTTTTCGTACAGCGTCAGGATGAAGCTGCCGCGGGTGGTGTGCAGCAGGAAGTTGGTATTTTCGACGCCCTCGGCGATGCCCTTGTAGGACAGCAGGTCGCCGATCTCGTAGGCTTTGAGGAAGTCCGCGAGGTCGTCGGCGGCGACGTCGGTGTAGACCGCCATGGCGTGTCCCGGTCAGCGAGGAATCGTGGCGGCTTCCTAGACCAATGCGGGCGGCAATGAAAGGGCGGGCCCGCCGGGGGCCGGCCCCGCCGCGCTACTCCGCCGCGGCGTCCGGGCGCAGCACGCGCGGCAGCGGGAAGAACTCGTTCTCTTCCGCGGCCGACACCGTCTCGACGCTGAGTTCGAAGCGTTCGGCGAAGGCGCCCATGATCTCCTCGACGATCACCTCGGGGGCGGAGGCCCCGGCGGTGAGGCCGAGCGTGGTGATGCCCTCGAACTGGCTCCAGTCGAGATCCGAGGCGCGCTGCGCCAGCACCGAGACCTTGCAGCCCTCGCGCTCGGCGACTTCGCGCAGCCGCTGCGAATTCGACGAATTCGGCGCGCCGACCACGATCATGGCGTCGACCACCGGCGCCACCTTCTTGACCGCCGCCTGGCGGTTGGTGGTGGCGTAGCAGATGTCTTCCTTGTGCGGCCCGGAGATGTTCGGGAAGCGCGCGCGCAGCACCGCGACGATGCCGGCGGTGTCGTCGATCGACAGCGTGGTCTGGGTGACGAACGCCAGATTGTCGGGGTTCTTCGGGGTGAAGCTCTGGGCGTCGGCGGCGGTCTCGATCAGGGTCACCGCCCCGGCCGGCAGCTGGCCGAGCGTGCCGACCACTTCCGGATGGTGCGAATGGCCGATCAGCAGGATCTCGCGGCCGCGCTTGAAATGGATCGCCGCCTCGCGGTGCACCTTGGTGACCAGCGGACAGGTGGCGTCGACCGAGAAGAAATTCCGCGCCATCGCGTCTTCGGGGACGGATTTCGGCACGCCGTGGGCGGAGAACACCACCGGCGCCGAGGTCTGCGGAATCTCGGCGAGTTCCTCGACGAAAATCGCGCCCTTGGAGCGCAGGCTGTCGACCACGTATTTGTTATGGACGATCTCGTGCCGGACGTAGACCGGGGCGCCGTACAGCGCCAGCGCGCGCTCGACGGTGTCGATCGCCCGCACCACGCCGGCGCAGAAGCCGCGCGGCGAGCAAAGGACGATCTTCAGGGGCGGTTTGGCCAGCATTTTGCGCGATCCGGGAGGCTTTGCCCGCACGCCGCGAACGGCGGTAACAGCCCACGCCTGCGGGCGTTGCGAGTGTTTCGTCTTGACCAAGGAATTGGGACGGGTTTGAGGCACTGTCAAGGCCGCAGACTGCTGCACTTTAGCAGGACCATTGCGCGGGGAGCCCCGGACGGCATATATAAGCGCCAATTCCCGTCATCACCGATGACCCGCCTTGCCTCGGAAGTCCCAGGGGCAAGGGACAAAGGAGATTTGCCATGAGCAACGCACCGCTGATGCCGAAGGCCACCGCCGTCTGGCTGCTCGACAACACGGCGTTGTCGTTCGACCAGGTCGCCGATTTCACCAAGATGCACCCGTTGGAGATCCAGGCGATCGCCGACGGCGACGCCGCCCAGGGCATCAAGGGCATGGACCCGATTTCGACCGGCCAGCTCACCCGCGACGAGATCGAAAAGGGCGAGAAGGACCCCGACCACCGCCTCAAGCTCGCCGAGAGCAAGGTCGTGCTGCCGCAGGCCAGCAAGAAGAAGGGCCCGCGCTACACCCCGGTGTCGCGCCGCCACGAGCGCCCGAGCGCGATCCTGTGGCTGGTGCGCAATCATCCGGAACTCAAGGACGCCCAGATCATGCGTCTGGTCGGCACCACCAAGACCACGATCGCCAGCGTGCGCGACCGCACCCACTGGAACGCCTCGACGCTGACGCCGATGGACCCGGTGACGCTCGGCCTGTGCTCGCAGATCGAGCTCGACTTCGAGGTGCAGCGCGCCGCCAAGGAGAAGCCGACCGACACGCAATATGGCGGCGCCACCCTGCTGCCGGCCTCCGAGACCACCCGCAAGGAAGCCGAATACGAGCAGGCCTCCTCCGGCCGCAGCGAAGACGACCTCAACCTCGACGCCGTGTTCGCCAAGCTCAAGACCATCGGCGGCAAGAAGGCCGAGGACGAAGACGAGGAGTGAGGGACGCACTCCAAACCTCTCCCCGCCTTGCGAAGCGTCGCGGCGGCTCGGCTTCTGATCGCACGTCGTCGCGCGGCACGGCCTGCTAACCTCTCCCCGCCTTGCGGGGAGAGGTCGGACATCGCGCGCAGCGTGATGTCCGGGTGAGGGGCATGGCACGACGCCGCCTCGTCACCAGCCTCGCCGGCCGCGCTGATTTTCCGGCGCACTGATTTCCCCCGACAGCTTTCGCCGCGTGGCAACGCCGTGCCCGGCCCCTCACCCCAACCCTCTCCCCGCGGAAGGACGGGGCGAGGGAGCGTCGCGGCGGCTCGGCTTCTGATCGCGCATTGCCGCGCGGCACGGCCTGCTAACCTCTCCCCGCATTGCGGGGAGAGGTCGGACATCGCGCGCAGCGTGATGTCCGGGTGAGGGGCATGGCACGACGCCGCCTCGTCACCAGCCTCGCCGGCCGCGCTGATTTTTCGGCGCACTGATTTCCCCCGACAGCTTTCGCCGCGAGGCAACGCATGGCCCGGCCCCTCACCCCAACCCTCTCCCCACGGAAGAGCGGGGCGAGGGAGCGAGAGCGCCGTGCTGCCGCCCTGCTCACCGGCCCGACGCACCGCGGCGCCACACGCGCTGGATCGCCTCGTAGCAGGCGTCGATCGCCGGCTGGTAGCGCAGATCGGCCGGGTCGCGCCATGGCCGAACGGCACAATCGCTGAAGGTCCGGCAGCCGCGCTCGCGGCGGCAGCGCCCCAGCTTGCAGCGCGCGTGCGCGCCGGCGCGATCGGCGAGCGCGCGACTTACCGCCACCACCGCGACCGCGTAGTCCGCATCGGACTGCGCCTCGGCGGCGTCTTCAGCATCGTCGGCGGCCAGAAAGCGTTCGCCCCACGACAGCGGATCGCCTCGAGAAATCATGAATCGTCTCCTGCGGCTGGCGGGACGCGCACGCGCGCAGGCGGCGGCGTTGCCCGCAAAATCATTTGCGTGAGTGGTGGGTTCAGGGGACCTCCCGGCGGCGCTCAGGCCGAGGGAGGCGGAGCGCCGAAAGGCGCGACCGTTTAGTCAGTGCCGCGACCGCTGGCACCGGCGCACCGGCGTCAGAGTCGCGGAACGCCTTTCGACGCTCCACCGTGGCGATTTTTGACCGAGGGCCGTGCTTCCGGGAACGCAGGGAGCTCGCGAGTTACCTCGCGTTCTGCTGCGCCCGTCCAGCCACGAAAGCGGCAGCCGCTCGTAGTAGCGGCGGACGGTACCCTCGGCTCCCCGGAGGCGCAGGGCAACGTCTGCCCCACGCCCGCAGGCGCCACACCCCGCCCCGCGACGACCAGCGTCCCGGTAACGCGCCCCTCGATGGGGCGGAGTGATTAGGAATATAAACCAGATCCTCAGGATGTCAAGGGGGCTTCTAACGTCCAGTTGAAAAACGGGAAAGATAGGCGAAAGTAGTTCGCGAGAGTCTACCCCTATTGCAGTGAGCAGTTCAATTGTTTGGAGATTCTGATGGCTCGAATTACAGAAGATGAGGTTGCTGAGGTGGTTCTGAGGATACTTGCCGCGCGCCCAAGCGGCCGGGCCACCGTTAAAATCTTGAAGCAAGAGGTCCCAAAGTATCTAACTCTTTCGGCAGACGACTGCGTCGACTCCGAGACGAGGACAAACGAAGAGATATGGGAACAACAAGTTCGAAACCTAAAATGTCACAAGAAGACAGTAGGCAACATTTTCCAGCGTGGCGCTGTCGTGAGCGTTGGGCGTGGGGTGTGGCAACTAACAGAGGCTGGCAAGCTGAGTGTCGGCGCCAAGCGCTAGGAATAACGCGACTTCACCCCCGGCATGATCCATTTTAGTTCGGTTTGGGCGGGAGCATCCTTGTCCCACACATACCAAGCATACGCAGTCGTTCCGGACCCTTTTGGTTCAACTCCATTCGGGTAAAATGTTATACGCTCACTAAACACCCACACACGGGCAGGAGGCGTCCTGGCAAAGATGGTCCTAGCTCGGTTCGAGCCCTCCAGAAATGCCAAACGAAGCAAGAGAGCGAACTTCCGTTTCGACTTCGTCAAACCACTTTCGACAAATCCTTCGGCGCAATTGTAAGGCGGGTTTGTGATTATGTTATCCGAGCCATAATTGGCGGCCAGAAAATCAACGCCTACCTCTCCAAATCCTCGATCGTAGAGATCCGAACTCCTAACTTGGTGCTCATGTTCTTCGAGAACGCGCGACATCGCACCGTCGCCGCAGGCGCACTCCCAAATTTCTCCCTGAAACCGCTCGTTTTCCATGAGGGCGAACGTCGCCCACCGCGGGGTCGGGAAAAAATCAGGCCCACTCAGGTCGGCAAAACGCTTGAGCGTTGGCTTGAATCCGCCATTCAGGTTGTAGGTTTGATCCGCCATAGATGTCCTTGAGTCGGAGCGCGCACTCTTTCTAACAGAACATCAACTGCCCAGGTTAGATAATGTAAGGCAGCCCAAAAGGCGCATGAGCGCATCGCAATCCGCCACCTTCGTTGACGCATCGGCTGGTGACGCCTGCGGCTGACCCGCCCTACGATGTGCTAACGATTTTTACCCCAAAGGATGAACAACACACGCAGGCATACCCCAGCAATCGGAGCTATTCTGGACCAAGGCTACCGCCTCTTCCTTCGACTTCGCAGGCACTTTTCAATGCCAATAAATTGGCTTCTCCGGCTCGCCCCAATTAATGCAGGGCGTGGTCACGCGAACGGTATAGTAAAGCATGGTCGCCTCCAATGATTAGCTGAGTCTTGGTCGTGGTCATTCGAATCAAATTTCCAATTACAATATAGCAAGCGTAGCCCGGGTGAGTGCAGCGATACCCGGGATCTTTCCTCTGGGCTTTCCCGCATGTCGCTTCGCTCATGCGGGCTACCGCGCTGCCGACGCCGACATTCCTGCGGCGGCCGGCGTGAGAGCCCCCCGGTTGGAAGGACTGACGAACTTCGATCTACCGAAGTTCCTCGACGTCGACCGAGCCTTGTGCTTCTTGTTTGGTGCGTTTTTGCAAAAGGAGTTTTCTATGAAGGGCATTGTCCTCGTTGGCGCAACCATCCTGGCCCTCACGTCGGCCGCGCACGCGCAATATGGGTACGGGTCAAATTCTCGGAGCCATTCGGTTTCACCCTATGTGAACAGCCACGGCACCTACGTACCGGGATCACATGCGACCAATCCCAACAGCACGCAATCGGATAACTACACCACGCGCGGCAACGTAAACCCCTACACGGGCGAGATCGGCACGCGGACGCCGCGTTACTGATCGTTTTCAGCTCGTAGGGCGGATTGGCGCAGCGTCATCCGCCGCCTTCATTGACGCCGCGCATCGGCGGGTTACGCCTTCGACTAACCCGCCGATGAGTTTTCCGAACGAGACTCACTGCCCGCGTCGCCCTCACCCCAACCCTCTCCCGCAGGCGGGAGAGGGAGCGCGCTGCGACGCGTGGAAGCGCGTCGCGAAACGAGGGCGAGATGACGCCTTGATGGTCGCGCACGGCCGCGCAGCCGGCACGGCGCAACCTCTCCCGCTTGCGGGGGAGGTCGACGCGCGAAGCGCGACGGGTGGGGGAAGCTGACTCTCAGGGAGCGCGGACTCACTGCCCGCGTCGCCCTCACCCCAACCCTCTCCCGCAAGCGGGAGAGGGAGTGCGCTGCGGCTCGGGGAGAGGCGGCCTTCAACACCTCGGCGATTGGGCGATGCGGCGGCGCGGCGATGGTTCGGGCCTCTTGCAAATCCGCCCTACCCGCCTAATCTGGTCAGCATGACCAGATTGAAGAAGCCCCCGATCTCGCCACCCCGCACATCGCAGCCCCGGCCCGGCCGGTGGCAGTTGCAGGACGCCAAGGCGCGGTTCAGCGAGGTGGTGCGGTCGGCGCGCGACGAGGGGCCGCAGATCGTGACCGTGCACGGCCGCGACGAGGTCGTGGTGGTGGCGGCGGACGACTATCGCCGGCTCAGCGGCGAGCGCAGCGGCGCACTGCTGGTCGAGGCGATGCAGGCTTCGCCGCATCGCAAGATCGAGCTGGCTCCGAAGCGCGCGCGGATGCCGGTGCGCGACGTCGATCTGTCGTCCTGAGCCGTGAGCGGCTGGCTGCTCGATACCAACGTGCTGTCCGAGCTTCGCCGGCCGAAGCCGGAGCGCAAGGTGGTGGCCTTCGTCTCCGCACAGCCGCTGGATCTGCTCTATGTCAGCGTCGTCACGCTCGCCGAGCTGCGCTTCGGCATCGAGCAGGTCGGCGATGCGTCCCGGCGCGCCGACCTGACCGACTGGCTCACCCATCGGGTGCGCCCGATGTTCGACCAGCGCGTCCTTCCAGTGTCCGAGGACGTGATGCTGAAATGGCGGCTGCTCGTCGAGCAGGGGCGCAAGGCGCGGCACACCTTCTCGCAGCCAGACCTGCTGATCGCCGCCACCGCGCTGCATCACGGCCTGACGGTAGTAACGCGCGATACCAGCGAGTTCAAACGCGCCGGCGCGCCGGTCAGTAATCCGTGGGTTTGAGCTGACGCAGTGCTCGGCTCGCCCTCACCCCAGCCCTCTCCCGCAAGCGGGAGAGGGAGTGCGCTGCGACGTGTGGCGTGGCCTTGCCCTTCAGGGGCGCGCTGCGAGTTGTGGCGGAACGCTGCGACTCGGGCGGGGCGTTGTGGGCGGGGCGGTCGCACAACCGCGCGCTGATTGACCTCGGTTCCATTTTACCTAAGCTTGGTACCAAGATGCCGGCGATGAGCAGGGCCGGCGCAGGCGGGGATGGGCTGGGGATCGGACGCGATGGCGGGGATGCTCGAGGGGCCGCAAGGCGGCCGCGCGAGGCCGGCGGGGCACGGGTCGGACGATGGACGGCGTTGAGCGCGTCGCGGCCGTGCTGCTCGGGGCGATCGTCGCCGCGGGGCTGATCGGGCAGCCTGCGGCGCGGGCCGAGGAGCCGCCGCCGGTGTGGGCCTATCCGATGGCCGCCAAGGGCACCGTCCCGCCGCCGGACGACGGCACGGTGCGCCGCGTGCCGGACAGCACCCAGGGCTACACGCTCACGCAGATCCGCGACCTGTTCTTTGCGCTCGACTGGCGGCCGGAGGCGCACCCGCCGATGCCGTCGATCGTCGCGCTGGGGCGCAAGCCGAATCTGCGCGCCTGCGGCAGCTGCCACCGGCCGGAGGGCGTCGGCGGCCCGGAAAACGCCAGCCTCGCCGGCCTGCCCGCCGCCTATCTGCGGCGCCAGATCGACGACTACCGCAGCGGCGCACGCAGCACCGCGGTGCCGGCGCGGGCGCACGTGTTCCGCATGATCGCGGCGCTGAACGAACTCACCGCCGCGGAGATCGATCAGGCGGTCGGCTACTACGCGGCGCTGAAGCTGCCGGCGCGGATCAAGGTGGTCGAGAGCGACGTGGTCCCGACCAGCACGGTGCCGAACTGGTACTACACGCCGAAGCACGACGGCACCACCGAGCCGCTCGGCGACCGCATCGTCGAGATGCCGGACGACGAGGACGGTTTCGTCAACCGCGACACACGGGTGACGTTCACCGCCCATGTGCCGCGCGGCAGCGTCGCGCGCGGCGAACGGCTGGTGGCCGGCCACGATGCCGAGCGCGTGCCGGCCTGCGCCGGATGCCACGGCGACGATCTCCGCGGCACCGACGAGATTCCGCCGATCGCCGGCCGCTCGCCGAGCATGATCGTGCGGCAGCTCTACGAATTCAAAACCGGGCTGCGCCACGGCGCGATGGCCGAGCCGATGAAGGCCAATACCAGCCGGATGACGGTCGCCGACATGACCGCGATCGCCGCGTATCTGGCGACGCTGCCGCCGTAGCGGCGGTGGGGCGACGCGGACGCAGTGCTCGGCTCGCCCTCACCCCAGCCCTCTCCCGCAAGCGGGAGAGGGGGCGCGCTGCGACGCGTTGAGAGGCTTTGCGCGACGAGGACGAGATGACGCCTTGATGGTCGCGCAAGGCCGGCCAACCGGCACGGCGCAACCTCTCCCGCTTGCGGGGGAGGTCGGATCGCGTAGCGATCCGGGTGGGGGAAGAGCCATCAACGAGTCGGAGGCTCAGTGCTCGGCTCGCCCTCACCCCAACCCTCTCCCGCAGGCGGGAGAGGGGGCGCGCTGCGACGCGTTGGGCGGCATTGCTGCTATCGCGAGATGCGGGGCGCAGCATCGCACTACATCGGCGCTGCGGCGATGGGTCGCCTGTGGCGGTGGGGCGGATTGACAGGGGCGCGCGGCGCGGCCGACAGTTTCGCGCATGTGGCTCTGGCTTCTCATCGCGATCGTGCTGATCGGCGGCGGCGCGGCGATCGTCAACGACGTCGGCTATGACGGCGGCCTGTTCGACTCCGGCACGGTGGTGAGCGTCGCCGCGCTGTCGGCGCTGACGCTGTATCTCGGCCGGGGATTTTTGCGCGGGGCCGATCGCGGGGCGTGGCTGCAGCATGCGCTGATCTGGGCCGCGATCGCGCTCACCGTCGCGGTCGCCTACCGGCTGCTGCCGCTCGTCACGCGCTGAACGCTGGCGCGGCGGTTGGCGATCGGGCGGCGCGCGGCGGCTGATGGTCCGATCAGTGCGCGGCGCTCAGGCGATCTTGTCGACCGCGGACGAGGTGCCGACCGGCGGGTATTTGGTCATGGGCACCGCGAACGACTTCAGGCCGACCTGGAAGATCAGCTTGCCCGATTTGCCGTCCTCGGTCGAAATCTGCGTCTTTCCGAACATGATGACGTTCTTGTAGACGAGGCCGGTGCCCTTGGTGGTGATGCCGTTGATGGTGGTGCTGACTTCGGCTTCCTTGCCGTTGACGGACAGCACCTTGAAACTCGCGGTGCCGTCGGTGTCGCTGGAATGGCCGCCCCAGCTTCCGATCAGCCGGTTGTCGTCGGCCGGCGGCGCCTGCTTCTCGAGAAACGCGCTCGCCTTGCCGCCGCCGGAGGAGAAGATCATCACGGCGGATTTGCCGTCCTTGGTGCCGATCATCACGTTGCCGTAGGTGATGGTGGCGCCGTCGACCTTGGCGAGGCCGCGCTCGGTGCGGCCGTGATGGGTGTATTCGACCTGCGCGGTGGCGCCGCGGATGTTGACGACCTTGAACCCGACCTCCTGGTTCTGCCCCGTCCACTTGCCCTTCCACTCGCCGACCAGACGGCTCTGGTGAAACATCCGTTCCGCCGCCGGGGAGATCTGGTTGGTGGATTGCGAGATGACGGCCATGGGACTGCGCCATGTTCGAGGTGGGATGCGCGGGCCCTCGCCCGCCGCGCCGGCAATGTCGGGACATTGTAAGACACAGACAGAAACATTGTGACCGTAGCGGCCGCATGATTAACCAATGGTTAAGCGCGGCCGGCGGGCCGAGGAGCGGCGCCCGCGCGCGGCGTCACCGCCGCGGCACCCAGACATGCGTGCCCCACAGCCCGCGATGCGGCGGCGGCGAGCCGCGATAGCGCAGCGTCGGCATCTCGTCGAACAGCCGCCGCTCGCGCGCGTTCTTGTAGATCACGGTGTAGTCGGCGCGCTTCAGCTTCAGGAGATTGTCGCGCACCCGCTGCATGATCGGCGCCGAGAACGGGTTGAACAGATACAGCACGAACGGCTCGTCCCTGAACGCATAGTTGCCGGCGTCGCCGTGGACGATGCTGATGGTCCTGAAGCCGGACGCCGCGACGTTGCGCCTCGCGGCGCGGGCCAGCTCGTCGGCGAATTCGACGCCGACGCAGGAGCTGAAGCCGAGCTCGGCGGCGACGATCAGCATCCGGCCCTTGCCGCAGCCGAGATCGACGAAGCGATGGCCGCGCGGATCGAGGCCGATGTATTTCAGCGAATCCGCCAGCACGCGCGGATCGCTGGCCTGATAGCGCTCGCCGTAGCGGCGGCTGTCCTGGCGGATGGTGAGCCCGTCGAGCTCGACGCTCGAATCGGTATCGGTGCCGTATTTGGCGTCCCAATCGACGCGGGCGTCGCGCTGCGCGTCGCGTCCGGTCAGAACCGTCTGCAGCCAGGTGAAGAGCATTGCCGGCCAACCCGCTGTCGGCGTTTGGTCGGGATTGCGCCCGACCGTCCGGGCGATACGCTACGGCCACGGACAGGCGATGTCGCTTGATTTCGGTCAAATGGCCTCTGCCGACGGAGAGACGCGCTTGCGGGACGCCAGCAACTGGACGGTGATCGGCGGACAAGCCGGCTCGACGCCGGCGGCGCTTGTCGCCGATGACGACGGCCGGGCGTGGTACGTCAAGACGCCGCCGAGCGACGATCATGCGCGCAACGAGTTGCTGGCCAATCGGCTGTACCAACTGGCGGGCACCGCGGTGGCCGAGGTCGCGCTGGTGCGCCGCGACGGCGCGCTGGCGGTGGCGAGCGCGGTGGTGCGCGGCGCCTCGCTCGGCGAAGCGCTGTCGTCGCCGGACAATGGCGTCGCCGCCGAGGTCTGTCGCGATTTCGCGGTCGACGCCTGGCTCGGCAATCGCGACGTGCTCGGCGCCGATCTCGACAACGTGCTCGTCACCCGCAGCGGCGCGATCGTCCGGATCGACCAGGGCGGCGCGCTGGCCTATCGGGCGCGCGGCGCGGTGAAGACCGATTTCGGGCCGGCGGCCATCGAGTTCGACACGCTGCGCAACCCGCGCAGCAATGCGGTGGCGGCGAGCGTGTTCGGCGCGATGACGCCGCACGCGCTGGCGACGTCGGTCGCCAAGGTGGCGAAGCTCGATGCCGCGGCGATCGCCGCAACGGTGACCGGCGTGCACGGCGACACGCCGGCCGCGCAGGCGATGATCGCGCTGCTGATCGCGCGGCGCGATGATCTGGCGCGGCGCGTCGGCGCGCGTGACGAGGCTTCGGCGGCGCAGCCGGTGGCGCTGCCGCTGCGCGGACGGGACCGTTGATGGCCAAGCTCCGCACCAGCGCGTCGCATCCGCTGCAGATCGCCGAAGTCCGCGCCAGCCCGGCGCACGGCCGGATCGGCATCACCTTCTGTCCCGGCAAGCACGACGCGTCGGCGCTGACCGGCGGCTGGGCGCGCGACCTCGCCGCCGATCTCGACGCGATCCGCGATTGGGGCGCCCGCCTGGTGATCACGCTGGTCGAGCCGAGCGAACTGACGCTGCTGCGGGTGCCGCAGCTCGGCGAGGAAGTGCAGCGCCGGCAGATGCAATGGCTGCATCTGCCGATCCCGGACTATCACCCGCCGACCGCGGCGTTCGAACGGCGCTGGGAGACCGAAGGCCGCGCGATCCGGCAGCGGCTGCGCCAAGGCGACGACCTCGTCGTGCATTGCAAGGGCGGGCTCGGCCGCGCCGGCATGATCGCGGCGCGCCTCCTGGTCGAGCTCGGCGTGCCGCCGCTCGAGGCGATCGCGCAGGTCCGCACCGCCCGCGGCCGCGGCGCGATCGAAACCCAGGCCCAGCAGGCCGTGGTCGAACGCGCCCGGCCGATCGAATAGCGAGGGCGGCCGTCTTGCATTCGTAGGACGGTAAGCTAGCTTACCGGCATGAACCGTCAGCGCCGCCCGCCCGCCGCGTTCTCGAAGGTCTCGGTCAAGAGCCAGACCGTGATTCCGCGCGAGATCAGGGAACTGCTGAAACTGAAGCCGGGCGATACGTTGCGCTATCGGGTGACGGAGGCCGGAATCGTGCTCGACCGCGCCAGCGACGACGCGGACGATCCGTTCGCGGCCTTCGCCGAGTGGAATTCCGAAGCCGACGAGAAGGCGTATGGCGGGCTGTAGCGACGGCGACGCCGAGGGAGCCCAGGGATGATGCGCCGCCCCGCATCGAAAGCTGGATCCGCGACTGGCCTGACGCACGGACCGCAACCGCGCTACGACGCGTTCGACGTCGTGGTGGTGCCGTTCCCCTATGCCGACCGGCTCGCCGAGAAGCGTCGGCCCGCGCTGGTGATCTCCAGCCAGAAGCTCGCGCCGTTCGGCGTGATCTGGGTGGCGATGATCACGAGTGCGGAGAACGCGCCGTGGTCCTGCGACGTCGCGATCTCGGAACTCGACCGAGCCGGCCTGCCGGCTCCATCCGTGATTCGGACAGCCAAGATCGCCTGTCTCGAACCAGCGCGGATCGAGCGGCGAGCGGGCCATCTCGACAAGCTCACCGCCCGGAAGGTCGCGCAGAAGCTGCGAGCATTCTGGGGAAGCTGACGCGCCCTTCTGGGCCCCTCTTCCCCCAATTCCCCATCCCCGCACCGATTTGCGGCGCAGTGTCCGGCATGAACCGGACAGCCCGTAGTGTCATGTCAAGTTGACAAGCGCACCTGTCACGATAATTTGACCGAGCGAGAGAACGCCGTGATCGGCACCGACCAGCCAACGCTGGAGCAGGTCCGGAGACGGAGGTCTCAGCCGGGGCGAAGCCCCCGGTCGACGGCATGGCAAGGCCTGAGGGGGCTGCCATCGTCAGGTCGGCCGGTGAATTCGGACCCCGGTCGCTGCTAGCGGCACTCGCGTGCGGGTTCAGCACGAAGTTTATTCAGTCTCTGAGGAGGTTACCTATGGCAGACGATCCCAACAAGGTCTGGCCGACCGGTCTGACGATCGCGGAATCGGAAGAGATCCACAAGCATGTGATCGACGGCACGCGCATTTTCGGCGCGATCGCGATCGTGGCGCATTTCCTGGCGTACGTTTACTCGCCCTGGCTGCACTAAGGAGTATCGAACATGAATCAAGGTCGTATTTGGACCGTCGTTAACCCGACCGTCGGCCTGCCGCTGCTGCTCGGCAGCGTCACCGTGATCGCGATCCTGGTGCACGCCGCTGTGCTCAACAACACCGCCTGGTTCCCGAAGTACTGGCAGGGTGGCGCCGTCGCCGCCGCGCCGGCGGCCGCTCCGGCCCCGGCTGCCGCTCCGGCCGCCAAGAAGTAAGCACGCTTACTTCTGCCAACTAGCCGACGCCCGTCGAGGACCCTGGGGGGACCTCGACGGGCGTTGTGCGTTGTGGCGGACTCGTGACGGCGACGCGACGATGTGAGCTCCGCGTGAGCCCCGCGCGCCGCAGACCGCGACCGGCCGCGCGCATCGATATCGCTCACGATCGACGGCGGGACTCGCGAGGCGCGAACGGTGTCCGCGGCACGCGCATCACACGACGGCGGCGGCGGTGTCTTGCAGCCGGGACACACCGTGTGTGGTCGTATCATGGTCGCCGTGACGATCGCCGTCACCGCACGGCCACAACCCTTGCAGCAGATCCGCGCGTTCTGGAATCGCTCCAGCCGCGCGCGCCGCGACACGCTCGGCGGCGCATCGAATCGCCCTGTGCCACAGGCACTTCTGCAAACGTGAAGAAACCGTCACCATCCCCATCACCGAAATATCAGCGCGCGTCACCGCAACTTCATCCAGCGGACCCACTTGAGCCGCATTGCATCGGCAAGATGCAGACTGGACAGAAGGAGACTATCGATGACCGCCACCGACCAGCCGAAGTTCGATCCCGCTTACGTCGCAACGCTGCGCGAGGTGCTCGATATCGCGGTCGCGCAGATCGCGACGGAGCATCGCACCCCGGCCACCAAGGCGATGATGGCGCAGATCATCGTGCAGAACGCCGCCCGCGGCGTCACCGACGCCCACGCGCTGGTGCACGACGCCGTCCAGGCCGGCGCCGACGGCGCGCCGTAGCGAACGCACTCGTCACACCACATCCGACGCCACGCGCCGCGATCTTCGCGGCGCGTTTTGATTCGGGGGGCACGACGGGGCCTTTGGCGCCAAGCGCAGCCCCTCACCCCAACCCTCTCCCCGCAAGAGCGGGGAGAGGGAGCGGGCTGCGACTCGTGACGTCGGCATTGCCGCACATGAGACGTCGTTATTCCCGCACGCAATCGCGCTGAAAGTCTCTCGTTCGTCATTCCGGGGCGCGCGTAGCGCGAACCCGGAATCCAGACGTTGGGGAAACGATGGCGGCGCAGAACAGCTCGCGATTCCGGGTTCGCGCAGCTTCGCTGCGCGCCCCGGAATGACGGGGCTGCTTTCGTGACGCGTTCGGCTTTTGATGTCGACCTTGGCGCCCAGGGCGTTGCTGTGGCCGCACGCCAATCGCGCCGGCAGCCTCTCCCCAGTCATTCCGGGGCGCGCGTAGCGCGAACCCGGAATCCAGACGTTGGGGAAACGATGGCGGCGCAGGACAGCTCGCGATTCCGGGTTCGCGCAGCTTCGCTGCGCGCCCCGGAATGACGGGCGCGTTTCCCGGAATGACGGGGCTGGAAGGCAGAACGCGGAGCGCTACTCGCCCCAGGCGGCGAAGGCGTCGGTGAAGGCGCGTTCGCCGGGTGGGCCCTTTTCGATGGCGATGATGGCGCGGCGCTGGTTGGTGTAGACGATCGGCACGTCGAACCAGGACCGTTCCTTCAGCAGCTGCAGATTGCGCGAGCGGTCCGCCTCGACGTTGCTGAGGCCCACCAGGAAGAAGCCGTCGGTGACCTTGACGGCGAGGCCGGCGAGCGGCGTGCCGCGGGCCTGCTCGTTCGACTTCATCAGGATGCCGGGCACGTTGGCGACGCCGCCGCCGGTGAAATCCTGCGGCAGGATGAAGGTCAATTCCGCGGTGTGGCTCGCCGGCAGCGAGGTGTCGGTGTTGCGGCGGAACGACATCGTCATCTTGAACTTGCGCTCGGGCACTTCGATGTCGGCACGCACCGCCAGATCGGCGCCGCCCTTGGCGCTGGCGCCCTTGATCTGCTCGGTGCGCCACACCACCGTGCCGACATATTGCTTGCCCTTCGGATCCGACGGATCCTCGTCGTACAGCACGACGCGCTGCGCCACCGGCGCGACGGTCTCCGAGCTCGACGGCTGGCCGACGCGATCGGTGATCTTCGGCCGCTCGGTCGAGGTCGGCTGCGTCGTCGGCGCCGCGGTCTCGGTCGTGGGCGACGACTTCATCATCGCGCGCAGCGACGAATACAGCGACGGCCCCCACAGGATGCCGGCGCCGACCAGCACCAGCACCACGCCGATCACCAGCGCGCTCTTCAGCGGGAATTTCGACGGCGCGCGAGTCGGCTTGGCGCGCGGCGCCTTGCGGTCCGGCTCGATCCGCGCCCGCGGCGCGGCGGGCGGCGGCGCGTAGCGCTGCGCCTCGTCGACCGATTCGTCGTAGGAATACGGCGCGTCCGGATCGCTGCGGTTTTCCATCGACGGCTCGAGCCGATCGAACTCCGCCGACGGCGCGACATTGGCGTAGGTTTTTCGCGCGGCGCGGTTGGCCTGTGCGGCGGCGTTGCCGAGGCCGTCGAGATCGGCGGTGACGTCGCGGAAGCCGCGCAGCCCGGGATTGTCGGCTCCTGCAGCGGCGCCCTGGCCCGGAGCCTGCGGCTGATCGGGACGGCGCGCCGGGCGCTCACGGCCGGGCAGCGGCGGCTCCGGCGGAATCGGCGGCGGCTCGACGCGGAGATTGCGCTGCGGACGGTCGTCGCGCGGCGGCGGCGTGCGCGGACGCACCGGCGGCTCCGGCTCGGCCTGCGCGGCGGCGGGC